>NZ_CP107902.1:9127737-10374860 GCF_036013935.1 Streptomyces sp. NBC_00461
CCCTGCGACTGCGGGAGTTGTACCGGCACCCGACCGTCCGGGGAACGGTGGCGAGTCTCAGGGCGATGGACGAGGGGCACGCTCCCCTCAAGTGACGCCGGTGCGCGGTCACTTGAGAGGCCCGTCGGAACACGAATCAGTCACCCTTCTCCTTCGAGTCCCCTTCGAGGGAGTCGAGCCACGCGCGGACGGCCGCCACCGTGGTCCCGGAGTGTTCCTGCAGGAAAGAGAAGTGGTCGCCGGGGACGTCGACCCGCGTGTGCGGCAGCGGCCACGAGGTCCGCCACTCGTCCGCTTCCGCGCCGGCCGCCATCTCCGGGGTCGGCCGCGTGGCGCGGACCAGCAGGGTCGGCGTGGCGACCGGCTCCGGCTCCCAGCCGAGGAACATGCGGGTGTACGCGCCCAGCGCCGCGACCCCGGCGTCCTCGTCCCCGGTGAACTCGTTGCCGCCCAGACGCGGCGCGATGGCCGCGGGCAGGGCCAGCAGCCACTCCTTGTCGCTGTTGCCGTCGTCGACGAGGTACGTGTCCAGCAGCACCTGCGCGACGGGAGCGACCCCCATGGCTTCCAGCCGCCGGGTCACCGTGTGCGCCACGGCGCCCCCGGTGCTGGCCCCGACGACCACGAAGGGCCGGTCGCCCACGTGCCGCAGCACCGACTCGGCGTGCGTGCGGGCCAGCGTCTCCCGGTCGGCCGGGACCGCGTCACCCGCACCGATGCCGGGATGCGGGAATTCAAGTACGTCCAACTCGCCCTGGAAACAGCCGTGGAAGCGGGCGAACTCCCCTTCCGGAGCGGCGAACGGCGGGTGGGTGCCCGTGAAGAACACGAGCACCGGACCGCCCCCGGAACCGGTGGCGCGCCGCAGCGGCGCGAGAGCGTGCCGCCGGCTGTCGGCGCTGTCGAACGTCGCCGCCGCCCAGGACGCGGTGACCAGCATCTGCATCGCGGCGACCACCTGACCGGCCTCGCAGACCCGCCGATAGAGCGAGGAGAGGGACTGTGCGGGCCGCGGGCCGGATGCCTGCCCGGGGCCCGCGGTCTGCCCGCTGTCCGGTGACCGTCCGCTGTCCGCTGCCTGTCCGCCGTCCCGTGTCCGCCCGGTATCCGGTGTTCGCCCTGTGTCCGGCGGCGTCGCGGGCAGGTCGTCATCGAGCAGGCCGAGCACGTGGCGGGCCAGTCCCTGGGCCGTCGGATGCTCGAACACCACGGCGGCGGGAAGCCTGAGCCGTAGCGCCGTGCTCAGCCGGTTGCGGATCTGCACCGCCATCAGGGAGTCGAAGCCCAGCTCGCCGAACGACCTGCCCGCCGGGAGCGCGTCGGCGTCCGGGTACCCGAGCACCTCCGCCACGTCGGCGTTCATCAACTCCGCAAGTACGTCCGTCCGTTGAGCCGCGGGCAACTCGGCGAGCACCTTGCGCCAGGCTCCCGGTTGCCCTGGCTGCTCGGGGCCGGGGAGAGCACTCCCGGCGGCGGGCGTGCGGGGGCGCACCACTCCGCGCAAAAGCGGCGGAAGGGGCTCCGCGGCGGAACGGAGGTCCGCCCGGTCCAGCAGGACGGGCGCCAGCACGGGCTCCCCTCCGCGAAGCGCCGCGTCGAACAGGGCCAGCCCCTGTGCCACGGTAAGCGGCCGGAGCATGTCCCCCTTCCGCTGCTGCGGGCCGGCCATACCCTCCTCGGACTCCCACGGCCCCCAGGCCAGGGAGATCGCCGGCAGCCCCAGCCGGGCACGGTTGCGGGCGAGGGCGTCCAGGAAGGAGTTCGCCGCCGCGTAGTTGCCCTGCCCGGCTCGGCCCAGCAGACCGGACACGGACGAGAACAGGACGAACGCCGACAGGTCCAGGTCCCGGGTCAGCTCGTGCAGGTGCCAGGCCGCGTCCGCCTTCGGCCGGAGCACCGCGGCCATCCGCTCGGGGGTCAGCGCCGCCAGCACGCCGTCGTCCAGAACCCCGGCGGCATGCACCACGGCGGTCACCGCGGGTTCACAGCCGTTGATCACCTCGGCCAGCGCGGCCCGGTCGGCCGCGTCACAGGCGACGATCCGTACCTCGGCGCCCAACTCCGCCAGTTCCGCCCGCAGTTCCTCGGCGCCCGGCGCCTGCGGCCCGCGGCGTCCGGTCAGCAGCAGGTGTCGTACACCGTACGACCTGACGAGGTGGCGGGCGAGCTCCGCTCCCAGCGCACCGGTGCCGCCGGTGATCAGTGCGGTGCCGTCCGGACGGAGGGTCACGCCCGAACTTCCCGCCGCCGCGACGGCCAGCCGTGGCGCCGCCAACTGCCCGTCGCGTACGGCTAGTTGAGGCTCTCCGGTGGCCACCGCCGCGGGCAGCCGCCGCAGTGAGCCGGGCCGGTCGTCCACGTCGACCAGGACGATGCGTCCGGGCAGCTCCGACTGAGCCGCGCGCACCAGCCCCCACACCGCGGCCCCGGCCAGGTCCGGCTCCGGCGAGGTGGCGTCCCGGGTGACGACCACCAGGCGCGAGCCCGCCGTCCGAGGGTCGTCCTGCCAGTCCTGCAGTGTGCGGAGCACCCGGTCGGTCAGTGCGTGTGCGGCGGTGAGGGGATCGGGGTCCGTCGCCGGGCCTACGGCGGTGACGACGACGGTGTCCGGCTCGGCTGGGGCGGAGTCGGGCAGGCCGGAGATCGAACCGCGCAGGTCCAGTCCGTCGTCCACGATCTCCCAGCGCGCGGTGTCCGCGGAACGCTCGCCCGCCACGGCGGTCCACTCGGGGCGGAACAGGGCGCGTCCCGCCAAGTCGTCGACAGCGGCGGGAAGTTCGCGTGTGGTCAGGGCGTCCACTCGGGCCACCGGGCGGCCCGCCGGGTCTTCGAGCGTCACCGCGACCGTGTCCGCCCCGTCCGGAGCGACCCGTACCCGAACCGTCGTCGCGCCCGCCGCATACAGGCGGAATCCGTTCCACGCGAACGGCACCCGGACCGCACCGGAGTCGGGTGCGGATTCTGTGAGCAGCGGTGCGTGCAGTGCCGCGTCCAGCAGGGCGGGGTGGATCCCGAAGCGGTCGGCCGCCACCAACTCCCCTTCGGGCAGGCGGACTTCCGCGAACACTTCGGCACCGCGCCGCCACAGTGCCCGTACGCCACGGAAGGCCGGTCCGTAGGTCAGACCCGTGTCCGCGAGACTGTCGTACGCGTCGGTGAGGTCGATCTCGGTCGCGTCCTGCGGTGGCCACACCGTCTCCCGCGGTGCCGTCGGCTCCGGCGCCGGACCGACGAGCCCCGTGGCGTGCCGGGTCCAGGAGTCGTCCGGTGCGTCCTCCGCGTCCCCGGCGTCCGGCTCGTCCGGCCGGGCGTAGATGTCGACAGGTCGCCGGCCACCATCGTCCGCCGCGCCCACGACGACCTGGAGGCGTACGGTCGTCGCCGGGGGCAGGGTGAGCGGGGCGAGCACCAGCAGTTCGTCGAGCGCGCCGCAACCGACCTCGCCGCCCGCCCGAACGGCCGACTCGACGAACACCGTCGCGGGGACGAGAACCGTCCCGGCGACCACATGGTCCGCGAGCCACGGATGGGCGGTGGGGGAGAGCAGACCGGAGAACACCGTGCGGTCGGTGTCGGGCACGGCGAACCCCGGACCCAGCAGCGGGTGACCCTGCGCGGACGCCGTGAGGTCCGGGGTGCGCGGCGCGTCCAGCCAGTACCGGCGGCGCTGGAAGGCGTACGTCGGCAGGTCCACCCGCCGGGCACCGGTGCCCGCGAACACGGCGGGCCAGTCGACACGCGCCCCGCGCACGTGCAGCCGCGCCACGGCGGACAGAAGCGACTCCGGCTCGGGCTCGCCGCCACGCGCGGCGGCGACGCACAGGACATCACCGGTCAGGCAGTCCTCGGCCGCGGTCGTGAGCCCGGCACCGGGGCCGACCTCCAGGAAGGCCGAGACGCCGTTGTCCCCGAGCGAGCGCACGGCGTCCGCGAACCGCACCGGCCGGCGGACATGCCGTACCCAGTACTGAGCGGAACACAGCTCCCCGGCCTCGGCCAAACGGCCTGTCACGGCGGAGACCATCGGGATCCGCGGCGGCCGGAACGTCAGCCCCTCCGCGACCCTCCGGAAGTCGTCGAGCATGGGCTCCACCAGCGGCGAGTGGAAGGCATGACCGACCCGCAGGCGTACGGTCCTGCGGCCGCGCGCCTCGAACCCGGCCGCGACGGCGAGCACCGTCTCCCGTACGCCGGAGATCACCACCGAGCGCGGACCGTTGACGGAGGCGATCGCCACCCTCACGCCGGCGTTCTCCAGCGCCGCGCGGGCCTCGTCCTCCGTCGCGTGCAGGGCCACCATCGCCCCGTCGGCGGGCAGAGCCTGCATCAACCTGCCCCGCGCCGCGACGAGTTGGGCGGCATCGGGCAGATCCAGTACACCGGCGACGTGCGCCGCCGCCAGTTCCCCCACCGAGTGCCCGGCCAGGAAGTCGGCGCGCACACCCCAGGACTCCAGCAGCCGGAACAGAGCCACCTCGAAGGCGAACAGACCCGCCTGCGTGAAGTCCGTACGGTCCAGCAGAGCAGCCTGAGGCGCACCCCGTCCGGCGGACAGCACCAGGTCCAGCGGCCGCTCCAGATGGCCGTCCAGCTCCCGGCAGACCTCGTCGAAGGCGGCAGCGAAAGCGGGGAACGCGGTGCGCAACTCCGCGCCCATACCCACGCGTTGGGCCCCCTGCCCGGTGAACAGGAAGGCCGTGCGCAGGGCCGGATCCGCGAGGGCCCGCACCGCGTCGATGCTGTCGCCGCCCTCGGCCAGCGCCCGCAGCGCGGCCGTCATCCGTGCCCGGTCCGAGGCCGGGACCATCGCCCGGTGGGCGAGCGCGGACCTGGATGCGGCCAGGGCGAAGCCGACATCGGCCGCCGAGAGGTCCGGCCGGGCCGCCAAGTGGTCCGCGAGACGGCGGGCCTGGGCCCGAAGGGCGCCCTCGTCGGCGCCGGAGAGCAGCCAGGGCGCCGCGACCGCCCCGACGTCCGGCCCGGCGCCGGGCGGCTCGGGCGGCTCCTCCAGGATCACGTGCGCGTTCGTCCCGCCGATGCCGAAGGCCGACACACCGGCCCGGCGCCGTCCGGAGCCGGTCGCAGGCCAGGGCCGCGTCTCCGTGAGCAGTTCCACCCGGCCCGAGGACCAGTCGGCGTGGGGTGTGGGTGTCTGTGCGTGCAGCGTCCGGGGCAGCGCCTTGTGCCCCATGGCCTGCACCATCTTGATGACCCCGGCGACGCCGGCGGCCGCCTGGCTGTGCCCGAGGTTGGACTTGACCGAACCCAGCCACAGCGGCGGTCCGTCCTCGGGCCGGCCCTGGCCGTACGTGGCGAGCAGGGCCCGGGCCTCGATGGGGTCGCCGAGCGTGGTGCCCGTACCGTGCGCCTCCACCACGTCCACCTCGCCCGGGCGCAGGCCCGCCTCGGTCAACGCCCGGGTGATCAGCCGCTGTTGGGCCTGACCGTTGGGAGCCGTCAGACCGTTGGAAGCGCCGTCGGAGTTGACGGCGGAGCCGCGCAGCACGGCCAGGACCGGGTGGCCGTGGCGGCGGGCGTCGGACAGCCGCTCCAGCAGCACGAGGCCCACGCCCTCGGCCCAGGCGGTGCCGTCGGCCGAGGCCGAGAACGACTTGCAGCGCCCGTCGGGTGCGAGATTCCGTTGGCGGCTGAACGCCGTGAACGCATTCGGTGTCGCCATCACCGTGACCCCGCCGGCCAGGGCCAGGGAGCACTCGCCGGAGCGCAGCGCCTGTGCCGCCCAGTGCAGTGCCACCAGCGAGGAGGAGCAGGCCGTGTCGATCGTGATCGAGGGCCCGCGCAGGCCGTGGACGTACGAGATCCGGCCCGAGGCCACGCTGCCGGTCGAGCCCAGGGCCAGATGGGCCTCCAGCTCGTGCCGGGTGAGGCGGCCGGCGTAGTCGCCGTGCATGACGCCCACGAAGACGCCCGTGTCGCTGTCGCGCAGGGCCGCCGGGGCGATACCGGCCCGCTCCCAGACCTCCCATGACGTCTCCAGCAGCAGCCGCTGCTGCGGGTCCATGGCGAGCGCCTCGCGCGGGGCGATCTGGAAGAGGCCCGCGTCGAACTCCGCGGCCGTGTGCAGGAATCCGCCGCTACGTGTGTACGAGGTGCCGGTCCGGTCCGGGTCCGGGTCGTAGAGGGAGGCCAGGTCCCAACCCCGGTCGGTGGGGAAGTCCGAGATCGCGTCCCGGCCCTCCGACACCAACTGCCATAGTTCCTCGGGCGAGTTGACGTCGCCCGGGTAGCGGCAGGCCATGGCGACGATCACCACGGGAGCGTCCGGTCCTGCCTGCGCGGCCGGGTCCGGGGCAGCCGTGGACTCCGGGACGAAGAGCGTGCTGTGCACCTGCCTGGCCAGCGCGGCCGGCGTGGGATGGTCGAAGATCAGCGTCGAGGGCAGCCGCAGGCCCGTCGCCTCGCCGATACGGTCGATCAGCGTCACGGCGCCCACCGACGTCAGCCCGAGATCGGTGAACGGGCTGTCGGCGTCGAGCCGTTCGTGCCCTCCGCCTCCGCCCCCGCCCCCGCAGACGCCGGCCGTCTCGGCGAGCACCGCTTCGCGCAGCGCGCGCTCGCGTCCGTCCGGAGGCAGGGCCAGCAGTCGCAGCCGCAGGGACCCCTCCGTGTCCGTGGGGACAGAGGGGACCGTGGGGACGCCGGCAGCGGGCCGTGCGGCTCCCGTGACGACCGCGTGGCGGACGATCTTGCCGGACGCCGTGCGGGGGACGGCCCCGATCTCGCGGATCTCGACGGGCAGTTTGTACTCCGCCAACCGGGCGCGGCATGCGTCGAGGACCCGCCGCGGGTCGAACCCGTCCGGTCCCGGAACGACGTAGGCCACCGGGACCTCGCCGAGGATCTCGTGCGGCGTGCCCACGACGACGGCGTCCCGCACGCCGGGGCAGCGCAGCAGTGCCTGCTCGATCTCCGTGGGGTGGATGTTCTCCCCGCCACGGATGATCAGCTCGCTGACCCGGCCGGTGAGGGCGAGATGGCCGTGTGCGAGGCGCCGCCCGAGGTCCCCGGTGTGGTACCAGCCGTCCCGCAGGGCCGTCTCCGTCTCCTCGGGCCGGTCGTGGTAACCGGTCATGAGGCTCGGCCCGCGCACCCAGATCTCGCCCTCGTCGCCGTCCGTGACATCGTTGCCGGAGCCCGGATCGACGACGCGCACCTCCACGCCCGGGATCGGCGGCCCGCAGGAACCGTCGAGGCGTGCTCCGCCCGGAAGGTTCGCCGCGATCAGGCCACAGGTCTCGGTGCTGCCGTACGCGTCGAGGAGCGGAGCCCCCAGCAGGTGCTCGACCGTACGGCGCAGAACCGGTGTGCTCGGCGCGCCCGCCACGACGCAGGTCCGCAGGTCCGGCAGGGAAGGGGGCGGCGCCTTGTGGGCCGACGCCAGCAGCTGGTGGTAGGTGGCGGGCACCCCGGCCAGGAGGGTGTAGGAGCCGCCCAGGGCGGTGTGAGGTGTGCGCAGCTCCCGCAGGAGGCCGTCGGGTGGGAGGAGGTCGGCGGTGATCCTGGCACTCGCGCCGACGGCGGTGACGGCCAGGACGGCGAAGGAGTGCCCGAAGCTGTGGAACAGCGGCAGCGGCCACAGCAGCCGGTCCTCGGGTGAGAGCCCGAACAGCGGGGCGTAGCAGGCTGCCGCCGACCACAGCGCGGCGCGCTGCGTGGACACGACACCCTTGGGCCGGTGTGTGGTGCCCGAGGTGTAGAGGATCCAGGCCGGCTCGTCGAGCCCGAGGTCGTCACGGGGCGGCCCCTCCGAAGAGGGCTCGGCGGTGATGGTGGAGAAGAGGACCGTGCCGTCCGGGGCGTCGCCCGGTACCGGTCCCGAGCCGGTGAGTACGACGCGTATCCGGCCGTGTCCGCGGTCGAGGCGGTGCAGGCGGGCCAGGTGCGCGGAATCGGTGACGAGGACCGAGGCGCCGCTGTCCTCGATGAAATGGGCGAGTTCGGCGTCGGACGAGCGGGGATTGAGGGGCACGCCGATCGCCCCGGCCCTGACGACGGCCAGGATGCTCTCGACCATCTCCACGCAGTTGCCCAGACAGATCGCGACCCGGTCGCCGCGCCGTAGGCCCGTGCGGGCGAGGTGCACGGCCAGTCGACGGGTGCGCCGTTCCAACTCCTCGTAGGTGACGGCGCGCAGGTCGTCGGCGAACGCGATGTGGGACGGCGACCTCTCCGCGTGCGTCTTCAGCAGCTCCGGCAGCGGCCGGATCAGCCCGTCGTACGTCATCTTCCCGCCCCTCCGGCGCGTGCCGGGGGCACGACGGCCGTCAATCTCCGTGCAGGCCAACGAGGTTGAGCCTACGGGGAGGGGGCCGCGTGATCGAGACGATGCGGCTCGGTGGCGCGCGGGGTGTCGAGCCGGGCGCAGGGGCGGGCGGTGCGGCGTTCGTGCTCGGTCCGCCCCTGCGGAGGGCTCACTGAGGGCCGGGCTCCGACGGAACCCACTGGTAGCTGCTCAGCTCCTGCGGTGCCTGGTGCTGCATGTGTTCGGCCGCCACGCGGGCTTCCGCCACGACGTCGCCGCGCTCACGTAGCAGGCTTTCGTAGACCGGTTCGTTTCCGGATGGGTCGGGTGTCACAGTCCTGTGGTCCTTAATCGTGTCGCGTGAGTCGTCCGGAGAAACACGGTCACGTACGGCTGTGGCGCGCCGATATGCTTTCTGTGCTCATAGTGAAAATGTCCTGTGACCAGGCCGACGGAGGTCGGTCAGGCGGCCGTGGGCTGCTCCTCCTCTTCCTTGGTGATGCCCACCGTCGCGTCCTGGTCGCCCTTCCCGCGCAGCGCGACCACGCTCAGAAGACAGCAGGCCAGCGCCGCGATGCCGCAGACCACGTAGCCGATGGCGTAGCCGTTGCCGAGGGCCTCCAGGGCGATGGGGGCCGCGCCGCCCGGTGGGGACGAGGGCGGGACCGAGTTGGAGGCGAGGGGGCCGCCCTCCGCCGCCACCTGGCCCGCGGCCGCCTTGACCTCGGCCGAGAGGTGCGAGGAGGCCAGCTTGGACGTGAACTCGTCCGCCGCGCGGCTCAGCGCGATCGCGCCGATGACCGCCGGGCCGAGGGTGAAGCCGAAGTCGCGGAGCAGGCTGGTAGAGGCGCTGGCCATGCCCGCGTAGTGGACCTCCACCGTGTTGACGGCGGTCGACGTGATCGAGGAGACCGTGAGCGCGAAGCCGATGCCGACCAGGCCGATCGGGAGGATGAGCGAGGTCAGCGCGCGGTCGTGGACCGAGAGAGTGGCGGCGAGGAAGTCTCCCGCTGCCATGAGCGCCAGACCGGTACCCAGCACCCACCTCGGGCTGACCTTCTCCAGCAGCCGGGAGATCAGCGGCATCAGCAGCAGCGTCCAGGCGTTGAGCAGGATGAAGGCGAACGAACCCCGCAGCGGGCTCTGGTGCTGGACCGGGCCGAGCCGGATGCTGGTCGCGTAGGCGGTGCCGAGGTAGCTGAACATGCCGACCACCGCGACGAACGACGCCACCGCGAACGCCCGGTTCTTGAACAGGTCCAGCCTCAACAGCGGTGAGGCGGCCCGGTGTTCGGCCACGACGAACAGAGTGATGAACAGCGCCGCCACGACGTAGGCGATCACCACGGGCCTCGCGGTCCAGCCGTCCGCCGGGCCCTGGATCACGGCGTAGAGCAGGGCGAACATACCGACGCCGATGGTGATCTGGCCGGCCAGGTCGAGTGAACGGCCTTCTGGAGCACTGGAGTTGTGCGCCAGCAGCTGGCTGAGCACGGTACTGATCAGGGCCAGGCCGGTGACGATGATGAACGCCCAGCGCCAGGAGCCGTAGTTGCCGGTGATGCCGCCCAGGACGGGGGCGACGAAGCCACCGCTGGAGAGGGCCGCGGCCCAGATCGTGATGGTGCGGGCGCGGTCCTTGGCCGAGTGCGTGCCCGCGGCGATCATGGCGAGCGAGGTGGGGAAGAGGGCCGCGGCGCCCAGGCCGGCTATGGCCTGGCCCACCCAGAGCATGTGGATGCCGGTCGCGGAGGCGGCGAGCGCCTCGCCGACCACGAGCAGTCCACCGCCGCCGACCAGCAGCCGCTTGCGGCCGAAGAGGTCGCCGAGGACGCCGAAGGTCAGCTCCAGGACGGAGACGGGCAGCAGGAACGCGTCCGAGATCCAGGTCAGCTGCGAACCGACGGGGTGCAGGTCCTCCTGGAAGAGCCCGTTCAGCGTGGCCGGCATGGCGAGGGCGATCTGCGCGAGACAGACGGCGAAGCAGCCGGCGATGAGGGTGCCGATGGGCAGTCCACCGGATGGTGGTGAGGCGGTGGTGGAACCGGATTGGGCGCGCGTTTCGGTGGACACGTGAGCTCCCCTTTGAGCGGCTTGTGCGGCTGAGGCGGCTTGTGCTGCTGTGTGCTTTCTGCAGCTTGGGGCGATGCCGGGACGCCGGGAACGCGATGAATGTAGGGCAGTTTTTCGACGACGGTCAATAGATTGCCCAATAACGAAACGCAGGCCTGTCCGCAGGTGGCAAGAGACAGAGACAGCGACAGCGAGTGGGCGGTGCGCGGGCAGGTGCTACGGGGCCGTCGTCCGGATCACGTCCAGCGCCCTTCCGGCCTCCTGGCGGGCCGGCTCCTCGTAGCGGTGCGCCAGCTCGTGGAAGTGCTCCTCCGCGCGGGCCGCGGGCCAGTCCTCGGGCAGGTGCTCGGCCGGCAGGTGCGGGTCCTGGCGGACCTGCTCCAACCAGTCGGTGTGCAGCAGCAGTTGCCGTACGAGCACACCCGTCCCGTCCGCGCCCCGGGCCTCGTCCGTGCCCCACCGCGTCAGGAACGCCTCGTACCCCTTCGCGACGGACTCCACGTCGAACGCCGTGTGCAGGACCGTGCGGGCGTCGGTCGGGGCGACGGCCGTGGCGCCTTGGAAGACCCTCAGATACGGGTCGACGCCGAGTCCCGCGACAACCTCGGGCACGTCCACCGTGCCCGGCGCGACCCACAGGCCGCTCTGCAACGGGCCGAAACCGTTCCACATCAGCCGGGACCGCAGATCGTGCCGCTCGCTGCGCCAGGACTCCGGCAGGGAGAAGCCGACCAGGGTCCAGGTGCCGTCCCAGTCCCGGTTGACGGCGCCGGTGTGCCAGATCCGGTCGTGGCCGTCCCGCAGCACGCGGGTGGCACGGGTTGTCGGTCCGAAGTAGGTCTTACGGCCCCTGCGGTGCCGGTCCAGCAGGCCGCGCTTGACCATGCGGGTGAGCGTCGACCGTACGGCGTCCTCGGTGATCCCGGCCTGCCCGAACACGTCGATCAGGCTGCTCGCCGACACGGCGACGTCCCGGTCCAGGACGTGGATGCCGAAGAAACTCAGCATCAGCGACTGCGGCCGGGGCGCGCCTCCCGCCTGATCGAAGCTGGTCACGGGGCCAGAGTAGATCCGCGCCTGGAATCCGGGGCCGTCGGGGCGGCCGCCGGCCTCACTCGGCGCCTCCGCACGTTCTCCGGTCTCACTCGCCGACCGCGCGCGTTGTGGACGGTGACCTCGCCGGAGTCGACGGCCTGCCGGCAGGCGCGGACGACGGTGAGGGCCTCGTCCCGGAGCACGTCCTCCACGACCTCGATGCCGCGAGCCTCGGACTGCCGGCCCAGTCCGAGCCGACCGGACCCTCGTCGAACGTGGTGATCTCCGCCAGCTCCGGGCCCTCGCCCGCGACCACCGGACCCCGCACCCCGGACCCCGGACCACATGGTCGCGCCGTAACACTGCACGCACGGACGCCAGTTGACGGCCGGCTCGTGCGCCGGCAGCCCGTCGCCCCCGAGGTCCCAGCTGCCGGTCGCGGTCTGGGCCAGGCCCAGCGCGACGACCTAGGCGTGGGCGCTGGAGACGCCGGAGGCGAGCACGACGTTCGCGCCGACGGACACGATCCGTCCTGTCTCCCGCTCGGGGACGAGCGCCGCGAACGGGCCGCCGTCGCCCTCACGCCAGTTGCGGTCGCCTCCTCAACAGGCCCCCTTCATCTCCGCACCTCCACGGAGAGATCGTTGTCGACCGTGTAGTAGGTACACAGCGCGACACCTCCCGCGGTCACCGGCGGGTAGACGAAGACCTCCTTGCGGTCCGCCACGTCGTCGAGGAGACGGGCGAGCCGGATGACAGGTGCCTTCGCCGAAGGCTGCACGAAAACGTTCCAGACACCGCTTCCCGCCCCCGTCCCCCGTTCCGTCGCGGCCGCCAACTCCGCGTGGTCGAGCGTGAAGGAGAAGCTCCGGCCGTCGCTTCCGGCCTGCGGCTCCAGGGTGTGTTCGGCACCGTCGCTCCCGCGCAGACGCAGGCGTACGACGGCTCCCGCGAGGAGCGACGTGCCGTGCAGGCGAGCCCCCACCGTCGTCGACCCCGCCGCCACGTCGACGTCGATGCCGTCGACCTCGGCGTGCGCGGGGCGCAACCAGGCCCGTACCGCGAGACAGCCGTCCTTGGTGACGTAGGGGATCCGGACGGCCACCGGCGACGGCCGGTCACGGAGGTGGCCGTCGACCAGGGCGCGCAGATCGCGCAGGCCGGGGCGCAGACGCTGCCGCTCGTCTCCCGGTCCCAGCAGGTACACGTCCCACCGGCCCTCCGCGAGCACCGGCTGTCCGCCCAAGGCGGCGCGCACGCGTCCCTCGCCGGCGGGCTCCAGGTCCAGGACGTGGAGAGCCTGCTCGGGCCGGCCCTTCTTCGGACGCAGCCGCAGCAGCAACTGCGGCCTTTCGGCCTCGGCGGACGGCAGCGACAGGTCGAGGGTGATCCGGCCGTCCGCGTCGACCGCGCAGCCGACGCGCGGTTCCGTACGCACCCCGGCGCTGCCCCTACCGTCACTCACCACCGCCTCCTCGCAGCGTCCGGCGTACGGTGCCGGCCGAGGTGATCGCGGCGTCGCGGGCCGCGAAGCCCTGGCTGACCAGCGTGTGGTGCACGCGGGCGCGTCCAGTGGCGACCCGCCGGCCCGCTCTTCTCGCCGAGACCGCCTCGTTCAGCAGGTGTTCGGCCTGCTCGACCACCGGGCCGGGAGCGAACCGCCGCGCGTTCTCCAGGGCCGCGCGGCCCGAACGGCGGCGCCGCTCGTCGTCGCGCACCAGGTCCAGCAGCGCCGCGCCGAGCGCGTCACGGTCCCCGACGGGCACCAGTCGGCCGTCGACCCCGTCCGCGATGATCTCGCCGGGGCCGTGGGGACAGTCGGTGCTCACCACCGGCAGACCGCAGCGCATCGCCTCGACGATCGTCATGCCGAACGGCTCGAAGTTGGACGCTGCCACACCGATCGAGCCCTTGACCCACTCCGCCTCCATGGGAGCCGCAGCCCCCATCAGGAACACGTTGTTGCACAGTCCGAGATCCGCGACCAGCCCCCGCAGCCGGTCGTGTTCCTCGCCCTTGCCGTAGATGCGCAGCTGCCAGTCGGGGCGCTCCGCGGCGACCAGCGCGAAGGCCTCGATGAGCAGGTCGTAGCGTTTCACCGGGACCAGCCGCCCGGCCGCGACGACCACCTTCGCGTTGCCGTCCGCGGCCGGCAGCGCCGGATCCGGCACGCTGTTGGGCAGAGCCTGGACCCGTACGCCCGGCAGCCGCATCTTGCGCCGGTAGGCCCCGGCGTCGGCCTCGGTCACCGTGGTGAGCACGTCCAGCCTGCGGTAGGCCCGGCGCAGCGCACCCCGCAGCCGGGGCGAGTGGTTGTCCAGCGTGAGGTGCTCCTGCCCGACCCGGGCGACGTGCCGCGGGGCCTGAAGCGCGAGGTGCACATTGAGGCCCGGCCGGGTGCCGATCACCACGTCGGCGTCGATGGCGGCGAGGCACTCGCGGATCCGCCGGTCGGTCAACTCGCTGTACTGCCGGTACCGGTACTCGGCGCGGGGAAACACCCTCGCCGGCCGCTGGTGCAACGCGTGCTCCTTGTCCTGTCTGAGGTCCACCAGCGGCCGCAGCGTCACCGCCGGGTCCAGGGTGAAGTTCGTACGCTCCCGGTGCCGCAGCACCGAGACGATCTCGACCTCGTGCCGCTCGGCCAGCGCCTGGGCCAGGTTGAACGTGGTGGCGATCGTGCCTCCGATCCCGTAGGCGTTGTGGAGAAGGAAAGAGATCTTCATGCCGGACTGGACCACGGCAACTCCCCTATAGTTGCGGTCTGTTACCACTTCGTAGTCGTCAACCCGGCTGCGGGGGACTACCCGATGTGGACCACCCGGGCCCAGGCGGGCGGCGTGTCCGGCACGTATCCGGGGTCGTCCTCGTCCCAGTTCGCCGAGTGCCGGGAGAACAGATCCACCACCGTCCGGCACGCCGGTCGCATGTCCGGCCACGGCGTCTGACCGTCCGTCAGCACGACCACGACATCGGGGCGCGGCCGCGTGCGCAGCGCCCTGGCGAAGCCCGCGCGCAGATCCGTACCGCCACCGGCCGGCAGGGGAACGCCCTCGGCACGGCACAGCGGGTGCGCGATCCGGGCCGCCGCGTCGCACGGCACCACGGTGACCAGGTCGCGACGGCCGCCCACGGCACGGGCGATCGCCGCGACCTCCAGGAGGGCACTGCCCAGCTCGGTTTCGCTGACCGACGCGGACGTGTCGATGACCACCGAGACCGGGGGCTGCGTGCACAGCAGGCTCGGCAGGACGACGCCGGGCGTCCCGGCCGAGCGCCGCGAGGGCCGGCCGTAGCCGTAGTCCTCACCCGCGCCCGGTCCGGAGGCGGCGGAGCGGACCGCGGCGCCCAGCAACTCCCACCACGGCTGCGGCGGATGGAAGACCTCCTCGGCCCACGTCCGCCACCCTTCCGGGGCGCTTCCCGGAGGGCCTTGAGCCCTGCGCCACCCGGAACGGCACCGCGTCCCGTTCCTGCGCGCCCTCCGGCCCCGGTTCCCACTCCCGCTCCAGCCCGTCCGCGCCGCTGCCGCTGCCGCTGCCGCTGCCGCAGTCCAGCCAGGCCATGCTCTGCGTCCGCGCGCCGAGGGTGAACCGGCGCAGGTAGTCCTCCATGAGCTGCCCCGCGGACAGCCCGGCGGCGCGGGGTCCGTCCCGCGTCCCGCGCGGAGGTGGCTGAGCGTCCTGTTGCCACGGAGTCGGCGATCGCGGAGGATCTTTGCCTCGGTCCGGTATCCACAGGAGCTTCTCGTGACGTACGACATCGCCGCCATCCGCTCCCGATTCCCCGCTCTGCAGGCCGGAACGGCGCACTTCGACGGACCCGGTGGCACCCAGACCCCGGAGCCCGTCATCCGGGCCATCGTCGACGCGCTGTCCAACCCGCTGTCGAACCGGGGCCACGGGGTGCCGGGGGAGCGCAACGCCGAGAGCATCGTCGTCGAGACCCGTCGGGCCATGGCCGACCTGCTGGCCGCGGGCCCGTCGGGGATCGTGTTCGGCCGCAGTGCCACCCAGCTCGCCTACGATTTCTCCCGCACCCTCGCCAAGACGTGGCAGCCCGGGGACGAGGTGGTCGTCACCCGCCTCGACCACGACGCCAACATCCGACCCTGGGTGCAGGCCGCCGAACGCGCCGGAGCCACCGTACGCTGGGCCGAATTCGACCCCGCCACCGGCGAGTTGACCACCGACGACATCCGTGCCGTGCTGTCCGAGCGCACCCGTCTGGTCGCCGTCACCGCCGCCTCCAACCTGATCGGCACGCGCCCCGCGATCACCGAGATCGCCGGCCTGGCCCGCGAGGTGGGGGCGCTCACCTATGTCGACGGCGTCCATTACGCCGCCCACACGCTGGTCGACCTGGAGACGCTCGGCGCGGACTTTTTCGTCTGCTCCGCGTACAAGCTCCTCGGCCCGCACCATGGAGTCCTCGCCGCCCGGCCCGAGTTGCTGGACACCCTGCGGCCGGACAAGCTCCTTCCCTCCACCGACGTGGTCCCCGAGCGCTTCGAACTGGGCACGCTGCCCTACGAGTTCCTCGCGGGCACCAGGGCGGCCGTCGACTTCCTCGCCGGTCTCGACGCGAGCGCCACGGGAACGCGACGGCAGCGCCTGATCGCGGCCTTCGCGGCGCTCGAAGCGCACGAAGCAGGCCTGCGCACCCAGATCGACAAGGGCCTGTCCTCGCTCGACGGCATCACGGTCCACTCCAGGGCGGCCGACCGCACCCCCACCCTGCTGCTGACCTTCGAGGGCCGCTCCACGACGGACGCGTACCGCTTCCTCGCGGAGCGCGGCGTCCACGCCCCGTCGGGATCCTTCTATGCCGTCGAGGCCTCCCGCCACCTCGGCCTCGGCGACACCGGCGGCCTGCGCATCGGCCTCGCGCCCTACAACAGCCCGCAGGACGTCGACCGGCTGCTGACCGGGCTGTCCGACTTCCTCACGCTCTGAGCAGAGGGTCCGGACATCTGACTGTGCCGTCAAGGTCGTGTGGTTGACTACGGCCGTGCTGCACGAATCGGTCTTCCGGACCGCGGATCTCCCGGCGGGCGACCGGTTCGAGGCCTGGACCGAGCGCATGGGCCGCACACATGCGCCCATGCAGCTCGCCAGCGACCGCGCCGCGGACTACCGAGGGGAGCAGCGCCTGGTCGGCCTGGGGGACGTGACCATATGGCCGGCGGCCTTCGACCACCTGGTCTTCCGTCGGACACCGAAGCTCGTCCGGCAGTCCGATCCCGAGGTCTACCACCTCTCCCTGCTGAGACGGGGAGAAGGAGCGGCCAACTGGGGCAGACAGCAGGTCGCCTACCGGATCGACGACATCCACACCAACAGCTCGTCGCGTTCGTGGGAAGTGTGCACCGGCCCCGACCCGGTCGCCCTCATCGGAGTCGAGATACCGCGGGCCCTGGTGCCACTGCCCGCGCACCGGGCGGAGCGGGTGGTCGGCGGCCGGATCTCGGGCCGCGAGGGGGTTGGCGCGCTGCTGGCGCAGTTCCTGGTCCAGTTGGTCTCGGACACCGCGCCCTACCAGCCCCTCGACGCGCCCCGGCTGGGAACCGTCGTCGCCGACCTGGTGACCGCGGTTTTCGCCCACAGCCTGGACGCCGACCGCGAGTTGCCGCCCGAGACCCGCACACGAACGCTGACCCTGCGCATCAAGTCGTTCATCCGCCGCCACCTCCACGACCACGAACTGACACCCGCCCGGATCGCCGCCGCGCACCACATCTCACGCAGCTACCTGTACCGCCTCTTCCAGGCCGAGGGCACCACCGTCGCCTCCTACATCCGCGATCAACGGCTGAAGAACGCCTGCCGCGATCTCGCCGACCCGGCCCTGCGCACGCTGCCGATCCATGCCGTCGGCGCCCGGTGGGGTTACCCCCGCGCCGCCGAGTTCACCCGGGCCTTCCGCACCGCCCACGGCGTTCCACCGAGCGAGTTCCGCGAGGTGGCGTCCGCCGCGGACCGTGCACAGACACCGCCCGGGCGTGGACTCTCCGCCAAGTAGGTGTGGACCGGCCGCCAACGACACAGCGGTGACCTCCTGTGCATCCTTGTGATCACCGCGAGGGAAGTACGAGCGGATCAAGGCGGGGCCAGGACTGCGGGGGAGTCCTGGCCCCGCAGCCATCGGCCCCGGAGGTCAGTCGGAAACCGGCCGCAGGGCGTCGGAGACGGACTTGGCGCCGCAGTGTGCGGTGGCCGCCGTCGACGGGGATCTCGGCGCCGGTGGTGAAGGGCGCGTCGTCGGAGACGAGGAACACCAGCAGCGGGGTGATCTCGTCGACGGTGCCGGTGCGGGCCAGCGGCGTCTCGCGGATGTTCGCCTCGCGGAAGGCGGGCGCGGCGGAGGCGGTCATCTCGGTCTCGATGAAGCCGGGATGGACGGTGTTCACACGGATGCCCCGCGGGCCCAGCTCTACACAGGCCGCCTTCGACAGGCCGCGCAGCGCCCACTTGCCGGCCGTGTACGCGACCGGGTAGTGCCCGGTGAGCCCGGCGGCCGAGCCGACGTTGACGATCGACGAGCCCGGCGGCATCAACGGCGCCAGGTGTGGATGCCCAGCAGCGGGCCGGTGACGTTGACCGCGTGGACGCGGGCGAAGTCCTCGGCCGTGACCTCGCGGAGCCGCGGGCGCCAGGTGACGTCGGCGTTGTCGACCAGGCCGTGGACGTCTCCGTACTGGCAGCGCAGCCCTTCCGCGAGCGCCGCCCACCTCGCCGCGTCGGTGACGTCCAGACGCAGACAGCCCGGAGCCTCGGTCACATCGGTGGCGACGACCACCGCCCCGGCCCGGGTCAGCGCCTCATCGGCCAGTTCATCTGCCCGCTGGTGCTGATCGCGGCCGAGTCAGGCCTCGGCACCCTGGCCGCCGCCGTCGGCCTGCTCGGCCTGACCGCGGCCGTCGTTGCGGCAGGCCTCTTCCTGACCGCCCGGCGCAGGGGCGCGGCCGTCGCACCGTTGCCCAAGGAGCAGGAAGCGGCCCGCGACGGGCGACTTGAGGACGGCGCGGTCCGGTCCGCGCCCTGAGGCCCGACGACGGGGTGCGCGCCGTCGTACAGCGGGCCAAAGGTCGGGTGCAGCAACTGTTCATGGACGTCACAGGTCGGATTGCGCGACGATGACGGGCATACAGCTGATCAGCGTCTCACCGCCCACTGGCAGCAAGCTACTGAGCAAACCCCTGACAGCCCAAGCCGCGCTTGCGAGCCGAAGCCCCTTCGGCTCGGGTGCCGGCCCTCGGAAGGGACGGCCCTTGTCCTCCTCATCCACCTTCCGCTCCGTTCCGCCGACCGCTGACGTCGTGATCATCGGCGGTGGCGTGATGGGCGCCAGTGCCGCGTTCCATCTCGCCGAGGCGGGGGTCACCGACATCGTCGTCGTCGAGCGCGGCGACCTGGCCTGCGGCAGCTCGGGCAAACCGATCGGCGGGGTACGTGCCCAGTTCTCCGACCCGCTCAACATCGAGCTGGGCAGCCGGAGCCTGCGCGCCTACGAGGACTTCCCGCACCGCCCCGGTGCCGACATCCGCCTCGACACCGTCGGCTACCTCTTCCTGCTCACCTCCGACCGGCAGGCCGCGGACTTCGAGGTGAGCGTCAGGACCCAGAACGCGCTGGGCGTACCGTCCCGAATGGTCACCCCGGACGAGGCCCGCGCGCTGTGCCCCTATGTCGACGCCGACGGACTCGTGGCCGCCGTCCACTCACCCACCGACGGCCACGCCCGCCCGGGCCTCGTCGTCCACGGATACGCGGACGCCGCCGCCCGGGCCGGCGTCACCTTCGCCACGCACACCACCGTGACCGGCATCGACACGTCGGGCGACCGCGTCACCACCGTCCACACCGACCGCGGCCGCATCGCCTGCTCCACCCTCATCTGTACGGGGGGCGCCTGGTCCGGGCAGATCGGCGACATGGCCGGCATCGACCTCCCCGTCCGGCCGGTACGCCGCCAGCTCGCCTTCACCGAACCGCTGACGCCCCCGGCGCCGCGTATCCCCTTCACCATCGACTTCGCTTCGTCGGCCTATTTCCACAACAGCGACGACGGCCTGCTGTTCGGCCTCGCGGACCCTCGCCAGCCCGAAGGCTTCGACACCACCTGGACCCCGGAGTGGCTGGAGCTCTTCCGGGCCGCCGTACGCCAACGGGCCCCCGAACTGGCCGACATGAGGACCGTCGGCGGCTGGGCCGGCCTCTACGAGGTCACCCCCGACCACAACGCCCTCATCGGACGCTCCGACGAGCTCGTCAACTTCCTCTACGCCACCGGGTTCTCCGGCCACGGCTTCCTGCAGGCCCCCGCCGTCGGCGAGATCCTGCGCGACCTCCACCTGGAGCGTGAACCCTTCACCGACATCTCGCCCCTCGGCGCCGACCGCTTCCGGTCCGGAGCCGCGACCCGTCCAGAGGCCCACGTGGTGTGAACCCCCCCTCGACCGAAAGGGCACTGTGCACAGCGCTCGTGGATGTCTCGCGAGGTCAACGTCGGCGCCCTGTGCGCGCAGGGCTCCAACGCCCGGCGTGCGTACCTGCGGTCGGTCACCGACACCGTCAACTACTCCGGCCTGCTCGACTGGCCCAGAACGTCAACTTCCCTCAGGAGTCCGGGAGTTCGGGGTGCCGAGCGGATCAACGGCGTCCGGCGATCGCCGTGAGATACCCCCGCAGCATGACCTTCGCCTCGTCGAGGAGTCCCGCGTCCCCCTCCGCGTCGCGCCGGAAGGCCTCCTGAGCGAGCGCGTCGGCCGCCAGGACCGCGGCGTGGCAAGCCCGGGCGAGGGCCTCGTCGTCGTACGCGACGTCCAGGGCGAGGAGAACGCGGCGGAGCCCGTCGGCCACCCGGCGCTTGTGGTCGCGGTCCGCGGCCCGGGTCCGCTCGGTCAGGCCACTGCCGAACCACAGGGCGCGGAAGCCGTGTTCGGTGCGGTAGATCGCGGCGTACTCGTCGAGGAGCACACCGACCGGATCGTCCCAGCGCTGCTCCGCCGCGGCCTCGGCGAAGCTCTCCATGGCGGCCTCCAGTTTCGCGAAGTAGCCGGCCGCCAGGGCGTCGATGATCGCGTCGCGGTCGGGCAGGTACTGGTACAGCGACCCCACCGACACCTTCGCCTCCGAGGCGACACGGGTCGTGGTGAGCGCCTCGACACCGTCGTCGATCAGGACGCGCTCGGCGGCCTCCAGGACCCGGGCCAGCCGGGCCCTGCTGCGCGCCTGCTGCGGGGTGCGGCGCAGGGGAACGCCGGCCCCGCCGATGTCCGCCGTCGGCTCGCCCACGAAAACAACCTCCGAATGTGAACGTGACTTTGTTTCACCTTTAGGTTACGGTCCCGCACATGACCGACTCAACCACGGTGCTGGGTCAGGAACGGGCCGCCGTGGCGGACGCCTGCCGCCGTCTGGGGGCCGAGGGCCTGCTCATCGGCACGGCCGGGAACGTCAGCCTGCGCGTGGGGGAGCGGGTCGCGATCACCGCGACCGGAGCGGTGCTCGCCGAACTCACCGCGGACCAGGTGACGGTGGTCGACCTGGAGGGGACGGTCGTCGGCGGTGCCTTCGAACCGACCTCGGAACTGGACCTGCATCTCGGTGTCTACCGGCGCTACGGCACCGGTGCCGTCGTCCACACCCACGCCCCCATGGCCACCGCGCTCTCCTGCGTCCTCGACGAACTGCCCTGCATCCACTACCAGTTGCTCACCCTCGGCGGCACCGTCCGCGTCGCGCCGTACGCCACCTTCGGCACCCCCGAACTCGCCGAGTCTGTGCTCGCCGCGCTGGAGGGCCGCAGCGCCGCACTGATGGCCAACCACGGCGCGGTCACCCACGCACCCACCCTCGGCAAGGCGGTCGAGCACGCGCTGCTGCTGGAGTGGGCCTGCGGCGTCTACCGGCACGCGGCCGCACTCGGCCCGCCCCGAGTCCTCGACGAGCAGCAGCAACTCGCGGTCATGGAGGCCGCGATCGCCCGCGGCTACGGCACCACCCACCCCGTCTCACCCGAGCAGGAGAGCAACAGATGAAGGTCGTCACGATGGGCGTGCACGTACTGGACGTACTGGTACTGCCGGTGGAGGAGATACCCGAGGGCCAGGGCGCCACCCTGGTGGACGACATCCGGATGACCGCCGCGGGGACGGCCGGCGGCACCGCGCTCACCCTCGCCAAGCTGGGCGCCTCGGTCCGCACCGCCGGCGCGATCGGCACCGACCCGACCGGTGACCTGCTCATCCAGCTCCTCAACAGGGCGGGAATCGACACCGAGTTGCTCGTCCGCCGTATCGACACCTCCACCTCCGCGAGCGTCCTGCCCATCCGCCCCAACGGCGACCGCCCCTCCCTCCATCTGCTCGGCGCCAACATCACCTACGGTCTTGAGGACGTGCCCTGGGACGCGGTGGCCGAGGCCGGCCACCTCCACCTCGGCGGCCCCGAGCTGATCGGCGCCGACGTGGCGGCACGCATCCTGGCGCACGCCAAGGAGCACGACGTGGTCACCTCCGTGGACCTCCTCGCCCCCGGCGAACTCGGCACCTTCGACCAGATCGAGCCGGTGCTCCCCTACGTCGACTTTCTGCTGCCCAACGACGATCAGCTCCTCGGCTTCAGCGGCGAGGACGACCTCGTGACGGGCGCGAAGAAGCTGCTGGCCGGCGGGGCCGGTCTCGTGGCGGTCACCCGCGGCGCCGACGGCGTGCTCCTGGTGACCGCGGAGGGCACCGACACGGTCCCGGCCTTCGAGGTCGACGTCGTCGACACGACGGGCTGCGGCGACGCGTTCTCGGCCGGGTTCCTGCGCGGGATGAGCCTCGGCCGCACCCCGCGCGAGGCCGCCGTCCTCGGCAGCGCCTCGGCCGCGCTGGTGGCCCAGGGCCTCGGCAGCGACCACGGTGACTTCGACCTTCCCGAGGCCGACGAGTTCGCCATGACCCACAAGACCCGCTCGTGAGCGCGGGATGACGGCGGTGTCCCCGATCGAGTGGTGACGCCCGCGGCACCGGCGTACGGTCGGACAGTGGACGGCACCGTTCACTGAAAGCGACACATCATGAGCAGCAGCCCCCAGCCGACCCCCGAAGCACAGGCCGCCACCCGGGAACCGGGTCGCGGGGGAAACGGCGTGGCGCTGCTCGTCATCGCGTCGTGCCAGCTGATGGTGGTCCTCGACATCACCATCGTGAACATCGCGCTGCCGCACATCCAGAGTGCCCTGGACTTCTCCACCACCAGCCTGTCGTGGGTCGTCAACGCCTACACCCTCACCTTCGGCGGCCTGCTGCTGCTCGGTGGCCGGGTCGGCGACATCCTCGGCAGGCGGCGGGTGTTCGTCTTCGGTGTGCTGCTGTTCGCGCTGGCCTCCCTGCTGGGCGGCTTCGCCCAGAACTCCGGTCAACTCCTCGCCGCCCGCGCCCTTCAGGGGGTGGGCGGCGCCATCGCCTCCCCGACCTCGCTCGCCCTGATCAGCACGACCTTCCGCGAAGGCCCCGAACGCAACCGGGCGTTCGGCGTCTTCGCCGCGGTCTCCTCGGGCGGCGGCGCCATCGGGCTGCTCGCGGGCGGGATGATCGTCGAGTGGCTGAACTGGCGCTGGGTGCTGTTCGTGAACGTCCCGATCGGCGTGCTCATCGCCCTCGCCGCACCCCGCTGGATCAAGGAGTCCGAGCGCCACCCCGGCCACTTCGACATCGCCGGCGCGCTGACCTCCACCCTGGGCATGGTGCTGCTGGTGTACGGGTTCATCAGAGCCGCCCAGGAGGGGTGGCGGGACCCGATCACGCTGGCATCGTTCGCCGCGGCCGTCGTCGTACTGGTCGTGTTCATCCTGATCGAGCGGGTTTCCAAGCAGCCCATCACCCCGCTGCACATGTTCGCCGACCGCAACCGCGCGGGCACCTACGGCATCATGCTGAGCCTCGCCGCCGCGATCTTCGGCATGTTCTTCTTCCTCACGCTGTTCGTGCAGGACGTGCTGGGCTTCAGCCCGCTGGAGGCAGGGCTGGCCTTCCTGCCGATCAGCGTGGTGATCGCCGTCGGCGCGGCGCTCGCCTCGCGGTTCCTGCCCAGGTTCGGGCCCAAACCCTTCATGGTGGTGGGCGCCGTCCTCGCGGCGGCCGGCCTGGCCTGGCTGACCCTCACCGACGTGCACTCCACCTACGCGGGCAGCATCCTCGGGCCGATCCTCGTCTTCGGCCTGGGCATGGGCATGGAGTTCGTGTCGCTGACCCTCATGGCACTCTCCAACGTCTCGGTCCAGGAGACCGGCGCGGCCTCCGGGCTCCTCAACGCCACCCAGCAGGTGGGCGGTTCGCTGGGCCTGTCCATCCTGGTCACCATGTTCGGCACGGCCAGCACCAACGAGGCCCACAAACAGATCCCACGCTTCCTGGCCCAGGCGACCCCCGCCGAACGCCTGCGCTTCCGGCGCACCGGCCAGCTGCCGCAGCCCTGGTCCGACGAGGTCCTCACGGCCGGGATCTCGGCCGCCTTCGTCATGGCGGCGATCTTCACCCTGGTCGCCGCGCTGATCGCCGTGGTGGCCATCCAGGTCCGCCCCTCAGACCTGGAGCGCCTCAAGGGCGGGATGGGCCCCGGCTCGATGTGAGACCGGCGTGCGGGGCGCCGCCAAGGGACGCCCGCGTGGTCACCGCCGTTCGTCCTCGGGCTCGCGTTCCGGCTCGGGCTCGGGCTCGGAATTCCTTCCGAAAGCCGCGGCGATGGTGGCGTAGTGAGCTGCGATCGTGAGATTCGTGCCGGCCGTTCCGTCCAGTGTGTCTCCGGACCTCAGGCGCGCCTCGGACAGGAACAGCTTGGCCTTCTCCAGGCAGAACTCGCGTATCCGGGCATCGGTCATGCCGCGGATGTCCGCGTCGGGAACGTCGTTCGGCTGCCGCCGGTGCCATGGTCTGTCGTTCGGCAAGGTGGAGCCCTCCAGTCGGTCGCCGACTCAGTCGGATGAGACAGACTCCCCGCCCCATTCCTCCGGCGCAACATCCACGAGCGTCTGAGAGAACGTCCACTGGTGCCCGGCGGGATCCTCCGCGGTGTACTGGCGCTCGCCGTACTCGAAGTCCGTCGGTTCCATGAGGATCCGCGCGCCGTGCTCCCGGGCCCGCTCGCAGTGGGCGCGGGCGTCCTCCACCCGCACCGTCACCGAGTGCGTGACCTCGCCGGGACGCGGGGGACGGCGGTCCTTGCGGGTGTCTCCGACGATCACGGCCCCGTCTCCGAAACTGAGCTGCGCCCGGTGGCCCTCGCCGATCCGCACACGCTCCTCGAACCCGTAGGCCGCGCCGAGCCAGGCGACCGCCTCGCGCACGTCGGGATAGATCAGGACGGGGATGACGGTCGACGAGGGGATGGAACGGTTCGGCTTCATGACTGGCTCCCGGCGGTCGGACCCAAGACTCTGATTTCGGCCCCAAGACTTTAATCGAGGGGCGGGTCGTCTGCCCGATGTGCCAGGCTGACGGCTCGGATCGTGCCTTCTCCGTCCTTCTCCGTGCGCCTACGAGTTCAACCCGGAGCGTCAGTGACCGCATCTCGCCTGGCTCCGCTGCTGGAGCAGTTCGACTTCGGCTGTGCGCGGCTGGCCGCCCGTATGACAGGGCCGGTGTTGGACAGCGGCGACGGGTCGGACACCGAGGTGGGTGCCATGACCGACGAGGAGTACCTCTGGGAACCGGTGCCGGACTGCTGGTCGGTCCGGCGGCGCGCGGACGGTCCGGGCCCGCGCGCGACCGTGCTCGCCGGCAGCGCGGACGGAGACTGGGGACGAGACGCCGCGCCCTACCCGCACCCCTCGCCGCCGCCCTTCACCACCGTCGCATGGCGTCTGAGCCACCTGAGCGAGATGTTGTTCCTCCGCGCCGATCACACGGCGGGCGGCCACGCCCTCACCCGGGACGACTACGTCGTCAACGGGGACGTGGCCTCGGCCGTATCCGCATTCGACGCCGGGGTCACAGCCTGGCGGAATGCGCTGCTGAGCGTCGACGAGGCGGCGCTCGACACCGTCGGTCACTGCACGTATCCGCACGGCAGCGACCCGGAGGAGCCGTTCGTCGACATCGTGTGGTGGGTCAACCAGGAAGTCCTGCACCACGGGGCCGAGATCGCCCTGCTGCGCGACCTGTACCGCGCCCGACGGCCCTGACCGCGCCGCCGGCAATCAGGGCGTGGGGACCAGCCCCAGTTGCTGGGCCCGCAGGACGGTGCTGATGCGGTCACGGGTGCCGAGCTTGCGGTAGATCTTCTCGACGTGCTTGTGGACCGTACGGTCCGATATGCCGAGCCGCCGGCCGATCGCGGCCGCGGTCAGGGCGTCCGTGAGCAGGAGCAGCACGGTCAGCTCCCGGGGCGTGAGCGCGCACTCCGCGGCCGGTGCACGAGCGGAGCCGCCGTCAGGGGACGGAGCGGCCAGGCGCTGCCAGCGGATCAGGAGCTGCCGCTGCTGCTCCACCGCCGCCAGCAGCGGCTGCAGCTGCTGCGCCGTGCGGACGTGGTCGTCGGAGAAGTCCGCACCGGAGCGGTAGATCATGCATCCGGTGATCGGCGTCGTCGACTGGGGCAGCGGAAGCGCCAGGACGTGGTCCGCGTCGATGACGTCGCCGATCAGCCGCGCCGTCGGACTCGCGGACCACACACGGCCGGCGGCCCGGCGCGCGGTGAGGGGAGCCCGGTCGGACCCGGCCGCGTAGTGGTGCGCGAACGGATACCCCGCGCGCAGCAGGCTCAGGTCCTCCTCGCCGAGCCCGGCAAGCTCGGCGGCGATGCCGGGCGGCATGCCGACGGTGCCCTCGGTCTCGTTCCAGTCGTCGAGTTTGTAGACCAGGGTCTCGCCGCCGCACAGGCCGGGCAGGGCCGTCGCCAGCAGGGGCCACAGCCGCTCCGGCTCACGTTCGTTGAGCGCCGCGACGGCCACCGCCAGCATGCGTTCGTGGGCCTCGCCCAGCACCTGAGCCACGTTCCATCTCCGCTCGTCCGCCGCGTACGCAGTTCTACCCATACCGGCGACGTCATGTGCTGTCGGAGACTTCATCCGAGCAATCCGAGCAACATTGACGTTCTCGGAAGTACTCCAGCACACCGGCGCCACGGCGGCCGCAGCGGGGGGAGACCTGACGCCTGGGGCGGGCGCCGGGATCCCCCACCGTGCGGGGCCGCCGGCGCGGGGGACCGGCGGCCCCGCCAGGGCTCACTCCGGCGCCGGCGCATCCGTACGCATCGCGTCCGAGATCGACTTGACTCCCCCGTGCGCCGTGAGGCCGCCGTCCACCGGAATCTCCGCTCCGGTGATGAACGACGACTCGTCACAGAGCAGGAAGACCACCAGCGGCGCGATGTCGTCGACGCTTCCGCTGCGGCCGAGCGGGGTCTCGCGCAGGGTCGCGTCGCGGAACGCGGGTGTGGCGGCGGCCGTCATCCCGGTCTCGATGTAGCCGGGATGGACGGTGTTCACGCGGATGCCCCGGGGCCCCAGCTCCATGGCCGCGATCTTCGACACCCCGCGCAGGGCCCACTTGCTGGCCGTGTACGCCACGGGGTAGTAGCCGGTGAGCGCGGCGGAGGAGCCGACGTTGACGATCGACGAACCGGGCGGCATCAGCGGCGCGAGATGCTGGATGCCGAGCAGCGGGCCGATCGTGTTCACCGCCTGGACCTGCGCGAAGTCGGCGGTGAGCACCTCGCCGAGGCGCTCGCGCCGGATGATCCCCGCGTTGTTGACCAGCCCGTGGATCTCGCCGTACGACTCCTTCAGCTCGGTGGCCAGCCCGGCCCAGTCGCTCTCGCTGCTGACGTCGAGCCGGCGGACGTTGCCCTCCGGCCGGACGTCGGTGGCGATCACCCGGGCCCCGGCCCGGGCCAGCGCCGCCGCCTCCGCCGCGCCCTGGCCACCGGCCGCGCCGGTGACGACCACGACCTTCCCGGCCAGCCGCCCTGTGTGCTGATCACTCATGCCGCCATACTTCACCACCGTGGCAACCTGAGCTCGTACTCGGGGTGGATCCTCTGCATGTAGCCGGTGTCGTCGCGCGAGCGCATCCCCGAGTCCAGGTACAGCCGGTGCAGTCGGTCGAGGGCGTCGTGGTCCAGGTCCACCCCCAGGCCGGGGCCGGTCGGGACCGCGACCTCGCCGTCACGGAACTCCAGCACCCCGGGGAGGACGACATCGTCGGCCGAGTTCCACGGGTAGTGCGTGTCGCAGGAGTGGTCGAGGTTGGGGATGGCCGCCGCGACATGGGTCATGGCCGCGAGGCTGATCCCCAGGTGCGAGTTGGAGTGCATCGACAGGGCGAGACCGAACGCCTCGCAGACGGCGGCGAGTTCACGGGTACGGCGCAGGCCGCCCCAGTAGTGGTGGTCGGTGAGGAGCACCTGGATTGCGTCCTGCTCGATCGCGGGCTTCAGGTGCTCCCAGGCGATCACACACATGTTGGTGGCGAGGGGGAGCGGCGACTCCTTCGCGACCTGCGCCATACCGGCAATGGTCGCGGTCGGGTCCTCCAAGTACTCCAGTACGCCGTCCATTTCACGGGCGACGTACCTCGACGTCTCCACCGTCCAGGCGATGTTGGGGTCCAGCCGCAGCGGCTGCCCCGGGAAGGCCTCCGCCAGCGCCTTGATCGCGGCGATCTCCTCGTCGGGCGGGAAGACACCGCCCTTCAGCTTGAACGAGCGGAAACCGTAGCGCTGTTGCATCAGCCGGGCCTGCTCGACGATCCCGGCAGGGTCCAGAGCCGCGCCCCAGTCGTCGCCGACCGCCACCCGGCCGTCGAGCGCCGGGTGCTCGGCCCACTTGTAAAAGAGGTACGCGGCGAAGGGCACGGAGTCGCGGACCCGGCCGCCGAGCAGGTCGCTGACCGGCCGCCCGAGCAGCTTGCCCTGAGCGTCGAGACAGGCCACCTCCACCGCGGACATGGTCCAGCCGCGCTCGTGGGAGCTGGGCACCGTCGGCACCAGAGCGGCGTCGATCGCGGCCGCGAGGGCCGTCGTGTCGAAGACGTCCATGCCCACGACGACCTTCGCCGCGGCCTCAAGTCGCTCCAGACGCGCGGTGCCACCGGGAGACTCGCCGAGGCCCACCGTGCCGTCCTCAAGGACGAGTTGGAGGATGACGCGCAGGGCCAGGGGCTCGTGCACACCGTTGGAGTTGAGGAGAGGCGGGTCGCGGAAGGCGATCGGGGTGACGATCAGTTCGCGGATCCTCGTGCCACCCGTGGTGCCGATGTCCGTGGTGCTCATGTCTGTGGTGCTCATGCGCCCACTGCCTCCATACCGTGGTCGATCAGTTTCGCCAGCCGGGCGACATGCTCCGGCGTGGGGTCGAGCAGGGGCGCCCGTACGCCGCCGACGTCCAGGCCGCGGATCGTCACCCCGGCCTTGACGAGTGACACGGCGTATCCCGGGACCTCGTCGCGGAGTTCGACGAGGGGGCCGTAGAACTCGTCGAGGAGCGTGGAGACCAGGGCCCCGTCGCCCCTGGCGAGCGCGGTGTGGAAGGCCAGGGCGATCTCCGGCGCGAAGGCGAACACCGCGGAGGAGTACAGGTCGACGCCGATGCCGCGGTAGGCGGGGGCCGTCATCTCGGCGGTGGGCAGGCCGTTGAAGAACTGGAAGCGCTCGGCGCCGGGGACGGCGCGCACGGCCCGGACGATGCGGTGCATCCGCTCGATGTCGCCGAGGCCGTCCTTGAGGCCGGTGACCTTGGGCAGGGCGGCGATCTCGGCCGCGGTCGCCTCGGTCAGGCGGGCGGTGCCGCGCTGGTAGAAGATCACCGGCAGGCCGCTCGCCGCGGTGACCTCCTCGACGTACCGCACCAGGCCCCGCTGCGGAGCGCTCACCAGGTACGGCGGCAGCAGCAGGAGGCCGTCGGCGCCGGCCCGTTCGATACGGGCGGCCTGGTCCCGGGCAACCAGGGGCGGGCCACCGGCGGCGGCCAGCACGGGCACCCGGCCGCCGGTCACCTCGACCGCGACCCGCGTGGCGCGTTCGATCTCCTCGGACGTCAGCGCGTGGAACTCGCCGGTGCCGCAGGCGACGAACACGCCGCCCGCACCGGCCGCGACACCGGACTCGATGTGCCGCGCGAGCTGTGCCTCGTCCAGCGAGCCGTCCGTGGTGAACGGCGTGACCGGGAAGAACAGCACTCCTTGGAACTTCATGTCTCCCTCGTAACGTACGAGTTGTGGATGTCAGCCCTTGGTGGCCCCGGCAGCGATGCCGGTGACCAGCGAGCGCTGGAGGAGCAGATAGACGACCAGGCTGGGGACGAGCGCGATGACCGCACCGGCCAGCACCACCCCGGAGCCGACCTCGGGGTCGGTGCGCAGGACTGACAGGGCGACGGTGACCGTGTAGTCGGTGGGGTCCTTGGCGGCGATCAGGGGCAGCAGGTACTGGTCCCAGATCATGATGAAGCCGAGCACGCCGGCCACGCCGAGCGCGGGCTTGCACAGCGGCAGGACGACCTGCCACAGCATCCGCAGCTCGCCGACGCCGTCGATGCGGGCGGCCTCCTCGATCTCGGTGGGGATGTCCTTCATGAACTCGGTCAGCAGCATCACCGAGAAGCCCCAGGCGCCGAGCGGCAGGATCACCGCCCAGACGGTGCCCTTCAAGTCCAGCCCCACGACCGGGACATGGCCGAGGACCAGGGACAACGGGATGGCGATGACCTCCTCCGGGAGCATCATCGTCAGCATGAACAGGGTCAGGACCAGGGCCTGGCCGCGGAAGCGGTGCCGGGCCAGGGCGTACGCGGCGAGCACCGAGACCGCCAGCTGCAGCAGCAGCCCGCCACCCGCGATGACCAGCGAGTTGGTGAAGTAGTCCCAGATGCCGCGCTCGCCCGCCACCCTCATGTTCAGCAGCGTGGGGTGGTGCGGGAGGAAGGACAGCGACGAACCGCTGGGGTTCGTGCTGAAGGCACCGGCGATGATGGTCAGGAACGGCGCCGCGAAGATCGCCAGGGCTACCACGCAGAGCAGCACCCGCAGGGCCATGCCCAGACTCGGCCTGTCGCTCCAGCCGAGGGCGGTGTCGAACCGGGCCGGGGTGGTTCGGGCCTGCTTGCCGCCCCGCCCTGCGGGGGAGACGGCGACCTCGTCGGACGGAGTGCGGACGGGGTCGAGGGCGGGTGCGCTCATCGCACGTCTCCCCTCTTGCGGAAGTAGTTGACCGTGACGGTGAGCAGCAGCGTCACGCAGAGCAGCACGACGGAGGCCGCGGAGGCGCCGCCCAGGTCGTTGCGGGAGAAGCCCAGGGTGTAGGCGCGGGTCATCCAGACATCGGTGGACCCGGCAGGGCCGCCGCCGGTGAGGACGTACACCTCGGTGAACACGCGCAGTCCGCGGATGGCGGCGAGCGTGAGGACGACGCCGAGGGCGGGGCGGATCGCGGGGAGGGTGATGTACCGCAGGCGCTGCCACAGCGAGACGCCGTCCATCGCGGCCGCCTCGTACAGGGAACGGTCCACACCGGCGAGTCCGGCGAGGATGATCACCATGTTGTACGGGGCCGCCATCCAGATGCCCATGGCCATGGTCGCCCACAGCGCGGTGTCGGGGTTGTCCAGGAAGGGCACGGGACCGATGCCGAGGAAGCCGAGGGCGCTGTTGACCAGGCCGTCGGAGGTCGGGTAATACATCAGCCGCCACAGCTCGCCGACGACCGCGGTCGCGGTGACGACGGGCAGGAACACGGCCGTACGCATGATCTTCAGCGAGCGCGCCTGGCCCTCCAGGAGCAGGGCGAGCAGGAAGCCCACGAGGATCGCACCGAGCGAGATGCCGACGCCCAGGACGAGGGTGTGGCCGATCGCGTCCTGGAAGCGGTGGTCGCTCAGGACGCGCGTGTAGTTGTCGAGGCCGACCCACTTGTCGCCGAGGAAGGGCCGCACCTTGAAGAAGCTGAGCCAGATGCCCTTGCCCATCGGCAGGAACTTGAAGACGAGGGCGAGCAGCAGTCCCGGGGCCAGGAACAGCCAGGGGAGGGCGGCCTTCTTGCTCGGCCCTCTGCGCCGTGCGGGCGCGGTCACGGTAGCGGTCATTTCAAAAGGTCCTGGTCCTTGAGGTCACCGGCGAGGGTTTCGTTGAGCTCCTTCAGGCCTGAGCGGACGTCACTGCCGCAGTACGTGAACAGGGCGTTGAGGCTGTCGGCGGTGTCCTGCTTGATCGGTGCGAAGTCAGGCGCGTTGGGGAACTGCTCGGACGCGGTCTCGTACGCCTTCTGTACGACGCTCCACCGCGCGTCACCCCGCACCTTGGCCGCGTCCAGCGTGGAGTTGGTGGGGATGCGCACGACGGGCTGGTGGCCGTCGACGCTGGTCATGCCGATCTTCTGGCCCTCGGCGGAGACCAGGAAGGCGGCAAGTTCCCGTTCCTGGTGGGTCTTTCCGGTCCGGGCGCCGAAGTAGACGTTCTCGCCCTCGGCCAGCACGTCGGAACCCGCAGGGCCGGCCGGGGCGGGCACGACCTCGTACGTCTTCTTGCCGAGCATCGTGTCGAAGCTGGTGATGTTGTACGGGCCGGTCATGTACATACCGGCGTTGCCGTCCTGGAAGTTGGTGGCGGTACCGGTGACCGCACTGACGGCGCCCGGCTGGAGGACACCCCGGGCGCCGCAGAAGAGGTTGTCCTTCATCCAGGTGACGGTCCGTACGGCGGCCGCCGAGTCCATCGAGGGGCGGTAACGGCCCTTGCCGTCCGGCTCGATGATCTGCGCGCCGCCCTGCCACAGGAAGCCGGCACCCCACCAGGCGGCATAGCCGTTCATGGCGCTGCCCGGCGCGACGATGCCGTAGGTGTCCTTCCTGCCGTCCCCGTCGGGGTCGCGGCCGGCGAAGGCCTTGGCGACGTCGAGCATCTGCTGCCAGGTCGTCGGTGCCGTCAGCCCGAGCTTCTTCAGCCAGTCCTTGCGGATCATCAGGGTCATCGCCTGGCGGGAGTACGGGATGCCGTAGTGCTTGCCGTCCAGGCCCACGGTGGAGGACCAGGACTTGGCACTGATCTGGTCGTGGCCCGCGATCGAGTCGGGTTCTATCGGCTTGAGCAGACCCTGGCTCTGGTAACTGCCCATCAGAGCCGTGTCGTTGATCATGACGTCGGGCAGGTCCTTGGTGGAGGCCCGCGCCTGGAGCTGCTGGTCGAAGTTGACGACCGGCTGGTAGTCGATCTTGATGCCGGTCTTCTTGGTGAAGGCGGCGAAGACACGGTCGTAGGTGGCGGCCGAGTCCGGATCGCTCCGGGTCCACACCTCCAGCGTGTTCGGGTCGCCGGAACCGGCGCCGCCGGACCCGGAGCCACAGGCGGCCGTCCCGAACGCGAGCCCCGCGGCGGCGAGGGCGGCGGCCAGGCGGCGACGTCGTCGGCGATCGCCCATGAGCACCTCCGTTCTGTTCATATCCATGAACATGTTTCATGGATCTAAATGATCGCCCAAGCTACGAATCGTTTCATCCGGATGTCAAGACATGGCTGAAACATTTCACCAGGCCTCTGCAGACGCCGTGCGACGGTGGGAACGACAGGCGCGCGCCTCGCTCTGGCCGCGGTGGGCGGAGCCTGTCCTGGCCTGCTGTGGGCGGGAGCCTCGCCGTGTCTCGCGCGCAGAGCCGGCTGCCGCTACCGCTGTCCCGGCCGAGCGGCCACGGCGCCTACGAGAACGGCAGGCGGCTCGGCAGACGTACTTCCTGGAGCTCGGACGGGCCGCATCGCCAAGCCGGAGGCCGAGGTCGGGGTGCCGATGTCCGTGTACGGCAGCCTCGCGGGACGACCGTCGGCCGGCCGGGAGCGGAACCCCCTCGCCGAGCCGTGCGCTCATCCGCTCGGGCTCGGCTCGGCGGGCACGCGTCGGCGTGGACTCTTCGACGTCGGAGTCCGGTTGGGGAGGGCTCAGCTGGTTTGCAACGTGCTCGTCCCACAGTGGGAGTTCGTACGCTCACCCCGTCTTCCGGCAGCACGGCGGCACAGGTCAAAGCAGTGCGCGGCCGCCGACTTCCGTGGGCGGCCGCGCACTTCAGCGGACTGCTGGTGTCCCGACTCGACCGGTGTTCCCGACCCTCACGCCGGACGCACGGCGATCCGGATCGCGGCCTCCCCGGCGTTGTGGATCGACTCCTCGCGGATGACCGAGCCCGGACCGGGGGCGTGGATCATCAGGCCGTTGCCGGTGTAGAGGCCGACGTGGCTGAAGTTGTCGTGGAAGAAGATCAGGTCCCCGGGGCGGCTCTCTGCGAGCGGGATCACGGTGCCGGCATTCGCCTGCTCGTGCGGGGTGCGCGGCAGGGCGACCCCCGCGGCCTTCCAGGAGGCCTGGGTGAGACCGGCGTTGTCGTACGACTCCGGCCCGACCGCACCCCACAGGCACGGCCTGCCGATCTGGGCACGGGCGAAGGCCACGGCCCGGTCGGCCTTGGTGCCGACGGGTGTCTCGACGACGGGGACACCGGTGTCGAGCACGGAAGGCTGCATCTGCCAGTCCGCGGCCGCGGGTACGCCGGTGTCGAGTACCGAGGGCTGCATCTGCCAGTCCTCGGCCACGGGGACACCGGTGTCGAGGACGGACGGCTGGAGTCGCCAGTCCCCGGCCGGCGGCACGCCCGTGTCGAGTACCGACGGCTGCTCCAGTCGCCATGCCTCCTCGGTCGAGCGGAACGCCTGCTCCTCCCAGGGGGCGGGAGCCTGGGGGAGTTGGGGCAGTTGGAGCGGCTGGGACTGGGCGGCCATCAGCGGCGCCACGGAAGTCTGCCGGGCCGTGTACCTGTACAGCAGCTCGCTGGCCGCCGCGATCTTGCGCTGGTTGTGCTGCTTGGAGCTGCGCAGCGACGCCTGCTTCGACTCGGGAGCGGCAGCAGGCGGGGCCGTGGAGGAATCCTGCCGCTGTGCCGGTACGGCGGGCAGCGTCGCCGTGGGTGCGGCCGTCAACTCGGCCACCGGACCCTGCTGGGTCTGACCGGCGGGCAGTTCGAGCGCGGGCCGGGCGGCCGGCTCCAGCTCACGGCCGGTACGGGTCTCGGGCGCCGGTGCCGCCGCGCTCTCGGGCCGGGGTCCAGCCGGGCGTGCCGGCGTGCGCCGGGAGGGCGTACGGTCGGCCGGCAGGACGGCCGGGACCGTCGGGCCCAGTGACGAGCGCGCCCCGGCGAACCACTGCCGGGTGATGTCGTCCATCTCGGGATCCGACGTCCGGGTCCGGCCACCGCTCGCCGGGGCGCCACGGCCCCGCGAACTCGCCGACTGCGCCCGGGTGATGTTGTGGAGGCCGGTGTCGGACTCGGCCTGGTCGTAGAGACTGCTCACCCGCTGCCGGACGTCTTCGCGGCTGGGGCCCTCGTCCGCCGTCATCGGTACGGCGTCGGCGGTCTGCGAGAACAGGGCCACCGAGGTGAGGGCAGCGGTCGCGAGAGCGGAGTTGCGCATACCGGGAAGGCCGAAGCCTCCTGGACGCGACGATCGTTCCGGCGCCATGGGAGCCGTACTCCTTCCGTACTCCGCCTACCGAGTTAGCTGTCGGGTTCGGGCGGTCGACTCCGGAAGGCATGCCCTACGGCCCTTGCCCTTGCGGGCGGTTGGGCCGATTCACCCCATCGTTCGGTTGGGTCCCCGGCTCCGGCTGCCACAGGGGCGCACCGGACTCGGCGGAGGCCGCGCGTCCCGACGGGGTTCGCCGGAGGGTCTCGTGCGGCCTGCTGCCAAACTAGCCAACTTGTGCGACTCGTGTGAAGGTTGAAGGCCGGAATGTCCGATACGCTTTTGTGACCTTCGTCGTGACGGTCCGTCAGATCCGAGTGTTGTGCACACAGCGAATCCGGACGGCGACCGACCGTCGCGGACCGACGGCGTCGCGGAAGGTGTAAGGACTCAGGAGCAGAAGTCAGGAACGGGGGCCGTCGCTCCGCTGCTCGCGCTCGGCGTTCCGCTTCTTGATGCGGGCCCCCTCCTTGCGGACCTCGGCCTGGGTGGCACGCTCCTTCTGCAGCCACTCGGGCTGTTCCTGCTTCAGTGCGTCGATCTGGTCCGTGGTGAGCGGCTCGGTGACCCCGCCGCGTGCGAGGCCCGCGATGGAGACGCCGAGCTTCGCCGCGACCACCGGACGCGGGTGCGGCCCGTTGGCCCGAAGCTCGCGCAGCCACTCGGGCGGCTCGGCCTGGAGCTGGTCGAGCTGGGCGCGCGAGACGACACCCTCACGGAACTCGGCGGGGGTGGCCTCGAGGTACACACCCAGCTTCTTCGCCGCGGTCGCGGGCTTCATCGTCTGGGTGGTCTGGTGCGACATCATGGTGCCCAGGGTATCGAGCGTGTTCGAGACCTCCGACCACGGCCGGTAGCCTGGCGGGGTGACAGGCACGGAAGCATCCCAGACGTTCCGGCTCGCGTACGTCCCGGGAGCGACGCCCGCCAAGTGGGTGCGGATCTGGAACGAGCGCCTGCCCGACATCCCGCTGACCCTCCTCGCCGTACCGGCCGACGAGGCGTCCGAGGTGCTGCGCGCCGGTGACGCCGATGCGGGACTCCTGCGCCTGCCGGTGGACCGTACGTTCTTCAGCGCCATCCCCCTCTACACCGAGACGACGGTCGTCATGGTCCCCAAGGACCACCTGATCACCGCGGCGGACGAGGTGAGCGTCGAGGACCTCGCGGAGGAGGTCGTCCTCCATCCGCTCGACGACGTCTTCGACTGGGACCGGCCGCCGGGAGAGCCCGCCTTCGAGCGCCCCGCCACCACGGAGGACGCCGTCGAACTCGTGGCGGCGGGCATCGGCCTCCTGATCGTCCCCCAGTCGCTGGCCCGCCTCCACCACCGCAGAGACCTCACCTACCGGCCGCTCGTGGACGGCCCCGGGTCGGGCGTCGCCCTGGCCTGGCCCGAGGAGGCGACCACAGACCTGGTCGAGGACTTCATCGGCATCGTCCGCGGCCGCACGGTCAACAGCTCCCGGGGCCGCACGGCACCTGCGCCGGAGTCCCAGGGCAAGGGCGGCGACACGGCCTCCGGCCGTCGCAAGCCCACGGCCGCCAAGACGACCGGACGGAACCCTCGCGGTGGATCCGGCGTCTCCAAGGGCGCCAAGCGCAGGAAGCCCCGCCGCCGGGCGTAGCCCCCGGACGGAGTGGTCTCGCCCTGTGCGGCGTGGACCACTTCTACCTGGTCAGGGGGCGTTTTGCTGCGCAGCGGGATGCGGTGCACCGGCGGTGTCGCGGACAGGGGGCGCGCTGCCGGACTGTCGTACGCCCGGGCAGACCGTTCCGGGCAGGGGCGGCTGCGTCGCGAAGCGTGGCGGGTGGCGGTGTTCCTGGGGCGCACGCTGCGGGGCGAGTGGAACGGCATCGTGGTCGATCCCGTGCGGCAACTCCGAAGGCGCGGGCTGCCCGCACTGTCCCTCGCGTTCTTGGCCGCCTTCGGCGTCATCTTCTTCCATGCCCTGGCGCAACGGCCGACCGGTGCCGTGGCGGTCCGGATCCTCGGCGGCGTCAAGGCCGACCTGCCGTGGTGGCTGGCCCTGCTGCGCACGCCGGTGTCGCTGTACGTCCCGGCCCTGGATCTGCCCGTGTGGGCGGGGATCACGCAGTTGTTCCTCGCGTTCGCGCTCGCCGAACTCGCACTCGGCCGGGCCAGGACGCTCGCCGTCGCGTACGCGACCACGCTGGCCGGCACCCTCCTGGTGCGCGTGATGATCGCGCTCGGCCCCGGCTGGGGCGGGCTGGGCCTGCCGCGTGAGATCGGGCAGGTGCTGGACACCGGACCCTCCGCGGCCGTCGTGGGCCTGTTCACCTACGTCGCCGTCGTCCGCCGTGCTCCCATCGTGTTCACGCTCACCGGCGGGTCCATGGTGTGGGAGTCGATCGCCGTACCCAATCTGGCCGGCCGGGAGCACCTGATAGCGGTCGGCGCCGCGATCGTCCTGGCGCTGTTCCATGGACGCGGCCGCGGGCGGACGTCCGGCGGGGTTGCCGTCCCTGTCCTCCGGCACGAGGTGCCGGAGGCGATGTCCCGGCGCAGGTCCTCGGAGGATCACATCGCGGTCGGTTGAGCGCCGGGCGGCGTGTGCGCACCGTGCGGGGAGGTGGTCTGGCTTATCTTCGCCACGGAATCCGACATCCGGAGTAAAAATGCAAAAAACGGATGAACTGGTTGATGTGGCGCCCCCCTCGGCGATCGTCGCCCCGCCCGACGCTCACCCGAGACGGCACGTCACCGGATGGCCCCTGTCCGTCGGCATCGCCACGGCGGCCGGTCTGGTGGCGGTGCTCGTGCTCACCGGCGGCGGGTGGCTGAACCAGCCCGCTGTCGCTGCCTGGCGCACGGTCTGTCTGGCCATCACCGTCCAGGCACTGCCCTTCCTTCTTCTGGGTACGGCCCTGTCGGGGGCGATCAACGCCTTCGTACCGGCCGACCTGTTCACCAGGATCCTGCCCAGGCGCCCCGCACTCGCCGTCCCGGTGGCCGGCGTCGCGGGCGTCGTGCTGCCGGGCTGCGAGTGCGCCTCGGTGCCGGTCGCGAACAGTCTGATCCGCCGAGGCGTCAACCCGGCCGCCGCCTTCGCCTTCCTGCTCTCCGCTCCCGCGATCAACCCGATCGTGCTCACCGCCACGGCCGTCGCCTTCCCGGGAAACCCCGCCATGGTCGCCGCCCGACTGGTCGCCTCCCTCCTCACCGCGGCCGCGATGGGCTGGCTGTGGCTCTGGCTGGGACGCGAGGAGTGGCTGCGCCCCGCAGTCCGGAACACCGGGCACCGGCCGGGGCGCAGCCGCTGGAAGGAGTTCCGCCTCGGCTTCCGGCACGACTTCCTGCACGCCGGTGGCTTCCTGGTGCTGGGCGCCATGGCCGCGGCCACGTTCAACGTGGCGGTGCCGAGCTCGGTCCTCGACACCTTCTCCGGCTCGCCCTGGCTGTCGGTCCTCTTCCTGGCCGGTCTCGCCGTCCTGCTCGCCGTCTGCTCGGAGGCGGACGCCTTCGTCGCAGCCTCGCTCACCGGCTTCTCGCCCACCGCCCGGCTGGCCTTCATGGTGGTCGGACCGATGGTCGACCTGAAGCTGATCGCCCTTCAGACGGGCACGTTCGGCCGGGCCTTCGCGCTCCGCTTCTCCACCGCGACCACGGCCGTCGCCGTCGTCGCGAGCGTCCTGATCGGAGGCGCGCTGCTGTGAAGCGCCACGTACAGGTCCTCCTGCTCGTCCTGACCGGCCTGGGACTGCTCCACACCGCCCTGTTCAGCGACCTCTGCCTGCGCTACGTCAAAGAGGGCCTGCGTCCCGTGCTCATCGCCTCCGGCGTACTGCTCCTGCTGCTGGGCCTCGCGGGAGCCGCGCTGGACCACATGGACCCGGAAGGCGACGACCAGGGACGCAACCACGACCACGACCACGACCATGCCCACGACCACGACCACGACCACGACCATGCCCACGACCACGACCACGACCACGACCACGACCATGCCCACGACCAGGACAGACACGAAGACGATCACGGGCACGACCACTCCACCGCCCCCCGCATCGCCTGGCTGCTGTTCCTGCCCGCGCTCAGCCTGCTCTTCTACGCTCCGCCCGCCCTCGGCGCGTACACGGCCTCGCACGCGAACAACAAGGCCGTGAAGCAGGAGCAGCGGTTCGACCCGCTGCCCGCGACCACACCCCTGCCGCTGACCCTGACGGACTTCACCGCCCGGGTCCAGCAGGACCGGGAACAGGCCATCAGGGGCCGCAGCATCAGCATGACCGGTTTCGTCACCCCGGCAGGACCGGACGGCGGCTGGTATCTGACCCGGATCATCTTCACCTGCTGCGCGGCCGACTCCCAGTCGGTCAAGGTGCGGATGTACGGGACTCCCGCGCCGCCCGCCAACACCTGGCTGGCCGTCACCGGAAACTGGCACCCGCGCGGCACGCTCGGCACGAAGTCCGCGACGGCGGCCCTCGACATCCACCGCACCGAGCGCATCTCGCCGCCCGTCAACGCGTTCACGGACGACCTTCCGCTGACTCCCTCGTGACGAGAGCCCTGGTCCGCCCCGTGCCACCTGCACCCGGCGACCGGCCCGCTCGCGTCCCGCCGCAGGGCGTCACACGGTCGCTCCTGGTCGGCCCTGGTCGCCCTCGGTCGGCGTGGTCCGCGTCCGAGACGCATCCGTGGAGCGGACGAACTCCCGGATGACGCGGGCCAGTTCCGCCGGCCGGTCCAGGGGGAGCAGCGTGTACCCGTCGTCCACCTCGACCAGCCGTCCCTGGGGCAGCAGTGCGGCGAGGCGCCGGCCGTGCTCGGGCGGCATCACCCGGTCCTCGCTCGCCCAGACCACCAGGGCGGGCCGGTCGAAGAGCGGCAGGCGCTCGGCGGCGGCTTCCAGCAGGCGACGGGTCGCCCGGTCCGCCGTACGCAACAGGCGTACGGCGTCCCGGCGGATCCCCGGTTCACCCAGCACCGGCCGCATCCAGCGCGCGCAGGCCGCGTCGCCCCGCTTGGTCAGCCAACCGAACGCGATCGGCAGACGGCGCACGAACCGCACTCTCATCTGCTGCATGAACAGCCCGAACAGACGCGGCGAGAGACGACCGGTGGCCACCAGGACCCGTCCGGTCAGGCCCGGCGGGAAGTTGTCGAACGCGTCGCAGGACACGAGCACCGCCCGCCCCACGCGGTCCTCGCCGTCGGCCATGACGAACTGCACGAGCGCACCGCCCGTGTCGTTCCCGACCAGCGTGACGTCCCGCAGGTCCAGCCGATCGAGGAACTCCGCGACGAGCCGCGCCACCGCGGGCAGCGACAGTTCCGCCTCTGCGCGCATCGGGTGGCGGTGCGCTCCCAGGGGCAGGGTCGGAACGACGCACCGGTGGTCGGCGGACAGGCCGGCCACCGGCCCGTCCCACAGCGAGGCGTCCATCATCAGGCCGTGCAGCAGCACCAGTACGGGACCATCGCCGCCGGTGTCGTCGTAGGCGATCGTGCCCGCGGACAGTTCGATCTCGCGGGTGTCCGCGGTCCGGGTACCGGTGTCCATGGAAGGCCTCCCGTGCGTGTCCGCCAGGTGTCAGCACTCAAGAGGGTCCAGGGCCCCGAAGTGTGACATCGTCCGGCCGCACGCGTCGTCGTGGCGCGTCGCCGGTGGGAGAATCGGCGGCGTGGACCGGGGGATTCTTGAGCGCGAGCCCGAGCTGGAGCAGCTGGCCACGGCCGCACAGGAGGCGGCGGACGGGGCCGGTTCGGTGGCGCTTGTCTTCGGCGAGGCCGGGATAGGCAAGTCGAGCCTGGTCAGAGCAATGCCGGAGCATCTGCCCAGGGGGGCCCGGGTGCTCGTCGGACAGTGCGACGACCTCGCCACCCGGCGGCCCCTCGGCCCGTTCCGCGACCTGGTCGGCAGCGTCGGCGCCGAGCTGGCCCGCGCCGTCACGGAGGGCGGCGACCGCCACCGCGTCTACGAGGCCCTGCACGGCGAGCTTGCCGTGACCCCGCATCCGGCGGTACTCGTCGTCGAGGACGTGCACTGGGCCGACGAGGCCTCCCTGGACGCCCTGCGCTTCCTCGTACGGCGTATGGAACAGCTGCCCGCCCTGCTGGTCCTCACCTACCGCGACGACGAGCTGAGCCGTGGACACCCCCTGCGCCACCTCCTTGGCCAGGTCTCCCGCGCGCCACGCGTGCACCGCCTGCCCCTGGCCCGGCTGTCCCTGGAGGCGGTCCGCACGCTCAGCGCGGCCGGCGGCCTCGACCCCGCCCAGGTCTACGAGGTGACGTCGGGCAACCCCTTCTTCGTCGCCGAGGTCGTCGCCGCAGGCGGCACCGGGGGAGTGCCCCCGACCGTCGTCGAGGCCGTGCTCGCCCGGCTGCGCGGACTGGAGCCGGCCACCGTGGACGCGCTGGAGCAGCTCGCCGTCGTCCCCTCGGCCGTCGAACGTCCGCTGGTCGACGCGCTGCTCAACGGCGGGGTCGCCGTCCTCGCCGCGGCCGAGCAGCGCGGGCTGCTGGCCGTCGCGCCGGAGCGGGTGGCGTTCCGGCACGAGCTGATCCGGCGGGCGGTCGCCGACGCCGTGCCCGCGGCCCGGCGCATCGAGCTCAACCGCACCGTCCTCGCGGCACTCGTCGCCCGGCCAGGCTCCGACGCGGCCCGCATCGTCCACCACGCCGCCCAGGCCGGCGACCAGGACGCCATCGCCCGCTACGGCCCCGACGCGGCCCGGGACGCCGCCTCGGCGGGCGCCCACCGCGAGGCCGCCGCCCAGCTGCGGCTCGTCCTGCGGCAACGGCACCGCTACGCCCCTGCCGACCTCGCGGGCCTCCTCGAACGCTATGCCGTGGAGACCTACACCATCGCCGACTCGGCCGCCGCCGTCACCGCCGAGCGGGAGGCGGTGGCCCTGCGCCGCTCCCTCGGCGACACCCTCGCCCTCGGCGCCGACCTGCGCTGGCTGTCCAGGATCCACTGGTGGGCCGGGGACGCCGACGAGGCGCAGGAGGCCGCCCGCGAGGCCGTCGCCGTCCTGGAGCACGCCGGCGACGACCGGCTGCTGGCGCTCGCCGTCAGCAACATCGCCCAGCTGCGGATGCTGGCCGACCGCTACCCCGAAGCCGTCGAGCACGCCGAGCGCGCCATCGTGCTCGCCCAGAAGACCCAGGACGCGGGGATCCTCTCGCACGCCCTCAACAACCAGGGCACGGCCCGCTGGCGGGGCGGCGACCCCGGCGGGCGGCGCCAGCTGGAGGAGAGCCTGGAGGTCGCCCTCGACGCCGGCGAGGTCGAGCACGCCTGCCGCGCCTACGCCAACCTCATCTGGACCCTGCTCGACACCCTGCAGTTCACCGAGGCCGACCGCTTCCTGACCCCGGCCATGGACCTGGCCGACCGCGCCGAACACCTCGGCTTCCTCACCTACCTCCACGTCGAGCTGGCCATACGCCGGCTCGCCGCCGCCGACTGGGAGGAGGCCGAGCGGCACGCCGAGTTCGGAATCCACGACTTCCTGCCCGCACGCTGCCCGGCACTGACCGTCCTGGCCCGGGTGCGCACCCGCTGCGGCCGCCCCGGCGCCGACGAACTCCTCGCCGAGGCCCGGGAGATCGCCGTACGCACCCGGGAACTCCAGCGCACCGGCCCCGTGGCGGCCGCGCTGGCGGAGGCGGCCTGGCTGCGCGGGGACCTCGACGCCGTGGTGGAGGCCGTGGCCCCGTTCCACGCGCAGGCCCGTGACCTTGCCGTCGTCCCCCACCGTGCCGAGCTCGGCTACTGGCTCACCAAGGCCGGGCATCCCCCGTTCCCGGCGGACGACTCGGGGCATCCGTACGCGCTGCAGGCACGCGGGCAGTGGCGGCGCGCCGCGGCCCTCTGGCACACGGCGGGCTGCCCGTACGAGTACGCCGTCGCGCTCGCGGAGAGCCCGGAGCCCGCCGACAAGCTCACCGCCCTGGCCCGGCTCGACGCCCTGGGCGCCGAACCGCCGGCCCACCTGCTCCGCACCGAGCTGCGCAGGCTCGGCGTGCCCCACGTCCCGCGCGGCCCCGTCGCCGCCACCCGTGGCAACCCCGCCGGCCTCACGGAACGCCAACTGCAGGTCATGCGGCTGCTGGCGCAGGGCCTGACCAACGGCGAGATCGCCGACCGGCTCGTGGTCTCCGTCCGTACCGTGGACAACCACGTCCGCGCGGTCCTCGACAAGCTGGACGCGCCCACACGACGCCACGTCGCCGTCCGCGCGGCGCAGCTCGGACTGCTCGCCGGCCGCGAGACGTAGGTATCCCGCGGGCCCGAGCTGGGTGACGCCCACGGATGCCCGGGCTCGCGCTACCCGAGTAGAACGTACAGACCTACCTGTCTCCTAAAAAAACGGGGGAAATCCGTATGTCCAGTACAGCGGCCCAGGCAGCGCGCAAGGAACTGGCCGACTTCTCCGGAGAACTGATCGGACCCGAGGACTCCGGCTACGAACAGGCCCGCGCCGTCTACAACGCCATGATCGACCGGCGTCCCGCACTCCTCGCACGCTGCGCCGACGCGGACGCCGTCGCCCGCGTGATCGGCTTCGCCCGGGCGCACGACCTGCCCCTCGCCGTCCGCGGCGGCGGACACCACGGCGCCGGTCTCGGCACCGTCGACGGCGGCGTCGTGGCCGACCTGTCGCCCATGAAGGACATTTACGTCGACCCTGCCGCCCGCACCGTCCGGGTCGGCGGCGGCTGCGTGTGGGGCGAGGTGGACCGCGCCACCAACCCGCACGGCCTCGCCACCCCCAGCGGCATCGTGTCCACCACCGGCGTCGGCGGCCTCGCCCTCGGCGGCGGCCTGGGCCACCTGACCCGCAGGTGCGGCCTGACCATCGACAACATCCTCGCCGCCGACGTCGTCCTGGCCGACGGGCAGCAGGTGCGCGCGAGCGCCGACGAGAACTCCGACCTGTTCTGGGCGATCCGCGGAGGAGGCGGCAACTTCGGCGTCGTCACCTCGTTCGAGTTCCGGCTGCACGAGGTCAGCACGGTCGTCGCCGGTCCGACCTTCTGGCCCGTCGAGGTCAGCCCCGAAGTCCTCAGCGCCTACCGGGACTTCCTCCCGAACGCCCCGCGCGAGCTCAACGCCTTCTTCCTGTACGGCACCGTCCCGCCGGCCCCGCCGTTCCCCGAGGACATCCAGATGCGCAAGACGGCCGGCGTCGTCTGGTGCTACGTCGGAGACGACACCGAGGCCGCCGCACGCGAGATGGCCCCGCTGCTCGACGCCCTGCCGACGCCGATGCTGCACGCGGTCGGCCCGATGCCCCACCCCGACCTTCAGGGCATGTTCGACGGGCTCTACCCTCCGGGCCACCAGTGGTACTGGCGCGCCGACTTCGTCAACGAGATCCCGGACGAGGCCGTCCAACTGCACGCCAAGTTCGGTGCCGAGGCTCCGACGGTCCAGTCGACCATGCACCTGTACCCGATCGACGGCGCCGCCCACGACGTGGGCCCCGACGAGACCCCCTGGGCCTACCGCGGCGCCCAGTGGTCCACCGTCTACGCCGGTGTCGACCCCGACCCGGCCAACGCGGACCTCGTCAAGCGGTGGACCGTCGACTACTTCGAGGCCCTGCACCCGTACTCGGCGGGCGGCGCCTACGTGAACATGATGATGGACGAGGGCCAGGACCGCGTCCGCGCCAGCTACGGCGGCAACTACGACCGCCTGGCCCAGGTCAAGGCCGACCGCGACCCGGACAACGTGTTCCGCCTCAACCAGAACATCCGGCCGAGCTGACCGGAACGCCATTCACCTGGCGTCGATGAACGGGCGGTGCCCCGGGCGGGGGACGGGGCACCGCCCGTTCATCGGCGCCAGGATCCAGTCCCGCGCCCCGGCCGGGTCGATCGCCGCGTCGATCCCGAACGCGGCCGCCGCGCACGCCCGGCCGGGCCCGCGATCGCCTTCATCACTGCAAAAATGCCCCGCACGCAGCCAAGTCCGTGCCGCACGCAGCCAAGTCCGTGCCGCGCGCCGTCACTTCCGTGCCGCCCGCCCGATCGCCTCGACCAGCGGCAGCAGCCGCTGCGGGACGCGCTCGCGCAGGGCCACCTCGGTGCGGGTGCGGACGACGCCGGGCAGGCTGATCAGCTTCTGGATCACGTCCTCCAGATGGGCGTTGTCGCGTGCCACGACCCGGGTCAGCAGATCCCCGCCGCCCGTGATCGAGAAGGCCTCCACGATCTCCGGCACCGCGGCCAGCGCGTCCCCCACGTCGTCCAGATTCCCCTGGGTGACCTCGATGTGCACGAACGCGAGCACCGGGTGTCCGAGCGCGGCCGGCGAGAGCGTCGGACCCGTGCCGGTGATCACGCCGTCCCGTTCCAGCCGGTCGAGGCGGGCCTGCAGGGTGCCGCGGGCGACGCCGAGGACACGGGCGTACTCGCGCATGCTGGTGCGCGGCCGCTCCATCAGCAGCCGCAGGATGCGGGTGTCGAGTTCGTCGACGGCCATCGCGCCCGGCCTCCTCGTACATGGACCGATGGCTCGCCCGTGGACGGGCCCGGTCCGGTATGTCTGTGCCAATGGCCCAGCGTATTGGATGGCGCTTGAGCCAGCCGCAGTGTTGATGCTGCAATGAGTACGTCGATGGCGCTGCGGATCCCGCGGCGCCTTTTTCATGCCGTGGTCCGGTCGCGGTCCGAGGGGCGGGGAAAGCAGTGCTGAAGAGGGTGTTCGTGGCTCCGGACCCGGGGCGCACACGGCTGCGTTTCGCCGCGCGGGCCGTGCTCGGCATCGGACTCGCGGTCGTCGTCTGCGATCTGGCCGGACTCTCCCTCGCCGGAGCCGTTACCGGCGGCCTCGCCGCGCTGCTCGCCCTGTTCACCGTCTCCGACGCCACGGTCCGGGGGCAGGCCGTCACCACCGCGCTGCTGCCCGCCGTCGGTCTGCCCGTGTTCACCGCCGCGGCCCAGCTGCACGACCATCCCGTGGCCCGCGACCTCACCTTCCTCGCCGTCATCGGCGTGGGCGTGTACGCGCGCCGCTGGGGCCCGCGCGGGCACAGCCTCGGCGTGTTCGCGTTCATGACCTTCTTCGTGGCGCAGTTCCTGCACGCGACCACGGACCGGCTGCCCGAGCTGTACGCCGCCGTGATCCTGTCCCTGCTCACCGCATCCGCCGTGCGGTTCGGCCTGTGGTGCTACGAGGCCCAGCTGCCCCCGGCGCCCGTGCCCGCCCCGCCCGCCGGCACCGGCCTTGCCCGCGTCACCACGCGCCAGGCCGTCCAGGCCACCGCCGGCGCGGGCTTCGCCCTCGTCGTGGGCCAGCTGGTGTCGGGACAGCGCTGGTACTGGGCCGTCGGCGCCACCTGGTGGATCTTCGTCAACACCGCCTCGCGCGGCGAGACCCTGGTCCGGGGCTTCCGCCGGGTCCTCGGCACGGTGATCGGCATCGGCCTCGGCCTGTTGATCGCCGTCCCCGTGCACGGAGCGGCCGCCCCCACGGCCGTACTCCTCGCCGTCTGCGTTTTCGGCATCTTCTACACGGCCGCGGTGTCGTACACGTGGATGATGCTCTCGGTCACGCTCCTCGCCGAACTCCTCTACGGCCTCCTGGGCGTGCTGAACCCGGCCCTGCTCGCCCTGCGCCTCGCCGAGACAGGCGTCGGCGCGCTCGGTGCCGCACTCGCCGTGCTCTTCGTCCTGCCGGTCACCACGCACACCGTCACCGACGTCTGGATCCAGCGCGCCCTGCGCTGCGTCCACGCGTGCACGGCCGAGGCAGCCGCGCGCCTGGCCGGTTCCGCGACGGCCGACCCGGCGCCACGGGTCGCGGAACTGGACCAGTTGCTGGGCCGCGTGCGGTTCTCGGTCGCACCCCTGGTCCACCCGCTCAACCCGATGCTCGGCCGCAAGCGACGCGCCCGCCGCGTACTCGCTCTCCTCGACGACTGCGCCCGCGAGACCCGAGGCCTGGTCGCCGTCGCGGCCGACCCGGAGGCCTCCCACGACGCCCGCCTGGCAGCCGCCTGCTGGCGCGTGGAGGCAGCGGTCGAGGCGCTCACGGGAGGCGGCGGCAACCAGGTCCCCGCCACCACCGACTCGCCTGCCGCCGAACCCGCTCTGGCTCACCTTCACGGCCTGGAACGGGCCCTCATGGAACTCGCCACCCCTCTGCGGACGCCGTCGGGCTCACCGCTCGTGGGTGCGTGAACACCGACCGACGCATTGCGGCCCGGTCACATCCAACAGGTGTGGTCTAGACCGCTATTGATCGACTGCTAACGTCGCCCCGACGGCACAGGACCGAGAGGGGACAGCGGTGACAGACGGCGGCGGGCGGCGACGACGGGCCTTCATCGGGTCGTTCACGGCAGCGGGAGGCAGCGGGATCGTGACGGCGGCCGTGGCCGCGGACAGCGGCGCCCTGACCGCCCTGAGCAGCGTGGACGGCGTGCCCGACCCCTCGTACCTGGCGCTGGCGCCCGACGCGCGGACCCTTTACGCGGTCAGCGAGACGGCTGAGGGCGCGGTGGCCGCGTACCGGGTCACGGGGAACCGGCCGGCGAGGTCCGGTGCACCGGTGCCGGTCGGCGGCAGCGGCCCCACGCACCTGAGCGTCCACGACGGCCACGTCCTGACCGCCAACTACGGCTCCGGCAGTGTCACCGCGGTGCCCGTCCGCGCCGACGGCACCCTCGCGGGCGCCGCCTCCGACGTCTTCCAGCACCGGGGCTCGGGCCCGCACACCCAGCGCCAGCAGGGGCCGCACGCCCACCAGGTGCAGTCCGACCCGAGCGGGCGGTGGGCCGTCAGCGTCGACCTCGGCACGGACTCGGTCCGGGTGTGCACCCTGACGGACGGCCGCCTCGAACTGCACCGGGAAGTCGCCCTGCGCCCCGGCTGCGGACCCCGCCACCTGGCCTTCCACCCGGCCGGCACGCACGCGTACGTGCTCAACGAACTGACGCCGACCGTCACCGTCTGCCGCTGGGACGCCGCCGACGGCACCCTGGAGCCGCTGACCGAGCGCCACGTGCTGCCCGACGGCCCGGCCGGCGACGCCTATCCGTCCGGCATCGTCGCCGCGCCCGACGGCCGCTTCGTGTGGACCGCCACCCGCGGTGAGGACGTACTGTCCACGTTCGCCGTCGAGGGGGACGAACTACGGCTGGTCGGCACGGTCCCCTGCGGCGGCCACTGGCCCCGCGCGATCGCCGAGTCGGCGGGATTCCTCTACGTCGCGAACGAACGCTCCGGCGAGGTGGCCTGGTTCGCCGTCGACCCCGGCACGGGCCTGCCACGCTACGAGGGCGCGCTCACGGCCCCCGCCGCATCCTGCGTGATCTTCGGCTGACCGACGAGGTATGCCGAAGGGCCCGCTCCGGTTGGGTGGAGGGGGCCCTTCGGTGTCCGTGTGTGGTGCTGTGCGCGGCACTGGGGCGGGCAGGCCTTGCGGCTGGGGTGGGGGGCGGTGTCGGGCGTGGCGGGTTTGCTTGTGGTCCCGGCTGTGTCCTGTGTGGTGTTCGGCTGAGCGGCGAGGTGTATGCCGAAGGGCCCGCTCCGGTTGGGTGGAGGGGGCCCTTCGGTGTCCGTACTTGGTGCCCGCGCGCGTCAGCGGACCGGCGCGCCCTGTGGCTGGGGCGGGGCGATGCCCAGCGCCGTCGTGTACTTGGCCAGCGCGAGCTTGCCGATCGCCGGGTAGGGGCCGAGCGCCTCGGCGGCCGGGCAGCCCGCCTCCTTGGCCGCCTCCTCGATCAGGCCCGCGTCGATCTCCGGCCCTATCAGATACGGCGCGAGGGCCAGCTGCTGCGAGCCCGAGGCACGCAGCTGCTCGGCGATGGCCGCGATCGAGCCGTCCTGGTCCAGCGCCGCCGCCATCACCGGCACGGCGAGACGTGCGGCGAGCAGCATGCCGGTGATCCCGGCTGTCTGAACGGCCTCGTCACCGCCCACCGACGCCAGGATGATGCCGTCCGCGGCGGTCGCCACGGTGAACAGCCGGGCCCGGTCCGCGCGGGCCAGACCGGCCTCCGACAGCCGCACGTGCAGCGCCTCGGCGAGCAGCGGGTGCGGGCCCAGCACATCGGTCAGATCGGCCGCGACGCGGCTGTCCATCACGGCCTGGCGGATACGGCGCAGCAGCGCGCCGTCCGGGCCGGCCAGCAGAGGCACGACGACGGCGACGGGGCCCTCGGGCTCCTTGACGTCCAGACCGGCGGCCCTGGCGTGCTCGAAGCGGGCCGCACGCTCCTCGGCGGCGTGCGCGAGCACGGCCTGAAGCGCGGGGAACTCCGCCTCGTCCCCGTCGAGGTACCCGATCCGCGCGTCCAGACCGGGAAGCTCGGAGCGGGCGATGCTCACGACTTCCTCGGCGAGGCTGCGCGTGGCGGCGCCGGGAGTGCCCGGTACCGCGAGGACGAGCGCGGGCGCGCCCTCGGGAGCCGCCAACGGCTCGGGTCGGCGGTGCCGCCCGGGCTGGCGAGGTCGCGGCATTCGTACTGGCAGGCCGGACGCGGGCCCAGTGGGGGAGCTCATGGCGACGCATGTTACTGGCTTCACGGGCTCCCCTGTTCGGGGAGGGTGCAGGTGAGCGGTATCCGTCCGCTTTTGTCTGATGAGTTACGTACGGTTCAGACAAGATTGGTGGCCCGGGAGCGGTCCCCCGTCCCGGTCACCACACACAGCATCGCCTCATCACCCGGGAGAGTGAGCACCCCCGCCGCGAGGTCGTCGGCCATCCGCACCGAGCCCGCCAGGGGATCACCGGCGGCCGGTACCAGCGCAGCGTGCGGCAGCCGCCGCGACAACTCCTCCTTCAGCGGGACGAGCAACGGGTCGCCCATCCTGAACAGGCCGCCCGTGACGGCCACCCGGGGCTCTCCCGCGGCCGGGCAGACCGCGGCCGCCGACTCGGCCATGTGCCCGGCCGCCGCCCGCAGGATGCCCGCGGCGACCGGATCGCCGTCGGCACAGGCGGCCACGTGGGGCGCGAAGGAGGCGAGGACGGCAGGACGGTCCTGGCGCGGGTAGAGCAGCCCCGGCAGCCCCGGCATCGGGCCGAACATCTCCTCGGCGCGGGCCAGCAGCCCGGCCGAACCGCCGGGACGCCCGTCGTACGCCCGCAGAGCCGCCTCCAGTCCGGCTCGCCCGATCCAGGCACCGCTGCCGCAGTCGCCCAGCAGATGACCCCAGCCGTCCGCGCGGCGCCAGCGCGCCAGGTCCGTGCCGACGGCGATCAGGCCCGTGCCGGCGGCGACCACGGCACCGGCACGTGGCCCGAGGGCGCCCACATAGGCGGTGACGGCGTCGGCGGCGAGGGCGACGGCACGGATGCCGAACTCCCGCCCCAGCGCACCGGGGAGTTCGGCGCGCAGGGCGTCACCCAGCGTGGCGAGCCCGGCGGCACCCACGACGGCCGCGCTCAGCGCGGAAACACCGGTCCCCTCGGTCAACGCCCGCACCATCGGCACCAGTTGGGCCATGAGATGCCCGGGGTCGATGCCCCGGGCTCCGGTACGCACCGGCTCCCGCGACTCCCGCTCCGCGAGCAGACCACGCTCCGTGTTCTTGACGGCGACGCGCAGTCCGGAGCCTCCGGAGTCGACCGCGAGGATCCCCGTCGTGCCCGCCCGCGCTCTGTTGCCCTCCGCGTCCGTACCCGATCCGTCGTCCGTGCCGGTCACGGCAGACGCCAGTCCACCGGCTGTCCGCCCTGTCCGACCAGCAGGTCGTTGGCCCGGCTGAACGGGCGCGAGCCGAAGAAGCCGCGGTCGGCCGACATGGGGGAGGGGTGGGAGGACTCCACGGACGGGAGGCTGCCCAGTAGCGGGCGCAGATTGCGGGCGTCCCGGCCCCACAGGACGGACACCAGGGGCTTCCCGCGCCCGGCCAGGGCGCGGATGGCCTGCTCGGTGACCTCCTCCCAGCCCTTGCCTCGGTGCGCGGCGGGCTTGCGCGGCGCGGTGGTCAGCGCCCTGTTGAGCAACAGCACACCCTGCTGCGTCCACGGCGTCAGGTCGCCGTTGGACGGCTGCGCGAGCCCCAGGTCGGTGTTCAGCTCGCGGAAGATGTTGAGCAGACTGCCGGGCAGCGGACGAACCTCGGGCGCCACCGAGAACGACAGCCCCACCGCGTGCCCCGGCGTCGGATACGGGTCCTGACCGACGATCAGTACCCGTACGTCGTCGAAGGGTTGTTGGAAGGCCCGCAGAACATTCGCGCCGGCCGGAAGGTAGGTTCTTCCGGCGGCGATCTCCGCGCGCAGGAAGTCACCCATCTCGGCGATGCGTCCGGCGACGGGTTCCAGGGCCTTCGCCCAGCCCGCTTCGACGATTTCATGCAACGGTCGTGGTGCCACGGGCGTCACCCTACTGCCGTACGGGCAGCGGAGATCAACCAGTGGCCAAGGCCGCGCGATCCCCCCGTGGAACTCATCCGACCACGGCCGCCCGCACACACAGCACGTCCGGCAGATGGGACGCCAACTGCCGCCAGCTGTCGCCGTCGTCGGCCGAGGCGTACACCTCGCCGTTGCGGTTGCCGAAGTACACGCCCGCCGGGTCGGCGCCGTCGGTGCACATCGCGTCGCGCAGCACCGTCCCGTAGTGGTCCTCCTGCGGCAGGCCCGCCGTCAGCGGCTCCCAGCTCTTGCCCGCGTCGGCCGTGCGGAAGACCCGGCACCGGTGGTCGGCGGGTACCCGGTCCGCGTCCGCGTTGATCGGGAACACGTACGCCGTGTCGCCGCGGTGGGGATGCGTGGCCGCCGCGAAGCCGAACGTGGACGGCAGGCCCTCGCCGATGTCGGTCCAGTGCGCGCCCGCGTCGTCGCTTCTGTACACCCCCCAGTGGTTCTGCAGATACAGCCGGTCCGGGTTCGCCGCGTCCCGTGCGACCTTGTGCACGCACTGCCCGAACTCCGGGTTCGGATCGGGCAGGAACACCGCGGAGACACCGGAGTTGGAGGGTGCCCAGCTCGCGCCGCCGTCCGAGGTGCGGAACACCCCGGCCGTCGAGACCGCGACCGTCACGGCCTGCGGGTCGCGCCGGTCGGTGAGCACGGTGTGCAGGCCCTCACCGCCGCCGCCCGGCACCCACTTCGAGCGGGTGGGGTGCTCCCAGAGCGGACGGACCAGCTCGAAGGTCTCCCCGCGGTCCTCGGAGCGGTACAGCGCGGCCGGCTCCGTGCCCGCGTACACCACGTCCTCTTCCGCGGCCGCCGGGTGCAGCTGCCACACCCGCTCCAGCGAAGCCCCCGTGTCCTTGGGGAACTTGACGGCCGGCCGGGTCGGTTCCGTCCAGGTGCGGCCCAGGTCGTCGGAGTGGAAGACGGACGGGCCCCAGTGGGCGCTGTCACCGCCGGCCAGCAGACGCGGACGGTCCCCGCGGGTGTCGACGGCGACCGAGTACACCGCCTGTGCGTTGAAGTAAGGGCTGTCGTCGAACTCCCATGTGCCACCGCGCCGACGCCCGATGAACAGGCCTTTGCGCGTGCCCACGGCGAGCAGTACCTCGGTCATGCCGAACACCTCCGCTGTGTCTTTGCGGCTTTGCCCCAGACATCGGCCAGTCTGCACCCCGCCACTGACAGTCACCTCTGGAATCGCGGTCACCGCAGGTCAGGGCAGTGGAGCCGGGTTGAGGCGGCGACAACCGGCCGCGTTTACGAAGACGCCCGCGAGAGCAGGTGACACATGGGACCGTCGAGTCGGGGGACTCGACCTGAGCATCCGGCGGCCTTGGCCCGTATGGGATGGAGGTCGGGGGATGGTCGTGCGCGCAGGAGGAGGAAGCCTTCGATGGCGTTCCGTGGTCCGAAGGTGTGGCTGTGGCGCTGGCGGCGCAACCCGCTGAGGCGTCGCGCCGACGCGGTGGAGGCATGGGTCGTGCTCGGTGCCTGGCTGGTCACCGTCCTGGCCGGCGTACTCGCCGGTCTCACGGCCACCGGGGCCGTCGAGGACGGGCTGGCCCGCGAGCGCGTCGAGTGGCGGCAGGTCGCGGCACGGCTCACGGAGAAAGCCCCGGGCACGACGTCCGGCCACTCCGCCACGTCGAGCGGCGAGAAGGTGTGGGGGAAGGTGCGCTGGACCGCGCCGAACGGCACCACGCACACGGGTCAGGTCCGGGTCCGCCCAGGCAGCAGCGTCGGCGCGGCGGTCACCATCTGGACCGATCCCCAGGGCCATCTGGTCTCCAGGCCCGCCACCGCCTCGCAGGCCCAGCTGCGGTCCTCGCTGATCGGCGCGCTGGTGGGCGTGAGCGCCGCCGCGGTTCCCTTCGTCGGCGGCCGGTTCCTGTGCGGCCGTCTGGAACGCCGCCGCATGGCCCAGTGGGACACGGAGTGGGCCCGCTTCGGCCCGCTGTGGGGCCGCAAGACGAGCTGACGCCGACTACGGCACGCACCTGACGATGGCACGGCGACACCGCGTCGCGCTGCGGGCTGACGGCCCGTGTGCCATCGTCTTAGTGATGCCTCGCGTCGGCGCCCACGGGTGCCGGTCCCAGGGCGGAAGAGGTAGCGGTTACTCCAGTTGATGCTGGGCCCCTGGACGCCTCGCGTCGGACAACTACCCTCGCGAACACAACCATTTCTGGCGGAAGGCGGTGCCTCATGGCGGAGCAGACGTCCAGAAGAGAACTGGTCGGCGAACTGTCGGCGGAGTTCCTCGGCACCATGATCCTGATTCTCTTCGGCTGCGGTGTGGTGGCCCAGGTGGTGGCCGCCGGTCTCGGTGACCACGACAGCATCGCCTGGGCCTGGGGCTTCGGCGTCACGCTCGGCGTGTACGTCGCCGCCCGCCTCAGCGGTGCGCATCTCAACCCGGCCGTCACCCTGGCCCTGGCCTGCTTCAAGGGCTTCTCGTGGAAGAAGGTCATGCCGTACGTGCTGGCACAGACCGTGGGTGCCTTCGTGGCCGCGCTGTTGGTGCGCTGGAACTACTCCGAGGTCCTGGCCAAGGTCGACCCCGGCCACACCATCAAGACCCAGTTCGTCTTCTCCACACTCCCGGGCAACGGTGTCCTGCCGGTGAGCGAGTGGGGCGCCCTCCGCGACCAGGTGATCGGCACCGCGATCCTGGTGCTGCTCATCTTCGCGATCACCGACGTGCTCAACACCCCGCCCGGCGCCAACATGGCCCCGCTCATCATCGGCTTCCTGGTCGTGGCGATCGGCATGGCCTGGGGCAGCGACGCCGGATACGCCATCAACCCGGCCCGTGACTTCGGGCCGCGGCTGGCCAGCTTCCTCACCGGATACGGCACGGCATGGCGAGATCAGTACGGCAACATCTACTTCTGGGTGCCGATCGTCGGGCCCCTGATCGGCGGCGTGGTCGGTGCCGCCATCTACAAGGTGTTCATCACGCCGTATCTGACGGGCGAGGAGCCGCAGGAGCCCGGCCGGGTGCCGTCGCCGGAGGGCGAGACCAAGTAGCTCAGAGCGGCTCCAAGTAGCTCCAAGTAGCTCCGAGTGGTTCCGACAAGTGGGACGGGCCGCGGGCGAAGTGCCCGCGGCCCGTCCGATGTGAGTAACCCGATCGACGCGCGGGTGCTAGTGGGCCGCGGTCGGCTGCCCCGGGCGCCGCCTGCGGCGGTGCAGGGCGAACGCGGTGCCGGTCGCGCCGGCCGTGAGGAGACCGGCGGCGACGGCGATCGGCAGCGCAGGGGAGGCGGAGCCGGTGTCGGCCACGTTCTGCGCCCTCAGGTCGTGGACGTAGGGCGGGTAGGCGCCGTGGGCCGAGGTGTTGGTGGCCGTCCCGCTGTGGTGCGGGATGCCCTTCACCGACTTGACCGAGCCGTCCGTGTTCAGCAGCACCTGCTTGTTGTTGGGGTGCCGGAAGTCGAACAGGCCCGTCAGGGAGCCGGCGCGCTGGTCGAAGGAGGCGTCACCGATCCGGCTGGTGTGCCAGTTGTTCTCGATGAACCTGGTGATCGACGCTTGCTCGGTACGGGTGTGGTCGACCGCGTTGACCTTGCTGTACGGGGAGACGACCAGCAGCGGCTGCCGGGTGCCCGGGCCGCAGCGGTCCGCGTAGCCGCCGGCCGCGGCCGGACCGGACTGGCAGGCCGGCCCGTCGAGGGCCTTGCCGTTGGAGCCGGTGGTCGAGTTCTTTGAGCCGTTGAGCACCTTGGCGGCGACGTGGTCGTACCAGCCGTCGGAGTCGTCGTAGGCGAGCACGACCGCGGTGGACCTCCACTCGGGCGACCGCTGCAGCGCGTTGATCTCCTTGATCAGGAAGTGCTGCTCGTCGGTCGGGTCCGAGTAGCCGGCGTGGCCGTCCTGGTACTCGGCCGCCTTCAGGAAGCTCACCGCGGGCAGGTTGCCGGCCTTGACGGTCGCGTCGAAGTCCGTCAGGTCGTAGTTGTGGTTGGCCCGGCCGTTGTGCCCGATCTCGGCGATGCTCTTCGGGGCCAGGTGGTGCGGGTTGGACGTCGACTTGTAGTACTCGAACGGCGAGTGGTGCGGGCTGTAGTCGACGGACGCGGCGCCGCCGACGTTGGTGTGCGTGGTGTCGCACTTCGCGTAGTCGCCCTGCTTGCCGTCCCAGGCGGTGCTGGGCCGGAAGCCGCCCTGGAACCAGCCCCAGCTCACCCCCTTGGCGTTGAGCAGGTCACCGATGTTCCTGCCCTGCATCGACGCCAGCGCGCTCGTCGCGGTGTGGTCCTTGTCCGAGCAGTCGTCGTAGGCGGGGTCCGGGTCGTTGATGACCGTGCCCACGCCCTTGGCGTTGGGGGAGACCACGGCGTACGGGTCCGGTGTCGAGGTCTGCTTCGGGTTCTCCGTGCCGGTGGCCGGGTCGACGGAGATCACGCCGTGGGTCTGGCCGGAGACCAGGTTGAGCGCACCGGGGGTGGAGGGCCCGTACACCGAGCTGAACGACTTGTCGTTCAGCGCGTAGTGCTGGGCGTAGTTCCACAGGGCCGTGACGGTGTTGCCGTCGTAGTAGTCCATCACCAGGCCGGGCTCGCCGAAGAGCCCGGTGCACTTGTTGACCTCGGTGTTCTCGACGTACTTGTCGGCCTTGCCGCCGTCGGCCGCGTACTGCTCGGGGCCGTAGGAATGGTTCTGGTCGCAGGTCATGGCCTGCGAGTTGGCCAGACGCTTCGGCTTGTAGAGGTTCGGGTTCTTCTTCAGCAGCCCGGAGTTGAGGAGGTTGTCGGCCTTCGGGGTGCGCGCCGCCGCCTTGAAGGGGGTGCCGTCGGTGTTGGCGGCCTTCGGGTACGTGGCGAAGTAGTGGTCGAACGAGACGTTCTCGTCGTAGATCACCACCAGGTGCTTGATCGGGGTCGCGGTGTGCGTGCCGGAGTGGCCGTGGCCGGCGGCGGCCGAGGCCGGTACGGCCCCGCCCGCGCTCGCCAGGGCGGCCGCGCCGAGCAGGGCACCCGCACGGGTCAACCCGCGCCACGCCCTTGAGGTTCTGCCTGTGCCGATCATGCTGTCTCGCCTTCCGAGAGCACTGCGTCCACTGAATTCCGTCGCCCACGGCGTATCCGTATATCCGTGGCCAGGACATCTACAGCTGGATCATGGGCAATGGTGACGGCGGGGCGGGGGAGGGGCAATGACGGCTCAGCGAATGTTCGGTCAGGAAATGCTCATCGTATTTTGGTGCGCTCTTGACCGGTATTCGGACAGGCGGCTTCAGGCCAGCAGTGCGCGCCCCAGCCAGTCGGAGCCGTCCCGCACGCCCGGCAGGGCGAAGAAGTAGCCGCCGCCGAACGGGGAGATGTAATCGACCAGCGGCTCGCCTGCCAGCCGCTTCTGCACGGCCTCGAACTGGCGGGCGAGGTCCTGCTGGTAGCTGCAGAACAGCAGGCCCATGTCGAGGTTGCCGTTGCTGTCCGTGCCGCGGTCGTAGTTGTAGCCGCGGCGCAGGATGCGCTGCTCGTCGGTGGATGCGGTGCGCGGGTTGGCCAGCCGGATGTGGCTGTCCAGGGGGATCACGTCGCCCTGGGGGTCCTGCGAATAGTTGGGGGTGTCCTTCTCGTGGCGTCCGTCCAGGGGCGCGCCGGTGTCCCGGGCGCGGCCGAACATCCGCTCCTGCTCGGTGATCGAGACACGGTCCCAGAACTCCACGAGCATGCGGATCAGCCGTACGGCCTGATAGCTGCCGCCGACCGCCCAGTCCGGTTCGCCCGCGCCGCCGCCCACCCACACCAGGCGGTCCATCGCGCGGGCGTCGCGCACGTCGGGGTTGGCGATGCCGTCCTTGAACCCCATGTGGTTGCGGGGCGCGCCCGAGGGACGGGGCGGGCTGATGAAGCCGTCCATGCGCCAGCGCACCTGCATACCGCCGCGGGTGTGCCGGGTGATGTCGCGCAGGGCGTGCAGCACCGTGTCCGTGTGGGCGGCGCACAGCTGCACGCTCAGATCGCCGTGGCACCAGGCGGCGTCGAGGTCGTCGTCGGGGAACGACGGCATCGCGGTCAGCCGACGGGGTCTGCGGGCGGCCAGGCCGTAGCGCTCGTCGAAGAGGGAGGCGCCGGCACCGACGGTGACGGTCAGGGCGTCCGCGGGTACGTCGGGGCCGAGGGTGCCGGAGTCGACGGGCGGGGCGGTGATGCCCAGCTCGTCCTGGCTGCCGCCGGCGGTGAGGTACCGGGCCCGGTCGGTGAGCGTGCGCAGCAGATCGGCCAGCTCGCGACGGTTCTCGGCGGTCGTGTCGAAGGACACGAAGGCCGTGGCGCGCTGCGCCGGGGTGACGATGCCGGCCTGGTGCCGGCCGTGGAAGGCCACCCGCGCACTCTCGTGGGACTGCGCGGCGGCGGACGCGGCTGTGTGGTCCGCGGCCACGAGTCCCGTGCCGGCCACGGCAGCGGCGCCGGCCAGGAAGCCCCGGCGCCCGACGTTGTTCACCGGGTTCACGCGGTCCTCCGTACGTCGGTGAGAGCGGCCACGCCGGACAACCGCTCGACCAGCTCGCCCAGGTCGGCGTCGACCTTCTCGCGCTGGGCGCGGGTCAGCCGGTCCAGGGGCGTCCAGTGACCGTCGTGGTCGAAGCCGTCGAGCGTGCGCCCGGTGCGGGCCATCCACGTGTCGACGCCGGACAGGCCGGTGTCGCGGGTCTTCAGCAGCGGACGCAGATATCCGAGGAGCACGCCGGTGCCGTCGAGGTTGGCGCGGGCGGTGGCCAGATTGGTCCCGCTGCCGTAGTCGGTACGGCCGGTCAGCTCGAATTGCACGCTGTTCTCCAGGATCTCGTGCGCGCGCAGACCGACGTCCGCCGGATCCATCCGCTGGTCGGGCCAGTCGTCGCGCAAGGTGTGCACGGCCCCTGCGAGCCGCTCGGCCGGCCCGCGCAGGCTGCTCGCCGGCTCGCCGTGCCACAGTCCGTACTCCACCCGGTGGAACCCGGCGAAGTCCGTGTCGTGCACCCCGCCGGACAGGCCCGCGGTGGTGCCGTTGATCGCCGCGTCCGCGTCGCCGAACGTGCCGTAGGCGGCACCCATCCGCTCGTACACCAGATGCGCGGTGAGCCAGTCCGTGCGCGCGCTCGTCAGGTCCCCGCGGTCGATCGCGTCGCGCAGCGCGTCGGTCTTCCGCGCCAGCTCGACCGTGCGGGTCCGGATCCACTTCTGGTAGGCGAGGGTGGGCGGGATGAGCTCCTGCTGGGTCACCGGGACGGCGCCCGGACCGCCCGTCGCCGTCGCACCGGTGATGTGCATGGTGGGGCCGGTGACCGCGTCGGCGTCGTCGGGGAGGCACTTGAAGGCGTACGTGCCGTTGCCGAGGGTCACGCGTATCGGGCGCTCGGTGCCCGGCGCGAGTCCCTCGACCTCGCCGTAGACCGCGCCCGTCCTCGGGTCGGTCAGATAGACCTCGGCCGCTGTGCCGGAGCTGTTGCGCAGGTCGAAGACCTGGCGGCCGGGTTCGGGATGGGTCCAGCCGCGGCCGCAGCCGGCGGAGGCGACCTCGACGGTGGTGTGCCGCAGACCGTCGGCCGGCCTCGCCGCGTGGGCGGTCCCGCCGGAACCCCCGGCCGCCAGAACCCCGGCCACCACCGCGGCCGCGGCCACCAGTGCACCGCCCGCGAGCAGCGCGGTGCGCCGCCGGGACGGGCGGGGCGGGGGCGCCACGGGATCGGATGCGGCTTCGGCGCCGACCGCGGTTTCGGACATGCCGGGCCTCCTGGGAGTCGTACGAACGAGGCGGCGTCGAATGATCCTAGGCAGGCCGCGGGACCGCGACCGCGTTTCTGACCTGCTCCTGACCAGAGGAAAATCCAGAATTCGCCCGCGGTTCACCCACCGGCCCGACAACCACCGGACGCCCACGGTGGCCGTCTCCCGTGCGGCGATTCCGGGCGATCCGCCGGTGACGATGGCTACCGCCGCGGCCATGGACGTGCGTTCACCAAGGTGCCCCGGCGCCGCTACTGGATGCCCGCCGAGCATGCGGGCCTGAGCCAGGAGCTCCCCGACTGGCTTTCCTCGACGGAGCCGGACATCGGCGATGCGCGGCTTGCCGAGCGCGTCCTGCTCCGTCTGGACGAGTTCGCCACCAGTCGGCACGCCCTCTCCACGCACGGCGGCACGATCGCCATGCCGTGGCCGCCGTGAGGCAGCCGTGCCGCTGCGCGGACGGCAGAGCGTGGGACGCGGTCGTCACCGACCTGGGCGCTCGCCCCCTCGGACCGTCCCCGCGTCACTCGCCGCGACGGCGGCCGATCCCGACCAGATCCGCAGGACGGACTCGGGGTCGCGGTCGCAACGCCTCAACTTCCTTCCGGCAGCGCACGGTTCAGAACGGTGTCCAGGTCGACCGCGTCGGGCAGGGTGCCGAAGGCATGTCCCCAGTCGCCGCCCAGCCGGGTCGCGCAGAAGGCGTCGGCGACCGCTGACGGGGCGTGCCGGACCAGGAGGGAGGCCTGCAGGGTCAGCGCCATCGACTCCACCAGGCGGCGGGCGCCGGACTCGGAACCGTTGGCCAACTGGCCTTCAAGCCGGACCACGGCGGCGTCCAGCCTGGCGTCCGCCCCCTGCGCCAGGGCGAGTTCGTCGAACAGCGCCTGTGCGGTACCGGGCTCGCGCCTCAACGCCCGCAGTACATCAAGGGCGTTGACGTTCCCGGAGCCCTCCCAGATCGACAGCAGCGGAGCCTCGCGGTAGTGCCGGGGCATGCCCGACTCCTCCACATAGCCGTTGCCGCCGAGGCACTCCAGGGCCTCGGCGGTGAAGGCCGGGCCTCGCTTGGTCACCCAGTACTTGCCGACGGCGGTCGCGATCCGCCGGAACGCCGCCTCACCCGCGTCCCCGCGCACGGCCCGGTCCGCGGCCCCCGCCAGCCGCAGCGTCAGCGTCGTGGCCGCCTCCGACTCCAGCGCGAGGTCCGCCAGGACATTGCGCATCAGGGGCTGGTCGACCAACCGCGCCCCGAACGCGCTGCGGTGGCGCACATGGTGTCCCGCCTCCACGAGTGTCTTGCGCATCAGCGTGGCCGACATCATCACGCAGTCGAGCCGGGTGCAGTTGACCATCTCGATGATCGTCTTGACGCCCCGGCCCTCGGGCCCGACCAGCCAGGCCACGGTCCCGTCGAACTCCGGCTCGGAGGAGGCGTTGGACCGATTGCCCAGCTTGTCCTTGAGGCGCTGGATGCGGAAGGAGTTGCGGCTGCCGTCGGGCAGGATCCGCGGCACCAGGAAACACGAGAGCCCCTCCGGGGCCTGTGCCAGCACCAGGAACACGTCGCACATGGGCGCCGACGTGAACCACTTGTGGCCGCGCAGCGCGTACATGCCGGGCTCAGCGGTCGGCCAGGCAGTGGTGGTGTTCGTACGGACGTCGGAGCCGCCCTGCTTCTCCGTCATCCCCATGCCCGCGAGCAGGCCGCGCTTCTCCGTCGGCACCCTGAGTGCCGGCTCGTACTCCCGGCTGGTCAGCAGGGGTTCGTAGATCTTCGCCAGCTCCGGCTGGGTGCGCAGGGCGGGGACGGCCGCGTACGTCATCGACGTGGGACAGCCGTGTCCGGCCTCGGTGTGCCCCCACACCAACCCGCCCGCGGTACGGGCGACATGGGCCCCGGGCCGGTCCTCCGCCCACGGTGTGGCGGCCAGGCCCTCGGCGACCGCGGCCCGCATCAGGTGGTGCCAGCTCGGGTGGAAGTCGACCTCGTCGACGCGGTTGCCGTAGCGGTCGTGCGTGCGCAGCACCGGCTCGTGGACATTGGCCAGCTCGGCCCACTCCTGCGCTTCCTCGCTCCCGGCCCGCAGTCCCAGCCGCCGGACGCCCTCCTCGGCCCATTCGGCACCCTCGCGGCGCAGCCCCTCCAACAGGGCCGTGTCCTCGGAGGCGTCGTAGGGCGTCAGGGCGGGGGGCTGGTTGGTGACGTCGTGCGTGGCGTAGTGCTGCCGGGGCTGCGTGGGCGCGGGTGTCGGAGCCATGCCGTCATGTTGCATCTTTTCTGCGACCGTAGCAATAGTGCAACAGGAGGGGGTATGTGAAGGCACGCATGAAGGTGCGTACGAAAGAGCACAGGCCAAGAGCGCACGTAAAGTACGGGCTCATGCGGATGAACGTGTCAGTGCAGCCCGGCGAGGTCGACCTGCCGCCGCTGTCCGCGCGGTCGGTCGTGCTGAGCCTGCTCCTGGGCGCGCACCCGCCGGAGCTTCCGGTCAAGGAGCTCGTCCGAGCGGTGGAGCCGTTCGGCGTCGGCGGCTCCACTCTGCGCGCTGCCCTCAGCCGGATGGTGGCCGCCGGTGACCTGCGCCGCACCGACGCCGTCTACGGACTCAGCGACCGTCTGCTGGCCCGACAGCGCCGGCAGGACGACGCGGTGGAGGCGCGCACGCGCGCGTGGGACGGCCACTGGGAGATGGTGGTGATCACGGCGACGGGTCGCGGCCCCGCCGAACGTGCCGACCTGCGCGCCCGGTTGACCACCCTGCGGCTCGCGGAACTGCGCGAGGGCGTGTGGCTGCGCCCCGCCAACCTCAGCCGCACCCTGCCGGAGGAGCTGGAGCAGGTGGCCCAGTCCTACACGGCCCGCCCCGACCGGCCCGCGCGTGAACTGGCCGCGCAGCTGTGGCCGTTGGATACCTGGGCCGTGGCAGCCCGTGCCCTGCTCGCCCGGGTGGAGGCGGCGGATCGCCCGGCCGACCGTTTCACCGCCTTCACCGCGGTCGTCCGCCACCTGCTCGCCGACCCCGTACTGCCCCCCGAACTCCTCCCCGCCGACTGGCCGGGCGAGGCCCTGCGTGCCGCGTACGCGGACTACCAGCGGCAGATCACCGGATCGATCGGCCACTGAATCGGGGCACGGAATGGAGCGGGACACAGGGAAGGGCAGCCCATCGGGTGTCGGCGCGAGGGCGGTGAGTTGACCTACACCGACCGGTGGTACTGGACCGGAACCTGTACATCCGCGCCGAGTTCGCGCGCCGCGTGCCGGGCCCACGAGGGGTTGCGCAGCAGTTCGCGGCCGAGGAGCACGGCGTCGGCCTCGTTGTTGGCGAGGATCTTCTCGGCCTGCTCGGCGTCGGTGATCAGGCCCACCGCGGCGACCGGGAGGGCGGTCCCTGCCTTCACGCGGGCGGCGAACGGGACCTGGTAGCCGGGGCCCGTCGGGATGTGGACGCCGGAGGCGTTGCCGCCGGTGGAGACGTCGAGGAGGTCGATGCCGTGCGCGTGGAGGTCGGTGGCGAAACGGACGGTGTCGTCGGCCGTCCAGCCGCCCTCCTCCAGCCAGTCGGTCGCCGAGATCCGGAAGAACAGCGGCTTGTCCTGCGGCCACACCTCCCGTACGGCGTCGACGACTTCGAGGGCGAACCGGGTGCGGTTCTCGTACGAGCCGCCGTAGGCGTCGGTGCGGTGGTTGGAGTGGGGGGACAGGAACTCGTTGATCAGATAGCCGTGGGCGCCGTGGATCTCGGCGACCTCGAAACCGGCCGCCAGGGCACGGCGGGCGGCGTCCGCGAACTGGCCCACGATCTCCCGGATCTGATCCACCGTCAGCATGGTCGGAACCGGGTGCCCGTCGGCGTACGCGAGGGCGCTCGGCGCGACCCCCTGCCAGCCGTACGCCTCCGGCCCGACCGGCGCGCCGCCCTTCCAGGTGCGGTCGGTGGAGGCCTTGCGCCCGGCGTGCGCCAGCTGGATGGCGGGCACCGTGCCCTGGGAGACGACGAAGCGGGTGATGCGGCGGAACGCCTCGACCTGGGTGTCGTTCCAGATGCCGAGGTCGTACGGCGAGATGCGTCCCTCGGGCGAGACGCCGGTGGCCTCGACGATGATCAGCCCGGTGCCGCCCGCCGCGCGTGCCGCATAGTGCGCGAAGTGCCAGTCGTTCGGGGCGCCCGTCTCCGGCCCCTCCGGGGCGGCCGAGTACTGGCACATCGGGGGCATCCAGACCCGGTTCGGGATCGTCAGGTCGCGCAGGGTGAAGGGCTGGAAGAGGGCGCTCATGACAAGCTGCTCCGTTCTCACGGGACCGAGGTGTCGTTCGTACGATAGGCACCGTAGTACGGGAAGTGTCAAACTACGATGAGTCTCGTACAATGGTCCGTGTGAGTCCCGCCACCGCCACCAGCAGCCGCGACCTGCCGCACCCCGCGCGCGGCGACATCCGGCTGGAAGCCCTGCTGCACGCGCTCTCCGACCCGATGCGGCTGCAGATCGTGCGAGAGCTCGCCGCCGACGGTGACGAGCTCTCCTGTTCGCACTTCGACCTGCCCGTCACCAAGTCCACGACCACGCACCACTTCCGGGTGCTGCGCGAGGCCGGGGTGATCCGACAGATCTACCGCGGCACGGCCAAGATGAACGCCCTGCGCCGGGACGACCTAGACGATCTCTTCCCGGGACTTCTCGACGCCCTGCTCGCCGCCGCCGCTCGGCAGGCCGCCCGCCTCGGCGGCTGAAGTCGCCTTCGAGGGAAGGTGGTTGAAGAGCAGGTTCAGCACGATCGCCGTCAGGCAGCCCGCGCTGATGCCGCTGTTCATCACCGTCTGGAACCAGTCCGGGAACTTCGCGTAGACCGTCGGCACCCCGACCGGGAGCATGCCCACGGCCACCGACACCGCCACGACCGTAAGGTTGTGGTTGTCCTTGAAGTCGACCTGGGCCAGGGTCCGCAGGCCGCTCGCGGCCACCGTCCCGAACATCACCAGACCCGCGCCGCCCAGCACCGGCGCCGGTATCGCCGCGACCACCGCGCCCAGCTTGGGCAGCAGACCCAGCAGCACGAGGATGCCTCCCGCGGTGGCCACGACCCAGCGGCTGCGCACCCGCGTCATGCCGACGAGGCCGACGTTCTGCGCGTACGCCGTGTACGGGAAGGTGTTGAAGACGCCGCCCAGGACCGTCGACAGACCGTCGGCGCGCAGCCCGTCCGCCAGGGAGTGCGGCTCGACCTTCCGCCCGGTCATCTCGCCGACCGCGATCAGGTCACCGGTGGTCTCCGTCATCGTCACCAGCGCCACCACCAGCATCGAGATGATCGCCGAGGCGTGGAAGGTGGGCGTGCCGAAGTGGAACGGCGTGCTGATGCCCAGCCAGTCGGCGTCGCCGACCCCGCCGAAGTCCGTGAACCCGAAGGGGATCGCCACCGCCAGGCCCACCACGATGCCGATCAGCACCGCGATCCGGCCGAGGAAAGCCGGCGCGAACCGCTGCACACCCAGCACCACCGCCAGCACGAAGGCGGCCAGCGCCAGGTTCTTCGGCTCCCCGAAGTCCTTCGAACCGACCCCGCCCGCGGCCCAGTTGCCCGCGACCGGCAGCAGCGAGATGCCGATGATCAGGATCACCGTGCCGGTGACCAGCGGCGGGAAGAAGCGCAGCAGCCTGCCGAAGACCGGCGCGAGCAGCACGATGGCGAGGCCCGCGACGATCACCGAGCCGTAGATGGCGGGCAGTCCGCCACCCGTCGTCCCGATGAGCACCATCGGCGACACCGCCGCGAACGTACAGCCCTGCATGATCGGCAGCCGCACACCGAACCGCCAGAAGCCCACGCACTGGATGAGCGTGGCGATGCCGCAGACCAGCAGATCGGCCGTGATCAGATACGCCAGGTCCGCGGGCGACAGCTTCATCGCGCTGCCCACGATCAGCGGTACGGCCACCGCGCCCGCGTACATCGCGAGCACGTGCTGCAGACCGAAGGCGGCCAGCTGCCGTACGGGTGGGACCTCGTCGACCGGATGGACGGGGGCGGACGTAGCCATGGGCACTCCAGAGCGGCGGGGGAGGGGGTGAGGAAGAGTCGGAACAGCACGAGACCGTATGCGGCTTGCACAGTTTGTTGATTTCCAGGGTGTTGCCGCTGTGTGTACTGCCCACTCGGCGGCTTTCGACGCTGCTACGAGGCCTGCCGCCCGCCCGTCGCCCGCGCCGCCGCCAGCAGTGACTCCCAGTCCGCCAGCTTGACGACACCGCGGCCCAGCGAGGCCCCGAGGGTCGCCTCGGCCCGCTCGATCGCCTGCCAGCCCGCCCACCGGACCGGCTCGACCCCCTCCGCGCGCAGCGCCGCGACCGGATCCCCTGGCAGCTCCTTGCGTACGAGCACGGAGGCGTCCTCCAGCAGGGACATCACCGTCTCCTTCGCGCACGGACGGTTGGTGCCGATCACTCCGGTCGGGCCGCGCTTGATCCAGCCGGCCACGTACTCGCCCGGCGCGACGACGCCCCCGCGCAGGACGCGCCCCGCCAGATGCGGCACGGTGCCGCCGGCCGCGTCGAACGGCAGTCCCTCCAGCGGCACTCCCCGATAGCCCACCGAACGCAGCACCAACTGCGCCTCGATGTCCTCGTACCGTCCCGTGCCCGCCACGCCCCCGCGCCCGTCGGGTTCCGTCCGCTCGAAGCGCACCGCGCCCACCCGGCCGCCGTCGGCGAGCAGTTCGACGGGGCGCAGGAAGAAGCGCAGCCGGATGCGGTGCGGGACGTCCTCGGGAGGCCGCTGGGTCCAGCCGCGCAGCACCTCCACGTTGCGGCGCTGGACCGCAGGCAGCGCGGCCGGATCCGCGCAGGCGGGATCCAGCGCCAACTCGGCCTGATCCACGGTGAGTTCGGTGTCCGGGAGCCCGCCCAGCTCGCGCAGCTCCTTGGTCGTGAAGCGGGCCTGCGACGGGCCGCGACGGCCCACCATGTGGACCTCGCTCACCCGGCTCGCGGACAGCGCGCTGAGCGCCGCCTGCGGCATGTCCGTCGGGCTCAGCTCCGCCGGGCCGCGAGCCAGCATCCGCGTGACGTCCACCGCGACATTGCCCACGCCGATGACCACGGCCGACCGGGCGTCCCGCACGAAACCGTCGTCGGCGGCGTCCGGATGGGCGCTGTACCAGGACACGAACTGTGTCGCCGACCAACTGCCCGGCAGGTCCTCGCCCGGGATCCCCAGGTGGCGGTCCGTGGCGGCGCCCACGCAGTACACCACCGCGTGGTACAGCTCGCGCAACCGGGCGGCCGGCAGCCCGCCGGGGCCGACCTGGATGCCGCCGAGGAAGCGCACCCGCTCGTGCTCCAGGACCGTACGCAGGTTGTTCTGCAGTGACTTGATCTTCTCGTGGTCCGGCGCGACGCCGTAACGCACCAGGCCGTACGGGCACGGCAGCCGGTCCAGGACGTCGACGGACACCCCGGAGTCCAGCTGGACGAGACTCTGGGCGGTGTAGACCCCGCTCGGCCCTGAGCCGACGACGGCGACACGCAACACGGCGGAACTCCTTACGAGAGGAGATCGCTGACAGGTCCAGCATCGCACCGCCCGTGCTGCGCTGACAGGGTGCAGGCACGCCACGGACGTGCGTGTCCGTTCCTGCTGTATGTGATCAAGTGGTTACGTTCCGCGTGTGCTAGAAGCATCCTTTCTTAATCTTTCTGATCGTTGTCTGACGGACGGCACAGTGTCCGTATGGCCCGCGTGGGAAGTGCGGGAGGACGATCGCGCCACGTCGTGGTTCAGCGTCCGGCTGGCGTTCGGCGACGGCGCCCGGGTCGACGCTCTCGCGATGGTCTGCGAGGGCTGCGCCGCGCTGGAGGACGTCCGGGCCCAGCCGGCGCTGTCCCTGGACGACCTCGCGGAGCTCGCCGACTGGATCGAGGAACCGCTCTTCCGCGCGTGCGGCCCGGGGCCGGATCCGACTGCCGGGCCGGACGGATCCGTACCCTCCCGGCGGGCCCGGTCCGGCTGGCCCCGCGGAGTCGAGGGGCGCTGGCTCGTCGCCCAGAAGTACCGCGCGGCGCAGGAGCAGGGCGTCGATCCGGTCCTCGCGGTGATGTGCGCGACCGGCCACAGCCGGCGCAAGTCGCTCCGGCTGATCTCACAGGCCCGCGACTCGGGGTTCTTGACACCACGTCACGCACGGCGCTGACGGGCGCCGTCGCCGGGGCGCCGGGGCGCCGGGGCGCCGGGGCGCCGGAGCATCGGCTGCTGGTGGGAGAGCTACCGGTCGGAGGGCTCCGGCCGGTCGCAGGGTCCCTCGCCGGTCGCGAAGTACCGTGACAGATCCGTCTCGTACGTCCCCTCGGCCGCCGCTCCGGCGTCGGGCGGCACGCCCATCTCCCAGTCGAGCCGGTAGCGCTTGAACAACTCGGCCCGCAGGGTGGTGATCGGCATCGGCACGTTCGGCAGCACGATCGCGTAGACGGCGCCCATCAGCAGGGAACGCAGCATCGGATAGTCGGCGTCGACGTCCCGCGACCCGCGCCGGGCGACGACGTCCCGCAGCAGCTCGGCGAGGCGCTGCTGCTCCGGGCACTGCACGAAGCCCTCCGCCTGCAGCAGCCCGGCCATGTGCTGGCGCATCAGCACCGGACGGTCCCGGCCCAGCCGCAGAATCGCGTCGATGGCCCGAGCCATCCGCTCCCGGCCGTCCTCGGTGCGCGGCTCGCGCTCGACCGCCTCCTCCAGGGTGCGGTGCATCAACCGGTGCACCGCGGACTGCACGAGCTGGCGCTTTCCCGGGAAGTAGTACGACACCAGACCACGCGCCGAGCCCGCTCTGTCCGCGATGTCGCCGAGCGTCGTCGCCTCGTAGCCGTGCTCACCGACCAGCTCGACGGCCGCTTGCAGGAGCCGCTCCCGGGAACGTCTCCGCAACTCTTCATTGACCGAGGCGCTGCGCGGGGACATGCTGTAACTCCTGCGTTGACTGGCTGCCAGCCAACTATACTCAACACGTCCCGATCGGAGTTCCGTAGGGGCTGGTCAGGGCTGCCGTCCGTCTGGGGCGACGCGGGGGATCGTCTCAGGCGGACGGTCTTCTCGCCCAGATGGTGTCCTGAGGCTACTTCCCGAAACCTTCGAACCTTCGTACTCCCGTCGCGCCACATTCCCGCCGTCCCTAAAGTGGGCACGAGTGCCGAGCCGAGGAGGCCTGCGGAGATGGAACAGGACCGGCAGATCCTGGCCAGGATCACGGAGATGGTCGAGGACGAGCGCAAGCTCCGGGAATCCCTCGCGTCCGGCGAGATCGACAGCACGACGGAACACCAGCGGCTCGGACAGCTGGAGCGCGACCTCGACCAGTGCTGGGACCTGCTGCGGCAGCGGCGCGCGAAGACCGAGTACGGGGAGAACCCGGACGAGGCGCGGGCCCGGTCGTCGTCGCAGGTCGAGGGCTACCTGGAGTAGCCGGGCGGACCCGCCGGGCGGACCCGGGACCGGTCCGCCGCTCGGTCCACCGGTCCGCCGCTCAGTCCACCAGGTCCAGCACGGCACGCAGCCCGTCCGGCCGCTCGGACGTCGGCAGATGGTCCACCAGGTGCACCCGGCAGCCGAGGGCCGCCGCGCCGCCGTCCGCCGCCCGGTCGTCACCGACCATCAGGACCTCCGCCGGATCGACTTCGAGTGCCTCGCAGGCCGCCGCGAACAGCCGTGGGTCGGGCTTCTGGATGCCGTGCTCATACGACAGGACGTACGCGTCGACATACCGGTCGAGGCCGTGCTCGCGGAAGACCGGACGCAGGTCCCAGCCGATGTTGCTGACCACGCCGATGCCGATCCCGCGCTCGCACAGCGCCTGGAGCACCTCGGCGGCGTCGGGATAGGGCGCCCACGCGGCCGGCGTCCTGTGCCGGTCGTACAGCGTGTCGTGCAACGCGGGGTCGGGGAGCGGCACTTGGTGGGAGAGACCGGTGTAGGCGGCCCGGTGCAGCTCGGCGCTCTCGTCCCGGATCCGCCACACCTCGGCGAGGTGCGCGGGCAGTTGCGCCGGGGTCGCTCCGCCGGGCTGCGCCCCGGCCACCCGCAGCGCCTTCGCCGCCTGGGTCAACTCCGGCTCGGAGACCGTGATCCCGGCCTCGTCCAGCACCGCCCGCAACCAGGACTCGGTGGACTCGATACGGAAGAGGGTGCCGGAGAAGTCGAACAGGACAGCCATCATGGGTGGATCTTACGTGGCCTGCTCACGGTCGCCATCGCTGGTGGACCAGCACGGCCAGCGCCACGAGCATCGCCCCCAGGAGCCAGCCGCCCACCACGTCGGAGGGCCAGTGCACGCCCAGCCACACACGCGTGAGGCCCACCCCGGCCACGGAGACCACGGCCACGGCCAGCGCCGTGCGCCACAGGGCGCGGCCGGGGCCGTAGCGGTGCAGGAGCCAGAGCAGGAGGCCGCAGACGACCGTGGCCGTCATGGCGTGTCCCGAGGGGAAGGCCGCGTAGTGGGCCGTGTCGACGGGGTCGGGCCAGACGGGGCGCGGGCGGTCGACCGCCGATTTGAGGGCCTGTTGCAGCAGGGTGCCCAGCGCGCAGGTGGCCACCAGCCACAGCGCCGTCCACCACGCCGTACGTCTCCACACCAGCCACAGCACGACCGCCGCGCACACCAGGCGCATCGTCCAGGGGTCCCAGACCCAGTCCGTCAGGATGCGGAACGCGTGGGTGAGGCCGGGTTCGTCGACGGCCCAGCGGTGGGTGGTGCGGGCGATGTCGCCGTCGGTGCTGGTCAGGGGCCGCCACTTGACGGCGACGAGCGTGAGCAGCAGCGCGGAGCACAGTGCGAGGACGGTTGCGGCGCGGGCGGTGACGTTCTGGTCCGGCGGGCGGGGCGGGGAGTCGACGGGCGGGTTGTGCATGCATTGATCCTCGCCGACCGGAGGGGTCCGAGGCCAATGTCCGGGTGTCCTGTGCATCCCGAGGGCGAACCTCGGGCGTTTCTGGTTCGCCCCGGGTGGGCACTGCCGGCGGGCACTACCCCAGGGCCCGCAACCCCGGTACGAACGCCACCAGTACCGGCACCACGGGCACCAGCGCGGCTGTCGCCGTCAGCCCCAGCCGGCGGGTGGCCGTGAGCCGGTCGGGTGCGCTGAGCAGCCTGCGCACGCGCTGCGGAACGTGTGCCTGGGGGCTGGGAGAGGGGCCGAACACGCCCCGGTCCTCGTTGAGTTCGACGAGTGCGAGCGCGGTCGTCAGACGGCCGTGGCGGCGCGAGGCCATGTCGTCGGCGGCGAGCTCGACCAGCCGGTGCATCTCGTCCCGGAACCCCGCGAACACCGGCACCTGCGGGAACCCGACCGCCAGCGCGGCCGAGCAGTGCAGCAGCCAGTCGTGCCGGGCCTGGGCATGCCCCTGCTCGTGGGCGAGGACGGCGTCCAGCTGCCGGCCTTTGAGGCGGCGCAATGCGGCGGTGGTGACGACGAGCCCGGGCGCCGCACCGGCCAGCCACCAGGCGTCGGCCCGCTCGCCCTCCAGCACGACCAGCCGGTCCTCCCGGGGGTCCTCGCCGGGCAACAGCGGGGCCCGGACGAGGAGTTCGGCCCGGCGCCGGCGTCGTCGCGCCCGCGCCTGCACGACCTCCCGGACCAGCATGGCCACGCTCCACACCCCGGCGCACGCGAGGGCCACCGCGGTCGTCGCCGCCCACGGGCCGGTCGCACCGAGCGCGTAGGCGTCCACGACCGTGTGCGGCGCCGAGGCGAACACATGGCCGCGCACCGCCTGCCACGCGTCCGCCGCGCTCAACGTCATCGACAGGGCACAGCACATGAGTACGGCCGCCACCACGCACTGCCACACCCACAGCGCGACCACCGGTTCACGGTCCGCCCAGTCGGCCCGGGCGAGCAGCCGTGGGGCGACGACGGCGGTCAGCGCGCCGAGCAGCAACAGTGCCGCGGGGACCATCATGGCGATCACCCTATGAGTCCACGCGCGCCCGGGGCAGGGGCTGCCGGGCAAAGTGACGCAAACAACGGCTGCGTGCGGGACACGGCGGCTCAGAGAAGGAGCGGGACACGGCGGTTCATAGCGCGAGCGGGGCACGGCGGTTCATAGCGTGATCAGCATCGCCACCATCGCGATCCCCATCGACAGCCGGCAGGCCCGCGCCAACTCCGGCCGGTCGCCCCAGCCCCTCGTGCCGCCGCCGCCCGCGGTGACAGGTATCAGCCGGACTCCCGACAACAGCACGTACCCCATGAAGTAGAGCAGTAGCATCCCCGTCACCAGGGGGACTCCGGACGAACCTCCGTGCCCGGCATGGTGTCCAGGAGCGGCCGCCATCGCGAGCGCCATGTAGACCATGGCCGAGGCGCCCACCAGGTGGTGCAGATGGTGCGCGCTCGTCCGCGCCGTCCACAGGGCGCGCAGCGCGGCGGCGCCGAAGACGGCCGCGTAGCCGGGCCAGGTCCACGGTGGCGGGCTGAAGGCCGCCGCCGGAACGGCCATGGCGGCCATGCCGAAGCCCATCAGCGCCTCGCCGCCCGCGGCCCGGCGCTGCTCCTCGACCGTGCTGCGCATCCGCAGCAGACAGTAGGCCCCGGTCGCCGCGCACAGCGCGACCAGCAGCCAGCCGGGCGAAGCCGGTCCGTGCACGCGCACCTCCCCGCTCGACGGTGTCGACAGTCGGTGGTTGCCCGCACGACGCGGCGCGCACGCAAGCGCAAGGGGGTGCACGGGGAGCGTTCGAGGGAGCACGGCAGGTGAGGGCAGGTGAGGGGAGATGGGGACTGGTGCGCGAGATTTCCTTTACTAGTAAAACACCTGCTAAGGTTATGTCACATGACCCCTGCGACCACTACTCCCACTCCCACCACCCCGCGCGGCCGCCGCCTCCCCCTGTCCGGCGTGCTGCGTCTCGGCCGGCCCGCTGACATCTGGTTCAAGCCCGCCCTGAGCGTGGTCGCCTCGGTCGCTCCGCCCAATCTGACGCTGCTGGCCCTCGGCCGGCTCGACCTGGCGCTGTACACCATGGCGGGGTCGCTGTGCGCGCTGTACGCCCACAACCGCCCCTACGCCGCCCGGGCCCAGGTCCTCGCCTGGGTGGTCCTCGGCATGGTGGGCGGCCTCGCCGTCTCCCTGGTCACCGCCTCGCTCACCGGCAGTGCCGTCGTGCTCGTCACCGTCGGCGCCCTGCTGGCCGCGCTGCAGAAGGCGCTGTGCGACGCGACCCGTATCGGTCCGCCCGGCAATGTGGTCCTGACCTTCATCACGTCCGCCTCCCTCTTCGCCCCGCAGACCCTCGGCCAGGTCCCCGGCCACCTCGCGCTGGCTCTGGCGGCGGGCGGCTGGGCCTGGCTCGTCGGCATGGCCCCCGGCCTGCTGCGCCCGCACGGCCCGGAGCGCCGGGCCACCGCGGGCGCCCTGAACGCCGCGGCCGCGTGCGCCGACACGCGGGGCACGGGCGAAGGCCACTCGGGCAGCCGCGCCATGGCGGCCGCCGCCGTCCAGGCCGCCTGGCAGTCGCTCCTGGCCGCGCGCGGCTCCCGCACCCGGCGCGCCCTCGAACGCCTCGTCGTCCGCGCCGAAGTCGCCCTCGCCGCACCCGCCGACACCGACCCGGAGCAACTGCGCACCTGGGCACGCGAGTTGACCGGCACCAGGCCCGTCCCGGTCGTCCACGACCCGGTGGCCACCGACGAGCTCCTCGGCGTGGACGCCGAACTCGCCGTCCCGCCCCGCCCGTTGTGGCAGCGCCTCGGCCCGCTCACCCCGATCGCCGTCCGCACCGCGCTGGGCTGCGCCCTCGCCGGCTACGCCTCCCTGGCCCTCGGCGTCGGCCGCCCCTACTGGGCCCTGGTCACCGCGGCCTCCCTCTACCAGGCCAATCTCGTCCTCACCTGGAGCCGGGGCGTCCAGCGAGTCGTCGGCAACCTCCTCGGCGTCCTGCTCTTCGCCGCCGTGGCCCCGCTCGCGCACCTCGGCCAGACGGCCCTCGTGCTGTGCTGCCTCGCCTTCAACTTCGGTGCCGAGGCGCTGATCGGCCGCAACTACTGGCTCGGCACCGTCTGTGTGACCCCGATGGCCCTGCTCATCACCGAGTTCACCGGGTTCCAGGAGCCGGGGCGGCTGATCACCGAGCGCGCCGTGGACACCGTCGTCGGCGCACTGGTCGGCCTCGTCGCGGCCGTCGCCGTCACCAACCGCCGCGCCGGCGACCGAGTCGAGCACGCCCTGGCCGCCGTCGAGCGCTCCCGCGAGCACACCGCCCGCCTGCTGGCCGAGTCCGCCCCCGCCCCCGTGGCCCTGCAAGCCGCCCGCCGCTCGCTCGCCGCCGCCCTGGCCGACCTGCGCGCCACCGTCGACGCCGCGTCCGGCGAGTGGTGGCAGCGTGCCCTGCCCCAGGAGCGGGTCGTGCGCGCCGAGCAGGCCGGACACCGTACGCTCGCGGCGACGGTGCGGCACGACGGGCCGCGCCGGAGCGCGAGGACGGAGGACGTACGGCCATGATGGCACCGAACGGACGGCAGGCGGGCGCGACCAGGGGCGACGACACCGTCTCCGCGGTCGTGCGGCAGTGGCGGGCCGTCCACCCCGACCTCGACACCGGCCCCATGGAGATCATCGGCCGCATCAACCGCTGCGCCGCCCTCCTCCAGCAGGCCGAGGGCGGCCCGCTGCGCCGGACGGGCCTGAGCCGCCCCGAGTTCGACCTGCTCGGCGCCCTGCGCCGTACTGGCCACGAGCTGACCCCCAGCGAGCTGGCCCGCGAGACGTACTCCTCCGGCGCCGCCGTCACCAAGCGCCTCAAGCAGCTCACGGAGCGCGGCCTGGTCGAGCGCCGCGGTGACGCCCGCGACCGCCGCGTCGCCCACGTCCGCCTCACCGACGCCGGCAGCGCCCTGGTCGACGGGCTCCTGCCCGAGCAGCTCGCCTACGAGACCTCCGTACTGTCTGTGCTCGACCCGCAGGGACAGGACGAACTCGCCGGCCTGCTCGGGGAGTTGCTCGGCCGGCTGGAGGGCCGGCGCGGCAGCCTGCGCGCCTGAGCGGCGGATACCGGAACGTTCGAACCGCGGTCGCCCGTTGACGTGATCGACGTCGACTCCTACGTTCGACCGGGTCGGTTCGGAACACCGGCTGACGTACGAGATGTCGAACCAGCGATCAGCGAGGGATGCCGTGGCAGCCGAAACGCTCACCGTCGACCTGGGCACGGAGACGGGCCCCTTCCACGGCGGAGCCGCCGGCACGCTCTACGGCCTGTACGGCGACGGTGTACCGAGCCGCGCCGTCGTCGAGGGCATGTACGTCCGCACGGTCTCCACCAAGGCCCAGGACGGCATCCAGCATCCCGGCGCCGACGCGCTGGAGATCCTCCCGGCGTTCGTCACCTCGGGCGGCAGGGACGTGTACGTCTACCACAGCGACATCCACCGTGGTTTCCCCTACGAGTGGCCGGGCGCCACGGGCGAGGAGCGGCTCGCGGCCTACCTGGAGAGCATCCGCCGCCAGGTCGAGCAGGTGCAGACCCTGGGCGCCCTCAAGTCCCATGTCGTGTACGTGCCGTTCAACGAGCCCGAGGGCAACATGTTCGGCACGGGGGAGTGGAGCTACGACGGCGTCTCCTGGCACACCGAGCCGGGCCCCTACTTCGCGGCCTGGCAGCAGGCGTACCACCTCATCAAGGGCCTCGACCCCGAGGCGCGCATAGCCGGCCCCAACACCTGCGTCCTGTACCCCGAGGTGCGCGGCTTCCTCGAGTTCGCCCGCGATCACGGCGTCCTCCCCGACGTGATCACCTGGCACGAGCTGTCCTCGCCGGACGAGGTCCGCACCAACGTCGCCAAGTACCGTGACCTGGAACGGGAGTTGGGCATCGGCCCGCTGCCCGTCAACCTCAACGAGTACGCGCACAACTACCACCTGTCCGTTCCCGGGCAGATGATCCAGTGGATCGCCGCGATCGAGGAGTCCAAGGTCGACGCCGACATGGCGTACTGGAACATCGCCGGCAACCTCAACGACTCGGCGGTGGAGGCGGGCAAGGGCAACGGCCAGTGGTGGCTGTTCAACGCGTACGGGCAGCTGTCCGGGAACACCGTCCGGGTGACGGCGCCACACGCCAACGTGCAGTACACACTGCAGGGCGTCGCCTCACTCGACCGGGCCAAGCGGCAGGCGCGTGTGCTGTTCGGCGGTGCGAGCGGCGGTGCGAACCTGGTCCTCACGGGCGTCGACGCGGAGGTCTTCGGCGCGAGGGTCCACCTGCGGCTGCAGGAGATCCCCTGGACCGGGCAGGTCGGCGCGAGCGCCCAGCCGCTGCGGCTTCGGGACCTCGAACTGCCCGTGGTGGACGGCCGCGTGACGCTGCCCCTGACCGGCCTCGACGAGATGTCGGCCTACCAGCTGATCCTGGCGCCGGGCGGCAACGGGGCCACGCCGCAGCCGCCGTCGGTGACCTGGCGGCGGACATACGAGGCCGAGAACGCGACCTACACGGGAGGCGGCTACTCCAGGAACGGTCCCGAAGGATCCCCCTCCGCCGTCGACAGGTTCGCCACCTCCGGCGGCCATCACGTGGGCGGACTGCGCACCGGCTCCGACGGGACGCTCACCTTCGACGTCGAGGTCCCGCAGGACGGGACGTACGACATCCGGGTCTTCGCCAACTCCCACAACCTCGCCGACCTGGTGCGCGAGAACGGCCCCACCAACGTCTTCCTGCGCGTCGACGGAGAAGACCCACGCGAACTGCGGCTGCCGCTCGGCTACAAGTGGGCGGTGTGGGGCCACACCGACATCGAGGCCGAACTGACCGCAGGAGCGCACCGGATCACCCTCGCCGCACAGGACCCCGACCTCGGCACGACCAAGGGCGACGCGGTCGTCGACAAGCTGGACCTCGTTCTGCGGGACGAGCAGGAGGCCGTGTACGACGCCGAGTACGCGGCGCTCGGCGAGGGCGCCCGGATCAGCTACGCCCACGTCGGCGCCTCCGGCCCCGGTGTCGCGGTGGCCCCCCGCGGCGGCACCGTCACCTTCTGGGCGCACGCCGCCGACGACGGCGAGGCGACGGTCACCGTGGACCTGCTGGGCCCCGGCGAGGGCCTGCTCACGGTCAACGGCGAGGACCTCGGCCGCGTCCGGCGAGGCCCCGTCCCGCTCTTCCTGGCCGGCGGAATCAACAAGGTCACGGTCACCGGGACGTCGGATCTGCTGGTGGTGGACCGGCTGCGTGTCGGCGCGTCCCGCGGACTGCTGCCCGTGCACGTGAGCGCCGCCGAGGAAGGCGTCCTGACCGGCACCGCACACGTGACGGGACTCCCGTACGCCACCGGCGGCAAGGCGGTCGACGGCATCGGCGCCGGGCCCGGCAACGCGCTCACCCTGACACTCACGGCCGAGCGCGCCGGACGGCACGCGCTCACGATCCGCTACTCCAACGGCGAGCAGGCACCCGCCACCCACTACAACCCCGACCCGGTCTGCCGCCACGCGGACATCTCCGTCAACCGGGCCGCCCCGCACCGGGTCCTGTTCCCCACCACCTTCCACTTCAACAACTTCTGGAACCTCTCCGTCCCCGTCACCCTGGACCGGGGCCCCAACACGATCACCTTCACCGCCGACGAACTTCCCGACTTCGACGGCCGCACCCACAACCAGTACGGCCAACGCTCGGCGTACGCCCCGGTCATCGACCGGGTGAGCGTGACCCCGCTTGTCTGAGGGGAGTCCTATCGTGTCGGGCATGGCGAACGACTTCCGGGACCTCGCGGACGGCGAGTTCCAGCGAGCGGACATGTCGGGCACGCGCTTCAGCGGCGTGAGCCTCAACCGGGCGCGGATTCTGCACTCCGCGCTCCATCAGGTGGTGATGCGAGGTGTGGAGATCGTCGACACCACCATCGACGGCGAGATCCACCACCTCGTCATCAACGGCGTGGACGTCGCGCCCCTGGTGGAGGCCGAGCTCGACCGGCGGCACCCCGACCGGCCGAAGTTCCGGCCGGCCACCGCCGAGGGGTTCCGCGAGGCCTGGGACCTCAACGAACGCCTGTGGGCAGCCACCGTCGACCGAGCCCGCAAGCTCGCGCCGGAGCTGCTGCACGCATCGGTGGACGGCGAGTGGTCGTTCATCCAGACACTGCGCCACCTCGCGTTCGCCGGGGAGTCCTGGGTCGGCCGGTGCATCCTCGGCGACCCGACCCCCTGGCACCCGCTCTCGCTGCCCTGGGACCAGATGGACCGGCGCGAGGGCGTGCCCTGGGACCGCGATGCCCGGCCCTCGCTCAAGGAGGCGCTCACCCTGCGCCATGACGCGATGGCCCTCGTACGGCGGGCCGTCGACCCCCTCACCGACGAGCAGCTCGGGGGGCGGACCGCGCCCCTCGTCGGTCCCGGCTGGCCCGGTGAGGGCGAGACGTTCCCCGTCCGGGAGTGCCTGCTCGTCGTCCTCAACGAGGAGTGGCAGCACCGCCTGTACGCCGAGCGCGACCTCGCCGTACTCGAAGCACGGGCCTGAGCGCGGAGTTCACGTCCGGAAGCAGGCCCCGGCACTGATCACTGTTCGTCGCGCGGCAGGTATACGCCGAACACCGCCTGCTGCGGGTCCCGCAGCACCGCGATCCGCGGCCCGTCCGGTACGGCGGTGGGCTCCATGAGGACGGTGCCGCCCGCCCCGGTCGCCGTGGCCGCGGTGGCGTCCACGTCCGCCACCGCGAAGTACGGCAGCCAGTGCGGCGGCACCTCGGGCGGGAACTTGTCGTCCATGCGCGCCATCCCGCCGAAGTCCGCGCCGTCGATGCCCCACTGCGTGTAGTGCTGCGAGGCGTCGACGCTCCAGCCGAACACCGTGGTGTAGAAGCTCAGGCACCGCTCGGGCGCCCGGGTCAGCAGCTCCACCCAGCCCAGGGAGCCGGGCGCGTTGAACAGCCCGGCGCCCGGGAAGGCCCGCGCCTGCCACATCTGGAAGGCCGCACCCGCCGGATCGAGCGCCACGGTGAAACGGCCCACGTCGAGGACGTCCATCGGACCGAGCAGGACCGTCCCGCCGGCCGCCGTCACCCGCTCGGCGGCGGAGTCCGCGTCGGCCACCGCGAACGACACGTTCCACGCGACAGGCTGCGACTCCTGGAAGAGCGGGGTCAGCGCGGCGACCGCCGCGTCCCCGAGGTGCGCGACCGTGTACCCGCCCGCCTCCTGACGCGGGTCCGTCTCGTGGCGCCAGCCGAACAGCTCCGCGTAGAACCGCTTGGCCGCCGCCACGTCACTGGTGCCCAGCTCGGTCCAGCAGGGCCCGCCGGTCACCGGCTTGTCGAGCTTCATGACGTTCCTCCGGAGGGAATGCGGGACAGCCCCCTCCAGCACGCTAGTCCCGGGCGCGGACCGCGGCCATCCGGCGAAAACCCCCTCGCACACGGCGCCGTCAGGGACGTACCCTCGCCCCGTACCGCACCGGTTGGCGGCCTCCAGCTCACGTGTCCGCACGGATCCCCGTATCCGCGCATCCGCTCCGGAGGTTTCGCATGTCCGCACTCACGGTGCGCCCCTTCCGCCGCGACGACCGCGACCAGCTCACCGATCTGGTCAACGCGCACGTCGCCGCCGTCGTCCCCGGCGTCTCCGTCTCGGTGAACACCGTCCTCAGCGATCTGGAGCGCCGGCCCGGCGAGTTCGTCACCGACCCATGGGTGGCCGAGCGCGTGACGCTCGTCGCCGAACAGCGCCGGCACGTCGTGGCCGCCGCCCATCTGCTGCGCTACCGCCCCGGCGACGAGGTCGGGGAGAACTACCGGGACGCCGGCGAGATCGGCTGGTTCGTCTGCCGTCCGCCGGCGTCCCTCCGGCCCGACTCCGAGGCCGCCGCCGACCAGCTGATGGCCGCGTGCCTGGCCCAGCTCGCCCGCTGGAACGTACGCGTCCGGTACGCCGACGGCGCCATACCGGCCCCGGTCGTATACGGCCTGCCGCGCAACTGGCCGCACATCCGCGCCCTCTACGGACGCTTCGGCTTCCGGCACGTCGGCGACACGGAGGTCATCCTGCTGGCGCGGGTGGCCGACCTGCCGGCGTCCGAACCCCGGCCGGGCACGACGACCGAGCGCACGCTGGGAGAGTGCGGCACCCGCTTCACGGCCTACGCCGACACCCGCGCCCTCGGCTTCATCGAGATCGAGACCTCCTTGGCCCGCCCCGAGCGCCACGCACGCGCGGCCGGCCTCGCCGACATCGGCAACCTGCACGTCGACCCGGCCCGGCACGGCGAGGGCCTGACGCAACGGCTGCTCGCCGAGGCCGCCGGGTGGCTGCGCCTGTGTGGAGTGGACCGCCTCCTCGCCTACGAGCAGTCCGGTGACAAGGCGGCGATCGACCTGCTGCTGAGCGCCGGTTTCCGCGAACTGACCCGCACGGACCGCCGCTGGGAGCACCGCCCGGACTGACCTCAGATCCCCGGCCGGTACCGCATCGGATGGTCCGCTGGCACCTCCACCAGCACGATCCGGGTCCCGTCCGGGTCCGCGATCCACATCTCGATCAGGCCCCACGGCTCCTTCACCGGCGCCCGCACGATCTCGACCCCGGCGGCGCGCAGTTCCTCGTGCGCCGCCGCCACGTCCTCGACCTGCAGCCACAACTGCACGGCCGGGGAGGGCGGGGTCTCGGACCTGCCGGAGACCTCCAGGAAACCGCCGCCCAGGAAGTAGACGGTGCCGCGCTCAGGTCCCGTGCCGAACTCGCGGTGGACGGCGAGGCCGAGCTGTTCACCGTAGAAGCGGCGTGAGCGCGCGGGATCGGTGGGATGGAGAAGCGTCCGGCTGCTGAGAACGTGCACCATGCACCGGAGCCTAGTGCCCCGACAGGGTTACCCTCGTCCGAGCCCGAGCCGCGCCCAGATTTCGGAGTGACGCCCATGGAAACCGCCGCCACCGACCTGACCTTCCGCGACGCCACCGATGCCGACGTGGACGCCCTGGTCGCGCTGATCGAGTCGGCCTACCGAGGGGACTCCAGCCGGGCCGGGTGGACCACCGAGGCGGACATCCTCCAGGGGCAGCGCACCGACCCGGAGGGTGTCCGCGACGTCATCAAGTCGCACGACAGCCGACTGCTGACGGTCGAACGAAACGGCGCCGTGGTCGCCTGCTGCCAGCTCGAACACCGCGGTGACCACGCCTACTTCGGAATGTTCGCCGTCAGCCCGCAGCTGCAGGGCGCCGGCCTCGGCAAGGTGATCATCACGGAGGCGGAGCGCGCGGCGCGCGAGACCTGGGGCGTGCGCGAGATGCACATGACCGTGATCTCCGTACGCAACGACCTCATCGCCTGGTACGAGCGCCGCGGCTACCGCCGTACGGGCCGGATGACCCCGTTCCCGTACGGCGACGAGCGCTTCGGCGTTCCGCAGCGCGACGACCTGCAGTTCGAGCTGCTGGTCAAGGAGCTGGCGTGACGTTCACGCGGTGAAGCGGGCGGTGCGTTTGATCTCCGGGTAGTCGGTGGTCGCGCCGTCCAGCTGCAGGGCCCGTACGAGCCGCAGATGGTCCTGCGTGTTCACCACCCAGCCGATGATCCTCAGGTCCGCCTTGCGGGCCCGCTCCACGACCTCCAGGGTGAGGCGGCGGATGTTGAGGCAGACGGTCGCGGCACCGGCCTCCACTGCGCGGTCCACGATGTCGGTGCCGTAGCGGCTGCCGATCAGCGCGGTCCGCACGCCCGGCACCAGCCGGTTGATCTCGGCGATCGCCTCGTCGTGGAACGAGGACACCTCGACCCGGGAGACCAGGTCCCGTTTCAGCATGACCTCGGCCAGCGCCCGGGCCGCCGCGATGTCCTTGATCTCGGCCTGGAGAGGCGACCGTACGGCTTCGAGGACCTCCTCGAAGACGGGCACGTGCTCCCCGCGGCCCGCGTCCAGGGCGCGCAGCTCGGAGAGGGTCTTCTCGGCGATCGGGCCGGTGCCGTCGGTCGTGCGGTCCACGTCGGTGTCGTGCATGACGACGAGGGCGCCGTCCTTGCTCAGATGCAGATCGAGTTCGATCACGTCGAGCCCGGCCTGCTGGGCGGCGACGAAGGAACGGAGGGTGTTCTCGGGTTCGGTACCCATGACTCCGCGATGACCGATGGTAAGGAAGTTCAAGGTTCAACTCGCTTCCGTCGACGGCGGCTCGGCTCCGCGCGCGACCTGAGCGGACGGTCACGCGGACAGAGCCGCAGCCTAACGGCCCGGCCCGGCGATGAACCCGCGCGTACACGGGGGATTGGGGTGTCGCGAGGGGCGGACCTGGCCCGTACCCGTGAGGGCGGTCACCCTCGCGTGGGCGAGTCCTCCCGGGATTGACCCCTGGCTTGTTTCGGCGGTCCGGTCCCAGGGTAGCCGCGCGGTATCCAAATGCCCGCCGGATCTGTTTCCGGCAGGAAAAAGTTCGGTGACCACCGGGGGTGCGCAGGATAATCTCCCGAGACTCCTCTTGCTGGGAGGAAGCTCGTATGTATACGGTCTCCTTACGCGAGGTTCTCCTGTGGAGGATGGGATATGACGGAAATTCTTGTGCAGACGGCTTCGGGGGGCTGGACTCCTCCCGTGACCAGGGTGGTGGAGCACCCGGCATGGGCCGTGCTCAAGGATGCCGTGGAGCGGATCCGGCCATGGCAGTCCAAGGACGGGTCGATCGACCTCACGGCAGAGGGCGCCCCCGAGCGCGCGGACGCCGAGGCGGCCGTCGGGCGTGTCGTGGAGGCGGTCGAGGAGCTCTCCCCGCTGCTCCCGCACGACCGCGCCTACCACGAGGCCCTGGTCAAGGACCTGCGCCGGTGGGCCGAGGGCGGCTTCGAGGTGCCCGACTTCCTCGACTCGCTGCTGGCCTTCCAGCCCGCCGCCAACCGCGCGGACGGCCTCCAGCACCTGGTCGTCTTCCCGATGTACACGCAGAACGGCAACCCCGACCGCAACCTCGAAGCGGTAGTGCTGCGCATGGTCTGGCCCCAGTGGCTGGCCGAGCTGGAGCGCAGCCGCTACGACAACCCGCTGTTCTGCGGCATCAAGTTCGAGGACTTCACGGCCGGCTACGACACCAACTCCGCCGTGCTCTTCCCGGAGACCATCGCCGTGCGCGAGGCGCCGGAACGCTTCTCCTGGGGTGGCATCTTCTGCGACCGAGAGGCCGCCCGCTTCCGCCGGGTCACCGAGGCCGCCGTCGGCATCCTGGGCGTCGAGCTGCCCGAGGACGTCGCCGCCATGGTCCACGACCAGACGCGCTGCGAGGAGGCCTTCGTCCTGTGGGACATGGTCCACGACCGCACGCACAGCCACGGCGACCTGCCCTTCGACCCGTTCATGATCAAGCAGCGCCAGCCGTTCTGGATGTACGGCCTGGAGGAGCTGCGCTGCGACCTCACGGCCTTCAGGGAGGCCGTGAAACTGGAGGCCGACGGCGTCCCGCAGGCCCGTGACGTGCAGTACGCGGTCCTCTTCGACCGCATGTTCCGCTTCCCGGTCACCGGTGAGCGCGTGCGCAACTACGACGGCCTCGGTGGTCAGCTGCTCTTCGCCTACCTGCACAAGCACGACGTGATCCGCTGGACGGACAACAAGCTGTTCATCGACTGGCAGCGCGCCCCGCAGGTCACCAACCAGCTGTGCGCCGAGATCGAGAAGCTCTACCGCGACGGCATCGACCGCCCCAAGCTCGTCCACTGGTTCGCCGGATACGAGCTGGTCTCCAGCTATGTCGCCCCGCATCCCGGCTCCCGCTGGGCCAAGGGTCCGGACGCCCTCGACCTGAGCCAGCCGCCGCGGAAGCTCGTCGATGACGTGCTTCCGGACGAGTTTCCGCTGAGCATGTTCTATGAGGCCCTTTCCAAGAAGCTGAAGAACGTGATCGCCTCCACCAAGGGGATCACCGCGGAGAGCGCCGAGCGGGTGGCCGCGTGAGCGACCGCACCACCAGGAACACTGCTCAGGAGGCGAAGACCATGGCGGGGAACGGAGCTCTCAGCGGTGCGGTGATCGCGGTGGCCGGCGCGGGCGGACCCGCCGGCCGGGCGGCGCTGCTACGGCTGGCCGAAGCAGGGGCGACCGTCGTCGCCGCCGACAACGACCCCGAGCGGCTCGCGGAGGCGGTGGACGCGGCCCGCTACGCGTCGGGCGGCGCCACCGTCACCGGCGAGCCCGTGGACCTGCTGGACCTGGAGTCCACCCAGGAGTGGGCCACGCACATCGAGAAGGAGTTCGGCCGCGTCGACGGCCTCGTCCACCTCGTGGGCGGCTGGCGCGGCAGTGAGACCTTCATCAAGACGAGCCTGGACGACTGGGACTTCCTGGAGCTGCTGCTCATCCGCACCGTGCAGCACACCTCCCTCGCCTTCTCCGAGGCGCTGCAGCGCAGCGAGCGCGGACGGTACGTCCTGATCAGCGCCGCGGGTGCGACCAACCCCACCGCGGGCAACGCCGCGTACGCCGCCGCCAAGGCCGCGTCCGAGGCGTGGACTCTGGCCATGGCCGACTACTTCCGCAAGGCCGGGGGCGCCGAGGGGCCGACGTCGGCGGCTGCGATCCTGGTGGTGAAGGCGTTGGTGCACGACGCGATGCGCGCCGATCGCCCCAACGCGAAGTTCGCGGGCTTCACGGACGTCACGGACCTCGCCGAGGCCATCGTCGACGTCTGGAGCAAGTCCGCCGCCGAAGTGAACGGAAAGCGTCTGTGGCTGACCGAGAAGCCGTGAACCCCCCGAAGACCGACGCGCGTCGTCATCACGACCCGGAGGTCCGCGGCTTCGCCAGCGACAACTACGCCGGGGCCCACCCGGAGGTGCTCGCCGCCCTGGCCCTGGCCAACGGCGGGCACCAGGTCGCGTACGGCGAGGACGACTACACCGAGAACCTCCAGAGCATCGTCCGCAGCCACTTCGGCCCGACGGCGGAGGCCTTCCCGGTCTTCAACGGCACCGGCGCGAACGTCGTCGCGCTCCAGGCGGTCACCGACCGCTGGGGCGCGGTGATCTGCGCCGAGAGCGCGCACATCAACGTCGACGAGGGCGGCGCACCCGAGCGCATGGGCGGCCTGAAGCTGCTCACGGTGCCCACGCCCGACGGCAAGCTCACCCCCGAGCTGATCGACAGGCAGGCGTACGGCTGGGACGACGAGCACCGTGCGATGCCGCAGGTCGTTTCGATCACCCAGAGCACCGAGCTCGGCACGCTCTACACGCCGGACGAGATCCGCGCGATCTGCGAGCACGCCCACGCGCACGGCATGAAGGTCCACCTGGACGGCTCCCGCATAGCCAACGCGGCCGCCTCGCTGAACGTCCCGATGCGGACGTTCACCAACGCGGTCGGCGTCGACATCCTCTCCCTCGGCGGGACGAAGAACGGCGCGCTGTTCGGCGAGGCGGTCGTCGTCATCAACCAGGACGCCGTCAGCCATATGAAACACCTGCGCAAGCTGTCCATGCAGCTCGCCTCCAAGATGCGTTTCGTGTCGGTGCAGTTGGAGGCCCTGCTCGCCAAGGACCTGTGGCTGCGCAACGCCCGCCACTCCAACGAGATGGCCCAGCGGCTGGCCGAGGGCGTGCGCGCCGTGCACGGGGTGGAGATCCTCTATCCGGTGCAGGCCAACGGGGTGTTCGCCAAGCTCCCGCACGACGTGAGCGAGCGCCTGCAGAAGCGGTTCAGGTTCTACTTCTGGGACGAGGCCGAGGGAGTCGTGCGCTGGATGTGCGCCTTCGACACGACCGAGGAGGACGTGGACTCGTTCGTCGCGGCGCTGAAGGAAGAGATGGCGCGGTAGCCACGATCCCCGACGCTGCATAGGTATGCGGTCACTCGAAAAGTCATTGACTGTCGGGTGATCGCATTCCTATGCTCTGTGGGCATGGAGCTGATCCAGAACAACCCTGATCTGTCCGCGTACTTGGCCGCTGACGAGGTCATCGACCATGACCACCCACGGGTCCGGGAGACGGCTGCGCGTCTCGCAAGGAAGGCCGTGGACTCGTATGCCTATGCGCGGCTGGCGTTCGAGTTCGTGCGCGACACGATCCCGCACTCACAGGATTCCGGTGACCCGCGCGTCACCTGGCGTGCCTCCGACGTCCTGGAGCAGGGCACGGGCATCTGTTACGCCAAGGCGCACGCGCTGGCGGCCCTGCTGCGGGCCGAGGACATCCCGACCGCGCTGTGCTACCAGCGGTTCGACGTGGTGCACGGCCTGGTCGCCGTGCGGTTCAACGGCGCCTGGCATCGACAGGACCCGCGCGGAAACAAACCGGGCGTGGACGCCCAGTTCTCCCTCGAAGGCGAGCTGCTGGCCTTCACTCCCGACCCTGAGTCCAATGAGATGGACTATCCAGTCCTGTATGCTGAACCGCACCCGACCGTGTTGAGCGTTCTCCGAGCCGCCCGCGACCGGCCGCACCTCTGGAAGACGCTCCCCACAACACTCTGAGGCAAGGCGATGACTCTCTCCCTGACCGTTTCCGACGAGGTGCGCGCCCTGGCACCCGGCTTCACCCACCTGGCGATCGAGGCGCACGGCCTGGTCAACGGCCCCAGCACGGAAGCCGGTTCGGCCCTGCTCGACGACGCGGCCCGCCGTCTGGCCGTACGCCTCGACGGGCGTGCCCCGCACGAGGACCCGTACATGGCGGCCTGGCGCGAGGTGTACACGGCGTTCGGCTCCAAGCCCTCGCGCACCCGCAACTCGGCCGAGGCGCTGGCGAAGAGGGCGCTGACGGACAGCGGCCTGCCCCGCATCAACCTGCTCGTCGACCTCTACAACGCCGTCAGCGTCGCCCACCTGATCCCTGTCGGAGGCGAGGACATCGACCGCATCGAGGGTGGCATGCGGCTCGTACGGGCCGTCGGCGACGAGGACTTCGTGACCGTGGCCGGTGGCGAGGAGGTCGTCGAACACCCCGACGCCGGCGAGGTGATCTGGCGTGACGACGCGGGCGTGACCTGCCGACGCTGGAACTGGCGCCAGGGCCCCCGCACCCGCCTCACCGAGGAGACCGTCTCGGGCATCTTCCTGCTGGAGGGCCTGGCACCGATGCCCGTCACCGAGGTGCAGCAGGCGGGGGCCGAACTCGCTGAGCTGCTGGAGAAGTTCAGCCCCGGGGCACGGATCACCGTCCACGCCCCGGAGTGACGATTCAGCGAGCCTCGGACGCCTTCACCTCTTCGGGGGTCGGCGCGGTGCCACCGAGATGGGCGGGCATCCACCAGGTGTCGTTCGGGCCCTTGGGTCGTACGGGGTAGGCGCGCTGCGCGGCCTCCAGGAGCTCCTGGACGCGCTCGCGCAGCCGCCGTGTGATGGCACCCGCGTACTGGTCCTGGGGCGCCTCGACCGGCTCGCCGACCCGGATGGTGATCGGGGTGTGGCTGCGCTTGAAGTTCTTCGGGTGGCCCTTGGTCCACAGGCGCTGAGTACCCCACAGAGCCATCGGGATGAGCGGGACGCCGGCCTCCTGGGCCATGCGCGCGGCACCCGACTTGAAGCTCTTCAGGGTGAAGGACTGCGAGATGGTCGCCTCGGGGAAGACGCCGACGATCTCGCCGGAGCGCAGCGACTGCAGCGCGTGCTGGTACGCCGTCTCACCCTGCTTGCGGTCCACCGGGATGTGCTTCATCCCGCGCATCAACGGACCGGAGATCTTGTGCCGGAACACCGACTCCTTCGCCATGAAGCGCACCAGGCGCTTCTGCGGCAGGGCGGCCAGACCGTCGAAGATGAAGTCCAGGTAGCTGATGTGATTGCTCACCAGCACGGCGCCGCCCGAGCGCGGAATGTTCTCCGATCCCTTGCAGTCGATCTTGAGGTCCCAGGCCTTGAACAGCGTTTGGGCGAGACCCACGACGGGACGGTAGACAAGCTCAGCCATGGACGGGGTGGACCCTTCTCTCTGCCTGGATGGGTTCTCCCGGCGGGAAGTTACGCAGCCGTAGGTTTACGGCATTGCGCAGATCGTGCCCCAAGAACGAACGGGTGGCCAGCCCTGGTGCCGCAGAACCGCGAGATCCTCGTCACGTCCATCACCAGTTCGACCTCGGACCTTTTCTCCGCCTTTACTCCGTACGGACCGTCACGCGGCGCACGACCAGGTACATCTCGCATCCGAGGCAGTACCCGAACGCGGCATTGAGGAACGCGGCGGCGAGCGCGGCCCCGGTCGCGGCGAGTCCCAGCCAGCTCGGCCCCAGCGCGTAACCGACCAGCCCCACGCCCGCGAAGAGCAGGCCCACCGTCTGTGCGAACCGCGGCGGCTCCGGCGACTCGAACTCGGTCGGCGGCCCGATCCGGGGCCGCACGGCCTTGCGGAACAGCCAGCCGTACGGCGAACGGCCCACCCCGCCCGCCGCGCCGAGCGCGAACGCCAGCGTCTGCCAGGCCAGCAGCCAGCCGCTCCCGGTGATCAGCACGACCGCGAGGACGGCGGTCGTCACGGCAGCCCCGAAGCGGGGCCCTCTCACATCGATGTCCATGAACCAAGCATTCCGCAACGGAAATGATCTGGGGAGTCGGGAATCTTTGCAGTCTCGTGAATGCTTGCGCAGGTGATGAACGGACTTGTGGTGTGCGCGGTGGTGCTCCTGGTGGCGAGCGCCTATGGAGTGCTGCATCGGCAGCGAAGCGGGAGGGTGCGCGTGCGTGGGCGCGACGGCGGAAAGCGGCTCGGGGCGGCCGAGTTGGGCCAGGAACTGGGTGAGCGTGCCACGCTCCTGCAGTTCTCCAGCGCCTTCTGTGCGCCGTGCCGGGCCACCCGGCGCCTCCTCGGCGAGGTGGCCGGAATGGTCCCCGGCGTGAGCCACGTCGAGATCGACGCGGAGGACCACCTGGACCTCGTGCGCGAACTCGACATCCTCAAGACCCCGACGGTGCTGGTCCTCGACGCCGACGGCAGGGTCGTGCGACGCGCCACCGGTCAGCCCCGCAAGGCCGATGTCATCGCGGCGCTGGGCGAGGCGGTTTGACGGCTGTGATCGCAGGGGTGAGGCATCTCCCATATGCCGGAACGTACTTGACTGCGCGCACCACCTATCGTCAACCTGACCGTATGCCACCGGAACTCCTTCTCTTCGGGCGGGTCCACGTCGACCTCGCCCGCACCGCGAGTGCGCGCTGTCCGAGCTGTTGAGCAGCCACGACTCCGCTCGCCCCTCCTCGCAGAAGGACAATTCCATGACGGCCACGTCCGGCCTCGGCGCTCGTACCTCTCAGCTCGCCTCTCCCGACCTGCTGCGCTCCGTCTTCCGCCGGCACGCCGCGGGAGTCGCCGTGATCACCGCACAAGGCGACGCCGGCCCGGTGGGCTTCACCGCCACCTCCCTCACCTCGGTCTCCGCCGAACCCCCGCTGCTCTCCTTCGGCATCAGCACCGGAGCCTCCAGCTGGCCGGCGATATCGGCGACCGACCACATCGGCGTCCACATACTCGGCGAACACCAGCAGGACCTGGCGGCCACCTTCGCCAGGAGCGGCGCCGACCGGTTCGGTGCGCCCACCGCCTGGCGCGAGGGACCCGAAGGCGTGCCCGTCCTCGACCACGTGCTGGCCTGGCTCGTCTGCCGGGTCGTCGGCCGCGTCCCCGCAGCCGACCAGCGCATCGTGCTCGCCGAGGTCGTGCTCGGGGATCCCACGGGTCACGGCCGCCCGCTTCTGTACCACCAGGGGCGGTTCAACGGCCTGCGTGACTGATCGTCGGCCGGCTCCTTCTGCGAAGCGGTCGAGTTCCGATTACGCTGCGTTGCAAAGGTCACAGTTCAAAGCGCTTGCTTAGCGGGAAAGAACTGGGTGTACTGGCGAGTAATATTTCGCTCGGAGCGTGGGTCGCCCCGATCGGGATCGGCCGCTTGAGGCGCCTATGCTGCCTGAAAGTAGGCAGCACCGAAATGACGATTGCAGTAGGAGAGCCGGCGTGAGCTTGAGGATCGTTGTCACTGTGAAGTACGTGCCCGACGCCACTGGCGACCGGCACTTCGCCGATGACCTGACCGTCGACCGGGACGATGTGGACGGTCTGCTCTCCGAGCTGGACGAGTACGCGGTCGAGCAGGCGCTGCAGATCTCCGAGAACTCCGATGACGACGTGGAGGTCACTGTCCTGACGGTGGGTCCGGAGGACGCCAAGGACGCGCTGCGCAAGGCGCTGTCGATGGGTGCGGACAAGGCGATCCACGTCGAGGACGAGGACCTGCACGGCAGCGACGCGATCGCCACCTCGCTGGTGCTGGCGAAGGCGATCGAGAAGGCCGGCTTCGACCTGGTGGTCTCCGGCATGGCGTCCACCGACGGCACGGCGGGCATCGTGCCCGCGCTGGTCGCCGAGCGGCTGGGGGTGCCGCAGGTGACCCTGCTGTCCGAGGTCGCGGTGGCGGACGGCACGGTGACGGGCCGCCGGGACGGGGACGCGGCGTCCGAGAAGCTGGAGGCCTCGCTGCCGGCGGTGGTGTCGGTGACCGACCAGTCGGGTGAGGCCCGCTACCCGTCCTTCAAGGGGATCATGGCGGCGAAGAAGAAGCCGGTTCAGGCCTGGGACCTGTCCGACCTGGACATCGACGCCGACGAGGTCGGTCTGGCGGGCGCCTGGACGAAGGTCGAGACCGCCACCGAGCGTCCGGCCCGTACCGCGGGCACCATCGTCAAGGACGAGGGCGAGGGCGGCAAGCAGCTCGCCGAGTTCCTCGCGAGCCAGAAGTTCATCTAAGGGCCCTGGCAGCCCCCTCCAAGGGTCCGGCAGCCCCCTTGCTTAGGGGCTCGCCTCCCTTACCGTCCCTCGCCCCTCAGCTTCGCAATTTCGCAGGAGAGCAATCCCATGGCTGAAGTTCTCGTCTACGTCGATCACGTGGACGGTGCCGTCCGCAAGCCCACTCTGGAGCTGCTGACCCTGGCCCGTCGCATCGGCGAGCCCGTCGCCCTCGCGCTGGGCAACGGCGCCGCCGGTACCGCCGCCGCGCTCGCCGAGCACGGCGCGGTCAAGGTCCTCACCCACGAGGCGCCGGAGTACGCCGACTACCTGGTCGTGCCGAAGGTCGACGCGCTGCAGGCCGCCGTCGGCGCGGTGTCGCCGACCGCGGTGCTGGTGCCGTCCTCCGCCGAGGGCAAGGAGATCGCCGCCCGTCTGGCGCTGCGGATCGGCTCCGGCATCATCACCGACGCCACCGACCTGGAGGCCGGCGACGAGGGCCCGGTCGCCACCCAGTCGGTGTTCGCCGCCTCCTTCACCACCAAGTCCCGTATTGCCAAGGGCATCCCGGTCATCACCGTCAAGCCCAACTCCGCCGCGGTCGAGGCCGCCCCGGCCGCCGGCACCGTCGAGGCGCTGGACGTCACGTTCTCGGAGCAGGCGACCGGTACGAAGGTCACCGGGCGTACGCCGCGTGAGTCGACCGGGCGTCCGGAGCTGACCGAGGCCGCGATCGTGGTCTCCGGCGGCCGCGGTGTCAACGGCGCCGAGAACTTCGCGATCATCGAGGCCCTCGCCGACTCCCTGGGTGCGGCCGTGGGCGCCTCGCGGGCCGCGGTGGACGCCGGCTGGTACCCGCACACCAACCAGGTCGGCCAGACCGGCAAGTCCGTCTCCCCGCAGCTGTACATCGCCAACGGCATCTCCGGCGCCATCCAGCACCGGGCCGGCATGCAGACCTCGAAGACGATCGTGGCGGTCAACAAGGACGCCGAGGCCCCGATCTTCGACCTCGTCGACTACGGCATCGTCGGCGACCTCTTCGACGTCGTCCCCGCCCTCACCGAGGAGATCAAGACCCGCAAGGGCTGATCACCAGACGCCTGTCCGAGGCCCCCGCGACCGCACGATCGGTCGCGGGGGCCTCGGCTCATTCCAGACCGATCGACGCCTGCACCGGCAGGTGGTCGCTCGGGAACTGGCCGTCCGCGGAGAAGGTGTTGATCGACGCCCGGTGCGTCGTCACCCCTGGCGTGGTCAGGATCCAGTCGATGCGGTCGCCGTCCGGCGTGAGTCCCTTGTAGCCGTGGAAGGTCCCGTACTGGGCACTGCGCCGCGCCGCCGCGTCCCAGGTGTCGACGAGGCCCGACCCCACGAGCGTGTCGTAGACCGGGTTCCTGTGCGCGGCGACGTTGAAGTCGCCGGTGACCACGACCGGCAGCGAGCGGTCGAGCTGCGCGATCCGCTGCGTCATCAGGGAGGCGCTGCGCTCGCGCGCGTACTGGCTCGCGTGGTCGAAGTGGGTGTTGAGGACGTAGAACTCCCGTCCGCCGTCGGCGAGATCGCGGAAGCGGACCCAGGTGACGATGCGGGGGAAGGCGGCGCCCCAGGTGTTCGAGCGGATGACTTCCGGGGTGTCGGAGAGCCAGAAGGTGTAGTGCTCGGCGGGGGCCAGGCGCCCGGTGTCGTAGAAGATCGCCGTGGACTCGTCGCGGCTGCCGCCCTCGCGCCCCGTGCCGATCCAGTCGTAGTCCGGTCCGAGGTCGGAGTCGATGTCGCGCAGTTGCTGGTAGAGGCCCTCCTGGGTGCCGATGACCTGAGGGTGCGCGCGATGCAGCAGTTCACGCATCACCGGTCTGCGGTCGCTCCAGCTGTTGGGTTCGGTGGCGCTCGCGAAACGCAGGTTGAAGGTCATGACGTCGAGACGGGGCGCCCGGCGCGCCTGCCTCGGGAAGGACGGGGCGGGCGAGACCGACCGCGACGAAGCGGACGAGGTCGAGATCGCGGCGCTGGAGAGTGGCAGGGTGACCGCCGCGGCCAACAGAGCTTTCATACCCAGACGGCGGGTGACTCGGCGGTGGTACGGCACGGGGGCTCCTTCGGTGGCGACGGCCGGACGAGTCGTGCGTGGGGCGGGTCGTGCGTGAGGCGGGCCATGTGCAGGGAAGTGTCATACCCCGCTGTGAGATGAGCGTGAACACGCCCAGATCACGGCCTTGCTCCCCATGGACATGGTGTTGACCATCCGGAAGGTCCACCGATAACTTCATTCTACGGATTGTTGATTCCGTACTGCGGAAAACAGGAGGATGGGATGGGTCAGGGTCAGCAGGAGAAGGTGGCGACGAGTCTCGCGGGTGCGATCAGCGAGGACATCAGCGCCTCCCTCGCCCCCGTCGACGCCGAGTTGGAGCGCCGCTACCCCGGGGACCCCGGCACCCGCCAGCCCGTCCACACCGTCTACGTCCCCGGTGACGCCTTCGCCTCCGACACCATCCGCTCCTGGGGCGACCAGGCACTCGCGGCCCTCGACGCACACGCCCCGGACGCAGCCTCCTTCGCCACCGTCCTCGGTCTGTCCGACGAACTCGCAGAACCCGTCTACGCGCGCGTGCGCGCCAAGCTGGAGCGCGAGCCCATCGAGGACCTGCGCGTCGACTTCGAGGACGGCTACGGCCCTCGCCCGGACGCCGAGGAGGACCGGACGGCGGCGCGCGCGGCCCGGCTCGTCGCCGAGGCGTACGAGAAGGGGACGGCGGCCCCGTACATGGGCATCCGTATGAAGTGCATGGAGGCACCGGTGCGCGACCGGGGCATCCGTACCCTCGACATCTTCCTCAGCGGCCTGATGGAGGCCGGCGGCCTGCCCGACGGGCTGGTGCTGACGCTGCCCAAGGTGACCTACCCCGAGCAGGTCACCGCCATGGTGCGGCTGCTGGAGGAGTTCGAGAAGGCGCGCGGGCTTGAGGCCGGCCGGATCGGCTTCGAGATCCAGATCGAGACCAGCCAGTCCATCCTCGCAACCGACGGCACCGCCACCGTCGCCCGGATGATCCAGGCCGCCGAGGGGCGCGCCACCGGACTGCACTACGGCACCTTCGACTACAGCGCCTGCCTCGGCGTCTCGGCCGCCTACCAGGCCAGCGACCACCCGGCCGCCGACCACGCCAAGGCGATCATGCAGGTCGCGGCGGCGGGGACCGGGGTCCGGGTGTCGGACGGCTCGACCAACGTGCTGCCGATCGGCCCGACCGAGAAGGTGCACGACGCGTGGCGCCTGCACTACGGCCTGACCCGCCGCGCCCTGGCCCGCGCCTACTACCAGGGCTGGGACATGCACCCCGGTCACATCCCCACCCGTTACGCGGCCGTCTTCGCCTTCTACCGCGAGGGTTTCGAGCAGGCCGCCGCACGGCTCGCCCGGTACGCGGGCCGGGTCGGCGGTGACGTCATGGACGAGCCCGCCACCGCCAAGGCCCTCGGCGGCTACCTGCTGCGCGGACTGGACTGCGGCGCGCTGGACATCGCCGAGGTCGCCCGGGTGACCGGTCTGACCCGGGCCGATCTGGAGGGCTTCGCGGCACCCCGGCGCGGCGACCTCACCGTCTCCGGCACGTAGCGGGCCTGTCACAGCCGTCACCGGCGGCTGGTGTTGTCACCGCCGCCCCGTAGTGTGTACGGCACGCATTGACATGTCACAGGAACGGGGCAGCAGGCAGTGTCTTCGGGGGAGACTTCGGCAGGAAAGGGCCAGGGCGACGGGACCGGTCGGCTGCTGGCCGGGCGCTATCGCGTCGTGGCCCAGCTCGGGCGCGGCGGCATGGGCATCGTCTGGAGAGCGGTCGACGAGGTCCTCGGACGCGAGGTCGCCGTCAAGGAACTGCGCACCTACAACGACGCCGACGGGCCCGAACTCGCCGATCTGCGGCTGCGGATGCAGCGCGAGGCCCGCGCGGCGGCCCGGGTGCGCCATCCCGGAGTCGTCGCCGTGCACGACGTCACCGAGGTCGACGGCCGCCCCCTGATCGTGATGGAGCTGGTCGACGGACCGTCCCTGGACGACGTGCTGCGCGAGCGCGGCACCCTCGACGCGCGCGAGGCGGCCGAGATCGGTGCGAAGGTCATGGACGCGCTGGCCGCCGCCCACCGGGCCGGAGTGCTGCACCGCGACGTGAAGCCCGGCAACATCCTGCTGGAGCGTTCGGGCCGCGTCGTCCTCACCGACTTCGGCATCGCCACCATGGAGGACCCGGGCGACGGCTCCGCCACCCACCTCACCCGCAGCGGCGAACTCGTCGGCTCCCTCGACTACCTGGCCCCCGAGCGGGCGCAGGGCGCCGACCCCGGACCGGCCTCGGACATCTGGGCCCTCGGCGCCACCTTGTACGCGGCGGTGGAGGGCTCCTCGCCCTTCCGGCGTACGTCGACGTACTCGACCCTCGCCGCGATCGTGACCGAACCGCTGGCCGAGCCCCGTCGCGCGGGTGCCCTCGGCCCGGTTCTCCGGCAGCTGCTGGACAAGCGGCCCGAGACCCGGCCGGAGGCCGAGCGGGCGCGCGGACTGCTGCAGGCGGTCGCGGACCTGGCGGGCTCGGACACACCGACGGCCACGCTGCGCGGCGGCACGGACCCCAGGCCCGACACGGAACGCAGTCTGCCGGCGGTGCCGCCGGGGTTCGGCCCATGGGAACCCGTGGGGACGGATCCGGCCGGGAGCGGCACGGCGCCGCTCGGAGCCGACACACCACGCCCAGGTTCGGCGGAGCAGCCGGGGCCGGTCTTCCCGGCCTTCGGAGTGCCCGAGCAGGCCGGCGGCTCCGCCGGGAGCGCGGCGCACGGCACGAGTGGCGCCGAACCCACCGCTCAGTCCTCGCACGGCTTCGGGCCGCCCGCGTCGATGGGCCCGTACCCTCCGTCGGCGCCCACCAGTGCCGTGTCCACCTCGCCGCCCCGCCGCAGAGGGCGCGCCCTCCTCGCCGCCGCGGCGGTGGCCGCCGTCCTCGCGGCTGCCGGGACCACGGTCGCCCGGGTGAACGGCTCGGGCGGGACGAAGGACGACGCCAAGCCGGCCGGGTCCGCCCCGAGCGCAGGAGCCTCCGGTTCGGTGAGCGGCCGCACCGACGCCGACCGTCCCGGTGCGTCCAAGCCCACGAAGCACAAGGGCGACAAGACCCCGGACGGGACCGAGGCACCCGGCAAGAAGGGCGGGACCGAACCCGGTGACGGGGCCTCCTCGTCCTCCCCGGCGAAGCCCACCGGAGGCGGCACGACGGGCGGCGGTTCGGGCGGCACGTCCGGGAGTACGTCGGGCGGCGGCACCAACGGCGGTTCCGGCAACGGCGGTACGACGACGGGCGGAGGCGGTGCGACCACCGAGCCGCCGGCCTGCCAGTCCATCGGCGGCGGCAAGTACAACTGCCAGGTCTGGCGCACCGCCAAGTCCTACACCGCCTCCGGCACCGAGGTCGGCGTGATCAACGCGGGCACCAACTACTTCTTCTGCCAGCAGAACCTGGGCCGCCGCGAGACATACGGCAAGTGGACCAACGTCTGGTGGGCGAAGACGGACGACGACAGCGGCAACACGAACGTCTACGTCAGCGCCGTCTACATCAAGGGCGGCGACAACGACGAGCCGATCCCGGGGCTGCCGGTCTGCTGACGCTCAGGCGTCCGACACGTACCGCTCCAGCCCCGACACCGTCACCAGCTTCTCCTCGGCGAACACCCGGGTGCCCTGCTCGCACAGCCCCACGTCGGCCCGCGCCCGTGCGCAGAACTCCTCGGGTGTGACACCGAACAGCTCCCTCAACCGGGCCGATCCGACGAGGAGTTCGGTGATCAGCGCCCGCTGGCCGGGGTGCCCGCGCGGTGCCCCCGAGCCGTTGTGCAGGACCCCGCGGCGGTTGACGTAGACGTACGCCCCGGGCAGTCGCGTACCGTCCTCCAGCTCGATCCGCACGTCCGGTGCCGGCAGCCAGGCGCGCCGGAAGTTGCCGTGGGGCAACGGCACGCCCTCGCTCGCGTCGATCACCGTGAGCTGCTCGGCGTCGAGCCAGGTGAGGAACAGCTCCCGTACGGTGCCGGGTGCGTCGACCGGTGACGCGGAGACGTATCCCAGGCGGCTGACGTGCGCGGAGACGCCCACGCCGATGCCGGTGACGTGGGTGCGCACGATCGGAATCGGCGAGGTGATCCCGGACTCGGCCATCTTGTCGCGCAGTTGGCCCGGGCAGGCATTGGAGCCGACGGCAAGGACGGGGACGCGGTCTTCGTGGACGAGGCGGTCAAGCGGCAGCAGTCGGTCGCCGTCCAGGAGCCCGGAGCGCGACGGCCAGGCGCCCGGGTAGAGCAGCGGATGCCTGCGCGGAGCCTCGGCCAGGCCCAGCGCTTCGAGCGTGCGGTCCGCATGGCTGCCCATGGGCCGCTCAGTCCGTCGGGGGCAGCTCGCCCGAGCCACGGGTGATCAGCCGGGTCGGCAGTTCGATGCGTTCCGGGGTGAGCAGGGTGCCGTCCAGCTGGCGGAAGAGGCGGTCGGCGGCGGTGCGGCCGAGAGCCGCGGCGTCCTGGGCGACGACGGTGACGCCCGGCTGCAGCAGGTCGGCGAGCTCGATGTCGTCGAAGCCGACCAGGGCGACCGGGCGGGCCTGCTCGGCGAGAACGCGGACCACGGTGACCGTCACCCGGTTGTTGCCCGCGAAGATCGCGGTGACGGGATCGGGCCCGGAGAGCATCTCCTCGGTGGCCCGGCGCACCCGCTGCGGGTCGGTGACGCCCAGGGACATCCACGAGTCCGCGACCGTTATGCCCGCGTCCTCCATGGCGGCCCGGTAGCCGCGCAGTCGTTCGGCGGCCGTGTGGATGCGGGGCATGTCGCCGACGAAGCCGATCCGGCGGTGGCCGTGGGCGATGAGGTGGGCGACGCCGTCGCGGGCGCCGCCGTAGTTGTCGGACAGGACGACATCGGCGTCGATCCTCCCGGCCGGCCGGTCGACGAACACCGTGGCGACGCCCGCCCTGATCTCGGGCTCCAGATACCGGTGGTCGCCACCGGCCGGGATGATCACCAGGCCGTCCACCCGTCGCGCGCACAGAGCCAGGGCCAGTTCCTGCTCACGGTCGGGGTCCTCCGCGCTGGAGCCGTTGATCAGCAGGGCACCGTGCGCGCGGGCCACCTCCTCGACCGCGCGGCTGAGAGGGCCGTAGAACGGGTCGGCGAGGTCCTCCAGGACCAGGCCGATGCTGGCGGTGCGCCCCTTGCGCAGGACCCGCGCGCTGTCGTTGCGGCGGAAGCCCAGTGCGTCGATGGCTTCCTGCACACGGCGCTCGGTCTCGGGGGTGACGCCGGGCTCGCCATTGACCACGCGGGAGACGGTCTTGAGGCCCACACCGGCGCGCGCCGCCACGTCCTTCATGGTCGGACGGTTGCCGTAACGCGTTCCGGAAACGGGGGCTGTTCGGCGAGCGGTCTCGGGCACGATGCGCTGTCCTGTCCTGTCTCGTCCACGGGGGGATGCGTCGACCATGAGTTTGTATGAGGATGTGGCGTCGAGCATAGGGCCTGGACAACGTTGTCATGCGCAAGAGAGACTGTCCACCGCAATCTCCGGCCTCCGCCCCCACCGCGAGACCGGCCCATACTTCTGCACGGTCGACGGGGAAATCTCCCCGGCCGACCGGAGATCCGATGGTTGACGGGGAGATCCGACACTGATGCACACCGACCTCGTGGGCGCGCTCGACATCGGCGGTACCAAGATCGCCGGGGCGCTGGTGGACGGTCACGGCCGGATCCTGGTGCGTGCGCAGCGCGCGACGCCCGCACAGCAGGACGGCGAGACCGTGATGGGCGCGGTCGAGGAGGTCCTCGGCGAGCTGACGGCCTCGTCGCAGTGGGGACGCGTCACGGCCCTCGGCATCGGCAGTGCCGGTCCGGTGGACGCCTCCGCGGGCACGGTGAGCCCGGTGAACGTGCCGGGCTGGCGCGACTACCCGCTCGTGGCGCGGGTCCAGGAAGCGGCCGGCGGTCTGCCCGTCGAGCTGATCGGCGACGGCGTGGCGATCACGGCGGCCGAGCACTGGCAGGGCGCCGCCCGCGGCCATGACAACGCGCTGTGCATGGTGGTCTCCACGGGCGTCGGCGGCGGTCTGGTCCTCAACGGCCAGCTTCACCCGGGCCCCACCGGCAACGCGGGCCACATCGGTCACATCTGCGTCGACCTCGACGGCGACCCGTGCCCCTGTGGCTCGCGCGGCTGCGTGGAGCGCATCGCGAGCGGCCCGAACATCGCCCGCCGCGCCCTGGACAACGGCTGGCGGCCCGGTACCGACGGAGACACCTCCGCCGCCGCGGTGGCCGCCGCCGCGCGTGCCGGTGATCCGGTCGCCGTGGCCTCCTTCGAGCGCGCCGCCCAGGCGCTGGCCGCCGGCATCGCTGCCACCGCCACGCTCGTCGAGATCGACATCGCCGTGATCGGCGGGGGAGTGGGCAAGGCCGGCGACGTCCTGTTCACGCCGCTGCGCAAGGCCCTGGGCGACTACGCGACCCTGTCCTTCGTGCAGCGCCTGGAGATCACGCCGGCCCAGATGGGCACGGACGCGGGACTGGTCGGAGCGGCCGCGGCCGCGCTCGCCAAGCGGGCGGACGCGGCCACGGTCTGACAGGTCCAGCAGGAACGTTCAGCCCTGTTGCTGGGCCCGTGGTGCGCTCAGCAGGTCAACCGGGCGTTCGCCCAGTCCGCGTGGTCCGAGTCGATGCCGTCGCCGCCGTCGGTCACGACCAGGCGGACCACCTGGGCACCGGTCACGTCAGCGGTCAGCGGCTGGGCCGGCATCGCGTTGGTGAGAACGCCCGTTGAGGCGACCTTGGTGCCGTCGGCCCAGATCTCGAAGGCGACGGTGCCCTTCGCACCCTTCTCGTCGTCGACGCCGACATCCGCGGTGACCGTCTCGCACGCCGTGCCGGTGTAGTACTCGACGGCGCTCTCCGCGTGGGCGCCGAGCCCCTTGCCGTACACCACACCGCCGATTGTCAGGGGGTGGCCGTCGCCCGCGGCGCTCTCCCCGTTGCTGGTGTTGCGCTCGACGGGCCCGTAGCCGTTGGTGGCCGACAGCCATGGCAGGTCGCCGAGTCCGGAGGTGCCCGAGGGCGGCGGTACGACCACCGAAGCCGTCAGCGGGACCGTGTTGTCGACCCGATCACCGGTCGGGGAGCGGTAACTCACCCCGAGCGTCAGGTCGTACGAACCGGTCGGCGTCCCCGCCGGAGGGGTGAGCGACCAGGTGGTGCGCAGGGCGTTGCCGGTCGGTACGACGGCGGAGGTGGTCCGCGATGTCGCCCTGACCGTCCATCCCCCGGGCGCGGTCAGCCTTGCCCTGACGTGCAGGGCGGGTGTACGGCCCAGGTCGGTGACGACGGAGGTCAGCGTGGTCGCCTTGCCCGCCTCGATCAACGGGCTGCCGTCCAGGCCGAGTTCGACGGCGGGCGGCTGCTGGGCCCATCCGCGGTCGGCGAAAGCCCGTACGAGAACCGTTCCGTGCGCCGGGACGGTCGCCGAGATGGTGCCGGCGGTGTTGTAGCTCTTGTGCTGCCACAGGTCGCGCAGGGTGTACGCGGCGGCGTGGGGCAGGCCCACGGCCGCGGCGCCGGTGGCGATGTGCTGGGCGGTCCCGGACTCGTTGAAGAGCGCCACCGCGCGGCTGCCGTCCTTCATCTCCTTGGCCACGACCCAGCGCCCGCCCTCGGAGGAGACGACCGTGCCCTGCTTGCCCAGCGGGTCCTGGTCGACGGCGACGACCTCCTTGTTGTCGAGGATGTCGAAGGTCGATCGGGACGCCTTGCGCAGGTCGGAGCCGATGAGGAGCGGGGCGGCCATGACCGACCACATCGAGAAGTGGGAGCGGTACTCGGTGTCGGTCATGCCGCCGTTGCCGACCTCCAGCATGTCGGGGTCGTTCCAGTGCCCGGGGCCCGCGTACGGCGCGAGCGGCAGGTTCTGCTTCAGGATGGACAGCATCGAGCCCCAGCTGTCGCTGATGTCACCGGTCGTGCGCCACGAATGGCCCACGTCGGCCGCCCATTCCCAGGGTTTGTTCTGACCCCATTCGCAGATGCTGTACACGATGGGCCGGCCGGTCGCCTTGAGGGCGTCGCGCATGGTCGTGTAGCGCAGCTTGGCGTCCACGCCCTGGTTATTGCAGTTGTCGTACTTGAGATAGTCCACGCCCCAGTCCGCGAACTGCCGGGCGTCGCTGTACTCGTGACCGAGCGCCCCCGGGAATCCGGCGCTGTCGCACGTCTTCGTGCCCGCGCTGGTGTAGATGCCGAGCTTGAGTCCCTTGGAGTGCACATAGTCGGCGACCGCCTTGATCCCGTTCGGAAAGCGGACCGGATCTGGTACGAGTCTGCCGTCCGCGTCCCGGTTCGGCAGGGCCCAGCAGTCGTCCAGGTTGACGTACCGGTATCCGGCGTCCTTGAGGCCTTTCTCGACGAAGAGGTCCGCGATTCCCTTGACCATGAACTCGTTGAACTCGGCACGGCAGTGCGTGGAGTTCCAGTTGTTGAAGCCCATGGGTGGGGTGAGGGCGAGGCCGTCGGCCAGGGTGGGCGCGGTGGCCTCGCCGACGGGTGCCGCCAGGGCCGGCGCGGCGAGTCCCGCCGCGCACAGGAGTCCTGCTGTGAGCGCTCCGACCATTCTTCGACGGGTTGTGCGGGCGTGAAGGTGACGCATCGTTACGTTCCTCCGAACACGCGAAAGGTGGGATGACGTCATGTATATGTCACGGTTCCGCGTTTACGGTAGGTTGCCATCGCGTACGGCACCCGCAGTCCGCAGCCCGAGGTGACGACGCCCGGCGGGTCGCCTACGAGGCCGAACATGGAGGCCGGCATGCCCGGCATGCCCGTGACCCCTGGCCGTGGTCGACAGTTGATCCGGTCATGAAGAAGCGCAGCATGCTCGCCATCGCCTCCCTCGCCACCGGTTTCGTCGTCGCGGCCGTATCGCCGTCCCATGCCGTCGGCAACGGCCCGGCCGTCACGCCGTCGTCCGCCCCCGCGGACGACGCGGCGCCCACGCCGTCCCACTCCCTCGGGCACCCGGCAGTGCTCGGATCCGAAGTCGAGGGGGCCCTCGGCGCCCTCGACCCGACCATCGCCAAGGAGTACCGCCTGGCCATGGCCAACGCCCCCCACGGGAAGAACGGCCACGTCGGCTGACGAGCCGGGCCCTTCGGGCGCGACGCCGGTGTCCCCGCTGACGGGGCCACCGGCGTCCGCGGTTTCGGCGCCCTCAACGGGGGCTGGTTTTGGTGGCAGGGTGGAGCGGGCAAGCCTCAGGGGGCCAACAGAAGAGGGGGACCTGTGACCGTCGTCTGGATCAACGGCGCGTTCGGTGCGGGGAAGACCACCACCGCACGGGAACTGATCGAGCTGATCCCGAACAGCACGCTCTTCGACCCCGAGGTCATCGGCGGAGCGCTGACACACCTGCTGCCGCCCAAGCACCTCGCGGAGGTCGGCGACTTCCAGGACCTGCCGGTCTGGCGACGGCTCGTGATCGACACGGCGGCCGCCCTGCTCGCCGAGCTGGGCGGGACCCTCGTCGTCCCGATGACCCTGCTTCGCCAGGAGTACCGCGACGAGATCTTCGGCGGCCTCGCGGCCCGCCGCATCGCGGTCCGGCATGTCCTTCTCGCTCCGGCGGAAACGATCCTGCGAGAGCGAATAGCCCGCCGGGAGGTGCCGCCGGACCTGCCGGACGGCGAGATACGGATACGGCAGTGGTCGTACGACCACATCGAGTCGTACCGTGCCGCCCTCGCCTCCTGGCTCACCGCCGACGCCCATCTCGTCGACACCGGTGCGCTGACCGCGTACCAGGCGGCGGTCCGCATCGCGGAGGCGGTCGGTGCCGGGGACGTCGCGGTGTGTGACATCGTGCAGACGCCCGAGCCCACCTCCGAGACCCTCGCGGCCGGCGTCCTCCTCTTCGACGAACAGGACCGGTTCCTTCTCGTCGACCCCACCTACAAGGCCGGCTGGGAGTTCCCCGGCGGTGTCGTCGAGCCCGGCGAGGCCCCCGCCCGCGCCGGTATGCGCGAGGTCGCCGAGGAGACCGGCATCCACCTCGACGACGTCCCCCGCCTCCTGGTCGTCGACTGGGAGGCACCCGCGCCTCCCGGCTACGGCGGCCTGCGCCTCCTCTTCGACGGCGGCCGCCTCGACTCCACGGAGGCGGCACAACTCCTGCTGCCCGGACCCGAACTGCGCGCCTGGCGGTTCGCCACCGAGGAGGAGGCCGCGGACCTGCTGCCACCGGTGCGCTACGAACGGCTGCGGTGGGCGTTGCGTGCGCGCGAACGCGGGGCGGCGCTGTACCTGGAGGCGGGCGTTCCGGTGGGCTGACTTGTGCCGCGTCCCCGCGGTGTAAACGCCCTGGACTCCGCCCCCGCCGACACCGGCGCCGCCCTCGTCCTCATCACACCGGGGCGGGTGGGAGCCCGGTCGTCCGCCACTACGCGGAGGGCGTTGAGCTGTTGTAGGCGAGGCGCAGTTCCTCGTACGGGTAGGGGGTGAGGCTGTTGTCCTTGCGCAGCCGGTCGAAGAAGCCGTTGAGAACGGCGGTGAGGGGCGCGTCACGGGCGATGATCGCGGCGGCGGTCCCGGGGATGCCGTCCGTGTGTGCCCCGATCGCGCAGGCCCGTACGAAGGCCTCACGCTCCTGCCGGTCGTACCGGTACAGAGCGGTCACGAGCCAGTTCACCAGGTGGGCCCGGGAATAGACGAGGTCGTAGTCGCGGTGCCGGTCGAAGAAGGCGCGCTCCTGCCGGGTGAGCCGGAACCGGGAGCTGAGTGCGAGGCCGTGGTCGGTGAGGTAGAAGTCCTCGCCGTCGGTGAGGACGTTCTGGAAGTGGGCGTCGAAATGGGCAAGTTCGTGATCGTGGAGGAAGGCGCTCAGGGTCCCCAGCCACTCGTCCACCCGCGTGCAGACCCGGTCGGATTCGGCCGTGCGCACCTGGGTGTCGAGCCAGTCGTGGAGGGTGTGCGGAAAGTACTCAAGGAACAGGGTGAGGCTCGCGGAGGCCTTCCGCAGGGCCTCAAGGCGTTCACGAACCTGACGGGAACCGCTCCAGTGGCCCACCACTCGCTCCACGTCGGCCAGTTCCTCGGGGAGTGGCTGTACGGAGTCCGGCAGGACGCGCCAGTGATGCATCAACGGGAAGCCCGGGAAACGGTCGGCCAGCACCCAGTTCGTCGTCATCGTGTGCACGGCCAGCTCGCGCCAGGCGCCGAAGCTCGGACTGCGCCCGGTGCCGTAGTGGCAGCTCGGCGGCAGCCCGAAGAAGTTCCCCGTGGACTGCGCGTTCTCGTGCGCCAGCTCGACGTCCGTGAGCGGCACCCGTTTCACGAACACCCGGCGTCCCTCCACTTCGACCACCGCCGAACGCCCACCGATCCCGACACCGAGGGGCACCGCCGACTCCACCAGGTCCGCCAGCTCGCGGTCGCTCAAGAGCGCCAGGGAGGTGGCGAGGTCTGCGTGGGCGGTGCGGCGCGTGGCGGAGGACATGACCTCCATGGTCAGGGTGCGAGCGGGTGTGTGTCTGCCGATCGGCGAAGTGCCGTCGTGGCGTGCCCGATCACCGGATCGCCGTGACCGAAGCACGCCACGTCGGAGTCGAGCTCCGCGAGCGGGTGGAACGAGGCGGACAGCTGTGCGCGGTCGAGGTTGAACACGCCCGGCAGCACCCGGCCGTCGGGGGGCCTCCGCGTGGATCGGGCGCTCCCAATCCTCGAACTCCGGTGGCGGGCCCGGGACTTCATCGCTGACCACGGGTGCGTCGAGGTGGTAAGCCAGCACCTCGGCGCCGGCCAGCGCGGCGAGTTCGCCGGCCCAGTTCGATGACGTTGAAGAGGCGACCGTAGAAGGACCCCCGTCCGAAGACGAGGGCCCTCTGCCGGAAGCAGACCGGAGCAGACCGAGAGCAGATCGATCGCAGACGGGAAGGCGTCGCCGATTAGCTCATGATCAATTGGCGCAGCTGGGCGGTCAGTTCGCCGCGTAGTTGCGCAGGAACAGCGCCTCGGCCACCGACAGCCGCTCCAGTTCGTCGGGTGAGACGCTCTCGTTCACCGCGTGGATCTGGGCCTCCGGCTCGCTCAGGCCGATGAGGAGGATCTCCGCCTGCGGGTAGAGGGAGGCGAGGGTGTTGCACAGCGGGATGGAGCCGCCCTGGCCCGCGTACTGCATCTCCTGGCCGGGGTAGGCGACCGCCATCGCCTCGGCCATGGCCGCGTACGCCGGGCTGGTGGTGTCGGCGCTGAACGCCTGGCCCTGCCCGACCTGCTCGACGCTCACCCGGGCGCCCCACGGCGTGCGGGTCTCCAGGTGGGCCTGCAGCAGCTTGGTCGCCTCGACCGCGTCCACGCCCGGCGGCACCCGCAGGCTGACCAGCGCGCGTGCGCCTGCCTGCACGGACGGGGTGGCGCCCACGACGGGCGGGCAGTCGATGCCGAGGACGGTGACGGCCGGACGCGCCCAGATCCGGTCGGCTACCGAGCCCGAGCCGATCAGCTGGACGCCGTCCAGCACCTTGGCGTCCCGGCGGAACTGCTCCTCGTCGTACTGCAGGCCATCCCACCGGCTTTCGGGGGCGAGGCCGTCGACCGTCGTCGAGCCGTCCTCCGCGCGCAGCGAGTCGAGGACCCGGATCAGCGCCGCCAGCGCGTCCGGGGCGGCGCCGCCGAACTGGCCGGAGTGCAGGTTGCCTTCGAGGGTGTCGATCTGCACGCGGACGAGGGTCATGCCGCGCAGGGTGGAGGTGACCGTCGGCAGTCCGACGCGGAAGTTGCCCGCGTCGCCGATGACGATCGTGTCGGCCGTCAGGAGATCGGGGTGCTCCTCGGCGTACCGCTCCAGGCCGCCCGTGCCCATCTCCTCCGAGCCCTCGGCGATGACCTTGATGTGCACGGGCACGCCGCCGTTGGCCTTGAGGGCGCGCAGCGCGAGCAGGTGCATGATCACGCCGCCCTTGCAGTCGGCGGCACCGCGCCCGTACCAGCGGCCGTCACGCTCGGTCAGCTCGAACGGCGGGCTGGTCCAGGCGGCCTCGTCCAGCGGCGGCTGCACGTCGTAGTGGGCGTAGAGCAGGACGGTCCTGGCGCCCTCGGGGCCGGGCAGGTAGCCGTAGACGGACTGGGTGCCGTCGGGGGTGTCGAGGAGGGCCACGTCCTGGAAGCCCTCGGTGCGCAGGGCGTCGGCGACCCAGTTCGCGGCGCCCTCGCTCTCGCTCTTCGGGAACTGGTCGAAGTCCGCCACCGACTTGAAGGCCACCAGTTCGGCGAGCTCCGCCTTCGCCCTCGGTATCAGCGAGGCGACGGTCTCGGCGACCGGATTCGACGACATGGGCACGCTCCTTGTGGGTGCGACGTTGTACACGTGGATATCGGGATCCTCCCACAGCGGCCTGCGGTGATGTCCGACCGTAGGATGCGGGGGACAGGTGCGGCAGGCAGCTTGATCGGAGCAGCGGACCATCGTGAGCGGCGAGAACTCTTCGGCGGACGACGTGCAGCGGGTGTGGGACGTCGTCGTGGTGGGCGCGGGACCCGCGGGGGCCTCGGCTGCCTACGCGGCGGCGGTCGCGGGGCGCAGCGTGCTGCTGCTGGAGAAGGCGGAGCTGCCGCGCTACAAGACGTGCGGCGGCGGGATCATCGGCCCCTCGCGCGACTCCCTGCCGCCCGGCTTCGAGCTGCCGCTGCGGGACCGGGTGCACGCGGTGACGTTCTCGAACAACGGCCGCTTCACGCGGACCCGGCGCTCCCGGCAGATGCTGTTCGGACTGATCAACCGGCCCGAGTTCGACCAGCAGCTCGTCGAGCACGCGCAGAAGGCGGGCGCCGAGCTGCGGACGGGCGTCACCGTGCAGCGCGTCGAGCAGCACGGGTCGGCGGTGCCGGACCGGCGTACCGTCGCCGTGTTCCTGCAGGGCGGCGAGACGCTGCTCGCGCGGGCCGTGGTGGGCGCCGACGGCAGCGCCAGCCGCATAGGAGCGCACGTCGGGGTGAAGCTCGACCAGGTGGATCTCGGCCTGGAGGCGGAGATCCCGGTACCGGAGACGGTCGCCGAGGACTGGCGGGGGCGGGTGCTCATCGACTGGGGGCCGATGCCCGGCAGCTACGGCTGGGTCTTCCCCAAGGGCGACACTCTCACGGTCGGTGTGATCTCGGCGCGCGGTGAAGGCGCGGCGACGAAGCGGTACTTCGAGGAGTTCATCGGGCGGCTCGGTCTCGCCGGCTTCGAACCGAGCATCTCCTCCGGCCACTTGACCCGGTGCCGGGCCGACGACTCGCCCCTGTCGCGCGGCCGGGTGCTGGTGTGCGGGGACGCGGCGGGTCTGCTGGAGCCGTGGACCCGTGAGGGCATCTCGTTCGCGCTGCGCTCGGGGCGGCTCGCGGGGGAGTGGGCGGTGCGGATCGCCGAGGCGCACGACGCGGTGGACACCCGGCGCCAGGCACTGAACTACGCGTTCGCGATCAAGGCGGGGCTCGGCGTCGAGATGAGCGTCGGCAAGGCTATGCTCACGGCGTTCGAGCGCCGTCCCGGCCTGTTCCACGCGGCACTCACCGGGTTCCGGCCCGCCTGGAACGCGTTCAGGGACATCACACGGGGGGCGACGTCCCTCGCCGAACTCGTGCGCACCCACCCCATGGCCCAGCGCGCACTGACCGCGCTCGACCGGCGTCGGCCGGTGGGCGGCGAGTCCCCGCTGGGCGGAGAGTCTCCGGTGTCCAGCGAGTCCCCGGTGGGCGACGAGTCCGCAGTGGGTGGCGAGTCCGCGGTGGGCGACGAGCCTTCGGCGGGCGGCGAGGTCAGCTCCTGACGTTGACGCGGAAGACGGGGTGGTCGGGTGCGATGCGCCGCAGCTCGGTGTCCGGCGAGTCGGGGCCGACCCCGTTGAAGAAGACCCCGACCTCGGCCTTCCAGCGCTTGAGGTAGGCCCGCAGCAGCGGGACCTTGTCGTCGTCGCCGACCTCGGTCGCGGTGAACACGTCCACGTTCTTACCGAGCCGCAGCTCACCGCCGCCCGCCGCCCGCATGTTGTGCGTCCACTGGACGTGGCCGCGCGGCGCGACCAGGTACTGCTGTCCGTCCACGGTCAGCAGGTTCACGGGGGTGGTCCGCCACTCGCCGCTCTTGCGGCCGCGGACCGCCAGAACCCTGGAGCCCCAGACGCTGAGGCCGCGGCGGGTCATCCATGCCACGGCGCGGTTGAACACGTTGACGGTGAACCAGCCGGGCTTCTGGACGTGAGTGGACATGAGGACCCCCATCGGTCAGGTGAAGAGCGCCGCTCTCTTTTGTGAGCGCTGCTCTCGCTTGCTGCAGATTCTGCACCGGATCCGTGATCCATAGCAAGAGCAGTGCTCACTTTTTTGTTCGCTGCTCTCCTTTGTGTGCACTGCTCTCGCTTCATGGGAGACTGCTCCCATGAGCACCGCACACAGCGCCCGCGCCCGAGCCAGGATCGAGGTCACCGCCGCCATCAAGGACGAGGCACGCAGACAGCTCGCCGCCGAGGGTGCCGCCAAACTCTCGCTGCGCGCCGTCGCCCGCGAGCTCGGCATGGTCTCCTCCGCGCTCTACCGCTACTTCCCGAGCCGCGACGACCTCCTGACGGCACTCATCATCGACGCCTACGACTCCGTCGGCGAGGCCGCGGAGACGGCGCGCGACGCCGCCTCCGACGCCGCCCCCACCCCACGCTGGACCGCCGTCTGCGAAGCCGTGCGTGCCTGGGCCCTCGCGCACCCCCACGAATACGCCCTGATCTACGGCTCTCCGGTCCCCGGCTACGTCGCCCCCGACACCACCATCCCGGCCGCGTCCCGTGTCGGCCTCGTGCTGATCGGCATCCTGCGCGACGCCGTCAGGGGCCCGGGCGTGACCTTCCCCCCGCTCCCCGCCGAACTGCGCCCCGAGGCCGAGCGCCTCAGCGCCGACATCGCCCCCGACCTCCCGCCGGAGGTGTCGACGGCCCTGGTCGCGGCCTGGGCCCAGTTGTTCGGGCTGGTCGGCTTCGAGCTGTTCGGACAGTTCAACCGCGTCGTCGAGGACCGGGAGAAGTTCTTCCGGTACGCGGTCGTGCAGCTCGCCCGGGGAGTGGGGCTGAGGTGAGCGCCGAGTGGGGCTGAGGTGAGAACGGGCGTCCCGCGTACTTCCCTCGGAGTACTCCTGGTCACCCCGCCCGGCTGACGTCCACCAGGCCCGATGACGTCTAGCGTGGCGGGCATGGACGAGCAGCGAGCAAGCGGGATCGGCCCGCCTCACTGGTGGCGGCACGGGCCGCCGGGGCTGAACCGCTGGGTCGACGAACAGCAGTCGACCCGGTGGCCATGGCGTTCCACCGTGCTGCTCACGTTCTTCGTGCTCGTCGGATCCAACTACGCGGCACACCAGCAGGCGGGGGAGAGGGCCGCCCTGGACCCCTTCGCGCGCGCACTGCTGCTGGTGGGCTCGGTGCTGCTGCTGTGGCGACTGCGGTATCCGGTGGCCGTCGTGTTCGGTACGGCGGCGGCCGCGATGGTCTACCTGGGCGCGGGTTACCCGTACGGGCCGGTCTTCCTGACCGTCGCACTGGCCTGCTTCTGCGCCGTGGTCGCGGGACATCGGCGGGCGGCCTGGGCCGCGGTGGGGATGCTCTGGGTCGGGCATGTGCTGGTGGGCCACTGGCTGTACCGCTGGCTGCCGCCGTCCGGGGACTCGGCGGCCTCCTGGGCGCCGGAAGGCGTGATCGCCGCCTGGGTGGTGGCGATCGTGGCCCTGGCGGAACTGTCCCGGGCCCGGCGCGAGCAGTGGGGCCGGGAACGGGCCGAGCGGGCGCAGGCCGCGCGCCGGCGGGCCGACGAGGAGCGGCTGCGGATCGCCCGTGAACTGCACGACGTCCTCGCGCACAGCATCTCGGTGATCAACGTCCAGGCGGGCGTCGGCCTCGCGCTCCTCGACACCGACCCCGAGCAGGCACGCACCGCGCTCACCACCATCAAGGCCGCCAGCAAGGAGGCGCTGGGCGAGGTCCGCCAGGTCCTCGACACGCTCCGCGCGCCCGGAGAGGCGCCGCGAGCTCCGGCGCCGGGCCTCGACCGGCTGCCCGATCTGGTGGAGCAGGCGGCGAGCGCGGGGCTGACGGTGGACGTCGAAGGCGAGCCGCCCCGGCTCGCGCCCGGCACCGACCTGGCCGCCTTCCGCATCGTCCAGGAGGCCCTCACCAACGTGGTGCGGCACTCGGTCTCGCGCCACGCGCGCGTGCACGTCGACCACGACCGACGGACGCTGCGGCTGTGCGTCGACGACGACGGGCCCGCGACCGGCGCCGACGCGGGCGGCAGCGGCAACGGTCTGGCCGGAATGCGGGAGCGGGCCGCCGCGCTGGGTGGCACGATCGAGGCGGGCCCGCGCACGGACGGCGGCTTCCGGGTGCTCGCCGTACTGCCGTTGAAGGTGAAGGCCGAGGAGGACGACCGGTGATCCGTGTACTGCTCGCCGATGACCAGTCACTGGTGCGGGCCGGCTTCAAGGCACTGCTCGACGCACAGCCCGACATCGAGGTGGCCGGGGAGGCCTCCGACGGTGAGGAGGCGCTGGGCAAGGTGCGTGAACTGCGCCCCGACATCGTCCTGATGGACATCCGCATGCCGGTGCTGGACGGGCTGGGGGCGACCCGCCGGATCATCGACGACGAGGCGCTGCGAGGCGTCAAGGTGGTCATGCTCACCACCTTCGAGCTCGACGAGTACGTCTTCGAGGCGATCCGCTCCGGCGCCTCCGGCTTCCTGGTCAAGGACACCGAACCGGACGAACTCCTGCGCGCCGTAAGGGCGGTGGTGGACGGCGACGCGCTGCTCTCGCCCGGTGTGACCCGTCGCCTGATCGCGGAGTTCGCGGCCCGCTCCAAGGAGCCGGCGGCAAAAGGAGCTCTCGGCGAACTCACCGAGCGGGAACGGGAGGTGATGGCCCTGGTCGGCATCGGTCTGTCCAACGACGAGATCGCCCGCCGTCTGGTCGTGAGCCCCCTCACGGCGAAGACCCACGTCAGCCGCACGATGGTCAAGCTCGGCGCCCGGGACAGGGCCCAACTGGTCGTTCTCGCCTACGAGTCGGGGCTGGTGCGGCCGGGCTGGCTGGGCTGAGTCGGCCGCCGGAAACGGACCAGCACACTGACCACCCGGGCGAGGAACAGCACGGGGGCGAGCACGAGACCGGTACGCAGCAGCACCGTCTCGACGCCTTGCGGCAGGTCGAAGAGCAGCGCCGGACCGGCGACCGCCCCGAAGACGACCGCCACCGCGAACACCGCGCTGCACAGCGCGTATCCGATCTCGACGGTGATCGCGTCCCGCTCGGCCTGACTGCGCCGTCCCCCGTGTTCGGTCATACCCGGAGTTTCACAGCCGTGCGCCCGGCGGAGCAAGCGGGCCCCGCCGGGCGCACGACGCAGAGGCGCCCCCTAGTCGCGTACGGATACGCGCTCCGCCTCCACCACGGTGGACTTGGCGACCGTGACGGACTGCTGAGGGCGACGGGTACGCACGCCCGTGAGTGTGATCAGCAAACCGGCGACCGCGATGCCCGTGACCACCACCAGACCGGGCCGGTAGCTGTCCAACACGGCCTGCGGGGTGGCGTGTTCGGGCGCTCCCGCGGTGACCACGGCCGTCACGACGGCCAGGAAGATCGCGCCGCCCACCTGCACCGAGGTGTTGAGCAGGCCGGAGACCATGCCCTGCTCGTGGTCCTCGACCCCGTTCGTGGCCTGGATGTTGAGCGAGGGGAAGACCAGCGCGCAGGCCGCGCCGATCAGGAGCATCGACGGCAGGATGACGGCGGCGTAGGTCGGGTCGAGGCTCACGCGCAGGAACAGCGCGTATCCGACGACCATCAGCGCGAAGCCCGCCGCGATCAGCCGCTGGGTGCCGAACCGGTCGACGATCGAGCCGACCTTCGTGGAGGACACCGCCACCAGTGCGCCCGCCGGCAGGAAGGCGAGCGCCGTGTGCAGCGCCGACCAGCCCAGCAGCGACTGCATGTACAGCGTGACCAGGAACTGGAAGCCGACGTAGGACCCGAAGAAGGCCATCGCGCCGAGCTGGGCGCGGATCTGGCTGCCGGAGCGCAGTACGCCCAGCCGGATCAGCGGACCGGGCGAGCGCCGCTCGACCAGGACGAACACGGTGAGCAGGACGGCGACGGCCAGGAAGGACAGCAGCGTGCGGGCCGACGCCCAGCCGGCCTGGGGCGCCTGTACGACGGTGAAGACGAGCAGCAGCATCGACGCGGTGCCGAGGACGGCGCCGGGGATGTCGTAGCCGTTGTGGTCCTTCTCGCGCTCGCTGCGCGGCAGCAGTCTCAGGCCCGCCACCAGGGCGATCAGGGCGATGGGCGCGGGCAGCAGCATGGTCAGGCGCCAACTGGCCTCGGTGAGCAGGCCGGAGAGCACCAGGCCCATCGAGAAGCCGGTGGCCGCGCAGGTGGTGTAGATGGACAGGGCGCGGTTGCGCAGCGGGCCCTCGGCGAAGGTCGTGGTGATGATGGACAGGCCGGCGGGCGCGGTGAAGGCCGCGCTCAGGCCCTTGATGAAGCGGCTGGCGATCAGCAGCGGACCCGAGTCGACGAGCCCGCCGAGCAGTGAGGCGAGCGCGAACACGCCCAGGGCGATCAGGAAGACCTGGCGCCTGCCGAGCAGGTCGGCGGTGCGTCCGCCGAGCAGCAACAGGCCGCCGTATCCCAGGATGTAGCCGCTGACGATCCACTGCAGGGTCGAGGTGGACAGGTCGAGGTCGGTGCCGATGGACGGCAGCGCGACGCCGACCATCGACACGTCGAGCGCGTCCAGGAACATCGCGGCGCAGAGCACCAGCAGGGTGCCCCACAGCCGGGGGGTCCAGCGTCCCTCGGTCGTGGGAGTGGTGAGCGGAGAGGTCATGCCGTCGACACTACATGTGCATGCATCGAATGCACATACATTTAATTCTGATGCAATGAATTCGCTTCTCTGCTACGGTGCGGCCATGGCGGCGAAGAGGGCCGAGCAGGAGCTCGTGGACCAGTGGCGGGACATCCTGGCGCTGCATGCGCGCACCCAGTGCGAACTGGACCGTGAACTGCATCAACACGGCCTGTGCGCCAGCGACTTCGAGGTGCTGGACGTCCTGTCCGGCGAAGCCTGCGGCTATCGCGTGCAGGAGATCTCCGAGCGGGTCCATCTGAGCCAGAGTGCGCTGTCGCGGCTGGTCGCCCGGCTGGAGAAGGACGACCTCGTCGAGCGTGCCATGTGCCCGGAGGACCGGCGGGGCGTCCGCGTGGCCCTCACCGCGAGGGGGCGCACGCTGCACGGCGAGGTGCTGCCGGTGCAGCGCGCGGTGCTGACGAAAATGCTGGCGGGTGACCTCAGCTCCAGGTGACGGCCGACTTCTCGCGCCACAGCGCGGCGACGGCGGCGTCCCCGGTGACCTCCGGGAACGGCAGCCGGTTCCACAGCGCGAGATACAACTGCCCGGCGGGCCCGGCCACTTCGCAGTCGGCGTCCCCCGCCGCGTCCCGTGCGGTCACGGGCGGCTCCTGGGACAGTCGTACGGTCCACACCGCGTCGTCCGCATCCGTCGCCCGCACCCGCAGCACTCGGGCCTCGTCGCTGCGGACCTTGCTCCGGCTGCGGGCGTGGAAGCCGCACAGCAGCTCGTCGATGCCGTCCGCCGCGAAGGCGGGGGCGATCTCGGCCTGGGCGCCGCCCCTCGCACTCTCCGCGTCGATCCGGTGCACCGTGGTCTCGTGCGCCTGCCGGCGTGCCCAGAACGCGAGCGGGGAGGGCGCGGGCAGGAAGTGCCAGCACCGTAGGTCGGGCGGGGCGCTGGAGAGGGTGTCGACGAGGTGTCGGTGCCCTGCGCGGAACCAGGCGAGCAGCTCGTCGCCGTCCAGGTCGGGCAGCCCGCCGTCGGGGTGGTACGAGGTGTGTCCCTCGGCCACGAACGCGGCCGCCCAGCGGTGCACCATCCCGGTGTGCCGCACCAGATCACGCACCTGCCACGGAGGGCACGTCGGCACCTCGGCGTCGGTCCCCGCCGCCTCGGCCGCGAGGCAGAAAAGCTGCCCCTCACGGTCCAGGATCTCCAAGAACTGGGCTGTCTCCATGGGATGAGTGTGCCGGATGCGCGACATCGGCATCCGGCAGCGACCGATCAGACTCCGGGGTGCTGGTGCGGCTGCTGCGGCTGCCCGTACGACTGACCGCCGGCAAGGCCCGCGGCCTGCGCCTGCAACTGCTCGGCCTGCTCCTTCGCGACCTTCTGCTCCGCGCCGCAGAAGGTGCACTGCGTCGCGTACTTCGTGGAGATGGGGAACAGCGGCACGAAGAACAGGGTGAACTTCGTGACGCGCTTCCTGAGCGTGTGCGCGGCGGGAGTGCCGCAACTGCCGCACACCAGCGTCAGTATCGCGAGCTGGTACAGGTATCCCTTGGTGCCAAAGACGATCACGAGGTCGGCCCTTTCCTGGGTCAGTGCCCGGCGCCGGATGGAGGACGCCGACCGCAATCCTCTCCCAGGAACGGCATGGGCTGCCGGGCGGAGTCAGCGTTCTGCCGCACGTCTGGTGACGAGGCCGATGGCGGCTGCCGTGGCCGCGAGCGCCGCAACGCTGGTGAGGGCGGCGGGGAGCGAGAACCAGTCCGCCATGAAACCGATGGCGGGTGGCCCCAGGAGCATGCCGCCGTAGCCGAGGGTGGACGCGATCGCGACACCGTCGGGCCCGGCCAGCGTGCCGGCGCGTTCGACGGCGACGGGGAAGAGGTTGGCGAGGCCGAGCCCGGTGACGACGAAGCCGAGGAGCGCTGCCCACAGGGAGGGAGCGAGCGCGCCGAGGAGCATGCCGACCGCGGCCGTGGTGCCGCCGTGGACCAGGGTGCGGGTCCGGCCCAGGCGTTCGAGCAGCCGGGTGCCGGTGAGCCGGCCGACGGTCATGGCGAGCGCGAAGCTGGAGTAGCCGACCGCCGCCGCGCCGGGTGTGGCGTGGAGGTCCTGTTCCAGGTGCAGGGCGCTCCAGTCGGCCAGGGCTCCCTCGCCGTAGGCCGTGCACAGGGCGATCAGGCCGAAGGTGACGACGAGACCGCGGGTACGGGTGTCCAGGCGGCGGGGTGCGGATTCGTCCGCCGGTGAGCTCTCGGGTGGCTCTGGGGGCTGGATGCGCAGCAGGACCCGGCCCGTCAGGGCCGTGACGAGCAGCCCGATCACGGTGAGGCCGAGCAGGTGGCGTGTGGGGGACAGGGACCCGGCGATCAGGCCGCCGAGGCCGGCGCCGATCATGCCGCCGAGGCTGAAGGCGGCGTGGAAACTGGGCATGATGGGCCGTTGCAGGGCTCTGACCAGGTCGACCGCCGCGCTGTTGAACGCGACGTTTATTCCTCCGTAGGCGGCGCCGAAGACCAGCAGGCCGGCGCCGAGGGCCGGCGCCGAGTGGGCGAGCGGGGGCAGGGCGACGCTGAGGGAGAGCAGGATGCCGCAGATCACGGTGACCGGGTGGCTGCCGTAGCGGCGGCACAGACGGCCGATGAACATCATCGTGACGACGGCGCCGGCGGAGACGCCGAGCAGGGCGAGACCGAGGGTGCTGGCGGAGGCCCCGGTCTGCTGCTTGATCGCGGGGATGCGGACGACCCAGCCGGCGAAGATGAAGCCGTCGAGGGCGAAGAACACGGTCAGGGCTGTGCGGAGCCGGGTGAGGTCGGTAGTGCGGTTGCCCGGCACGACATTGTGCGATCGGGATTTGTTTATTTGCGGCACAAAATCAGGCTAGGAGGCGGGTGCGGCCGAGGCAAGGGGGCCGGGGTTCGTCCCGGCGGGCCGGGTTCCGTATCGGTCAGTGGACGTCGGCCACCGAGAAGATCCCCGGACCGCTTATCCCGTACAGCACCGTGCCCACCAGCAGCGGCGGCTCCGAGCTCGGTGTGAGCTCCTCGAAGGAGCGGCCCTCGGTGTCGAAGGACGGGGTGGTGCGTCCGATCTCCCTGCCCGTGCGCGGGTCGAGAGCGAGGATGCTCGTGTCCGGCAGGTTGACGTACAACCGGCCGTCGTGGAGGGAGGGTTCGCTGAAGACGCGCAGCTCGCGCGAACTGGTCCACAGCGGTTTGCCGCGTTTGAGATCGAGGGCGAGCAGGGTCTCGTTGCCGTAGTCGAAGATGTACATCGTGTCGCCGTGCACGAGCGGTGGCGCCTCCGGCTCGACGCTCCAGGGAAAGTCGATACGACGGGTCTTCCCGCTGCTGAGATCCTGGATGAAGAAGGCGGCGGACTCCCCGGTGTCCTTCTCCCAGCGTGCGTAGTACGCCGTGCCGTCGTGGACCGTGGCCAGCCACAGAACGCCCGTGGGTGCCTTGACCGTGCTCAGGGTTCGGCCCGTGCGCGCGTCGAGGCGGGCGATCCGGCCGGAGTCGCTGCGCAGGTCGGCGTAGAGCGTCCGCTCCGGCCCCTCGTAGAACGGGCTGGGTGAGCGGGAGGTCAGCTCGCGCTGCCACAACTCCTGGCCCGTGCGCGCCTCGTAGGCCGCATAGCGTGGGCTGCCGGAGGGCCCGAGCTTGTCCAGCCGGACGAGCAGCACGCCGCTCAGATACGAGAACTCGCCGACCGGACCGTCCAGACGCCACAGCCGCCTGCCGGTACGGGCGTCGAAGGTGTCCACTCCCTCCGACCGATCGGCACTGCGGACGTGCACCACGCCGTCGTGGACGGCGGGCCGGCTCACGGAGAAGCTGCTGACCCGCTTCTTGCTCATGGGCTTCGTCCACGCCGTCCGGCCCGTCGTGGCACTCAGCCGGATCAGCGCGGTCCGTGCGGAGGAGCAGAAGACGCCGAGAGCGTCCGGTGCGCAGGCCTGCGACATGGCCATCGGATCGCCCTTGTCCATCTCCAGCGCGTTGCGCCACGGCTTCCAGCCCGGCGGCACCGAACCACGGGACGCCGTCCGGGTGTCCGCCCGGCCGACCCCGCCGGCGGTGCTTGCCGGGGCGCCGCCGATCACTGCCGCCGCGCTCGCGCCGGCCACGCCGAGGAGGGCGGCGACGGCGACGGCGGCCCACAGCTTCGTCCTCCTGCGCCGCTCGGGTTCGACCCGTTCGACCCACTCAGTCCTTTCGGTCCTCTCGGACGGCCGGGGCACGGTCCCCCGGACCGGGGCCGAGGTGACCCGGGCCGGCTCCGCGTCGGCCTCCTGACCGGGCACTTCTTCCGGGAGCGCCGCCAGGGCGTCCAGCACCTCGCCCGATGTGGGCCGGTCCGCAGGCTCCTTCGCCAGGCAGGCGGACACCAACGGGCGCAGTGGCTTCGGCAGTTCGCCCAGGTCGGGCTCGCTGTGCACGGTGTTGTACGCGGCGAGATAGGCGTTCTCCGCCTCGAACGGGCTGCGCCCGGTGGCCGCGTAGACGAGCACGGCGCCCAGGGAGAAGACGTCTACGGCGGGTCCGACCTCGCGCGGGCGGCTGAACTGCTCCGGTGCCATGAAAGGCGGTGAGCCCATCACCAGGCCGGTCTGGGTCCGGACATCGCTGCTGGCCGCGCGGGAGATGCCGAAGTCGATGACGCGCACCGCCCCGTTGTCGCCCTCGCCCTCGCCCTCCAGCAGCAGCACATTGCTGGGCTTGAGATCCCGGTGCACGACCTGCGCGCGATGGATCTCCCGCAGCGCCTCGGCGAGTTCGGTGCCGAGCCGGCGCAGGGCGGGCCAGTCCAGCGCACCCGTCTGGGCGACCCGTTCGGCGAGGGTGTGACCGGGAACGTACGCGGTCGCCATCCACGGCCGATCCGCGTCCGGGTCGGCGTCCACGACCGGTGCGGTGAACGCACCGCTGACCTGGCGCGCGGCCGCGATCTCCTGCCGGAACCTGGCCCGGAACTCGGCGTTGTCCGCGTACCTCGTGTGGACGACCTTGACGGCCACGGTCCGTCCGGATGCCGATCTGCCGAGGTAGACGACGCCCATGCCGCCGATGCCGATCCGCGATTCGATCCGGTAGCCGCCGACGGACCGCGGATCCTCCTCGCCCAAAGTCACCGCAACTCCTTCACCGGCGCCGGTCCCGGATTCTTCTGGCATGAACCGCTCACTCTAGCGTCGGTCCGGGCCCACACCCAGGTGAAGGGGCGCGGTGGACTGCTGGTTGTCAGGCGCCCGCCGAGCGACGCCCCAGGACCGGCTCGGCCAGCATTCTCGCCGTCCGGCAGAGCGTCTGGCCGTGCTGTGCGAAGAGTTCGTCACGTGAGTCGAAGTGGCCCAGGTCCGCCAGGACATGGGCCGAGAGGTCGCATGCGGCGCCGGTGGCCGGGCAGAGCGTCGCACCGTCCCAGTCGATCGCCGTCCGGGACAGCGCGTCGAAGAGCGTCTCCGCGCCGGCATTGGTGAAGCCACCTCCCTCACGGTCGCTCAACTCGTCGAGCCTGCCGAAGAGTTCCGAGACCGGCAGCCAGGGCGCGGTGGGATGCGCGCCGGGCGACAGCCCGTCGAGGCGGAATTCCGGCCAGGCCAGCAGCACCTGGTCCGGGACGATCCGGTGCAGCCGGGGGAAGCGCGGATACCAGAACGCCCCGTCCACCAGCAGGCCGCGCACCCGCGTGGCCACCCCGGACGCCCGCGCCACGGACTCCAGTACGGCCAGCCGCTGACTGCACGAGCCGCGGCCGTGGCGAAGCACCGCGGACACGGGGCGCTCGTCCTGTACCGAGTACACCGGCCGGACGGTCGAGGCGATCCGTCGGTGGGCCCGGCGCAGGGCCGCGATCCTGCGGGCGGGCTCCGTGGCGGCCACCGGGCCGGCCGCCGAGTCGTCCGCCATGTCGGTCTGCCGCAGCAGCGAGGTGACAAGCGGATGCTGCCAGTCGAGGATCCGCGTCGGGGCCGTGCTCCCCGCCGCCGGTCCCGCCTCTGGTCCCGCCCCTCGTCCCGCGCCGGTCGTGCTGACGTGGCGACGGCCTCGTGGCATGAGCAGTGAGCTCGTCATGACCGTGGTCCTCTCGTCCAGTGCTCCGCGACGGATCGCACAGGGCATCCGGGGGGCATCTTGGCGGAAAAACTGAACGTGTTCAACTCTGCTGGGTGGTGCGGGGGCCGCGGGTGCCGAACATCCGGTGAACCTGCACACCGTTCACGGGCAGGTCGCAGGGAACCTGAAAAGCCGTCACGAATTTGCCGACGTCCGGCGAATTTGCCGGAAAAACGTGCGCCCGGAAATCGGTGGCAATGGTTGCGCGTGCAGCGGGGCGGCAGGCTGTGTGAAGGGTGTCGGTATGTGCGGTCACCGCACTCACACGCAGGTGAAGGCCCCTTTCGCCAGGTGTACCGGCCAAGCGCCGGACAGTTGGCCGACCGATTGCGGGCGTGCTTTGATCCTGCGCGTGGTGCAGGTCGCGGGAGAGGTTCTCCTTTTTGAGGATCGGGCGAACTCTGCCATTCCGAAGTGGTTACTCGAAAGGAATCGCGCGTGATGAACCTTGCCTCCCAGGTCGAGACGACCGAGATGTCCGACGCCGAGATGGAGAACGTCTCCGGCGGTCTCGGGCTCGGCGACCTCCCGGTCGGCGGCCTCGCGGCCGGCGGCTCCGGTGGTCTCTCCCTCCAGACGCCGCTCGGTGACATCGCCGGAGGCCTCGTGGCCGGCGGGTCCCTGCAGGGCCTGACCGCGGGTGCGAGCCTGCAGACGCCTCTGTCTGCCTGACGACATCTGCTCGTCCGTGGGCCCCGGATCGACCGATCCGGGGCCCACGGACGTTTCGCGTCAGGCCCGGCCGTGGGTCTCCTGCGAGCGTCGCGCCAGCGCGTCGATGACCACGGCGGCGAAGAGCACCCCGCCCGTGATGACGAACTGGATGGCCGTGGGGGTGTCCGTGATCGACATGCCGGAGGAGATCGACTGGATGACCAGCATGCCGAGCACCGCCGACCAGGTCGTGCCCCGTCCTCCGAACAGGCTGGTGCCACCGATGACGGCCGCCGCGATGGCGTTCAGCAGCAGGACACCCGATCCCGAACTCTGGCTCACCGATGTGATGCGTGAGGCCAGGAACAGGCCGCCGATCGCGGCCATCGTCCCCGACACCGCGAGCACCGCGGTCTGGATGGCCGTCACGTTGAGGCTGGCGCGGCGTGCGGCCTCGACGCCGCCGCCAAGTGCGTAGACCTGTCGGCCGTAGTGCGTGTGGCGCAGGATGATGTCGAGGCCCGCCACCACCACGAGGAAGATCAGCAGGGCGAGCGGCAGACCCTGGAACCGGTTGAGCAGATAGGCCGAGGTGAACGCGATCACCGCGAGTCCGCCCGTGCGCACCCCGATGTCCCGCAGCGAACGGTGCGGCATGCCGACGGCCAGACGGCGCCGTCTGTTCTGGTACATGATCAGGAAGACGATGCCCGCGCAGACCGCCGCCAGGCCGTATGCGACAGCGTGGTTGGTGAAGTAGTAGCTGGTCAGCTTGGCGACCAGCCCGTCCTCGTCCAGGTTGATGGTGCCGCTGGTGCCGAGGACGTAGAGCATGAGGCCGTTCCAGGTGAGCAGCCCCGCGAGCGTGACGACGAACACCGGCACCCGGGCCTTGGCGCACGAGAAGCCCTGGACGGCACCCGTAGCGGTGCCCACGAGCACCGCGACGATGACAGCGAGCCATTCGGGCACACCGTGGTTCACGTTCAGAACGGCGAAGACGGCCGCGGCGAAGCCGCTGATCGAGCCGACCGACAGGTCGAGATCACCGAGCAGCAGCACGAAGACGATGCCGACCGCGATCAGACCCGTACCCACGATGTCCACACTCAGATTGGACAGGTTGCGCGGCGAGAGGAAGTTCGGGTTGAGGGACTGGAAGATGATCCAGACCGTGGCGAGCACGAGGACGACGGGGAGTGAGCCCAGCTCACCGGCGCGGTACCTGCGCCGGAGGGAGACACCCCAGCTCCTCAGGACGAGGGCGGCGGCCTGCCCACGCTGTTTCGGGCGGGCCTCGTCGACCGGTGCGGCGCCGTCCGCCCGCGTGTTGTCCGCAGTGCGGCGCATCCCTGTCACCACCCCACCTCCTGGGACGCCGGCCGGCGCGGCACGTTCTCAGTGGCGCCGGTGATGGAGGAGATGATCTGTTCCTGGGACGCGGTGTTCACGTTGAAGAAGCCGTTGTTGCGACCGAGCCGCAGCACGGCGGCCCGGTCCGCGAGCGCCTTGACGTCCCCCATGTTGTGGCTGATCAGCAGTACCCCCATACCGCGGTCACGCAGCGTGTCGACGAGGTCCAGAACCTCGGTGGTCTGCTCGAAGCCCAGCGCCGCGGTCGGTTCGTCCAGGAGGAGGACCCGGGGGTCGCCGAGGAGCGAACGTGCGATGGCCACCGTCTGCCGCTGACCGCTGGACAGGGTGACAAGGGGGGCCCGCAGGTCCGGGACGCTCTTGGTGAGCCGCTTCAGCAGAACCATGGTGCGGCTCTCCATCTCCATCTCGTCGAGGAACCCGAACCTGCGGATCTCCCGGCCGAGGAAGAGATTGCCGACGACGTCGAGGTTCCCGCACAGCGCGAGATCCTGGTGGACGGTGGCGATACCGAGGTCCCGGGCGTCGTGCGGACGCCTGATGTGCACCGACCGGCCCTCCCACTCGATGACGCCCCGGTCCGCGGGCGCGACGCCGGAGATCACCTTGACGAGGGTGGACTTGCCGGCCCCGTTGTCGCCGAGCAGCGCGACGACCTGGCCGGCGTGGATTTCCAGCTCGACGTCCTTGAGGACCTCGACGGCGCCGAAGCGTCTGCACACGCCGCGCAGCGCCAGCAAGGGGGGATCCGGCACGGAAACCATCTCCTTCCCAGGCCGGGACTCGGGCGGAACGGGATCGTCAGGTCAGACCCAGCCTGGTGCAGTCCGCCTCGAGTGGGGCGACGCAGATCTGCTGGACGGTGTAGAAGCCGTCCTTCACCAAGGTGTCCTTGATGGTGGAGGCGGTCACGGGCACGGGCGTGAGCAGGACCGCCGGCACCGACTTCCCGCCGCTGGTCCTCACCTTGTCCTTGCCGACCTCGTCGAGACCCGTGCGGCGGGCCGCGGCCACGGCCATGGCGCCGCCCGAAGAGGCCTCGGGGCCGAAGGGCTTGTAGACGGTCATGTACTGGTCGCCGGCGACGATGCGCCGTACGGCCGCGAGCTCGGCGTCCTGCCCGGTGACCGGGGGCAGCGGTTCGACCTTGTTCGACTTGAGGGCGGAGATGCTGCCCCCGGCGAGGCCGTCGTTGGCGGCGTAGACCCCCTGGATGGAGCCGGCGCCGAGGGCGGCGATGGCCCCGGACATGTTCACGTTCGCGTTCTCCGGCCTCCACTGAAGCGTGTCGTACGCCTTGCCGATCCTCACGCGCCCCGAGAGCACGGACAGCGCGCCCTTCCTGAACGACACCGCGTTGGGATCGCTGGGATCCCCGTTCATCATGACGATCTGGGGGCTCGGCCCGCTGCCGTGCATGGCCTTCAGCAGCGCCCTGCCCTGCAGCCGACCGACCTCCTCGCCGTCGAAGGAGACGTAACCCGAGATCGGGCCTTGGGAGAGCCGGTCGTAGGCGATCACCGGGATGTCCGCCTCGGCCGCCTTCGTGACCGACGGGCCGAGGGATCTGGCGTCCACCGCCACGAGCACGATGGCGTCCACGCCCTTGGTGATCATCGAGTCCATCTGTTCCTTCTGGATCGCCACATCGCCCTTCGCGTTGGCGTTCTCGATCGTGCAGTCCCTGCACAGCTGCATGATCTTCTTCTCCATCCGGGGCCTGTCCTCCGACTCCCACCGAGCCGTGGTGGCGTCCGGGAGCAGCAGGGCGATCTTCGGTGTGCCCGTCCCGTCGGGGTCGTTCCCGGGGCTCGACCCGCAGGCCGACAGAGCAACGGCCGTCGAGACCGCGGTCAAGGCGAGGGTCGCGCCCCGTATACAGGCCTTCAATGTCGGAGACCTCCCTCCGGAATGGAGATCCACCTGGGACGTGCCGCATGGTGATGGCAGGACGACCCGCCGTCAGTCTGGCACCGGCCACGGCGATCTGCGAGCGCGGCGGCGGTCGCTGATACGACTGTGTCCGCCGGACACCCGGTGTGGTTCGCCCGCATATGCGATTCTGGTGTGGGTTGCCCGATCTCTCAGCCGCGTCAGCGGCACGGACGGGAGGTAGCTGCCGACATGCCTCACGACGGCCGTGCCTGGGCCGGAGTCTCTCAGCTGCGGGTATCCGCGGCTGATGCCGCAGACACCGATGCACCGCGTCCGGTGCCGGGAGCGGCAGCGGGCGAACGGGCTCTGGCCTTCGCCGGAGCGGCCATGGCGGCCGTCTATGTGCCCGAGGCCGGCCGGCAGGAGCTTCGACTTGCGGAGACGGCCTGTTGGGCCCCTTCCGACCAACGGCTGCCCGAGCGGCTGCCGCTGTCCGGGGAGTCACCCGCCGCCTGCTCCGTCCGCACCGACCGGCCCCTGTGGCTCGATCCCGGCGAGCACGCCTCCTCCGAGGGCGGGCCGCTACCGGGCACGCAGGCGCCGCTCGGCGTCCTGCCCCTCGGGCCGGAGGGGAGACGGCAGGGCTGCCTGGTCGTCGTGGGGACGTCCGCCGACGGCTTCGAGCCCGAGCAACGGCGCTTCCTGGAGCGGTACGCCGACGCGGTCACCCGCATGCTCGTGGCCGACGCCGACGCCCCCGGGCCGTCGGCGGTACTGGAGCCCGCCCTGCGGAGTCTGCGCGTCGGCTCCTTCGTCCTGGTGCCGGACACCGGCCTGATCGAGGCGGACGAAACCCTGCTCGGCCTCGTCGGCATCTCACCGGCCGACTTCGACGGCAAGGCGGACACCCTGCTCGCGCACGCCCTTCCCGAGGACATGCACGCACTGGTGTCGGTCCTGGAACCGGCACCCCAGGCGTTCGGCCGACGGCAGCTGGAGTTCCGGGTCCGCGGTCCCACGGGTGAGATGCGCTGGCTGAGTCTGAGCTGCCGCGTCGTGGCGAGCACCGACGACCGCCCCGAGCAGGTGCTGGGCGTGGTGACGCCGACGTCCGTCCTGCGCCGGAGCGCCGACGACGTCTCCCGCATCCAGTGGCTGACCGCCGCCCTCGACGACGCCACGACGGTCCGTGACGTCAGCCGTGTGGTGGTCACCGCGCTGCGTGAGCCGTTGGGCGCCGACCGGGTGGCGCTCGCCGAGCTGCAGGGCGACCGGCTCATGGTCACCGTGCTCGACCCGCCGCAGCCCGACGCCTGGCCGGAGAGCTGGCGTGCCCAGTGGCGTACGGAATGGCCCGAAGCACCGATCAGCGCCCTGCCCACCCTTCAACTGGCCCTGCGTGACGGGCGTTTGGATCTGTGGCCCGCCGGCACGGCCTTTGAACCCGGACTCGCGGGCATCGGCGGCGGAGGCCTGGCCGTCCTGCCGCTGCCCGCCAGGGGACGCGTCGCCGGCCTGTGCCTGATCGGCTGGGACCGGCCGCACGAGTTCGTCCCCGAGGAGCGGTCCCTGCTGACCGCCACCGCGGCGCTCGTCGGACAGGCCCTCAAGGGCGCGCACGAGCATGACGCCGAGCAGGAACTCGCGACGATGCTGCAGCGCAGCCTGCTGCCCCGGCGCCTGCCCGAACTGCCCGGCGGGACGGCCGTGGCCCGCTATCTGCCCGCCCGGCGAGGCCTTCAGGTGGGCGGCGACTGGTACGACGTCATCGCCCTGTCCGAGGACCGGGTGGCGCTGGTCATCGGCGATGTGCAGGGGCACAGCGCGGGAGCGGCGACCATCATGGGCCAGATGCGTACGGCGGTCAGGGCGTACGCGGTGGAGGGGCACCCGCCCGACGTGGTCGTCGCGCACGCCAACCGCCTCCTCGTCGGCATGGAGACCGATCTCTTCGCCACCTGCTGCTATGCCGAACTGGACCTGGAGCAGGGCAACACCCTGTTCGTGAGGGCCGGGCACCTCGCACCCCTGGTGCGCCACCCCGACGGCAGTACGGAGGAGATAGAGGTCGAGGGCGGGCTCCCCCTGGGCATTATGGAGGAGGCCGAGTTCCCCATGACCGCGGTCGAGCTGACCCCCGGCACGGTGCTCGCCCTGCTCACCGACGGTCTGGTGGAGGCCGCCGACCTGTCCATCGACGAGGGCATGCAGCAGACCCGCACGGCGCTCGCCGCCGCCGATCCGGCCGATCTGGGGCGCATGGCCGACCGGCTGCTCGGTGACGTCGGCCGCCGCGAGGACGACGTGGCGCTGTTGCTGCTGCGCTACGACGGCATGCGGACTCGGCCGATCCGGGCCGGCTGGGTGGTGTGGCGGCTGCCCGACGCCGTCATGCACGCCCGCCGCTTCACCGCGCGCACGCTGCGTCACTGGAAGGCCGAGGACGTCGCCGACGCGGTGATGCTGGTCGTGTCCGAACTGGTCACCAACGCCCTGGTGCACACGCAGGGCGCCGTCCGCCTCGATCTCATGCTGCGCGGGGACCGGGTGCGCGTCTGCGTCAGCGACTCCTCACCGCGCGCGCCCGCCAAGCCGGTGATCGTGGACTGGGAGTCGACCGGCGGCCGGGGGCTGCTGCTGGTCGAGGCGATGTCGGAGAGCTTCGGCTCTATGCCGGTGGCCGGTGGCAAGCAGGTGTGGAGCGAGATCGCCGTACCGCCGCGAGAGCCGGCACCCGCCGAACCCGAGTCCCCTCCGGCCCGGGGGAGCCTGCCGTGAGGGCCCGTGGGTGGCAAGCCGTCGCGGCACTCGTCGCGGCACTCATGATGATGTCCCAGGTCTCCTGCGGCAAAGACGGCAACGCGGGCACGGACAGCTTCGCCGTCGGCCTGCTCCTGCCGAGCCGAACGGTCCCGCGCTGGGAGCACTCCGACAAGCCGCTGATCGAGAAACGGCTCAAGGAGCTGTGCCCGCGCTGCACGATGGAGTACGCCAACGCGGAGGACGACGCCGACAGACAGCGGCAACAGGTGACCTCCATGATCACCAAGGGGGTCAAGGTCCTGATCCTCGATGCCACCGACACCAAGGCCCTGCGCTCCTCGACCCAGGAGGCCCACCGGGCGGGCGTACCGGTCGTCGCGTACGACCGGCTCGCGCAGGGCCCGGTCTCCGGCTACGTCAGTTTCGACGGCGGGCAGGTCGGAAGGCTCCAGGGGCGCGCACTCCTGAAGGCCATGGGGGAGAAGGCGGCCGGTGAGCAGATCGTCATGCTGAACGGCGATCCGACCAGCCCCAACGCGGCCTGGTACAGAAGGGGCGCGATGTCCGTCATCGCGGGCAAGGTGAAGATCGGCAGGTCGTACGACACGCAGGGCTGGAGCGCGGACAACGCCCACGCCGACATGTCCGCCGCCATCGCGGCCCTGGGCCCCGACCGGATCGGCGGGGTCCTGGCGGCCAACGACGAGATAGCCGGGGGAGCCATCTCGGCTCTCAAGCGCGCGGGCGTCAGGCAGCTTCCCCCGGTCACCGGTCAGGACGCCGACCTCGACGCCGTACAGCGCATCGTCGCGGGAGAGCAGTACATGACGGTGTACAAGCGGTTCGGGACGGAGGCCGCGGCGGCCGCGGCCATGGCCGTCACGCTGGGCCGCGGCGACGATCTCGGGAAGGTCGCCGAGACGACGACCGACAGCCCCACCACCCGGGACATCCCGTCGATCCTGCTCACCCCGAGCGCCGTGACGGTCCGGGACGTCAGGCGGATCCTCGTCGACGGCGGCGTGTACACGGTCGACGAGATCTGCACCCGGGAGTACCGGCACGCCTGTGAGAAGGCCGGGCTCGCGCCGTAGCGACAGCGCCGCTGCTGGATCTTGTCCATGAGGGTGCGGCGGCTCGCGTGCGCGCCGGGGCCCGCTTCGGACTGCCGCTCCTGACCCGTCGGCTCACGGCTCACATCTCATGGCTCACCGGTGTCGGGGTCGGACCTCGTCGCAGATTCCCTGCGGCAGTCATGGAGCCGTCCGCGCTCGACCGATTCGCGGGGCCACATGGATCTTGGGGCCCGGCCCGGCGCCGGGCGGGCGTTCGCCGGCGAGTACGGGGCCGACCTCGTCGAGGCTCACGGTGGCGGCGACAAGCGGTCGCGGATCGACGAGGCCCTCCGCATAGGCCCGGATGGTGGCATCGAGCCCGGGGGAGGCGGACAGGACGCCCACCGCGGTCACGTCCTTGAGGGCGAGCGTGCGGGTGTCGATCCGGCTGGGATCGCCGGCCAGCCCGATGTACACGAGCCGACCGCCCGGTTCGACCAACTCCAGGGCGAGGTCCGGCAGATGGGCGGCGTTCGAGGCGTCGACGACCGCGTCGAAGGGCAGATCGGGAACCGAGCCCTCCGGCCACACGTGGCTGAAGCCGAGACCGCGGACGAACGTCGGGGAGTCGCCGGTGCGGCCCATCAGGTGGACCTCCGCACCGGCGGCCCGCAGGAACATCGCGACCAGCAGCCCGATCGTCCCCGGCCCGAGTACCAGCACCCGGTCGCCGGAGCCTGCCGCCGTGGCGCGTGCGGCCCGCAGGGCGTTGCCGCCCGGCTCCACCAGGGCACCGAGTGAGGCGTCCACCGCATCGGGCAGGTTGTGCAACGAGGAGACCGGGACGGCCAGTTGCTCGGCCAGAGCGCCGGGCCGGTCTCCCCGTACGCCGACCTCCTGCCGTTTGTCGCACACATGCTGACGGCCGCGCCGGCAGCGGCGGCAGTCGCCGCAGCCGAGCATCGTGTCGCCCATGACACGGCGGCCGATCCACGCGGGGTCGACACCGGCACCGACCGCCGCCACGCGTCCGGCCCACTCGTGGCCCAGGCGCATCGGGTAGGCGGCGTGACCGTGGTGGAGATACGCCATCGCGCCGGTGAAGAACTCGACGTCGGTTCCGCAGACGCCGACCCGCTCGACGTCCACGACGGCTTCGCCGGGGCCGGCCGTCGGCGCCGGCACGTCCTGGACCGCGTACGCACGGGGGCCGGTCAGCACGAAGGCACGCATCGTGCGAGGACTCACCGGGGTCCGAGCACGTGCTGGCGCTGTGAGCCGAGGTGCCTGATGCCCAGTTCCATCACGTCGCCCGGCTGGAGATACACGGGCGGGGTGAGGCCCATGCCGACGCCGGGCGGAGTGCCCGTGTTGATCAGGTCGCCGGGCTCCAGGACGAGGAACTGGCTGAGGTGGTGCACGATGACGTACGGGTCGAAGACCATCGTCTTGGTGCTGCCGGTCTGCCGGCGGACCCCGTTGACGTCCAGCCACATGTCCAGTGCGAGGACGTCGTCGATCTCGTCGGCGGTGGCGAGCCAGGGACCGGCGGGGTTGAAGGTCTCGGCCGACTTGCCCTTTGCCCACTGGCCGCCGCGCTCCAGCTGGAAGGCGCGCTCGCTGACGTCGTTGACGACGACGTACCCGGCGATGGCGTCGCGGGCCTCCTCCACCGAATCGAGGTAGCCGGTACGCCTGCCGATCACGATGCCGAGCTCCACCTCCCAGTCGGTCTTCGTGGAGCCGCGAGGAATGCGCACGTCGTCGTACGGGCCGACCAGGGTGTTGGGTGACTTGGTGAACAGGATCGGCTCGTCGGGCACGGCCATGCCGCTCTCGGCCGCGTGGTCACGGTAGTTGAGCCCGATGCACAGGATCTGGTGGGGGCGGGCGATCGGGGCGCCGACGCGCTCTCCGGCGAAGCGGGACACCTGTCCCGCCGCCACCCGCTCGGCCACGACGGGGCGGACGCGGTCGATGCCGCCCGACCCGAAGAACGCCTCGTCGAAGTCCGTGACGACATCGGAGAGGTCGACGTAGGTCTCGTCGTCGATACGGGCAACGGGCTTCTCGGCGCCGGGCGCGCCCATACGCATGAGGTACACGAGGTCTGTCTCCAGGGTCGGATCGATGGGGGGCGGACGGGTCTTCAGCGGTGCGGCTCGCCGAGCGGGCCGAGGAGGCCGCGGATCTCGGCGAGCGCGTCGACCAGGGTCGCCAAGGGTGTCCGGTAGGCCAGCGCGCTGACACTCACGGCCCCGGAGGGCGTCGTCGGCGAGGTCAAGTACACAGGCAGGGCAAGGCAGTTGACCCCGGTCTCGTTCTCCTGGGCGTCGACGCCGTAGCCCCGCTCGCGGGTGGCCCCCAGCTCACGGTGCAGGTCGGCGGCCGTGCACAGGGTGCCTGGCGTGCGACGCTCCGGAGGGCGGTCGCCGATCCACGCCGCGACCTCGTCCGGCGAGCCCAACTGCCGTGCGAGCAGCAGCTTTCCGACCGCGGTGGCGTGGGCGGGGTTGCGCCCGCCGATCGCCGAGGTCAGACGGACGGCACCGGTGGGCGGATCGACCTTGGCGCGGTAGACGACCTCACGGCCGTCGAGAACCGCGTAGTGCGCGGTCTCGCCGAACCGGTGCGCCAGAGCCTCAAGCACCGGGCGGACGCGGACGTGATCGGGCCGGACCTCGTGATGGGCGAAGGCCATACGCAGGAACTCGTCCCCCAGGACATAGCGGCCGCGGGTGTCCTGGGCGGCCAGGCCGGCCCGGCGCAGGGCGCCCAGCGCCCGGTGCACGGTCGGCTTCGGACTGCCGATCACGCGGGTCAGCTCCTCCAGCCCCACCCCGTCCGCATATCGCGCGAGCTCTTTGAGGACCGCGAGCACCCGGTCCGAGCCCACGAGCCGGCCGCTGTCGGCGCCCGGGCCGCCGGCCTCGCCGGGGGCTGTCGATCCGTCGTACGTCTGCGTATGCTCCATGGTGTTCCAAACTGTAGACCGCTGTACCGATTGCTGGAAGGAACTCCATGGTTCGGCTCCGCAGCGCGCAGTGGTACGAGGGCCAGGACCGCAACGCCTACATCCACCGGGCGTGGATGCGGCGGGGCGTGCCGGACGACGCCTTCACCGGCCGGCCGCAGATCGCCATCGCCAACACCGCGTCGGATCTGACCCCGTGCAACGCGCACCTGAACGAGGTCGCGGCCTCGGTGCGTGACGGTGTGCACGAGGCGGGCGGGGTCCCGCTGGACCTGCCCGTGGTGTCGCTGGGCGAGACGCAGGTGCGGCCCACGGCCATGCTCTGGCGCAACATGGCCGCGATGGCCACGGAGGAGATGCTGCGGGCCAACCCCATCGACGGCGTAGTCCTGTTGGGCGGCTGCGACAAGACCATCCCCTCGCTGCTCATGGCTGCTGCCTCTGTGGATCTGCCCGCGGTTGTCGTGCCCGGCGGACCGATGCTCACCGGGACCTTCCGCGGTACGCCGCTGGGCTGCGGCACCGACGTGTGGCGGCTGTCGGAGGAGGTCCGGGCCGGCACGCTCTCCCAGGAGCAGTTCACCCGGTCCGAGTCGGCGATGATCCGCAGCCGCGGGCACTGCAACACCATGGGCACCGCCTCGACGATGGCGCTGGTCGCGGAGGCCCTGGGCACGGTCCTGCCCGGCACGGCCGGAACTCCCGCCCCCGACAGCAGACTTCTCCAGGCCGCGCACCTCACCGGCCGGCTGGCCGTGGAGATGGTGGGCGCCGACCGGCGGCCGGGCGCGTTCCTGACCGAGGCGTCCTTCCACAACGCGATCGTGGCGCTGGCCGCCGTCGGCGGTTCGACCAACGCGGTCGTCCACCTCCTGGCCATCGCGGGCCGACTGGGCATCGACCTGACCCTCGACGACTTCGACCGCATCGGCTCCCGCGTTCCCGTCCTGGTGGACCTCCAGCCGGCCGGCCGCTTCCTCATGGAGGACCTCCACCGCGCCGGCGGTCTCCTCGCCGTCCTGCGCGAGGTGCGCGACCTGCTCGATCCCGGCGCGCTGACCGTCACCGGCGAGCCCCTCGTCAGCTACCTCGACGACGCGCCGATCTGGGACGGCGAGGTCATCCGCACCCGTGCCGAACCGCTGGTCGCCGAAGGCGGCATCGCCGTACTCCGCGGCAACCTCGCACCGGACGGGGCACTGATCAAGCCGGCCGCTGCCTCCCCGCACCTGCTGCGCCACCGCGGCCGCGCCCTCGTCTTCGACAGCATCGAGGACTTCCACGCCCGTATCGACGACCCCGGACTCGACGTCGACGCGGACTCCGTCCTCGTCCTGCGCGGCTGCGGACCCAAGGGCTACCCGGGCATGCCCGAGGTGTCGAACATGCCTCTGCCGAAGAAGCTGCTCGAACAGGGTGTCCGTGACATGGTGCGCGTCTGCGACGGCCGGATGAGCGGCACGGCGTACGGCACGGTCGTCCTGCACGTGGCACCGGAGGCCGCGGCGGGCGGCCCACTCGGCCTGGTGCGGACCGGGGACCTGATCACACTGGATGTCGAAGCCCGCCGTATCGACCTCGACGTACCCGCCGACGAACTCGCCCGCAGAACCCCGGACAAGGCCACCGTCACCGGCTTCGCGAACCCCCGCCGCGGCTGGGAACGCCTCTACGTCGACCACGTCCTCCAGGCCGATTCGGGCGCCGACCTGGACTTCCTGGTCGGCTCCAGCGGCTTTGAAGTGAGCCGGGAGTCGCACTGAGAGCGACGGACTCCACCGTCCGAAACCCGGGTGGCGTCGGCGCGCCGCGCGGGTACAGTCGGGCAATGCCCGATCTCCAGCTGCTGCACGCCGGTCACGCTCCGGCGGTCCTGGCCTTCGAGCTGGCGAACCGCTCCTACTTCGCCGCCGCGGTCTCCGACCGGGGCGAGGAGTTCTTCGAGCAATTCACCGACCGCCACAGCGCGTTGCTGGCTCGGCAGGAGGCCGGCACCTGCGCCTTCTACGTGCTCGTGACCGAGGACGGCTCGGTTCTGGGGCGGTTCAACCTGTACGAGTTCGACGACGGCACCGCCGAACTCGGCTACCGGGTCGCCGAGCACGTCACCGGCCGCGGCGTGGCGACCGCAGCCGTCAGCGAGCTGTGCCGGTTGGCCGCGACACGGCACGGGCTGCGCACCTTGCGGGCGGCCGCCTCCCACGACAACGCCGCATCCCAAAGGGTGCTGGTCAAGGCCGGGTTCGTCCCGGTCGGCCCGGCCGGTCCGACCGACCTCGGCGGCAAGTCGGGCACTTGGTACGAGCGCGACCTGGTGCACGGGTCGTAAAGCGTCTCCCGGGACAGCGGGGGCGAAGGCTCTCACTCCGTGCTGCACACCGTCCGCGGTGCCGACGGCCTGGAGGGCTGGGCCTTCTGGACGAGCTGCACACCTTTGAGGAGCCCGTCGATGCCGGGGTCCTCGTGCGCGGCGACCCTGGAGATGGTCAGCAGGGCGGCCTCGTAGAAGGCGTCCCGCACGGCGGGCGGCATGACGTCCGAGGCGTCCAGACAGCGGGGGCCGTCACCGTTGAGCCGCTCGACGATCTCGCGTTCGACCGCGTCGTTCCCTGGCCGCACCTGGCGATTCGCCGAGAAGACGGCCGCGGTGTGGGCCCATTTCTGCTGGCCCTCCTTGGAGGCGAGCCGTTCGATCAGTTTCCTGGCCTGAGCGCTGTCGGTGAACAGCGCGGCGAAGTCGCCGGTCACCTCATGGGCGCGGGCCCGGTCCGGGCCGCCGGGCAGCAGCGGCGCCGAGTCCACCAGGTCCGCGCGCTTCGCGTACGTCTTCCCGTAGAAGGAGGTGGCGAAGGAGCCCTGGTGTTCCAGAGTGCATCCGTGCCGGCCGTCGAAGAGCAGGCCGTGGTGGTCGGGGTCACCGCGATGGTCGGTGAGCAGGGCCTGCTTGGCCAGGCCTGTGTCCTGCTGGAGCAGACGGGCCCACGCCTGCCAGGCGTCGCGCACCGGTGCACTGTTCCACCACGCCCCCGGCTTGCCGAGCGCCCACTTCTGGTAGACACCCGGCCCCGACCGTTGCAGCACCAGATCCTCGATCCAGTCGGTGCCGGGCCAGCCGGAGGCGCCGTCGTCACGCATACCGATGCACCAACTCCGCAGCGGCGCGGATGAGGTGGTGGGCCTGTGTCCCTTGCGATACCAGACGATGCTCTTCAGGTCCGCCTTGACCGGCACCCAGAACACGTGCTTGGAGCCCTCTCCGGTCTGCTTCCAGGGGGAGCCGTACTCCTGCGGGTGGTAGAGCCGGTCCAGCGGCTTGAGGTGCTTCTGGTCGGCGTACTCGGCGAGTTCGCCGAGGCCCGGCATGATCACGATGTCCGGCGGCTCTCCCGACTGCACCTTGGAGAGCAGCACCTCACGCTGCGCCGCGGTGCCCTGATAGTGGAAGGGGATGCCGAAGCCGCGCAGCACCTCCTTGAAGTCCTTTTCCTGGCCGGCGGTCCACGTGCCGAGGATGGTGACCGGCTTGTCGTCGTTCTGCCGCGCCCAGACGACCACCATCCCGGCGGCGGCGATCAGCAGCATCACCACGAGGAAGACCAGCATCTTGAACCGCCGGGTCACCGTCGCCTCCAGTAGTCGCTGTCGAGCCGGAGAACGAGCCCCGACGCGGGCAGGGCGATGAGCAGCAGACCGCCGATCAGGGTGCCCCGGTACACCCTGTCGGTCCAGGCGCCGTCGTCCAGTTCCCGCCGGACCTCCTCGGACGTCTCCGTGACCTGCCGCTGAGTGCCGGGCAACGTGGCGTGGCAGCAGCGCTGCTGGGACATGTCGGTGATCTTCCGCAGGCCCTTGATCGCGCCGTCGAGATCGCTCTCGATGGAGGACGTCGTCATCAGCGGGACCACCGCGAGCAGCACGGTGATGACGAGGGCCGCCAGCAGATACGGGTTCCAGTCACGGCCGCAACGGTCGCGCAGCACGAACAGTGCCGAGAACAGAGTCAACGCCAGGGCCGCGAGGGCGAGTTCGGCGAGCCACCAGCCCGCGCGCTGCCACGCCCCCAGGGAGGCGGTGGCTTCGGCGTGCGTCATCTGGATCCGCTGCAGTGAGCTCAGACGGGGCGCGAGGCCCACATCCTTGCGGGTGAGCAGCGACGTCGCCTCGTCGAACTTCTGCTGCTGCATGAGCTGCTGGTCGCGGCCCATGGACATGCCGAGGTCGAGCGAGTTGCCGTAGGTGGCGAGCAGTCCGTTGACGGTGCCCAGGTCCTGGTCCGTCCGGTCGGCGATGCGGGACAACCCCTGGTCCGCGGCGGACAGTTGGGAGCGGTAGGACTCGCCCGAGCCGGCGACGTCGACGAGGTGGTTCGCCACCAGGACGCGGACCTCCCAGTCGGCACGCAGCGCCGCGAGCCGGGCCGCGGCGAGCCCCTGCACGGCCGGCGCCTCCCGGGACGAGAGAGCCTCCACGCCACGCTGGGTCTGCCGGTAGCAGCCGAGCAGCGCGATCGCCGCCACGATCGCGCACGACGTCAGGACGAGCAGATGCACCTCCAGCAGCCGGCGGGTCCGCCAGGGGGCCAGCCGCCTGCGCCAGAAGGCGGCAGGGGAGCTGCGGCGCAAGAAGGCGACGGGCGCGGTCTTCACAGCAGCTTCTCCCCGCAGGCGATGCAGTAACGGGCCTCGCTCCCGGCCACGGTGCCGCAGCCGCCGCAGCGTGGACCCGGCCGCGCGTTGACGGCCTCGGTCAGCAGCCCGCCGGGACGGGACCCGGCGCGCAGGATCATCGGGCCCAGCGTGCCGGCGTCGACCGCGGTGCGCAGCCGGACCCGCCCGGCTGCCGCGTCCTCGATGTCGGCGACCGCGTGGATCTCGGCCAGCACCCAGTCCGTGCCGAACTCCGCCGCCAGACGTGCCGCCTGCCCCAGACACTCCTCGGCCCTGTCCCGTCGGTGGTCCTGGAGAGCGACGAGCCCCTGGCGCAGAGCACTGCGCATCCGTCCGGTGGCGTTCAGGTCGCGCACACTGTCGGCGCCCGCCGGGGCGTGCGGCGGGGGCTGCGCGGGACGGTGCCAGCGGGCGATGACGGGCGCATGCACCTCGCCGACGGAGACCATGGCGAACTGCAGCTCGGTCTCCAGCGGATCGGCGTCGGCGTCGGCCACGAGCGTGAGCAGGTAGTCGCGTCTGCCCTGCTCCCACTGGTAGGTCGGGAAGCTCCAGCGGTGCGGCCGGCCGGGCTGGGGCAGCCCGCCGAGACGGTGCGGCCGGGGCACCTTCTCACTGAGCGAGACCTGGCGCACCGACGGCCTCACGGTCACCTCGATCGGCAGTTGAGGAGTGTGCACCCGGCGCAGGCGCTTGATGGCCGCGGTGACCTTCCGGGCCAGGCCGTCCTCCACGAACTCGGCGGTGCCGTGCAGCCGTTCGGCGAGGGTCAGCAGGGGGTCCGGGGCCCACTCCGCGCCCACCGCCAGCACATCGCAGGTGAACTGCCCGGCACAGGCGTCCAGTTCCTCCTCCAGCCGGGTCTCGCCCGGAGCGCTGCTGCCGTCCGTGATCAGCACCAGATGGCGTACGGACAGCGGTCGGCCGACGAGCAGGGCGCGTGACCTGGCCGCCCAGGCGGCGTACCCGGCGGGACGCGGGCCGTCCCCGTGCAGCGGGAGCGAGCCGACGGCGAAGGCGGCCCGCCGCCTCTCGCGCTGGTCGGCGACGGCCCACTCGTCGTCGCCCCGCGGATAGCACCGCACCGGCTCGGGGCCGCTGCCGAGCACCGTGAAGGAGATGCCGTCGGGCAGGGCACGCAACGCGGCCGGCAGGGCCCGTCGGACGGCCTCCCGGTGGGGCTGGGCGACGTCCACCGCGATGATCACGGCGAGTTCGACCGCGGGCAGGTCGGTGGGGGCTCCGTCGGCGGACACGTCGACCCGCAGATGGGCCTCGATCTTCACGCTGCGGTGCGGGCGCAGATCGCCGTCGAGATCGACGTGCAGCTGGATGCCCGGCTGCTGCGGCCGGGTGTGGCTGCTCATTCGTACCTCACCGCTCCTTCCCCTTCGTCGCCGTCCGGACCGCGTGGGGGCGCCGTTCCGGTCCGTGGTTGCCGTGCGGTCAGAACCTGGTCTGGGGGCGTACCGCGTGCAGGAGGTCCACGAGGTGGTCGTGGACGGTGACCGACTCCCGGTGGCGTGCGGCCAGTTGGCGGTAGTGCCACTCCACCTGTCTGCGCAACTCGCGCTCCGGCGGGCTCAGGCGTCTGAGGCGGCGGGCGTCGAGCCGTCCGGCACCCGCTCCCTGTGAACCGGGCCGGTCGCTGCGGGAATGCAGCGCGTCCAGTTTCCATTCGTGCATTTCGGTGCTCAGGCGCAGCGCCTCGTCCTCGGACAGGCTCGGCTCGCCCGCTCCCGGCCGCTGGCCCACAAGCCGGCGCAGTTCGGTCAGGGCCGCGTCGACCTCGGCGGGTGCCGGCAGCGGATCGCCGTCCCCGGGCAGCCGGGCCGCGCGGATGCGTAAGGAGGCGATCCGGGCGACGGTGTGGTCCAGGGTGCCGGGGCGGACCCGGCCCAGTACGTCGAGGGCCGCCCGGCGGTCGCCCGCACGCAGCGCAAGCCGGGCCAGGCCGAGGGCGGCGCCGCCGTGCGCGGGGTTGCGGGCGAACACCGCCTCGTACAGTTCCTTCGCGGTGGGCCCGGCCGCGTCGTCGCCGAGTCGCTCCCCGCAGTAGGCGAGGGCCAGCTTGGGCGCGTACTCGCCGGGGAGTTCGAGGTGGACCTTCGCGAAGTGGTTCCTGGCCTCGGCGACCTGGCGCGGAACCTCCTCCAGGCCGGCGCTGCGCAGTGCGAGCAGCGCGCGGTGCCATTCGAGCCGCCATCGGCGCACCGCGGACGGCCCCGGGATGGAGTCCGCGGTGTCGAGTTCCTCCTGGGCCAGCGCCAGGTCCTCCAGCGTGTTGCGGCGCAGCAGGACGCGTACGTTGTGCAGGCAGATCTCCACCGACTGCGGCTTCTCGTGCTCCTGGTCGAGGAGTTGGCCCGGGTCATAGCCGCTGCTCACCTCGAACCGCGCGGTCTGCGGATCGCCCGGATAGCGCCTCGGTACGGGCAGACAGCGGGCGATCTCCGTGGGCGTGGGCGCACCGAGGTCGAGGGCGGGGGCCTCGGGCGGCCAGTACCGGTCGCGGCGTGGGCGGTCCAGCCAGTGCTCGATTCCCGGCACCGTGCCGAGCCGGGCGCCGAGCAGCTGCGGGGACGGCCGGAAGTAGTCGGAGGGCTCGGGCGGGTCGCTCTTGCCGCGCAGGGCGCGGATCTCCCGCAGCGCGCCGCGCAGTTGGCCGGCCATCTCCCGGGCGTCGGCGAAGCGCAGTCCCGGATCACCGCGGGTGGCTCGCTCGACGACCCACCAGAAGGAGGCGGTGCCGAGGCCGGGCACCTCGTCGACGGCCCAGCGGGCGAGTTCCCGCAGGGTGACACCGACGGTGTGCAGGTCGTGGGCGACGGTGGGTACGGCCGCGGACCCCGTCTCGGGTGCCATGTACTCGGGAGTGACATGGGCGGGGGGCTGGGGCCGGCTCTCGTCCTGCTCGCGCATGCCGCCGAGGTCGATGACCTTGACGCCGTCCCCGTGGTGCACGACGTTCGACGGCTTCATGTCCCCGTAGACGAAGACGCGTTCGCCACCGGCGTGCAGATGGACGATAGCCTCCAGGATCTGGCAGCCGTACGCGGCGACGTGCTCGATGTCGAGCACCGACTCACCCCGCCGGGTCTCCTCGACGACCCTCTCCAGGGTGCCGTCGCCGACGTCGTCCATGACGATGTAGCCGCCGGTGACCTGACCGGTCCGGTCGCTGCGCGCGACGAAGTCGCGGATCTGGACGATGCGCGGGTGGCGGATGGCGACGAGGTTGCGGCGTTCGACGTCGGCGAGCCGGGCGCCGTCGTGTTCGTAACGGTTGAGCAGTCCCTTGACGGCGACGACGTCACCGAGATGGGTGTCCTCGGCGAGGTACACCCAGCCCTGGCCGCCGTGCGCGATGGGCCCCATGATTCGGTACTGGTCGCGCAGCAGCCCGCCCTCGGTCAGCTCCGGCTTGTACGAGTAGCGCGCGCCGCAGGCGGGGCAGAACCCCTCCGTCGGCACCTGTCCCTCGGTGTAGGGCGGGGCGAACGTGATGCCGCATTCGGCGGCCGAGCAGCCCATGCGGATACGCAGCGGTGCCTCGGGCCGGATGAGGCGTTCGTGCGCGGGGCGTGGCGCGCGCTCGGGCAGGGCGAGGAGGTCGTGTGGGCCGAAGTCCCGTGGGTCGTGGGGCAGTACGGGCAGCCCGGGACCGCTTTCCGCGCGGCCGCACTCGGCGCAGTGGCCGGTGGGCAGCACGGTGCCGCCGCAGGGGGCTCCGGTGAAGCGCCGGTGCGGACAGGCCGTCATCCTCTCGTCGTCCCCCTCTGCTGCCCTGGCCGTGCGGAGCCGGTCATATCCGGCCTGCCGGTCCTACGCGGCCTGCCGGTCCTGGGCGGCCTGCCCGTCATACCCGGCCTCCGGGGTGTCGTAAGTCGGCGCGCAAGGTTCTGATCAGTTCGCGCAGCCGGGTGAGTTGCTGTCGCGGGTCCGTCAGTTCGTCGATCAGGCGGCGCTGGTGCCGGCGCCGGTCGGCTGTTTCGGTCAGGGTGTGGAGGGAGGCGCTGTCGACGACGCCGAGACGGACCGCGCGGCTGAACTCCGCCCGCTGCAGCCGGTCCAGGAGCGCGTCCGCGTGGCTCGACAGTGCGGGCCGCAGGAGTTCGTCGCGTGCCGCGCTCCAGCCGGTGCCGCCCTCGTGCCGGAAGACGAGCAGCAGCCGGAAGCCCAACTCCCGCAGCCGGACAAGGAGTTCGACCAACGCATCCGGCTCGGGTTCCTGGTCGAGGCCGTCGACGAGGACGGTGACCGGGCGGACGGGCGCACGGTCGGCCGCCTGCGCGGGCCGGGGCCTGGTACCGCGCAGCCAGTCCCAGTACGCCAGGTACTCGCCGGTCGGGAAGGTGATCTGGTCCAGGGCGTGGTCGGCGAGGTCCGGTCTGCTGGAGCCGCCGCGATGCACGACGTGGGCACGGTGCTCCAGATGGCGCAGCGAGCGGTCCTTGCCGCTGCCCGGACGGACCACGGTGATCTTCACCGGATCCTCGTCCGGGTCCTCGAACCAGCGGGTCAACCGCTCCTCGAAGGGCCTGTCCCATGCGTACGGACTGCTCAACTCCCTGATCACCGGCGACAGTTCGGCGATTCGGTCGACGGGGACCAGATACGAGAAGGCGAGCCGGTTGTCCTCGGGCAGTACCGCCTCCATGTCGCCGCGCCAGCTGACGACGAGGCCGACCACGCGGGCCGGACGTCCTTCCTGCGGGCGGGTGCACACGGCGGCGCCGCTGAAGCCCTTGCGCACCACCTCCGCCTTGGTGACGGCGTCGAGCTGCACCCGCTCGCCGCTGGCCCCGCCGATGCGCCCCCACAGGCTCATCCCGTCGTCAAAGCCCTGCGCGTAGCCCGTCGCGTACACCTCCATGCCGCCCCACAGTGCGGGTTCCAGCGGGGCGGGGCGTGCCTGCGGGCGCGGGCTGTCCAGGCGCAGCACGGCCACGTCCTCGCTCGCGCGCAGCCAGCCGCCGGGCAGGACCCGCGCCACCACGGGTTCGATGTCGCTGTTCTCGGCGAACTCCAGCCACATCACGGCGTCCGGGGTGCGCACCACGTGGGCGCAGGTCAGCGCGGTGTTCTGGTCGACGAGCACGCCGGCGCCGCAGATGGGGCCGTGCGCGTCCTCGCGCCGTAACCTCAGTCTCCAGTCCGCACGCAGTTCCCCCATGCTGTCTCACACTACGCGCGGAGCATGGTGCCTCCCTAGACTTGTGACCAGTTCGGATCGGCCAATCAACGGAATTCGGCGGTGTGTTGACATGGGGGATTCAGAACCGATCGGTCTCGCGGAGGCCATCGGCACGGTTCGTGCCGAGCTCGCGCGGGCCCAGGCCGAAGGCGCGGAGAGCGACTGGCGGTTCAGCGTGGAGCAGGTCAGCCTGGAGTTCTCGGTGCAGTTCCACCGGGCAGGCGAGGGCGGGGCGGGCCTGAGGCTGGGCGTGGTCGAGGCACGCCTGGGCGGCTCGGTGAGCCATGACTCCACACACCGCATCCAGGTCGACCTCAAGCCGCTTCCCCGCCCCGACGGCCGTCACCACGAGGTGAGCCGCGACGACGACACCGCCCACAGCCGGCCGGAACCGCCCGACGGCGACCTCTCACGCTAGCGGTCCCGGCGGAGGGCACTGCTACCGGTGGTCCCCGACGGTGACGGAGCCCTTGACCTTCGCGCCCGTCCGGTTGTCGTAGATCACGTCACCGGTGGACTTCTTCCAGATCCTGATGCGGAAGGTGTCCGGGGTGTCGGTGGCGGTGACGCGGAAGGCGTAGCCGCCCGTGCCGTTGACCGTGCCGGAGCCCTGGTACACGGCCTGGGAGCCGGTGATCACCAGCCAGTCGGAGCCGGTGGAGCGGAACTGCAGCCTGGCCGGGCCGAGTTCGAGGGATACCCGGCCCGTGGGGGTGGTGGCTCCCTTCGCGTAGAACGCTGTGACGAAGAAGGCTGCCTTGCCGGTCAGGTCCGGTCTGGCGGGGTAGGCGCCCGCCGGAGAGGTGAAGACGCCGGTGGCGAACGCGGGTCCGGCGGAGCGGTCGTAGGCGATCAGTTCGGGGAGCGTCCTGCTGTCCGTGGCGCCGTCGTCGTCGGTGACGGTGATCACCGGTCGCCGTATTCCCGCCTTGGTGTAGGTGTGTTCGGCGCGGCAGCCGGTGACCGTGACCGTGCCGGGCTGCGGCTCGCCGCCGTCCTTCCAGTCGACCGCGCAGGTGTGGGTGTCGATCGCGCCCGGGTCGGTGAACTCGGCGGTGACGACTGCCCGTTTGTCCACCGACACCGGGGACCGCGGCCCCTCGGCGGAGGTGATGGCCGGTGCCACGTTGGACACCGTGACGGTCGCCGTGTCGCTGCTGCGGCCGCCGGTCAGGGTGGCCGTGTAGGTGCCGTCGTCGGTGCACGTGACGGTGGTCTTCGCCGTCCCGGGGTCGGCGACGGTGCAGGGCGCTCCCTTGTCGACCGTCCAACTCGGGCTGCCCGCACCGGAGATGGTGCCGTTCAGCGCGAGGGCGTCGCCTTCCCTCCCGCCGACGTCCGCACCGGCGTGCACGATGGTCACCGGGTCGATGCTCGTCAGGGTGGGCGCGACCTTCTTGATCAGGCCGTCCGCGTCGAACTCCAGCTTGTCGATGGTCGTTTCGCGGTGTGTGCCGTCACCGCCGGGGATGGCGAACCGGTGGTAGGCGATGTACCAGTCGTCGGTGTTCGGGACGTGGACGACCGAGTGGTGGCCGGTGCCCTTGATGCCGAGGGAGAGGTCCTTCTCCAGGATCACGCCGTGCTTGGTCCAGGGGCCGGTGGGGGAGGGCCCGGTGGCGTAGGCGACGCGGTAGTTCTCGTCGCGGGTGTCGTTCTCCGACCACATGAAGTAGTAGGTGCCCTTGCGCTTGACGACGAACGAGCCCTCGTTGTAGCCGCTGGGCGTGATGTCCTTCGTCTTCGAGGTGTCGACGGAGGTCATGTCGTCGTTCAGCGGAGCCACGTAGGCATGTCCGTTGCCCCAGTAGAGGTAGGACTGCCCGTCGTCGTCGGTGAAGACCGCCGGGTCGATCATCTGGCCGCTGAACTGGCCCGCCTTCAGCAGCGGTTGCCCTAGCGCGTCCTTGAAGGGACCGGTGGGCGAGTCGGACACCGCGACCCCGATGTTGGCGTCGGCGCAGAAGTAGAAGTAGTACTTCCCGTCCTTCTCGGCGATCGTCGGCGCCCAGGCCCTGCTGTCCGCCCAGCTGACGTCGGGACCCAGGTCGAGGATGACGCCGTGGTCCTTCCAGTGGACCAGGTCGGTGGAGGAGTACGCCTTGAACTGCGTACCGCTCCAGCCGTCGAAGCCGTCGGTCGTCGGGTAGATGTAGAAGGTGTCGCCGAACCGCACGATGTTCGGGTCCGCGTTGAGGCCCGGCAGAACCGGGCTCCTCATGACGAGCGCCGAGACCGTCCAGGCGCGCTTCTTCCCGTCGGACCCCGTCACCTCGTACGTCACCGGCTTGCTGAAGTCCTGCACGCTGCCGGAGGCGGGGCTGATCGCCGCGCCGTGCGCGAGGGTGAACTCCGGTGCCAGCGCGGTGAGATCGGTGCCTTCCTTCATCGGCAGTGTGACCTTGCTGTCGGCGTTGTCGACGATGGCGTCCACCTTCAGCGCGGGGTGCGCCGCCTTGGCGATGCCCGCGGTGTTGCCGCTGAGCTCCATGACCTCCGCGGCCGACAGGGCCCGGTCGTAGATGCGGAAGTCGTCGACCTCGCCGCCGAAGTACGGGTCGGCCGCGTACAGGGAGCGGCCGATGTAGCCGCTGTAGTCCTTGTTCGCGTCGTACAGGTCGGACGGCTTGATGGTGGTCGTCGTACGGGCCGCCTCGACGCCGTCGACGTAGAGGACCATCGTGCCGGTCGCACCGTCGAGGGTCACGGTGACGTGCCGCCACTGGCCGGGCGTCAGCTGCGAGCCCGCAGTCACCTTCGACTCCGCCGACCAACTCGCCTTCGTGATCGCCGAGTAGAGGCTGTTGCCGCCGTTGGAGGGCGTCGCGAACAGGTACTTGTCGCTGTCAGGACCGAGCCCGAACAGCCACTGGAAACTGCTGCCGCCCTTCCACTTGGCGTACGTCGACACGGTCACGCTGTCGGCGTCCTTCAGCACACCGCCCGGGACCTTCACATACGGCGAGCCGGTGTCGCCGGACATCTTGAACGAGCCGCCCTTCACGCCGGTGCCGAAGGCGGGCGTGCCGACATACGTGCCGTGGTAGCCGTGGCCGCTGGAGTCGACCGCGATGTTCCCGCCCGTCTCGTCGAAGTCGTAGTGCAGGAGCAGGTCGGCCGGGATGTCGGCGCCCTCCTCCGAGACGGTGACCGCGGCCTGCACGGGGATCGCCGCGCCGTCCGGCAGGCTGCCGGTCACGGTGAAGGTGCCGGCCTGCGCGTAGGCCGAGGCCGGGACGTCGTCCCAGGTGACCGCGACGGGCCGCTCGACGCCGTCCGCGTACTTCGCGATCACGGTGGCCGGCAGGACCGGCGCCCGACCGGTCCTGGTCCTCACCTTCACGCTCTCGACGCTCTGCACCAACTGGTCGGGCTGGTAGGCGCGCAGGAGGCGGTCGTACTCGGCCTGGGTGACGGGCAGGACGGTGCCGTGGCGGGGCTTGGCCGGCAGGTCGTAGCCGGTGGACGGGGTCCAGTTGCCGGAGTCGAGGTCCGTCGTCTCGAACGGGAGGTAGCCGCGGCCGCCGAACTCGTCGAGGAAGGCGTACCACTTCTCCTCGGTGTTGGACTTGAACACCAACGGCCCCTCGGCCGCGCTCATCGTGCCCTTGCCGATGCCCTCCGCGACCGCGGTCCAGGAGGGGTTGAGGATCGAGTCGCTCTTCTCCTCGAAGATGAACTTGCTGTTGGGCGTGGAGGAGCTGTTGTTGCGCTCGTCCTTGGACAGGCGGTAGTACGTCCCGTCGTGCTGGATCATCGTGGAGTCGATGACCGAGTAGCCGCGGTCGATCCACACCTTGGGCTTGCTGAAGGTGTAGAAGTCACGGGTGGTCGCGTACATCATGCGGTTGTACGTGTCGCCGGAGTGCGCCTCGTTGTCGTACAGCTTCGAGGCCCAGAAGACCACGTACTCGCCGAGCTTCGCGTCGTAGAACGCCTCCGGCGCCCAGGTGTTGCCCGCGCTGTCGGGGGAGATCTTCACCAGTCGCTGGTTCGTCCAGTGGACCAGGTCGGTGGACTCCCAGATCATGATGGACTTGCTGCCGGTGCGCTGGGCGGCGTCCCAGTCGCCGTTGCCGTAGATCCTGAGGTCGGTGGCGATCTGGTAGAACTTGTCTCCCTCGGGGGAGCGGATGATGAACGGGTCGCGCAGGCCCTTCTCGCCGAGCGTGGAGGTCAGGACCGGCTTGCCGCCGTTCAACTCCCGCCAGTGCAGCGGGTCGTTGCCCTTGCTGAGGGCGGAGTAGAGCTGTTCGCCGTCCGCGGTGCCCTCGCCGGTGAAGTAGCTGAACATATAGCCCTTGAGGGCTTCCTTCGCGGGCAGTTCGGGCACCTTGGCCGTCAGGACGCGGGTGGCGCTCGCCTCGCCCTTGGTGACGGTGGCGGTCAGGTCGACGGTGGTGGCGCCGTCGCCGTGCGCGGGGCGGTGCACCACGCCGTCCGCGGAGACCGCGTCGGGGTCGGCGGAGGACCAGGTGACGTTCGTGCCGTAGGCGCCGTCGGCGGGCAGGGTGAGGTTGCCGCGTGCGTCATCCAGGTTGTGGACGGTCAGCGCGTCGGCGGCCTGCCGGGCGGCGGTGGCGTCGTCGAAGTCGGGCAGGACGGTGACCTCGAAGGTCCGGGTGTCGGTGACCGTACCCTTCCGCAGCGTCGCCGTGAGGGTGGCGTGGCCGTCGGGCGAACCGGCGGCGGGGCGCGTCACCCGGCCCGAGTCCGAGACCACGTCGGTGTTGTCGCTGGACCAACTGATGCCGGAACCACCGGCCGTGCCGGTCTTCGGCAGATCCAGATCCGTCGTCACGGCACTGGTGTCACCGAGGCCGAGGGCCGCCTTGTCGTCGGCGACGCCCTGGGTGTCGACAGGGAGGGCGAGTTGCTCGACCTCGGAGCCGGCCAGTGCGCGGTCGTATACGCGGAAGTCGCGGATGCGGCCCTTGAAGAGCTGGTCGCCGGAGTAGACGGACCTGCCTATGTAGTCGGCGGTGGTGGTGCCGGAGCCGATCGCGCCGGGCGTGATGCTCACCGACGTGTTGCGGCCGACCTCGACGCCGTCCTCGTAGAGCACGCCCGTGGTGCCGGTCTGGGTGTAGGCGATGTGCTTCCAGACCGAGCGCGTCAGATTGTGGGAGTCGGACGGCTTGGTGGTCTGCTCGGTCGACCAGTTGCCGCTCGCGACCGACGTACGGAAGGAGTTGCCGGTGCTGAACAGGTAGCCGTTCCCGTTGCCGCTGCTGGCGTTGCCGAAGCCGTAGAGGAAGTACGGCGTGGTCTGCGCGGAGTCGATGCGTACGTCGAGGGAGACGGTGATCGAGTCCATCCCCTTCATGACGTCGTCCGGCACCTTGATGTAGGTGTCGGTGCCGTTGAAGGCGAGCCCCTGACCGGATGCCGACCAGTCGGCGGTGCCGTTGACCGTACCGGTGCGCCCGTTGCCGGAGGCGTCGCTCACCGTGGTCCCGGAATCGGCGTCCAGCTTGTACCACAGGGCCAGTCCGTCGGTGACGTCCGAGACTTCGGCGGACTGCGCCGCCTGCGCGGGGAGTGCCGGTCCGGCGAGGGCCAGAAGCATCGAGGCGGCGGTCAGCCCGGCGAGATGGCCCGCCAGGCCTCTCGCGCGGCCGCGGAATCGTGCGATGTGCGTCATGTCGAGGTTCCCTGCTGAGACATGGCTGACGGCGGACGGTGAGGCGGGACGGGCGCACGGACGAGGGCCGACGACGGCGTTCTTGTCGTGGACCTGGGGTTACGCGGAGGTGACGTCGTGTTGCGAGAGTGTCAATCGGCGCACTGTGCAGCGTCAAGAGGTATCGAACAATGTGCGACAGGTCGAACGGAAGCGGCAACTTGGCGCGCTGGAACAGCACTTGGCTGAGCCGACCGCCTCTGAGATCGTCGCCGTCGTCGGTGCGCGGCGAACGCGTGAACCGTTCGCCCCGGGTGGCGGGCCGGCCGGGATCGTAGGCAAGGTGGAGATCTGCGGAGAGGCGGGTGGAGATGACCACTGCGACCGTGGTGGGAGCCGGGCCCAACGGTCTGGCCGCCGCCGTGGCCCTGGCCCGCGCCGGTGTACGGGTGACCGTGCTGGAGGCGGCCGACACGATCGGCGGCGGGACCCGTTCCGGTGAGGCGACCGTGCCGGGGCTGTTGCACGATCACTGCTCGGCCATCCATCCCATGGCCGTCGGCTCGTCGTTCCTGAACGAGCTGGGCCTGGACCGTCACGGTCTGCGCTGGGCGTGGCCGGACATCGACTGCGTGCATCCGCTGGACGGCGGCACGGCCGGCGTACTGCACCGCTCGGTCACCCGGACCGCCGCAGGTCTCGGCGCCGACGGCCGAGCTTGGCGGCGGCTGTTCCAGGGCCCTTCGGCGGCGTACGACACCTTCGGCGACGACATCATGGGCCCGCTTCTGCGCCTGCCCCGGCACCCGGTCCGGCTCGCCCGCTTCGGCGTTCCCGCGCTCGCACCGGCGTCGCTGCTGGCGAAGCTGTTCAGGACGGAGGAGGCCCGGGGGCTGTGGGGTGGGGCGGCGGCGCACGCCTTCCATCCGCTGGAGCGGCCGTTCAGCGCGAGCATCGGGCTGGGCGTCGTCACCGCGGGACACCGCTACGGTTGGGCGGTCGCCGTGGGAGGCTCGCGCCGCATCGCCGACGCCCTGGCGGCCCTGCTGCTCGAACTCGGCGGGAAGATCGAGACCGGCGTGCGGGTGCGGACGGTCACGCAGTTGCCGCGCGCGGACGTGACCCTCTGGGACGTGGCGCCCAGGGCCCTGGCCGACATCCTCGGCGATCTGCTGCCGGCCCGGATCGGCCGCGCCTACCGGCGCTACCGGCACGGACCGGGTGCGTTCAAGGTCGACTTCGCGGTCGAGCACGGAGTGCCCTGGCGGGCCGAGGCGGCGCGGCGGGCGGGCACGGTGCACGTCGGCGGCACGTACGCGCAGATCGCCGCCGCTGAGCGGGACATCCACGGCGGCCGAATGCCGGCACGGCCCTTCGTCCTGGTCGGACAGCAGTATCTGGCCGACCCCTCGCGCTCGGTCGGCGACGTTCACCCCGTGTGGTCGTACGCCCATGTCCCGAACGGCTACACCGGTGACGCCACGTCGGCGGTCATCGCGCAGATCGAGCGGTTCGCCCCCGGCTTCAGGGACCGCGTCGTCGCCACCGCGGTACGCACCACGCGCGGGTTCGCCGAGTACAACCCCAACTTCGTCGGCGGCGACATCATGACCGGCGCCACCGACTTCGCCCAGCTCGTCCTCGGACCACGCCCCACCCTGCAGCCGTACGACACGGGGGTGCCCGGCCACTATCTGTGCTCCGCGGCCACCCCGCCCGGCGCGGGCGCACACGGGATGTGCGGAGCCCACGCCGCCGCACGAGCCCTGCGCCACCTGCGCGCGTGACGCGGTGAGGCCGGCGGCCCGTCTCTCGTCCAGGGCTGTCGACGTCGGACGCGGTCAGGGAGAGGTCAGCCGGTAGCGCAGCACACCGCTCCTGGTCGTGAAGTCGTCGGGCAGGAAAGGGGTGCTGACGGGGTGCCCGTCGAGCCTCAGCGACCGCACGCGGATGTTCTCCGCCGACGCGCCCGGGGCCAGGACGGTCAGGGTGACCCCGTTGCCGCGACGCACCGTGGCGGCGGGGAAAAGGGGGCTGGCCAGGGCGAGTTGGGGGCTGCCCGGGATCTGCGGGTACATGCCGAGGCAGGCCCACACGGCCCAGGACGACATCGCCCCCAGGTCGTCGTTGCCGACGAGACCGTCGGGCCGGTCGGCGAACAGGGCGACCAGGGCGCGCCGCACGGTCGCCTGGGCGCGGTCGGGGCGGCCCACGTAGTCGTAGGCCCAAGGGACGTTGAAGGAGGGCTCGTTGCCGAGATAGGCGTACGGCTTCTCGGCCCCCGCGTTGAGCTGCGTGAAGAAGGTGTCCAGACGGGACGTGACCGCGGCGTCACCGCCCATGGCGGCGAACAGGGCGGGCAGGTCGTGCGGGACCATCCATGTGTACTGCGCCGCGTTGCCCTCGACGTAGTCCCCGCGCTGGGTGGGCGTGAACTGCGGCCAGGTACCGTCGGCCGCGCGGGGCTGCAGGTAGCCGCTCGCCGGGTTGAACAGATGGCGCCAGTTGCCGGCGGCGCGCGTGAGGGCGGCCTCGGTGTCCTTGTCGCCGAGGCGTCCGGCGAGACGGGCGAGCGCGGCGTCGGCGACGGCGTACTCCAGCGTGGTGGACGCGCTGCCCCACACACCCTTGGCCCCGGCCGGGACGTATCCCAGGCTGTCGTACTGCTGGTGCCCCGGCCGCTGCCGGTCGTCCTCCCGGCCCGCCACGGCCGTGCGCAGCAGCGCCTCGGCGTCGAAGTCCGTGCCCCCGAAGGCGTGGATCGCGGCGGCCATGGCCGGCAGCGGATCGCCGACCATGACGCGGGTGCCGCCGTTCGCCAGCGTCCACCGGTCGAAGTACCCGGCCTGGCGGCCCTGTTCGAGGATGGACCGGGCGACGTCGGACGCCTCGCGCGGCGCGAGCAGGGCGAGCAACTGGACCTGTGAACGGTAGACGTCCCAGCCGGAGTAGTTCGCGTACTGCACGTGCCCGGGCCGGGTGCGGTGGACACGGCCGTCCATCCCCCGGTAGCGGCCGTCGGTGTCGCTGAAGGCGCTGGGGTGCAGCAGCGCATGGTAGAGCGCGGTGTAGAACACCCGGCGCTGGACCTCGGTGCCGCCGCGGACGGCGATCCTGCCGAGCCAGTCGTTCCACCGGTTGCGCGCGGCATGCCGGACGACGTCGTACGAGCCGCCGCCCTGCTCCACGGCGGCGTTGCGGCGGGCCGCGCCGACGTCGACGAACGACACGCCCACCCGGGCGGTCACCGTGCGGGTTCCGGGCGCGAAGGAGACGTACGCGCCGGACGTCTTTCCGTCCAGAGCCTCGGTGTGGGCGAAGGGGCGGTCGAAGACGACGTGGAAGTAGAGCCGATAACGGTTCGAGGAGCGGCAGAAGCCGCCGCTGTCGGTGTATCCGGACAGGGTGCGCGTGCCGACGGTGATCTTTCCGCTGGCCTTGTTGAACGCCCGGCCCGCATCCACGGTCAGCCCGGCCGGCCGCGCGTCGCCCGAGGGGTAGGTGAAGCGGGCGATGCCGGAGCGCTGGGTGACCGAGAGCTGCGTACGGATGCCGTTGTCGAAATTGACACCGTAACTGCCCGGCGACGCCTGTTCGTTGGCGTGGGAGAAGGTGGCGAAGCGAGCGGCGGGGTCCGGGTCCGGGCGGCCGGTGAGCGGCATGAACGGCACGTTGCCGTAGTCGCTGCAGCCGGCGCCGGAGATGTGGGTGAGGCTGAAGCCCCGGATCCGGTTGTCCTTGTACGCGTACCCGCCGTGCTGGTGCGTGACCGTGTCGGGGCTCCACTGGACCCCGCCCAGCGCCGCCGAGGCACCGGGGAAGGTGTTCCCGGCCCCTCCGCCGTGACCGAAGTCCGTGCCGCCCGGAGCTGTGCCGACGAACGGGTTGACATAGCCCGCCGGATCCGCCGCGGGCCGTGAGGACTCGGCCGGGGACGGGGTGGAGGACGCCGCCTGGGCCGCTGGGGCCAGCAGGGCGGCCGAGGCCAGGGCAGCCGCGACAGAGTGCAGGCGCAAGAAGCTCTCCTCGAGAAGGTGGGACGTCGCGGTGTCGTACGGCGACGGGGCTGCCCACCTTCTCTGCCGGACCGCGTGGTGCCGCGGCGCCTTGCCGTGGCACGGGCCGCGGATCAGGCTCACGGCGCAACGCACGGGCATGAGGAAGGGGAGTTCGGGGACACCGGGCGGGGACGGGGGCGGTGCTGCTCAGTCGGACGCCCGGTCCCGCTCACACCTCCCTGTGGTCGATGCCGAGCAGACTCGCCGCGGCCCGGAAGTCGGCGGTGTGCCTGCCGACCGCGAGGGACCAGTGGTGGCCGGTGCCCGTGGCGCTCCACGCGTCGACCCACTCGCCGGGATCGCGGCCGAAGTCGACGCGGCTGGTGGTGTTGCCGATCTCCAGCAGTGGGCCGGGGACGACGGTGCCCTCGGAGGTGATGAACGACAGGCTGCCGTCGGCGTCCTGGCCGAGTCCGAGGAGCGTGACCGGGCCGTGCCGCACGTCGAACTCCACGCTGACGCCCCAGCCGCGTTTGCCGTGATAGACGCCGAGGCCCCGCAGCAACGGGTCACGGGCGCTCACGGCCAGGTGGGCCGGCCCGTCGTGGCCCATCTCCACCACGCCGTCCTCGAAGTTCAGCGCCTGGATCTCGGTGAAGGAACCCCCGGCGCCGACACTCTGCGAGGCCAACTGGGCGACGCTGGTGCGCAGTTCGTACTCCCCGGCGGCGGGTACGCCCCGGGCGGTGAGCAGCGAGGCGCCCAGGATCATGCCCGCGCCCAGCCGTTCGTGCAGCTCGCCGTCGAGACCGCGGTGGTAGTAGGCGAGCGTGTCGAGGCCGAAGTCCGCCACGAGCCGGTCGAGGGCGACGGACACCGTCGCTCCCCACGCGAAGTCCTCGTCCACCACGCTCTCGTCGAGGGTGAAGACCCGGCGCGCGAGCGCCATGCGGTCGCGGGTCTCCGCCTCGGTCACCTTCTCCACCCGATGCCGCAGGTCGTCGAACTCCAGTACCTCGACGTGCGAGCCGAACGTCGTCGACAGGAGGGTCGGATCGGTCGACACGTCGAGCATGCCGGGATACAGGTGCCCCATCAGTCCGTGCCGGGCGTGCCTGAGTGCGGCCCGGACGTGTGCGGCGCGGATCCACTGCTCGATGCGCCGCCAGGCCGACTCCTGGTGCAGCCAGCCCGACACCGACCGGAAGGGGATGCCGGCGCGGCGGAAGACGTTGCCGATCTCGGGTACGGAGCACTGCCCGCAGTAGGCCAGCCAGGCACCGGTGCCGAACGAGGCGTGGTCCATCCGCTCGGACGGCTGCAGATCGATGACCAGCACGGGCGTGTGCGAACGCCGGGCGATCGGCAGCACCATCGACGAGGTCAGATACGTCGTCACGAAGAGCACGATCAGGTCGCAGTCGGCCCGGCGCAGCTCCTCGGCGGCGACGGCCCCCTCCTCGGCGTCCGAGACGAAGCCGACGTCGGTCACCTCGGCGTCCATCCGCCGCAGGCGTTCGGCCACGTGTGCGGCCGACTCCTTCAGCTGCGGAAGGAGACCGGGGAACTGCGGCCAGTACGTGCCGAGTCCGCCGGCGACCAGGCCGATGCGGGTGCGGCGGCGGGGCACCGGCGGGAGCAACTCCCGAATGCGCGTGGAGTGTTCGGCGGTTGTCATGGCTCTGGGTGCTCCTTCGGAGGTCCGCTTCGGATTCACGCCCGGGCCACTCCCAGATCCGCCGGAGCGGCAGCGGCGTCGGGGGAACGCCGCAGGAGCACACGGACGATGTAGACGCCCGCGAACGCCGACGCCGCCATGCACGCGGTGATCGACCAGAGCAGGACGGACGCGCTGTACTCCATCAGGGCGGGCGTGACGAACGCGACGCCCGCGAAGACTCCGCGCGACACGGCGTAGGTGAGGCCCTGGGTGGTGCCGCGGGTGTCCGGGGGCAGCGTGAGCTGCGACCACACCTTGTAACTGGCCTCCCCGGCAAAGGGGTTGGAGATCTGGTAGAGCACGAAGAAGACGAGCATGCCGACGAGCGCACCGGCCGTGAGGGAGGCGACGCAGAAGGCGACGATCTGCACGACGGTGAACACGTAGAACAGCCGGTCGCGCCAGGGGGTGTCGGCGATCCGGACGAAGACGAAGGTCAGCACCAGGGCGATCGGCAGGAAGACGAGGTTGATTCCGGTGGCCAGGCTCTGCGAGGCGCCGCTGACCGTGACCAGCAGATAGGTGCCGAACTGACCGAAGGTGTTGGCGCCGACGCCCCAGGTGACGTAGTAGGCGAAGGTCGCGGCCATCGGCAGCAGCGCGGCTCGGTTCCACACGTTCTTGAGCTCGGTGCCACGCGGTGCGGGCGCCGCGGCCGGTTCCCGGACCATCTCCGTGTCCGACGGCTCGGCGGCCGACCGCAGCCGGGAGCGGAGCTGCCAGGTGACCAGTGCGGCGACGGCCAGATGGCCGGTGATGAGCCGCGCCCCGACCATGCCCGAGTCCGACAGGAGGTAGCCGAGGAAGATCACTACGACGATGCCCGCCACCCACATGACCTGGGTGAAGGACACGAGCCGTGCTCGGCTTTCGACGGGGGCGGAGTCCGAGACCACGGCCAGGGACGTCGGCAGATCGGCACCGGCCGCGAGGCCGGCCACGAGCACACCGCAGAAGAGCACGATGTCGTTCGGCGCCAGGGTGATGACGATCGCGCCCAGCGCGAAGCAGAAGATGTCCCAGTTGTAGACACGGCGGCGACCGAACATGTCGGCCAGCCGTCCGCCGACGAGGGAGCCGACGGCGATGCAGCCGGTGACGATCGCGCTGATCGCGCCCGCCATCCACACGCCCATGTCGTAACTGTCACGGTAGATGGCCAGGTTGACGGCGATGCTGACGATGAGAGCGGCGTCGAGGTAGGAGGCCATGCCCGAGAGGGCCGCGACCTTCCACAGCCGCCAGGGGATGGGTTGTTCCGAGCGTACGGGGGAAGTCGGGGTTCGGACCATGATGCGACTCCGTCGTCTGGGGGTGGGCCGAGCGGAGGGGAACGTCGCGGCTCTGGGCCGGGCTGCGGTGAATATAGGGTTCAAAAAACGTTACAACAAGACCTCTGGCGCACATCCACTGGAAACGCCGGTCCATGGGGTCGCCGCCGCATGTCTGGCGCGTACGCCGCAGCTTGTCTACGGTGAAGTGCGTGTAAAACGTTTTTCAGATCCGTGAAGGTGTCCGAGCCGAACTCGGAAGGACCGCAGTCGTGATCTCGCCGTCCCTGCAGCAGCTGTTCGAGGATCCGCCCCGGGAATTCGGCCCCACGCCGCTGTGGTGGTGGTCGGGTGCGAGGGTCACCCGCGAGCGTCTCACCTGGCAGATGCGCAGGTTCGCCGATGGCGGCATCCACAATCTCGTGGTGATCAACCTGGCGCCGGCAGGGCCGGGTTTCGGCGCCCCGGCCGACGAACCGGCGTGGTTCGGCGAGGAGTGGTGGGAACGCCTCACCGACGCGTGCAAGGTCGGCCGTGAGCTGGGCACGCGCCTGTGGTTCTACGACCAGATCGGGTTCTCCGGCGCCAACGTCCAGGGCGGCGTCACGCGTCGGCGGCCCGAGGCGGCCGGCCTCGCCCTGCGCACCCGCCGGGCGACGGTCGCCAAGGGCGCCGTCCATCTGCGGAGTTCGGAGACCCTGGTGGGCGCGTACGCCGCGGACGGCCGCCGCATGCCCGACACCGACACCGACACCGACCCCGACGTCGATATCGGCACCGGCACCCGTACTCAGCGGATCGCGGCCGCGGAGGGCAGCGTGATCCAGCTCGTCACCGCCGTCCCCACGGCCTTCGACTACCTGGACCCGTCGGCCGTCGGCCTGCTGATGGACGCCGTCCACCACGAGTTCGACCGCCGGGTCCCCGAGTACCTGGGCAACGTCGTCGCCGGCAGCTTCCAGGACGAACTGCCCGGCACCAACTCCTTCAGCCGTCGCTTCCCCGAGGAGTTCCGCGCACGCCGCGGCTACGACCTGCTCGACCATCTGCCGGCCCTCTTCGAGGAGACGGCAGGCCTCTTCGAAGAGAGGGCGCGGGCGGCGAAGATCCGCGCCGACTATTACGCGGTCCGCGCCGAACTCACCGAAGAGGCCCTGTTCAAACCCCTGGCCGTCTGGCACGACGACCGCGGCATGCTCGTCGGCTGCGACCAGAGCCACCCCGCGCGCTCCGGCCACCCCGCCCAGTCCACGCAGATCTACACGGACTACTTCCGCACACACCGCTGGTACGGCGCCGCCGGCAGTGACCACCACGGGGATTCCAAGGTCCACTCCTCCATGGCGCACCTCTACGGGCACGAGCGCGTCTGGATCGAGGCGTTCCACTCCTCCGGCTGGGGCGGCACCCTGGAGGACACCTACGACTGGCTCCTGCCGTTCCTGCGCAGCGGCGCCAACCTGTACAACCCGCACGCCAGTTACTTCGGCACCGCGGGCGGCTGGTTCGAGTGGGCGCCGCCGTCCACCGACTGGCGCCAGCCCTACTGGCAGCAGTACCCCGCGTTCTCGCGGGCCGTCGCCCGGATCTGCTCCCTCATGTCCTGGGGCACCTACAGCGCCGACGTGGCGGTCCTGCACCCCACCGCCACCATGCAGGCCCTCATCCCGCTGGACGCGCCGATCAAGCACTTCGGCGACGGCCTCCTCGGCGACGGGCACACCGACGTGGACGAGACGCAGGAGCACTACCTGGACCTGTGCGGCACCAACAACTGGCTGCGGCCCCGCATCGGTGCCCTGGACCGGCACCGCGTCTCCTTCGACGTCATCGACGACGCCTCCGTGCAGCGGGCCACGGCCGCCGACGGCGCCCTGCGCGTCGGAGGCCTGGCCTACGCCGCGGTCCTGCTGCCCTCCGCGAGCGTCCTGGAGGAGGACACGGCGCGCCGGCTCGCCGAACTGCTCGACGCCGGCGGCCGGGTGGTGGTCGTGGGCCGTCCGCCCGAGGTCGCGGCGGGCCTCGCCGGTGACGACACCGTCGTAGCGGCGCTGAGGGCTCATCGGAGGCTGGAGCGCGTGAGCGGCGCCGAGGCGGCGGCCGCCGCCTTGGCCGGTACCGCCGGACACGCGACGGGTGACGTCCCGCTCCTCGTCAGGAGGAACGGCGACGCGGCGATCGCCCTGGTGACGGGGGCTTTCCCGGACGCCCGCAGGCATCCGCCCAGGGGCAACCACGACATCGACCCGGCCCGCTACGCCCCTACCAGGTCCGTCACCGTGCGCGCCCCCGTCGCCGAGGCCGAGGTGTGGAACCCGGCGACCGGTGCCCGACGCCCCGCGCCCGTCACCCTCTCCGCCGGCGTCTCGACCATCGAGGTGCAACTGGAGGGCGCCCCAGCCGTACTCGTCGTATGGCGCGAGGGCACCCCCACGGCACCGGAGCCCACGCCGACACCCCGGCCGGCCCGGACCGTCGACGTGTCGGCCGGCTGGGAAGGTCGCCTGGTGCCCACGATGAACAACACCTGGGGAGACCTCGCGCTGCCCGCCGGTTCGTCCGTCGACGTGCCGCAGATCTGGACTGTGCGGTGGACCGAGACCGATTCAACCGACGTGCGCTGGGAGGAGATTCGGGCGACGTACGGCAACCGGGCGCGCGTTCTGCCTCCGATGCCCGCCGCGAAGGCCCCCGACGCGCTGGACCCCGCGTCCGTCGCACGGGTGCTGGCCGGAGAGCTGCCGCTGGTTCCCTGGGACGAGAGCTGGGCCGTGGCGCTGTTCTCGTCGAGCCGCGGAATCCTCGATCCGGACGGCCTGCTGGGCAACAAGGGGCTGGTGACCGAGGAGTTCGTGCGTGTCCCGGTACCGGGCCCCCACACCGTCGCCCGCGTCCGGACGATCGTCGAGACCGACCACCGGGGACCGGCCGATCTGCACGTGGGCGCGGCGGCGGCCAAGCGCGTGTGGTGGAACGGCGAACGGCAGGAAACAGGCGGCGGATATCTGGTGTCCGCCCGCGTGCAGGTGGAACAGCACCGCAACGTCCTGGAGTACGAGCTGTCCGACGCCGAGGACCGTCCGTCGCTGATCTCGGCCAAAGCCCATGCCCCATTGGGCAGTTACTTCTGTCTGTCGCATCCGGACGGGTTCGCGGGGCGTCCCCGGTTCATGTGCCTGCCCGAGGGTGTACGACCGGACGGCGGCGTCACCTACCGCGGGCGCCTGTGTGCCGCGGACGACGGTGCGCGAGCCGTGCTCGTGGTGGGTGCCGCCGTGGGGGTCACCGTGCTGCTCGACGGTGCCGTCGTGGCGAGGCAGGAGAAGGTGGAGTACTACGAGTCCGACTGGGGCGCGGTGCCGATGTTCTTCCGCCACGAACTGCTCCTCGGGGCGGGCGATCACGTGCTCGACGTCGTGGCCGACAGCGCCCGCGCACGCGACGCGGTGCTCGTCGACTTCGTGGCCCGCTCGGGGTCCGACGCGACCGCGCTGGTCAGCGGAGCCGGCTGGGAGGCCGAGACGGGCGAATGGCGCGGACGCACCGTCGAACACGAGGGCAGGTGGGGGGAGTTGCAGCACTGCCATGCCGCGGTACGGCCGCACCCGTTGCCGGACACCGAGTGGCTCACCGGCCCACCCGTGCTCGGCACCCCCGTACTGCCCCTGAGGTCCACCGACGACGTCCGCGAGCGCGCCCAGCACTTCCGCTTCACCGCGCCGTCGGGCACCGTCGCCCTCGATCTCCCGCTGGAGCTGCCCGCGCGGGTCAGAGTCGCGGACGAAGCCGAACGGCCCCTCGACGGGCAGACACTGACGCTGCATCAACCACTCGTGGACGCGACGGAGTTCGAGGTCGTCACCGCACCAACGGCCCTGCTGCGGGGCGGCTCGGCCTGGCGCGGGCCGGTGCGTGTCCATACCGTGCCGGCGCCGATCGAGCTGGGGGAGTGGGGGGCGCTGGGACTGGGCAGCTGGAGCGGCGGCGTCATGTACTCGCGGGACGTGGACGTGCCTGACTGGCCGGACCCGGTGCTCGATCTGGGGCGGGTGCGCGGCAGTGTCGCGGTCCGCGTCGACGGCGAACCCGTAGGCGAGGCGTTCTGCGCTCCGTACCGCTTCGCGCTGCGAGGGGCCGCCGGGCGCACCGTACGGATCGACGTGACCGTCCACAACACGCTGGCCCCGTATCTCGCCGAAGCCACTCCGACCGCCTGGGCGTTCCCGTCCCAGCTCGCCTCGGGCCTGCTGGGACCGGTGACGCTGCTCAGCCGGGGCTCAGCCGGCGGAAAGTGACAGGGTGGAGTCCCGCAGGACCAGGCCGGGCGCGAACACCCTTGTCTCATGGGCGTGTTCGGCGCGGGCCTCCACCTCGTCGAGCAGCATCTCCACGGCCGCCCTGCCGAGGTCCTCGACGGGCTGCCGGACCGTCGTCAGGGTCGTCCCCACGAAACTCGCGATGTCGAGGTCGCCGTACCCGACCACCTGTACGTCCTCGGGGACCTTCACGCCCCGCTCGGCCAGCCCGCGGCACAGTCCGGCGGCCAGGAAGTCGTTGGTGCAGAACACCCCGTCGGGCAGATCGCCGAGCCCGCGGGCGATGTCCGTGCCGTACGCCACCGTCATCTCCCCGGCGACCACCTGCCCCAGCCGCGCCTCACGTCGGCTGCGCACGGCCTGCCGGGCGCCCTGGTACCGGTCCGCGCACTGCCGTATCGCGCGCTCCCCGTTCACCACCAGGATGTCGCGCGCCCCGCAGTCCAGGAGGTGCTGCACGGCGACACGGCCGCCGGCGATGTCGTCGACGGAGACGGAACAGCCGTCCTGGGCCGGCATCGCACGGTCCGCCAGAACCAGCGGGATGCCCCGCTCGCGCAGCCGTGAGAGCCGGGTGGGGTCGGCGCTGAGCGGGACGACCACGGCGCCGACGGACCGCTGTTCGACCAGCATGCTGAAGTAGCCCTGCTCACGCTCCGGTTGGTCCCCGCTGTGGCAGAGCACCAGCGCATAGCCGTGGTCGTACGCCGCGTCGGCGGCCCCGCGGGCGATGCGCGCGTAGAAGGAGTTGGTCACGTCGGGCAGCACCAGGCCGATGGAGGAGGTGTGTCCCGTGCGCAGTCCGGCGGCGCCCGGATGGGGGACGTAGTCGAGAGCCGCCACCGCGTCGCGGACCCGCTCGGCGGTGCGGGCGTTGACACGCTCCGGGCGGTTCAGCACGTTCGACACCGTGGACACCGAGACCCCGGCGGCGGCTGCGACGTCCTGGATGCGGGCGGGGCGAACCGGAATGACGTCCACCCCCCTCGCTGTGACAGCCGTGCGGCCAGGCGCGACGTGGTCCTGACAGGCGACGCAAGTCTACCCCGGCGGCCTCTGGAACGTTTTTTGCAACCGTCATCGGCCCGTGCCGCGCTCGCCGCCGTCAGGGACGCCCTCGCCTGACGAGCATCAGTACGCCCTCCGTGCTCGTCCACGGACCGTGCTCCATTCCCGGATGCCGGTACGCGTACATCCCCGCGGTGAACGTCTCGCCCAGGCGCAGATCGGTCAGGGACCCGTCGACGACGTACACCTCCTCGAAGCAGTCGTGACGGACGGGTCCTTGCCCGCTGGTGTCCGTCCCCGGCTCGTACCGCTGGAGAACGGTCGCGTCCTCGCTCTCCGGGTCCTCTGCCAGCACCTGTTCCCACACGCCGTCGGGCGCCCCGGGCGGCCGGCGCCAGGGCGCCTCGGGACGGTGGAACTCGGACTGCGGTCTGCTCATCGGGCCTGCTCTCTCGTGGTGTCGACCGAGTTCAGCACAGTTGCCGCGCCATCACCCTCTGTCGCGTCCGCGAGCACGTTCCGTGAGCGGGGCGTCGCCGGGTGTGCCGGAAGCGTCCGAGGTGGGAGGCTTGGACGGGAGGCATCCGCCGAGGGGACTCGGGAGGGTCCGATGGGACGAGACGTACCCGCCCTGGTGTTCACGCGGGAGGACCGCCGTCAGTACCGGGAGAAGATGCACACCTGCCTCGACGTGCTCGCGCAGATGCTGCGCGAGTCGGGCTTCGAGAGTGAGCGCCCCCAGGTCGGGCTGGAGATCGAGCTCAACCTGGTGGACGGTGACGGGCTGCCCGCGATGCGGAACACCGATGTGCTGCAGGCGATCGCCGACCCCGCCTGGTCGAGCGAGCTGGGCCGCTTCAACCTGGAGATCAACCTCCCGCCCCGGCTGCTCACGGCGGGCGGCCCCGGCTCCTGGGAGCAGGCGATCCGGGACGCGCTCAACCATGCCGAGGAGCGCGCCGCGGCCGTGGGCGCACACCTGATCATGATCGGGATTCTGCCGACCCTGGGGGAGTCGCACGTGGGCGAGTCCGCCCTGTCCGGCGATCCGCGCTATCGACTGCTCAACGAGCAGATCTTCGCGGCACGGGGCGAGGACCTGCGGATCCGGGTGGACGGCGTGGAGCGGCTGTCGATGTACGCCGACGCCATCACCCCGGAGGCCGCCTGCACCAGCACCCAGTTCCATCTGCAGGTCGCCCCCAAGGAGTTCGCGGACTACTGGAACGCGGCGCAGGCCGTCGCGGGCGTGCAGATCGCCCTGGCGGCCAACTCGCCCTTCCTGTTCGGCAAGGAGCTGTGGCGCGAGACCCGTATCCCCCTGTTCGAGCAGGCCACCGACACCCGGCCCCAGGAGATCAAGGCCCAGGGAGTACGTCCCCGGGTGTGGTTCGGGGAGCGGTGGATCACCAGCGTCTTCGACCTCTTCGAGGAGAACGTCCGCTACTTCCCGGCGCTTCTGCCGCTGTGCGACGAAGAGGACCCGCAGGAGGCGCTGGACGGAGGCGGCGTGCCGCAACTGGGTGAACTGACGCTCCACAACGGCACGATCTACCGGTGGAACCGGCCCGTCTACGCCGTCACCGACAGCGGCCCGCATCTGCGCATCGAGAACCGCGTCCTGCCCGCCGGCCCCACCGTGGCCGACATCATCGCCAACGGCGCCTTCTACTACGGCCTGACCCGCGCCCTCGTCGACGAGGACCGCCCGGTGTGGACACGGATGTCCTTCGCGGTCGCCGAGGAGAACCTGCACGCCGCGGCCCGCGACGGCATCGACGCCCGCCTGTACTGGCCCGGCAGCGGTGAAGTGCCGGTCACGGAGCTGGTGTTGCGACGTCTGCTGCCCCTGGCCCACCGGGGCCTCGAACTGGCGGGCCTGGACGCCACATGGCGCGAACCCATGCTCGGCATCATCGAGCAGCGCTGTGTCGCCGCCCGCAACGGCGCCCTGTGGCAGGCGGAGACGGTCCACCACCTGGAGAAGACCGGCGTCGGAGACCGCTATGAGGCGCTGCGGCGGATGACCACCACGTACAAGGACTACATGCACCTGAACGCGCCCGCGCACACGTGGCCCGTGGACTGACCGCTGACCGACCGGTGACCGAAACAGGCGGCCCCCGAGCCGGGATGTAACCCGGATCACAGGGGCGAGGTGCATCGTGCCGCGGTGTCCACCGTCTTTCCCCAGGTGTAGGGGGGTTGGGCCGGAACGGGGACGGTGCGCGTGGAGCAGAGTCGAGCCGAGGGGTTCGACGGGTTCGTGGCAGCCCGCTGGTCGGCGTTGCTCCACCTCTCCCGTCTGCTCGTGGGAGGCGATCGGCACCGGGCCGAGGACCTGCTCCAGGAGGCCCTGGTCAAGCTCTGGTTCGTCTGGCCCAGGATCGCGGAGGAGGCCCCCGAGGCATACGTGCGCAAGGTGCTGGCGCGAGCGGCAGCACGCTCGGCGCAGCGGCGCTGGTGGGGTGAGCGCCCGGTCGAGCAGCTGCCGGACCTGGCGGAGGCGGGCGATGTGTCCGCCTCCGTGGCCGAGCGCTCGCGGCTGGAGGCCGCGCTGGCCCAGTTGCCGTCGCGGCAGCGGGCCGCGGTGGTGCTGCGCTACTACCAGGACCTGTCCGAGAAGCAGGTGGCGGAGGTGCTGGGGTGCCCGGTGGGCACCGCTCGATCCCATGCCTCGCGTGGCGTGGCGCGACTGCGCCGCCTCCTGTCCGACGTCATCGAGCCGGTGGGGTGAAGGGGAGTTGATGGACCATTTCGAGCGGGAGTTGGCGCGGATGATGCGCGACACCCAGGAGCACACCCCCTTCGAGGCCGAACAGCAGGTGCGCCTGCGGTCCGGGGTGCGCGCCCGCCGTCGTGCCCGCGCGGTGCAGAAGGCGACCGGGTCGGTCCTGGCCGCCGCCGGCCTCGCCGTCGGCTTCTTCATGCTGCCCCACGACCCCGGCGAGAACAGGCCGCAGGCCCCCCTCCCGCGGCCCGTCATGAGCCCGTCCCCGAGCCCGACACTGACGCCGGACATGTCCCCGAGCGCCACCTCGACCGCGAGCCCCACGGGGACCGCGGGAGAGCCCTCCGCTGCGACCACCACGCCCACCACGCCCACCACGACCGGGACTTCGGACGCGGTGTCCTTGGACCCGTCCTCGACCGGCACCCGGGTCCCACCCTCCGACACCGCGACACCGAGCGCACCCCCGACTCCGTCCAGCACGCTCTCGTCGGCGGCGGCCTCGGAGGAGGCGACGTCGTTGGACTCGGGATAGCGGGGGCCGCGCCCTCTCCCCGACTCCCCGCCCGTAAGCCCTGAACGCAGTACTGCCGCGAGTGTCTTCGGCACGCCCTGCGACGGAACCAGAACTGGAACAGATCATGGCAAACCTCATGGATCAACTGCCCCTTCGTACGCCGCTGTCGGCGCATCAACGGGAGCCCGTCCTGGACGTGGTGGTGCCGGTTTTCAACGAGCAGGGAGATCTGGAGCGGAGCGTACGGAGGCTGCACGCGCACCTGCGCGAGACGTTCCCGTACCCGTTCCGGATCACCGTCGCGGACAACGCCAGCACCGACGCGACCCCGCTGATCGCTGCGCGGCTGGCCGCCGAGCTGCCGGAGACGGAGTGGCTGCGGCTGGAGGCGAAGGGGCGGGGCCGGGCACTGCATGCCGCGTGGTCGGGGTCGCCGGCGCCGGTGCTGGCCTACCTGGACGTGGATCTGTCGACCGATCTGGCCGCGCTGCTACCGCTGGTCGCACCGCTGATCTCCGGGCACTCCGACATCGCCATCGGCACCCGACTCGCCCGCGGCTCCCGGGTGGTGCGCGGCCCCCGGCGGGAGGTCATCTCCCGTTGCTACAACGCCCTGTTGCGCTCCACGCTCGCGGTCGGCTTCTCCGACGCGCAGTGCGGGTTCAAGGCCGTGCGGCGCGATGTCGCCGAACGGCTGCTGCCGCTGGTGAAGGACTCCGAGTGGTTCTTCGACACCGAGCTGCTGGTGATCGCGGAGCGGGCCGGACTGCGCATCCACGAGGTGCCGGTCGACTGGGTCGACGACCCCGACAGCCGGGTCGACATCCTGGCCACGGCGCTGGCCGACCTGCGCGGCATCGCCAGGATCGGCCGGGCGCTGGCCCGCGGCACGCTGCCGACGGCCGGACTGCGCCGCAGCGCCGAGGACCAACAGGGCGGCCTGGTCGGCCAGTTGCTGCGCTTCGGCGCAGTGGGAGCCGTCAGCACCGTCGGATACGTACTGCTGTACGCGCTGTTGCGTCCCGAGGCGGGAGGGCAGGCCGCCAACGCGCTCGCGCTGCTGGCCTGCGCCGTCGCCAACACCGCCGCGAACCGGCGGCTGACCTTCGGTCTGCGCGGCCGCGGCGGGGCACTGCGCCACCAGGCCAAAGGGCTGCTGGTCTTCGCGGTCGGCCTGGCCCTCACCAGCGGGTCACTCGCAGCACTGCACCGCCTGGTGCCCGGGGCGGCACGCGCCACGGAGATCGGCGTGCTCGTGGCCGCCAACCTGGCCGCGACCCTTCTCCGCTTCCTTCTCCTGAGGTCCTGGGTGTTCCCGGCCCGACGCGCGGCGGGATCCCCGGCCGCATGAACGACACACTGACCCCGATCGACCGCCACCACACCGGCACCCCCGTACGCGCCGGCTCGGACCGCGGCCGGAACCTGCTGCGGGCGGTCCGGCACTACGGCCCCGTACTGGCCATGTACGGCGTACTGAAGCTCATCGGCTTCTTGTCCTTCATGTATCTGCTGGACTCCGCCGGGGACTTCCGGAAGAAGAACCCGCGCTTCGGCGGCGGCGCCCACGCCTGGGACGTACTGGCCAGCTGGGACGGCTGGTGGTACCAGCAGATCGCCGCCCACGGGTACGACCCCGCGCTCGTCCGGATCCCCGGGGCCACCGGACTGATCACCTTGGAAGGCAACTCGGCGGCGTTCTTCCCGCTCTACCCGGCGACGATGCGGCTGGTCTCCGACTGCACGGGCCTCGGGCTCTACGGCGCCGGCCTGCTGGTCTCCGTCCTCGCCTCGTTCGCCGCCGCACTCGGCATCTACGCCGTCACCGCCCGGTTCGGCGGCAGGCGCGCCGGACTCGCCGCGGCCGGGCTGTGGGCAGTGTGGCCGGGCTCCGGCACCCAGTGGTCGGGATACTCGGAGGCCCTCTACGTCGCCCTCGCGGTCTGGGCCTGCCACGCAGTCATGAGCGACCGCTGGCTCACCGCGGGCGCGCTCACCTTCGCCGCCGGCCTTAACCGCCCCACCGCCGTCGCGCTCATCGCCGCCCTCACCGTCGCCGCGCTGCGGACCCTGCACCGCCGCCAGGACGATGTCGCACGCCCCATGACCGCGATCCTGATCGCGCCGCTCGGGCTCCTCGGCTACCTGCTCTGGGTCGGCAACCAAATGGGTGACCTCGGTGGCTACTTCAAGCTCCAGAAGGGTGCCTGGGCCCACACCTTCGACTTCGGCGAGCAGACGCTCGACGTCTTCACCTCCGTCGCCGTGGGCCGCTCCGACTACCTCTTCCCCTGCACCGTCGAGGACATCATCGGCGTGCTGGTCGTCCTGCTGGGTCTCCTGCTGATCCCGCTCCTGATCCGGCTGCGCCCGCCGGCCGTCCTGACCGTCTACACGATCCTCACCTTCGTCCTGGTCCTGGGCAGCCAGCAGATATTCGGCAACGTCTCCCGCTACCTGCTCCCCGCCTTCCCCCTGTTCATCCCGCTCGCCGTCCGCCTGCGAAGCGTCGGCCTGCCCCTGCTGTGCGCACTGCTGGGCCTCACGGCGCTGGCGTCGGGGTCCTATGCGGGATACGTGCTCTTCGAACTGGGCGTCCCCTGACGTTCGTCCGGTGCCGGCGCGACGCGGGCCCGGTGCCGTGGTGGGTCCTCCGGTTCAGCCTCGGTAGGTCCGCAGTTTCCGGTACAGCGTGGCGCGGGCGATGCCCAGGGTCGCCGCCGCGCGGGCCTTGTTGCCGCCGTGGAGGCGGAGGGCCTCCAGGACGGCGGCGCGCTCGGCCTGCTCCATCGGGCTGAGCTGCCGGGCGGCGGGGCCCTCGCGCACGGGGTCCGGCAGCTCGCTGCGCCGGACGGGACCGGTCGCGCGACGGCCCTTTGCCAACGCCCGTACCAGGTGGGCGAGTTCGGTGACGTTGCCGGGCCAGGGATGCTGCTCCAGAGCGCGCAACGCGTCCAGCGTCCAGCTGAGCGGCGGCCGTCCCGGCGCTGGTCGCGGAGCCAGAACCGTGAGCAACTCCCTGATGTCCTCCGGCCGTTCACGCAGGGCCGGAAGGGTGACGGAGCGGGCGGCCAGGGTGTCCAGGAGTCGTTGCAGACACGGTCCTGGCGGCGCTCCGGGGGTGTAGGTGACCAGCAGAGGAACGCCCGGACGGGTGTCGAGAGCCGAGTTGAGAGCCGCCGTGTCATGCGCGGCGAGCTGCTCGGCATGACGGACGAGGAGCGGGCGGCCCGTCAGCAACTCGCCGACCAGTGAGCCGAGTTCACCCTCCGCGGCATCCACGAACGGCAGGTTCTCGCCCAGCTCCCGTGCCAGCGAGGTCTTCCCCGTGCCGCGCTCGCCGACCAGCAGCAGGGGCTCGGGCGACCCGGCCAGCTCCACCGCACGGCCGACCGCGTGCAGCCACGGCACCGATACCCCGGCCAGCCCCACGTCACCGCGCGCGGCCGGCGCCACCGCCGCACGCTCCACCGGCTCCAGCACGATCACCGCCCCGACGATCGAGCCCTGGTGGGGCACGGGCGTGAGGAGCGCGGCACACGCCGTGCCGTCCGCGAGCCGGATGCGGCGCGGCGAGCGCGACTCCCGCATCAGCGCGACCGCGCCCCGCTCCAGTTCCTCCAGCCCCTGAGGCGACAGCAACTGCTGCGCGGCCTCGCTGACGAACCGGTTACGGCCGTCGAGCGCGACGACCGCGTGACCGCGCTCTCGCGTGGCCCTCAAGTAGGCGTCCAGCAGGACCCGTTCGGCCGCCCGGGACCGGGAGAGGAGCTCCGCCTCGACGGCTGCGGCCGCGGCCTCGGCCAGCGGGGCCCAGGGATGCGGTCCGCACTCGGCGCCCAGTCCGGAGGACACCGTCACCGTGCCCAGCATCCGCCCGGTCTCCGACGCCCGCACCGGCACACTGACCGCGGCTACGTCCTGCCACCGGTCGAGGAAGTGCTCGGGGCCGTGCACCTCGGCGCGCCGCCGGGTGTGCAGGGCGAAGGCCGCGCTGTTGTGGCCGACCACCCGCTCGGAGAGGTCGTGGCAGGGATCGCCCGGCCCGTTTCCTGCGGCCCACAGCACCCGTAGCCGGTCGTCGGTGAGCACGAGTGAGGCCTGCCCGGCGCCGAGGGTGGGGGCGATCCGCTCCAGCACCGGGCGGGCCGCGGCCAGCAAGGGGGACTCGGCGGGCCGCGGCGCGTCCGCAGCCGAGTCGAGTACGTCGTGTCGTACACCGAAGAACCGGGCACGCTTCCACGCGGCGGCGACGTCCGCCGGCACCCCGTCCGGCACTTGCCGCCCGAGCAGGAAGAGTTCCCGGGCCCTGCGCAGCGAAGCGAGGTCGGGGCGGACGGCGGGGCGCTCTGCGGTGGTCATGGCAACGCTCACCCTACGGCCACCGGTTGAACTAGCAACAACCATGGGTCGATGCGACGCACCGTCTCGAATTGAGACACCCGACTTCCCGCATATCCCCACATGATCATGAACAGTCGGCACCGTCCTCATTCCTGGAGCGTTCCCCGTGCACACCGTCGAGCCCGATGTCGTCACCGACGTACTGATCGTCGGCAGTGGCCCCGCGGGCGCCTCCGCCGCGCTCGCCCTGAGCACCTACGGTGTGCCGAACATCGTCGTCACCCGCTACCCGCGCCTCGCCGACACGCCCCGCGCGCACATCACCAACCAGCGCACCATGGAGGTGCTGCGCGACCTCGGCGTCGAGGACGAGGTCGTCGCGAAGGCCACACCGCAGCACCTGATGGGCAACACGACCTTCTGCACCAGCCTCGCCGGCGAGGAACTCGGCCGGGTCCGCTCCTGGGGCAACGACCCCCTCGTCCAGGCCGCGCACGAACTCGCCGGCCCCACCCGCATGTGCGACATGCCGCAGCACCTCATGGAGCCGGTCCTCATGGACGCGGCCGTCGCGCGCGGCACGCAGCTGCGCTTCAGCACGGTCTACAAGTCCTTCGTCCAGGACGCCTTCGGCGTGACGGTCACCGTCGAGGACCGGCTGCGCGGCGACGAGTACACCATCCGCGCCAAGTACCTGATCGGCGCCGACGGCGGCCGCTCGCAGGTCGCCGAGGACGCCGAGCTGCCGATGGGCGGCCAGATGGGCGTGGCCGGCAGCATCAACATCGTCTTCGACGCGGACCTGTCGAAGTACACCGCCCACCGGCCGTCCACCCTCTACTGGGTGCTGGCGCCGGGCGCGACCGTGGGCGGCATCGGCGCGGGACTGGTCCGCTGCGTACGGCCCTGGAACGAGTGGCTGATCGTCTGGGGCTACGACGTCACCGCCGGCGCCCCCGACCTGACCACCGAGTACGCGGAGTCCGTGGTGCGCCAGTTGATCGGCGACGACGACATCCCGGTGACCATCAAGTCGTCCTCCGCCTGGACCGTGAACGAGATGTACGCGGAGACCTACTCCAAGGGTCGCGTCTTCTGCGCCGGCGACGCCACGCACCGCCACCCGCCGTCCAACGGCCTCGGCTCCAACACCTCCATCCAGGACTCCTACAACCTGGCCTGGAAGCTCAAGCTCGTCCTGGACGGCTCCGCGTCCCCGAAGCTCCTGGACACCTACACCGCCGAACGCGCCCCGATCGGCAGGCAGATCGTCACCCGCGCCAACAAGTCCATCGGCGAGACGGCCCCGATCTTCGAGGCGCTCGACGGGCTGTCCCCCCAGACGCCCGAGCAGCTGTGGGCCAACATCGCCGCCCGCAAGGACGACACCGAGGCGGCGCGGAAGCAGCGCGAGAAGCTGCGCGAGGCGATCGCCTTCAAGGCCTACGAGTTCAACGCGCACGGCGTCGACCTCAACCAGCGCTACCCCGAGGACGGCTCGGCCGCGATCGTCCCCGACGGCACCCCCGACCCCGGCTTCGACCGCGACCCCGAGCTGTACCACCAGCCGACCTCCCGCCCCGGCGCCAAGCTCCCGCACGCCTGGATCACCTCGGGCACCCGTACCCTGTCCACCCTCGACGTCGTCGGACACGGCCGCTTCACCCTGATCACCGGAATCGGCGGCACGCCCTGGCTGCGGGCTGCCGAGGCCCAGCACCTGGAGATCGCCACCGCGGTCATCGGCCCGGGTCAGGAGTACGACGACCCGTACGGCGACTGGGCGCGCCTGAGCGAGGTGGAAGACGGGGGAGCGCTCCTCGTACGGCCGGACGGCTACGTCGCCTTCCGGCACGCGGCCCCGGCCGCGTCCGGCGAGGACGCCGAGCGGCTGCTGACCGAGGCGGTACGGCGCCTCCTCGGCCACGCCTGACATCCCACACGCGCCACCCCCCACCGCCACCCCCCCCCACGCCTGAAAGGTGAACCAACATGCCCCTCGGACTGCTCCGGCGGCGACTCAGGAATGCCCCCGGAAGCGCCGCGGGCCGCGCGCTCCCCGTCCCGGCCGGTGCGGGCGTCGTCGTCCGCGAGGTCCTGGATCCGGTGAACGAGCCCCTGGGCGGCGCCGATGTGACGGTGACGGAACTGCGCAGCCACCAGGTCGCGGCGCGCGGCACCACGGACCCGTACGGACTGTTCATGGCCACGCTGCCCCCCGGCAGTTACAGCCTGATGGTGGGGGCCCAAGGGCTGGAACCGCACCGCGAGACCGTCGAGGTCGTCGCCGACGCGGGCCTGTCCCCGCAGCGCGTGTGGCTCCAGCCGGCCCGGCAGGCCGATCTCCCGGTCCCCGGCACCTGGCTCTTCGACCCGCCGCACACGGCGATCCGGTTCATCGCCAAGCATGTCGGCATGGCCCATGTGCACGGCCGCTTCGAACGGTTCGAGGGCGGCATCCAGGTCACCCCGGACGTGTCCGAGTCCCGCGTCCACGTGCGCATCGACGCGTCGAGCATCACCACGGGCAACAACACCCGTGACACACACCTGCGTTCGGCCGACTTCCTCGACGTCGAGCACTTTCCGTACATCGACTTCAGGAGCACCCGCTTCGCCTACCGCGGCGGAAGCAAGTGGTCGCTGCTGGGCACCCTCACGATGCACGGCGTGAGCCGGTCGGTGTCGCTGGACACGACGTACCTGGGCATGGCCAACGGCGGCTACGGCGAGGAGCTGCGCTGCGCCGCGCTGGCGAAGACGGAGCTGCACCGCGAGGACTACACCCTCAACTGGCGGTCCATGCTGGCGCGCGGGATCGCGGTGGTCGGACCCACGGTCCAGCTGGAGCTCGACGTCCAGGCGATGTACCGCACCCACGACACCCCGACGCCCCCGGAGTGACGTTCTCCGACAGCTCATGGGCCGACATGGCGTAACGGCGGGCCAAAGATCCCAAATTACTACTCTCCGCATGTATACGCTTACCCTAAGTAGCTGTCCAGGGCTTCGTGCCCGGTGAGAAAGGGTCAAACCATGCGCACGTTCCAGCGCGCTGCCGTCGTGGCTGCCGCAGTTGCGGGTCTCTCCGTCCTCGGTGTCGGTGTCGGCTTCGCCGATGACTCCGACGGCCCGCGGCAGGGCACCGTGATGACGTTCCCGGTGTACTCCACCCCGCAGGCCGACACCAAGAAGGACACGTCGGAGGAGGGTGCCAAGTACGTCCTGCCGGAGTTCGATCTCAGCGCGTTCCTGCCTTCGTTCGGCGCCGCCAAGTAGCGAAGCCCGGAGCAGTAAAGGCAGCCCGGTCGCGCACCACATCCATCAGGGTGCGCGACCGGGCTGCGTCGTGTCGATGGCAGGACATTGAGGCGGGGCCGGTGAATGCCGGAACGGATGTATTCCGTTCCGGCATTTCTGCTGTCCGATATGAAAGCCGCGGTGCCCCGGCTTGTGGCCGGGGCACCGCGGTGAGGTTCTGCCCTACTTGCCGACGCCGTTGTTGCAGCCCATGTCCGAGCCCAGCCCGGTGTCCTGGGCGCCGCTGTTGCCCTCGCCGTTCAGTCCGTTGCCGAGGACGCCGTCGAGCAGCCCGACCTGGCCGAGGACGTCGAGGTTCAGGTCGTGCGACCGGCATGTGGTGCTCTGCAGGACGCTGTACTGACTGCCGCCTCCGCCCGAACCCGCGCCGCCCTGGCCTCCGTCGGCGTGGGCGGCGCCGCCGGCCAGTCCGACGGTCCCGAGAACCGCGAACAGGACGGCGGCGTTGCGAAGCTTGTGCATGTCATCTCCGGTGGAGTGAAGTGGATGCGACCTGTGACAGATCGACTTCGTTCAGTTGGGGAGATTAATGAGGAATATCCCCAAAACGCCCGGCGGCGCGCCGAATTCCGGTGACCCTCAATGCCCCTGGTCGTAGGCCTGGAAAATGCATACCGGAAGTGAACCGCGACCTCGGCATATCTTGGGATAATTTCAATTGGGCCGTGTTCCGGGCGAGTTGGCATGTGCCCCACGCCGGCGGTGCGCGCGTCGGCGCGGAGTCGCACGCGGGTTCCCGCCCGGGCCACGGAAGCCGATCTCGCGCACCCGCTCCCTCTCGCGTTGACCCCTCCGGGCACCTGGCGCACGCTGGACCTATGGGTGGGCACGAGGGCCCGGGCCCCACGCTGATCACGTCCGTCCAGCGGGCCTTCCGGCTGCTGGAGGCGGTGAGCGCGCACGAGAACGGCGCGCCGGCGAAACAGCTGGCACGGGAGACCGGGCTGCCCCTGGCCACCGCGTATCACCTGCTGCGGACACTCGTCCACGACGGATATCTGCGGAAGCTGGGCGACGGCGGGTTCGTCCTCGGGGACAAGCTGCAGACGTTCCAGACCATGGGCCGCGGGCAGGCGCTGCTCAGCAGGGTCCGCCCCACGCTCGCCGCCCTGCGGGACGAGCTGGCCACCGCCGCCTACCTCACCTTCTACGAGGACGGCGAGATCCGGGTCGCCGAGATCGTGGACAGCCCGCGGGCGCCCCGCGTCGACCTGTGGGTGGGTTTCGAGGACGCGGGGCACGCCACGGCGCTGGGCAAGTCCGTGCTGCGGGAGCTGGACGGCGACGCCCGCAAGGACTACCTCTCCCGGCACCACCTCGCCGACCTCACCCCGCGGACGATCACCAGCCGGCCGGCGCTCCTCCGGCTGCTGGACTCCTCACCCGTGGCTCCGGCCGTGATGGACATGGAGGAGTACACCTTGGGCACGGTCTGTGTCGCCGTACCCGTCTACAGCGGGGACACGCTGGGCTCGCTCGGGGTCTCCCTGCCGGCGGACCGTCTGTCCCGGCTGCCGGAGATCCGGGCCCGGCTGATCCCCACCGCGAGCCGCGTGACCAGGAGCCTCTCGCTCACTATCTGAAAATCCTCTTCTTGTGACATCCGGGCCCAACCCGTTTCCTGGATGAAACGGGCATTTCGGCGATTCGTCCCGTACTCAGAACCCGTACTCAGAACCCGCTCAGAACCCGGACACAGAAGAGGACTGCGGAAGACACATGAGTCAGGCCCGAGACCATGGCGGCGGCCGCCGGCAGACACGGCCGTTCAGGAACCGAGTGGCCGGTCCCGCGGCCTCGGTCAGGCGTGCCGTGGCGCAGCTGGCCGCCGGCGCGCCCGTCCTGCCCGTACTGATCGTCTCGGTGATCGTGCTCACCGACCTCGCGGGCGGAGCGGGGATGATCTGGCTGCCGATGCTCGCCGCCGGACCCGCCCTGGCCGCCACCACCAACGGACCGCGCGGTGTCCTGTGCGTGGGCGTCCTCGCCGCGGTGCTGGGCGCGGCGCTCGGCAGCCGGGACGGTGTTCCGGGCCGGGAACTGGCGGCCGTTCTGTCCGCCCTGGGGGCCGTCACCCTCGCGAGTGCCCTGACCAGCGCACTGCGCGGCCGCCGCGAACGCGTGCTCGCGGCCGTCCGATCGGTCGCGGAGACCGCCCAGCACGCGCTGCTCAAGCCCGTCCCGGCGACCGTCGGCCCCTTCCAGGTCGCCGTCCGCTACAGCGCCGCGGCCGCCGAGGCCCGTATCGGGGGGGATCTCTACGCGCTGATCCCCACGCCGTACGGGGTGCGGCTGATCGTCGGCGATGTGCGCGGCAAGGGGCTGCCCGCCGTGGGCACCGCCGCGCTGGTGCTCGGAGTCTTCCGCGAGGCGGCCTACGACGAGCCCGATCTCCTCGCCGTCGTCGACCGGATCGAGCGGAGCCTCGCGCGCAATCTCGGCGGCGACGACTTCGTCACCGCCGTGGTCGCCGGATATCCGAGGCCGGGGCAGCTGGAGGTGGTGAACTGCGGACACGCGCCACCGCTGCTGGTGCGTGCGTCCGGGAGCGTCGCGGCGGTGGAGCCCACGCAGCCGGCCCCGCCCCTCGGACTGCGTGCTCTCGCGCCTCACACCCCCGGCCTCCAGGTTCTGCCCTTCGCTGACGGGGACCAGTTGCTGCTCTACACCGACGGGGTCACCGAGGCCCGTGACCACGGCCGCGCGTTCTATCCGCTCGACGAAGGGCTGGCTCGCCACGTGTCCGACGACCCGGCGCGCACCCTGGGCGCGCTCCACGACGAACTCCTCGCGCACGTGGGCGGCCGGCTGCACGACGATGCCGCACTGCTCCTGATCCGCAAGCCGGTCCCGTCCGAGCCGGCGCCCGAAGCCGGTGCACCGGGCGACACAGCCACACCGCGGACGACGTCCTGCGCTTCCGTCTGCAAGCCCCTTGAGGGAACGGTGATTTGACCGTGAGTTGGCAGTGGTTTACGGCGAGTGACGACCTTCCGGTGGCCGGCCGCCCGGCCGGGGTAATCGTCATGCGGCCGAGGCCCACTCCTCCGCGGCCGTGAGCGCAACCGCGGTGGGCGGCGGCGTCGACGTCGTCAGTTCGATCCGTCGTCCCTCGGCCGACGAGGCGAGGAGCGCGGTCATCGTCTCCAGCACGTGCAGGGCGAGATCACCGCTCGCGCGAGGCGGCCGCCGCCCGTCGGCGGCGATGAAGTCGAGCAGACCGACGCCGCGTGCCCCCGCGACGTAACCCGCGGACGGCGGGAGCGTGCGCCACTGCGTGTCGCCGAGTCCGTAGAGCCGCACCTCGCCGTCGAAACCGTTCGGATCCGGCACTGAGAGCGTCCCCCTCTCGCCGTGGATCTCGATCGGCGCGGCCGTGGTGGCCACGCCGTCGAAGCTCGTGGTGATCGTCGTCAGGGTCCCGCCCACGTGCTCCAGCACACCGGAGACATGACTGTCCACCTCGACCGGTATCCGCTCGCCCGCGCGCGGGCCGGAGCCGATGACCCGCTCGGTGCGCAGCCTGCTGGAGGCCCCGGTCACGGCATGCACCGGGCCCAGCAGATGGACCAGGGACGCCAGGTAGTACGGCCCCATGTCGAGGAGCGGGCCGCCGCCGGCGGTGTAGTAGAAGTCGGGGTGGGGATGCCAGCGTTCGTGTCCCGCGGTGATCATGACGGCCGAGGCGAACTGGGGGCGTCCGATCGTGCCGGCCTCGACCGCCGCCCGCGCCGTCTGGATTCCGGTGCCCAGGACGGTGTCCGGCGCGCAGCCCACCCCGACTCCCGCCTTCGCGGCGGCCTCCATGACGGCGTGGGCGTCGACGAGGGTGGCGGCCAGGGGCTTCTCCCCGTATACGTTCTTGCCCCGGGCGATGGCGCCGAGGGCGATCTCGGCATGGGCCGCCGGGACGGTGAGGTTCAGCACCGTGTCCACGTCCGGGCTGCTCAGCAGCTCCTCGACGGACAGCGCCTGGACGCCGGGCAGTTCGGCGGCGACCGCGGCCGAACGCGAGGCGTCGAGATCGGCCACCGCGGTGACGCGTACGGCGGGATGGCCGGCCAGCGTGTCCAGGTACGCGCGGGAGATGACGCCGAGACCTACGATGCCGACGCGGTGCGGGTCGCCCACAGCATGCCCCTCTCGATGACGGTGCGGACGTTCGGGTTCTCCAGCACGTCGAGGCTGTGCCCCGGAGTGGTCACCACGATCCGCCCGGCGCCCCACCGCCGGGTCCAGATCGCCGGAGAGGTGACGGGCCGGTCCCAGGGCTGCCAGGGGCGGACCGGATGCGTGGTCGTGGCCAGGACGTCGATCAGGTCGTCGTGGAGCACCCAGTACTGCTCCGTGCACAGCTCGAAGTCCTCGACGCCGGCGGTGACGGGATGCTCGCGGCCCAGCTCGGTGATGGCGACGACGTGCGGCAGGAAGTTGTCCTCGGCCTCTCCCCGGCGCTCGCACGGCTCCTTGCCCGGGTGGGCGGCGAACTGGCCTCCCACCAGGTGGAGATAGTCGGAGGAGGCACGGAACGAGTCGGCGATGCCGCCGTGCCAGCCGGTGAAGCCGGTACCGGCCACGACCGCCGCGCTCAGCCCCGACAACTGCTCGGCGGTGATCTGTGACATCGAGATGCACTGCACCACGAGGTCGGTGGCGGCCAGTTCGGCGGCGTCGGCGTAGACGTCCGTCGACTCCTCGATCCGGACGGTGTAACCGTTGCCTTCGAGGAAGGGCAGGAACAACTCCGTTGCCTCGACCGGCCGGTGTCCCTCCCATCCACCTCGAACGATCAGGGCCTTCTTCCGCGTCATCTTGATCCTCACCCGTAGGACGGAGCCATCACTATGCGCCCGTCGCGCGCGATCGGGAAAGGGCGGCCGGATCGACGAAAGTTTCGCGGCTCGCGCCGCCGTGCCCGGACGGTCAGGGGGCGGACGATGCGGACGACGCCCGGGCACCGACCAGCCAGCAGGCCGCGGTGAAGCGGACCTCCGGGCCCTGCACAAAGGTGTCGAACGCGGCCCGAACTGTTTCGAGGACCTGCTCGCGGGTCCGCTCGTCCACCTCGCGCAGGGCCAGACCGACCGGACCGAGCCGGGTGAGGTAGTGGGCCAGTTCCTTCTCGGGCAGGGCACAGGGCACGTCGATCGGCTGGATGTCGGTCTCGGCCCAGCCGCTGTCCGCCAGGATGCGGCGGATTTTCTCCGGATCCGCGAAGGCGAACTGCCCGGGCCCGTCCGGGCGGCGGGCGGGGAGGTCGGGCAGGAGCGGTGCCGCGGCGCGTTCGGCCGTCGTCATGAACGGATTCTCCGCAGGAGCGCGCCAGGCGACGAACCGGAGCCGGCCCTCGTCCGTCGAGGCATGGCGGAGATTCTCGAACGCCCGCACGGAGTCGTTGAAGAACATGACACCGAAGCGCGAGATGACGAAGTCGAAGGACGCAGGCTCGAACGCGTGATCCTGAGCGTCGGCGCGGACGAAGGACGCCGGAGTGCCCTCCTGCTCGGCGCGCGCCCGGGCGGCGGCGATCACGGGTTCGGAGATGTCGACGCCCAGACAGCGCCCCGCCGGCGCGAGCCGCCGCGCCACGGCCAGCGTGATGCCGCCGGTGCCGCAGCCGACATCGAGCACACGACTGCCGTGTCCGGCGGACACGGCATCGACGAGCAGGTCCTCGAAGGGCCTGAACATCTCGTCGAGCACGGCCTGCATCTCGACCCAGGCGTTGCCGCCGGGCCCGTTCCAACGCGCCGCCTGATCGTCAGCGGACCTGCGGGTGCCGTCCATGAGCGCCTCCTCTGCTTGCCGTCATCGAGCCGAGATGACACCGTGCCACTTCAAGTCGACTTGAGGTGAAGAGGATGACAGACCTCGACATAGCCGAGGTGGCACTCCGCGCCGGGGTTCCCGCCTCGACACTGCGGTTCTACGAGGAGAGAGGGCTGATCGCGTCGAGCGGCAGGCGGGGTCTGCGCCGTCAGTACGACCCCGGCGTACTGGAGCGCCTTGCGCTGATCGCACTCGGGCGCACCGCCGGGTTCTCGCTCGACGAGATCGCGCGCATGTTCGCGCCGGACGGACGGCCCCGCATCGACCGGGAGATGCTCGCGTCCAAGGCCGCGGAGCTGGACAGGACGATCCACGAACTCGGCGTGCTGCGCGACTCCCTGCGCCATGCCGCCGCCTGCTCCGCACCGAGTCACGCGGAATGCCCCACCTTCCGCCGCCTCCTGGAGGCCGCCGCGTCCGGCGCCGTCGTCCCACCGGCGAAGCGGGTTCCACGGCGACCGTGAGGCCAGTTCGCCGGCGTGCCGTCAGGCCGAGCCGGCGTCGTAGTCATCCCGGGCTCGCTCGACCTTGTCGAGGTTGCCGGCGGTCCATTCGGCGAGATGAGCGAAGAGCGGGGCGAGGCTGCGGCCGAGTTCGCTGATCTCGTACTCGACCCGAGGGGGAACCTCCGGGTGGTAGGTGCGTATGACGAGACCGTCGCGTTCCAGTTGCCTCAGCCGCTGGGTCAGCACCTTCGGAGTGATCCGCGCGATGCGGCGTTCCAACTCGACGAAGCGTTGCCGCCCGTGTGCGTGGAGGCTCCACAGGATCGGTGTGGTCCACCGGCTGAACACGATGTCCACGACCGGGCCGATCGGACAGGCGAGTTCCGGATCGGTCCCTACGGATGCCGGTCCCATGCCCTTGAGCGCCATACGCATCCCTCCGGGAAAGCCACTTTCCTCTAGGTACCTACTATACCGGCGGTGTTAGCGTCCGATCGGCGCCCGGGAAGCAGCATCCCGCGGCGTTACGGCCCGCTCGGGCATCGACAACCACGCTGCGTCACAAGGGAGTTGTTCATGATCGTCGTAACGGGGGCGACAGGCAACGTCGGCCGGTCGCTCGTGCGGACCCTCGCCGCGGCCGGTGAGCAGGTGACCGGAACCTCCCGGTCCGTGTCGGCCGCGGACGCGCCGCACGGTGTCCGGCACCGGCAGGCGGACCTGATCCGGCCGGAGAGCCTTCGGCCCGTGTTCGACGGGGCCGAGGCGCTGTTCCTGCAGAACGGCGGCCCCAGCGCGCACCTGCTCAGCCCCCAGGACATCCTCGACGTCGCCAAGGCCGGCGGCATCCGCCGGGTCGTGCTGCTCTCCTCCCAAGGAGTCACGACGCGGCCTCAGTCGGCCTCGCACGGGGCCACGGCGCGCGTCATCGAGGACGCCGTACGGCAGTCGGGTCTGGACTGGACGATCCTGCGGCCCGGCGGCTTCCACTCCAACACCTACGCCTGGGCCGAGTCGGTCCGCACGCGGCGGGTGATCGCCGCGCCCTTCGCCGACGTCGGCCTGCCCACCGTCGACCCCGAGGACATCGCCGAGGTCGCCGCCGCGGCACTGCGCGAGGACGGCCACACCGGACAGGTCTACGAGCTGACCGGGCCCGCCCTCGGCACGCCCCGGCAGCGGGCCCAGGCGATCGCCGGCGCGCTCGGCGAACCGGTCCGCTTCCACGAGCAGACCCGGGACGAGGCCCGCGCCCAGATGCTGCAGTTCATGCCCGAGCCCGTGGTCGACACCACGCTCGACATCCTCGGCGAGCCCACGCCCGCCGAGCAGCACATCAGCCCGGACGTCGAGCAGGTCCTCCACCGCGCGCCCCGGACGTTCGCCGACTGGGCGCACCGGAACATCGCTGCCTTCCGCTGAGACCTCGCCCTCGGCAGGGCATGGCTCCGCGGCGCCCTTCCTCGTCGGCCGGCCGTCGGCCCCGGACAAGTTCCGTCAGGACGGGCTCCGTCGGCGATCCGCCTGACGGAGCCCGCTCCGGCACGGCAGTGGAGGGTCAGGCGGTGTGCAGCGTCAGCCCGTACCGGTTGAGGATCTCGTTGACGGGCTGGTACCAGGTCTCGCCGCCGGAACTGCAGTTGCCCCAGCCGCCGGAGGTGACGCCCTGGGCCTGGTCGCCGCTGATGAAGGAGCCACCGGAATCACCGGGCTCGGCGCAGACGCTCGTCTTCGTCATCTGGTGGACGGCGCCCTGGCTGTAGTTGACCGTCTCGTTCTTGGCCAGGACCGTGCCGCAGTGCCAGTGGGAGGTGGATCCGGAGCGGCAGATGGAAGCACCGACCGGAGCCTCGGCGGAGCCACGGACGAGCTGGTCGGACACCGTGCCCCAGCCGAGCACCACCGGCACGGTCCACCAGCCGCTGCCGACGTTCACCCACGCGTAGTCGTTGTCCGGGAACGACGAGCCCTGGAAGTTGCCGACGTAGGAGTGGTCCCAGCCGTACACCGCGGCGCTCGGCTGACCGCAGTGCCCGGCGGTGACGAAGCCGCCGTACACCGAAAAGCCTATGGAGCAGCGGACGTTGCCGGTGTAGTAAGGGTCGCCGCCCACGGTGCCGGCGGCGAAGGTCCGGGGCGCGGCGGAGGTCTCCTTGACCGTGACGGGGCCGGCCCGGCGGGCGCTTGCCAGGAAGGATCGGACATCGTTGTCACCGCGGTGTGCGGTGACGACGTTCACGACGACCTTGTTGGCCTCGGCGTCGACGTGCCAACTGCTCACGCCCGCAGGCGCGGACAGCGCGTCGATGCGTGCCCTGACCGCGTCGAGTTGCCGCGCGCTGTGCCGCACGAGGCGTACGGTCGCGCCGGTCGCGCGCACGGCCACGGTGTCCGCGCCGCGGGTGACGGCGACGGTCAGTTCGCCGCTTTCGGCGTCGAACCAGGAGCCGCCGTACGACGATCCGGCGGCGCGCCTGGCCTTCCGTTCCACGGCCGTCGCCGTCTTCTCCGCGGCCAGACGTGCCTCGGCCTGGCTCTTCGTCAGGCCCAGATCGTGCTGCATCGCGGACAGGAGCTGGGCAGAGGCGGGTGCTTCGGTCGGGTGCGCGGGGGAGTCCGAGGCGGAGGCGGGCACGGTGCTCGCGGTGGCCCAGGTGCCCAGGAGGAGGAGTGCGGACAGGCCCGTACGCATGGCTGTTGTGCGTCTCAAGGCAGTGGCCCCTTCGTTGTTCCAGCAAGGTGGGGTGGAACAGCAGAACTTTGAGAGCGCTCTCACTGCGTGCGCGGCAGAGCTTAGTCGGGGATCATGAACAGGTCCATGTCAATCCCGAGGTCTCTGTCCGCGCCCGGACGGGTGGCGGATCAAGCGTCAGTGCGTCACTGGTCTTCTCCGCGGTCTGCTCCGCGGTCTGTTCCGCGATCTTCTCCATGGCCTCTACGGCCTTCTCCGTGATCTTCTTCCTGATCTGCTGGACTTCGGTGCATGGGGGTTGTCCTGACATGCACTCGCACCTAGGGTCGCCTTCGAGTGCAAGCGCTTTCTGCGTGTGCTGTTCGTCGCCCGCTCAAGGAGCGCCGTATGCCCCCACACCCCGCCCGCCGCACACCGGGCGACCCGTTCCACCCGGCGATGCACGGAGACCACCCCCACTGGGCCCCGAAGGAGCGCGCATGAGTATCCGCGTCAGTCACGCGTACGGCGACCACATCGCGGTCGCTGTGCCGGACGGCACCGAGATCCTCCGCTACGTCTACCGTCCCGACCCCGATGCCTTCGAGGCGCGCAAGCCCTACGCCCACCCGTTGCGCACCCTCGCCGGCCGCACCGTGACCGGCTACCGCCCCAGCGACCACCGCTGGCACAAGGGCCTGCAGATGACGGCGAGTCATCTGTCCGGGCAGAACTTCTGGGGCGGCAACTGCTATGTGCACGGCGAGGGTTACCTGCGGCTGCCCGACCGCGTCGGTTCGATGCGGCACGACGGCTTCCCCGAGTTCACGGTCGAGGACGACCGGCTGGCCTTCACCGAGGCCCTCACCTGGGTGGAGAACGGCGGCGGCGCATGGGCGCGCGAGGAGCGCGGGCTGGTCGTGCACTCGGTCGACGAGGAGGCCGGCGCCTGGGCCCTGGACTGGTCGATCCGTCTCACCAACACCCGTGACGTGCCACTCGTGTTCGGCTCGCCCACCACGGCCGGCCGGGAGCTGGCCGGCTACACCGGGCTGCAGTGGCGCGGTCCCCGCGACTTCACCGGCGGCACCGCCTTCGGTCCCGACACCGACGGGGGAGCGGGCGTGGACGCGGCCAAGCTGATGGGCACGCAGGGCCCCTGGCTGGCCTTCACCACCGAGCACGACGATGTGGACGCGCACTCCACGCTCGTGTTCGCGCACGCGCCCGAGAACCTCGACGAGCAGTCCGCCGTCCACGAGTCGCACTGGTTCGTGCGCTCCGAACCCATCCCCACGGTCGCGTTCTCCTGGGCGTTCTTCGAGGAGTTCGAGCTGCCACCCGGCGCGTCCTTCGGCTACCGCTACCGGGTGGTCGTCGCCGACGGCGCCTGGGACCGCGACCGCGTCGGCACCCACCTGGAGGGCCTGCCGTGGTGAACGACCCCAAGCCCGCCCTTCCCCACCCGCTGCCCGGCGCGGTCGGCCTCTCCCATCTGAGCGCCTACGACTGGGAGGCCGCCGACGGGGTGTGCGGCGGCAGCCCGCATCTGCACCTGGTGTGCACCGAGGCGTACGTCGTCACCGGCGGCCGCGGGGCGGTGCAGACACTGAGCCCCGACGGTTACCGGGACATCCCGCTGGAGCCGGGCTCGGTCGCCTGGTTCACTCCGGGCACCGTCCATCGCATGGTGCAGGGCGGCGGTCTGCGCATCACCGTGCTGATGCAGAACAGCGGCCTGCCCGAGGCCGGCGACGCCGTCTTCACCTTCCCGCCCGAGGTGCTCGCCGACCCCGGGACGTACGCGGCCGCGGCAACGCTGCCGCCCGGTACGGGAGTTGAGACCGAGGCCGCCGCGCGCCGCCGCAGAGACCTCGCCGTCGAGGGCTACCTCGCCCTGCGCGAAGCGCTCGTCGCCGGGGACGACGGACCGTATCTGGAGTTCCAGCGGGCCGCCGCCCGACTGGTGCGCGACAAGGTGCCACGCTGGCGCGAGTTGTGGCAGGCCGGCGCGCTGGCCACCGCCGAGCGCACCGGGGCCCAGCTCGACGCCCTCGCGGCAGGTGAGCCCGTGCACCTCGCCGACGCGACCGCGTACGAGGCCGCGCCCACCCGGCTCGGCGGCTTCGGCATGTGCGGCCGCCGCGACGAGTACGCGCTCCCGGGGACGACGCTGCCGTACGAGGTCAAGCAGCCGCGTCAGCAGGGTGGGTGAGGGAACGCCAGGGGGGTTCCGACCGAAAACCCGAGGAGAGGAAGAGGTGACCTCGGCATGCCCGGACACAGGACAAAGGGGTTCTGCGCATCGGCCGCCGCACTCGCGCTCTGCGCGGTACTGGCCGGCTGCGGGGGACCCGGGGAGTCGGCGGGCGGCGGCAAGGTCGTGCTGCGCTACACGTGGTGGGGCAACCCCGACCGCGCGGCACGCACCGAGCAGGCCGTCGCCCTGTTCGAGAAACAGCACCCCGATGTGCAGGTACGGACGTCGTTCTCGGGATACGACGCCTACAAGCAGAAGCTCGCCATCCAGGCCACGGGAGGCGACGCACCCGATGTGATGCAGCTCGACTACCGCCAGATCGACCAGTACGCCTCCGGACACGTCCTGCTCGACCTCGGGAAGGTCAAGGACGATCTGCGCACCGGCGAGATCGATGCGGGCCTGCTGGCCACCGGCCGGGTGGACGGCACCCAGTACGCCGTCCCGCAGGGCCGCGGCACCGAGACCGTCGTCTACGACGTGGCGGCCTGGAAGGCGTCCGGGGTGCCCCTGCCGAAACAGGGCTGGACCTGGAGCCAATGGGCCGACGACGTAAGGGCGTTGGCGAGGAGGACCGGCAGGCCCGGTGCCACCGACCCCGGCCAGAGCGAGGACGCCTTCGAGGTGTGGCTGCGCGGCCGGGGCAAAAGCCTCTACACCAAGGACGGCGGACTCGGTTTCACCGCAGGCGATCTGACCCGGTGGTGGACCTTCACCGACCGGCTCCGCCGGGAGGGTGCCGTCTCCCCGGCCGGACAGACCACCCAGCTCGACGGCTCCGTGGAGAACACCCCGCTCGGCCGCGGCAAGGCCACCGCCGACTTCAACTGGGATGCCCCGTCCAGCGGTTACCTCGCGCTCGTCAAGGGCGGCGTCGCGCTGGCACCGATGCCGTCGGGCGAGGACGGCACGCCCGGCCAGTACTTCAAACCGTCCATGTTCCTCGGCATCGGGGCCCACACCGGCCACCGCAAGGAGGCCGCCGAACTCATCGACTTCCTCCTCAACGACGGACACGCGGCGAAGATCCTCGGCGCGACCCGCGGCATCCCCGTCAACGAGACCGTCCGCAACCGGACCGCCTCGCAGCTGAAGGACTTCGACAAGACGGTCGCCGACTTCCAGACGTCCCTGGAAGGAACCCTGAAAAACCCGCCGCAGGCCCCGCCCTCCGGCGACAACGCCCTGCAGACCACCTTCCAGCGCGACTACGACCAGGTGTCGTACGAGCGCATGTCGCCGCGCGAGGCGGCCCAGAACTACGTCACCGAGGCGAAGGCGGAGCTGAGGTCATGACCACCACCGACATCCCCGCACCCACCGCACGACCGCCCCGCCCCGCATCCGCCCCCACGCGCCGCCCCAAGCGTGAACGCGAGGGCGCCGCCTGGGTGTTCCTGTCCCCTTGGGTACTCGGCGCGACCGTCCTGACGCTGCTGCCGATGGCCGTGTCCCTCTATCTCTCCTTCACCGACTACGACCTGTTCAACGCGCCACACTGGGTGGGCCTGCGCAACTACACGCAGATGTTCACCGAGGACCCGCGGTACTGGCGGTCGGTCGTCACCACCCTGACGTACGTCGTGATCGCCGTGCCCCTGCAACTCGCGCTCGCCCTCGTCGTCGCGCTCGCCCTCAAGACCCTCAAGCGCGGCAAGGGCTTCTACCGATCCGCCTTCTACGCGCCCTCGCTGCTCGGCGCGTCCATGTCCGTCGCCCTCGTCTGGCGGGCCGTCTTCAACGACGGCGGCACCGTGGACAACCTGCTCGGCACCGGCGGCTGGGTCAACAGGCCCGGCTGGTCGCTGGTGGCCGTAGCACTGCTGACGGTATGGCAGTTCGGCGCGCCGATGGTCATCTTCCTGGCCGGCCTGCAGCAGATACCCGCCGAACTGTACGAGGCGGCAGCCGTGGACGGGGCCGGCACCTGGCGGCAGTTCCTGTCCGTCACGGTGCCGATGCTGTCCCCGGTGCTGTTCTTCAACCTGGTCCTGCAGACCATCCAGGCCTTCCAGGTGTTCACGCCCGCCTTCGCGGTCAGCGGCGGCAAGGGCGGCCCCGCCGACTCGACCCTCGTCTACACCCTCTACCTCTACGACCGGGGCTTCGTCGCCTCCCACATGGGCTACGCCTCCGCCATGGCCTGGGTGCTGCTGCTCGTCATCGGCGCCGTCACCGCGGTGCTCTTCCGCACCTCGCGCTCCTGGGTCTTCTACGCCTCCGAGGGGGACCGATGACCACCACAGCCTCAACTGCCATGCCCCGCAAGCCCGTTCGCTGGGGCAGGATCGCCGTGCACCTCGGCTGCCTGGCCGCCCTGCTGGTCATGCTCTACCCGCTGGCCTGGCTGCTCGCCACCTCGCTCAAACCCGCCGACGAGGTCATCGCGAGCCTCGACCTGCTGCCCAGCCACCTGGAGTGGTCGAACTACAAGACCGCCCTGGACGGCGTGAACGACGTGTCCATCTGGCGGCTGCTCGGCAACTCGCTGCTGATCGCGGGCGGCGCGGTGATCGGCAACGTCATCAGCTGCTCGCTCGCCGCCTACGCCTTCGCCCGGCTGCGCTTCCGCTTCCGTGGGCCGATGTTCGCCTTCATGATCGCGACGATCATGCTGCCGCACCACGCGGTGCTGATCCCGCAGTACATCCTCTTCAACAAGCTCGGCCTGGTGAACACCTACTGGCCGCTGATCCTGCCGAAGTTCCTCGCCACGGAGGCCTTCTTCGTCTTCCTGATCGTGCAGTTCATGCGCGGGCTGCCGAGGGAGTTGGAGGAGGCGGCGCGCATCGACGGCTGCGGACCCTTCCGCAGCTTCTTCCAGGTCATCCTGCCACTGACCCGCCCCGCCCTGATCACCACGGCGATCTTCACATTCATCTGGACCTGGAACGACTTCTTCACCCAGCTGATCTACCTCTTCGACCCGGACAAGTTCACGCTCACGCTCGCGCTGCGGTCGTTCGTGGACGCCTCCAGCCAGTCGGCGTTCGGCCCGATGTTCGCCATGTCCGTGATCGCGCTGCTGCCGATCGTGCTGTTCTTCCTCGCCTTCCAGCGGTTCCTGGTGGAGGGCATGGCCAGCTCCGGACTGAAGGGGTGAGCGGCATGAGCGACACACGGACGCGCGAACCGGGTGAGGTCTTCGGGCCACGCATGACCCTGTTCGCCGACATGCTCAGCGTCGGCCTCGCCACGGCGGCGGCCTGTCTGCCGCTGGTGACCGCGCCGGCCGCGCTGTCGACGGCATGCGCGGTGCTGCGGGGCGCACGGGAGGACCGGCCCGTCACCGCGGGCCGCTACCTCGCCCTGTTGCGGCGGCGCCTGCGCTCGGGCGACCTGGTGGCGGGGGCCGTCGCCCTGGCGGGTGCGCTGCTGTTCGCCGCGGACCTGGCGCTGGCGGGGGCGGGGCTGCCCGGGGCGCCCCTCTTCGCGGTGGCGGCCGCAGGGATCGGCGGGTGCGCCGCGCTGGTCGCCCTCAGGGCCTGCGCACGTCCCGAGTCCCTCGACGACTGGCCGGCCGCCCTGCGCGCCGCCGCGCGGGATGCGGCACGAGACGTGGGCGGCAGCGGCCTGGTGCTTCTCGCGGTGGCGACGGCCGCCCTGTGTGCATGGATGCTGGTTCCGCTGGCGTTCCTGGTGCCCGGCCCGCTGGCGTTGGCGCTCACGGCAGTCGACGTGCGGTGTGCCGCTTCGATGCTCAAAGAGCCTGTAGGGAAAGCCGGTTCGCCGGGCGGGTGATGCCGGACAGGTCGCGGACCGTCATGCTGTTGCGGTCCGCGACCGAGCGGCCGAGCGCATGATGCGGCCACAGCCCCGCGGCCACGCGGCGGCTGCGCTCGCCCCATTCGCGGGCCGCGGCACCGCGCGCCTTGTAGTGGTTGACGGCGAACCCGCCCGAATGGATCCGCACCAGGCAGAAACCGCCCGGGTACTCCTTGACCGCGCTGACCTCCTGCATTGTGACGTGCGGGGCCTGCGGCAGCACCGTGCGCTTGTTGCGGTGGGTGTGGCCCGCGTGATGGAGGAAGACGCCGGGTGCGCCGGCATAGGCGTCGAGGATGGAACGGGCCTGACGACGGCCGAGGCGCTGCCCGCCCGTCACCGGGAAGACGGAGTCCCGCACGGCCAGCGGATGATGCCCGAACACCACGGTGGGCTGGTCCTTGGCCTCCCTCAACCGGGCCCGGAACCACGACAGTTGCTCACCGCCGAGGCCGCCCGAGTCGGCGCCGTTCCCGTCCTTCTCGTAGGTGTCGAGCCCGACGATCCGCAGGCCGCCGAGGTCGCGTGAGAAGTACGACGGCCCGTCGCCGTCGAGAAACCCGTCGCGGAAGGAGTCGCCGCAACCGTCGGCGCAGGAGCGGCAGTTGCCGTGTCCGGGCCGGTCGTGGTTTCCGCGGACGACGAAGTAGTCCCGGCCGTGGATGCCGAAACCGTCCAGGATCCGCTTGGCCTCGGCGAGGTCCTGTGCCCCGCCGCCGGCCGAGATGTCCCCGGCGGCCAGCAGCACGTCCGCTCCCCGCAGCCGGGCCTCCTCGACCACCGCCCGGCTCATGATCTCGGGATACGGCGCCAGACCCTGCTCCTGCCGCACCCCGCGCAGCAGGGGAACGCCGGTCACCAGACCGGCGGTGGTCTCACCCAGGTGCAGGTCGTTGCAGAGCGCGACAGACAGCAGATGCCGCCCCGGCGGCGGCTGCGGTGTGGTGAACGAGTACGGGCCACCGCCCGAGCCGAGGCCGTGCAGGTTGGTGCCGACGGCGTTGCCGCGGACCAGATGCAGCGGGGTGGGCGTCGCGGCCACACCCCGCGAGCGGGCCTGGTAGTAGTACGTCTGCCCCGGCTCCAGGTCTGTGAGCTCCACGTAGTGGTGCGCCACCGGTCCGTCCTCCGCCGCGACGCGGTTGAGGCGGCCGGGGTGGGTGCCGTAGACGACCTCGCCCTCCGTGACGGCGGGCAGCATGTGGCCCAGGCCGTCGTCGCTGCCGGGCACTCCCGTGTACCAGGTGATGACGGCGCGGTCCTCGGCCAGGGTGACGAGTTCCAGATGGATCGCGGCCAGGCCGTCGCGGTGACGGTGCCTGCCGCGGCCCGCCGGGCCGCGCAGGGCGTCGGCGGCCGCCCGCAGCAGGGCGGGCGTGAGGAGGGCGCCGGACCGCAGGACCTGACAGGGATCGGGCAGGGTCTGCAGGGCGGCGAGGGGAGCGGACAGGCAGCAGCGCATGCCCAAGTGTGCCCGCCCGCGGTGAACGACGGCTGTGACGTCCGCGGCGGGGCAGGGTACGGCGTGCGACAACTCCCTGGTCGGCCCCCATGGCACACCGGGGCGGCGTGGGCAAACTCACGCCGTGCGGTTCAGCGTGGTTCGCCACGATAGGTGCCGAAGTTCCACCTGTTGCCTTCCGGGTCGCGTGCGGCGAAGTCGCGGGAGCCGTAGTCGGTGACGTGCAGGTCTGCGGTTATCTCGGCGCCGGCGGCCTTGGCGCGGGCGTGGACGGCGTCCGGGTCGGCGGTGACGACGTAGGCGCTGAAGGCTCCGGGTGGCGTCGGGCCGGTACCGGGCTCCTGCTCCTCGCGCACGGATCCCAGCATGACGCCGCCGCCCTCGGGCCAGCTGAGCTGGGCGTGCTGGACCAGGTCTCCTTCGCCGTACACCACGGTCTCCTCGAAGCCGAAGGCGTCGACGAGGAAGCGGATCAGGGCCCGGGCGTCGTGGGCACGCAGGGTGGGCCAGACCTGCGGGGCGGGGGGCTGACCGGCGGTGCCGGATGTGTTGGCGGTATCGGAACTGGTCGTGTCGGACGTGCTGGTGGTGTCGGATGTGCTGGTGGTGTCGGATGTGCTGGGCATGGTGGTGTGCCTCCGTCTCGCGGGTGCCTGCCTGGATCGGCCGCCCGACGTGGCCGGCCGACATCACCAGCGTCACGCGGGCGGGCAGTGCCCGGATTGGATGTTTCGGAACTCCTGCGCCAGCCAGTCGCTCGGCGTGCAGGAGGCGAGCGCGGCGAACTCGCGGTCGAGGTGCGACTGGTCCGCGTAGCCGCAGTCGGCGGCGAGTCCCGCGAGGTCGGGCCGGCCCGGCCGGCTGGCCAGACGGCGTCGTGCCAGGTCGAAGCGGATGACGCGGGCGGCCGCCTTGGGGGTGAGACCGATCTCGGCGCGGAAGCGGTTCCGCAGATGCCGCTCGCTGACGCCGGTGTCGGCGGCGAGCTTGTCGACACGCAGCCGACCGCCGGCGGCCAGCAACCGCTGCCAGGCACCGGCCACCGGAGCGGCCGGGGCCGGCCCCGGACGGTCGTGCAGGGACATGCGCCGCATCAGCCAGTCGTCGACGACGGCGAACCGGGCCGCCCAGTCGGCTGCCTCGCGCACCTCGTCGTGGACCTCGCGCACACAGGCGCCGAGCACGTCGTCGGCGTGCAGGTCGGTCCCGGCCAGCTCCCCCGCGGGCAGCCCCAGCAGGACGCGCGCGCCGAGTGGGCTGAGCGCGACCTGGACGCCGGACTGCCGTCCGGGGATCTCGATGAGCGCGGGCGTGAGGTGCAGGCCGCCCAGCAGGGTCGGATAGTCACCTCCGGCGGCGCCCGGATCGGGATGGGCGGCGATGGTCAACGGCTCGTCGAGGGTGATGATCAGTGTCAGCCACGGTGACGGCAGTCCTCGGTGCCGGCCGTGCGGGATGCCGCGCTGACGGTAGCCGGAGTACCACCCGACCAGCCCCCGCAGGGGCGGCGCGGGCACTCCTCGCACCGACTCGTCCACGATCTCGCCGCCCATGGGGCCATTCTCGCGCGCCACGGGCCCGGCTGCTCCCTCCAGGAGGCCAGGCGCCCGGCCGGGAGAGCGCCGGCGTCCATGCGGCCACGGTCGGCCTTCACCCTTGGGCAGGGGCAGGCCGACCGGGACGTGGGGGCGCCTCGCGTCAGGCGCCCACGTACCCCGCGAGGTGCTCGCCGGTGAGGGTGGAGCGGGCGGCGACGAGGTCGGCCGGGGTGCCCTCGAAGACGACGCGGCCACCGTCGTGACCCGCGCCGGGGCCGAGGTCGATGATCCAGTCGGCGTGGGCCATGACCGCCTGGTGGTGCTCGATGACGATCACGGACTTGCCGGAGTCCACCAACCGGTCGAGCAGACCGAGGAGTTGCTCGACGTCGGCGAGGTGAAGGCCGGTGGTCGGCTCGTCGAGCACGTAGACGCCGCCCTTGTCCGCCATGTGCGTGGCCAGCTTCAGGCGCTGCCGCTCACCGCCGGACAGCGTGGTGAGCGGCTGGCCGAGGGTGAGATAGCCGAGCCCGACGTCCGCGAGGCGTTCGAGGACCTTGTGCGCGGCCGGGGTGCGCGCCTCGCCCTCGGCGAAGAACTCCAGCGCCTCCGACACCGGCATCGCGAGCACCTCGGAGATGTCCCGGCCGCCGAGTCGGTATTCGAGCACCGACGCGTCGAACCGCTTGCCCTCGCAGTCCTCGCAGGTGCTGGCGACCCCGGCCATCATCGCCAGGTCGGTGTAGATGACCCCGGCGCCGTTGCAGGTGGGGCAGGCGCCCTCGGAATTGGCGCTGAACAGCGCGGGCTTGACGCCGTTGGCCTTGGCGAACGCCTTGCGGATCGGCTCCAGAAGACCGGTGTACGTCGCCGGGTTGCTGCGCCGCGAACCCCGGATCGGGCTCTGGTCGACCGAGATCACCCCGAGCTCCTCGGGCACCGATCCGTGCACGAGCGAGCTCTTCCCGGAACCCGCGACGCCGGTGATCACGGCGAGCACGCCCAGCGGGACGTCCACGTCGACGTCACGCAGGTTGTTCGCCTTCGCGCCGCGGATCTCCAGGGCGCGGGTGGACTTGCGCACCGCGTCCTTGAGCGAGGCCCGGTCGCCGAGGTGGCGGCCGGTGACGGTGTCGCTGCCGCGCAGTCCGTCGAGGGTGCCCTCGAAGCAGACGGTGCCGCCCGCCGTACCGGCGCCGGGGCCGAGGTCGACGACGTGGTCGGCGATCTGGATGACCTCCGGCTTGTGCTCGACGACCAGGACGGTATTGCCCTTGTCCCGCAGCCTGAGCAGCAGCTCGTTCATCCGCTGGATGTCGTGCGGGTGCAGGCCCGCCGTCGGCTCGTCGAAGACGTACGTGACGTCGGTGAGCGAGGAGCCGAGGTGGCGGATCATCTTGACGCGCTGTGCCTCGCCGCCCGACAGGGTGCCCGCGGGCCGGTCGAGGGAGAGATAGCCGAGGCCGATCTCGACGAACGAGTCGAGGGTCTGCTGCAGCGCCGTGAGCAGCGGCGCCACCGAAGGCTCCGCGAGCCCGCGCACCCAGTCGGCGAGATCCCGGATCTCCATCCGGCAGGCGTCCGCGATCGAGATCTCCTTGATCTTCGAGACACGGGCGTGCTCGGCGAGCCGGGTGCCCTCGCAGTCGGGGCAGGTGGTGAAGGTGACCGCCCGCTCCACGAAGGCCCGGATGTGCGGCTGCATCGCCTCCTTGTCCTTGGACAGCATCGACTTCTGGATGCGCGGGATCAGACCCTCGTAGGTCATGTTGATGCCCGCGATCTTCATCCGCGTCGGCTCGCGGTGCAGGAGGTCGTGCAGTTCCTTCTTGGTGAACCCGCGGATCGGCTTGTCCGGGTCGAAGAAGCCGGACTCCGCGTACAGCCGGGAGTTCCAGCCGCCGCCGGTGTATCCGGGGATGGTGAAGGCTCCGTCGTTGATCGACTTGGTGTCGTCGTAGAGCTGGGTCAGGTCGAGGTCGGAGACCGCACCGCGGCCCTCGCAGCGCGGGCACATGCCGCCCACCTTGTTGAAGGTGACCTTCTGCTTGGCGCCGCCGCCCACGGAGATCGCACCGGCAGCCGAGACCGAGGGCACGTTGAAGGCGAACGCTCCGGGCGGGCCGACGTAGGGCTTGCCGAGCCGGCTGAACATGATCCGCAGCATCGCGTTGGCGTCGGTGGCGGTGCCGACCGTGGAGCGCGGGTCGGAGCCCATCCGCTGCTGGTCGACGCTGATCACAGTGGTCAGACCGTCCAGGACGTCGACCTCGGGCCGCGTCAGGCTCGGCATGAAGCCCTGCACGAAGGCGCTGTAGGTCTCGTTGATCAGCCGCTGTGACTCCGCGGCGATGGTGTCGAACACCAGGGAGCTCTTGCCCGAACCGGAGACACCCGTGAACACCGTCAGGCGGCGCTTCGGGATCTCGATGCTGACGTCCTTGAGGTTGTTCTCGCGCGCGCCGTGCACGCGGATCAGGTCGTGGCTGTCGGCGGCGTGCAGCGCGGGCGACTGCGAGTCCGTCCTCTTGGCCGTGGTCATCGTCTCTCCATCTGTCGGGCCGGGGCGGGTACGGGCGTCGGTGGCCGGCGGCGGGATCGGGGCTCAGCGGTCCCGCGGCAACCCGAGGACGCTGCCGTCGGGGTCGGTGAACGTGGCCACCGGACGGCCACCGCCGACGTCGTGCGCGGGCTTCTTCACGCCGGCACCCACGGCGGTCACCTCGGCGAGTTTCGCCGGGGCACGGCCGGCAGGGCGGCGTACACCTCCCTTGCGGCCGCGATGTCGGTCACCGGGTTGCAGCACGGTCTTGATTCCCTGAGTGGGTGAGCCGGCCATGGTCACTCCTGAGGTCGTGGTACTGCGGTCACGTTATCCGCGGCCCACGGACCGGCGCTTCTCGATTCCTGATCGGTTCCGGAACCCGTTCGGACCGCGCTCCCAGCGCCGGGCCGTAAGCAGAAGGCACGCGGTGGCGCCCAGCGCCACCGTGGCGAGCCCCGATCCGCCGAGTGTCGCCCGCGGGCCCAACGCCGCGATGAGCGGTCCGCCGAGCGCCGTGCCGAGCGGCGAGGCGGTGAGCAGCACGGCGTTGTTGGCCGCGAGCATCGCGGCCAGGTGCTGCGGTGGCGACTTCGTCTGCATGAGCGTCACCGAGAGCGCCACGAACGGCCCGTAGATCACACCGCCGAGCGTGAAGCACGCGACGGTGGCGGCCGTCGGCACGTCCAGAGCGAACGGCAGCAGCGAGAACCCCCAGGCGATCACGATGCCGACCGTCACGGGCCACAGGGGCAGCCGCCGCAGCGCGCCGACGGCCAGCGAGCCGAGCACGGCGCCGAAGCCGAACAGCATCCAGTACACGCCCAGGAGTGTGCCGGGGGCGTGCAGGTTGTCGGTCACATGCAGCGGCAGGGCCACCTCGACCGGGCCGTACAGCAGGTTGAAGAACCAGGTGAGCGTCAGCAGACCGAGCAGCTCGGGACGGGAGCGCAGCAGGGCGAGCCCGCCGCGCGCGGCCGCCTGGTCGACGGGGGAGACGTGCCCCGACTCCGGCAGCCGGGTGCGCACGACGAGCACCACGAGGAACACGTAGGTGAGGGCGTCCAGGCCGAGCACGAGCGCGGAGCTCGCGTACGTCACCAGCACACCGGCGACGGCGGGCCCGGCGATCGTGGCCGCGAAGGTGAGCGAGCTGACGAGGGTGTTCCCGGCGAGCCGGCGGTCCTCCGGCAGCAGCTCGGCGAGCAGCGTGTACTTGCCCGCGCTGCCCCACGCGTGCAGCAGCGACGAGACCGCGAGCAGTACGAGGTACAGCGGCGGCGACAGCAGTCCGGTGAACCAGGCGAGCGGCACGGCACCGAGGAACGCACCGCGCACCACGCTGTCGGCGATCAGCAGCCGCCTGGCCGGCACCCGGCGCAGTCGACGGCCGAGCACCAGCGCGCCGACCACACCGGGCAGGGTGTACGCGGCGACCGCGCCACCGACCCACAGCCCCGCGCTCGCCTGCGGGGCGAGCTCGATGGCGAGCCACGCCACCGCGACGAAGCTCATGCCGTCCCCGAGGCCGGAGACGCCGAAGCCGAGGATCAGCCGCCGGAACACCCGGTCGGCGAGGACCGGCCGGTAGGCGGAGGGAACGAGACGTCGGATCACCGAGGTCACGCTAGGCCCGGCCGGGGGGCCCGCGCTTCTCGTTTCCTGATCGTCCTGCCTCCGGGGGCCGGTGAACAGCCGTCGGTGTTCACTCGTACCCCTGTGGTACGCCTGTCCGTCCGGGCCGGGCGGAACTGCGCCGACAGGGAGACGCACGTGTCACCGCAGCAGCCATCACGAGGACGCACGGTACGCATCCCGCCCACGACCCGGCTGGTGCGCGGCGCGACCATGGCCGGCAGCCTGGCCCTTCTTCCCCTGGCCGCCGCCTGCACGGCAGGAGAGGACGACGACGCCGCACGTTCCAAGCCGACCAGAACGGCGGAGACGGCGGTAACAGCCGCTCCGGAGGCGGGAGTTGTGGCATCGGCGAAGGTCGAGGTGATCGCCGGCCTGACCGGCTGCAAGGCCAGGATCCGGGTCGAGGCGGCGGAACTGCGCCAGGGCGTCTGCCACACGAAGACGTCCGACTACCTCATCACCACCTTCCCCGAGGCCAGGTTCCAGCAGGTCTGGCTCGAGAGCGCCGCCATGTACGGGGGCAAGTACCTCGTCGGCTCCCGCTGGGTCGTCAGCGCGGAGCCGAAGACGCTGGAGACGTTCCGGCTCAGGCTCGGCGGGACCATCGAGCAACTGGGCGGCGGGGGCCCGACGGCGGTCCCGAGCGCGTCGTAGGGGCGGCTCTTTCAGTGCCCCGGCGACCGTTGCCTGCCGGGGCACTGACGGCCCGGGGCCGGGGTCGGCCGCACGGTGGACGGCGCCCCGAAGCGGACCGTCACACCTGGCGAGTAGAGCACGCTGACCGGCGGCTGCGGCATGGGCGGCAGGCCGGCCGCGGTGATCAAGTCGTCGTCCAGATCGAGGAGTTCGGCCCGGTGCAGCGGCCACGGCGCGTGCTCGTTCGGCAGGTGCACGGTGCGGCCGTGCCACGGGACGTGCATGCCCCACCGGGCGGTGAGAAACAGCTCCAAGGCCGTGGGCTGCGCTATCGCCGCGGCGGGCCGTACCACGACCCGGCTCGTGGGCCCTCGCCCAGCGCGTCGTCCGCGACGGCAGGTGTAGGTGAGCACGCCGTTCTCACGGCGCAGGCGCATCGACGACCACACGTACGGCAGGCGTACGCCGAACCGGCCCATCAGCACGGGCAGCAGCCGGGTCGCGTCCAGCGAGCGGAACACGACTCCGCGGCGGCCCTGCCCGTCCACCGAGTACAGCCGCACGTTCGTCTCGCAGAACGTCCCGAGATACGGCAGACCCGGCCCGGGGCCGAGGCCCACGCCGCGCATCAGGAACGGCACGAGGCCGACATAGGTGACCCCGTCCAGGGTGTCCGGGCGGGTCCCTGCGGGCAGCAGAGCGGCCACCCGCTCCGGCTCCACCGGCCAGTGCAGGAAGGTCAGTTCGTGCCAGCCCTGCACCAGCGCCGGCCGGCGCACGGGTCGCGGGGTGGACGGCGTGATCGGCTCGGTCTCCATGGTCCAGCCTTGTAGCACGCCCGCGACGGCCGACCGCTCGGACGGGCCCGGGTCTCGCGGCGTTGTGCGCAACGGCACAGTCATCGAGGCCGGCCGGGCGGCGCGGCGGTGCTGTCTCTGACGACCAGGGTGGTCGGGACGAGTTCGGTGCCCGCCTGCGAGCCGCCGTGGGCGCGGATCTGCTGGAGGGCGCCCTGGACGCAGCGGCGGCCGACCTCGGCGAAGTCCTGGTGGACGGTGGTGAGGGGCGGGACGAAGAAGGCGGCGTCGGGGATGTCGTCGAAGCCGACGACGCTGATGTCCGTCGGCACGGTCAGACCCCGTTCGTGGAAGGCGCGCAACAGCCCCAGCGCCATCTGGTCGTTGGAGGCGAACACGGCCGTGCAGCCGGGTTGCCCGGCGAGCGCCAGACCTGCCCTGTAGCCGGACTCGGCCGACCAGTCGCCGTGCAGGGGCGGCGGCACCGGACGTCCCGCCGCCTCCAGGACGGCCCGCCAGGCCTGGGTGCGACGCTGGCCGGCGAAGGACGTCTCGGGGCCGGTCACGTGCCAGACCGTTCGGTGGCCCAGGTCGAGCAGATGGCTGACGGCCTTGCGCGCTCCGTCGGCCTGGTCCGTGTCGACCACGCTGTAGCGGTCGCCGGCGTCGGAGTCCACGACGACCACGTGCACGCCGGGCGGCAGCTGCACCGTGGCGGTGTCGAGCAGATGGATCTCCATGATGACGATGACGGCGTCGACGGCCAGCTCGCCCATGCGTGTGAAGGCCCCCAGCACGTTGTCCTGGGTCGGGACGTCGATGGGGATCAGCGTGATCGCGTACCCCTCGTCCGCGGCATGCGTGGCGATCGCCTCGACGGTACGGCTGTTGCCCGTCGAGGACAGGCTGAAGAGGATCACGCCGATGGTGTTGAACTGTCCGTAGCGCAGGGCGCGTGCGGCGCTGTTTGGCCGGTAGCCCAGCTCCCGCATCGCCGCGAGCACCTGCTCCCGGGTCGAGGTGATCACTCCGGAATGGCCGTTGGAGACACGCGAGACGGTCTGCGACGACACGCCCGCGAGCTTGGCGACGTCGGCCATGGAGACACGCTGCTTGCGGCGCCCGCCCGGCACGCCGGAGCCACCCCGCTGCGCACCGCCCGCAGGTGCGGAGATCCGCTGCGCCCGGTCGTTCAGGTCCATGCCTGCACCACTCCCGTCTCCCTCGACGCACCGGAATGTTACGCGTGGGACATCTTGACGGCCGCTGGAGCGGATGCCACGATTCCGGCGCCGCCGAGTTCACGTAAACATCCGCTGCATCGGCAGCTCATGTTTACGTAAACATGCGGGACGCCGAGCCGCCACCTCCTGAAAGGCACGTCGATGCGCAAGACCCCTGCCGAACGCCGCCTCACTCCCCGGCTGCGTACCGCCTGCGTGGCGGTCGCGATCGCCGCGATCAGCGGTGCGACCCTCGCCGGCACCCCCGCCTCCGCCGCCGCGCCGAAGAACACGTCCCAGTTCAAGGGCGTCAACTGGGCCGACCCCCGCGACAACTACGCCAACGACCCCGTCGTGCTCTCCGGCCTGTCGCTCTCCGACAGCTACGCCCGGACCTACGCCAAGGCGAGCCGGATCATCTCGGCGTTCCGCGCCAACCTCGGTGCCAACACCGTCCGGCTGCCCATCAACCCGTACACCGTGAACGGCTCGTACTGGAAGTCGTACCGGGGCGTCATCGACGCGGCGACGGACAAGGGCTTCAAGGTCATCGTGTCCTACTGGGAGGGCACCGGGGACCAGAAGGACGGCTTCATCGACGACGAGGCCACCTACTGGCCGATGTGGAACACCGTCGTCAAGACCTACAAGCACGACGAGCACGTCTACTTCGAGCCGATGAACGAGCCCCACGGCTACACCGACGCCCAGTGGGCCGACCTCGCCGCGAAGTGGCTTGCCACCTACCCCTCCGTCCCGCGCGACCGGGTCTTCGTCAGCGGTGCCGGCTACAACGACCACGTCACCTCGGTCTGCGCCGACCCGCGGCTGAAGGGCACCTATCTGTCGCTGCACCACTACGGGTTCTGGAAGGACTACGCCACCTACGACCAGTGGGTGTCCGACCTCAAGGAACGCCTGGGCAACTGCGCGAGCCGCACCGTCGCCGACGAGTTCGGCGCTCCGATGACCACCGGCTTCGACTACGACAAGCCGGACGCCACCAACAACTCGGTCAACTTCATCCAGGCCGACACCGACACCTTCCGCAAGCTCGGGATGGGGTCCGTCTACTGGCCCGGACTGCGCACCGACGACACCTACTCGGTCCAGAAGCTGACCGGCCCGGCCGCCCGCCCCTGGCTGGCCACCACCAACCAGTCCGGCGCCGACCGCCTCGCCTGGGCCTGGGGACGCGGCAAGCCGGTCCAGCCCTGACCCGGCCCCCTCGCGGACGCGGGACGGCCCCGGACCCGCTCGGATCCGGGGCCGTCCCGCCCCCCCACACACACCTGACCGCTACGGCTTGATGCCCACGCCGGTCCACAGGCTGACCTCGGCGTCCGTGGCGTCCGAGTCGCCCTCCGGGCGCCAGCGGTGGCCGACGGAGACACCGGGGTCGAGCAGGTCGAGCCCGCTGAAGAAACGGGCGACGTCGTCCCGCGAGCGGAACTGCACCGGAGTGCCGGCGTTGGTGTAGATGTCGGTGACCTTCTGCCAGGTCGCCGGGTCGAAGTCGGGTGTGCAGTGGCTCAGTGCCAGCGCGCTGCCCGAGGGGAGCACCGCCAGCAGCCGCTCCACGATGCCGTACGGGTCCTTCGCGTCCGTCACGAAGTGCATCAGAGCGTTGAGCGACAGGGCCACCGGCCGGTCGAGATCCAGGACCTCGGCCAGCGCGGGGGAGTTCAGCAGCGCCGCCGGGTCGTTCACGTCCGCCTCGATGTACGTGGTGCGGCCCTGCGCGGTGCTGCGCATCAGGCGCTCGGCGTACTTGAGGACGAGCGGGTCGTTGTCGGCGTAGACCACCCGCGCCTCGGGGACCACGGACTGGGCCACCTGGTGCAGGTTCGGCTCGGTGGGGATGCCGGTGCCGATGTCCAGCCACTGGCGTATGCCGTGCTCCTTGGCGAGGACGCGGGTGGCGCGGTGCATGAACGCCCGGTTCTCGCGGGCGCACACGAAGATCGCCGGGTAGACCGACGCGACGGTCTCGGCGGCCAGCTTGTCGACCTCGAAGTGGTCCTTGCCGCCGAGGTAGTAGTCGTACATCCGGGCCGAGTGGGGCCTGCTGGTGTCGATGTCCCGCGCGGCGTGCGAGTTGGTCATCCTGTCCCTTTCGAAGTGGTGCGGTGGGGGTGTGTGGCGGTCAGGTGATCGGCGAGGCCCCGTTTGACGCCCGCGATGAACGCGGTGATCTCCTCCGGGGTGTAGATCAGCGCCGGGCCGGCGGGATCCGTCGACTGCCTGAGCGCCACGCGGCCGTCGGCGAGTTGCTTCGTCTGCACGCACTGGCCCCCGTTGGGACCGCTCCACGGAGACTCCCAGCCCTGTTCGCCGAGGTCCGCCGCCGGCATGCCGTTGTAGACGTCGCGGACACTGCCGTCGATCGGGGTCATGAGTACTCCTTTCGCATGCGGTTCAAAAGCCCCCTGCTGTCCACGTCCGAGGTCAGCAGGGACATGCGGTTGTGCGCCTCCAGATGCGCCGCCACGTCCGAACGCTGGTCCAGGTACATGGCACCGGAGAGGATCTCGCTGTAGACGATGTCCGGCAGCTCCCGCTCCTCGAACCGGAAGTAGGTGAAGGGGGCGCACGCCCCCACATGGGCGCCGGCGGTGAACGGCACGACGTCGACGCTGACGTGCTCAAGCTCCGAGACCTCAAGCAGCCGGTCGATCTGCTCCCGCATCACCTCGGGGCTGCTCACCACCCGGTGCAGCACGGCCTCCTCCATCACCACCCACAGCGTGGGGGCGTCGGATCTGTCCAGCAGGCCCTGGCGGCGCAGTCGCAGGTCCACCCGCCGCTCCAGGTCCTCCTCGCTGCCGTTCGGGAGGCCGCCGCGCAGCACGGCACGCGCGTAGGCGTGGGTCTGCAGCAGGCCCGTCACATAGTGGGGCTCGTAGGTGCGCAGGGTCGTGGCCCCGCTCTCAAGGCTGACGTAACCGCTGAACCAACTCGGCAGCACATCGCGGTACATGTGCCACCAGCCGGGCTCGTTGGCCCGCTCGGCGAGGGCGACGAACTCCTCGATCTCCTGCTGGTCCGCCCCGTACGTCTCCAGCAGCTTCTCCACGTACAGCGGCTTGAGGGCGACCTCCGCCTTCTCCAGGCGGCGAATGGTCAGGGACGTCACCCGCAGGGCCCTGGCCGCGTCCTCCAGTGACACGCCCGCACCCTGGCGCCGCTCCTGCAGGCGCCGGCCGAGGATCATGCGGAGAACGGTGGGTGCGCTGGAGCCACTGCCCGCGCCCGGCCGACCTTCGTTCACGTCCTACCTCCTGAGGGGCCGTCACTGAACAGGTATCGAAGGTGACTTGGTGAAGTCAGCACACCGATACCGGCGCCATGAAATTATCAGGCAGCTGGTTGCAGGTTGAACTGCCCTGTGAGCATAGTTACTTGTGTGATTCGTTACGACGATCACAGCGCGCCCGCTCTCCTGGAAGGCAACCGCCGTGTCCCCCCACACGACTTCCTCCCCGCAGCTCTTAGACGCCGCGAACCCGGAACGAACGCACTGGCTCGAACTGCCTCCGCACCGCTCCAGCATCAAGGTCGCCCGTCGGTCCATGAGCGCGCGGATGGGCGCGTGGCGCCTGCCGGGCGATCTGTGTGCGGACGCCGTCCTGCTCATGTCCGAGCTGGCCACCAACGCCCTGCGGCACACGCTCAGCGCGCGGATCCTGTGCGGCATCGGCCTCGTCACGGACGGGTGCCTGCGCCTGGAGGTGCACGACCACGACTACACGGGCGTCGGCCTGCCCCGCTGCGAGCCCGGCCCCGACGACGAGGGCGGCCGCGGACTGCTCCTCGTGGAGGCCATCGCGGACACCTGGGGGGTCGACCGGTCCAGGCTCACCGGCGGCAACGCCGTGTGGGCGAACCTGCGGGCCTGGACCTGAACCCGCCGCTCCAGAAGGCGAGTTCAGTCCTTCGCGGGCGTCAGCTCGGCGAGCAGCAGCGTCCGGTCGTCGGCGCCGGCCGCGCCGGAGGGGGAGCGCAGCAGCCGGCGGCACAGGGCCTGCAGCCGGTCCGCGTCGTCGTCGGCCGAGGGTTCGAGGGAGGCCGTGTCCACGGCGCGTGCGAGGCGGCTGATCTCCTGGTCGATGTCGGCGTCGCGGGACTCGACCAGGCCGTCGCTGTAGAGCACGAGCAGGGCCGGTTCGTCCACGGTCAGCACGGTGGCCTCGTAGCTGCCCGTGCCCAGCCCGAGGGGCAGACCTGGACTGGTGAGCGGGACCGGCGCGGTCCTGCCGGAGGGGCCGCGCAGCAGTGGGGGAGGGTGGCCCGCTCCGACCAGCGTGCAGGTGCGCTGCCGGGCGTCCCACTCGGCGTAGATGCAGGTCGCGAAAGAGGCTCCCGGGGTGTCGCAGGCGAGCGCGTCGAGGCGCCGTACGAGATCCGCGGGAGGGATGTCGAGCCCCGCCAGGGTGCGGACCGCGGTGCGCAGCTGGATCATCGCGACGGCGGACTCCGGGCCGTGCCCCATGGCGTCCCCGACGACCAGACTGACCCGGTCCCCGGGTCGTTTCAGCACGTCGAACCAGTCACCGCCGATGATGTTGCCCTGCCCGGCGGGAAGGCAGCCGTGGGCGATGCGGCACCCCTCGGCCTCGTGGGCGGTGCCGGGCAGCAGGCTGCCCCGGATGGCCAGGGCGGTGCGGCGCTCGCGCTCGTAACGGCGGGCGTTGTCCAGGGCTATGGCGGCCCGCGCGGCCAGCGACTCCACGGCCACGATGTCCGCGGGCCGGAAGGGGGCCCGATCCGCGCCGCGCGTGCAGGCGACGAAGCCGACCGCGGTGCCCCGCAGATGAAGCGGGACGACGAGGAAGGACGAGACGCTCAGCAGGTCCTCGATCCGCGTGTCGCCGCCTCCGGAGGCCGTGAGCCGCTCGGAGGTGTGGGTGTCGACCGCGTCGAGCAGCTGCGCGTGTCCGGCGGCGAGGGCGCGCGCGTACGGAGTCTCGCGCGGGAAGACGATGACCTCGCCGGCCGGCAGCACCCCGTCCCAGTCCTCGGCCGCGTCCGTTCCGACGCGCAGCGCCAGGCGGCGTGCCTCTATCTGGGGCGGATCCGCGGCCGGGTACGCGTTCTCCTCGCGCAGCCAGCGCTCCAGCAGGTAGACCGACGCCGCGTCGCAGAATCCGGGCGTCAGCGCGTGCACGACATGACTGCCGGTCAGCCACAGCTCGAGTTCCGAGCCGATGGCGTCCGCCGCGGGGGAGAAGGCCGACCGTCGGGGCGAAGGCGGGTCGGCGGGTGTGTCGTTGGTGCGGCTGCGAGGTTCGTTCCGCAGGGGTCGTGCCTTTCCGGGTGGGGGCTCCGGACGCACGGTGATCGGGATGGCTCGCCGCGCGTCGTCGGCAACTATATGATGACGCGTCAAGACCCCCGGCCGGAAAGGGAGTTGTCGTGCCGGACAGCGCAGGAATCGAACCGGGGACGGATCCGGACAAGGCGAGCGTCGCCCGTATGTATGACGCCATGCTGGGCGGGCAGCACAACTTCGCCATCGACCGGGAGGCCGTCGCGGCCTTCACCGCCATCGATCCCCAGGTGCGCACCCTGGCCCGGGCCAACCGCGCTTTCCTGGGACGAGCCGTGCGCTTCCTGATCGAGGCCGGGGTGCGGCAGTTCATCGACCTCGGCTCGGGTATCCCCACCCAGGGCAACGTCCACGAGGTGGCGCAGGCCGCGAGCCCCGGCGCCCGTGTGGTCTACGTGGACAACGACCCCGTGGCCGTGGCCCACAGCACCTCCCTGCTCGCCGACAACCCGGACGCGGACATCGTCGACGCCGACATCCGGCGGCCGGCCGACGTCCTGGCCTCCCCGCAGGTGCGGAAACTGATCGACTTCGATCAGCCCGTGGCCGTACTGATGAACGCGATCCTGCACTTCGTCACGCCCGAGGAGGACCCGGCCGGCATCGTGGCCGCGTTCCACGACGCCCTGCCCGGCGGCAGCTGGCTGGCGCTGACCCACGCGACCAACCAGGACCGCCCCGACACCGCGGACGCCGTCGGCAAGCTGTACCGCTCCCGCGCCACCTCACCGGTCAGCGCCCGCTCGCACGACGAGATCCGCGGACTCTTCGCCGGCTTCGACCTCGTGGACCCGGGCCTGGTCTACGTGCCGCTGTGGCGCCCGGCCCCCGACGACCTGATCCCGGACAAGCCGTCGGAGTACTGGGTGTACGCGGGAGTCGGCCGCAAGGGTCCCTAGCCGATCCCCGGCCGGGCGGCCCGCTCAGCACTGCGGGATCTGTGACTTCCAGGTGCCCGGGCCGCCGGTGTTCAGGTACCAGTCGTTGACGTAGCCGTCGCCGATGCCGTTGTCGACCCGCATCCAGTAGCGGTAGCCGTGCCCGTCGGCGTCCGGGTCACCGGTGGTCCAGCAGTCGATGCCGAGTTCGTCCCCGTTGTGGTGGTGGCCGAAGACCGGGGACTCGGACGCGCCGTACCTGGGGGCGGTGCGTACGGCCAGATAGGACCCGGCGTCGATGCCGGTGACGTTGGCGCACACGGCCGGGTCGCCGGAGATGCTGCACGAGTGGATCGCGGCGCCGGCCGGCCCCGCGCCGGCAAGGACGGCCGCGGCCGCGGCGGTGAGAGCGACGCCCGTCGCGGTGAGGGCACGCAGACGCTTCATCAGGGTTTCCTCCGTTGGTTCGACCGGTTCGACCGGTTCGACCCGATCGACCCGTTCCATTGGTTCGACGGGATCAGGCGCACTGGGGGATCCGGGACTTCCAGACGTTCGGACCGCCGCTGTCGAGATACCAGTCGTTGACGTAGCCGCTCGCGCTGCCGGTGGAGACCTGCATCCAGTAGCGGTAGCCGTGGCCGTCGGCGTCCGGGTCGCCGGTGGTCCAGCAGTCGAGCTCCAGCCACTGCCCGTTGCCGAACCGGGCCACCGCCCCGGCGCCGTAGCGCGGTGCCGTGCGCATCACCAGGGACGAGCCCGCATCGATGTCGATCACTTGGGCGCAGCGCGCCGGGTCGCCCGGGCCCGCGCCGGGGCACGGGCGCGGATCGGCCTGCGCGGGCCCCGCCGTGAGCAGCCCGGCCCCGGCGAGCAGGGCGACGGCCGCCCCCGCGGCGGCCGCCGATCCCAGCCGGGACCGGATCGGTCGTGGTGTCAGCATCGGGTCCTCCATTCGATTGCCGATGATCAACGACGATGGCATCGAACGAGGCAGGAAACATCCTGTGATGTCTCAGGGTCTCAGGGTCTCAGGGCCTCATGGTCCGGTGGACGTCGGAGATCTCCCGGATTTCCGGTCGGATATGTCGATCCGGGCGGCTGCCGTTCGTGTGGAGGGTGGGAGGCCGGCACGGGGCCGGTCACGAAGAAGGGCTGTGATGACGATGACCCGGGTATCCACGCTGCTCACCGGCCTTGGCCTGGTCGAGTCACCCCGCTGGCACGGTGACCGGCTGTACTTCTCGGACTGGACCGCCGGCGAGGTCGTCGCCGTCGACCTGGCCGGACGCAGCGAGGTCGTCGCCCGGGTGCCGTCGCTGCCCCTGTGCACCGCCTGGCTGCCCGACGACCGAATGCTGATCGTCTCGTCCGGGCAGGGACGGCTGCTGCACCGCGAGCCCGACGGCAGCCTGGCCCTCTACGCGGATCTCGGCGTCCCGGGCTGGAACGACATCGTGGCGGACGGCCGCGGCAACACCTACGTCAATCGCGCCCACTTCGACCCGATGGCGGGGGAGGACGCACGACCCGGTTCCGTCCACCTGGTCGCCCCCGACGGCTCGGTGCGCGAGGTGGCAGACGACATCGCCTTCCCCAACGGCATGGCGGTGACCGCGGACGACTCCACGCTGATCGTCGCCGACTCCTACCGTCACCGTCTGGTCGCCTTCGACATCGAGGCCGACGGACGTCTGTCCGGCCGGCGCGTCTGGGCCGACGTGGGCGAGGGCACGCCGGACGGGATCTGCCTCGACGCGGAGCACGCCGTCTGGTACGCCGACGTCCCCCACCGGCGCTGTGTGCGCGTCGCCGAGGGCGGCAAGGTCCTGCAGACCGTGACGCTGGACCGCGGGGCGTTCGCCTGCGTGCTCGGCGGTCCCGAGGGCAGGACGCTGTTCATCACGGCGGCCCGCTGGCAGGGCATGACGGAGGCCGAGTTGGTGGCACCCGGCACCGGTCAGGTCCTCTCCGTCCCGGTCGAGGTGCCGGGAGCGGGCCGGCCGTAGCACCGGCCGTGCCTTACAGGAACGGCGTGCCCGCGTCGAGCCCCGACAGGACCCTGCCGTACAGCTCCAGGTTGGTCGCGGGGTTGACGAAGGGCGCAGCCCGCCTGGATCAGGGCCGTGAAGGCGGTCGAGCCGCACCCGGCGGCGATCTCGGTCAGCGCGTCGACCTGGGTGCGCAGCCGGGTCTGGTAACCGCCGTACCGCCAGGGGACGTTCATCCGGTAGATCCCGCGTCCGTGAGCGCCGCGACGACCTCGCCCGGCACGTTGCTCTCCTGTTCGGTACGCAGGGCCCGCTCGCGGATGAAGGGATGGATCGCCGCACGACGGGCCCTCACCGTGACGCGGAAGGTGCGAGGTGTCAACGGCGCGTGCGCGGAGCCGAGTGGGAACGGAACAGCTCTCAGCCACTGCCCAACTGGTCCGCGAGGCAGGCGAGATAGAGGGCCATGGTGGTGCGATGGTCGCGCAACGGCCGGCCGGTGATCTGCTCGATCTTGTTCATACGGTAGACGACGGTGTTGCGGTGGATGTGCAGGGCGGCGGAGGCCCGTACGAGGTTGAATCCGCTCTCGCACCAGGCGGTGATCGTGTCGCGGAGCGCCGGCCAGTCCGGCTGGGCGCGCAGATCGCCGGTGGTGAGGTCGACCAGGCGGTTGCGGGCGGACTGGGTCACCGAGGCCAGCACCTGATGCACCCGGAGCTCGGCGATCAGATGGACGGGAGGGCCCGCACCACCCTTCGGGTGCGGGGTTCCCCAACTCGCCTCGCCCGCCGGGCTCCCGCCCAGGCGCAGGGCGTCACACGCGTCCTGGTAGGAGTCGTGCAGGGAGCCGACCGAGGAGGCGGGCTCGCCGATGCCCACGCGGGCGGTCATCCCGTCCTGCGCGGCGATGAGGTCGACGACCCGCCGGCAGTCGGTGACCAGGGCCGCCGTCCGGTGCCGGGCCGTGCAGCGGTGCAGGACGCCGATCCGGCCGGGAGCGGTGCCGGCGACGATGTCCTGCGGGTCGGCGAAGACCTCGCGGACGGTGCGCAGCAGTTCCGTGCGGACCAGTGCCACGTCCTGGGTGGGGGCGCCGTTCCGGCGGCGTGCGGCCCCTTCGGGCACGGTCACCTCGATGGCCACCGCGACCCGCCGCAGCCGCAGGTCGAAACCGAGTTCGGCGGCACGGAACACCAGGAAGTCGCCCTCGACGACCTGCGGATCGTACGAGGCGATGTCGGCGAGCAGCTTTTCGGCCGCCCGCTCGGAGAGCAGACGGGAGCGCAGCATCACGGACTCCCTGAGCAGGATCTCCGTCTGGCGCTTCACCAGCAGTCCGAAGCGGCGTACCTGGGCGGGGGTGCCGGTGATCCCGACGGTGCCCACCGCCTGACCGCCCGCGACCAGCGGCAGGGTGACGCCGGGGCGCACCCCGCGCAGCTGCTGGGCCTGCGAGGCGTTGTGCGTGGCCGGTTCCTGGGTGCGCACGACCTCCACCGACGCCTCGTGGAAGGAGCCGACGCGACTGCTGTCACCGCTGCCGATGACCATGCCCTCCGCGTCGGTGATCAGCACGTTGAAGCCGATGACGGCGGAGGTGTCGCCGGCGATCTCCTGCGCGAGTGACGGACTCAGCACGACTGTTCCTCCCGTCGGACAACGGGCCGAGGACTGGACGCACCGTACAGGCGATCGGACGAGCACGGCCACAAGTTCGTACGAAGTGAACGGTGACGCACACCTGGACCGATCTCTAGCGTATGGGCCCAACCGATATCCCCGCCGGGGGCACAGCGCGGTGAACGGCGGGCTCCTCAGGCCGATACGGAAGGCCCATGCCGATGATCCGTGTGCGCTCGCTCGCCGTCGCTCTGTCAGCGACGCTGATGTTTTCCACGGTCGCCGCCTGTAGTTCGGACGGCGACGACTCCCCGAAGAACGTGTCCGCGAAGACCGCCGCCCTGGGCACGCTCACGCCCGGCGTCATCAAGGTGGCCGTCCAGCCCTACGCGCCCTACACCACCGTCCAGGGCGGCAGAATCGTCGGCCTGGACGGCGACATCCTCGCCTACGTGGCCAAGAAGCTGGGCCTCCAGGTCAAGCCGCAGGTAACGGACTTCGCCGGCATGCTCGCCGGAGTGCAGTCCCGCCGGGTGGACATGACCATCGGCGGTGTCGCCTGGTCCGCCGACCGGCAGAAGCAGGGACTGTTCACCGACCCGCCCTACTACTCGCCCCCGGCGATGGCCGTGCGCAGCGGCAAGACCTACAAAACGGTGAATGACCTCAAGGGCCTCAACCTGGGCACGGTCGAGGGCTACGTCTGGGTCAAGTCCATCCAAGCCGTGCCCGGCGCCAGGCTGCACGCCTACCCGGACGCCACCGGCGTGTTCGACGACCTCGGCGCCGGCCGCGCCGACGTCGGCTTCCTCGACCCGCTGATCATCATCGCCGCGCAGAGACAGCGCCCGGAGCTGAAGATCAGGACGGAGTACCTGACGCCGCCGACCGCAGCCGAGGTCAAGGCCAAGCCCGCCTACGCGTACTTCCAGCCGTACCAGACCGGCTTCTACCTCCCCAAGAAGGCCACGAAGCTGGAGAAGGCGGTCTCCGCGCAGATCGACGCCATGTACACCAACGGCGAGCTGGCCAAGCTCGTCAAGAAGTACGGCGGCGACCCGGAGCAGTTCCTCAAGCCCGCCGCCGACATCGCCACCGCACGCCGCGGCGTGGACCGGCCCGGCAACTGGACGCCGCCGTCCATCGGCCAGTGAGAACCAGTGAGAACCAGTGAGAAGCAGTGCGAACCAGTGACGATCACAGAGGATCAGTGAGGAGCTGACATGTCAGGACTGTTCCAGGTCCCCTGGTCCGACTACCGGGCCGACCTGCTCGACGCGCTCTGGCGCACCGTCTCCTACACGCTGGTCAGCTTCGTCGGCGCGGTCCTCCTCGGCCTGGCCGTCGCGCTGCTCCGGCTGAACCGGGCCTGGCCCGCACGGGCCGTCGCCGCCGTCTACACCGAGGTGTTCAAGAACGTCCCGCTGCTGGCCATCATCTTCCTGACCTACTTCGGTCTCGCCTCGGCCGGGATCCGGCTGGACGTGTTCACCGCCGGCTGCCTCAGCCTGATCGTCTTCTACGCCGCCTACCTGTCCGAGATCTTCCGCGCCGCGATCAGCGGTGTACACACCGGACAGACCGAGGCGGGCGAGGCGCTGGGCCTCGGCAGGGCGGGCATCTTTGCCCAGGTCGTACTGCCACAGGCCGTCCGGCAGGCCATGCCCGGCACCAACACCATGCTGGTCGACCTGCTCAAGTCCACCTCGCTGCTCGTCACCGTCTCCGCCGCCGAGCTGATGTCGGAGGGCCGCCTCATCACCTCGGCCACCTTCCGGGCACTGGAGGTGTACCTCGTCATCTCCGCCCTCTACTTCGCCCTGTGCTACCCGCTCTCCCAACTCCTCCTGCTGCTGGAGCGGAAGGTGCGCGCCGGCATCCCCCTGTCCCCCTGGCGACGGCGCCGGATGCGCGCCGCCCGCGCGCTGCTCGCCGCCGACCTCGGCGCGACAGCCGACCCGAAGGAGGCGGCCGTATGACCGAGCCCGTCACCACGGCGAAGACCGTGCCACCGGCCACCACCGAGGTGGTCGTACGGATCGACGGCCTGAGCAAGTCCTTCGACGGCCGCCTGGTACTCGACAACGTCGGCCTGGAGGTCGACCGCGGCCGCATCGTCAGCGTCATCGGCCAGAGCGGCGGCGGCAAGACGACCCTGATGCGCTGCGTCAACCTCCTCGAACGCCCCGACCGGGGAACCGTGGAGGTGGCCGGCGAGGTGGTGCACAGCGGCGGCCGCACGGTCTGCCGCGACCTGCCCCGGCTGCGCCGTACAGTCGGCATGGTCTTCCAACGCTTCAACCTCTTCCCGCATTTGACGGCCGTGGAGAACGTCGTCCTGGCGCAGCGCAGGGCCGGTGTGCCGCAGGACGAGGCGCTGGAACGGGCCGTCACGCTGCTGCGCCGGGTCGGTGTGGCCCACCGCGGCCTCGCCCAGCCCGAGCAGCTCTCCGGCGGAGAACAGCAACGCGTCGCCATCGCCCGGGCGTTGGCGCTGCGCCCCGAGGTGCTGCTCTTCGACGAGCCCACCTCCTCCCTCGATCCGGAGGCCACCCGGGAGGTGCTCGGCGTGATGCGTGAACTGGCCGCCGACGGCATGACGATGCTGCTGGTCACCCACGAACTGCCCTTCGCCCGTGAGGTGTCCGACCACCTCGTCTTCGTCGACGGAGGGCGCATCGTGGAGGAGGGCGCACCACGGGACGTCCTCGACCGCCCCGCCCAGGCCCGCACCCGGGAGTTCCTCGCCGCGTACGAGTCGGCCTCATGACCGCCCCCGTGGTGGTGCTCGGCGGCGGCGTGGTGGGACTGTGCACCGCGTACTACCTGGCCGAGGCGGGCCTCGCGGTGGAGGTCGTCGAACGGCGCGGTCTGGGCTCCGGGGTGTCGAGGGGCAACGCGGGCTGGATCTGCCTCAGCCACTCGACGCCGGTGCCGGCACCGGGAGTCGTACGGTACGCACTGCGCTCGCTCGGCCGGCCGGACTCGCCCCTGTATCTACGGCCCCTGCCCGACCCGGCCTTCGTCCGCTGGCTGTGGCGGTTCTGGCGCAGCAGCACACCGGCCGCCTTCCGGCGCGGCTACGCGGCGGTCGCCGAGCTGAACCGCACCACCTTCGACCTCTTCGACGGCCTGCGCGAGGCCGGCGTCGACACCACCCTGACCCGCCCCGGCATGGTCCACGCCTTCCTCTCCCCGGCCGAGGCCCGCCACCACCTCGCCGTACAACGGGAGATGGCCGACGGCCGCTACCCGCTCCCCGACGACGTCACCACCGGGGACGAGGCCCGACTTCTGGACGACGCGCTGTCGCCCGGGGTGCGCGCCGCCTATCTCGTCGAGGGAGAGGGCGTGGTCGACCCGGAGGCCTTCGCCCGCGGCCTCGGTCGGGCGCTCGCCGCGGCCGGGGTGAAGGTCCACGAGAACGCGGAGGCGTTGGGGTTCAGGACCACCGGCGGCCAAGTCACCGCGGTGCGCACCGACTTGGGTGAGATCCCGTGCGACGCGGTCGTGATAGCCGCCGGCATGCGCTCGTCCAGGCTGCTGGGGGCGCTGGGACACCCGCTGCCCCTCCAGGCGGGCAAGGGCTACAGCTTCTCCGTGGACCTGGACCCCGCTCCCAGGCACACCCTCTATTTCGGCGAACGCAGGGCGGTCGCCTCACCGATCGCCGGCACGACACGGATCGGGGGCACGATGGAACTGAGCGGCAACAACAACCGCCTGGACTGGCGCCGCGTGGTCGCCGTCGCCCTCGCCAGCCGGCACTACCTGGGCCGCTGGTTCGACGACCCGGACGACCTCGTCGGCCTGATCCGCGACCCCTGGGTCGGCGGCCGGCCGTTCCTCCCTGACGGGCTCCCCGTCATCGACCGTGTCCCCGGCCACGACAACGCCTTCGTGGCCACCGGACACGGCATGCTCGGCGTCACCCTCGGCCCGGTCACCGGCCACACCCTCACCGAGTACGTCCGCACCGGCAACCGCCCCCGGGCCCTGGAACCGTTCCGCTTCGACCGACTGCGCCATTGAGGAACGCGGTGGTTGTACGGCGACACCCGGTGAGGTATCCATGCCGCATGCTGCGAGGCGACAGAGCCGGTCCGCGGGCCCGGCACGAGGACCGCTCCCGCGCGGACCGGGCCGCGCAGGTGTCGCCGCGGGATGCGGGAGGACGGCCATGACACCGGCGGAGGAACGGTTCGACGACCTGGTGACCGAGTTGCTCGGCCTCCCCGCGGTCACTCCGCCCGGCGGCTCCGGCTCCGGCTTCGGCAGGACCGCGCTGCGGGTGCACGGCAGGATTTTCGCGATGCTGGTCCGCGGACGGCTGGTGGTGAAGCTCCCCAAGGAGCGGGTGGACGCGCTGGTCGACGCGGGGGAGGGGGACAACTTCGACGCCAACAAGGGCACGCCCATGAAGGAGTGGTTCAGCCTCTCCCCGGCCTCCCCCCTGACCTGGTCGTCCCTCGCCCGGGAGGCCCTGGCGTTCGTCGGCGGTCAGCAGAAGGGCGGGTGAATCGCGATGCCCGCCGTCCCGATCGCCGCTACTGTCCCGAGGACCGCATGATCCTTCGGAGGGGCGACGTGGACTACTTCTTCTACTGCCGGGACCGGCCGGGAACATGGGCACTGCGGTCGGAACTGACCGAAGATCACTGGGCGTTCATGGACCGGTACGCCGACACGATGATCGCGCGCGGCCCTACGTTCACCGCCGACGGCACCGCGGTCACCGGGAGCATGCACATCGTCGGCCTGCCCGACGAAGCGGCCGCGCACGAGTTCGCGTTCGAAGAACCCAACCACAAGGCCGGTGTCTACGAGGAGGAGGTGCTGGTACGGCGCTGGCGGAACGTCCTGGGCCGCACCATGTGGGAGTTCACGGGGGCAGTGGCCGGACACCGACGTTTCCTGATCATCGCGCACGGCAAGCCGGGCACGACCACGGCCCACGCGCCCCTCGACGCGGCGCACCACCGGTACCTCGACCGCGGATACCGCGAACACCTCATCGCCTACGGCCCGTTGCTGTCCCCGGACGGCGGCGCATGGACGGGCACGGCCCTGCTGGTCGAACTGCGGGACAGGAGCGCCGCCGAGACGATGATGGCGGACGAGCCGTACGCCCGCGAGGGCCTCTACGAGAGCGTCGAGATCCACGACTGGCAGTTCGGCGGGCGGCCTGCGGCCTAGCGAGGTCCGCGGTCATTTGTTGCGGCAGGCGCTCTTGACAACATGCGTACTGTTTCGCGACGTTTGATCCTCGGCGTACAGTTCGGAACCTGAGGGTCAACCGCGGAACGACCGTGTACACGGCGTGGAATCGGCTGATACTCAAGGAAGTGGTAGGACGCGGACCATGAGCCGCGGGGGGACGTCACCGGGGGGAGCGGTCGCCGATGCGATCAGTGAACAGGGGTCCACACGCTCTACCGGCCCGTGCCGCGGTCGGAACGTCACTCGCGGAGCCTGTGGAAGGGCGGATGATCTGACGTGGATGTCACGATCCACAGAGTCGACGAACTGAACGCCTCGCTGCGCGCGGCCTGGCACCGCGCGATGGACGAGTCGCCCGAGTACGCCAACCCTTTCCTGGCGCCGGAGTTCGCGCTCGGGATCGGCCGGTACCGCGCCGGAACCAGGGTCGCGGTCCTGCGTGAGGACGGGCGGCCGTCCGGCTTCCTCCCCTTCGAGCGCAACGCCTTCGGCGTCGGCAAGGCCATAGGTCTCGGCCTCTCCGACTGCCAGGCGCTGGTGCACCGCCCCGGAGTCACCTGGGAGGCCCAGGAACTGCTGAAGGCCTGCGGCCTCTCCATCTTCGAGTTCGATCATCTCGTGGAGGAACAGAAGCCGTTCGGACGGCACGTCACGGGGATGTTCGCCTCTCCGGTCGTCGACCTGAAGCCCGACGAGAGCGGTTACGCCCCGTGGCTGCGCGGCGCGTATCCGGGACTTGCCAAGACGACGCTGAAGAAGGAACGACGCATCGGGCGGGACGTGGGCGAGCTGCGCTTCGAGTTCGACGAGCGCGATCCGCGGATGCTGCACCGGCTCATGCAGTGGAAGTCCGCCCAGTACCGCAGGACGGGCCGGATGGACCGCTTCGCCCGGCCGTGGATCGTCGACCTGGTGAACCATCTCCACCAGGTCCAGGAGGAGCACTTCACCGGTGTGCTGTCGGTGCTGTACGCCGGTGACCGGCCGGTCGCGGCGCACTTCGGGCCCAGATCGCGCACGGTGCTCGCCGCCTGGTTCACCGCGTACGACCCCGATCTCCACTACTACTCGCCCGGGCTGATGATGCATCTGCGGACGGCGGAGGCGGCGGCCCGGCACGGGATCACGCTCATGGACCTGGGGCGCGGCGACAAGGAGTACAAGGACTGGCTCAAGACCCGGGAGCTGCGCGTGGCGGAAGGGTTCGCCAGCCGCCCCCACCCGGTCGCCGCGGCCCACCGGCTGTGGCGCAGACCCGTGCGGGGCCTGCGGAACACGGTCAACGCCCACCCCGAGTTGCGCGCCCCCGCCGACCGCCTGCTGAAGACGGTCGGCACACTGCGCACGTCGAGACGGACGGACTCCGGCACCGCGGGGCCCCGCGCCCGCTGAGCGCACATCGACGGCTGCCGTGTCGGCGGCTGCCCGCAGCCGCCGATGGCCGTCGGCGTCCGCCGGCAGCGAAGTCCGGACCGCCTGCCGGAGCAAGGGTGTAAGCATGTAACACACGCCCTTGGGCAAGCGGAAAGGTCGATCCGTGGCCGACACACTCTCCGAGCCCGACCGCTCCCACGAGGAGCAGGCCGCACTGGACTCCTACTCGCAGATCGTCACCTCGGTCGCCGCCGAGCTCACGCCGAAGGTGGCGGCACTGAACGTCGCGCACCGCCGCCCCAGCGGGCGATTCGTGCGGGGGACCGGCTCCGCGGTGGTCTTCACCGACGACGGCTTCCTGCTCACCAACGCCCATGTCGTCGGGCATTCCGACGCCGGTACGGCGTCCTTCGCCGACGGCACGACCACCCCCTTCCATGTGATCGGAGCCGACCCGCTCTCCGATCTCGCCGTGGTCCGTGCCGACGGACCGACCCCGCCTCCGGCCAGGTTCGGCGAGGCCGACGCCCTGCGGGTGGGGCAGCTGGTCGTGGCCGTCGGCAATCCGCTCGGACTGACCGGCAGCGTCACCGCCGGCGTGGTCAGCGCGCTGGGCCGGTCACTGCCGGCGAGCGCGGGCGGGGCCACCCGCGTCATCGACGACGTCGTCCAGACCGACGCCACCCTCCATCCGGGCAGCTCGGGCGGCGCGCTCGCCACGGCCGACGGCAGGGTCGTCGGCATCAACACCGCCATCGCCGACGTCGGCCTCGGCTTGGCTGTCCCGGTGAACGGCACCAGCCGCCGGATCATCGCGACCCTCCTCTCCGAGGGCCGGGTCCGCCGCGCCTACCTCGGCCTCGCCGGCATCCCCGCCCCGCTGCCGCCGCTGCCGCGGGCCCGCACCGGCCGGCCCACGGGCCTGCGGATCATCGAGGTCGTGCCCGCCTCCCCGGCCGCCCGCGCCGGCCTCAGGGACGGCGACCTGCTGATCACCGCCCACGGCGCACCGGTCACCAGCGCACAGGCACTGCAGCGACTGATGCTCGAGGACGCCATCGGTCGGCCGCTCCCCCTGACCGCGCTGCGTGGCGACGCCCTCGTCGACGTCATCGCCACGCCCACGGAGCTGGTCGCGGACGACTGACGCCGAGCCGCACACACTCGCCCCGGGGAGCCCGGCCGTGTTGCCGAAACAGCAACAGACATCGCCGTCAACGTTCCGTCCGCCGGATGATCGTCGTCCACGCACCTGGTCACGCTCGCCCCGGGAGGAACCCATGCCGCAGACCCCCGACGCCGACCGCACCCACCGCCTGGTGCCGACACCGGGCGGCCGTACGCACCTGGTGGAGCAGGGCAGTGGACCTCTGGTGGTGCTCGTGCACGGTTTCCCGGAGTCCTGGTACTCGTGGCGACACCAGCTGCCGGCCCTGGCCGCCGCCGGCTACCGTGCCGTGGCCCTCGACGTCCGTGGCTACGGGCGCTCCTCCGCACCCGGGGACGTGGCGGCGTACCGGATGCTCGACCTGGTGGCGGACAACGCCGCCGTGGTCGACGCCCTCGGTGAGCGGTCCGCGGTGATCGTCGGGCATGACTGGGGCGCGACCATCGCCGCCACCTCGGCTCTGCTGCGGCCCGACGTGTTCCGTGCGGTCGGCCTGCTGAGCGTGCCCTACACCCCGCCCGGCGGCCCCAGGCCCAGTGAGGTCTTCGCGGCGATGGGCGGTGAGGAGGAGTTCTACGTCTCCTACTTCCAGCAGCCCGGCCGTGTCGAGGCGGAGATCGAGCCCGACGTCCGGGGCTGGCTGGCCGGTTTCTACGCCGCCCTGTCGGCCGGCACCATGCCCGCGCCCGGCGCGCCCGATCCACACTTCGTCGGCCGCGGCGGGACGCTGCGCGACAGGTTCCCGGAGGGCGGACTGCCGGACTGGCTCGGTGAGCACGAACTCGACGTCTACGCCGAGGAGTTCGAGCGGACCGGCCTGACCGGGGCACTGAACCGCTATCGGAACATGGACCGGGACTGGGAGGACCTGGCCGCCCACCACGGCGCCCCCGTCACACAGCCTTCGCTGTTCTTGGGCGGGTCCCTCGACGCGTCCACCGCCTGGCTGGCGGACGCGATCGAGGCGTACCCCAGCACCCTTCCCGGTCTGACCTCGTCCCACATCCTCGAAGGCTGCGGCCACTGGATCCAGCAGGAGCGCCCCGAGGAGATCAACCGGATCCTGATCGACTGGCTCGGCTCCCTCGACGTCCGATGTCCGGCATAGCGCGGTGTGAGGACACATGCGGACGGGCGGGACAGCTGATCGCTGTCCCGCCCGCTCGATGACCGGTTCCCGAGGCTACGCGGCGAGGGCGCTGCGCAGGCGCGAGGAGCTTCGGTAGGTGGAGATTCCGACGGCCAGCAGCCAGTAGCTGAGGATCGTCCCCATCAGGGCGGTCGTGCCCCAGCCGTTCGCCGCATAGAAGTTCGCGGGAGTGTTGCCGAAGAACAGGGACGGCACGAACGCGAGGTTGATCGCGCCGAGGACGTAGGCCGAGCGGCTGATCCAGCGCGGCAGCATGTCAGTGCGTGCGACGGTGTAACCGACCGTGGTCAGGAAGAGGCCGAGCATCAGCCGGGAGATCGATCCGTAGAGGATGTACGTGCCGTTGACCGTGATCGTCGGATCGATCGGATGGTCGGTGGCGATGACCGCGCCGGCCTCCAGACCCATGGAGACCAGGGTGATCGTCGCGTAGACCAGCCCGGTGGAGTATGCCAGCGAACCCGCCCACTCGTAGTCGGGACGCGTGCGCTTGACCAGTTCACGGAATGCCGTCACGAACAGGACCAGGCATGCGAGGCCGATGATCCCGAGGAGAAGCCGGGCCAGGACGTTCGCGTCCGGCGGCGGGCCCGAGTAGATGAAGTACAGGGGCACTTCGACGATGAGCGCGGTCGCGGCGGCGATACCGGCGACGCCCGTCAGACGCCTGGCGAGAACTTCGTTCATTGTTCTTCCCCCGAGCTGGAGAGGTGGATTCCGAGTCGGTCCCTTGCCGACGTCATGAATCCTTCCTGCCGCGGGGCTCGGCGTCCCTGGGCCTGGGCGGCGGATGCGGGGTGGTGCTGCCAACACCTCCCGCGGGGGTCCTCAGCCGAGGGCCCGGTCCAGGTTGAACGCCGCGCTGATGAGCGCCAGATGCGTGAACGCCTGTGGGAAGTTGCCCTGTTGCTCGCCGGTGTGGCTGATCTCCTCGGCGTACAGGCCGAGATGGTTGGCGTAGGTGAGCATCTTCTCGAAGGCGAGGCGCGCCTCGTCGATGCGCCCGGCGTGCACCATCGCCTCGACGTACCAGAACGAGCAGATCGAGAAGGTGCCTTCGTCGCCGCGCAGTCCGTCGGGGCTGGCCAGTGCGTCGTAGCGGTAGACGAGGGAGTCGGACACCAGCTCGTTGGTGAGGGCGTCCAGTGTGGACAGCCACTTCGGGTCGGTGGGCGCGATGAACTTCGTCAGCGGCATCATCAGGACGGCCGCGTCCAGCACGTCGCTGTCCTCGCGCTGGACGAACGCCTGCCGGGTCTGCGACCAGCCCCGCTTCATGATCCGCCGGTAGATCTTGTCGCGGGCCTCGCGCCAGCGGGGCAGGTCCCCGGGCAGGCCGCGCCGGTTGGCCATGCGGATCGCCCGCTCGATCGCCACCCAGCACATCAGCCGCGAGTACAGGAAGTTCTTGCGGCCTCCGCGGGTCTCCCAGATCCCCTCGTCGGGCTGGTCCCAGTTCTCGCACACCCACTCCACCAGCGTGCACACGTCGTCCCACTGGCCGCTGGAGATGGGCTTGGCCCACTTGTCGTAGAGGTAGATCGAGTCGATGAGCGCGCCGTAGATGTCGAGCTGGAGCTGGTCGGCGGCCGCGTTGCCGATCCGTACCGGTGCGGAGCCGAAATGCCCTTCCAGGTAGTCGAGTTCGCGCTCGGTGAGGTCGGTGCGGCCGTCGATGCCGTACATGATCTGCAGGGGAGCGGACTGTCCGTCGGTGCACGGACTGACGTACTGGGTGAGGAATTTCATGAACGCCTCGGCCTCCTCCGTGAAGCCGAGCCGCAGCAGCGCGTACACGCAGAAGGCGGCGTCGCGCACCCACACGTACCGGTAGTCCCAGTTGCGTTCGCCGCCCAGCTGCTCGGGCAGGCTCGTGGTCGGCGCGGCCACGATCGCGCCGGTGGGCGCGTAGGTGAGCAGCTTCAGGGTGAGGGCGGAGCGGTGCACCATCTCCCGCCACCGGCCGCGGTACTTGGAGGCGGACAGCCAGCGCCGCCAATACGCCACCGTCGTGCCGAACTGCTCCTCGGCCTCGGTCTTCGCGCACCGGCGCGGCTCCACGTCGCCGCCCACCTGGTCCAGCGCGAACACCGCCGTCTCGCCCTCGGAGAGCTTGAAGTCGGCCCGCGCGTCGAGCCCGTCCGCCTCCAGCGGCACGGTCGCCGACAGCGCGAGCGACAGCCCGTCGGACTCGAAGACCGTCGCCTCGCCGGCCATGCGCACGATGTGCGGCCGGGCGCCGTAGTCGAACCGCGGGGCGACCCGGGTGCGGAAGGGGACCGATCCGCGCACGCACACGACCCGCCGGATCACCCGGTGCCGCTCGGTCTCCACGCCCCTGCCGTTGACCGGCATGAAGTCCTGCACCTCACCGACGCCCTCCTCGGTGAAGAAGCGGGTGATCAGGACGTTCGTGTCGGGGAAGTAGAACTGCTTGGTCTTCGCCGGGACAGCCGCCGCCAGCTCGAAGGAGCCGCCGCGCTCGGCGTCCAGGATCGACGCGAAGACGCTCGGCGCGTCGAAGGCCGAGCAGCAGTACCAGTCGATCGTGCCGTCGGTGCCCACCAGGGCCACACTGCGCAGGTCGCCGATCAGACCGTGCTCGGCGATCGGCAGATATCGGGGAGCACCCCCGGGGCCGCCCTGGTCGATCGCTTCCGACGCTTCCGAGCTCATCGCAGCCTCCCTGCTCGGCCCCGCGGTCCCGCTCCCAGCCTAGGCGGACTCGGGCACGTGGGCGCGAGGATCGCTCAGGTCACGGCGTACTGCGGAGGGTCAGACCGCGACGACGGTGATCCCCGCCTCCTCGAAGCCGCGCACCGTGTCCGGGCTCGCCGCCGAGTCCGTGACGAGGGTGCCGACCGACTCGGCCGCGCAGATCCGGGCGAACGCCCGCCGGCCCAGCTTGCTGGAGTCGGCGGCGACGATCACCCGCTCGGCGCGCTCGCACAGCAGCCGGTTGATCGCGGCCTCCGCCTCGTCGTGCGCGGCGGCACCGTGTGCGGCATCGAAGGCGACCACGCCGAGCACGGCCACATCGAGGGTGATCTGGCCGAGCACACCGTCCGCCAGCGGCCCGATCAGCTCGTACGACTGCGGGCGCGCGACCCCGCCGGTCACCACGATCTTGAACTGGGGACGCACGGCAAGCTCGTTGGCGATGTTGAGCGCGTTCGTGACGACCGTGAGCGCCGGAGACCCGGAAGCGAGATCACTGCGGACGGCGAGCGCGCGCGCCACCTCGGTGGTGGTGGTGCCGCCGGTCAGCCCCACCGCCTCGCCGGGCGCGACGAGATCGGCCACCGCCTTCGCGATCCGCTGCTTCTCGGAGGCGTGCCGGGCCGTCTTGTAGCGCAGCGGCAGTTCGTACGACACTCCGTGCACGACCGCGCCGCCCCGGGTGCGGACCAGCATCTGCTGCTCGGCGAGCTGGTCGAAGTCGCGCCGGATCGTCGCGGCCGAGACCCCCAGCTCGGCGGCCGCGTCCTCGACGTCCAGCCGTCCGCGCTCCACGAGCAGCTCCAGCAGCGCCTTCCAGCGGGCGTCCCGCGACATGCCCACCCTCCGTTCCTCCCGCTCCTTGATCTCCCGGTGACCTTAGCGCACCCCGTCTGCGCTTGAATGCTTGATTCTGCTCGAAAACTCGCTATATCTTGCAGGAACAATCATATCGATCGAACCATTGAGCCGATCGAAACATTGAAATCAATCAGGCCAGGGATCAAGGCAAGGGAGGATCCGGCATGACGCACGTCGAGGACGAGCTGAGCAGCCAGCCAGAGTGCTGGATACGGGCCGCGTCGGAGGCGGCCCGGCATGGCGGGGCGCTTCCGGCGCCGGGCGAGCGGGTCGCGATCGTCGGGTGCGGCACCTCGTACTTCATGGCGCAGGCGGTCGCCGCACTGCGCGAGAGCGCCGGGCAGGGCGAGACGGACGCCTTCGCCGCCTCCGAGTTCCCCCACGGCCGCTCCTACGACCGTGTCGTGGCCCTCACCCGCTCCGGCACCACCACCGAAGTCCTCGACCTGCTCGGCCGGTTGAAGGGGCGCGCACGAACGACCGCGATCACCGCCGACCCGGACACCCCGGTCATGGCCGCCGCCGACGTCGTCGTCGTGCTGGACTTCGCCGACGAACGGTCCGTCGTACAGACGCGGTTCGCGACCACCGCCCTGACCCTGCTGCGCGCCCATCTCGGCCTCCACACCGACGCCGTCGTCGACGACGCCCGCACCGCCCTGGCGACCCCGTTGCCCGAAGGGCTCGTCGCCTGCACGCAGTTCACCTTCCTGGGCCGGGGCTGGACGGTCGGCCTGGCCAACGAGGCCGGGCTGAAGATGCGCGAGGCCTCCCTCGCCTGGACCGAGGCCTACCCGGCGATGGAGTACCGGCACGGCCCCATCAGCATCACCACCCACGGCACGGCGGCCTGGATGCTCGGCGAGGCCCCTGAGGGCCTGCCCGAACAGGTCCGCGCCACCGGCGGGTTGTGGGTGGCCGACGGACTCGACCCGCTGGCCGGACTGGTCCGCGCCCAGCGACTCGCGGTCGCCGTCGCCGCGGCCCGCGGCCTCGACCCGGACCGGCCCCGCCACCTCACCCGCTCGGTGATCCTCGCCCCCTGACCTATCGGAAGGGATTCGTACTGGAAGGGATTGACCGTGCCCCTCGTCACCACCGGCGAACTCGTCACCCGGGCCGCCGCCGAGCACTCCGCCGTCGCCGCCTTCAACATCATCACCCTGGAACACGTCGAGGCCGTCATCGCCGGCGCCGAGTCGGCGGATGCCCCCGTCGTCCTCCAAGTCAGCGAGAACGCCGTCAAGTTCCGCTACGGCCGCCTGCTCCCGCTCGCCCGCGCGACCGTCGCCGCCGCCGAACGCGCCCTTGTGCCCGTCGCGTTGCACCTGGACCACGTCCAGAGCGACGATCTGCTGCGGCAGGCCGCGGACGCCGGATTCAGCTCCGTGATGTACGACGCGGCCCGCCTGCCCTATGACCGGAACCTCGCCGCGACCTGCGCCGCCGCCGACTGGGCACACGCCCAAGGCCTGTGGATCGAGGCCGAGTTGGGACAGATCGGCGGCAAGGCAGGGCCGGGCGGCCGGGACAACTGTGCCGAGCCCCCGCTGGACGCCCACGCGCCCGGCGCCCGCACAGACCCCGCGGAGGCCCGCGCCTTCGTCGCCGCCTCCGGCGTGAACGCCCTGGCCGTGGCCATCGGCAGCACGCACGCCATGACCACCCGCACCGCCACCCTCGACCACGGGCTCCTCAAACGGCTGGCCGCCGCCCTTGACGTGCCCCTCGTCCTGCACGGCTCCTCCGGAGTGCCGGACGAGGAACTGGCCGCGGCGGTCGCGGGCGGCATCGCCAAGGTGAACGTCGGCACCGCCCTCAACATCGCCATGACCGGCGCGATCCGCGACTTCCTCGCCGCCCATCCCGAGGCGGTCGACTCGCGCGAGTACCTGAGCGTGGGGAGGGAGGCGATGGTGCGGGCGGTGACCGGAATCATCCGGACCGTTGGCCGCCCACCGGCGTGATCACTCCTTGACGGCCTTCAGCACCACGAACTTCGGGTCACTCGCGACCAGTTGACTGTTGCCGAAGGCCTTGCGCAACTTGACGTGGTAGCCGAGGTGCCGGTTGCCGATCACCCACAACTCGCCACCGGGCCGCAGCACACGCCGCGCCCCGGTGAACATCCGCCAGGCCGTCGTGTCCGTCGTCGCCTGGTGCGAGTGGAACGGCGGATTGTTGAGCACGAGGTCGACACTGCCGTCCGGCACCCCGGCCAGCCCGTCCCCGACCCGGAACTCCGCGTGCCCCGGCACCCCGTTCGCCTTGTACGTCGCCTCCGCCGAGGCCACGGCCTGGAACGACTCGTCCACGAACAGCACCTCGGCCGTCGGATCGGCCACCGCCACCGCCGTACCCACCACCCCGTTGCCGCAGCCCAGGTCCACCACCCGCCGGTCGGCGCGCGCGGCCGGCAGATGCTGCAGGAAGAAGCGGGTGCCGATGTCGAGCCGGTCGGCACAGAACACACCCGCGTGGTTGACCACGGTGCGCCCCGAGGCAGGGCCGACACCGCCGGGCAGGGCGTAGCTGTACGGCCACGGGTTGGCGGGCCGCGCAAGCGACGCGTCCGGCGTGCAGAAGACGAGCCTGGCCTTCTTCTCCGCCAGCGAGGTGCGGGTCGGTCCCAGGATCCGCTCGAAGAGCTGCAGCGTCGAGGTGTGGATCTCCTTCACCATGCCGGTGCCGACGACGACCGTCCCCTCGTGCACCGCCGGCGCCAGCCGCAGCAACTGGTCCTCCAGCAGCGCGAGACTCTTGGGCACCCGCACCAGGAGGACGTCGACGCGGTCGGGCGGCGGGTCCTGGGTGGTGAGCAGCCGCACGGCACCGGTCTCGACGCCGGCCCGCGCCAGGTTCGCCCGCGTCGCCTCCTGCGCGAGGAACGAGTCGGTGATCTGCACGGGCCCGTGCGCCGCGAGCGCGGTGGCCAGAGCGCCCCAGCGGTCGCCCAGGACCACGACCGTGCCGGACAGCGGGACCTGCTCGTCTGCCAGGTGCCTGAGCAGGTAGGCGTCGGAGGCGTCCCAGGCGCGCAGCCTCTCGCGCGGGTCCTCGGGGAAACGGGCCAGCGCGAACTCGCCCCACGGCGTCGTCATACGGTCGTTCATCGTGCCTCAAGGCTAGCCGAGCCCCAGCTCAGAACCCGTCGCGCGGCCGGTCGGGCAGGATGGAGCGTATGGATGCCGAGCTGTTTCCCAGGGCTCGTAAGGAAATCGCGCCGGGCGCCGTGCACGTGCCGGACTGGTTGGACGCGGGGCGGCAGCGGCAGTTGCTGGACGCGTGCCGGGCATGGGCCCGGCCACCGGCCGGCCTGCGTACCGTCCGCACACCGGGCGGCGGCACGATGACCGCACGCCAGGTCTGCCTGGGCCGGCACTGGTATCCGTACGGCTATGCCGACACCGTCGTGGACGGTGACGGCGCTCCGGTGAAGCCGTTTCCGGCGTGGCTGGACGAGCTGGGGCGGCAGGCGGTCGCCGACGCGCTGGGGACGCCGCCTCCGGTGGCACGTGACGTACCACCGACAGGGGCAGGGGCAGGGGCACCGACACGGGTTCCGTATGACATAGCGCTGATCAATTTCTACGACGGCGACGCCCGCATGGGCATGCACCGCGACAGCGACGAGGAGTCGGACGCCCCTGTGGTGTCCCTGAGCCTCGGCGACAGCTGCGTCTTCCGTTTCGGTAACACCGAGACCCGCACCAAGCCCTACACGGAGGTCGAACTGCGCAGCGGCGACCTGTTGGTGTTCGGCGGCCCGTCCCGGCTCGCGTACCACGGCGTTCCCCGGGTGCACGCGGGCACCGCACCGCCCGAGTTGGGACTGACCGGACGTCTGAACATCACGCTCCGGGTCAGCGGCCTGTAGGCCGGGGAGTGCGCGGATCATGGGAGACTCGCCCTCATGAGCGGCAAGGCGGACCCCCGGCCGACGGGGGAAGGGACCACCTCGAGGACGCGGCTGGACCGTGGGCGCGGCGCGCTCGGGCCCGCGTTGGAGCTCGTGCACACCGGACGCGCACCCACCCGGGCCGTGCTCACCGCCGAACTCGGCGTCACCCGGGCCACGGCCGGCGCGGTCGCCGCCGAACTGGAAGCGCTCGGACTGATCCGCGTCGACGCCCGGCCCGGAGCGGCGGCGGGCTCGCAGGGCAGGCCCTCGCACCGGCTCGCGGTCGCCGCCGACGGCCCGGTCGTCCTGGCGGCGCAGGTGCACGCCGACGGGTTCCGGGCGGCGCTGGTCGGCCTGGGCGGCAGCATCGTCGCCACGGCGCCCGGCTGCGAGACCGTCGACGCCGACCCGGCGAAGGTCCTCGGCTCGGTCGTGGAAGCGGGCGCCGAGCTGCTGCGTTCGACGGGACGGCACTGCGTCGGTGCCGGACTCGCCGTACCGTCCGCGGTCGCCGAGCCGGACGGCCTGGCCCTCAACCCCCTGCACCTGGCGTGGCCCGTGGGCGCGCCCGTACGCCGGATCTTCGCGGAGTGCGTGCGCGAGGCCGGGATCACGGGTCCCGCCTTCGCGGGCAACGACGTCAACCTCGCCGCCCTCGCCGAGCACCGGCACGGGGCGGGCCGCGGCGCCCGGGACCTGCTGTGCGTGGCCACCGGCCACCGGGGCGTGGGCGGTGCGCTGGTGCTCGACGGCCGCCTGCACACGGGGAGTTCGGGCCTCGCCCTGGAAGTCGGCCACCTCACCGTCAACCCCGAGGGCCGCCCCTGCCACTGCGGCAGCCGCGGCTGCCTCGACGTCGAGGCCGATCCGCTGGCGCTGCTCACGGCGGCCGGCCGCGAGCCCGGCCCCGAGGTCTCACTTCTCCAGCAGGCCATCGACCTGATCCGCAACCACTACGACGACCCGTCGATCCGCACGGCCACCGAGGCCCTCATCGACCGCCTCGGCCTCGGTCTCGCGGGCCTGGTGAACATCCTCAACCCCGACCGCATCATCCTCGGCGGTCTCCACCGCACGCTCCTCGACGCCGACCCCGACCGCCTGCGCGCCGTCGTCGCCGACCGCAGCCTGTGGGGTCAGAGCGGCGGCGTCCCCATCCTGGCCTGCACCCTCGACCACAACAGCCTTGTCGGCGCGGCCGAGTTGGCGTGGCAGCCGGTGCTGGATGATCCGCTGGGGGCATTGACCTGAGGGGCAGCCGTCCTAGGCTGTCCTCCTTGGCAGGCTCCGGGATGGCCGTCTCCAGGATGCGCGACTCAGGGATGCGCGCCTCCGGGACAGGTGTCCGCGGGGAGTCGGACAGCGCGGGTGCCGGTGGGGGCGGGAGCCTCGCGGCGTTAGGCTCCGGAGCATGCGGATCTCCGTCTCCTCGGACATGGACGAACCCGTGGCGCGCTCGCTCGTCGCGGAACTGGGCAGGCGCGGCCACGAGGTGGTGGCCCACGGGGCGCTGAGCCCCGGAGACGACCCCCAGTGGGCCGCGTGCTCGGAGGCCGCGGCCCGTGAGGTCGCCGCGGGGACCGCGGACCAGGCGGTCGTGTGCTGCTGGACCGGCACGGGGGCGTCCATCGCCGCGAACAAGGTGCCCGGCGTACGGGCCGCCCTGTGCATCGACGCGTACACGGCGGACGGAGCCCGCCGATGGAACGACGCCAACGTGCTGGCGCTCAGCCTGCGCCTGACCTCCGAGCCGCTGCTCAAGGAGATCCTCGACGCCTGGTTCGCGGCCGAGGACAGCGAGGACGCCGAGGACCGCCAGAACGTGCGGCGCGTGGGGCAACTCGACCTCGGCAGGAACACCGACTGATCCAGCGCGCCGCCGCCCAAGCGGTCGACAACCATCTCTTGCTTACTCCAATAAAGACGCTTTAGTTTAGTCAGCATGATGTTGACCCAGCGGGAGCGCGAGATCATCGCGTTGCTGCGCCGCGACCCGCTCTCCGGGCCGCAGGCGATCGCCGACGCCCTCGGCACCACCCGGGCCGCGGTGAACGTCCACCTGTCCAACCTGGGCAAGAAGGGCGCCATCCTCGGCCGCGGCTACATCCTCCGCGAGGAGAACGCGGTCGTGGTCGTCGGCGGAGCCAACGTCGACGTGAAGGTACGCAGCCTGGCTCCCGTACGGCAGCGGACCAGCAATCCGGGGCGTGCCGGCACCACCGCGGGTGGCGTGGGCCGCAACATCGCGGAGAACCTGGCGCGGCTGGGCACACCGACGCATCTCATCGCCGCCGTCGGCCGGGACCCGGCGGGCGAGCGCCTGCTCGCGGAGACCGCGGCGGCAGGCGTACGCCTCGACCACGTGCACCGCAGTGCCCACCCGACCGGGACCTACACGGCGGTCCTGGACGCCGACGGGGACCTGGTCGTCGCGGTGGCGGACATGGCGGCCACCGAAGCGCTGGCGCCGGAGGACCTCCACCCGGCGCGTGAACTGATCGCCCACGCCGACATGCTGGTCCTGGAGGGGAATCTGCCGGCCGGAGTGCTGGCCCACGCGATGGACGTCGCACATACCGCCGACGTACCGGTGGTGATGGACCCGGTCAGTGCCCCCAAGGCGGCCCTGCTCGCGCCGCTGCTCACCGCCCGCCGGCCGCTCCTCGCGCTCACACCGAACCTCGACGAACTCCGGGCCCTCCTCGGCCACCCCGTCGGCGACAGCGAGGTCGAGGTGACGGCGGCCGCCGCCACGCTGCACGCGCGCGGGGTGCGGCACGTGTGGGTACGGCTCGGGGCGCGCGGCAGTGTCCTGAGCACCGCGGGCGGAGACGCGATGTTCCTGACCGCGCCGCCCGCCGAAGTCGCGGACGTCACCGGCGCCGGGGACGCGATGCTCGCCGCTTTCGTCCACGCGCTGCTGGCAGGCGGCGAGCCGCTGGACGCCGCCCGCTACGGTCACGCCGCCGCAGCCCTGACGGTCGCGAGCCCGGCGACCGTACGCCCCGACCTGACCCCACGCCTGATCGAGGACACCCTGACCGACCCACTGACGAAACCGACCGGCCCGGCCGCTGAGACCGCCCCGACCGCCCCGAACGCCGCGGCCAGCTCGGGCGACCTCACCGACCCACTGACGAAACCGACCGGCCCGGACGCTGAAGCCGCCCCGACCGCCCCGAACGGCCCGGACGCCGCGGCCAGCTCGGGCGACCTCACCAACGCGTCGGCCCAACCGAGCCGAACGGTCTGACCGACCGACGGACCGATCGACCCGACCGGGGTGTACGGCTGCCTGACCGGCCTGAAACCCCCGGGCCCCGAAGGCCCTGGGCCGCGAATTCCCCGGGCCCTGTCCCCCGCCCCCCCGCCCCCTGAACGACCAGATGCGGAGCCAGAGATGACCACGCCCACCCCCGCCCCGACGCCCGCGACCGACGCCCCGCATCCGCGCCTGGTGCTGACCGACGAGGTCCGCGAGGCGCTGCGCGACGGGCGCCCCGTCGTGGCGCTGGAGTCGACGATCATCAGCCACGGCATGCCGTATCCGCAGAACGTGGAGATGGCCGTTGAGGTCGAGCAGATCATCCGCGACGGTGGCGCAGTCCCCGCGACGATCGCCGTCCTGCACGGCCGGCCCCGTATCGGGCTGACGCCCGCGGACCTGGAGCTCCTCGCGACCGCGCCGGACGTCACCAAGGCCAGCGTCCGTGACCTCGCGTACGTCGTCGCGCGCGGCACCCACGGCGCGACGACCGTCGCGGCGACCATGCGGCTGGCCGCGCTCGCCGGCATCCGTACCTTCGTCACCGGCGGCATCGGCGGCGTGCACCGGGGCGCCCCGACGACGTTCGACATCAGCGCCGACCTGACGGAACTGGCCGCGACGGGCGTCGCGGTGATCAGCGCGGGCGTCAAGAGCATCCTCGACATCGGCCTGACCCTGGAGACCCTGGAAACCCTCGGCGTCCCGGTCCTGACCTACGGCACGGACGAGTTCCCGGCGTTCTACTCCCGCCGCAGCGGCTTCACCTCACCCATGCGCGTGGACTCCCCGGCCGAGATCGCCGCCGTGATGCACGCCCGCTGGGACCTCGGCATCCCCGGCGGCCTCAGCATCGCCAACCCCGTGCCCGAGGACGAGGAGGTGCCGGCCGAGCGCATGGACGGCGTCATCTCCCAGGCCCTGGCCGAGATGGACAAGGCCGGCATCACCGGCAAGGACACCACCCCGTACCTCCTCGGCCGGATCGTCGAACTCACCGGCGGCGAGAGCCTGCGCACCAACATCGCGCTGGTCAAGAACAACGCCCGGCTCGGCGCCCGGATCGCCGTCGAATACGCCAAGCTCGGCTGAGCGTGCCGAAGAGGCTCACCGGTCCGTTACCGCAGCTCAGGGCGCCGCCCAGCGTCAACAGCCCCTCGTGGCCGTCCGGTTGGCAAGCCACGTTCCGCGTTGTTGACCGAGGGACATCGACGAACTCTGCCGCTGAGCCGGGTCAGGCCGACCTGTTCTCGACGTACTGCGCCATCCCGTGGCCGAGCGACCAGTCGGGGGACTCGTTCTCGGTCACGGTGACGAACACGTTGCGCGGCTCGGTCGCCGCGTGGGCGTGGGCGAGTTCGGCGATCCGGCGGTACAGGGCCTGCTTCTGGGCGGGTGTGCGCCCGGTCCTCATCGTGATCGCGACGTACACGATGCCGTCGTCGCGGTGGACGCCGAGGTAATCGCCGTAGCGCAGCGTGCTGTTGACGCCGTCGTGACCGACCAGGACCTGGAAGCGGTCGTTCGGCGGGATGCCGATCGTCTCGACCAGGGCTTCGTGCACGGCACGGCCGAGCGCGTCGAGTCGGTCGCCGTCGGCTCCCAGGGCGTCGATGCGGACAAAGGGCATGGCGGTGGTTCTCCTGGTGCGTGCGAGGTCGGTCAGGGGCATCCGGTCAGTGCCACTCCACCGCGAACGCCAGGGCGGGGTTCGCCCCGAAGATGCGGTCCACCAGGTCTTCGCCCAGCACCAGCGCCAGCCTTGGCCGAACCCGGCGCAGCAGGTACGGCATCCCGGGCCCGCCGTCCACCGACCGTGCCCCGGCGACCACGGTGTCCCCACCGAGCAGCAGCCGATGCCCGAACCCTGCCTCGGCGAGGGTCCGTACGGCGTCCGGCATGCGCCAGTCGGTGGCGTGATGGGCGCGGGACGGGCCGTCGAACGCCAGCCAGCAGCCCGCCTCCGCGGCCTGGCGCTGCACGGTGAAGTCGGGGGAGCGGTTGAGGTGGCCGAGAATCACGCGGTGCGGCGGGACGCCCAACTCGCCGCACAGCAGGTCCAGTACGTCGAGTGCGCCCGTGCCCAGCTCCAGGTGGACGGCGACCGTCGCGCCCGTCGCGTGGTGCGCCTCGGCCGCGGCCGTCATCGTCCACCGTGCGTGCGCGTCGAGCGCGTGGAATCCGCCCGCCACCTTGATGAGACCGGCCCGGACGCCCGACGTGCCGATTCCCTCGGTGAGTTCGGAGACGAACACGTCGGCGAGTCTGCCGCGCAGCTCGCCGAGCGACTCCGGGGTGTAGTGGGCGGCTTGGTGCAGTCCCGTCGCGCAGACCAGGTGCACGCCGGCCGCCCGGGACAGCAGCGGCAGGTCCGCGGCGCGCCGCCCCATCCCGACGGGGGTCCACTGCACGACGCTCGCCCCGCCCGCCGCACGGAACGCCTCCAGCTCGGCCCGCGCGGCCGTGGCGTCGTTCAGTTCCTGGCCCGGCAGTTGCGGGCTGCTGATGAAGAGATGGTCGTGCGCGTCGCAGACGCCCAGGTCCTCGGGCCGCACGTCGCCCAGCACCGTACGGACGCTGCTCACCACTGCTGTCCGCGCGGCAACAGGTCACGCCCCGGCGCCGACATGTGCAGCACCTCGAACACATCACCGTCGGCCTTCGGCGCGTCGTGCTCCCACAGCGAGAAGTGCACCAGCTCCCAGCGGCTGGAGTCCACGGCCGCCGCCGCGAGCACCGCGCCGTCCTCGCCGGCCAGCCGCTCGGTCTCCCGCACCGCGTCCGCCGTGACTCCGGCCAACTCCACGCCCTCCGGCACCGGTTGGCGCCGCCGCACCGCGAATCGTGCCGGGAGGCCGGCGCCGCCGCGCTCCTCGTACGCAAGGCCCGTCCACTGTCGGACGGACGGCCGACCGAAGTCGTTGCTCAGCCCCTGGAAGGCGCCGCCCCAGAGGAAACTGTTCATGCCCTCCATGGTGTTCCACAGGTAGAACGGCGCGTACTGGTTGACCGGCGAGCCGTTCACCCCGCGCTCGCGCAGCAGGTACGTCTTGAGGCCGAGGCCGTCCCAGTCGTCCAACAGATGCCCGACGCGGGCGACACGGCCGCGGATGCTGCCCGTGTCGTAGTCGGCGGGCAGTGTCAGCTCGTACTGCATGGCATGCATCGGGTGCCTCCTCAGGCAGGGGTGTCCTGCGAACCGTCGGCGGGGTACTCCTCCGGTCCGACGTGCGCGTCCCACTCCGTGGTGGTGCCGTCCTCGGCGGCCTCGACGACCGCGAGATGCGTCATGAAGGTGCGCGGACCGGCACCGTGCCAGTGCCATTCCTCCGGCTCGATCCACACGGTGTCGCCCGCACGGATCGCCTCGACGTCCCCGCCCTTTCGCTGCACCAGCCCCTCGCCCTCCAGGACGTGCAGCACCTGGCCGTGCGGATGGCGGTGCCAGGCGGTGTGGGCGCCGGGCGTGAAGTGGACGTTGAACATGCGCAGTCGGGACGGGGCGGCGGGCGCGGCTATCTCGTCGAGCCACACCGAGCCCGTGAAATTCTCCGCGGGGCCCTGCCAAGTGTCGGGACGCTTCCTGGTGATGTGCACTGACCTGAACTCCTAACGTGGGGCGAGAAGGGAGAGCAGCCCCCGGACAGCGGCGTCGAAGGCGGTGGGGGAGCCGGCGGCGCGGGCGAGGACGTAACCGCCCTGGACGGTCGCCAGGACGGTGGCCGCGATCTCCTCGCCGTCCAGCGAGGGCGCGAACTGCCCCTGCTCCTTGCCCTCTTCGACGATTCCCGCGATCAGCTCCCGGATCGCGTCGAGCGTCTCGTCGACCGGCGCGCGCAGCTCGGCGCTGGCGATGACCTCCGGATCCATCGTGAGCCGCCCGACGGGGCAGCCGCGCAGCACGTCACGCTCGCGCAGCAGATACGCCTCGATGCGCTTGTACGGCGTCCCCGGCCCGTCGAGTACTCCCTCGGCAGTAGCCCGCAACTCCTCGGCCGTCCGCCGGATCGCCGCCAGCGCGAGATCAGGCTTGCCCTTGAAGTGGTGGTACATGCTGCCCTGTCCGGCGCCCGACCGCTCCAGGATCGCCTTGGGGCTGGTGCCCACGTATCCGCGCTCCCACAGCAGCTCACGGGTGGACTGGATCAGTCGCTCCGAGGTGCTCTCCGCGGTGGTCTCCGAGGTGGTCTCCGAAGTGCTCATGCCGTCACTGTACATACTAGTAGTTACAGAAGTCGAGCGCTTGGGGAGCAACGGAAACCGCCCCGCGTACTCCCCGGGAGGTACGCGCAGTGCCGCTGGCCGTACGACGACCCGGCCCCCCTCCCGGCGGGAGTCTCGAGACGACAACGCACGACCCACCTGGGAGATGACCCGAGATGCAGACACTCGCGAACTGGAACGGCGGCCCCGGCCCGTGGATCCTCTTCTTCCCGCTGATCTGGGCGGCCGTCGTGATCGGCGCCGTGACCCTGGTGCGCCGCACCGCCTGGCGCGGCCGCCGTGGACCCTGGCGGCCCATGGACGATCCGCGCCCCTCCGGTGACTCGCCGCTCGCCGTGCTCGGCCGCCGCTTCGCCTCCGGTGAGATCGACGAGGACGAGTACTGGCGCCGGATGTCCGTCCTGGACGAGCAGTTCGGCCGCAGCAAGGGCGGTGCGGCGTGACCACCACGACCGCCGTCCGCACGGCCGCCCGGGTCGTCGACGCAGTGAAGGTCTACGGCCGCGGTGACACCGAGGTGAGGGCCCTGGACGGGGTGAGCGTCGACTTCCCGGTCGGCCGCTTCACCGCGATCATGGGGCCCTCGGGTTCCGGCAAGTCCACCCTGATGCACTGCGCCGCCGGCCTCGACACGCTCAGCTCGGGTGCCGCCTACATCGGCGACGTCGACCTGGGCGGCCTCGACGACCGCCACCTCACCCTCCTGCGCCGCGACCGCGTCGGCTTCGTCTTCCAGGCGTTCAACCTGGTGCCGACGCTGAGCGTCGCGGAGAACATCACGCTGCCGCTGGACCTCGCCGGCGGCAGCGGGGACCCGGAGTGGATCGAGGCGCTCATCGACGTCGTCGGCCTGCGCGACCGCCTCCACCACCGTCCCTCCGAACTCTCCGGCGGCCAGCAACAACGCGTCGCCGTGGCCCGGGCGTTCGCCGGCCAGCCGGACGTCGTCTTCGCCGACGAGCCGACCGGCAACCTCGACTCCCGCTCGGGCGGAGAGGTCCTCGGGCTGCTCGGCCGCGCCGTGCGCCGGACCGCCCGCACCGTCGTCATGGTCACCCACGACCCGGTGGCCGCCGCCCACGCCGACGAGGTCGTCTTCCTCGCCGACGGACGCCTGGTCGACCGTATGCAGTCCCCCACCGCCGACCGGGTCCTGGACCGCATGAAAGCCTTCGAGGTGCCCTCATGAACACCGCCGTACGCCTGAGCCTGTCCTCGCTGCGTGCCCACAAACGACGCTTCGCCGGCACCTTCCTCGCCGTGTTCCTCGGCGTCGCCTTCCTGGCCGGCACCCTCGTCATGGGCGACACACTGCGTGCCAGCTTCGACAGCATGTTCGGCAACGCGACGATCGGCACCGACGCCGTCGTCCGCAGCGCGGACACGATCACCACACCCGGTGAGAGCCAGGGCGTACGGCAGCCCGTCGACACGGCCCTGGTGAGCACCCTGGAGACGGTGCCCGGTGTCGCGGCCGCCGCGCCCGACATCGAAGGCGCCGGCCAACTCGTCGGCAGGAACGGCAAGCCCATCGGCGGCCAGGGGCCGCCCACCCTCGCAGGCAACTGGATCACCGACTCCAGGCTCAACCCGTACCAGCTCGCCGAGGGCCGCGCCCCGCGGAAGTCCGGCGAGGTCGTCGTCAACCGCGGCGCCGCGAAGAAGGGCGATCTGAAGATCGGCGACACCACCACACTGCGCACCCCGGACCCGGTCGAGGTGACGGTCGTCGGGCTGGCGACCTTCGGCGGCGAGGACGGCATGGCCCAGGTGACCTTCACCGGCATGACCCGCACCGACGCCGAGAAGTACCTCACCGCCAGGCCCGGCGAGGCGGCGAGCATCAAGGTGCGAGCAGGACCCGGCGTCAGCGAGAAGGACCTCGTCGACCGGCTGACTCCCGTACTGCCCAAGGGCGTTGAGGCCATCACGGGTCAGGAGTCGGCCCAGGAGAACACCGACATGATCTCCAGCCAGTTCCTCACCGTCTTCACCACCTTCCTGCTCGTGTTCTCCGGCATCGCCCTGCTGGTCGCGACCTTCTCCATCCACAACACCTTCGCGATCGTCGTAGCCCAACGCACCCGCGAAAACGCCCTGTTGCGAGCCCTCGGTGCCTCCCGCCGCCAGGTCACCGCGACGACCCTCGTCGAGGCGAGCGCCGTCGCCGTGGCCGCTTCGGTCGCGGGACTTGCCGGCGGTGTCGGCATCGCGGCCGGCCTGCAGGCCCTATTCCCCGCGATCGGATTCCCCTTCCCCGACGGCAACTTGGTGATCAACGCACTGTCCATGGCGCTGCCGCTCGCGGTCGGCATCGTGGTCTGCCTGGGCTCCGCGCTCCTGCCCGCCGCCCGGGCCGGCCGCACCGCTCCGCTGGCCGCCCTGCGCGAGACGGCCGTCGACGCCTCCGGCGCCTCCCGCACGCGTGCCGTCACCGGTATGGGCCTCGCCGCCCTCGCCGTGGCCGTGACGCTCAGCGGCGTCCTGGTCTCACCGTCCGTCTGGCTGGCGGGACTTGGCGCCGTCCTCGCCCTGGTCTCGTTCGTGGTCCTCGGTCCGGTCGCGTCCTCGACGGCCGTACGGATCCTCGGCGGCCCCCTCGACACACTGCGCGGCGTCACCGGCTCCCTCGCCCGCCGCAACGCCCTGCGCAGCCCCAAGCGGACCGCCGCCACCGCGAGCGCCCTGATGATCGGCGTGGCCGTCGTCTCGCTGTTCACCGTCTTCGGCGCCTCGCTGAAGGCGACCATGGACCAGACCGTGTCACGGTCCTTCGCCGGCGACGTCGCCGTCAGCACACCGTCGTTCGGCGCGGGCGGCAGCGGCCTGAGCCCCCGGCTCGCCGGGGCGATCCAGCAGCTGCCCGAGGTCGACACGGCCGTAGGACTCGGCCGCGGAGTCGCCGAAGTCGACGGCAGGGGACGGGCGTTGACCGTCACCGACCCGGTGGCGCTGGAACGCACCTTCGACCTCGGAAAGGTGCAGGGGTCCCTGCGCGACCTCGGCACCGACGGCATCGCCATCACCAGGGCGGAAGCCGACAAGCAGCACCTCACCACCGGGGAGAAGGCCCGACTCGCCTTCACGGACGGCAAGAAGCAGACCTTCACGGTCCGCGCCGTCTACGGCCGGTCCGAACTCGCCGGCGACTACCTCATCACCCGTGCCGCCTGGGCCCCGCACCGTACCCAGGACTCCGACGCGCTCGTCGCCGTCTCCTTCAGGGAGGGTGTGAGCACGGACGCGGGCAAGGCAGCCGTGCGGCATGTCGCCGACCGCTACGGCAACCCCGAGGTGCAGACCCGCGACGAGTACGCGCAGTCCTCGGCCGGCGGCATCGACATGATGCTGACCCTCGTCTACGCCCTGCTCGCCCTCGCGGTCCTCATCGCGCTGCTGGGCATCGCCAACACCCTGACCCTGGCGATCCACGAACGCACCCGCGAACTGGGCCTGCTCAGGGCCGTCGGGCAGACCCGCTCCCAGCTGCGGGCCATGGTCCGGTGGGAGTCGGTGCTCGTCGCCGCCTTCGGCACGGTCGGCGGCCTGGGCCTCGGCGCCTTCCTCGGCTGGGTGCTGGTCAAGGCCTCGGACGGCGTGAGCGACAGCGCCTTCGCCTTCGCGATCCCGCCCGTGCAGCTCGTGATCGTGGCCCTGGTGGGTCTCGCGGCCGGCGCGCTCGCGGGCCTGCGTCCGGCGCGGCGCGCGGCGCGCCTGGACGTGCTGCGCGCCATCGCCACCGAGTGAGACAGCGCGGGCAGGTCACCGCCCGGTCAGCCGGCAACGGCCGACCGGGCGGGAGCGTGTGCGGGCCTGCGGCCGTCGACCGCGTGCTCGACCTCAGCGAACCGGTGCGCCGGCTTCTCGGCCGTACGACGCGGAAGGCGGGCCGGCGCCGCGACCGGAGCCGGGGTGGTGGGCAGCGTGAACCAGACGACCTTGCCCGACTCGCCGTCCGGGCGCACCCCCCAGCTCTCGCTCACCGCGGCCACCATGGCGAGTCCGCGCCCGGTGGTGGCGCCCGGCTCCACTTCCCGCACTTCGGGCAGCCGGGGGTCGTGATCGTGCACGGAGACCGTGAGCCGGTCCAGCAGCAGCTCTATCTCCACGGTGCACAGCTTGTCGGGCTGGGCATGCAGATGGACGTTGGTCAGCAACTCCGTCACACCGAGTGCGGCACGGTCGATGAGGGAGTCCATATGCCAGTAGCGCAACTGCGCAGAGACGATTCTGCGGACCTGGCCGATCCGCGACGGCAGGGCTTGCAGCTCTACCGTGCAGTGCCTGCTTGGGTGACTGATCACGGCTGCGACTCCCCGACTGAAGAGGTCCGGAAGAACACGGAAGACGGATCCAGCAGGGTGGCTGAGGGAGCCGGCCACCTGCTGTCGTGCCCGGCGGGCTGGTTCGCAGCGTTATCGCCGGTAAACCCAGAGTGACGTGAGACCAGCGTGACGCAGGGGGCGCGGTACCGCAACTCGCCGTCGGCTCGCGGTCGCAGGAGGCAGCCCGCCGCAGTCGTAGTACGGGAGTTGTCAGCCGCCGCGCCCCGCGGCCCTTCGTACGGCTTCAATGAACCGGCCTGCCGCGGGCGGCCCCGGCTCGCCCGGCGCGGGGTCGTGGTCGCCCAGCGTCAGCAGGTACCGCTTGCCGTTGAGGTCCGCGAGCGCCCGGCCCTGCGCGGCGAACCACGGCTTGGAGGCGCGCACCGCCTGCACCGGCGCGCTGTCGATCTCGGTGCCGTAACTGGTGAGCAACGCAAGCCTGCCGTCGCTGATCCGGACCTGCCCGGCCCGGGTGAGCGAACGCAACCGTTTGCCGATCCGCACGCCCGTCGCAGTGAACTCCGGCTCCGCCATGCCGCCCGCCCCCTTGTGCGCGTCCGGTGCGCTGGACCGTGACCTGCGTGGGCCGCGATCCAGCTCGTGTCGTGATCCAGTGTGCGCCCCTGTTCGGTGCAGTCTGCCCGCACCCGGCGTCGAGCACCAGTACGCACGGCACCCCGCGCCGGGCGCCCGGAGCACTCGCCCGAATGCGCCCCCAATTCCGCCCACCCCCTGCCCCCAGGCTGTCCTTTGGGGCGCTCAAAGGTGCGTTTATGCAGGTGAGAAGCGTGCGGAAGGTGTTTATGATCGATGTTGTCGGCAGCGCGACGCGTCGCCGGCGCTCAGTGTGAGGAGCACCCGTCGTGAGCACCCCCCAGCAGACCCGGACCGGCCGGACCCTCGACGTCGACCGCAGCGACGCGGCCTACCGTGACTGGCTGAAAGAAGCCGTCCGCAAGGTCCAGGCCGATGCCAACCGCTCGGCCGACACGCACCTGCTCCGCTTCCCCCTGCCCGAGAAGTGGGGCATCGACCTGTACCTCAAGGACGAGTCGACCCACCCCACCGGCAGCCTCAAACACCGGCTCGCCCGCTCCCTTTTCCTCTACGGACTGTGCAACGGCTGGATCCGGCCGGGCCGCCCGGTGATCGAGGCGTCCAGCGGCTCGACAGCCGTCTCCGAGGCGTACTTCGCGAAGCTGATCGGCGTGCCCTTCATCGCCGTCATGCCGCGCACGACGAGCGCCGAGAAGATCCGCCTGATCGAGTTCCATGGCGGGCAGTGCCATTTCGTGGACGACTCGCGCAGGATGTACGAGGAATCGGCACGTCTGGCGGTGGACACCGGCGGCCACTACATGGACCAGTTCACCTACGCGGAACGGGCCACGGACTGGCGCGGCAACAACAACATCGCCGAATCCATCTTCCGCCAGCTGGAGCTGGAACGGTTTCCGGAGCCCGCGTGGATCGTGGCGACGGCCGGCACCGGCGGCACCTCGGCGACCCTCGCGCGCTACGTCCACTACACCCAGCGCGACACCCGCATCTGCGTGGCCGACCCGGAGAACTCCTGTTTCTTCGAGGGCTGGACCACCGGCGATCCCGACGTCACCTGCGACTGCGGCTCCCGTATCGAGGGCATCGGCCGCCCCCGCATGGAACCGAGCTTCGTGCCGGGAGCCGTCGACCGGATGATGAAGGTGCCCGACGCGGCGAGCGTCGCCGCCGTACGGGCGCTGGAGCGGGCCATCGGCCGCAAGGCGGGCGGCTCGACCGGCACCGGCCTGTGGAGCGCGCTGAAGATCATTGCCGAGATGGTGGCCGCGGGGCGGCAGGGGAGCGTGGTGACGCTGCTGTGCGACCCGGGCGACCGGTATCTGGACAAGTACTACTCGGACGCGTGGCTCGCCGAGCAGGGCCTGGACATCGAGCCGTACACGGCGGCGATCCAGTCGCTGCTGGAGACGGGCGTCTGGCCGACTGAGGACGTGCGCCCGAGCCGCCGCTGATACACCGGCAGGCAACGTTTGCCCGTCGATGAGCTGCGTCCGGTGCGTGCTCCGGGGGTCCACGGCCAGAGGCTGGGGGAGTGCCGGGTGCGGGCCCTCGTACTGGACGTATGTGGGTCTGTGCCCGGTGCGCCGCGTGAGGAGGGGACCTCCCACGCCCTTGAGGCAGTGGGGGAGCCTGCTGGGCCGGCGTCGCGACGGGGCGGACGTTGCCTGGCGGGGTACTAGGGAGCGAGGCGCCGGTCCAGTGAGGTCACCGCGTCCCGGAAGGCCCGGCCCAGGCCCGCCCGAGCCGCCTTGAGGACGAGTCGCACCGGTGCCGTCCCGTCGGCGGCGAAGGTCCACTGCACGCGCGTGCCCGCGCCGGCCGGTACGAGCCGCCACTCCTCGACCAGGGCCCGCATCCCGGGAGCGTTGGTCACGTCGACGCGGTAGGCGTACACCTCCGCCTCCTTCGCCGCGAGCACCGTCTCCTCGAAGCGCGTCCCGCCCGTCAGCCGCACCTCGCGCCGGGCGCCGCCGTCGAGCGGCCGGGCCAGTCTCACCGCCGAGAACCACTCCGCCCAGCCCGCCACATCCTCGGCGAGCGCGCGGAACACCGCCTCCGGAGCGGCTGAGACCTCCCGGGCGAAGACAAGACGTACGGGCGCGGTCTCGACGAAGTCGAGCCCGACGGGACGCAGACGACGAGCCATGGACGAGAACCTCCTTGACGGAGCAGGGAAGTTGACCGGGGCAACGTCACGATAACTGGCGGCCCGTCAGATGTCTGCACCGCCCGAAGTCGATCAGCTCTCCGGCTCGCCCGCCACGACCAGCCGGCGCAGTTGCTCGGAGATCTCCTCGCGCGCGTCGCCCGCGAGACCCGAGTCGGTCACCAGCGTGTCGACCTGCTCCAGCGCGGCGAACGAACTCAGGCCCACCACACCCCACTTGGTGTGGTCGGCGACCACCACGACCCGCCGCGCCGACTGCACCAGGCGCCGGTTGGTCTCGGCCTCCGCGAGGTTCGGCGTCGACAGGCCGGCCTCGACCGATATGCCGTGCACACCGAGGAACAGCATGTCGAAGTGGAGCGCCGCGATCGCCTGGTCGGCCACCGGGCCCACCAGCGAGTCCGACGGCGTGCGCACACCACCGGTCAGCACCACCGTGGCCGCGCCCTGCCGGGGGCCGGAGGTGCGCTGCGCCGCATGGAAGACATCGGCCACCCGCACCGAGTTCGTCACCACGGTCAGGTCCGGCACGTCCAGCAGATGGTGCGCCAGCGCATACGTCGTCGTACCCCCGGACAGTGCGATCGCGGTACCGGGCGCGACCAGCTGGGCCGCGGACCGGGCGATGTCCTCCTTGGCCGTCAGCTCCAGGCCCGACTTGGCCTCGAAGCCCGGCTCGTGCGTGCTCGCCTCCACGACCGGGACCGCACCGCCGTGCACCTTCTCCAAAACGCCCTGGCGGGCCAGCGCGTCGAGATCGCGGCGCACGGTCATGTCCGACACGCCGAGCTTGCGGGTCAGCTCGTTGACACGGACCCCGCCCCGGCGCCGGACCTCGTCCAGGATCAGGGAGCGCCGCTGCTCCGCGAGGAGGTTCTGATTCTCACTCACGTACGCTCCGGTCCTTTCGCCTCAAGCCGTCCGACAGGCCCTGCGCACCCCGTCCGACAAGGACATTCTCGCCGACCCCGGTGCGCGGACGTCCCATCCTCGCACGTGTGGGTCCCCAGGACGCCACCCGCCTGACGCTCTCATGTCACCGATGCCACATCTGTTCCTCGCATGTCACTCGGAACGGGGAGATTCCGTGTTCACAGGTGTACGCCCCCGTCCGAACGGCGATCCTTGTGCCCGCACGGACACAAGAAGACGGCGCGTCACGGGGGAAGTGCGAACAGTGGAACGTGCGCAGGAACGTGCCTCGGCGAGCGGCCCCGCTCCGGTGCCCGAGGGATCCGGAAACACCCTGGAACTCCTGGTCCACGGCGTGGGCGGCACCACGCCCCAGGACATGCTCAATGATCCGCGCACGGTACGGATCACCGGCGACGACACGGCGGCCGTCTTCCGGCGCGCCGCGGACGTCGACGCGGACAGCAGACCCGACGGCCGTCGTGGCGGACCGGTGCCGGAGGCGTACGTCTGGTGCAACCTCACCTCCGGCAACAGCGCGCGTGCCCTGTGGCTTTTGCTGCTGCCGTTCATGGTCGTCAACCTCGCCCACTGGATGCGGCCCAGCGCCCGCGGCCGCAAGCGGACGGTGCGCTTCTACGGGTTGCTGGTGCGACTCGCCGGACTGACCCTGACGGTGCTGCTGGTCGCGGCCGCCTGCGAGGTCGCCCTCGACCTGGCGGCCTGGCAGTGCGCGGGCATGCGCGCGTGCGCCGAGCGGCACTCCTGGCTGGGCTTCCTGTCACCGGACGTGTCGCACCACAGCTGGTGGAGCAGGCCGGGCCGCCGCCTCGCCCTCGCGGCACTGGTGCCCACCGCGCTCACCGGCCTCCTCTGGTACCTCTCCCACCGCACCTGGAGCGCGTACGAGTCCCAGCAGCCGCTCGCCCACCGGCCCGAACCCGACGAGGAGACCGGCCGCACCGCCCTGGGCCGCCCCGGCTTCTGGTACGGCCGCCGACTCGTCGCCCGGCTGCGCGCCGCCCACACCGCGGCCGGCCTGCTGACGGTCGCCGCGGCGGTCGCCTCGTCCGCGGCCCGCTTCGACCGCGCTCCGGGCGGCCCCGTCGTCCTGGACGTCCTGGGCCGGCTCCTCGCCGTGGCACTCGTCGCCACCGCCGCCGTCGTGATGTGGGTGGTCTGCCGCCGAGGACGCAGCGAGAACCGCCTCGACCGGGAACTCGACGCGCACCTCGTACGACGGCTTCCGCTCGCCGCCCTCGTCCTGCTCCTGCTGTGCGCGGTGTACGCCGGCTGGGAGCGCCCCGGATGGCGATCGGCCGGCCTGCTGGCCGGCGGCGGCACCACCTTCGGAGGCATCGCCCTTGTCCAGGGCTTACTGGTCCTCGCCCTCGCGGTCGTCGCCCACCTGCTGTACCGCACCCACCCCGATCCGCGCGCCGTGCTGTACGGCCAGGGCGGACCCGCCGTCGCGATCCTCGCCTGTGCCCTGGGCGGCGTCATCTCCGGCGGAGTCTCCCAGCGGGTGTCGGACTGGCTGGACGGCACCGGCACCTCCATCGACGGCCCGCCGGTCCTGCTGACCTGGCAGGCATCCGTCATCCCCCTGCTGCTCCTCGCCCTGATCGCGCTCTGCGGTCTGCTCGGCCGACGGGCCTGGCTGCTGCGCCGCACCGAACTGGCCACCGTCGAGCTCGACCACCCCGGCGAACCCAAGGACGCCGCACGCACCCGCCGTATCGCCACCACGCGCGCGTTGGCCACGCTCACCGACCGCGCCCCCCTCGTCGTCGCCGTCACCGCCACCACGACCCTGATCCTGGGCGCCGGAGCACTGGTCGGCGCGAAATTCACCGAAGAGGCGCCCGGAGAGGCGGCCCAGCACGCCTTCGCCATCGTGCACGGCGCCGCACAGACCGCGCAGGCCCTGGGCTCCTGGCTGATCGGCCTGGGCTTCATACTCTTCGTCACCTGGGGCCGGCGCGCCTACAAGGACGCCTCCGCCCGGCGCACCATCGGCATCCTCTGGGACGTCGGCACCTTCTGGCCACGCGCCGCGCACCCCTTCGCCCCGCCCTGCTACGCCGAGCGCGCGGTCCCCGACCTCACCTGGCGGATGGCGACCTGGACCCGCGCCACCGGCGGCCGCCTCGTCATCTCCGGACACTCCCAGGGCAGTGTGCTCGCGGCGGCCGCGGCCTGGCAGCTCAAGCCGTCCGACCGCAAACGGGTCGCCCTGCTCACCTACGGCTCCCCGATCGAGCGCCTCTACGGCCGCTGGTTCCCAGCCCACTTCGGCCCTGCGGCCCTCGCCTCCCTGCACCATGACGTCGACTGTTGGCGCAACCTCTACCGGCTCACCGACCCCATCGGCGGACCGGTGCGCCTGCCCGGAGACTGCGGCCCCGAGGTGGACCGCCCACCGCTCAAGGACCCCCTCGCCTACGGCCGTACCGCGCAACACCCCCTGCCCGCACCGATCCTCGGCCACTCGGACTACCAGGCCGACCCGGCCTTCGCCGAGGAGCGGGAACGGCTGCTGGGCCGCCTGCGAGCGGACGTGCCGGCTCCACGCCCGGTGGCAGGCACTCAGGAGGGCTCGGGCAGATCCTCGGCGTAGAGCAGCGTCAGGTCGTCCGTGCTCGGCTCGTCGAACTGGGCGACCCGGCTCGCGTGCCGCTCCACCATGGCCTCGAAGGTCTGGCGGGCGGTTCGGCCGTTGCCGAACGCCGGGCCCTTGGGGAGCGCTGTGAAGTACTTCAGCAGGGCCTCCGCGGCGCCCGGCGCGAGCCGGTACTCGTGCTCGTCGGCCTGCTGTTCCACGATCCGCAGGAGCTCCCCGGGGTCGTAGTCGCTGAAGGTGATGGTCCGTGAGAAGCGGGACGCCACACCGGGGTTGACCGAAAGGAACCGCTCCATCTCGGCCGTGTAGCCCGCGACGATCACCACGACCGCGTCACGGTGGTCCTCCATCAGCTTCACCAGCGTGTCGATGGCCTCCTTGCCGAAGTCCCGGCCCGAGTCCTCCGGCGACAGCGCGTAGGCCTCGTCGATGAACAGCACACCGCCACGCGCCCGGTCGAACGCCTCCTGCGTGCGGATCGCCGTCGATCCGATGTGCTCACCGACCAGGTCGACGCGGGACACCTCGACGAGATGCCCCTTCTCCAGCACACCGAGCGAGGCGAGGATCTCGCCGTAGAGCCGCGCCACGGTCGTCTTGCCGGTGCCGGGGGAGCCCGTGAAGACCAGATGCCGCTTGACCGAGGCCGCCTTGAGGCCCGCCAGCATGCGACGCCGGCCCACCTCGATCATGTCGGTCAGCGCCCGCACCTCGCGCTTGACGCTCTCCAGGCCCACCAGCGCGTCGAGTTCACCCAGCACGGCCTTCGACGTCCGCGTCGGCTCCTCGGGCTGCGCGGCGGCGAGCAGGGGCTCCTGTTCGGTGGTGCGCTGCCCGGGGATCGCTCCCAGCAGACCGAGCGACTGACCGGCGGTCTGCACTGCGGGCTCCGGGGCCGCCGGAGACCTGAGGCCCGCGCTCTCGTCGCTGGTGCAGTCCTCGACGACGGGGCCGGTGCCCGGCGCCGCGTCACCGCCCTCCGCGAACTCGTACCCACCGCGCGCGCAGCGCTCCGTGCGGCACTTCTTCAACGTCGTACGACTGCCGTCGATCACGTGGAAGCCGTAGCCGCCGCTGCCCGTCACCCGGCAGTTGAGGAAGCTGCCGCGGCCGCCCGCCGACACGTAGAAACCCGCCTCCGCGGGGGAGTCGACCGTGCAGCGCTCGATGGTGGGGTCGGCGCCCTTGGTGACGATCACGCCCGTCTGTGTGGCGTCGATGGTGCAGTTGTTGAGGGTGCCGCCGCTGCCGTGGTCGCGGAACCAGGCACCCGTCGCGGCGTCCCGGATACGGCAGTCGTCGAGCTGTGCGGTGGCGCCGTCGCTCACCGACACGGCCGTGTTGCGCACCTGCGACAGGTCGCTGTCGACGACGTCCGCGCGCGAGCCGCGGTCGAGGACGAACAGCGCGTCCGGCACGTCGTGCACCCGGCAGGAGTCCAGCACCGCGGTGGCGCCGTCACTGACCCACACCGCCGGGTAGTCGCCCGTGCTGTCGAAGATCTCGCACTGATTGGCGTCCACGCGGGTGCCCGGATCCCACACCGACAGGCCGTTGCGCCCGAACTGACGAACCGTCGTCCGGGTCAGGGTGAGCACCGAGCGGGAGCGCAGATCGACCGCGTTCTCAGGGATGTCGTGGATGCGGCAGTCCGCCAGCGTCAGCACCGCGTCCGTGTCGAGGGTGACGCCGTCCGCCGTGGTGCGGTGCACATCGCAGTCCGTGAGGTGCGCGGTGGCCCGGCCGGTGACCTGGACCCCGCTGCCACGGACCTCGTACACCTCGCAACCCACCGCGTCCAGCGCGGAGTTCTCACCGGTCACCGACAGACCCGCGCCCGAGGCGTGATGGATCCGGCACCGCTCCAGACGGGGCTGCGCACCGCCGCGGACCGCGACCCCCGACTGACCGGCGGCCACGACCTCGCACTCCTCGAACACCCCGCCTCCGCCGTCGAGTACGGCGATACCGATGCCGGCCGGATTGTCGACGGTGCACCGCCGCACGGTCGGACGCGCGCCCCCGCGCACCTCGATCCCGGCCGCGGACCGGGTGATGATGCGGACGTCCAGCAGCTCCGGAGTGCCCTCCTCGACCAGCAGGGCGGGCGCCGCCGCGTCCTGCCCCTCCACATGCAGGTCCTGCACCACCGCCGAGGCACGCACGGTCAACGGCACACCGTCCACGGGTGCGATCCGCACCGAACCGGGAGAACCCTCGGGGCCGCGCAGGGTCACCGACCGCTGCACCACGAGGTTTTCCCGATAGGTACCGGGCGCGACGGTGAGGACGTCACCGTCGGCGGCGGCCTCCAGGGCGGCGGCGAGCGATGCGTACTCACCTGTGCGGCGCCGCCACCGCGATGTGCCGGTGTGCGTCACCTGGACCGTGCCCTGTGCCATGGTGTTGTTCTGCCCCCACCTCGTGTTACGCGGGTCGATGCCGAAGGGATCGGCCGGTCCACCGTAGCGTGCGCGCGGGCGGTGGGTTGACCAGAGCGGGAAGGCCGTCAGCTGCCGGCGCCGGTCCTGCCCCAGTCCGGGCCCGCCCGGTCCCAGGCCTGGTCCCAACGGGCGTACCGGCGACGGACCATGCGCCAGACGATCAGCCGTCGACCGCCCTCGACGGCGCCCGCGGTGAGCATGGCGGCGCCGAACCCGGCGAGCACCGCGTGCGTCGTCGCCGTCGCCGCATCGAGCGGACGGGCCACTATCTGCCCGTGCAGGTCCGTCCATATCCTGAAGTGGTCACCGCGGTGCGGTGACGCGAGGCTCGCCAACGCCGCGCCGTGGTGGCCGGAGCCGTCCGGCGCGGTCCAGTCGGCGAGGACGCGGCTGCGCAGATCCCGCGACGAGGTGGACTCGGGGTCGGTGTCCAGCGGGGAGCGGTCCAGCTTGCGCACGACGGTGGCCGTCACCGGGTGGCGGGCCGCACGCTGGTCCCGGACGGACTGCTGCAGGGCGTCCTGCGCGATGGTGCCGACGACGGAGCCGACCACCGGGGCCGCGACGAGGATCAGCAGCAGCGCCACCAAGGTCAGCCAGGCCTCTACCAGATCGCTCGTGCGGCGCAGCGGATTGTGCCGCCAGCGCCAGAGTCCGCCGATTGTGCGCACCGTCCCGCACCCCCTTCCCGCTCCGTGATAACCCCCGGCCGAGCCGTACACGCGCCGACCCGGTCAAAGAGAGAGCGAGATCACTTGCTCCCGGGCTCTCTCATGAACTTCTCACGAAACCTCAACGCGCAGGCCCCCGACCCTGGTTCCCGCGCCGCGGGCCTTGTCCGGATCTTTCGTCCCTGCCGCCGCACAGCGTCCGGCGGAGCTGCCTATTCGAGGACCGTCACCGGATCGCCGACCCGGATCGTGCCGGGGGAGAGGGGCACCAGGTTCTGACCGAAGACCAGGCTGCTGCCGATGCGGCGGTGGCGGCCCAGGGTGGCCAGGGGTTCCTTGCCCCGCTCGGCGGTGTCCTGGTCGGTGGTGGTCACCACGCACCGCCCGCACATCTTGGCGACCCGGAAGGTGACCTCGCCGACGGCGATGCGGGACCAGTCGTCCTCGGCCCAGGCGTCGGTGCCCGCCACGACCATGTTCGGCCGGAACCGGTTCATCGGCAGCGGCCCGTCGGCCGGTTGAGAGCCCTGGGCGATCAGGGAGTTGAGGGCGTCGAGGGAGGCGCTGGTGGTGAGCAGCAGCGGGAAGCCGTCGGCGAAGCTGACCGTCTCGCCGGGCCGCGCGTACTCCGGGTCGACGGGCCGGCGCGTGGCCGGATCATCCATGTGTACGAGGCGCACGTCGATCCCGAGATAGTCGCTGCACCAGGCGTGCGCGGCCGCGTCCTCGGCGGGGACGCCCTCGACCTTGTCGCCGAAGATCTCCAACGGCACCGTGCCGACCGGCCGGGGAACCCGCACGGTCAGCGGGCCCCTCCCCGGCGCCGACAGACGAACGCCGCCGCCGGGGACCAGCTCGGCGGCGGCCTGCGCAAGGCGCGGTTGCTGACGTTGCGTGACGACCTTTCCCCTTGTGTCGATCAGCGCCCAGCGCCGGTCTCCGGCAAGTCCCCAGGGCTCCACGACGGCTTCCCGGGGCGCGAGGCCCCGGAACGCCTTCACCGGATGGACGTGAATCGACTGCAGCAGCGCGTTCCCCATACGGCCATCGTGCCAGGCGGCGGCGAGAGCCGGGGAGGACGGCTCAGTAGCCGCGGTACTGCTGCTGGTTGTTGTACGGGTCCTGGTACTGGGCCGGGTTGGGCCGGGGAGCCGCAGGGCGCATCGCCTCGTAGCCCGTACCGGTCGCCATGGGCCGCTGCGGCTGCTGCGGTCCGGGATAGCCACGAGGCGCCATGGCCTGCTGAGGGATGTACGCCGCGGGCGCATGCTGCAGCGGAGCCGGCTGCTGCGCCTGCGGATAGCCGTAGGAGGGCTGGGAGGGACCCGCCGGAAGGGCGGGGAGTGCCGACGGCAGGGCCGGCAGATAGCTGCCCGGCGCGTCGTACGCGGCGGGGACCCGGATCGGAGCGATCTGCGGGGTGCCCCGCTCGGCCACGAGCCTGTCGTAGATCGGAGTGTCCGGGAAGGCGGAGTAGTAGCCGCCGCCAAAGGTGGAGCGGGGGGAGGTCATGGCACATAAGTTAAGCCCTCGATGTGCTAGTTGGGGAGACCGATAAGAGGGTTGTTTTCAGTGTCGGCAGTGACGCGGGATCCCCAATGCGAGCGAACTTGGCAAAAAAGGGCGCCCAACGAGGTTCAGGTCGTGTAAATGCCGAGTTCCGGGCGGGTTACCAGCGGTTGGCCACAGGTAACCCTGTGCTCCTCGTGGGAGTTCGTGGTCCCGGGGAATAGGTTGTGCGGATGGAGTACCTGAAGGGCTGCCGGGACACGGACTGGCACGGTGACACGTGATGGGGGCGGACATGTCAATGCCGAAAGGATCGAATACGCCGGTGCCGACGACGGCACTGAGGGTGGAATTGGGCTGGCGTTCAGGACCCGGCGTTCCGGACACGGACGCCTCGGCACTTCTGCTCGTGGGCGGCAAGGTCCGCTCCGACGGCGACTTCGTCTTCTACAACCAGCCGGCGCACGTCTCCGGCGCGGTCCGGTACGAGGGCAAGCACAACGGGGACGGCCGCGTCGTCGACAGTCTCCTTGTCGACCTCGCGCGCGTGGAGCCCGCCATCGAGACCGTCGTCCTCGCCGCGTCGGCGGACGGCGGTACGTTCGGACAGGTTCCCGACCTCTACATCGAGGTTCGCGACGCCGCCCAGGGCGGTGTGGTGGCCCGATTCGACAGCACGGGTGCCGGCGTCGAAACCGCTTTCGTACTCGGCGAGTTCTACCGCCGCCAAGGCGCCTGGAAGTTCCGCGCCGTCGGCCAGGGCTACGGCAGCGGACTCGAAGGTCTGGCCACGGACTTCGGGATCGCGGTCGACGAACCGCAGCACACTCCGCCCGCCGCAGCTCCCGCGCCCCCGCCCCCGGCCCCTCCGTCCGCGACCATGCCCCCGCCCGTCGCCCCGCCTGTGAACATGCCGCCTCCCGCCGCGCCCCCCATGACCATGCCTCCGCCGGTCACGCCCCCGGCCGCCGTGCAGCCCCCTCCGCCGCAGGCGCCTCCCACGCAGCCGGTCCGGCTGACCAAGGTGACGCTCACCAAGGCGGCCCCCTCGGTCTCGCTGGCCAAGCAGGGCGGCACCTCGGGCTCGATGCGCGTGAACCTCAACTGGGAGGTGCGCAAGCAGTTCTCGGGATGGGGCAGCAAACGTGGCCGCGCGGTCGCCATGCACGCGGACCTCGACCTCGATCTGTGCGCCCTGTTCGAACTCGCCGACGGCAGCAAGGGCGTCGTACAAGCCCTCGGCAACTCCTTCGGAGCCCTGAACCGGCCGCCGTACATCCACCTGGACGGCGACGACCGCACGGGCGCCGTCGCGAGCGGTGAGAACCTCACCGTCAACCTCGACCACAAGCAGGACTTCAGGCGGATCCTCGTCTTCGTGACCATCTACGAAGGCGCGCGATCCTTCGCCGACCTGCACGCGACGGTCACCCTGCAGCCGCAGTTCGGTGCCCCGATCGACTTCTCGCTCGACGAGTGCACCGTTCCCTCCACCGTCTGCGCCCTCGCCCTGATCACCAACACGGGCAATGACCTGGTCGTCCAGCGCGAGGCCCGCTACCTGGTGCCCGAGCGCGGGGTGAGCCCCCAGCGGACCGTCGACTACGCCTACGGATGGGGCATGAACTGGACCCCCGGCAGGAAGTGAGCCCCGCGGACGGAAAGCGAGCGCTCTAGAGAGGGCGCTCGTCCGCGACGGTGTCCGGGCGCGTGTAGGTGCGGCCCTTCCAGGCCGCACCGCGTCCCCTGTAGTGCTGCACCGCGGAATCGACCGTCATGAGGAGATAGAGGAAGGCGGTGACCGGCAGCAGGGGAGCGAGCCACAGCGGCTGGCGGTAGTAGCGGAGCATGGGGACGTACGTCCCCGCCATCACCAGCCACGCGAGACCGCCGAGGATCCCGGCCGGCCCGTCCCCGGTGGCCGCCCCCGCCACCAGGGCCGCGGGCGGGGCCAGGTACACCAGGGCCAGCCCGAGGACCGTCCCGAGGAGCAGCGGCGGGTTGTACCGCAACTGTGCGTACGCGCTGCGTGACACCATGCGCCACAGGTCGTGCAGCCGTGGATAGGGCCGCACGCTGTCCACCCGCTCGGCCAGCCCCAGCCAGACGCGACCGCCAGTGCCCTTGACCGCGCGCGCGAGCGCCACGTCGTCGATGACGGCGTGGCGGATGGCGTCAGGGATCCGCGCCCGGTCGGCCGCCTCGGTACGCAGCAGCACGCAGCCGCCCGCCGCGGCGGCCGTCCGCGTCCCTTTCCCGCCGATGCGCCGGAACGGGTACAGCTGGGCGAAGAAATAGACGAAGGCCGGCACCACGAGCCGCTCCCACACGCTCTCCACCCTCAGCCGAGCCATCTGCGAGACGACGTCGAAGCCGCCGCTGCGCGCAGCGGCGACCAACTCCCGCAGGCTGTCCGGCGCATGCGCGATGTCCGCGTCCGTCAGCAGCAGATATTCGGGCTCACGCGCGCGTGCCAGGCCGATGCCATGCCGTACGGCCCACAGCTTGCCCGTCCAGCCGGGGGGCGGTTCGCCGGGTGAGCCGACCGTCATGGGCAGCCCACCGTGCGCCGCCGCCAGTTCGCGGGCCAGGTCTCCGGTGCCGTCCGAGCTGCCGTCGTCGACGAGGAAGATCTCCGCCCGGCCCGGATACTCCTGGGCGAGCAGGGACGGCAGACTCGCGGGCAGTACGGCGGCCTCGTCGCGCGCGGGGACGACGACACCGACGGACGGCCAGTCGGCAGGATCCTCGCGGGGCGGCAGCCTGACGTCCGTGCGCCAGAAGAAGCCCTGACAGAGCAACAGCCACAGCCAGGCGGCGAGTGATAGGGCGGCGGTCCACGCGATGGCGCTCACTTGCGCAGTCTGCCCCACCGGACCGGCCCGCAAGGGCCCATCGTCTATCGTGGCCGGGTGAAGATCGCGCTCATGGACTCCGGAATCGGTCTGCTCGCGGCCACCGCCGCGGTACGGCGTCTGCGGCCCGACGCAGATCTGGTGCTTTCCCTGGACCCCGACGGAATGCCCTGGGGACCCAGGACCCCCCAGGACCTGACCGAGCGTGCCCTGGCCGTGGCCGAGGCCGCCGCCGCACACGGGCCCGACGCCCTGATCGTCGGCTGCAACACGGCGACCGTGCACGCCCTGCCCGCCCTGCGCGCCCGCCTCGAACCCGACCTGCCGGTCATCGGCACGGTCCCGGCGATCAAGCCGGCCGCGGCCGGCGGCGGCCCCTTCGCGATCTGGGCGACGCCCGCCACCACCGGCAGCCCGTACCAGTGCAATCTCATCGCACAGTTCGCCGGCGGGGTGACGGTCGCCGAGGTGCCCTGCCACGGGCTCGCCGAGGCGGTGGAACACGCCGACGAGGCCGCAATCGACGCAGCCGTCGCGGCGGCCGCCGCGCTGACCCCCGACGATGTAACGACCGTCGTCCTGGGCTGCACCCATTACGAACTCGTCGCCGAGCGGATCCGTGCCGCCGTGCAGCAGCCCGGCTTCCCGCCGCTCGTGCTGCACGGGTCCGCAGGCGCCGTAGCCGCCCAGGCCCTGCGCCGCCTCGGCGAGCAGCCCGCACCCGGGGCACCGGCCACCGGAACCCTGACGGTGCTGCTGAGCGGCCGAGAGGGTGCACTCATACCGCCCGCCCTGGCCTACGAGGAAGGCCGACTGCTCCAGGCGGTCAGCCCCGCGCGCTGAGCGGACGCCATGAAACGGGCGCCATGAAACGGACGCCATGAAACGGATGCCATCGGCCGGGCGGCATATGGGCAGGGTTCACTCTCCGCGACCCGGTGCCCGCGCAGCGAAACATGAGTAACCTCGTAGCCATGAGGGACCACCCCCACGGCGAGAACGCCAAGCATCCGGATGTCTGGACCGGACACGCCACCAAGCGGGTCCAGTGGCTGCCCGCGGTCGCCGGCGTGGCCGTCATGGCGCTCGGCATCGAGCTCGCCGTCGACTCCGCCTGGACATCGGGCATCGCCCCGCTCGTCATGGCCGTCGTCGGCTGCATTGCCGCCGGACTGCTGGTCCTCTTCGGCACGCTCGCCTTCCTGCACGTCGATCTGAAGCTCGACAAGGAATGCCTTGAGGTGCGCTGCGGACACATCGGTGTGCCGCGCCGCAAGATCCCTCTCTCCCATGTCGCCGGCGCCGAGTTCGCGGCGCACGTGAACCCGCGCCAGTGGGGCGGCTGGGGCTACCGCTGGCGGCCCGAGAAGGGCACCGCAGTCGTGGTGCGGCGCGGCGAGGGCGTCGTCCTGCGCCTGTGGGACGGTCACACGTTCACGATCACCGTGGACAACGCCGAGACAGCCGTCCGGGTCATCAGCGACCGACTGCGGCCGGGCACCACCGGCGCGCTGCACTGAGCCTCGTCGTCACGGCGTCAGCCGGTCACCGCGCGGGCGTACGTCCACCTTCTGCGGTGGTGACTCCTCGGCGAGCGGGCGGGCCGTGGCCAGGCCCGCGAGCAGGCCCGCACCGACCGACACTGCGGTGAAGCTCAACGCGTTGGAGACCGCGGCGATCGCCGCGAGCGCCGTCAGAGCCGCACCCGCGGTGAGCACGACCGGGGTGGGGCGCGGGGAGCGCCACAGCGCGTGCAGCACCCAGCAGAGGGACGCCCCCAGCAGGACCACGCCGACGACACCCTGCTCGGCCGCCTGCTGCAGTACGGCCGAGTGCGGCTTGCCGTCCGAGAACAGGGTCCGGGTCGCCGTGGTGCTCAGTTCACCGAAGCGCTCCGGGCCCACCCCCAGGGCGGCGTTGCGATGTGCCAGATGCAGGGCGTCCTGCCACAGCTGGATCCGGTGCTGGGTGAGCTGCCCTTCCAGAGACGTGGTGAGTCCCTCGGGCAGGGCGTTTCCGGCGACGGCCCAGGTCAGGCCGGCCACCAGAGCCGCGACCAGGGCGAGGCCCGCGATGCCCAGGCCACGGCTGTGCATCCGTCCGGCGGCGAGCGAGCACAGCAGCACGGCCGTGCAGGTGACGAATCCGCTGGTCGAGCCGAGGGCGGCCGCGGTCACCGTGATCCCGACCGCCAGCGTGCCCATCGCGAACCGTAGGGGCGGCGACTCGGCGGCCCAGGCCGCGCAGCACGTCGCACCGGCACACAGCGTGAGCAGCGCGGCGGTGGCACCTGCGTGTCCGAGCGGCGCGACGATCTGAGGACCCGGGGCGAGGTGCGGAACGGCCACCGCCAGGCCGATTCCGGCCAGCGCTCCGGCACAGGGCGCGGCCACCGGCAGCAGCGCCCCGCAGATCCGCCCGGCCGCGTAGCCGGCGGCCACGGCCAGCACTGCGAGCAGCACGCCCTCCGGCCGGCCCTCGTGCACGGTCGCCGTGATCAGCGACCAGGTGGCAGAAGCGCCGAGCACCACCACGCCCACTGCGTCAGAAACGTTTCGTCTCGCGCCGCCCTCCCCAGGACCGGCATCAGACGTCATGCCTATGGAAACCACCCAGCCCCCCGAACGCGACCGAAGCCCCCCGACCTCGCACGACCCAGGTCGCCGAGGCCGTGACCGGCCGGGCGACTGTGGCTGGGCACACCGTAACGGCTGATGGACGTTTTGTGGATGAGTTGGACCGAGTTGCGCAGGAACGATGCGGCGGCTGCGGCGCGCAGCGGCCTGTGCTGCCATACGGACCGCGCTGTCCGGGGCAAGGTCACCGGCCGTACACTCCCGGGGTGACCGTCACCGCAACCTCCGTGGACGAGTCGGACCAGTTGCAGCCGCAGGCCGCGCCCGCATCGCGTCCGGCGCGCCTCGTACGCCTCGTTCCGGCTCTCGCCGCGGCGCTCTTCGGAGTGCTGCTCTACGTCAGTTTCCCGCCGCGCACCCTGTGGTGGCTGGCCGTCCCGGCCTTCGCCGGCTTCGGCTGGGTCCTTCGTGGCCGCAGCTGGAAGGCGGGCCTCGGTCTCGGCTACCTGTTCGGCCTCGGCTTCCTGTTGCCGCTGCTCGTGTGGACCGGCGTGGAGGTCGGCCCAGGACCCTGGCTGGCGCTGGTGGCGATCGAGGCGATCTTCGTCGCGCTGGTCGGCGCGGGCGTCACCGTGGTGTCGAAGCTGCCGGCGTGGCCGGTGTGGGCGGCCGCGGTGTGGATCGCGGGCGAGGCCGCACGCGCGCGTGTGCCGTTCAACGGCTTCCCCTGGGGCAAGGTCGCGTTCGGTCAGGCCGACGGCGTCTTCCTGCCGCTCGCCGCGGTGGGCGGCACCCCGGTGCTGGGCTTCGCGGTCGTCCTGTGCGGCTTCGGCCTGTACGAGGTCGTACGGCTGGCCCTGGATGCCCGGCGCACCCGGGAGGTCCGGCGGTCGGCAGCGGCCGTCGCCCTGCTGAGCGTGGCCGTGCCGGTGGTGGGCGCGGTCGCCGCCGGCTCGCTGGTCAGCGACAAGGCCGAGGACGGCTCCGCGACCGTCGCGGTCATCCAGGGCAACGTGCCGCGCTCCGGGCTGGAGTTCAACGCCCAGCGACGGGCCGTGCTCGACTACCACGCGCGCGAGACCCGGCGCCTGGCCGCCGAGGTCAAGGCGGGCAAGATCGCCAAGCCCGACTTCGTGCTGTGGCCGGAGAACTCCTCCGACGTCGACCCCTTCGACAACGCCGACGCGTACGCCGTCATCGACGGCGCGGCCAAGGCGATCGGCGTGCCCATCTCGGTCGGCGGTGTCGTCCAGCGGGACGGCAAGCTGTACAACGAGCAGATCCTGTGGGACCCCAGGAAGGGCCCCCTCGACACGTACGACAAGCGGCAGATCCAGCCGTTCGGCGAGTACCTGCCGCTGCGCTCGCTCATCGGCGCGATCAACAGCAACTGGACCTCGATGGTTCGCCAGGACTTCAGCCGGGGCACCAAGCCCGGGGTGTTCACCATGGACCACGCCAAGGTCGGCCTGGTCACCTGCTACGAAGCGGCCTTCGACTGGGCCGTGCGCTCCGAGGTCACCGACGGGGCGCAGATCATCTCCGTACCGAGCAACAACGCGACCTTCGACCGCAGCGAGATGACCTACCAGCAGCTCGCCATGTCCCGCGTCCGCGCCGTCGAACACAGCCGGACCGTCACCGTGCCGGTGACCAGCGGCGTCAGCGCGATCATCATGCCGGACGGGAAGATCACGCAGAAGACCGGCATGTTCGTCGCGGCCCACCTGGTCCAGAAGGTGCCGCTGCGGTCGAGCGAGACGCCTGCCACGCGGCTGGGAATCCTGCCGGAGATGGCCCTGGTGCTGGTCGCCGCGGGCGGGCTCGGGTGGGCGATCGGCGCCGGTGTGCGCGGGCGGCGCGCCCGGAGCGTGTAACCGTACGCCCGGCGCACGCCCCGTGAAATGCGCCGGGTGCCTGGGCACCGGCCCTTTAGGGTCGGTGTCATGGCAACTCCTGACTTCATCCGCGAGATCCGGGCCACCTCGGGCCACCAGCTGCTCTGGCTCCCCGGCGTCAGTGCCGTCGTCTTCGACGACGAGGGCAGGATCCTGCTGGGTCAGCGTTCGGACAACCTCGAATGGGCGTTGATCTCGGGCATCCCCGACCCGGGCGAGCAGCCCGCTGCCGCAGTCGTGCGGGAGGTGTACGAGGAGACCGGCGTCCAGTGCGTCGTCGAACGCGTGGTCGCGGTGCGGTCCGGGGGGCCGGTCACCTATCCCAACGGCGACATCTGCCAGTTCATGGACATCTGCTTCCGTGCGCGGGCGGTGGGCGGCGAGGCCCGGGTGAACGACGACGAGTCCCTGCAGGTCGGCTGGTTCGCGCTCGACGCGCTGCCCCCACTGACCGAGTACCACCACTTCCGGATCAAGCAGGCGCTGTCCGGCGAACCCACATGGTTTGACGCTATGAGTTCTGAATGAAGTATGGGGCGTGACCATATGTGGGCAGACGGGGGTGCTGCTTAGGGTCGGCACATGACCCCGCCCAGCGCCCTCCCGCCTCCCCACGCCTCCTCCCTCGATCTCGGCGGCCGCACCGCGCTCGTCACCGGTGCCGCCGGTGGCATCGGCCGCGCCTGCGCGCTGCGCCTCGCGGCCGCCGGGGCCAAGGTCAGAGCGGTCGACCGGGACGCCACGGGACTGGAGTCGCTCGCCGAGCAGGCCGGGGGCCTCGCGGGTGCCGTCGAACCGCACGTCCTCGATCTCACCGACCTCGACGCGGCCGAGCACGCCGCCGCCGGCACGGACGTCCTCGTCAACAACGCCGGGCTGCAACTGGTGCGCCCCATCGAGGAGTTCCCGCCCGACGTCTTCCACACCGTGCTCACCGTGATGCTGGAGGCACCGTTCCGCCTCGTCCGCGGAGCACTGCCCCACATGTACGGGCAGGGGTGGGGCCGCATCGTCAACGTGTCCTCCGTCCACGGACTGCGCGCCTCGGCCTACAAGTCGGCCTATGTGGCCGCCAAACACGGACTGGAGGGGTTGTCCAAGACCGCCGCCCTCGAAGGCGCACCCCACGGCGTCACCTCGAACTGTGTGAACCCCGCCTATGTGCGCACCCCACTGGTCGAGAAGCAGCTCGCGGACCAGGCACAGGCACACGGCGTACCTGCGGACCGCGTCCTGGCGGAGGTACTGCTGCAGGACAGCGCCGTCAAGCGGCTGATCGAGCCGGAGGAGGTCGCCGAGGCCGTGGCCTATCTGTGCAGCCCGCACGCCTCCTTCGTGACCGGCACCTCGCTCGTGCTCGACGGCGGCTGGACCGCCCACTGACCAGGCAGGCATCCATGCGTCCAGGAGTTGTCCACAGGGCTGACGGGGCGGCCGTGGGATGAGGAATCCTGTGAACATGTCTCGCGATCACGTGCAGTCCGCCGAGCGCACCGACGCCGAAGCGGCCGGTCCGGCGCTCACCGGCGCCGAGACGCCGTTCCTGGAGCTGCTGGCCAGGGGCGCGTCCTCCGACGCCTACGAGCAGCCCGTGCTGCTGGCGCGCGCCGAGGGGCGGTCGGCCGAGGCGATCGCCGCGCTCGAACACGCCAAGCTGCTCGCGCTGCGTGTGCGCGCGGACCTGGAGGGGCGGCGCCGCCGGGAGGCCGAGCTGTCCGCGCTCTTCGAGACGGCCCACGACCTCGCGGGTCTGCGGGACCTGGACTCCGTACTGCAGGCGATCGTGCAGCGCGCCCGGTCACTGCTGGGCACGGACGTCGCCTACCTCAGCCTGAACGACCCGGACCGCGGGGACACCTACATGCGGGTGACCGAGGGCTCGGTCGCCGCCCGCTTCCAGCAGCTGCGGCTCGGCCTGGGGGAGGGGCTCGGCGGACTCGTGGCCCAGACCGCCCGTCCGTACGTCACCGACGACTACTTCAAGGACGACCGCTTCCAGCACACGCACATCATCGACAGCGGTGTGCGGGACGAGGGCCTGGTCGCCATCCTCGGCGTGCCCCTGATGCTGGGCCACCACGTCATCGGCGTCCTGTTCGCGGCCGACCGGCGCGCCCGGGTCTTCGAACGCGAGCAGATCGCCCTGCTCGGTTCGTTCGCGGCGCTCGCCGCGGCCGCCATCGACACCGCGAACCTCCTCACCGAGACGCGCTCGGCCCTCGCCGGCCTTGAGCGGGCCAACGAGATCATCCGCGACCGCAGCGGAGTCATCGAGCGCGCCTCCGACGTCCACGACCGGCTCGCCGAGCTCGTGCTGCGCGGTGGCGGGGTGCACGACGTGGCCGCGGCCGTCTCCCAGGTCCTCGACGGCACCGTCGACTTCACCGAGGCCGTCGACGCGCCGTCGGCACCTCTGGAGGCGTCCCGTGCCGAAGGGCACGCAGTGTGCCACGAGGACGACTGGATCGCCGCCGTGACGGCCGGCGGTGAACTGCTCGGCGCGCTCGTCCTGCGCGGTCACCCCGGCCTCGACCCCGTCGACCAGCTCACCCTGGAGCGGGCCGCGATGGTCACCTCGCTGCTGCTGCTCGCCAGACGCTCGGCCGCCGAAGCCGAACAGCGCGTCCGCGGCGAGCTGTTGGACGACCTCCTCGACGCCCGCGACCGCGACCCGCGCCTGCTGCGCGAGCGTGCCTCGCGGCTGCACGCGGACCTCGACGCCACCCACGTCGTGCTCGCCGCCCGACTCGACGGCACCGCACCCGACGCCGACCAGGAGGCGGCCGCGCGTCGGCGCCTGTGGTCCGCTGCCTCGCACCTCGCCGCGACCCGGCACGGCCTGGCCGCCGCGCGCGACGGCGGCACCGTCCTGCTGCTGCCGCTGACGCCCGGCGACATCGCCGCCGACCTGGCCCGAACGACCGCCCACCAGCTCGGCACGGCGGTCCACGAGGCGGTCACCGTCGGCGCCTCCGCGCCCGTCCAGGACCTCGCCGCCCACCCCGAAACCGTGACCGCGGCCTACGCGGAGGGCCGGCGCTGCCTGGAGGCCCTGCGCCTGCTCGGCCGCTCAGGCGACGGGGCCGCAGCAGAGGACTTCGGCTTCCTCGGCCTGCTGCTCGCCGGGGACCGCGACATCGCCGGATTCGTGGACCGCACGATCGGACAGGTCGTCGCCTACGACGAACGGCGCGGCACCGACCTCGTACGCACCATCGACGCCTACTTCACCTGTGGCATGAGCCCGGCCCGCACCAAGGACGAACTCCACGTCCACGTCAACACCGTGGCCCAGCGCCTGGAGCGTGTCGCCCGTCTCCTGGGCGACGACTGGCAGAGCCCCGCCCGCGCACTGGAGATCCAACTCGCCCTGCGGCTGCACCGGTTGTCGGCGCCCGCACAGAACTGAACCCCCGTACGCGAGGCGTACGGGGGGACGGCTTCCTGAGGGTCACACGGTGCGCGCGTCCGCCGCCGCAGCCGTCGCCGGTTCGGCGTCCGCGGCAGGCTCGACGTCGGCCAGGTCCCGGTGACGGGTCTCCTTGGCCACGCCCACCGCCAGGACCGTCAGGACGGCCGCGGCGATGACGTACAGGGCGATCGGGGTGGAACTGTCGTAGTCGGACAGCAGCGCCGTGGCGATCAGCGGGGCGGGCGCGCCCGCGGCGACCGAGGCGAACTGGGCGCCGATGGAGGCACCGGAGTAGCGCATCCGGGTCGCGAACATCTCGGAGAAGAAGGCGGCCTGGGGCGCGTACATCGCGCCGTGCAGCACCAGGCCCACGGTGACCGCGAGGATCAGGTTGCCGAAGCCGCCGGTGTCGATGAGGGAGAAGAACGGGAACATCCACAGCCCGACGCCGACCGCGCCCAGCAGATACACCGGACGCCTGCCCACCCGGTCCGACAGCGCGCCCCAGGCCGGGATGACCGCGAAGTGGACGGCCGACGCGATCAGCACCGCGTTGAGCGCGGTCTGCTTGGAGACACCGGCCGACGTGGTGGCGTAGACGAGGATGAACGCGGTGATCACGTAGTAGCTGATGTTCTCCGCCATGCGCGCGCCCATCGCGATCAGCACGTCCCGCCAGTGGTGGCGCAGCACCGACACGATCGGCAGCTTCTCGGCCTCAGCGGCCCGGTCGGCCTTGCGGGCCTCGGCCTGGGCCAACGCCTGCTGGAACACGGGTGATTCATCGACAGACAGACGAATCCACAAACCGACGATCACCAGCACGCCGGAGAGCAGGAACGGGATCCGCCAGCCCCAGGACACGAAGGCGTCGTCCGACAGCAGGGCTGTCAGCGCGGACAGCACACCGGTTGCGAGCAGCTGCCCGGCGGGCGCCCCGGTCTGCGGCCACGAGGCCCAGAATCCGCGCCGTCGGGCATCCCCGTGCTCGGACACCAGCAGTACGGCCCCGCCCCACTCGCCGCCCAGCGCGAAGCCCTGGACCAGACGCAGGGTGGTGAGCAGCACCGGAGCGGCGGCTCCCACCGTCGCGTGCGTCGGGAGCAACCCGATCGCGAAGGTCGCCCCACCCATCATCAGCAGGCTCAGCACCAGCAGTTTCTTACGTCCGATCCGGTCGCCGTAGTGCCCGAAGACCAGTGCGCCCAGCGGACGGGCGGCAAATCCGACGGCGTACGTGAGGAACGACAGCAAGGTGCCGACGAGGGGGTCCGAGTCCGGGAAGAACAGCTTGTTGAAGACGAGCGCGGCGGCGGAACCGTAGAGGAAGAAGTCGTACCACTCGATGGTGGTGCCTATGAGGCTGGCGGCGACGATGCGCTTGAGACTGGCGGGGGTGCCGGGCGTCGGTGGAGCGGATGCTGCGGAGGCCATGTGCGCCACTTCCTCGTGTGCGATGGGGACGGGTACGTGTCGGCACACCGTAGGAAGAGGCAGGTCAGGCGGACATGTGGTGGGACTACATAGTTCGGGGGTGGAGTGTGCGTGCGCCCCCTATGCCTCCACTTCGAAGTCCGAGTGAGGAGTTCTGTACCCATCACGTAGCGTCACGACGGTACGGGGCAGACCTGGGTTTTGTGGGCGGCCGGCCTTTGTTCAGGCGTCGTACGCGTAGAAGCCGCGGCCGTTCTTACGGCCGAGGTGGCCTGCGGCGACCATGCGGCGCAATAGTGCCGGCGGGGCGTACAGCGGTTCCTTGAACTCCTCGTACATCGACTCGGCGACGGCTTGGGCGGTGTCCAGGCCGATCAGGTCGAGCAGGCGGAGCGGGCCCATGGGGTGGGCGCAGCCGAGTTCCATGCCTTGGTCGATGTCCTGGGGCCGGGCCCCGCCGGACTCCACCATCCGGACCGCGCTGAGCAGGTAGGGCACGAGGAGGGCGTTGACGACGAAGCCGGAGCGGTCGGGTGCCTGGATGGGCTGCTTGCCGAGTTGCGTGGCCAGGTCGCGGGTGCGCTGCACGGTGTCCGGGCTGGTGGTGAGGGCGGGAACGAGCTCGACCAACCTCTGTACTGGAACGGGGTTGAAGAAGTGCATGCCGATGACCTGGCCGGGCCGCTCGGTGGCGACGGCGAGATCGACGACGGGGATGGAGGAGGTGTTGGTGGCCAGGATCGCCGCGGGGTCTTCGACCGCCTTGTCCAGGGAGCGCAGGACGTCGGTCTTGATCTCGCGGTTCTCGGCGACGGCCTCGACGACAAATTGACGGTCGGACAGGTCACTGAGGTCGTGGGTGAACGAGAGCCGGGCGAGGGCCTGGTCGCGCTGTTCCTCGGTGATCTTGCCGCGCTGCACGCCTCGGTCGAGGGAGGCGGTGACTCGACGGCGGCCTGGCTCGACGGCGTCGGGGGTGGCTTCGGCGACACGGACGTCGAGGCCGCCCAGGGCGGCGACTTCGGCGATGCCGGAGCCCATGAGGCCGCAGCCGACGACGCCGAGACGGGTGACGGAGTCCATGTGATGTCCTGTCCTGTCCGGTCAGTGGTAGTGGTCAGACGTTGCGGCGGTATTGGCCGCCGACCTCGAAGAAGGCGTCGGTGACCTGCTGCAGTGAGCAGACGCGGGCGGCGTCCATGAGGACGGCGAAGACGTTGTCGCCGCCCACCGCCGCGTCCTTGAGGGCGGCCAGGGCGGCGTGGGCCGGCTCCTGGTGTCGGGCCTGGAAGTCCTGTACGCGCGCCAGTTGGGAGTGCTTCTCCTCCTCGGTGGCGCGGGGCGAGTTCGATGGCGCCGGGCTCGGCGGTGTCGGCGTGGGGTTTGCGGAAGGTGTTGACGCCGATGAGGGGCAGGGTGCCGTCGTGCTTGCGCTGTTCGTAGAGCATCGACTCGTCCTGGATACGGCCGCGCTGGTAGCCGGTCTCCATCGCGCCGAGCACGCCGCCGCGCTCGCTGATCCGCTCGAACTCGTCCAGGACGGCCTCCTCGACCAGGTCGGTGAGTTCGTCGATGATGAACGACCCCTGCAGCGGGTTCTCGTTCATCGCCAGGCCCCACTCCCGGTTGATGATCAGCTGGATGGCCAGGGCGCGGCGGACGGAATCCTCGGTGGGGGTGGTGACGGCCTCGTCGTAGGCGTTGGTGTGCAGGCTGTTGCAGTTGTCGTAGATCGCGATGAGTGCCTGAAGGGTGGTGCGGATGTCGTTGAAGTCCATCTCCTGGGCGTGCAGCGAGCGGCCGGAGGTCTGGACGTGGTACTTCAGCTTCTGGCTGCGCTCGCCCGCGCCGTACTTCTCCTTCATCCTCCTCCAGCGCCGCGTCCACGACCTCCCGCACTGACCGGTTGTGGCCCAGGTGGATCACCTCGGCACCCTGGGACTGGAAGATCCGCCGCATGATGTTGATCGACGCGTCGTGCCCGTCGAACAGAGCTGAAGCGGTGACCAGGCGAACAGGGTGCACGGGCCGGTGCAGATCGCTCATGAGGGCCTTCCCGGACGGAACGGGGGTATTGCTGACGCCAGAGATACTAGGACGTCCTAGTAAATTGCTGGAGGTGATCGCTGTCACAGGTCGAGGACCAGGCGAGGCCCGCACGAGCGGGAGACACAGATGAGCATCGTGTCGCCGGCGGCCCGCTCGTCCTCGCTCAGCAGCGAGTCGCGATGGTCGGGTTTGCCGTCCAGTACGTCCGTCTCACAGGTGCCGCACGTGCCTTCCCGGCACGAGAAGTCCACCGCGACGCCTGCCTCCTCGACGGTTTCGAGTACCGAGCGGTCCGACGGCACGGTGAGGGTGAGTCCGGAACGAGCGAGCTCCAGTTCGAAGGCCTCGGCCGGGCCGGACCCGTTTGGCTGCGTCGGGGCGAACCGCTCGACGCCCAGCGTGCCGGGGGGCCAGCCCGCGCACTGCTCCTGCACCGCCAGCAGGAGGGGTTCGGGCCCGCAGGCGTGCACCAGGGTGCCCTCCTCGGGTACGCCGAGGTGGGCGGCGAGGTCCAGCAGGCCGTACTCGTCCTGCGGACGGATGAGCACGCGGTCCCCGTGCGGGGCGAGGCGGTCGAGGAACGCCATGGAGGCGCGGGTGCGGCCGCCGTACAGCAGAAGCCAGTCGTCTCCCGCCGCCTCGGCGGCCTCGACCATGGGAAGTATGGGTGTGATGCCGACGCCGCCGGCGATGAACAGATGGCGTGCGGCGGGTCGCAACGGGAAGGTGTTCCGCGGCCCGCGGACCCGCACTGTGGTGCCTTCGCGCAGATGGTCGTGGACGTATGCGGAGCCGCCACGGCCCCGCGGCTCGCGCAGCACGGCGATCTGCCAGCCCGCACGGTCGGCCGGGCGCCCGCACAGGGAGTACTGGCGGATCAGGCCGCCCTCTTCACCGTCGTCGCCCTCCAGGAGTACGTCGATGTGGGCGCCCGGCGTCCAGGCGGGAAGCACACCGCCGTCGGGGCGGCGCAGGGTGAGGGAGACGACGCCGTCGGCGGCGGGGGTGCGGGTCGTCACGGTGAGGGTCGTCCAGGCGGGCAGTTGGTCGTTCATGGTGGGTCAGCTCCGGGGTTCAGGCCTGCGTCGGCACATGAAGCAGCAGCGCGTCGCCCTGGCCGCCGCCCCCGCACAGGGCCGCTGCTCCGCTGCCGCCTCCGCGCCGTCGCAGTTCGGTCGCGAGGGTCAGCACCAGCCGGGCTCCGGTCATGCCGACCGGGTGCCCGAGCGCGATCGCGCCGCCGTTGACGTTCACCTTGTCCAGGGGGATGTCCAGCTCCCGTACGGAGGCCAGGGCCACCGAGGCGAACGCCTCGTTGATCTCGAACAGGTCCAGATCGGCGCACTTGAGCCGGCCGTCCCGGGACAGGGCGTCGCGGACCGCGCCGGCCGGCTGGACGAGCAGTGAGGGGTCGGGGCCCGCGACCGTGCCGTAGGCGCCGATCTCGGCGAGCGGGGTCAGGCCCTCCCGGCGGGCGCGCTGCGCGCTCATCACGACGACGGCCGCGGCGCCGTCGGACAGCTGCGACGAGTTGCCCGCGGTGATGGTGCCCGCGCCGGAGAAGGCCGGCTTGAGCCGGCCCAGGCTCTTTGCGGTGCTCCCCGGTCGCACGCCCTCGTCGGTGTCGACCACCGTCTCGCCTCGGCGTCCGGCCACGGTGACGGGGATGATCTCCTCGCGCAGCGCACCCGACTCCTGCGCCTGGGCGGCCCGTTGATGGGACAGCGCGCTGTACTCGTCCTGCTCCTCGCGCGTCAGGGCGTACGGCTGCTGATAGCGCTCGGTGGCCGCACCCATGGACTCGTCGTCGAAGGCGCAGACGAGGGCGTCACGGTCGAGGGCGTCCTCCACCGTGGTCGAGCCGTACTTCCAGCCGGTGCGTGATCCGCGCAGCAGGTGCGGGGCGCCCGACATGGACTCCATGCCACCGGCGACGACCACCTCGTGCCGGCCGGAGGCGATCATGAGGTCGGCCAGGGCGATGGCATGCAGACCGGACAGACAGAGCTTGTTGACGGTGCTCGCGGGGACGGAGAACGGAATGCCGGCGCGGATCGCGGCCTGCCGTGCCGGGTTGGGGCCGGCCCCGGCCTGCACGACATGGCCCATGACGACGGCTCCCACGGCTGCCGGGTCCAGGTGCACGGCGGCCAGCGCCGCGCCGATGGCGTGGGCGCCGAGGTCGACGGCGGACACCGTGCTCAGGGCGCCCATGAGTCTGCCGATGGGCGTCCTTGCTCCGGCGACGATGACGGATCCGGGCATGGCCGGGACCTCCTGGGGAGTGGGACGGGGTCAGGCGGCCGCGTCGACGGCACGTCGGGCGATCATGTGGGCCGTTTCGTTCACCGAGTGCAGAACGATCCGGCCGCCGGGCATGCGCCGCACCCGGCTGACGGACGTGTAGCCGGGATGGAACCAGAACATCGTCGGCAGGCCGAGCACTGTCGCCAGGTAGGTGTTTGTGATCCCGCCGTGGCACACGACCGCGACCCGCCCGCCGGGCTGGGCGTCGAAGATGGTGCCCATGGCCCGTACGGCTCGCGCACGGAAGGCGTCCCAGTCCAGATCGGGCACGAAGTCCTCGTAGCGTCCCTCGGCGAGTGCCGCCCCGCGGGGGTCCTCCGCGCCGATCTGCTCCGGTGGCATGTAGGGGTGGGAGACGTCGGTGTCCCACTCGCGCAGGTCGTCGAGGACGGTGGCGGTCATGCCGGTGAGCCGTTCCAGGGGAGCCACCGTCTCGCGGGCACGCAGGAACGGGCTGGTGTACAGGGCGTCGACTTCCTCGTGCACGAGCCAGGCGGCGAGACGCTCTGCCTGGGCGCTGCCCTCCGGCGACAGCCCCGGGTCGAACACGCCCGCCAGGGGGAGGCCGTGCCGGACGAGGAGGAGTTCGGTCATGGGTGATCCTTCGTACGCGTGAGGGACGGGCGGGTCGGCTCAGCCGGCGATGGTCCGTTCCGAGCTCCAATAGGGGCGCCGCATCGCACGCTTGTCGAGCTTGCCCATCGCGTTGCGCAGCAGCTCGGGGACGAACTCGTACGACTTCGGGCACTTGTAGGCGGCGAGACGGTCGCGGCAGAACTGGTCCAGGTCCTCGGTCGGCGGCTCGTCGGCCGCGGCCACGACCAGCGCCCGCAGCGACTCGCCGAAGTCCGCATCGGGCACGCCGATGACCGCGACCTCGGCGATCGCCGGGTGCTGCCGCAGGACCGCCTCGCTCTCGGCCGGGTACAGGTTCACGCCGCCGGAGACCACGACGTCCGCGGCCCGGTCGGTGATGAAGATGTAGCCGTGCGCGTCGACGTAGCCGATGTCGCCGAGCGTGAAGACGCCGGGGGAGAGGTAGGCGGACCTGGTCTTGTCCGGGTCCGCGTGGTAGCGGACGCCCTGGTCCTCCGGGGCCCGGAAGGCCAGCAGTCCTTGTTCGCCGGGCGGCAGTTGCCGCCCGGCGTCGTCGGTGACCAGGACCTCGAACGGGGGCCGGACCCGCCCGACCGAGCCCGGGTGCGCCAGCCACTCGGTGCTGTTGATGCGGGCGACGGTTCCCGCCTCGCTGGCGCCGTACGACTCGGTCAGCACCGGGCCGAACCACTCGATCATGGCTCGCTTCACGTCCGGCGGGCACGCGGAGCCGGTGTGCGAGACCTGCCGCAGGCTGGAGACGTCGTAGCGGCCGCGGACCTCTTCCGGGAGGGCGAGCAGCCGTTGGAAGTGGGTCGGCACCATCACCGTCGAGGAGACCCGCCACCTCTGCACACGGCTGAGGAACGTCTCCGCGTCGTACCGGCCGAGGACGATGACCGGCTGACCGGCCGTCAGATGCCGCAGCGAGGTCAGCGGCGCGTTGTGCTGCAGCGGGCCGCACACCAGGTGCGGTCCCGGCGGGAATCCCGGCCGGGCGGCCATCGCGGCGAGGTAGGCGGAGCTGTCGGCAACCGGGCCGCTCACCCAGCGCACCTCGGTGCCGCGCGCCCGTCCGGTGGTTCCCGAGGTGTAGACGAGCGGAGGCCGGGCGGGCCGGTCCGTCGGGGCCGTGCGCCCGGCGGGCGCGGCCGCGAGCCATGCGTCCCAGGCGAAGGCGTGCCCCACTGCCGGGGTTCCGTGCATCACGACCGGAAGGCCCAGTTCCCGGGCCGCGTCGAGGGCGGCACCCGCGCCGACCGGTCCGGCAATGATTCCGGTCACGCCCGCGTCGATGATCTGGTCGACGAGTTCGCCTGACGTGAGATTCCGGGATGTGGCCACGGTCCCCACTCCGGCACGTAGGCCCGCCAGATGGGCCACCAGCGTCGGGGTCGCGTTGTCGCCGAGGACTGCGACCCGGTCGTCGGGGCCGGGCGCGAGCTCCAGCAGCCGTGCAGTCGCCCGCGCCACCTGGTCGGCGAGGCCCGACCAGGACAGCACGCCCAGGTCGTCCGCCAGGGCGGGCTCGTCGGGTGTCTCCTGGGCGCGACGGTCGAGTGGCAGCAGCGACATGGCTCCTCCGGCGGCTCCTGGGCCTCTCCCGATTCGAAGGGAGAGGAGATGCTGAGACTGTAGCGTTTATCAAGAAAGTGCGGAACACTCTGGTTCCAGGCGGAGTCATTTCCCCAAGTTTCAGAGGTGGGGGCGGTGTACTCCCGATCACCGTTACTCAAACTGCCGTCTGGTAAGTATCCGAGGAGGAGCCATGTCCCAGCCCGATCCGGACGCATGGCGCACACAGGTCCGGCAGTGGCTGGCCGGCGTGCTCGAACCGGCGCGGGCGCCGCAGTCCGCCACAGGGGCGGCCGACCTCGCCGTGTTCCACAACCTCCCGGAGGACGAGGAACGCCTGCTCCTGGAGCGCTGCCGCGTCTACCAGCGCGCCCGCTTCGACGCCGGGTACCAGGCACTGGCCCTCCCCGAGGACAAGGGTGGCGCGGGCCTGACCGCCGCCCATGTGGCAACCTTCGCCGAGGAGGAGTCCGTCTTCGAGGTGCCGCCGTCCACCGAGCTGATCAGCGTCACCGTTCGCCTGGTCGCGATGGCCGTCTCCCTGTTCGGGACGGCCGAGCAGCGTGACACGTACGCGCGCGCGTTCCTGCGCACCGACCTGCTGGCCTGTCAGCTCTTCAGCGAACCCGGTGCCGGGTCCGACCTCGCGGCCCTGCGCACCCGTGCCCGCCAAGAAGGCGACGAGTGGGTGATCGACGGTCAGAAGGTGTGGACCTCGGGCGCTCAGTTCGCCGACTACGGTCTGCTGCTCGCCCGCACCGACCCGGACGTGGTCAAACAGGCCGGCATCACCGCCTTCCTGGTCCCGATGGACGCCACCGGCGTGGAGGTGCGCCCCATCCGTCAGATGAGCGGCGGCGCCTCCTTCAACGAGGTCTTCCTCAGCGGCGTCCGTGTTCCGGACCGGCTGCGGATCGGGCGACCGGGCCAGGGCTGGGAGGTCGCCACCACCACGCTCGCCTTCGAGCGGACCGCCTCCGGCGGCGGCAACCGTCGCAAGGGCGGCACGTTCGCGGACGTCCTCGCACTCGCCCGCTCCCTCGGCCGCACCGAAGACCCGCTGGTCCGCCAGCGCCTCGCCGACCTGTACGTACGCGCCGCCCTGCGTGCGGCCACCGTGGACCGCGTCGCCAGGACGAGCGCCGCCGGCGGCCGGCCGGGCCCGGAGGCGTCGCTGACCAAACTCATGGCCTCCGACCTCCTCACCCGCACAGGACAGGTCGCGGCCGAGCTGATGGGCGCGCGGATCAGCGCCGACACCGGGGACGCGGGCACCTTCGCCTGGGCGCAGCACCTGCTCGGCGCCCCCGGCTACCGGCTGGCCGGAGGCACCGACCAGATCCAGCGCAACCTGATCGGCGAACGGGTGCTGAAGCTGCCGCCGGAGCCGCGGGTGGACCGGGTGCCGTTCTCACAGCTTCCCGGCAACTGAGGCACCGGGTCCTCTTCAGCAGCAGCATTCGGTCGTCACATTCGGCAGTCGCATTCGGCAATCACAAAGGAGTGACATCGATGGATCTGGGACTGACAGGCGCGAAGGCGCTGGTGACCGGCGCGAGCCGGGGCATCGGCCGGGCGATCGCCACCACCCTGGCGGCCGAGGGCTGTGCCCTGGCGCTGTGCGCCCGCGGCGAGGAAGGCCTGGCCAAGGCCGCCGCTGAACTGCGCGGCGAGGGCGCCACGGTGTTCGCGGAACCGGTCGACGTCACCGACCCGGCCGCGCTCGCGGGCTTCGTGCAGCGCGCGGCGGGTGAACTCGGCGGCCTGGACCTGCTGGTGTCCAACGTGTCGGCGGGCAACGTGAAGGGCCCCGAGTCCTGGGAGGCCAGCCTGCGCGGCGACCTGATCCCGTTCGCGGGACTCGTCGAGGCGGCCCTGCCCCACCTGGAGGCCTCCGACCGGGCTGCCGTCGTCGCCATCGGCACCACCAACGCCTCCGACACCGCGCGCCCGGCCGGAGCGAACTCGTACTCCGCGCTCAAGGCAGCCGTGGTCCAGCACGCCTCGGCCCTCGCGCACGCCCTCGCGCCGAACGGCATCCGCGTCAACACCGTCTCGCCCGGCCCGATCGACTTCCCCGGCGGCGCCTGGGAGACCATCCGCACCAGCCGCCCGGAGGTGTACGAGGAGGTGCTCGCCAAGCTCCCGATCGGCCGTTACGGCACCGCGGAGGACGTGGCCGCGGCGGTGGCGTTCCTGCTCGGGCGGACCGGCTCCTTCTGCGTCGGGGTCAACCTCGTGGTGGACGGCGGGCTGCTCACCCGCGTCCAGTACTGAGCCGTGGCGGGCCCGGCCGGCCGCCTGGACGCCGTGTTGGTCTGCGGCGGCCGCTGGCACGACTTCGACTACGCGCGGCTCCGGCTGCTGGAGCTGCTCGGTGAACATCCACGGGTGCGCACGAGCGTGTATCAGGACTACGACTGCGTGGCCGCGCTCGAGAAGGCCGACCTGGTGGTCACTTACACCTGTGACGTCCGGCCCCGCCCGGCACAGCGGGCCGCGCTGGCACGGTTCGTCGAGCGGGGCGGGCGCTGGCTCGCCCTGCACGGCACCAACGCGGTGATCGAGCCCTCGGCGAGTGACGGGCCGCGGGTGTTCACGACCCCGCGCCTCCTGGGGGAGGTGGCGTCGGTGCTCGGCAGCCAGTTCCTGGCCCATCCGCCGATCGAGCCGTACGAGGTGCGAGTGACCCGGCCCGAGCATCCGCTGGTCGCCGGGGTCGGCCCGTTCACGGTCACCGACGAGCTGTACGTGTGCGAGCTGCACGGGGAGTCGGAGGTGCTGCTGCACGCCGAGTACACGGGACCGTGCCGCGGTTTCGCCGAGGGTGACACGGCGGCCCTCGACGCCGCGCCCCGACCGGTGCTGTATCTCAAGCGGCACGGTCTCGGCGAGGTCTGCTACTTCACCCTCGGGCACTGCAGGGGCCGTTACGACATACAGGACCTGGGCGTGGACGACACCGGCCGAGTGGATCGCGGGCCGTGGGAAACGCCGGAGTTCATGACGGTGCTGCGGCGGTGCGTGGAGCGGACGGTGAGTGGGCGGAACCCGGCAGAGGAGCGGGCCGGCACCTGAGCGGGGCTCGGGCGCCGGCCCTGCACAGGTCGCGGCTCAACCGTGCGGCAGTACCACCGCGCGGCCGATGATGTCGCCGGCGTGCAGACGCTCGTAGGCCGTCGGCGCCTCGTCGAGTGTGAAGGTCTCGACGTGGGAGGAGACCAGCCCCTGTCGCGCCAGCTCGACGACCTCCATGAGTTCCGGGCGACTGCCCCAGTAGGGGAACGAGGCGGAGACCTCGAAAGGCAGCCCGCCGCCGAAGCCGACCGCCAGGGTGCCGCCGCCGATGCCGACGATCGTCACGTCGCCCGCCACCGCCACCGACGCCGCGGCCACCGCGAGCGTCGCCTCTGCTCCCACGAAGTCCAGCACCACGTCCGCTCCCGTCCCGCCGGTGAGCTCCCGCACCCGTGCGGCCGCCGCGCCGTCGGAGAGGAGCGTCTCGTGGGCCCCGACGGTGCGTGCCAGCTCGAGCTTCTCCTTGCTCACGTCCAGGGCGACCACCCTGGCCGGTGTCAGAGCGCGGAGCAGCTGTACGGCGAGGTGACCCAGGCCGCCGACCCCGATCACCACCGCCGTGCTGCCCGGGACCAGCTTGGGCAGTGACCTCCTGATCGCGTGATAGGGCGTCAGCCCCGCGTCGGTGAGCGGGGCGGCCTGCACCGGGTCCAGTCCGTTCAGGGGCACGAGGTGGCGGGGTGAGTCCACCAGCAGGTACTCGGCGAGCGCACCGGGGGCGCCGAGTCCGGGCGGCAGGATGCCGAGCCCGGCGGCGCGCGGGCAGCAGTTCTCCTTGCCCTGGGCGCAGTTGTGGCAGTGCCCGCAGCCCCACGGGCCGTACACCGCCACGTCGTCGCCCTCCACCACCGCCGTGACACCGCTGCCCACGGCCGTGACCGTGCCGACACCCTCGTGGCCGAGCGTCATCGGCAGCGGGTAGGGGAACTGCTCCTCGGGCCAGCCCATGACCGCCAGGTCGGAGTGGCACAGCCCCGCCGCCGTCACCCTCAACAGCACCTGGCCCGGGCCCGGTTCGGGCACGGGAACCTCGACGACCTCGGGGACGTGTCCCACCCTCCGGTACTGCACAGCCTTCATGGTCAGATCTCCTTGCCGGTGGCAGGCGGGGTGCCGCTCTCCGTGGGCGTCCCGGCGCCGGCAAGCGAAGGGATTCCCTTCCGGCGGCGCAGCACGGCAGGCAGGGCGATCCGGCCACCCGTGAGGACCAGCGCCACGATGAGGACCGAGCCGGTGAAAAGGCTCGCGGCCCACTGCGCGCTGGTGGCGAGCCCGAGTCCGGTGATGCCCGTGCCGAGCAGGAGGACGGCGAGCACCGTGCCCCATGCGTTGAAGCGGCCTGCGCGCAACTGGGTCGCCCCGACGAAGGCGGCGGCGTACGCCGACAGCAGATACGGGGTGCCCGCGGTCGGCGAGCCGGATCCGACCGAGGACGCGAAGACGATGCCGGCGAAGCCGGAGAGCAGCGCGGAGGCCACCAGGGTCAGAAAGCGCAGCCGGTCGGTGCGCACGCCCTGCAGCCGGGCCGCGTCGGCGTTGAAGCCGGTCGCGTACAACCGGCGCCCGGTGGCGGTGTGTTCCAGCAGGAACCAGATGGCGAGCGCGGCGATCAGCAGATACAGCACCGGCAGGGTGATGCCGCGCGCGTCCAGCTGGGCGATGCTCGCGAACGGCTTGGCGAGGAGCTGCACACCGGTGATGGAGCTGTCGTTGGTGACCATGGTGATCAGTGACTGGATCAGCGCGCCGGTGGCCAGCGTGGCGATGAACGAGTCGACGCGCAGGACCACCACCACGACTCCGTTGACGACTCCGATCAGCAGCGCGGCGGCCATCGCCAGGGTGATCGCCGGGCCGGGACCGAGTCCGGCGGAGACCAGGAAGCGGGCGGTCAGCACGCTGGTGAGCGACATGGTGTAGGCGACCGAGAGGTCGAAGACGCGTGCGGCCAGTGGCGGTACGACGCTGAGTGCCACCAGGCCGGCCACGGCGTTGCCGTTCAGTACCTGCTTGACCGTGATGATGGTCGGGAACGTGTCCGGCGCCCACACGGAGAAGAGCACGACGATGACCAGCCACACGTATACGGCGCCGATGTTCCGGAACGACAGGGCGGTCACTGCCCGTCGGCCCAGTGCCCCGGGGACGAACACCGCGGACCTGTGCGGTGCGGACGGCGGCAGCTCCGCCGCCCGGGTCGGTGTGGATGTCATGTCAGAGGGTCCCTTCCAAGGCTCATGTCACTCGGTTCCTTCCATGGCGTGCACGAGCGCGGGCTCGGTGATGTCCCGGCCACTGATCTCCCGTACGATCCGGCCGTCGCGCACCACCAGGACACGGGTGCACAGCGCGAGCAGGTCCTGCGTGTCGGAGGAACACACGATGACGCCCATGCCCTCGTCTGCCTGACGCTCTATCAGGTCGTACAGCTGCAGGCGGGTGGCGACGTCCACGCCCGCCGTGGGTTCGCACAGCGCCAGCACCGGCGGGCGCTGTGCCAGACAGCGGGCCATGACGACCTTCTGCTGGTTGCCGCCGCTCAGAGTGGTGATCCGCGCCCCGGGTCCCGCCGTACGCACCCCGACCCGCCTGATCCAGTCCTGTGCCAGGGCGGACTCGCGGCGCCGGTGCAGCCGCCCGGCCCGGGCGCGCAGTCGCTGCAGGAGCGGGAGGGTGAGGTTCTCGCCGACCGAGAAGTCGCCGATCACTCCCTCGCCCGCCCGGTCCGCCGGGACCAGGGGAAGGCCCAGGGCGCCGGCGTGACGCGCCTCGGTCCACTGCGCGGAGCGTTCCGGCAGCCGCAGCCTGCCGCTCACCGGCCCGGCATGGGCCCCGCACACGACGTACGGCACGATCTCGTGGCCGGAGCCGACCAGACCGGTGATGCCCAGACGCTCACCCCTGGCCAGGTCGAGGTCGACTCCCCGCAGGGGCCCGGCCCACAGGTCACGGACCTCCAGTACCGGGTCGGCGGGACCGGCGGAGGGCGCCGGGCGGTGGTCGGTCTCCGTCTCCTCGCCCGCCATCAGTTCCGCCAGCGAGCGCGGGGTGAGCTCGGCGACCCGGCGTGTGGCGATCCGGCGTCCGCCGCGGATGACGGTGACCCGGTCGGCGAGCGCGAAGATCTCGTCCATCCGGTGCGAGACGTACAGGACGCTCGCGCCGGCGTCGCGGAGCTCCCGCACGATGTCGAAGAGGCGGGCCACCTCGCCGGGCGGCAGCACGGCGGTGGGCTCGTCGAGCACCAGGACACCGCGGCCGCCCTCCCAGCCCTGCAGCGCGGCGGCGATGGCCACCACCGCGCGCTGCACGGGGGTCGCCGTCGCCAGGGGACGGCGTACGTCGACGCCGAGACCGAACCGTTCGACGAGGGCAGTCGTGCGTCTCTCCATCTCCGGCCAGCGGATGTTGCCGAACGCCGTGCGGGCGAAGCCGTGGCTGAGGGCGAGGTTGTCGATGGCGCTCAACTCGCCCACCAGCCCCAGCTCCTGGTGGACGAAGCGGAGCCTGTCGTGGCGGGAGGCCGTGACTTAGCCGAGGTCGAAGGGCTCGCCGTCGAGTTCGGCCACCGCACCCGGCTCCGCGTGGTGGAAGCCGGCGAGGATCTTGATGAGGGTGGACTTGCCGGAGCCGTTGGGCCCGATGAGGGCGTGAATCTCGCCATGCGCGACCTCGAGATCCACGTCCCTCAGTGCCTGGGTGGCGCCGAATCTCTTCGACAGGGCGGCCACCCGCAGTACCGGCCCGGTCAACTCAGGCCCCAGAGCGCCTTGAACTGCTTCTGGTAGCTGTCGACGATCGGGAAGTCGCCGTCGGCGGAAGGCAGGTTGTCCTTGGTGACGAGCATGTTGGGCAGCGCCGCCCTCTGGTCCACGGCCATGGACTGACCGGTGAAGTGCCGGGCCAGCGCGTCGACCTGGAGCCAGGCCGTCTCATGGGAGTTCAGCGCCATCGCGCCGTCGGTGAGACCGCTCTGGATGTACTGGTAGTTCTGCGCGTCACCGACGTTGACCACGATGTGCCTGCCGGTGAGGCCGGCGGTCTTCAGCGCGGCCGGCACGCCCACATTGAGCAGGCCCAGGGAGAAGACGACATGGGTCGCCTTCGGGTGTGAGCGGAGATACGACACCACGCGGTCCGGCATGTCCTTGCCCACCGCGGTGATCGGCACGTCGACGTTGTCCAGCGCGCAACCGGCGCACCATTTCTTGTAGTTGGCCGCGAAGGAGTCCTTTACGGGCTTGAGGATCGTGTACGCCGGCAGATCGAAGTACACGGTGTTCGCCTGGGCGCCGCTGTTCGACACCACCCACGAGGCGAGCATCCGGCCCTGGATGCCGACGTCCTTCGGCCCGTTCTTCAGCAGGGAGATGCCGTCGCCCACCACGTCGTCGGCGTTCGACTGGATGACGGGGACACCGGCCGCCTTCAGCTGTGCCAGCTGCTTGGCGTAGACGGCACGCGGGAAACCGGAGGCGACGACGGCGTCCGGCTTGTCGCGTACGGCCTGTTCGTAGGCGGCCTGGACGGACTCCGGCGTGCCCTGGGTGGCGATCTGCTTCACCTTCCAGCCGAGTTGTCCCGCGGCGCCGGTGAAGAAGTCGGCGAGGTCCTTGCAGGACTGGACGCCGCACAGGATGAAGTCGATCTTCTTGCCCTTGGGGATCTGCTTGCCGACCGGCTGGGTGACGGAGATCGCGGCCGGGCGCTGCGCATACGTCTTGAGAGCTGCGCGGGCCGCCGTCAGGCCGGGCGATCCGGGCGCCGCCGCCTGCGAGGAGTCGGCGGCCGGCGTCGTGCCGCCGCCGCACGCCGTCAGGGTGAGCAGGGCAGTGACGGGGACGATCGCGGTGAGGGCGCGGCGGACCGCGCGACCGGGTCTGGAACTCATCGTTGAGTACTCCCGTGGTGTGGCGCACGCAAGAGGTGCTGGGGAATGCAGGGCTGCGTCGATCGCCGACGTGGGGTACGGCGCGGGCCGCCGGGGTGAGAGCCCCGGGGCGCTGGGTCCGGGACGGGCAGAAGACCGTTCCGGAACGGAGAAACTTATGAGGCACTACAGCCTCAAGTGGGTCGGAGTGTGACATGCCCCAGCGGGCTTGGGGAGAGGGTCGCCGCAAGAAAATCCAGGATCTCAAGCTGATTCCGCGATGACCTCGGCAGATGCGGGCTCGTTCACCGTCGCGAGTGTTGCTCCCGACCGCAACCGGTAACTACACTCACTCTAAAGTTTCTGCCGGAGGAGAGATGATGGACGAAACATCGGAGCTGGGCACGGCGCGGTGCCCCGGGCCCAGCGTCCAGGACTACCTCGACCAGGACAGCCGCCCTGTTCCCCCCGCGCTGAGGTACGAGCGGAACGACCACCTCGGCAGCGAGGACATCGACACCGCCCGCTTCACCTCCCGCGAATGGGCCGAACGCGAGATGCGGCAGGTGTGGCGCCGTGTCTGGCAGTTCGCCTGCCTGGAGAGCGAGATTCCCGAGGTCGGCGACCACGAGGTCTACGAGATCGGCGACGACTCGCTCATCGTCGTGCGCACGGCCCCCGACGAGATCCGCGCCTTCGTCAACGTCTGCCTGCACCGCGGACGCAAACTGCGCACCGGCGGCGGCAACGTCAGCGAGTTCCGCTGCTCGTTCCACGGCTTCGCCTGGAACCTCGACGGCACGATGCAGACCCCGCCCTGCGCCTGGGACTTCCCGCACGTCACCCCGGAGAAGTTCGCCCTCCCCGAGGCCCAGGTGGCCACCTGGCGCGGCTTCGTCTTCATCAACATGGACCCGTACGCGGAGTCCTTCGACTCCTACCGCGGCACCTTCGACGACTACTACATCTGGCCACTGGAGAACCGCTACAAGTCGCTGCACATCGCCAAGGTGCTGCCCTGCAACTGGAAGATCGCACAGGACGCCTTCATCGAGTCCTTCCATGTGATCGCCACGCACCCGCAGATGCTGCCGTGGCTCGCCGACGCCAACTCCCAGTACGACGTCATCGCGGACCAGCCGAACTGGAACCGGATGATCAACATCCAGGGCGCGCCCAGCCCGCACGTGGCGGAGTCCGTCACGGAGGAGGACGTCCTCGAGACGTTCTACGACTCGCGTTCGTTCTACGCCGCGGCCCAGGGCCGTGACCTGGTGATGCAGGAGGGCGACGATCTGCCGGCGATCCCGCCGGGCGGCACCGCCCGCCAGGTCCTCGCCGAGCGGATGCGCGCGCAACTGGCGGCCACCTCGCAGCAGGACTTCTCGCAGACCGCCGACACCGAACTGCTGGACGCCATCAACTACTTGCTGTTCCCCAACTTCAACCCCTGGGGCGGCGCCAAGTCCAACATCATCTACCGGTTCCGGCCCAACGGCCTCGACCCGGACTCCTGCACCGCGGAGATCATCTTCATGTCGTCCCCGAAGCAGCCCGGCGAGATGCCGCCCCCGGTGAAGGTCCGCTGGGTGCCGGAGGACATGCTCTTCGCCGACATCCCCGAACTCGGCGTGCTCGGCCCCGTCTTCGACCAGGACTGCGAAAACCTCCCCTACGTCCAGCAGGGCCTCAAGGCGATGCGCAAGCCGGGCATCACCCTGGCCAACTACCAGGAGAGCCGCATCCGCCACTTCAACCGGACGCTCGACCAGTGGATGGATCAGTGACCCACCCCGTGGCGGTCAGACCCCTGGGCGTCGAGCTCGAAGTCCTCGACGGCGAGGACCTGTTCACCGCCGCCCAGCGGCTCGGCTACCGCTGGCCCACCGTCTGCGGCGGCAAGGGCACCTGCCGTACCTGCTTCGTCCAGGTGGAGGACGGCGCCGAGAACTGTTCCCCCGTGGGCCCGTTGGAGCGCGAGGGCATCGAGGCCCTGCGCAGGCCGGTGGACGGCCTGACCCGGCTCGCCTGCCGGCTGCGGGTCGAGGGCCCGGTGACCGTGACCAAGCGCGGCGTGCGCCGCCGAGTGCAGGAGTGAGACCCCATGTCCAAGCAAGTGATCCACCCCCTGACCGGGCACGTGTACCGGCTCACCGAGGGCGGACTCGTCGAGGTGACCGACCCCAGGACCGGGGCACAGGGCGTCTTCGACTTCCAGGCCCGGTGGCAGTCGGGCGAACTGCGCCACGCCGACCTTCAGATGGCCGGCTGGGTCGGCCGCCTCGCACAGCGGCGCACCCCGCCTCGGCCGGAGGGGTGACGCCGTGTCCCCGGGCACCACCCGCGTGGTCTGTCTGGTACGCCGCCCCGAAAAGGAGCCGGTCCCCAGTGACTTCGCCGTCCAGGAACGCCCCCTGCCACCCCTCGGTGAGGGCCAACTCCTCGTCCGCAACCTCTACATGAGCGTCGACCCGTCCATGCGCGGGCGGCTGGAGAGCACCGAGAAGCACTACACGCACAACTTCACCCCCGGATCACCGCTCGACGGGCGGGCCCTCGGTGTCGTGGAGGAGAGCCGCTGTCCCGGCGTGCAGCCCGGTGCCTACGTCCGCCACCAACTCGGCTGGCGGGAGCGGGCCGTGCTGGACGGGGCGGACACCGACGGAGCGGATCGCATCGACCCTCAACTCGCCCCGCTGTCCACCTGGTTGGGGCTGCTCGGCCAGACCGGATTCACCGCGTACGTGGGCCTGACCCGGATCGCGGCGCTGCGCCCCGGCGACACCGTCTTCGTGTCGGCGGCGGCCGGGGCCGTCGGCACCGCCGCCGGCCAGTTCGCGCGCCTGCTGGGCGCGGACCGAGTCGTCGGCACCGCCGGCGGGACGGACAAGTGCGCCCTGCTGGTCAAGGAGTTCGGCTACGACGCCGCCGCGGACTACCGTGCCGAGCCGGTGCGCGACGCCTTGGCCCGGATGGCACCCGACGGCATCGACGTGTACTTCGACAACGTCGGCGGAGAGCAGCTCGCCGCCGCCCTGCACGCGCTGCGGACCGGTGGCCGGGTCGCCCTGTGCGGCATGATGTCGCAGTTCGGCGGCGCCCGACGGACCGTGGACATCAACCATTTGATCCAGGCGATCCTCAAACGGCTGACGCTGTGCGGTTTCATCGTCCGCGACCACGACGACCTGCGGCCGGAGTTCGAGCAGCGGGTCGCGGGCTGGCTTGCCGAGGGCCGGATCACCACGCGCGAGACGGTCGTGGACGGCCTGGAGAACGCCGCGGGGGCGCTGCTGTCCCTGCTCGGCGGCGGAAACGTCGGCAAGATGCTGGTCCGCCTGGGCGATTCCGGCTGAAACGCCACCCGTTTCAGCGCATGGGGTGTGACGCGGCGACGGTGTGGGCCGTCAGGGAGACCCCGACCCGGGTCAGCCCCGCCGCGGCCGCCCGGAAGTCCTTGATGTGCGCGGTGGAGAAGTGCTCGTCCAGGGCCTGCCGGGAGGTCCAGTGCTCGTACACCCGGATACGCCGCTCGTCGGCGGGATCGGCGGTCATGGCGTAGTCCAGACAGCCGGGTTCCTGCTCGCGGGTATGCCGGCCCAGCTCGACGAGGGCCTTCAACATGGCGGCGCGGTCGGCGGGCTCGTAGTCCATCCAGCCGGCGACGATGATTTCCTCGGCCACGGGATTCCTTTCGCGGTCGTGCCCGCGGACCCGTCGCCCCGGTGCAGGGGAGCGACGGGCCCGCGGTGCTTCAGATGCCGAGCGGCGCCGGGACGCTGTCCACGGTGACGGTGCCCTGGTCACCGTCGACCGTGATCACCATTCCGTCCCGCAGGCGCTGTGTCCCGCCCTCGACGGAGATGACGGCCGGGATGCCCAGTTCGCGGCAGACCACCACGGCGTGGCTGTTGAGCGCGCCCACGTCCACCACGGCCGCTCCGGCGACCAGGAACAGCGGTGTCCAGGCGGCGTCCGTGATCGGTGCGACCAGCACCTCCCCGGGCTCCAGCGCCTCGCACGAGGCCGGGTCGGTGACTACCCGCACGCGGCCCGTGTAGGTGCCGTGGCTGCCGCCGACACCGCCGAGGACATCACCCTCGACGGCCGCCTGCGTCCGCTCCTCGGCGCGCCGCGGCCAGGTGCCGATGTCGGTCTGCGCGTCGTCCGCGACGAAGAACGGCGGTTCCAGGTCGTGCAGGGCGGCGTACTCCTCGAGCCGGCGCGCGATGACGGGGCCGAAGGACTCCGGGGCTGCGACATAGTCGTCGAGCTCGGTGTCCAGCAGCATCATCACGTCCTCGGGCCGGGCGAAGAGCCCCGCCTCGACGCCGCGGCGACCGAGTTCCCGTACGGCCATGCGGATCTCGTTGACGACGGTGACGCAGTTCGCCTTGGTGCGCTCGCGCGCCGGGATCCACACCTGGGAGGCGTGCATGCCGGCGTCGAGCATGGGCCGTGTCTCCTCGGGCAGCACGGCCCGGATCTCCTGCGCCGTCCGCTCGCGCCGTTCGGTCAGCCGTGTCCGGCGGGCGGCGGGGGAGTCGTCGTCGGGACTGTGGCGGATCCGGTCGACCAGGGCCAGTGCCTGGACGGGCGCGGCCTCCCAGGACAGCGCGTGGATGTCCCACTCGTTGGGGCCGCGGTCGCCGGACTCGGCCAGGAACTCCTCGAAGGCGTCGCGGAACGTCTTCACGTCGCCGGTCGCCCCGTCGAGGGCCTGCTCCACGGCGCCCGGACCCCGGTCGAACAGCGCGCTCAGCTCAGCCGAGGCCGCCACCTGCCGTGACAGCGTCCACAGTCCGGTCGAGGGGGAGGCGGAGTCGACGTCGCCGAGACCGCCGATCAGGTCGAGCATGGCGCCGGGACGGTCGACGCTCGCGCACAGCGGGCCGAGGATCGCCGGTCCGACGGACGCGGGCAGCGAGGACTCGACGTGCCGCTGGAAGGTCGTCTCCACCTCGCCCAGCAACGACCGTGCGTACGCCGCCAGTTCGGCCTCGGAAAGCCGCGTCAGGTCGGGCCGGGAGCGGCGCAGGGCGCGCAGACGCTGCCGGTCGGCGTCGGCCTCCGGGAAGCCGCTCTGGCCGAGCATCCGCTGCAGCGTCCCGCCCGCCTTGGCGGTCAGCTCCTCGTCCTGGTCGTCCGGGTGCGCCGCGTACACCGGCGTGTCGGAGCGCTGTCCGACGAAGGCCGCGTCGATCTGGTCCGCCGTCTGGCCCATGCGGATGCCGAACAGCCGCATGTGGGACAGGTTGAGGTAGAAGTGGCCGCCGAACATGCCGACGAACGGCGGTCGGGGGCCGGCCACCTCCTCCTCGCGGTAGATGCCGAACCCGACGAAGCCGCGACGCCAGCCCTGCAGGCCCTGCCCCCATACCAGGGTCCAGCCCAGCGGGCTGGCGGGTTCCGGCAGGGTCTCGCCCGCGTTGGCGCGGGTGTAGTGCGGCAGCCGCTCACTGCGCTGCCAGTCCGTGATCCAGCTCTTCATGACCGAGGTCTCCCGCTGTCCGTACCCGCGCCTACCACTGCGCCGTTCCGCCGTCGACACTGATCAGTGCGCCGGTGATTCCTGCCCCGGCCTCGCTCGCGAGCAGCGAGGCGACCGCCGCGATCTGCTCCACCGTGGTGATCTTCTTGGTCGCGGCGTGCTCGGCGAAGCGGCTCAGCCACTCCTCGTAACTGATGCCCTCGGCCTCGGCAGCGGCCGGCCCCGCCGCACGCATCAGGTCGGTGTCGACGGCGCCGGGGCAGATGGCGTTGCAGGTGATGCCCTGGGTGCCGTACTCGAAGGCGGTCGCCTTGGTGAGCCCGTGGATCGCGTGCTTGTTGGTGATGTAGTGACTGATCCCCGGCTTGTTGGCCTGCTTGCCCTCGACGGAGGAGATGTTGATGATGCGACCCCAGCCGCCTTCCAGCATCTTCGGCAGCGCCCGGCGGGTGCCGTAGAAGTAGCCGTTGACGTTCAGCTTGAGGGCGTCGTGCCACGCCTCGTCGCTGAGTTGGTGGATGGGGGCGAAGCCGGAGCTGCCGCCGACGTTGTTGACCCAGATGTCGAGCCGGCCGAAGCGTTCGGCGGCGAAGTCGGCGAGGCCCTCGATGTCCTCCTGGCTGTTGGCGTCGCAGGGGTGGAAGACAGCCCGGTCCCCGGCGCCCATCTCCTCCAGGGCCTGCTTGCCCTTGATCTCGGAACGGCCGCTGATGACGACCGTGGCGCCGTCGGCCACGAAGGCCTCGGCGATGGCGCGGCCGATGCTGCGCGTGCTGCCCGTGATCACCGCGACACGTCCGTCGAGGCTGCCCGTAGCCACCATGCTGTTCTCCCGCGGGTGTTGTTGGTTCGTCACCTGGTGGCTCTGGCGGCTTGAACGCCGTCTCCCAGGTGCTGGTGGATGATGCGGTGCAAGTGCTGGAGTCCGGGCTCGTTGCGTCCGAAGACGAAGTCGGTCCCGTCGAGGGCCTTGAGACCCTGCTGGACTCCGTAGGTGGTCGCGTAGTCCTCGTCGCGGACCACCTCGTGGAACCACTCGCCGAATTGGTCGGCGGCCTGGCGCTCCTCCTCGGTGACCGCCGGTTCCCGCAGCAGGATGATCTGCTGGGTCACCGACTCGGTGGCCGTCCGCGGCAGCACAAGGGAGACGGCGATCTTCTGGCGCCAGCCGCCGGCGATCGCGAGGCCCGGGAAGAGCCAGTAGATGGGTCCGACGCAGTCGCCGGGATCGCGCTGGTCCGGGGGCAGTTCGGCCGCCTGCGCGATGGGGCGCAGGGCCGGTGCGATGCGCTGGTGGGGGCCCCAGGTGTCGTGGGCCATCATGTTGGAGAGGTTCGTCTCGAACACCGTCTTCGGGTGGAGCGAGGCGAAGTGGTACGTCTCCAGATATCCGTCGAGGGTGACCTTCCAGTTGGGACTGGTCAGCTCGCTGGTGGCGTAGTGGTGGCACTCCGCCAGCCGCATACCCTCGAGGAGCGGCTGCAGATCGCCCAGCCAGGCGTCCAGGTCGGGCTCGGCCGCCGGGTCCAGCGAGACGAAGACGATCCCCGCGCGCTCCCCGGCCGGAAGCCTGACCAGGCTGCGCCCCTCACGCGGAACGTCACCGAAGGTCTTCTCGGCGTAAACACCCCGCAGTTCGCCGGCCAGGTCGTACGACCACGAGTGGTACGGGCAGGTGAGCCGCCTCGACACCCCGCAGCCGGGCTCGAGGAGCTTGGCCCCCCGGTGCCGGCAGGCGTTGATCATCGCGTGTACGGCGCCCTGGCGGTCCCGGGTGATCAGCACGGGGATGCCGAGCACGTCGATCGCCTTGTAGGTGTTCGGACCGGGCAGCTCGCAGGACATGGCGAGCGGCAGCGGGACGCTCCGGTGGACGGCGTCCGTCTCGCGTTGCCAGCGGTCGGCGTCGAGGTAGTTGGCGACGGGTTCCGTCCACTGGCCGTCCGCCTCGTGCGTCGTGTTGGCGCGGTAGTGCGCCATCACGCGCTCGACGAGTTCGGCGGCCTCCCGCCGCATCGTCAGGGATGCGGCGTCGGTGGACCGGTCCTGGCTGATCCACGAGGAGTATGCGGGGGCCGAGGGCGGGTTGCGGTCGGCGTCTGTCTCCCGGATCTCCGGCGAACTGGTCTGGACCACGGTGTCCTCACAATCCTCCCAGCCGCGAGCCGGTGACCGGCTTCGGAATGCGACAGCTGGGTTGTGTCCGAAACTGCAACAGGACTTAGTGTGGTCTGTCAATAGAAAGTGGCGAAGTTGCGGTTCGGCCTCCCGTAGGGGTGGGTGCGATGGTCATGGTCCGACCGTTCGAGGTGGGCCCGGTAGTACGGGACTTGGGGTCGATGGAGCGCTTCTACCGCGACGTGATCGGTTGTCGCTCCGTGCGCCGCTCGCGCGTACCGGTGGCCGTCGGCGGCCCGGCCGGACTGGGCGGCGAGCTGGACGTCGTCTGGCTGCAGGTGCCCTCAGGGGGGTGCGTCAAGCTGATTCTTCCCTCGTCGCCCGCGGTGCCCGCCCTCGTGGCGCATCCGCTGGCCGGACGTGCGGGGCTGTCGTATCTCACCTTCCGTGTTGACGACGTGGACCCCGTGGTGGCCGCACTGGGGGCCGCGGGCGCCAAGCCCCTGTCGGACCCGGTGGTCGTCCGTGCGCACGGTCGGCGGATCACCTTCTGGACGGATCCGGAGGGCACCGCGGTGGAGCTGGTGGACGACCGGGGCGAGGAGTCGGGTCCGAGGCGTAGTAATTAGAGAACCTGTTCAGTAAGGTGCGTGGTGCTGGTTACTGTAGACAGACACTAGAAAGTCCACTTCCGTGGCACACCTCCCTCGGGCGAAGGGGCGGACGATGGCTCAGAAGAAGTCGGCCGATGCGGTCGCGCACCAGGTATCCGCGCAGGTCATCAGGGATCTGCACGAGCGCATGGTGCGCATCCGGCTGTTCGAGACCGAGGCGGGCAAACTCATGGAGGCCGGCAAACTGCCCGGCTTCCTGCACCTGTATGTCGGCCAGGAAGCCGTGGCCGCCGGCGTCATGGCGGCCCTGCGCGACGACGACCAGATCACCTCCACCCACCGGGGCCACGGGCACGCCGTGGCCAAGGGCGTCGGCCTCCGCGAGATGTACGCCGAGCTGTACGGGCGCGTCACCGGCGCCTGCCTCGGCCGCGGCGGCAGCATGCACATCAACGACCTCACCCGCGGCATGCTCGGCGCCAACGGCATCGTCGGGGCGGGCGTCCCGATCGCCGTGGGTGCCGCCTTCGCCGCCCGGTACAAGGGCGAGGACAGCGTCGCCGTGACATTCTTCGGCGACGGCGCCACCAACATCGGCGCCTTCCACGAGGGCGCCAACATGGCAGCGATCCTCGGCCTGCCCGTCGTCTTCGTCTGCGAGAACAACGGCTACGCCGAATTCACGCCACAGTCCGGGCACATGCTGCTCACCGACGTGGCCGACCGGGCCGCCGCCTACGGCATGCCCAGCGTGATCGTCGACGGCATGGACGCGCTCGCCGTCCATCGCGCCGCCGCCGACGCCGTCGAACGGGCCCGGTCGGGCGCGGGCCCGATGATGATCGAGGCCAAGACCTACCGCTTCTTCGACCACCAGGGCGTCAAGGGCCTGCGGCACCCCTACCGGTCGGACGAGGAGGTCGCCGAGTGGAAGGCCCGCGACCCCATCGACCTGCTGGAGACCCGGGCCGTCGCCGACGGCACCGCGACCCGCGCGGAGCTGGACGACGTATGGCAGCGCACCCGCGACGAGATCGCCGAGGCCATCGCGTACGCCGAGACCAGCCCGCTGCCCGACCCCGCCGACCTGCTGCTCAACGTCTACTCGGGATGACTGCCATGACCACCACCACCGAAGCACCGGCCGTAGTCCCGAACGCCACGGCCCGCAAACTGACCTACGTCAAGGCCTTCAACGAGGGACTCGCCCAGGCCATGCGCGAGGACGAGAACGTCTTCGTCGCCGGCGAGGACGTGGCCGGATACGGCGGCGTGTTCCGCATGTTCGACAACCTGCTCGACGAGTTCGGCCCCCGCCGCATGATCGACACCCCGATCTCCGAAGCCGCCCTCGTCGGCCTCGGCGTGGGCGCCGCCGCCCGCGGCCTGCGCCCCGTCGTCGACCTCATGTTCATGGACTTCATCGGCGTCTGCCTCGACCAGATCGTCAACCAGGCAGCCAAGATGAAGTACATGTTCGGCGGCGCGCTGTCCGTGCCGCTCACCATCACCACCGCCTCCGGAGCCGGCCTCGGCGCCGCGGCCCAGCACAGCCAGAGCCTGGAGGCCTGGCTGGCCCACGTGCCCGGCCTCAAGGTCGTCATGCCGTGCGACCCGTACACCGCCAAGGGCCTGACCGTCTCGGCCATCCGGGACGACAACCCGGTCGTCGTCATGCTCAACAAGGTCCTGCTCGGCAGCACCAGCGAGGTGCCCGAGGAGATCTACGGCATCCCGCTGGGCCAGGCGCACACCGCGCGCCAGGGCAGCGACGTCACCGTGATCGCCCTGGGCCGCATGGTGGGCGAGGCCCTCGCGGCGGCCGACGAACTCGCGGCCGAGGGTGTGGAGATCGAGGTGATCGACCCGCGCACCGTGCAGCCCCTGGACACCGAGACGATGTTCGCCTCCGTCCGTCGCACCAACCGGGTGCTCGTGGTGCACGAGGCCGTCACCTTCGGCGGGCTCGGCGCGGAGATCGCCGCCCAGATCCAGGACGCCGCCTTCGACCATCTGGACGCGCCGGTGCTGCGCATCGGCGCCCCCTTTTCGCCCGTCCCCTTCTCCCCGGTCCTGGAGAAGGCCTACGTGCCCGATCGCGCCCGGATCGCCCAGGGCTGCCGGCGTCTCCTCGAAAGGTCGTGACCGACGTGGCGGTCGAGGTTCTGCTGCCGAAGATCGGCCTGACCATGCAGGAAGGCACGATCGACGAATGGCTCGTGCCCACCGGCGCCGCCGTCGCGGAGGGCGACGCCCTGCTGCGGCTGGCCACCGACAAGGTCGACGTGGACGTCGAGGCGGAGGCCGGGGGACTGTTCCACCCGGTGGTCGCGGCCGGCGCCACCGTGCCGGCCGGGGCCCTCATCGGCTGGCTGCTGGCCGAGGGCGAACAGCCACCGGACCTGGCGGGCACGCCCACGCCGGTCGGGTCGGGGACTACTGCGCCCGCCCCCGACGCCGGCGCGGCGCCCTCCGTGAACGGCACGGGTGAGAAGGGCATCGGTGACCGGCTTCTGTCCTCACCGAACGCCCGGAGGGTCGCCGCGGCTGCCGACGTCGACCTCACCGCCGTACGGGGCACCGGTCCAGGCGGACGGATCGTCTCCGAGGACGTGGAGGAGTTCCTCGCGGCCCTCCCCGGCGACCTCGTCACCGCCGTACCGTCGGGCGGCACCCCCGCCTCACCGCTGGTCCGCAAGCTGGCGAAGGAGCGGGGCATCGATCTCTCCGAGGTGAACGGCACCGGTCCCGGCGGCCGGATCCGCAGGGCGGACCTGGAGAGAGTCACTCCGGCACCGGAGCGCCTTCTCGTTCGTCCCAGTGAGGTCATCCCACTCACCGGGATGCGCGGCACCATCGCCCGCAGGATGCACGCCAGCCTCCAGGAGATGGCGCAGCTGACGCACGGCTACGAGGTGCGGATGGACGCCGTGGTGTCCCTGCGGGACCGGCTCAAGGAGGAGTGGACCGACAGCGATCTGCCGGTGCCCAGCATCAACGACTTCCTGCTGAAGGCCGCGGCCCTGGCCCTGCGCGAGCACCCGCTGCTCAACGCGACGGTGCGGGAGGACGGCATCCATCTGCTCGACGAGATCCACCTTGGCTTCGCGGTGGCCGTTCCGGGCGGCCTGATGGTCCCCGTGATCGAGGACGCGGTGGCGCTGCCGCTGCCCGAGGTCGCCCGCCGGTCGAGGTCCCTGGCCCAGGCCGCACGCGAAGGGCGGATCTCGCCCGCGCAGCTGGAAGGGGCCACCTTCACGGTCACCTCGCTCGGCGGATACGGCGTCGACTTCTTCACCCCCGTGATCAACCCCGGCAACGTCGCCATCCTCGGGGTGGGCAGGCTCAGGGACGGTGTCGAGTGGGTGGACGACCGGCCGCTGCGCACGCGGGTGCTCACCCTCAGCCTCACCTTCGACCACCGAGCCGTCGACGGGGCACCCGCCGCCGAATATCTGCGCACCGTAGGTGAGTTGCTGAGCAAGCCCCTTCGCCTGCTGGTGTGATCCGAGGCCTATGCGGTCGGGTCGGCGATCCGCTCCGCGAGGTTGCCGACCTCGCGGACGAAGGAGCGGTGCCCCAGCGACCGGTAGACGTCGTCACCCCGGACCTGCGAGATCGCCGCGGTCTCCAGCAGCGCCAGCAGGCCCAGGCCGGTCACCGCCGCCTCGGCGTCGGAGACCGGCCCGCGGGCCTTGCGGATCAGCCGCACCAGTTCGTCCAGCAGTTCGGTACGGCTCTCCTGGCGCAGCGCCTCCGCGTCCTGGCTCATTCCGGCCGACGACACGAAGAAGACGGTGGCGGCGGACCGGTGTTCGCCCAGCCAGGCCAGCAGCGAGGTGATCGCCGCACCGATGTCCGAGCCGGGTTCGTGGGCCTGAGCGAGCGCCTGCAACTGCTCGCGCAGCGCGGCGGCGAACACCCGCATCCCCTCCGCCAGGACCTGGTCCTTGGAGGAGAAGTGGTAGTACACCGCTGCCGAGGTCATCTCCGCACGCGCGGCGATGTCGGCCACCGTCACCTCGTCCGGCGGCTGGGTGGCGAACAGCTCCGTGGCTGCGTCGATCACCCACTGCTTGCGCGACGGACGATGAGCGGCGCGGGTTCCGGATGTCGTCATGGTGTCAAGTATGCCGGGAGCCCGGTGCTCCGGAGGCGCTTGCGCAGCAGGAATTATGCCGTCGGGCGGGAGTAGTTACTGGATACAATGGTCAGTACGCAGGGCCCACGGACGCGGGTTCACGGCAATCGGCAGGGAGCATGATGGCCACGACGAAGAACGGCAAGCAGCCCGCCCACCGGCCCTCGCGGCGGCAGCACATCATCTCCGCCGCCGTGCGGGTGTTCGGCCGCAACGGATTCGCCGAGACCAGCATCCAGGACATCGCGGACGAGGCACAGGTGGTGCCCACCGCCGTCTACTACCACTTCGACGGCAAAGAGGAGTTGCTCGAACTCGCGATGCGACGGGTCTTCGACCAGCTGAACGCGGTCGTGGAGGCGGCGCGTCCGGAGTCCGAGCCGGGTGACGCGGAGGGCCTGGTCCGCGTCATCGACGCGGTGTGGGACTGGGTGGAGCAGAACCCGGACGAGGCGCGGCTCTACCAGGTCCAGGTCGCTTCCGCCAACGGCAGCGTCAAGGTGCTGCGGGACGAGTTCGAGCAGCGCCACATCCAGCGTGGCTACGACTATCTGCCCGAGGGCACGACTCGCAGCCCCCGGGCGGCGAAGGCCCGGCACGCGGGGCAGGCGCTCGCGGTCCGCACACTGATCAGCACGACCATGCTCGTCACGGCGCTGCGGGCGGAGGGAGGACCGTTGTCCCAGCTGCCCTCCCGGTCCGTGCTGGAGGCGGTCAGGGCGCTGGCCCTGCGCATCGTCGGCGCCGAGGAGAAGCCGGCCCCCTCCCGGCCCTGAGGCGGTTCACCAGGGCAGCGGCCTGCGGTCGGCGAACAGCCCGCCCGTCGTCTCGTCGCCCTCGGGAAGGGTCGCCAGCCAGACCGGGGTGTCCGCCCCCTCCGCCGGACCGCGCGGAGCGGACGGCCCGCCCATGCCGCTGCGGGTCCAGCCGGGGTCGGCGGCGTTGACCAGCACGCCCGTGCCGGAGAGCTCGGCGGCGAGCATACGGGTCAGGGCGTTGAGCGCCGCCTTGGAGATCCGGTACGCGGGGTGCCGGCCGGAGTCCATCAGCGCCAGCGAACCGTAGGAGCTGGTGACGTTCACGACCCGCCCGTAGCCGGCTTCCACCATGCCGGGGACGACGGCCTCCGCCACCCGCCAGGCGCCGGTGAGGTTCGTGTCCAGTGTCGCCCGGAGGATGTCCTCATCGATGTACGGGGGCCGCAGTTCCCGGTCCAGGGACACGCCCGCGTTGTTCACCAGCACGGCGATCCCACCGGTCAGCCCCGTCGCCTCCCGGACCGCTTCCGAGACGCTCTTCGCGGACGTCACGTCCAGGGGCAGCGGCAGTGCCGCCGGGCCGATGACGCGGCATGCCTCCTCGGCGGCCTCGCGTCCTCGCGCCCCGACCAGGACCCGCAGCCCCTGGTCGGCGAGCTGTCGGCACATCTCCAGGCCGATCCCGCGTGCCCCGCCGGTCACCAGCGCTGTTCTCCCGCCGTGCCGCATGCTTCGCCCGCCGCCTCTCACACCGTCAGGACCGAGCACGCGCTGATCCCGGGCGCCCCGTACACATGGGTGAAGCCCACCCGGGGAGCGCCCGGCACCTGCACACCGGGCGCCCGTCCCTGCAACTGCCGTACGACTTCATGGAACTGCCGCAGCCCGGAGGCGCCGACGGGCTCTCCGCCGGCCAGGCAGCCGCCGTCGGTGTTGACCGGTATCCGGCCCGTCGGATCGGTCTCCCCGGCGGACAGCAGTTCCTCCTGCTCGCCGTGGCCGCACAGCCCGGTCTCCGCCAGGTGGATCAGCTCCGAGCCGCTGTCGGTGTCCTGCAACTGGGCGACCTGCACGTCCGCGGGTGCCACCCCTGCCGCGCGGAAGGCCGCCTCCGCGGCGTCGACGCTGGGGCTGTGGTGCGGTCCTGGCGGCAGCCAGGGCGAGAACACCTCGAAAGAACCGAACCGCCTGGTGCGGAAGGCCAACGACGCCAGCCTGACCGGTTGTTCACACAGGTCGAAGGCGCGGTCGCCGCGCGCCAGCACCAGCGCCGCCGCCCCCTGTCCGGGGGAACAGAACATGTACTGGGTGAGCGGGGGACTGACCTCGGCCGAGTCCAGGATCTCCTGCTCCGTCAGCGGCTTGCGCCGCCACGCCAACGGGTGGTCAGAGCCGTTGCGGAAGGCCCGCGCGGCGACCATCGCCAGCGCCCGCTCCGAGATCCCGTGCTCGTACAAGTACCGCTGGGTCTTGAGGGCGAAGAACTGGGTGGTGAGCATCATGCCGGTCTCGGCGTACCAGTCGCCCAGACCGTAGCGGGCCGCGGAGACGTGGAACGCGCCCCGCTCGTGCTTGTCGAACCCGACCGCCAGTCCGAGCGAGGCCTCGCCCGCGCGTAGCGCGTTGGCCAACGCGAGCACGGTGGAGGCACCGGTCGCGCAGCCGTTCTGCACATTGACGAAGGGCACACCGGTCAGGCCCAGCCGGCCCACCAGCGTGTCGGGCTTGCCGGACACGTCCGAGCCGCCGGCCGCGTAGCCGATGTCCTCCCAGGCGACACCGGCGTCGGCCAGCGCCTCGCGTATCGCACGCTCGGCCATGTCCATGCCGGTGACGCTCTCGTCGCGGCCGAAGGGATGCATCCCGCACCCGACCACGTACACGTCGTCGGTCCGGCTCATCGCTCCCCGTCCAGGTCCGGACGGAACGCGAAGGTCACAACCTCGGTGCCGTCCTCGTCCTGGTACGCGGGCACCGTGGTGAGCCGGACCGGCAGACCGATCCCTATCTCCGCGCTGGGAACCGCCAGCAGCGCCTCGACCAGCACGTCACCGAGGTCCACATAGCCCACGTGGTAGGGCCGGTGGCCGCCGGACGGCGGGCGGTACGGCGGCTTCGGCGGAAAGGCCTGGAGCGTCCACGACCACACACGCCCGCTCACCGGCAGCACATGCGCGGACATGGCGCCGTCCGAACACTTGGGGCACGAGTCCTGCCGGGGGAAGACGACGGTGCCGCATCCGGAGCAGCGCGCGCCCGCGAGACGCGGTGGATCCCCTCCGTCGAACAACGCCTCGTCGATGAGTCTGGTGGTCATGCCGTTCCGCCTTCCACGTCACCAGCCCAGCAGCCCGGCCAGCCGTTCCCGATGGTGTGCGGCGCCGCCCAGCAGGACGGCGTCGGACTGGGCGCGCCGGAAGTACAGGTGTGCGTCGTGCTCCCAGGTGAAGCCCATGCCGCCGTGCAGCTGCACGCACTCGGCGGCGACGGACACGAACGCCTCGCCGCACCACGCCTGTGCCACCGCCGCCGCCTCGGCCAGCGCCTCGGGCGAGCCGGCCGCCCGCACCGCGCGCACCACGGCCGACCGTGCGGCCTCGACCTGGAGCAGCATGTCGGCACAGGTGTGCTTGACCGCCTGGAAGCCGCCGATCGCCCTGCCGAACTGGGTACGGTCGCGCACATGGGCCACCGTCATGTCCAACGCGGCCTGCGCTCCGCCCAGTTGCTCGGCGGCCAGAGCCACCAGCGCCACGTCCAGGGCGCGGGAGACGACGTCCGCCCCCTCGCCTCCGGCGGTCAGTGCCCGGGCCCGGGCACCGGAGAAAGTGACCACCGCCTGGCCCCGGCTGAGGTCCATTGTCGGCACCCGGCGCACCGCGACCCCCGGCTCGCGCGGGTCGACGAGATAGAGGTTCACGCCGTCGGCACCGGCCGCGGCCACCACCAGCGTTTCGGCGTCGGCGCCGTCGAGGACGAACGGCGCGGTGCCGTCGAGCAGCGGCACGCTGCCCTGCCAGGAGACGGCCACCGGCACGGCCTCGGACCGCCACGCTCCATCCGGGGCCGCCACCGCCAGGGCGTGCACCGTGCCCTCGGCCAATTCGGCCAGTGCCCTGTCGGCGGTGCCGCAGCCGGCCAGCACCTGGCCGGCCAGCACGGTGGAGGACAGCAGCGGTACCGGCGCCAGTGTCCTGCCCAACTCCTCGCAGATCACGGCGATCTCGGCGAGCCCGCCGATGCCGCCGGCCGGCTCGGGCAGACCGAGGGCCGCGAGGCCGACCTGCCGGCCGAGGGTGTCCCACAACTCGGCGTCGACGCCGGGGAAGTGCTCGGACATGCGACGTACCGCGGCGGTGCCGCCGGCGTCGGCGCACACCGACCGAACGGTCTCGCGCAGGTCGTCCAGTTCGGTCTCCGACAGGGCGGCGCCGTCCGTCACGGTGCTCGTCATCGTGTGCCCCCTCTCTCGTCGCACCGTTCCCGCAGGGCACTGTGCGCGGCCGCCATCCGGGCCACCGGCACGCGGTGCGCGGAACACGAGACGTAGTCGAGGCCCAGGTCGTCGCAGAACGCGATCGACTCCGCGTCACCGCCGTGCTCACCGCACACGCCCAGCTTGATGCCGGGCCGTACGCTCCGCGCCCGCTGCGCCGCCAGGTCGATCAGCGCGCCCACCCCGTGCGGGTCGAGCCGGGCGAACGGGCTGGCGGTCAGGAACCCGCGCTCCTGGTAGTTGGCGAGCACCTGTCGCTCGACGTCGTCCCGCGAGAATCCATAGGTGAGCTGGGTGAGGTCGTTGGTGCCGAAGGAGAAGAACTCGGCGTGCTCGGCGAGTTCGCCGGCCAGCAGCGCGGCCCGCGGCGTCTCGATCATCGTGCCGAGCCGGTACGGGACCTCCACTCCGGTCCGGGCGGCGACCGCGTCGGCGGCGCCGCGCACGTACGCGGCCGCGGCGGCCAGTTCCTCCGGCAGGCTGACGAGCGGGATCATCACCTCCAGCTCCGGGCGGACTCCGGTGGCGGCGACATCGGCCCAGGCGGTGAAGAGCGCCTCGGCCTGCGCCGGGTAGAGGCGCTCGTGCAGCAGCGCCAGCCGCACCCCGCGCAGCCCGAGCATCGGGTTCGCCTCGCGCAGCGCGGCGGCCCGCTGCTCCTCGGCCGCATCCAGGGCCTGTCCGGGGGCGGGCAGGAACTCGTGCAGCGGGGCGTCCAGCAGGCGCACGGTCACCGGGCGGTTTCCGACCGCCGCCAGCAGGGCCCTGAAGTCGTCGTGCTGGGCGTGCTCCAGCGCCAGCAGCGCCTCGCCACGGGCCGTAGGGTCGGCGGCCAGGATCACCCGGCGGATCAGCGGCAGCCGCTCGCCGAGGAACTGGTGCTCCGTACGGCACAGGCCGACACCCTCCGCGCCCAGGGCGACGGCGGTGCTCACCTCCGCGGCCGTGTCGGCGTTGACCCGCACACCCAGCCGGCGCATGCCGTCCGCCCACTCCAGCAGGGTGGACAGTTCGGGCGGCGGTCCGGCGACACTGACGCTCAGCGTCCCCGCGTAGACGGCGCCGGTGCGGCCGTCCAGAGAGACGGGGTCGCCCTCGCGCAGCACCCGGTCCCCGATCCGCACCGTCCCCGCGGCCCGGTCCACGCGCAGCCCCTCGGCGCCGCACACCGCGGGCTTGCCGGCACCCCGCGCCACCACGGCGGCGTGCGAGGCGATACCGCCGCTGCCGGTCAGCACGGCGACGGAGGCCAGCATCCCGGGGACGTCCGCCGGGTTCGTCTCGGCAGCCACGAGCACGACCCGACTGCCGTCCGCGGCCAGTTCGAGGGCACGCTCGCTGGACAGCGCGACCGCTCCGGTCGCCGCCCCCGGGGATGCGGGCAGCCCCCTCACCAGGAGCTCTTCCCTGCCGGTCAGCCGGAGTTGGGGGTGCAGCAGTTCCTGCACCTGCGCGGGCGTGATGCGCCGTACGGCCTCCTCGTGGCCGAGCGCCCCGTCCCGGGCCAGGTCCGTGGCCAGACACACCGACGCCCGAAGCGGCGGGCGCAGTTGCGCCGAGGCGGCGAGCAGGGAGATCTCGTCGTCGCGTACCTCGAAGTCGACGGACACCGGCGCGTGCAGATGACGCTCCAGGGTGAGCAGGGAGTGCTCCAGCAGGGCGGTTCCTCCGGCGAGCCGGTCCAGCGGTTCACCGGTGTGGGGCGGCGGGGCGCTGCGGCGCACCCCACGGAAGAAGGAGCCGTGCGGGGAGAGGCGCCCGGTCTCGGGGTGGCGGCTGACCGCCGTGCCGTGACCCGAGTGGTCCGCCGGGCCGATGCGCAGTGCCTGCACGTGCAGGGCGACGGCGAGATCGGCGGGGAGGCGCTGGGCCCGGCGGGACCTTCTCGCACGCGGCGAGTCCCATCGGCCGAGGAGGGCGCGGGCGGCCAGCGCGAGCTGCTGCGCCGGGTCGTCGGGGAAGGGCCCGGAACCGTGCTGCGCCACCAGCGCCAGCAGTGCTTCGACCTGTTCTCGCGGCTCGGGCGTGTCGAGGAGGGCGTCGTCGAGCACCGCACCCGGGACGTCGAGGGCGTACTCGGCGACCATCCGCACGGTGGCGGCCCACACCTCGTGCAGCGCCTCCGCGCGACCGATGACGGCGCACAGGTCGCCCGCATTGCCGGGCGTCACGCCGAGGCACGCAAGGTCGGGCGGCAGCCCGGCGATCTCGGTCGGAGCGCTCGCCGACAGGCGCAGCAGCAGCGGCCGGGTCGGGTCGCCGATCCGCCGTCCCGAGAGCTGTTCGACCAGATCGACGGCGGATCTCGCGGTGTCGGGTTCGCACAGGGACACGGAGGCGCCGGCGGGCACGGTGAGGCCCGGCACTACCGGCAGCCCGAGGGCCACCAGCCGGTCCATCGCCGCACCGTGCGCGCCCAGTTCGCCGGCGTCGAGGCCCCGGATCCGACCCTGCCCGTAGGGCACCAGGCTCCTGCGGGGAGGCTCGGACGGTGTGCGGGGAGCCTCGGACTGTGCGAGCGGGCCCGCCTCGCGGTCGGTGACGCTCAACCTCGGCTCCTTGTGACCAGCTCTTCTTCGCGGGCCTCGTCCTGGGCCCGGCTGATGCCCAGCACCAGCAGCAGCTCCTGGTGCAACCGCATCCACACGGTGTGGTACGAGTCGCACAGCGGCGAGGCGAGCCACCCGAGCGCGCCTTCGTCGAAGCGGTCGAGGGCTTCCTCAAGGGCCGTCAGGTACCGCCCGCTGCCCGCCAGCACCCGCTCCAGCCTGCGCAGCACGGGCTGGATGGCCTCGTGCACGTCTTCCAGCGACTCGCGCACCTCGGCGTCGTAGCCGCTGTCGGAGTGGTCGTTGGCGGTTCCGTCGGGGCGGCACTGCCAGGCCGTGCACACGTCGCGGATCTTCCGGTTGACCGGCAGGAAGGCTTCGTACGCCGCGGTGATCCGCTCCTCCTGCTCGGATCCGGCGGCAACTCGCAGGATCCGCGAGGCGGCGGCCTTGGCACGCTCGGTCGGCAGCACCACCGGCCCCTTCACCATCGCCAGCCCCGCGTCGACCAGGGGGCGGTGCTCGGACTCGGGCCGGCCGCGCCACATGCCACGCAGAACGAGGTCGACCACGGCTTCGGTGAGGGTCTCGTCGGGAGCGTCCGGAAGGTCCACGGCAGCAGATTGCATCGCCACACCTTTTCCCCGGTTCAGTGGTGACCGGTTCCTCGGTTCTGTGTTGCCCGGAGGTTACGCTCCGGGCGGGGTGTTAGTGAAGAGGGATTCAAGAAACACTTTCGGGTTCCCGGGCCCCGGTCCCGCTGTCGCCCGCCTTCGAGCGGCCCCGGGCGGCGAGGAACGACGCCATGCGGTCCTGTGCCTCCTCGCCGTCCGCCAGCAAGGCGATCAGTCGCGCCTCTTCGGCGAGATGACGGCGCAGCTCTTCACCGGCGCCGGCGCGCAGCAGACCCTTCGCGGCGCGCAGCGCGTCACCGGCGCCGGCGGCCAGACCGGCGGCGGTCCGGTGCGCCGCGTCGTCCAGTTGCTCGTCGTTCACGGACCGGGAGACCAGGCCCAACCGTTCGGCGTCGTCGCCGGTCAGGACCCGGTTGGTGAGGATCAGGTCCGCCGCCAGGCGGGGACCCGCCAGACGCGGCAGGAACCACGAGGCCCCGCAGTCCGGAGTGAGCCCGATCGCCGTGTACGCCAGCCGGAAGCGCGCGGACCGCGCCGCCAGGACGATGTCACCCACCAGGGCGAGACCGATCCCGCCGCCCGCGGCCGCGCCGCGCACGGCGGTCACCACGGGCACCGGCAGGTCGTGCAGAGCCTGTATCGCGGCGTGCGCGGCGGTCGCCACGGCGCGCACATAGGCGCCGGTCTCCGTGCCGCGACCGGCGAATGCGCGCAGGTCACCGCCCACGCAGAAGCTGCCGCCCGCCGCCCGCAGCAGGACCGCACCACCTGGGTCCGCCGCCACCTCGGCGGTCGTGTCCCGCAGTGCCTGCGCGGTCCTGAGGTCCAGGGCGTTGCCCCGCCCGGGATCGTCCAGCCTCACCTCCACGACACCGTCGGGGTGGCGCACGATCCGGACCGGCTCGGCGCTCGCGGGGAGGCTCATGGCTTTCTCCTGTCGTCTTCCCGTCGCCGGGTGCCTCCCGGCAAGATACTAAAGACGCTGTACAGTTTCTAGGACGCGGCGGGCGCCGATGCCCGTACGCCTGTCGGCGGGAGGTCCCGTGCCCATCCAGTTCGATGTAGATCCGCCTGTTGCCCAACTCGCCGCGTCCACCGCCGAGTTCGTACGCGATGTGGTGATCCCGGCCGAGCGCGAGTGCGGCGGGTCCGTGCACGACGCTCCCGAGGCCCTGCGGGAAGCCCTGCAGAAAGGTGCGCGTGAGGCGGGTGTGTTCGCTCCCCATGTGCCGACGCGGTGGGGCGGCCACGGGCTCGACCTGCGCGGGCAGGCGGTGGTGTTCGAAGCCGCGGGCTACTCGCTGCTCGGACCACTGGCGCTGAACTGCGCGGCCCCGGACGAGGGCAACATGCACCTGCTGGAGAAGGTGGCCACCGAAGAGCAGAAGCAGAAGTACCTGCGGCCGCTCGCCGCGGGCGAGACACGATCCTGCTTCGCCATGACCGAACCGGCGCCCGGGGCGGGTGCCGATCCCCGCTCCTTGCGGACCACCGCGACCCGGGTCCCCGGTGGCTGGCGCATCGACGGCCGCAAATGGTTCATCACCGGGGCCGACGGGGCCGGCTTCGCCATCGTCATGGCCCGCACCTCCGGCAGTCCCGGCGACCCGGGTGGCGCCACCATGTTCCTGGTCGACGCCGACACCCCCGGCATGCGCATCGTCCGGACCATCGAGACGCTGGACGAGTCGCTCTTCGCGGGGCACAGCGAGATCGTCTTCGAGGGGTGCGTGGTGGGGGAGGAGCAGGTGCTCGGCGCGGTGGACCGCGGTTTCGACGGCGCCCAGGTCCGGCTCGGTCCCGCCCGGCTGACCCACTGCATGCGCTGGCTGGGAGCCGCGCGCCGCGCCCAGGAGGTGGCACTGGAGAGGGCGGGCAGCCGGACCGCGTTCGGCTCGGTGCTGGGGGACCTCGGCATGGTCCAGCAGATGCTGGCCGACTCCGAGATCGACATCGAGGCGAGCCGCGCGCTGATCCTGCGTACCGCCTGGGAGTTGGACACCGGCTCCGCCGCCGCCGTGCAACTCACCTCCGTGTCGAAGACTTTCGTGGCGGAGGCGGTGAACCGGGTGGTGGACCGGGCGGTGCAGATCTGCGGAGCGCTCGGTATCTCGGCAGCCGACGCCCCGCTGGCCCGTCTGCTCAGGGAGGTGCGGCCGTTCCGGATCTACGACGGCCCTTCGGAGACGCACCGTTTCGCCATTGCGCGCCGCGCGGTGCGGCCCTACCGACAGCCGCGAACCGGTGCCGCCGACGGCTCATGACGGCGTCGCCGTGGGAGGCGTTCCGGGCCCGTCCCGCCCGGGATCCACGGGTCAGGCGATGTCCCGTCGCGCAGCCCGGACGTATATCGCGTGGCTCTGTGCGCCGGACGGGTCGTCGACTGCTCGCGACTACGTAGGCTGTGAAGCCGTGAGTCGGCGCGGTTCGGTGGCGGTGCTGCTCTGGTGCTGACTTTCAGGCTGCCCGGGAGGCAAATCCGCAGGTCCTAGCTCCGATCGGATGAGTCGTCGCACCACTCGATGGTGATGCCGATGAGGCTGGCGGCGACGATGCGCTTGAGGCTGGCGGGGGATGGAGGAGCGGATGATGCTGCGGAGGCCATGTGCGCCACTTCCCCGTGTGCGGTGGGGACGGTACGTGTTCGTACACGGTAGGAATCTGCAGGTCAGAGGCACATGTGGTGGGACTGCATAGTTCGAGGGCGGAGTGTGCGCGTTGTCCCCATGCCAGTGCTTGGACGACCACCCTGGGGGCTGGCGGAACAGGCCCTATCTGTTGCGTAATTCGGGTTGATCGAGCGGGGGAGAGTGCTGACTCCCGTGCTGGTTTGGTCGGCCGGCCGAGCCGGCCAGGGGCTGCGTCGTAAGCGTCAGGGCCTGCACGTCCGGCGTCCAGAACTGCCTGGAAAGGAGTCACGGATATCTCGTGCGGGCGGGCGTGGGCCAATCGCTCCCTCGTGAGGCGCCCTGTCGAGCCGTGGGCGGGGTATTTCAGCCGGGCGGTGCCGACAGATGGATCAGGATGCCGCACACCTCGTCCACGATCTCCCGGGCCTCCGTCTCGTCCCCGCAGTCGCCCAGCTCGCGCGCCGCCCCTCCGATGACGGTGGTCAGTACGCTCACCCGGACCCGGCCGGCGCGTCGCCGCTCGTCCACCTCCAGGAGCCGGGCGTTGCGCCGTACCCACGCGCGGTCCCACTGGCGACGCAGCGCGTCGAAACCCGCCGGGCCGTCGTCCTGCACGAGGAGTCTGCCGAGCCGCCGGTTGTCCCAGGCGCCCTCCAGGTAGGCCCTGGATCCCGCCACGAAGAGGGCGACGGGGTCGTCCACGCCACGGGCGCGCTCGGCGGTCAGCGTGGCCGCGGTCCGGCGCTCCTGCTCCTCCCGGAACTCCTCCCAGAGGGCGAGGTAAAGCCCTCGCTTTCCCCCGTAGTGCTGGAAGAGGCTGCCCACCGGGACGCCGGAGCGTGCCGCGATCTCGGTGAGGCCGGCGTCGGTGTAACCGCGCTCGGCGAACACCCCCAGCGCGGCGTCCAGCAGCGCACGCCGGAACGAGCGGTCCTGACCGGCGTCGCCCTCCGGCGGGCCCATGCCTTGCCCTTCCGGCAGCTGACGCGCCGCCTCGGCCCCGGCGGGCTCCACGATGCCGCTCACTGACGATCCCCGCCTTCTCCGGCCCCGTCGCGGATGGCGAGGGCGACCAACAGTTCCAGGAGGTCGGCGATCCGGCGCGGATTGCGGCCGGTGCGTTCCTCGATCCGGCGCAGCCGGTAGTGCGCCGTGTTGTGGTGCACCCGCAGCCGGTCGGCGGCCAGCCGCAGGTTGAGATCGGCCTCTGCGAAGGTCCGGATGGTGGCGGCCAGCGTGTCGCCGCGTCTACGGTCCTCCTCCAGCAGCACACGCACGCGGGGATCGACCAGCTGGCGGGCGAGGCCGTCGGCCCGCAGCGCCAGGTAGTCGAAGGGGGACAGGCGCGGCAGCGCCGCCACCCCGCCCCCGCTCGGCACCAGGTCGAGGACGGCCCGCGCCTCCGCGTAGGCGCGCGGCAGTTCGGACGCGCCCAGTGCGACCGTGCTGATGCCCATGGAGAGCATGGTTCCCTCCCGCGCGAGCCGCCGCTGCACGGCCTCGAAGTGGGCGCATATGTCCTCCGCGTTCATGCCGGCCCGGACCACGGGCACGGCCACCACCTCGCCGTGCCGCACGACGACCAGGGTTCTGCCGGCCCAGGGCCCGGCGATGCTGATCGACGCGCTGGTGGCGTACCCGCTCTCGGCCGAGGTGAGGTCCCCGGTGCGGGTGTCGTCGACGCACACCGCCACGACGGCCATCATCGGCGAGCGCGGTCCGATGCCGTACGCCTGCGCCGCGGCGGACAGCGGACCGCGCGTCGGCGCCATGCCGGCCAGGAGCTGGTCCAGCAGGTCCCGGCGCTCCCGGTCCGCGTCCGCCACCACGTGCTGCTGGTACTCGACGTATGCCTGCGCGGCATGGGTGCTGGCGTAGTCGACGTACCGCATCAGCGGTGTGACGAGGGACAAAGCGGCCTGCTGGGCCTCGGCGGACGTGCCCGCGCAGTCCAGTAGCGCGTCCCACAGCACCTGCCTTCCGACTCGGAAGGCACTGATCCAGTCCTCCAGGGCGAACCCCGCGCGGGCTCTGCGCATCGCCGCCCCGCGGCTGAACACGAGGTCTTCGGGGGCGATGTCCCGGTCGCCGGCCAGCGCCGCCAACTGCATCCGGTAGTGCTCGAGCACCTGATCCCGTACGTCGTGGAAGAACCGCTCGTCCTGCAGCGCGTACGACGGGATCTCCGCGCGCATCACCTCGACGGCGGTCTCCGCCACCTCCTCGATCCGGTCGTGGACGGCGTGCAGGATCCGCCGGCGCTCGCGGCGGAGCGGTTCGGAGAGTCTGGGGATGCCCAGGGCGGGACCGCGCGGCATGGCGCCGATGGTCGCCGCCCGACTCGTGCTCCGTCAACAGGCTCGGGGTGAGACATCTGCGGGAACCTGTGCGCCGCGCACAGGTAGCCGACCGAGAAGTTGGGTGCTCACACCCAATGTGCGCCCCGAACACCCCCACCTACTGTGACGCTCGCCCACCCCCCAGCACGTCGGAAAGGGCGTCACTCATGCTCGCGGTCGACGGTATCAGCGTGCGTTTCGGCGGGATCACGGCTCTGGACGGCGTCGGGTTCACCGTCGAGCCGGGCACCGCCGTAGGGCTCATCGGGCCCAATGGAGCCGGCAAGACCACCTTGTTCAACTGCCTCACCAGGCGCTGCACCCCCGATGCGGGATCGGTGCGGTTCGAGGGTGAGGACCTGCTCGCCCTTCCGCCGCACGCCGTGGCCGGGCGCGGCATCGCCCGCACCTTCCAGAACCTCGGCCTGTTCCCGCGGCTCACGGTTCGGGAGAACGTCATGGTCGGCGCCCACAGCCGGGGGCGCGCCGGACACCTCGCCGCGGCGCTCCGGCTGCCCCGCGTACGGCGAGAGGAGAGGGAACTATGTGACCAGGCGGATGACCTGCTACGGCGCCTCGGCCTGGCGGACATCGCAGACCACCCCGCCTCCGGGCTGCCGTTCGGCACGCTCAAACGCGTCGAACTCGCCAGGGCCCTCGCGGTACGGCCGCGGCTGCTGTTGCTCGACGAACCCGTCAACGGGCTCAGCCACGGCGAGGTCGACCAATTCGCGGATCTGGTCCGGTCGGTGCGCCAGGACTTCGACCTCACCCTCGTGGTGGTCGAACACCACATGGGCTTCGTGATGGGCCTGTGCGACAAGGTGGTCTGTCTCGACTTCGGCCGCAAGATCGCCGAGGGCTCGTCCGAGGAGATCCAGCGCGACGCGGCGGTCATCGAGGCCTACCTGGGGGTGCCCGCATGAGCGAGCCCACCACCGATCCCACCGAGTTCGCGCAGAGCGTGGAGCCGGACTTCCTGAAGGTCACCGACCTGCACGCCGGGTACGGCCAGGCCCGTGTGCTCCAGGGCCTCGACTTCTCCGTCGCCCGCGGCGAGGTGTGCGCGATCCTCGGGCCCAACGGCGCGGGCAAGACCACGACGCTGCGGGCACTGTGCGGCATGGTCCGCGGCCGAGGCTCGATCACCTTGAACGGTACGGAGCTGCTGGGCCGCTCGCCCGAGCAGGCCGCCCGGCTCGGCGTGGCGCATGTGCCCGAGGGCCGGGGCACGTTCAACGAGCTGAGCGTCGAGGAGAACCTGCGCATCGGCGCCCACCTGCGCACCGGTCTCCTGCGTGGCCGTGCCGAGCGCGCGGCCGTCGCGGACGACCTGGAACGGATCTACGGCTACTTCCCCAAACTGCGCCAGCGGTCGGGTCAGGCCGCAGGCAGCCTCAGCGGCGGGGAGCAGCAGATGCTCGCCATCGGCAGGGCGCTGATGCTGCGGCCCTCGCTGCTGCTCCTGGACGAGCCGTCCCTGGGGCTCGCGCCGCTGGTCACCCGCGAGCTGTTCGAGATCGTCCGTGCCGTCAACGAGGAGGAACGCACCACCGTGGTCGTCGTCGAGCAGAACGCCCAGCTCGCGCTGGACATCGCGCACCGGGCGCACGTACTGGAGGCCGGCCGCCTGGTGCTGTCCGGACCGGCTCAGCAGATCCGCGAGGACGGACAGGTCGCCGAGGTGTACCTCGGTGTCTCCGTCAGCGCCCGGAAGACCGGGTGAGCGCCGTGACCGAACTTCTCCAGCAAGTGGTGGAAGGACTGGGCTCCGGCGCGGTGTACGCCAGCCTGGCGCTGGCCCTGGTTCTGATCCACCGGTTCACGGGGATCGTCAACTTCGCGCAGGGCGAGCTGGCCATGCTCTCCACGTACGTCGCCTGGCAGCTGGTGGCGTCCGGGATGCCGTTCTGGCAGGCGCTGCCGGTCACCCTCGCGGTGTCCTTCGCCGGCGGCATGCTGGTCGAGCGGATCGTCATCCGCCCCGTGCAGGGCGCGCCCGAGCTGACGGTGGTCATCGTCACGGTCGGCCTGTTCATCTTCGTCAACGCGCTGGCCGGCCTGATCTGGTCGTTCACCGTGAAGGACTTCCCGCAGCCCTTCCCCGACGGCGGGCTCGACCTGGCCGGGGTGCGGGTCGACTGGTCGACGCTCGGGATCATCGGCGTGGTGGCCGTCGTGATGGGCCTGCTGTATCTGCTGTTCCAGCACACTTCCGTCGGCCTGGTGATGCGGGCGGTCGCCTGCAACCCGGCCTCCGCCCGGCTGTCGGGCATCCCGGTGGGCCGAGTGCTGATGCTCGGCTGGGGGCTGGCCGCGACGGTCGGCGCCGTGTCGGGCGTGCTCGTCGCCCCGCTGCTGTTCCTGGAGCCCAACATGATGGGCGGAGTGCTGATCTACGCGTTCGCCGCGGCCACCCTCGGGGGCTTCGACAGCCCCCTGGGTGCGGTCGTCGGCGGCCTGTTCGTGGGCGTCGCCGAGACGCTGACCGGGGCGTACATCGATGTGATCGGCGCCGACCTGAAGGTGGGCGTTCCCCTGGTGATCATCCTGGCGGTGCTGCTGGTACGACCCCAGGGCCTCTTCGGACGGGCGGCGGTGGAACGCGCATGAGCACGATCATCGCCACACCCGGCACGGACCGCGCACGGCGCCTGCGCGCCGCGCTCACCGTGCTGCTCGCGGCGGCGGTCGCCGTCGGCGCACCGTTCTACTTCGCCCCCTTCCAGGTCTTCCAGCTGACCATGGTGCTGTTGTACGCCGTGGCGCTGGCCGGTCTGAACCTACTGGTCGGCTTCGGCGGGCAGATCTCGCTCGGGCACGGCGCGTTCTTCGCGGCGGGTGCCTACACGGCGGCGGTGATGCTCGACCGGTACGACACCGGACACCTGGCCACGCTGCCGGTCGCAGCCGCCGGATGCTTCCTGCTGGGCCTCGGGTTCGGAGTGCCCGCGCTGCGGCTGCGCGGGCTGTACCTGGCCCTGGTCACCCTCTCGTTCGCGGTGTTCCTGCCGCCCCTGCTCAAGCGGCTGGAACCGCTGACGGGCGGCTCCATGGGCCTGACCGTGGACAAGCTGCAGCCGCCCGCGTGGAGCGGGCTGGCCGAGGACCAGTGGATGTACTTCGTCGTCCTCGGCGTCACCGCGGTGGCCCTGCTGCTCGCCCGCAACCTGCTGCGCTCCCGGGTCGGCAGGGCACTGCTCGCCGCGCGGGACAACGAGAGCGCCGCCGAGGTCATGGGCGTACGGCTGTCGCTGCACAAGACCCTCGCCTTCGCATGGAGCGCGATGTTCGCGGGTGTCGCCGGGTGTCTGTACACCTGGGTGATCGGCTTCGTCTCGCCCGACTCCTTCAACTTCGTTCTGTCCATCACGCTGCTGGCCGGCCTGGTGGTCGGGGGGCTCGCCTCGCTGTACGGGCCCCTGCTGGGGGCGGCGTTCGTGATGTACGTGCCGAGCGTCTCCCAGGACCTCAGCGAGGCGGCACCGGGAGTGGTGTTCGGCCTGCTGATCATCGTGCTGATGTTCGTGGCCCCGACGGGACTGGCCGGTCTGCCGGGCCGTGTCCGGGCCGGTGTCACCCGTCGCCCGCCCCGCACCACCGACGCCCTCGACCGGACGCCCGAGGCCGTATCCGTGCCCGAGGCAGAACCCGCGCCCGACGCAGAGCCGAAGTCCCAGGCCGCATCCGGCCCCTCCGCGCCCCACGCCGCCGCGGACCCCGCAGTTGTCGACGCCGAACCCGTGGGCGCACCGCCCCGCACGGAAAAGGAATGAATCACATGCGCAAGACCACTGCTCTGCAGGCAGCCGCTGCCGCTGCCGCCGCCCTGCTCACCGCGACCGCGTGCGCCAGCCAGCGAGGCGAGGACGACCAGGGCACCGCCGCCGACGGTGCCTGCAAGGGCCAGCAGACCACCGGCATCACCGACACGACCATCAAGCTGGGCGGGATCTACCCGCTGTCGGGACCGGCCTCCGCGTACGGCACGATCAGCAAGGGCGTGGCCGCCTACTTCAAGTACGTCAACGCCCAGGGCGGCATAGACGGCCGCAAGATCGAGTTCGTCGTCCGCGACGACGGCTACCAGCCTCCCAAGGCGGTCGAGGAGGCCCGCAGACTGGTCGAGCAGGAGAAGGTCTTCGCCGTGTTCCAGACACTGGGCACCCCGTCGACGGCAGCCGTGTGGGACTACCTCAACAAGCAGAAGGTGCCGCAGCCCTTCGTCGCGACGGGCGCCTCCGTCTGGGGCACGGACGACAAGCACCCCTGGACCATCGGGTGGCAGCCCAACTACGTGGCCGAGGCACGGGTGTACGCCAAGTACCTCAAGGACGCTAAGCCGAAGGCCAAGGTCGCAGTCCTCTACCAGAACGACGACTTCGGCAAGGACCTGCTCGGCGGATTCCAGAAGGCCGTCGCCGGCAGCGGCATCAAGGTGGTCGCCAAGGAGAGCTACGAGGTCACCGCCCCCTCCGTCTCCGCACAGATGACCAACCTCGCCCGCTCCAAGGCGGACGTACTGCTCAACATCACCACGCCCAAGTTCGGCAGCCAGGCCCTCGCCGCCGATGCCAAGAACACCAAGTGGAACCCGCTGCACATCGTGAACAACGTGGCCTCGTCCGCCGCCGTGCTCCAGCCCGTCGGGTTCAAGAACGTTCAGGGCGTGGTCTCGGCGACCTACTTCAAGGACCCTGCCGACCCGCAGTGGGCGAACGACCCCGAGATGAAGACGTACACGAACGCCATGCACAAGTACGCCCCCGACGCCGACCCGGCCAACCAGTTCAACGCCTACGGCTGGGCCGCCGCATCCAGCCTGCACCAGGCCCTGGACGCGATGAAGTGCCCGACCAGGGAGGGGCTGCGGGACGCGGTGCGCAACCTCAAGGAGGTGAAGGTGAACATGCTGCTGCCCGGAGTCACCCTGTCCACGGGCCACGGCGACGCCTTCCCGATCGAGACGATGCAGCTGATGCGGTTCAAGGGCGAGCGGTGGCAGCTGTTCGGCAAGCCGGTCGACACCCGCGAGGAGTTCGGCCCACTGGCGAAGTGAGCCGGCGGGGGCGGTCCCGGTCGATGCCCTGACCCCTGGGGACCGTCCCCGCCCTGTCACCGGCACCCGGAGCATTGCGCGGGTGCCGGTACACCGACGACCGGAGGCTTGCCTGGCCCATCGGGGGACGTCTCCACCAGGCGGTTCCCCGCCCGGGATCACTCGACGTGGCACACCGTGCGCGCGTCGGCTCCCTTGCGGCCCGGAGGTGCGCTGAGCGGCTGTACGCCGCGCGCACGCCCACGGTCACCGACCGTCGTGATCACGGGACGAGGACATCTGTCCCGCCCGGCCGGCGGGACGCGCTGGGCCGGCAGCGTGCATCCTCGGGGGTCACGGGGCACCGCACAGCATCCGGTGGAGGTGGTCGCTGCCCAGCCGGCGCGGAGGAGCCACACCGCGAGCGGTGTCCGCCGCGTCCGGGCCATCGCGCGCTGAGCGCCACGCGAGTCTCAATGGGCCAGAAGGCCTGCCGTCGGCCCACCCATGCCCGCCACACTGTGCCCCACGGCGAGCGAGGCCGCGGCCCCACCGGGTTCAATAGGCTTACTGGCATCTGCAGGTCGGCGTTGCATGGTGGAACGCTCGGCCACCGCAGATCAGCGGCGACCGAGGACAAGGTGGTGTCCAGCGGTGGAGAAGCGGATGACGGAGCTCAGCGGAAGCCACGACGATCCGTTCGCCCTGCACCTCGCCGCTTTGGCGGTGCTCGACGACCGGGGAACCGTGATCGGATGGAACCGGCGGGCTCAGGAACTGCTCGGCTATCCGGACACAGCCGTGATCGGTCGTCCGGCGTCCGAGATCCTTGTCGATCCCCGCGATCTGCCGACTGCCAGGGAGGCCGCGGCGAGCTGCAGGAGAGCCGGCGGCTGGGCCGGGATGCTCACGGTGCGGCACCGCAACGGGCGGCTCGTGGAGATGGGGCTCAGGGCCGATGCGCTCGCACGCGACGGCCGGGTCCGCGAGTGGGTTCTTGCCGGGGCACTCGAGGCTGACGTCCTGGAGTGGCAAAGGGACCGCGCGGTCCTCGACGGGTTGTACCGCCGCTGCCCGATCGGCCTGGTCATCCACGGCCCCGACCTGAGGATTCTCCGGGTCAACCGGGCCATCGAACGCTTCAGCGGCGTCCCGGCAGCGGACTTTCGGGGGCTGCCCACCGGCTGTTTCCTCCTCCCCGATGACGCACGCAGGGCCGTGGACCGGGTGCGCCAGGTGATCGACACCGGAAGGCCATCGGTCTACTCAGAGCAGTTCGTCCGTCTGGAGCAGGACCCTGCGCGAGAGCGGGTGGCGATGGTCTCGTCCTTCCCGATGGAGGATCCTTCCGGTCGCATTCTGGGTGTGGCCGAGATGATCGAGGACATCACCGAACGCCATCGGGCCCAGCGCCGGCTCGCGCTTCTCGACCAGGCCGGCAGCCGTATCGGAACCACCCTTGACGTGGCGGAGACCGCCCGGGAACTCGCCGAGGTGATGGTGCCTCACCTCGCCGACCATGCGTCAGTGGACCTGCTTCAGCCCGTGACGCGCGGTGAGGAACTGGCGGGGACCTTGACCGGGCCGGTGGTACGAGTGGGAGTCAGCGGTGTCGGTGCCCAGCAGGCCGGCCCGTCCCACCCGCAGGGCGAGCCGGTGGAGTTCGCGCCGGACACCCCCCAGGCCAGATGCCTCGCTGAAGGGCGACCCGTCCTGGAACCGGTTCTCCCGCCCGACTGGTTCTCGACGCGAGGCCACCAGGGGGCCCACGCTCCGGACCTGGGCGCCCACTCGCTGATCGTGGTACCCCTGGCCGCACGTGGCCTGGTGCTGGGCGTGATGACCCTGTGGCGTTCGCGCCGTCCCGATCCCTTCGAGGCGGACGATCTCACCCTCGCCCAGGAACTCGCCGCGCGCGCCGCTGTCGCCATCGACAACGCCCGGCGCTTCACCCAGCAGCAGCAGACCGCGTTCACCTTGCAGAGCAGCCTTCTGCCCCGGGCGGTTCCGGACCAGTCGGCCGTCGAGGTGGCCCTGCGCTACCTGCCGGCCAGCGCGGCTCCGGGCCTGGGCGGTGACTGGTTCGACGTCATTCCCCTGTCCGGGGCCCGGGTCGCCCTCGTCGTCGGCGACGTGGTCGGACGCGGCATCCACGCCGCCGCCACCATGGGCCGGTTGCGGACCGCCGTGCACACGCTCGCCAGCCTCGACCTGGAACCGGACGAGGTCCTCTCCCGCCTGGACGACCTGGTCATCCTGCTGGCGGCGGAACAGGAAGCAGCCGGTGAACGGCCCGTGGGCGAGCAGGTCGTCGGTGCCACCTGCCTGTACGCCGTGTACGACCCGGTCTCCGGGCGGTGCTCCGTCGCCCGCGCCGGCCACCCGCCGCCGGTGGTGACCGCTCCGGACGGACACGTGACTCTGCTGGACCTGCCCGCCGGCCCACCGCTCGGCCTGGGCGGCCTGCCGTTCGAGGCCCGGGACGTCGAACTGGCCGAGGGAAGCCTGCTGTGCCTGTACACCAACGGACTCATCGGCGAACGCAACATCGATGCCGACGTCGGCCTGACCAAGCTGTGCGACGCGCTCGCCCGCCCCGCGGACGCGCTGGAACTGACATGCCAAGCGGTGGTCGACTCGCTTGTGCCGTCGAGCCCCAGCGACGATGTCGCATTGCTGGTCGCCCGCACCCGCATGCTGCCACCGGACAATGTCGCCTCCTGGCATTTGCCGCTGGAGCCTGCCGGCGCCGCCCGGGCCCGGGCACTGACCTCGGCCAAGTTGAGCGAATGGGGCCTGGAGCACTTGGCGTTCACGACCGAGTTGATCGCCAGCGAACTGGCCACCAACGTCTACCGGTACGCCAGCGGTCCTGCGACTCTGCGGCTGATCCGTGAACGGCGTCTGGTGTGCGAGGTCAGCGACACCAGCCATACCTCACCCCACCTGCGCCGCGCCCGTACCACAGACGAGGGCGGGCGCGGCCTGTTTCTAGTGGCCCAGATGGCCGAACGCTGGGGTACCCGTTACACCCGCGAGGGCAAGACCGTGTGGACCGAACAACCACTGGCCGGCACGTTCACCTGACCGGGCCGCCGGCCGCGCCGGACCACCGCGGCGGCACCGAGGCCGCTAGCGCAGCCCGCCCACGCCGTCGTGGTCATTCGGCTGCGGCGAGCAGTCGTGCCTCGCTCTCCTCGTACAGCCGCCGGTTCTCCAGGCTGTTTGCGGCCTGGCGCCGGTGGTCCAGAGAGTTGCCCAGCCAGCCCGCCAGGTAGCCGAACGGGACGGAGACCAGTCCAGTGGATTGCATGGGGAACAGGTCGAAGTCGGCGTTCGGGAAGAGGGCGGACGGCGTGCCCGAAACGGCCTTGGAGAAGATCATCAGAAGCAGCGCGCAGGCCGCGCCGCCGTAGAGGGAAGCGAGCAGGCCGACTGGGAGCGCTGTTCTGGGCCCGTCGAGGAGCCGGGCCCCGGCCGGTTCGCGGGCCGCACGCGGGTCCTCTCCCTTGACCCTGCCATGCGGGGCTGGCTGGACGACCGTCCCTCCTACCTGCCGCCGGTGGGTATCGGTGAGGTGATGCGCGCCGGATCGGTCGTCGAGGTCACCGCCTCCAACCACCCCGACTTCCAGCCGGGTGATCACGTGGTCGGCACCTTCGGCGTCCAGGAGTACGTGGTCTCCGACGGCAGGGGCGCCATGAAGATCGACACCTCCCTCGCCCCGCCCTCGACGTATCTGGGCGCACTGGGCATGCCCGGCATGACCGCCTACTTCGGCCTGCTGGACGTCGGGGCGCTGAAGGACGGCGAGACCGTCGTGGTGTCGGGGGCGGCCGGAGCGGTCGGCACCATCGTGGGCCAGATCGCGAAAGCCAAGGGCTGTCGGGTGGTGGGCATCGCAGGAGGACCGGAGAAGTGCGCGTTGCTCACCGACGAACTGGGATTCGACGCGGCGATCGACTACCGCGCCGAGGACGTCAGGAAAGCGCTGCGCCGGCAGGCCCCCGACGGAATCGACGTCTACTTCGACAACGTGGGAGGAGAAATCCTCGACGCCGCCCTGACCCGGCTGGCGATGCATGCGCGGGTCGTGGTGTGCGGTGCGATCAGCCAGTACAACAACGCCAGTCCGGTCAAGGGACCCTCCAACTACCTCTCCCTGCTGGTGCGCCGCGCCCGTATGGAGGGCTTCGTCGTCTTCGACTACGCCAAGCGCTACGCGGAGGCTGCGCAGGACATCTCGGCCTGGATCGGTGCCGGCCGCATCAGGGTCAAGGAACATGTGGTGAGGGGCAGCGTGGACGACTTCCCCGAGACGTTGCAGATGCTCTTCCGCGGAGAGAACGTCGGCAAGCTCGTCCTGGAGCTTGAATGACCGCACTCGTGAGCGGGGGCGCCGCCCACGCGTGACAGCCGGACGGCGCCGCGCTCCGGTGTTGACGGATCGTCACGGGCTGCGGCATCCGGCGGTGCTGGTTCTTCCGGGGCGGCCGCGGCCGCCCGGCCGTGCAGGTCAGCCATGTCGCCGCGTGCAGCGCGGTCCGCGACGGAGCCGTCCAGCGCGGTGCGCCGAGCCGGACGTCGAAGACGGTCATCCCGTGCTCAGTCGGGCGGCCGGCGGCCGTCCTGGTGGAACATCCACCTTGCTCGCGGCCGAGGAGAGCAGTGCCGGCCGGGCGAGGCCGCGACCCTGGCTCACCTGCGGAGCGGAGGGCTCCTCGTCGAGTGCGGTGGCCGCTATCGTGCGCTGACGAGCCAGGTCGACGTGATGAGAGGTCCTGGCCACCAGTTCCTGCAGTCGAATATCTCTCTGTCGGCGAAGGGGTGGTCCGTCCGCCGCCAGACCTCCGCCGCGCCCAGGACGACGGGCGGCGCGCTGTCCAGGAGCGGCGGTATGCATGCCACACTCGCCGACCGGTCACCGTGCACCAGGGGACGGATCACTCGTGGGCTGCCGAGTAGCCCCTCGATCGCCTCCCGGTCGGGTATGACGATGGGCTGCGGGGCATCGTCCAGCTGTACCGCCCGTGCCGGCAGGCGACTCGCGTCGCCGGGAAGATCGTCGATCGGGTCAGCCGCGCCTGCGCGGTGATTCCCTCGCCCTTCCACACGGCGAAGTCGAGGTCGGTGGCGACCGCGTCTCCCCGGGCCGGCAGAGACTGGGCCAGCGCCTGCGCGGTCTCGCCGATTGCCCTGTTGCCCGACGAGGCGTCAGTTCCCCGTGTGTTCGCTTCCTTCTCCGCGGGCGCGCTGCGCGCGGAGTTCCACGGCGTCGAGGAGCAGGCCGAGCGCGGTCTCGAACTGGTCCTCTTCGTCGATTTCCGCGAGATAGGGGGCGACCTGTGCCAGGTTCGGGTACCGCTGTGGCGAGGCCGTGAGGTACTCGCGGCGCCAGGCCAGCCGGTCGCCTTCCTGAGCGGCCTCGTCCAGCACGTTGAAGGAAGCCTCGAAGGCGCTGACGGCGAGTGCCATTTCGGCCAGGACCCGGTAGTACGAGGCCGCTTCGCGTCCCTGGAGGCCGGCGTCGAGCAGGGCGCCGATGACCACGTCGGCACCCTGGAACTCCGGCTCGCGCCGCGAGGTGCGGGACGCGACCAGGACGGCCACGCCCGGGTGCCGCAGGCATGCGGCACGGATCCGTCGAGCGAGCGAGGCGAGGGTCTCGCGCCAGTTTTCCGAGGGTGCGAAGTCGTGCAGGGCATCGCCGACCAGCCGGGCGGCCAGGCCGAGCAGCAGGTCGTCCTTGCTGCGGAAGTGCCGCAGGACGGCTGTGTGGTCGGCGCCCAGATCAGTGCCCAGCCGGCGGAAGGTGAGCGCCTCCGGACCGTCCCTCTCGATCACGGCCACTGCGGTGTCCAGGATCAGATCCGGGGTGAGGAAGGATGCCGGACGCCGCTTCCGCCGCGCGGGAGTCGCTCCCGCCGAGTTGGTCTTCGCGCGTGTCATGGCCGTCATCTTATCGACGGCGTTGTCAACGGTGGTCCTCGTGCAGGTGGTCGGCCACCGCCCGCAGTGCCGTGATGGTCTCCGCGTCACGCGAGGGGTCGTCCGCCGTCGGCCACGCGCTGGTCTTGACGATCACCACGTCGGCGTCCGGGTCCACATACAGGTACTGGCCGTGGATGCCCACCGCGGTGAACGGACGTCGCTCGCCGCCGAGTGTCCACCACTTGTTGCTGTACCCGTAGTGCGGGTAGCCGCTGGGGCCCAGAGAGCCGACCTCCAGGTGCGGCACCCCGCGACCCCGGCTGCGTACCACCCATTCCTCGGGCACGATGCGCTGCCCGTCCAGCTCTCCGCCCCGGGACATCAGCAGCCCCAGCCGGGCCATGTCGCGGGCGGTGGCATTGAGCGAGCCGCCGCCGATCGCGGTACGCGGATGCTTGCGGGTGAGCCAGTAGTACGCGTCGTGCTCGGCGCCGATGCGGCTCCAGAGGCGCTCCGAGGCGTACTGCGCGAGGGAGCGGCCGGTGGCGGACTCCAGCGCCCATCCCAGGACCTGGGTGTCGATCGTCGAGTAGCTGAACTGTGTGCCGGCCTCGGTCGAACGCTCGGCCGAGGAAACGACCTCGTGCAGGGAGCCGCCCCCTGTGGCGGCCTTGGTGAACCGGCTGATCAGACTGTCCTGAACGGTGTGGTCCTCCACCAGGTCACCCACGCCACTGCTCATGTCGAGCAGGTGCTCGATGGTCACCCCTTCGAAGGCGGAGCCCACCAGTTCCCTGCAGTACACCGTCACCGGGTCGGTCACGTCCTTGATCGCGCCCTCGTCGAGGGCGATCCCGATCAGCATCGACGTCACCGACTTGGTCATCGAGAACAGCTGGAACCGTACGTCGTCCCCGGCGAAGTACCCCGGATACGACTCGTGGACGATCTCGCCGCCCTGCAGCACGACGAAGGAGGTGGTGTTCGTTCGAGCGTGCAGTTCGGCAAGGCTCCGCTCCCGCCTCTCGAAGCCGTAGGTCACTTCCAGGGGGCGCGGTCGCCGAGGCAGGGGGAACACGTCCCCGCCGCGGCGGACGTCTTCGGTCGGCATGAGGAGATTCATGTGAGTGAACGTCCATTCATTGACCGGGCGGCGGGTCATCACCTCGTCCTGGTGGCGCCACAGCCACACCGCCCCGGCGCCCGCCGCGGCGGCGCCCAGCAGCCACCCACCCGCTTCAATCTGCATTACTGAACCCCTTCATCGCACGGACATGCCGAGCTTCGGCGCCCTCACTCTGGCTTGCCGTTCCATCGGTGTCAACAGTGGTGCTAACCCTGGTGTCAAAATTGGTGTCACCAGCGTTGACATGCTTGGGGTGAGTGGTCATGATGACGGCGGGGTCGTCGGACCCCCCTCTCCCACATTCCGCGAAGGACAGCGCATGACAGCCATCCAAGAGATGAACGGCACTGAACTGTCCACCGCGCGCCGCCTGCTCGGGAAGCTGCCCTTCGTCGACCCGGGCCGGCCCCCGCTGCCCGCGAGAACCGCGTTCCTGACCGGTGCCAGCTCGGGCATCGGCAAGGCGCTGGCAGCCGAGCTGTGCGCCCGCGGCTACGACGTGTACCTCACCGCGCGCAGGATCGAGCTCCTGGAAGAACTGCGGGCACAGCTCACGGCCGCGTTCCCGCAGCGTTCCGTGACCGTGGCCGCCCTCGATGTGACCGAGCACGAGGCCGTGGCGCGGACGATCGACGACGCGGCCCGGCAACTCGGCGGACTCGGAATGGTCATCGCCAACGCGGGGGTCGACGTAGGGGGCAACATCGGGGAGGGCCACTTCGAGGCGCACCGCGCGGCGGTCGACGTCAATCTGCTGGGTGCGATGGCGACCATCGACGCGGCCGTCGCACACTTCCGCAGCAAGGGCGGCGGGCAGGTGGTGGGCTTCAGCTCCGTCGTGGCCGGGGCGGGCCTGCCCGGCGGGGCGCCGTACTGCGCCTCCAAGGCAGGGCTCACGAGGTACCTTCAGTCGCTGCGAGGGGAGCTGTGGAACAGCGGCATCACCGTGACCACGGTCGCCCCCGGCTACATCGACACCCCGATCAACGCATCCCTGGGCGACAAACGACCGTTCCTCATCGACACCCGCACGGGCGCCCGCAAGATCATGGACCGCATCGAGTCCGGCGCCGTCCACGCGACAGTGCCCCGAGTGCCCTGGACCGTCGTCGAATACCTGCTGCCCCGGATCCCGATCCGTTTGCTGCGGAAGCTCGATACCTGACCGCCGCCCAGGCCCGGGGAGGCACCGACGCGCCGGTGGCAAGCCGTCATCAACCGGTGACCGTCGGGCCGAAGCCTTCGGCGCACACCGAGTACCCGGCCCTGGTGCCACCTGGCACCTGCCCGCTCCCGAGCCCCGGCCGGTTGCCTCACCTGCCGCAGCGCGTGCCAGAGCGCCCCGCACGCCCTGAGTACTACGTCGAAGACATCTGGGCTCTGGGCCGGCTGACCGCCAGCCGCCGGCCTGCGCCCCCGAACGCGTCCGGGCCGAATCTGCCCTCTCTGCCCGGAGGCTCCCTTCGCCGCTCCAGTACTGGACACGGCACCCGATCGCCTACCAGTTCTGAGGTTCGTCACGATGCTCCTCTTCCCTCCCGCGTTCGCGCCCGCGCCCGCCTTCCAGGCGGCCCTCCGCGCAAGGGGCATTCAGTGAAAACGAACAGCGACACCGCGCTGACGTTCACCGTCGCCGCTGCCCTGATCGCCGGAGTCACGCTCGGCAGCAGCGGCAGTAACGTGATGCCCGTCTTCGTGGACGACTTCGCCGACCGCTTCGACCTGTCCAGCACCAGCGCCGGACTCGTCGCCGCCAGCCAGCTGACGGCGGTCGCGATCACCACTCTCCTGCTCGCCAACCGTGCCGCCCGCCCCGGACGCGTCCGGATGGCCCGAGGCGGGCTGGCCCTGGCCGCCGCGGGATTCATCGGCGCCGCCATCGCTTTCGACATCCTGACGCTGATCGTGGCCGGCCTGCTGCTCGGCGCCGGACTCGGAGCCGTCTACGCCGCCTCCACCGCCGCCCTGGCCGGCGCCGGCGACGACGCCGACAAGACCTCCTCGATCGTCATCACCGGCGCGCTGTTCGCGAGTGCCCTGCTGCTCCTCGCCTTCCCGGCCGTCAACGAGTCCGCAGGCGGGGGAACGGGCTTCTTCCTGCTGGCCGTGTGCTGCCTGCCCGGCTGGTTCCTGGTGGGCCACCTCCCCGACGGCCCGGGCCCGGCGAGCAGTCCTTCCGCGACCGCCCCCAACGCGGCCTCCCGGTCGGCCCGTCCCTCCGCCGTGCTGCTGGTCGGCGCGGGCCTCCTGATGGCCGTCACGCAGGGAGTCTGGTCCTACGCCTCCGTCCTGGGGCGCGGCCACACCGGCATGTCTGCCTCTGTGCTCTCCGCCGTCCTGGCCGTCTCCAGCGTCGTCGCACTCGCCGGAGCCGTAGCCGGACCGCTCGCCGTGAAGCGTTTCGGCCGCCTGCGCTCGATGACCGGGTTCGTCGTCGTCGAAGCGTTCAGCTCGGGGCTTCTCATCGTCACCCACAGCCCCACCCTGTTCATCGCCACCGCCGTCATCTGGCAGACGTGCCAGCTGGCCGTCCTGGTACAGATACTCGCCGCCGCCTCGGTCATCGACTCCACCGGACGGTGGGTGGCCGCCCTCAGCGGCGCCGGAGCACTCGGCGGTGGCATCGGCCCCCTTGCCGTCGGCGCGATCATGGACAACATGGGCGTCGGCGTCCTGAGCGTCCTCCTCACCGCCGGAACACTCATCGCCGCGCTCCCTCTCCTCAAGATGACCGTGGCCGGCGACGCGGCAGCAGACACCGCATCCGTCACACCCCACCCGCAGGCCACGCCCGTCGCGAGGACGACCACCGAGAAGCCAGCCTCACCAGCGGAATGAAACACCCGCCCCACGATGTGTCGGCGGCGGCCGAATCCTGACCGTTGTGCTTCAACGGCAGGAAGGCGAACGCAACCTGCCCGGCCTTCGCAGCGGCCGCGAGATGGTGCTCGATCATCCCCGTTGCTGTTGCTGTTGCTGTTGCTGTTGCTCCTGCTGCTGCCGACGACACCGAGGTCCTGTGCGGCCCGTTCGAGATCACGTCCCAGGGTGCTGCCATGAGTGGGGGTGCTCCTGAACACGAGAAGGGGCCGGTCCGGAGCGCACGCTCCGGACCGGCGGTGAGGGGTGTCAGCCGGCGGCGGGCACCGGTTCACGGTCCGCCCCGGTCGCCGCCTTCGGGTCAGCCTCCTCGACCGCCTCCGGTTTCGTATCGGGCGTCGGTTCTGCCTGCGGCTCGGCGGTGTGGTCGCCCTCGGGCGCGGAGGTGTATGGGAGGTCCCCACGGAGGACGGCCTTGGCGCGCTCCTCGTCCAGCTGTCCCTCCCACTTGGCCACCGCGAGAGTGGCGACGCCGTTGCCGACCACGCTGGTCAGGGCGCGGGCCTCGGACATGAAGCGGTCGATGCCGAAGATCAGGGCCAGGGCGGCGACGGGCACGTGCGGTACGGCGCTGAGGGTGGCCGCCAGGGCGATGAAGCCGGAGCCGGTGACACCAGCCGCGCCCTTGGAGGTGAGCAGCATGACGGCGAGCATGGACAGCTGCTGGGTGAGGCTGAGGTCGATGCCGAGCGCCTGGGCCAGGAAGACCGAGCCCATGGTCAGGTAGATGGCGGTGCCGTCGAGGTTGAAGGAGTACCCGGCGGGCAGCGTGATCCCCACGACCGGCTTCGAGGCGCCCGCATGCTGGAGCTTGGCCATCATGCGCGGCAGCACCGGCTCGGAGGACGAGGTGCCCAGGACGATCAGCAGCTCCTCCTTGATGTAGCGGAGGAAGGGCAGCAGGCGCAGGCCGTTGACGCGCATGACGGCGCCGAGGACGACCAGGACGAAGAACAGGGCGGTGAGCCAGAAGGAGCCGACCAGCAGGAAGAGGTGACGCAGGGTGTCCAGGCCGTAGTTGCCGATGGTGAAGGCCATGGAGCCGAAGGCGCCGATCGGGGCCAGCCGCATGATCCAGCGGATGAGTGTGAACAGGATCGTGGAGAGCTTCTCGATGCCCTGGGTGATCCCCGCACCCGCCTCGCCGCTGGCGTTCAGGCCGAAGCCGAACAGTACGGAGATGAGCAGCACGGGCAGGATCTCGTGGCCGGTCAGCGCGCTGAGCAGGGTGTCCGGGATCATGGCGAGTATGAACGCGGAGAAGCTCTCGTGGCTCGCGGTCGCCTCCGGCGGCAGTCCCTTGGCCGACAGGGTTGAGGGGTCGACGTGCAGTCCGCTGCCGGGCTGGACGACGTTAACGACGACCAGACCGATCACCATGGCGACGGTCGTCAGGACCTCGAAGTAGATCAGCGCCTTGAGACTGACCCGGCCGACGGCGCGCGCGTTGCCCATGGAGGCGATGCCGTGGACGACGGTACAGAAGATGAGGGGCGCGATCATCATGCGGACCAGCGCGATGAAACCGTCGCCCAGGGGTTTGAGATCGGCTCCGAAGGAGGGCCACAGCCAGCCGACGGCTGCCCCGGCCAGGACGCCGACCAGGCACTGGACGTAGAGCAGGGACAGCAGTCGGCGGATGCGGCTCGGGGGAGCGGTGACGGTACCCGGGGCGGCGTCGTTGCGGCTCATGCGGGGCGTCCTTCCAGGACGGGAACGAGGAGTTCGGCTCGGGCGATGCGGCGGGCGGCGCGGTGCAGCAGCACCGTGGGGGACGCACCGTCGGCTGCGGGGACGGCTCGGGTGGTGATGACTCCGGCCGGGGTGCCCAGGCGCAGCGTCCCGTCGGCGGTCTGCCGGGCGACGCGGTGGGCGAGGGTGCCGGGGATGGCGGCTGCGGTGGCCAGGGCGACGGCCGAGGTGAGACCGATCGCCGGGTGGGGTGCGTGCATGGAGACCATGCGGACGGCCAGGTCGTACTCGTCCTGTTGGACGAGGGTGCCATCGGTGGTGCGGTAGGCGACAGGACGGGCGACCACGCCGGCCTTCGGGACGGCGTGGCTGACGGGGTCGGTCTCCTCGGCCAGTCCCATGGCCAGGGCGGCCTGCCGGCGCAGCACGGTGAGGGCGGGCACCGCCGTGGCGAAGTCGGCGAGGGACTCGCTGCCGTCGAGTCCGAACGCCTTGGCCTCGAACAGCGCCGCCGGGGCGCCGGCGTCGACCAGGGACGCCTCGACGGTGCCCGTGGGCCCGGTCAGTGTGTCCAGGGCGTGGCCGGTAGGCAGGACCCGGCCGGTCGACGTACCAGCAGGGTCCTCGAAGCCGAGGAGCACCGGCACGCCGAGCGCTGCGGTGCCCGGCACCCGGGCCGTCCCGGCATCGGGGGCGGCCCGCCCCGGGGTGGGGATGGTGCCGCTGAGCCGGGCACCGGTGTTGACGTTGAACATCCGCACCCTGGTCGAGTCCGACGTGACCGGCACCAGGCCGTTGTGGACGGCGTACAGGGCGACGGCGGTGGCGCAGTTGCCGCAGTTGCTGGTCCACTCCACCTGCTCGTCGCCGATGCCGACCTGCGCGAAGGCGTACTCGACGTCGACGTCCGGCTTCGTCGAGGTCTGGACGATCGCCGCCTTGGAGGTGGTGGAGGAGGCACCGCCGACGCCGTCGATCTGGCGGGGGTCGGCGGCGTTGTAGGCGGCGAGCAGCAGGGTGTCGGCGTCCACGCCGGTCGCCACCACGTCGTGGTGGTCGAAGATCCAGCACTTGCTGGTACCTCCGCGGATCATCTCGCCCTGCAGACGCAACACAACAGCCTCCTCATGGAAACCCCGACGGCACTTCCGTGCGTGGTGCGATCCACAGTGGGCGCGGACAGCGTGAAGTACAATCTCGGAAATCTGCATGGGTATTAAGCTGGAGTGAATGCTGGAGGTGGCGAGATGCTCGACGTCCGGCGCATCCTGCTCTTCACCGAGGTCGCCCGCCGGGGCTCGGTCACGGCGACCGCACGAGCCCTCAACTACACGCCGTCAGCGGTGTCGCAGCAGGTCAGCCGCCTGGAGGCGGAGGCCGGGCAACCGCTCCTCGAGCGTCATGCGCGGGGCGTCACACTCACGGACGCGGGGCGCGCGCTGGCCGAGCGGGGAGAGCGGATCGAGCGCGAACTGACGGCCGCGGAGAACGAACTCGCCGACTTCGCGGGATTGCGAGCGGGCACGCTCCGGGTCGGAACCTTCCCCACAGTCGGCGCCTCCCTCCTCCCGCGGGCAGTTATCGCCTTCCGTCAGACGCACCCCGACGTGCGGCTGACGGTGCGCAGCGCCCGTATCGCGGGGCTGTGGGCGATGCTGGAGAACCGCGAGATCGAGATGTCCCTGATGTGGGACTACGACTGGAACCGCATCGACCGCGAGGACATCGTCGTCACCTCGCTCGTCGACGACCCTCCGGCACTCCTCGTCGGCAAGGACCACCCCCTCGCCGGGCGCTCTTCGGCCGCTCTCGCCGACTTCGCCGACGACGCCTGGATCACCCGTGCCGACCACCACCCGGTGGCCGAGGCCCTCGCCCGCAGTTGCCGCGCGGCCGGTTTCGAGCCGCAGATCGCCTATGAGGCCCACGACTACCAGGAGGCCCAGGCCATGGTCGCCGCCGGCATCGGTGTCGCCCTCGCCCCCACCCTGGCCCTGGAGGGTATCCGGGGAGGCGTCAGCGTCCTGCCGCTCCTGCCTCCCGCCCCGGTGCGCCGCATCCTCCTGGTACGCATGAGCGACCACGCCCTGACTCCGGCCGCCGAGGCCTTCGCGGGCTTCCTGCGTGACAGCGCGGCGGTCGCCGGGGTTCGATGAAACTCCGACTGCTTCAGCGATCCGCATGGCGTTGTCCCTCATCGGGCGGTTGGTTCATCTGTGTCGGCTCAGGCTGTTCGTGACACTGAGCAACCATGCGCGGATGCCGTCGGGGTCAAGGGAGTGTGCTGCGACGCAGTCGGCCGACACTGAGTCGGCACGCTGTCGCACCCGTGCTGATTCCGTGCTGACTTCGGCGGCCGGGATCATGGAAAACCGCAGGTCCTAGCCCCGATCGAATGGGTTGTCGTACCACTCGATGGTGGTTCCGATGAGGCTGGCGGCGACGATGCGCTTGAGGTTGGCGGATGTCGGGGGAGCGGATGCTGCTGAGGCCATGTGCGCCACTTCCTCGTGTGCGGTGGGGACGGGTACGTGTCCGGACACCGTAGAAACGCGCACGTCGAGCGCACATGTGGCGGGGCACCATACTTCGGGGGGTGGCTATGCGTGCGGCCACCATGCCCGCTAAGGAGCCCGATGGCCGTCACAGCATCACGTGCTTGACCTGTGTGTAGTCGAGCAGGCCGGTGAGGGAGAGGTCGCTGCCGTGGCCGGAGTGGCGTACGCCGCCATGGGGCCTACGGCATCCGCCTCATGCTGCGCGATGCCACGGTCACGCTCGACATGGCGCTCGCCGCCGTCTGGCGCCATGTGTCCGCGGCGCTCGGCCTGCCGGACACGATCCCGACGGACTGAGTCACCGTCAGAGATGCTCAGTCCACCGGGAGTTGGGTGGGTCAGCGGACCGGGAAACCGAAGGAGTATCCCTGCTGCTTCAGTGACGGCAGGATCTCGCGCAGGGCGGCCACGGTCTGGGAGCGGTCCCCGCCGGCGTCGTGGAAGAGGATCGTCGGACCGTTGGACAGCTCGTTCTTGACGGTGGCGACGATGGCTTCGGTGCCGGGGCGCTCGAAGTCCTTGGAGTCCACGTTCCATCCCAGCGGGCGCATGCCCTGCGAGGCGGCGAGGTGCCTGCTGTAGGGCGTGAAGGCACCGCCCGGGGCCCGGTAGTACATCGGCCGGACGCCCCCGGAGGCCTTGGTGATCATGCCGGCGGCGTCCAGGATCTCCTTGGACTGGTAGGAGTTGGCCTTCTTGTCCATGGTGGTGTCGTGCGACACCGTGTGGTCGCACAGCCGGTGCCCCGCCGCCACCACGGCCTTGACCAGGTCCGGGTGCGCCTGGGCCTGCGTGCCGACCATGCAGAAGGTGGCCTTCACGCCGTAGTCCTTCAGCACCTGCAGGACCTGGGGCGTCCAGACCGGGTCCGGTCCGTCGTCGATCGTGATGTTGACTCCGCGGGCGCCCTTGTCCGAGGCGTGGGCGATGGTCACGGACACCGGGGCCCGGCCGGGACCCGCAGCCCCCGTGGACGGGTGTGCCGCGGCTCCCGCGTGCGCCCCGCCGATGGGGCCGGCCTGCGCCGTCCATACCGAAGTGGCCGCCGCCACCGCCGTCACCCCGACCGCCGCCGCGAGTACCCGGCCGTGCCATCCCCGCCCGCCATGCCGCGCCATGTCCGCCCTGTTTCCTGTCGTCCCGGTGGTTCTTGTGCACCTGTCAGGACGGCGAAGAGGTGCCGCAGGATCCGTCTGTTACGGATCACGGACAATTCCGCGTGGCTACCGAGACGCAACTCAATCGGAGAGCCGGTTTTCGAACGTACGGGCTTGAAGGGGGCCTTCGGCGTCCGCACGGTCGCCGTCGCCTCCGGGCCGGCCGTCGGCCGGCCGCCTGCCACCGTCAACGGGCCTTGCGCGTAACGGAGTTCCTCTGCCTCCCTCTCCGCCAGCGGTGCTTCACCGGCCGGCTCGCCCGGTCCCCGCCGCTGAGGTCAGGCCGCCGGTTGGATCAGCCCGGATTCGTAGGCGAAGGCGACCGCCTGGACGCGGGCGCGGGCGCCGATCTTGGCGAGGATGTGGCTGACGTGGGACTTGACGGTGGTCGGGGCGATGGAGAGCCGAACGGCGATCTCGGTGTTGGACCAGCCGGCGGCGACGGCCGCGAGGACGTCGCGTTCGCGTTCGGTGAGGGTGTCCAGGCCGACCTCCAGGCGGAGGGGGAGGGAGGCCGCCTGTTCGTCGCGGACGGTGTCGATGAGTGCGCGGGTCAGCGCGGGAGTGATCACGGCGTCACCGGCGGCCACGACGCGGATGGCCGCGATCAGTTCGTCCGGGGCCGCGTCCGTGAGAAGGAAGCCGCCGGCCCCGGCGCGCAGAGCGGCGTAGGCGTGCCCCTCGTGACGGGTCGAGGTCAGCACCAGGACGCGGGGAGGCGGTCCACCGGCCGGGACGGAGCCGCTGGCCGGGGCGAGACGCGGGGGCCGTGCGATACGGCGGATCGCCTCGATGTCGTCGGTTTCGGCGAGCCGGATGTCCATCAGTACGACGTCCGGACGGAGCGCGGCACTCATGCCGACCGCCTCGGCACCGCTCACCGCCTCTCCGACGACGCTCAGATCGGGCTCGACGGCCAGCAGCATCCGCAGGCCGACACGCTGCAGGGACTGGTCGTTGACGATGAGTACGGAGACCATGTCCGTCCTTCCTCACCCTCTAAACGAAACTGTTTCGTTCACTTGATGGCCACCGTAGTCCCGCGCCTATCGAAACGACATCGTTCTCCTTATGGTGTGGGTCACATCTCGCGACGGAGATCGCATCTCGCGACGAACGTGAACGCGCGGTCTTGCCGCGCTGCCGTCACCGCTCGCGGTGCTCGTGCGCCGCCCGCTCCAGTTCCTCCGCCTCGGCCTCCGCGAGCCGCTGTTCGGCCTCCACGTCGATGGAGCGGGTCAGCAGCCAGTAGAGCGCCGCGGCGACCGGCAGTCCGACGAACAGGGAGATGTCGGCTCCGCCGAGCGCGTCGGCCACGGGGCCGGTGTAGAGGGTGCCGACGGAGAAGAAGGGGATCATGACGCCGAATCCCACCAGGTAGGCGATGATGCCGTGCCAGCCCCAACGCCCGTAGATTCCCCGCGGGTTGAAGATCTCGGCGATGGCGTAGTGCCCGCGACGCACGACGTAGTAGTCCATGAGGTTCACCGCGGTCCACGGGATGAACAGATAGAGCACCAGCAGCAGGAAGTTGTTGAAGTTCTCCAGGAAGTTGGAGGTCGCGGCCAGCGCGCCGACCAGGGAGAGCGCCGCAGTGAGCCCGATGGTCACCAGCCGCACGCCGAGCGTCGGCCGTACCCGCCTGATCGAGTCGATGGCACTGATCAGGGTCAGCGAACCGCCGTACATGTTCAGTGCCGTGACGGAGACCAGGCCCAGGACGGCGAAGAGCAGCACGATCGCGCCGAACCCGCTGAACACCTTGTCGCCGGCCGCGTTGATGGACTTGACCGTCTCGAAGTCCTTGCCCGCCCAGGCCGCGAGCAGCGAGCCGAGGACCATCAGCCAGATGCCGCCGAGGGCCGAGCCGAAGTAGGTCCAGTAGAAGGTCTTGCGGACCGTCACGCCCGGCGGGAGGTAGCGCGAGTAGTCGGAGACGTAGATGGCCCAACTGATCTGGTAGCCGGCCACCACCCCGAACTGTGCCAGGAACGGTGTGGCCTTGAAGGCGCCGAGGTCGAAGGAGCCCGCCGGGTAGTGCAGCGTGACCAGGACGCCCACGGTGAAGAGCCCGAAGACGACCAGGAAGGAGTACGTCAGGAACTGCTCGGCCTTGTGGATGACGTCGTAGCCCACCAGCGCGATGACGAGGGCGACCACGGTGACCACGGCAACCCACAGCTTGACGCCGCCGTGAACCGTGGTGTGCATCGCCTCACCGGCGAGGATGGTGTTGAAGACGTTGAAGCCCGCGTACTGCACATAGGCGAACAGCCACACCAGCAGGGCGCCGACGTAGCCGAACTGGGGCCGCGACTGGATCATCTGCGGCAGCCCGAGCTGCGGTCCCTGCGCCGAGTGGAAGGCCATGAAGAAGGTGCCGAGGACGGTGCCCGCCACGATCGCGATGAGCGACCAGACGAGGTTGCCGCCCTCGGTGATGCTGATCAGGCCCACGGCGAGGGTGGCGATCTGCGCGTTCGACATGAACCACAGGGGCCCCAGGTGCCAGAGCTTGCCGTGGCGCTCGTCCAGGGGGACGTAGTCGATGGACCGGATCTCCAGACCCGACACCCGCGGTTGTGATGATGTGGTCACGGCGCCTCCAGAGCGCTGATCCGCCCCTGTGGCCGCATTCATGCCCCACGAACGCCCGGTCAAGTGGTCACATTGCCGACCCTTGACCGGACGTTTCGCCGACGTCAGACCGCCGGGCTCGGGAACGTCGGGTACTCCACCCCGGAGACGTGCTGGACGACGCGGATGACCTGGCAGGAGTAGCCGAACTCGTTGTCGTACCAGAGGTAGAGGATGGCGTTGTCGCCGTCGACCTTGGTGGCGCCCGCGTCGACGATCGAGGCGTGACGCGAGCCGATGAAGTCGCTGGAGACCGCGTCCGGTGCGGTGGTGAAGTCGATCTGGCGCTTGAGCGGCGAGGTCAGCGACACGTTGCGGAGGTAGTCGAGGACCTCCTCGCGGTCGGTCTCACGGCCCAGCCGCAGGCTGAGGATCGCGATCGAGACGTCCGGCACCGGGACACGGATCGAGCTGCCGGTGATGGGTGCCTTCAGGTCGGGCAGCGCCTTGGCCACCGCGGACGCGGCACCGGTCTCGGTGATGACCATGTTCAGCGGCGCGGAACGGCCGCGGCGGTCAGCCTTGTGGTAATTGTCCAGCAGGTTCTGGTCGTTGGTGAACGAGTGGACGGTCTCCACGTGGCCGCGCTGCACACCGAACTCGTCCGCCATCGCCTTCAGCGGCGGCACGATCGCGTTGGTGGTGCAGGACGCGCAGGACAGGATCTGCTCGTCCGGCTTGATGGTGTCGTGGTTGACGCCGTGCACGATGTTCGGGACGTCGCCCTTGCCGGGCGCGGTCAGCACGACCTTGTCGATACCGGGGCGCAGATGCTGCGAAAGGCCCTCACGGTCGCGCCACTTGCCGGTGTTGTCGATCAGGATGGCGTTCCTGATGCCGTACGCCGTGTAGTCGACCTCGGAAGGGTCGTTCGCGTAGATCACCTTGATCGCGTTGCCGTTGGCGAAGATCGTGCCGCTTTCCTCGTCCACGGTGATGGTGCCCTGGAACTGCCCGTGGATGGAGTCACGGCGCAGCAGCGAGGCGCGCTTGATGATGTCCTGGTCGCCGCCGCCGCGTACCACGATCGCGCGCAGCCGCAGGCCGTTGCCGGAACCGGCCTTCTCGATCAGCAGGCGGGCCACCAGGCGGCCGATACGTCCGAAGCCGTAGAGGACGACGTCGCGTCCCTCGCCGCCCTCGATCTTGTTCGCCCCCGTGGCGCCCGCGACGGCCTCCGCGGTGAACTCCTCCACGGACAGACCGCGGTCGTCGCTCGTGTACGTCGCCGCGAGCATGCCGATGTCGATCTGCGACGGCCCGAGGTCGAGCGCGGTGAGCGCCTGCAGGAACGGCAGGGTGTCGACGACCGACAGCTCCTCGCCCGCGATCTGCCGGGCGAACCGGTGGGTCTTGAGGATGCTGACCACCGACTTGTTCACCAAGGAGCGGCTGTGCAGCAGGACGGTGACGTCCCGCTCGCGGTGCAGCTTCCCGATGATCGGGATCATCGACTCCGCGATCTCCTCGCGGGTCTTCCAGTTGGTGAACGAGTCGTCGTTGACAGTCACAGATCCATCTTTCGAGCTAGGCGGCGCTCATATGTTAAACCCAGTTTGATCGATCGTTTGAGCGGGGTTCGTCACACGCGTCCGTACGCGCGTCCTGCACGCGCCGGTGCCCGCAATCGAGACGATCCCGCCCCCCGTCCGTACCTGACGGGCATGGGGCACGCCCGCCCCGCGACGCCACCGCACCGATCGAGGGACGTACACCATGAACGCAACCGCAGCCATCGGCGTGACCGGCCTGGGCGTGATGGGCCGCAATCTGGCGCGGAACTTCGCCCGCAACGGCTACACCGTCGCCGTCCACAACCGCACGGCGGGCCGCACGCGCGCGCTCATGGAGGTGTACGGCGACGAGGGCACCTTCGTCCCCGCCGAGACGCCCGAGGAGTTCGTGGCCGCCCTCGTCCGCCCCCGCCGCCTGATGATCATGGTGCAGGCGGGTGCGGCCACCGACGCGGTCATCGACGAGTTCGCCCCGCTGCTGGAGCCCGGCGACATGATCATCGACGGCGGCAACGCCCACTTCGCCGACACCCGCCGCCGTGAGGCCGCCCTGCGCGAGCGCGGCCTGCACTTCGTCGGCACCGGAGTCTCCGGCGGCGAGGAGGGCGCGCTGGAGGGCCCGTCCATCATGGTCGGCGGCTCGGCGGAGTCGTACGACGTCCTCGGCCCCATGTTCGAGACCATCAGCGCGAAGGTCGGCGGCGAGCCGTGCGCCGCCCACATCGGCAGCGACGGCGCCGGGCACTTCGTCAAGATGGTCCACAACGGCATCGAGTACGCCGACATGCAGCTCATCGCGGAGGCGTACGACCTGCTGCGCCAGGTCGCCGGCTACACACCGGCCGAGATCGCCGAGGTGTTCCGCCACTGGAACCAGGGCCGCCTCGGCTCCTACCTGATCGAGATCACCGCCGAGGTGCTGGCCCACACCGACCCGGACACCGGGGCCCCCTTCGTCGACGTCGTCCAGGACGCCGCGGGACAGAAGGGCACCGGCCGCTGGACCGTGCAGACCGCCCTGGACCTGGCCTCCCCGGTCACCGCCATCGCCCAGGCCACCTTCGCCCGCGCCGCCTCCGGCCAGCACGACCTGCGCGCCGCCTACGCGGGCCTGCCCGGCGGCACCCGCTCCCCGCTCAGCCGCACCGAGGCCGACCGCTTCACCTCACAGGTCGAGCACGCCCTGTACGCCTCGAAGGTCATCGCCTACGACCAGGGCTGGAAGATGATCCAGGACGCGGCCGCCGAATACGGCTGGAAGATCGACCTCGGCACGGTCGCCCGGATCTGGCGCGGCGGCTGCATCATCCGCGCCTCCTTCCTCGACCGCATTCGCGCCGCCTACGCCGCCGACCGCGAGCTGGTGAGCCTGCTCGGCGAGATGGAGTTCGCGATGGAGATCACCGACGCTCAGGTCCCCTGGCGGGAGATCATCGCCTCCGCCGCCCGCCGGGGCATCCCCGTCCCCGCCTTCTCCGCCGCGCTCGCCCACTACGACACCCTGCGCGCCGAGCGCCTGCCCGCCGCCCTCCTCCAGGGCCAGCGCGACTACTTCGGCGCCCACACCTACCGGCGCACCGACCGCCCCGGCGCCTTCCACACCCACTGGGCCGCACCGAACCGGCCCGAAACGACCGCCTGACCCGCACCGGACCGGCCCGAAACGACGGCCTGGCCGCCCCGTCCGGACGGGCGCCGGGCCGTGACCAACTCCGCCGACGCCTCGTTTCCGACAGCATGATCCACATCAAGCGCGGACTCGTCACGGCCGCCGTCGCACTCACCGGCCTCGCGGGCCTGGTCGCTCCCACCGCCCACGCGACCGACAACGTCCCCTGTCACGGCACCACCAAGAGGGACCTCACCGACCCCGGCACCGGGCGCGTGTGGCCGGGGACGGACGTCAAGTTCTGCAACCTCACCCGCGGCCAAGTGCCGGTGTACGCCACCCGTTCGCCGGGCGCCGGGGTCGTCGGATACCTCGAACAGGGCGGCGCCGCCAACTGGTTCGTCACCGAGATGAAGGGCCAGACCTTCCGGGACGGTTCCTCGGAGAACTACTGGTGGGCCAGCACCAAGGCGGACAACGGTCGTTGGGGCTGGGTCCCCGAGGTCTACTTCGCGGGCGGCGACAACAACGAGGACGACGCCGGCCTGCTGATGCCCGGCAACTACACCTGCGCCAACGTCTGCCCGCCGCTGCCGTTCTGGGCGCGCTGAGCGGGCGGTCCGGAAGGCCGGGCGGGCCGCTTGCCCAGGTTGCGCCAGGCGATGCCGCCCAGCACCGGCGCCATGAGCATCAGCAGGAGCCAGACGGGCTTCGGCAGGTGGCGCACGCGTGAGTCCGGCGTCCTGGCGCAGTCCACGAGGGCGTGCAGACACAGCACGACCACCACGGCGTACAGGGGGAAGAGGACGAGGGCGGTCATGGGTCGGGTTCCTTCCTGACGGTCCCGGTGCCCGCACGGCACCGGGATCCTGCTTGTTCACCCCTTCATCGGCCGAGGCCGCCCGGCCGGTTCACGCGGACGGCACCCGTTCCCGCCGACCACGCTGGGCGAGCCGTCCGGCAGCCGGCGCCGCGCCGGCCCCGGTGGCCCTTGACGGCTTGACGGCTTGACGGCTTGACGGCTTGACCAGCGCGGACCAGGCTTCAGGCCTTGGCGGAACGCACCTGGACAGATAGGTCGACGATGGCAGAGTCCCCGGACACCCCCGGCAAGAGAGCCACGGGGCGACAGCTCCAGGTGGAGACGCACGGCCTCGACGTCATCGCCGACGCCGAGCGCAAGGGCACTCCGCGGACCCTGTTCTGGCCCTGGTTCGGCGCCAACGTCTCCGTCCTTGGGCTGAGTTACGGCTCCTTCGCGCTCGGCTTCGGGATCTCCTTCTGGCAGGCGCTGGCCGCGGGCGTCATCGGTATCGTCTTCTCGTTCCTGCTCTGCGGCTTCGTCGCGGTGGCCGGCAAGCGCGGCTCCGCGCCGACCATGGTCCTCAGCCGGGCCGCGTACGGCGTGCGCGGCAACCGCCTTCCCTCGGTGGTCTCCTGGGTCCTCACCGTCGGCTGGGAGACCGTGCTGTGCGCGCTCGCCACCATGGCCACCGCCACCGTCTTCGGCCGGCTCGGCTGGGGCGGCGGCACCGGGACCCAGGTCGTCGCCCTGATCCTGGTCGGCGCCCTCACCGTCGTCGGCGGAGTGATGGGCTTCGACCTCATCATGCGGCTGCAGACCGTGATCACCGTGGTGACCGGCGTCCTGACCGTCGTGTACATCGCGCTCGTCGCCGACCACATCCACTGGGGCACCGTCAGCGCCCTCCCGGCGGGCTCCGCCCAGGAGTTCATCGGAGCCCTGGTGTTCATGATGACCGGCTTCGGTCTGGGCTGGGTCAACGCCGCCGCCGACTACTCCCGCTATCTGCCCCGTAGTTCGTCCGGCCGGGGCGTGATCGGCTGGACCACCTTCGGCGCGTCCGTGGCACCGCTGCTCCTGCTGGTCTTCGGACTGCTGCTGGCGGGCTCCTCCAGCAAGCTCAACACGGCAGTCGCCGCCGACCCGATCGGCGCGCTCACGACCATCCTGCCCACCTGGTTCCTGGTCCCGTTCGCCGTCGTCGCGGTGCTCGGCCTGGTCGGCGGCGCGGTCCTCGACATCTACTCCTCCGGCCTCGCCCTGCTCTCCGCGGGCCTGCGCATCCCCCGCTACCTGGCCGCCTTCGTCGACGGCGTCCTGATGATCGCGGGCTCGATCTACATCGTCTTCTTCGCCGACGACTTCCTCGGCCAGTTCATGGGTTTCCTGACCACCCTTGGCGTCCCCATCGCCGCCTGGTGCGGCATCATGCTCGCCGACCTGGTCCTGCGCCGTCGTGACTACGACGAGGGCGACCTCTACCGCCCCACCGGCCGCTACGGCGACGTGGCGGTCACGCCTGTGCTGCTAACCCTCGCCGCCACGGCCCTCGGGTGGGGCCTGGTCACCAACTCGGCCGCAGGCTGGCTGGACTGGCAGGGCTACCTCCTCGACCCCTTCGGCCTCGGTGGCAGGTCCGGCGCCTGGGCCTACGCCAACCTCGGCGTCCTCGGCGCGCTCGCACTCGGCTTCCTCGGCACCCTCGCCCTGAGCCGCACCCGCGTCCACGCACAGGAGGCGCAGGCCGCGAGCCCATCGGACGCGGGAGCGGTCGCATGACGACCGGCCTGCTCGCCGTCATCGACATGCAGCGCGTCTTTGCCGAGCCCGACAGCCCCTGGGCCACTCCGCGCTTCGCCCAGGCCGCGGCAGGAGTACGACGCCTGCTGCCGGCGTACGCAGAACGAGTCGCCTTCACCCGCTTCCTGGCCCCGGCCGAACCCGACGGCGCCTGGCGGGCCTACTACGAACAGTGGCCCTTCGCCCTCCAGCCGCCCGACGCCCGACTCTGGGAACTGGCCGACGAGTTCACCGACCGCGCCCAACACGTCGTCGACGCGGCCACCTTCGGCAAGTGGACCCCCGAACTCGCCCGGCATGTAGGCCCCGAGCGCCGCCTGGTCCTGGCCGGCGTCAGCACCGACTGCTGCGTCCTGTCCACCGCGCTCGCCGCCGCCGACGCCGGAGTCGAGGTGCTGGTCGCCGCCGACGCATGCGCCGGCGCGGACGACGACTCGCACGCCAAGGCCCTGCACGTGATGAACCTGTACCGCCCCCTGATCCGCGTGACCACGGTCGCCGAACTACTGGACGGGCCGAGTCCACCGTCGTCGAGGATCCCCTGATCCCCTGATCCCCTGATCCCTTGATCCCCTGATCCCTTGATCTCCTGAGGCGATTCACCAGGTGACTTCTCTCGGTTACCTCCCCCGGTGATTCCTCACGGAGAGGAGGAATGGGCCCGTCCGGATCGGGTACGCGAGCAGAACCGCGCCCGGGACCGATCTTGTCCCGGCCGGCCCGTACGACCGCCGCTACCAGGGGATCCGCCATGGAGATACCTGCCAACGACCACACCGTCACCCCGGCTCGGCAGGCGCTGGACGCGCTGGCCGTGAACACCGAGGACATTCAGGCGCTGGACACGCTCGCCGGCAGCGAGGTGCTGGTTCCCGTGCCCGACGACGCGAACCAGGAGGATGCCAGGGACCCCGGCGCCGTGGCGCTGCCGGTGCTGGAGCAGCCGGACGGCGACCCGGTGGTGCCCGTGTTCACCTCCGAGGGGGAGATGGCCGGGATGCTGCCGTTCGTCTCCCGTTACCGCCTGGTGCCGCTGGGCGCGCTCGCCTCGCAGTGGCCTGCCGACGATCTGTCGCTCACCATCGACGCCGGATCCGAGCATCCGCTTACGCTCACCTCGGAGGGCGTGCGGACCCTGCTGGCCCGGCCCTGACGCGGCAGCCGAGCCCGGGAAAGGGGGCGGGTGGTGGCCTCCCGCTCCCGCACCCCGGATCCCACACGGCCCGGAACACAGCGGATTCCGGCATTTATGTCGCGTAGGCAGCCCGGCGCCTTTGGACCGCAGCGGTCCCGGTCCCGATCTCGGTCCTGGCCCGGCCGTGCGCAGTACCGTGATCGTATGGAACAGCGCATCACACTGATCACGCTGGGAGTCTCCGATCTCGCGCGCGCCAAGGCCTTCTACGAGGCCCTGGGCTGGCGCGGACAGGAAGTCGAGGAGACCGTCTTCTTCCAGGCGGGCGGGCTGGGGCTGGTGCTGTGGAGCCGTGACGCGCTCGCCCGGGACTGTGGTCTGGAGCCCGCTCCGGCGAGTGGTTTCGGCGGGATCGTCCTCGCGCACAACGTCCGGTCCGAGGCAGAGGTCGACGCTCTGCTGGCGGCCGTGCGGCGGGCCGGCGGGACCATCACCAAGCCCGCGGCCACCAACGCCATCGGCTTCTACTCCAGCGCCTTCGTCGATCCGGACGGCCATGCCTGGGAGATCGCCCACAACCCCGGATTCCCCCTCGCCGAGGACGGCTCGGTCACTCTCCCCGACTTCGGCAACCCGTAGCCGCGGGCGTCGCGCCGCAGGGTGACGTAGCGGCATCGTGCCGCGCGTTCCTCCAACTCCGGCTGACTGCAAGGAAGTTGGACGTGGCATCAGGCGACGGTCGGCGCACCGTCTCGCCCCTTCGCGCCGTACGCACGCAGCCCGCCCTCCAACAGGGCGAAGCCGCGCTCGGCCAGCCGGTGGACGTCGGTCGCGAGCCGGGACGGTTCACCGTCGGAGTCGTCGGAGAGGACGTGCTGCCGGACGTGGGCGATCAGGGCCCGGTGGACCCCGAAGAGGGCGTCCGCCGCGACCCGGGCGCAATGGATCCGCCGAACGCCGCAAGGGACGACGGAACTCACGATCAAACAGGCGAGTGGAGACCGATGAACGACCGCACCTACCTCAAACCGCCCTGGATGCAACGGCACGTCGGGAACCGTCTGGCGCCGCTGTTCGGGAGGTCCCTCGTGTCCCGGCTCTCGGTGCGCGGCCGCCGCAGCGGGCAGTGGCGCACCGTGCCCGTCGCCGTCCTGGAGCACGAGGGCGAGCGCTACCTCGTCTCCTACCGCGGCCTGAGCGACTGGGCACTGAACCTGCGCACCTCGCCCGACTGCCGGCTGACCGTCCGAGGCCGCGCCGAGGATCTCACCGCGGAGGAGGTGCCCGAGGCCGACCGTCCGCCCCTGATGACGGCCTATAGGGAGAAGTACGGCACCATGCCCACGGTCTCCGCGGTCCTGACCGCGCTGCCCGACCCTGCCGACCATCCGGTCTTCCGCCTCCGCGGCCGACGCTGATCACCCCACCCCGAAGCGGTTCACAATGGCCGCATGGAATGGATCTCCGGCGTGGCGGGCGGGCTGCTCCTGGCGGTCCTGTTCGTCAACGTACTGCGCACCCTCGTGGTGCCCCGCGGTCTCTACTCGGTCCTGGTGTTCCGGCTGTGGTGGCTGCTGCGCCGACTACTGCGGCTCGCGGCACCGCGCGGCGGCTACGACGCCATCGACCGCGCGCAGACCTGGCTCGCCCCGCTGATCCTGATCGGCATGCTCGCGACCTGGCTCGGCGGAGCACTGGTGGGCTACGGGCTGCTCTTCCACGCCGTGCCCGGGCTCGCCTGGGGCAACTCCTTCCGGGAAGCGGGCTCCAGCCTGCTCACCCTCGGCTTCGCCAGCGGCGACAGGCTGCGCCTGTCCGCACTCGACTTCCTCGCCGCGGCCACCGGGCCCGTCCTCATCGCCCTGCAGATCGCCTACCTGCCCACCCTGTACGCCGCCTACAACCGCCGCGAGCTGGAGGTGACCCTGCTGCAGTCACGGGCCGGTGAGCCCGCCTGGGGCCCTGAGATCCTGGCCAGGCAGTGGCTGGTCGACACCGAGTCCGCGCTGCCCGAGCTGTACCGGGCCTGGGAGCGGCTGGCCTCCGACATGGGGGAGAGCCACTCGACGTATCCCGTCCTCATCGCGTTTCGCTCGCCTCGTCCGTACCGCCACTGGCTGGTCGGCCTGGTCGCCGTCATGGACGCGGCGGCCATGCAGCTCGCGCTCACCCCGCACACCGCCCCGCCGGAGGCGCGCCTCGTGCTGCGGGCCGGCTTCATCGCGCTGCGCGACATCGCCCGCGCCCTGCGCCTGCCCTTCGACCCCGACCCCGCCCCGGACGCACCCATCCGGCTCACCTGCGCCGAGTTCGACGAGGCGGTCGCGATGCTGGAGGCGGCGGGCTTCGGCGCCGACCGCACCACCCTTCAGGCATGGCCGCACTTCCACGGCTGGCGGGTCAACTACGAGGCGATCGCCTACGAACTCTGCCGCCGCTGCGACGCGGTACCCGCCCTGTGGACCGGCCCACGCGACTTCGCCTCGACTCCGATTCCGCCGCGCAGACCGGCCGACCGGCGACCTGGCGAAGGGCGTGCGGGGCTGCCGCCGGGGAGCGGGTGAGGGGAGAGCGGCGGGGTGTGCGGCGTCATGCCGTCGTGGCCGGGACCGGGTGGGGGAAGGTGACGCCGGTCAGTTCCTCCGAGAGGGTCCACAAGCGGCGGGCGGCCGCCGGGTCGCTGGCTGCCTGCGAGCGGCCGACCAGGGTCGGGGCGCCGCGCATCTCGCCGAGGCCGTCCGGACCGACGTAGCTCGCGCCGGGCAGGTCCTGGACGGCGGCGTACAGCGTGGGCAGTGCGCCCGCCTTGCTGTCCTGGGCCACGAAGCGGTTGGTCATCTGCATGAGAGCACGCCGCAGCGCACTGCCGTCGTGGCTCTGAAGGCTGGTCGCGGCGTACCCCGGGTGCGCCGCGAGGGCACGTACGGACGAGCCCGACTCGGCGAGGCGGCGCTGGAGTTCGAGAGTGAAGAGCAGGTTGGCCAGCTTGGACTGGCTGTACGCCTTCATGGGCGCGTACTCGCCGGTGAGGTTGAGGTTGTCGAAGTGGATCCGTGGGCTGCCCGGGAACTTGTGCGCGCCGGACGCCACCGTCACCACCCGGTCGGTGACATGGTGCAGCAGCAGGTTCGTCAGGGCGAAGTGGCCCAGGTGATTCGTGCCGAACTGCGTCTCGAAGCCGTCCTTCGTGGCGGACTCCGGGATGTTCATGATGCCGGCGTTGTTGACGAGCAGATCCAGGTCGCCCTGCCAGCCCGCGGCGAACTCGCGCACGGAGGTGAGATCGGCGAGGTCGAGCCTGCGCACCTCCACGCTCCCGTTCACCCGCGCGGCCGCGGCCTCGCCGCGCTTGGGGTCCCGTACGGCGAGCACCACATGCGCGCCCGCACCGGCCAGTGCCTCGACGGTCGCGATGCCGAGCCCGCTGTTGGCGCCGGTCACGACCGCGGTGCGGCCGGTCTGGTCAGCGATGTCGGTGATGTTCCACTTGCTGGGTTGAGTAGCCATGACCGCTAATGTAGGCGGCGCCAACAATGCTGTCAATGACAACAATGGTGACGCTGTCAACAATGTGGGCGGCATAAACATGACCGATACACTGACGCCCATGCACACCCGCACTCGCCGCTACCACCACGGAGATCTCCGTGCCGCCCTGCTCACCCGTGCCGAGGAGACGCTCCGGGAGAAGGGGCCGGCCGCGCTGTCGCTGCGTGAACTCGCCCGCGACCTCGGCGTCAGCCATGCCGCGCCGAGCCGTCACTTCAAGGACAAGCAGGCACTGCTGGACGCGCTGGCGCTGACCGGGTTCGAGCGGCTGACCGCTGTCCTGGAAGCGTCACAGGACGGTGCCGGAGAGACGTTCGCCAAGCGGCTGGACGCGATGGTCCGCACGTATGTGGGCTTCGCAAGGGACAACGCCGAACTGCTCGACCTGATGTACTCGATCAAGCACGACCCGGCAGCCTCCGATGCGCTGGTGGAGGCCACGCACCGCTGGTCCGACCTGGTCGTCCGGCTGATCGGCGACGGGCAGGTCCGGGGAGAGGTGCGGGAGGGGCCGGTGGAGCGCGTCGGCCTCCCGGTGTTCGCTGCCCTCCATGGCTACGCCGACCTCGCGGCCACCGGCATGCTGCCCTCGGAGGTGGACGAGCACGGGCTGGACGAGGTGATCGCGTTCATGCTCCGAGGGTGTGTGCCTCGGGACGTCCTGTAACCCGCCGCGAGGAGCTGGACGATCTCGTCCCCCGGCACCGCCTGGGGGCCGCCCTCGTCGGCCGTCCGTACGCGAGGGCGGAGTGCGTGGTCCCGGAGGGCGGGAAGTGCGGTACGTCGGCCCTAACGACCCGGCGAATCCTGGGGCGCGGGCCGGTCGCCCAGCAGCCGGGCCAGCACCTCACGCTGCAGCGGCAGCGCCTCGGCGTGCAGGTCGCGGCCCTTGCCGGTCAGGGCGACCCACACGCCGCGCCGGTCCTCCACGCAGACGGAACGCTCCACCAGGCCGTCCTTCTCCAGTCGGCCGATGAGCCGGGATAGTGCGCTCTGGCTGAGATGGACCCGTCCCGCGAGGTTCTGCACCCGGCAGTGGTCACCCGCGGCGGGCGTCTCGGACGCCAGGATGTCGAGCACCTCGAAGTCGCTCGCGCCCAGGCCGTGCGGGTGCAGGGCTCGGTCGATCTCGCACATCGTGCGCGCGTGGACGGAGAGGATGTCCCGCCACACGTCCTCCAGCCGTCCATCTGCCGTCGTCGCTGCCATACCCGCACGGTAACACCGAAACAAGCGTTTATTGAGCATGCAATCAATGCGGGTGCATGCGGATTGAGGGCCGGAGGCGCCGGACGTGGCGTCAGGCGGAGGGATCCTGGAGCAGTCCGACGAGGTTGCCGTCCGCGTCCTTGACGAAGGCGATCAGCCTCCCGCCACCGACGTCCTGCACGTCCTGCAGCATCTCGGCGCCGGCGTCGACCAGTGCGGCGAGCCGCCCCCGGATGTCGGAGACGTGCCAGTACGGCACCGGGCCGGTCATGCCCTTCGCGTGCCCGTTGGGGTCGAGGCCGACGTCCTGGCCGGCGTCCTTGAAGCCGACGTAGTACGGCTCGTCGGCGTACGGCTCCACCTCCAGCAGGGCGCTGAACAGGGCCTTCGCTCGGGCGATGTCCTTGACGGGGTAGATGATCGTCTTGAGGCCAGCGGTCATGGCGTGCTCCTCGGCAGTGGGTGAACCGGCGGATTTCGTCGGTGGTTTCACGCTAGGGCCCAAGGGCGGGGCATGGCTTCTTCGATCCTGACCGGTTGCGCACGATCGGGCGTCCGTCACCCGCAGTCGGCAGCAGGTAGCCGAATCTGTCCGCGCTGCCGTACCGGTACGGGGAAGGTCGGCGCGGTCCCGAGAGCGCGCTGCCGGCGATGGCGCGGTTCAGTCATCGCTGAGCCAGAAAGTGAGGTGCCGGGTGCGGGGGAGCGGCCTGGCTCCCGCCCGTGTTCCTGGAGGTGGGGCCGCACAGCCCTGTGCCGGATGGGCCGTACGTTCCCGGACAAGGGCGGTCGAATGCCCTACGCGGCGGTGCGGGCTGCGGGACAGTGTGAAGACGCGGTATGTGGTGGTCCGTCCGGAGAGGGGGACGACGTGTTGAGGACTTCCGTCAGTGAGAAGCGGCTGGTCATCCTGGAGTGGCTGAAGGATCCGGTCGTGCATTTTCCGCCGCAGCCGCACGGTGACCCCGTCGAGGACGGCGTCACCGCGGACGCCGTGGCCGCCAGGCTCGGCGTGCCCCGGGCGGTCGCCACCACTCATCTCGACCTGCTCGCGGACGTCGGCCTGCTGCAGACCCGCAGGATCCGGTGGCGCACCTACTACCGGCGGGACGAGGTGCGGATCGCCGAGGTCGCGCGCATGTTCGAGAAGGGTTGGTAGGCGGCGACAGGGCGAGAGGAACCGACGCATGCTCGGCTCCCGGAGTCTGCGGCCTCACCTCACTCGGAACGCATGGATGACGGCCCCTGCCCGCGGCCCGTCGGGTCCTGGGCGGTCGGGTCCGCCGGGTCGGGAGGCTCGTCGAGGTGCCCGAGCCACTCGCACAGGATCCGGCCCAGCAGCGCACCACCGAAGACCACGAATCCGACACCGACGAGCCACGACTCCACCACCACAACCGTGCCGACAGGGCCGTAACTGATCGCGTTGGTGACCAGGAGCGGGGTGAACACCAGATACGAGAATCCGCGCAGGCCCACCAGACCCGCCATCGTGGCGAGCGCACCCGGCAGCAGATACCGCCAGGGCACCTGGCGGTGGAGCAGGAAGTGCGGCCCCCACCAGAAGAACAGCAGGCCGACCCCCATGCTGAGCAGGATGCGGGGCGGGCCCTCCAGCACCTTCCGGGTCTGCACCTGGGCGTACAGGTACACCATCAGCATGGTCAGCCAGACCGCCTGCCGCCAGATCCGGTGCCACGGCACGGAGGCCGCCTTCCAGATGCGCTCGTAGCCGTTCTGCACGCTCGAGGCGAAGGACATGCCGAACAGCGCGAGCAGCGCCACGCTCAGCACGCTGGTGGTGCTGATCACCTTGCGGGTCGGGCCGAAGACATGCGCGAGCGCGTCCGCGGACCGGCCGGACAGGGCCATGCCGTCCACCAGCCACAGCGCGAACCCGCCGTGCCCCAGCGGATCCGCGGCCGCGACCACGATCAGCAGCGGCGCCAGCGTGACCAGGGCGAGCGTCGCGAACCCCATGGACCGGTGCATCAACTCCAGCTCCGTACCGCGCCGGTGCAGCTCGGCGAACCCCAGACGGTGCCAGGCGGCCAGCCGCGACATGGGGACCACCCCTTCCTCCGGTCCGGAGCCACCGGTGGTGGTGTGCTGAGTGGCCAGGAACACATCCCCATAAACCTGATCGGGTGACGCGGCACCCGGCGGGCACCCCTACACATGCCAGCATGAACTGTCCCGACCTCAACGAGGAGGTTTTCATGGACCGTCCCAGTGAAATGGACCGTGCCAGTGAACTGGTCCCGCTCCGATACGTCGCCATCGGCGGCCGCGGCCCCGAGGACGTCGTCGCAGACGCTCGCGGCCGGGTGCTGACCGGAGTGGAGGACGGCCGCATCCTGCGTATCGACGGACTGGCGGAGCCCGCGACCCCCCGTGTCGAGGTGCTCGCCGAAACGGGCGGCCGCCCGCTCGGACTCGAACTCCTCCCGGACGACGCCCTGTTGGTGTGCGATGCCGAACTCGGCCTGCTGCGCGTCGACCTCGATGAGGGTGTCGTCCGCATTCTCGCCGACTCGGTGGCGGGGGAGCGGCTCAGTTTCTGCAGCAACGTGGTCGCCCTGTCCGACGGAAGCGTCTGTTTCACCGTCTCCAGCCGCCGCTACCCCCTGAACCAGTGGATCGGCGACCTCGTCGAACACACCGGAACCGGCCGTCTGCTGCGCCTCGCCCCCGGCAGCGAGCAGCCCGAAGTCCTGCTGGAGGGGCTTCAGTTCGCCAACGGCCTCGCCCCGAGCGCCGACGAGTCCTTCCTGGTCGTCGCCGAGACCGGAGCCTGCCGGCTGACCCGCTACTGGCTCACCGGAGCCAAGGCGGGGCGCAGCGAACCCTTCGCCGAGAACCTCCCCGGTATGCCCGACAACCTCTGGCGGGCACCCGACGGCCCGATCTGGGTGTCCCTGGCAGGCCCTCGCGTCCCCCCGCTCGACCTGCTGCACCGCGCCGCTTCCGCCGTCCGCGGCGCCGCCGCCCGCATCGCCGTCCGCGCCCCCTTCCGCCCGACGGGCACCGTCGGTGCCCTCGCGTTCGACGACCAGGGCGCCATCGTCCACCATCTCGCCCGCCGCCGCTCCGGCTATCGCATGGTGACCAGCGTCTGCGAGGCCGCGGGGCACCTGGTCCTGGGCAGCCTGTGGGAGCGGGGCGTCGCGGTCTGCGAGCGGCCCGTCCCGAAGTGACCCGGGTCCGGCCCGGGCGATACCCTGTTGCCCGGCCGCGACCACGACTCGCGGCGCCCGAACCGCGGCAGTGCCGCCGCCAACGGTCCCTACTTGCGAAGGAGCGGCGCCCGCATGTCCCGGGCCCCGGCGAGTAGGAGACGTACGACCATGACAGCCCCGGAAGCCGAGAGCGTCCGCGCCCGACCCCGCACCGAGCGACCGCCCGCCTGGCGCGCCCAGGCGCCCGTCGTCGCGGTGGTCGCGCTCGGCGGGGCCCTCGGCGCGACGGCCCGCTACGCGTTCTCGCTGTGGTGGCCCATCCAGGCCGGCGGATTCCCCTGGGCGACCTTCTGGACCAACGTCGTCGGCTGTGCCGTCATCGGCGTGTTCATGGTGGTCATCTCCGACGTGTGGGCCGCCCACCGGCTCGTACGCCCCTTCTTCGGCACCGGTGTGCTCGGCGGCTTCACTACTTTCTCCACCTACGCCGTCGACATCCAGAAGCTGGTCGACGCCGGTCATCCCCGCACCGCACTGGCCTACCTCGCCGCGACCCTGCTCGCGGCGCTCGCGGCGGTGTGGCTCGCGGTGATCGCGACCCGCCGCGTCCTGAAGTGGAGGCAGCCGTGACGAGGCTGACAGGCAGCGCCCTGCGTGTGACCGTCTTCATCGGCGAGAACGACACCTGGCACCACAAGCCGCTCTACTCCGAGATCGTCCACCGAGCGCACGCGGCCGGCCTCGCCGGCGCGAGCGTCTTCCGCGGCATCGAGGGCTTCGGAGCCTCCTCCCTGATTCACACCTCGCGGCTGCTGTCGCTGAGCGAGGACCTGCCCGTCGCGATCGTCATCGTCGACTCCCAGGAGCGGGTGCGCGCCTTCCTCCCGCAGCTCGACGAGCTCGTCGGCGAGGGCCTGGTGATCCTCGACGACTGCGAGGTCATCAGGTACGTCGGCCGCGAGGACAGCTCCGGCGAAACGCACGCGAAGGGTAAGAAGTCGTTGTGAACTGGCTGTTGGTCGTGGCGGGAGCCGTGGTCGGTGCCCCCCTGCGCTACCTCACCGACCGCGCGGTGCAGTCGCGGCACGACGCGGTCTTCCCCTGGGGCACCTTCCTGGTGAACGTCTCCGGCTGCCTGATCCTCGGCCTGCTGACCGGTGCGGTGGCCGAGGGGGCCGCCGGTTCGCACATCCAGCTGCTGATCGGCACCGGCCTGTGCGGGGCCCTGACGACATACTCGACCTTCTCGTACGAGACCCTCAGGCTGACCGAGACCGGGGCGGGGCTCTACGCTGCCGCCAACGTCGTCGGAAGCGTGGCGGCGGGCCTTGGCGCGGCATTTGTCGGGGTGTCGGTAGCCCAGGCCCTGTGGGGTAAGTGACCGGCTCCCTCACGCGCGTAGTAAGACTGTCTACAGCACTGTCGACCAACTCCTCAGAACTGGATCCCATGAGCGTCATTAACGTCGGTCAGGCCGTCGTCCTCGGAGCCGTCGAGGGGGTGACCGAGTTCCTTCCGGTCTCCTCCACCGGCCATCTGAAGATCACCGAGGGGCTGATGGGCATCCCCGTGGACAACGACGCCGTCGTCGGGTTCTCCGCCGTCATCCAGGTCGGTGCGATCGCCGCCGTGCTCGTGTACTTCTTCAAGGACATCGTGCGGATCGTCTCCGCGTGGGGCCGTGGCCTGGCCAACAAGGAGGAGCGCTACCACCACGACTACAAGTTCGCCTGGTGGGTGATCTACGCGACCATCCCGATCGTGATCGTGGGCCTGGCCGCCAAGCCGCTCATCGAGGGCCCCCTCGCCTCACTCTGGGTGGTCGCCGCCTCGCTGATCGTCGGCAGTGGCGTGATGTGGGCGGCGGACCAGATGGGGCGGCACAAGCGCGGGGAGGACGACACCACGTTCAAGGACGCGATGCTGGTCGGCAGCTCCCAGATCCTCGCCCTGCTCTTCCCCGGCTTCTCCCGCTCCGGCGCCACCATGTCCACGGCCCTCATCCTCGACCTGGACCGCGTCGCCGCCACCCGCCTCTCCTTCTTCCTCGGCATCCCCGCCCTGACCGGCGCCGGCCTGTACGAGCTCAAGGACGCGCTGGGTACGGGGGTGGGCGCCGCCCCGCTGGCCGTCGGCACGCTCGTCTCCTTCGTCGTCGCCTACGGCTCCATCGCCTGGCTGCTGAAGTTCGTCGCCAAGCACTCCTTCAACGCCTTCGTCGTCTACCGGATCATCGTCGGCGTACTGCTGCTGGGCCTGCTCAGCACGGGCGCCCTCAGCAGCTGACGGCAATCGGCCCGCCTTTTCGGCCGCAGGACTCCACCGCTGCCCGAGGTCTGCGGGTGGCGGAAGTCCGCCGCTCTTCCGGCGGGTATCGGACGCCGGAAGAGCGGGCCGGTCGTAGATGAACCGCGGCCGGCCTTCGTGAGGAGTGCGGAGCTGGGGACTTGGCTCTGAGGACGGGTATCAGCAGCATTCCCCTGGGGGCTGCTCCCCGGCAAGAACCGGCAGGAGCACCCGCGCAAGTCGGCTTTCAGACTTCCCGCACCATGAATTTCCACATTCGCCACCCTTGACAGCTCCCGCCCGGCACCCGCAGGATCACTCTCGTGAACCTGTCAGACAGCCAGACAGCCAGTCAGGGCCCGCGGCGTATCAGCGCCATGGAAGCGGTGCTCGGGCATCTGCGTGCCGCCATTGAGCGCGGCGAGTACACGGTGGGCGACAAGCTGCCCTCCGAGGCGGAGCTCTGCCGCACTCTCGAGGTGAGCCGGCCGGTGCTGCGCGAGGCCCTCAGGGCCTTGCAGACGATGGGCCTGACCGTCTCCAGGACGGGCAAGGGCACCTTCGTCGTCGCCAACACCGTGGAGGACCCCACGTTCGGCGACTACGCGGCCAGCGACCTGCTGGAAGTGCGCCGTCACGTCGAGATCCCGGTGGCGGGCTACGCGGCCGTGCGCCGCACCTCCGAGGACCTCGACCACCTCACGCACCTGCTGGAGCGCATGGAGCGGGAGACCGACACCACCTCGTGGGTCGCCCTCGACACGCTGTTCCACCTGGCCGTCGCCCAGGCCGCCCAGAACCCGGTCTTCCGCCGGGTGATCGAGGAGATCCGCGACGCGCTGGCGCGTCAGTCGGCCTTCCTCAACCAGCTGGGCGGACGCCGCGAGCAGTCCAACCGCGAGCACCGGGCGATCGTCGAGGCACTGATGGACGGTTCCGAACTCGACGCCGTGGACGCCATGGCGCACCACCTCGACCGCGTCGAGACGACCCTCACCGACATCGTGCGCCCCGCGCGCACGGACAGCCCAACGGAAGGCGGACCCGAGGCGTGAGCGAGCAACACCTGAGGGACGAGACGCGCACACCGGCCGCACACGTCGACGCAGGAGACGCCGGCTACAGCAAGTCCCTGAAGTCCCGGCACGTCAACATGATCGCCATCGGCGGCGCGATAGGCACCGGCCTCTTCCTCGGCGCCGGTGGCCGCCTCGCCGACGCCGGACCCTCCCTCTTCATCGCCTACGCGGTCTGCGGCGTCTTCGCCTTCCTCGTCGTGCGCGCCCTCGGCGAACTCGTCCTGTACCGGCCCTCGTCCGGTGCCTTCGTGTCGTACGCCCGGGAGTTCCTCGGCGAGAAGGGCGCGTTCACCGCAGGCTGGATGTACTTCCTCAACTGGGCCACCACCGGCATCGCCGACATCACCGCGGTGGCCACGTACACCCACTACTGGGGCATGTTCTCCGACATCCCGCAGTGGGTGATCGCACTGATAGCCCTGGCCGTGGTGCTCACCGTGAACCTGATCTCGGTGAAGATCTTCGGTGAGCTGGAGTTCTGGTTCGCCATCGTCAAGGTCAGCGCGCTGGTGATCTTCATGTGCATCGGCATCTACCTGCTGGTCACCCAGCACCCCGTCGACGGGACCACCCCCGGCCCCGCGCTGATCACCGACAACGGCGGCATCTTCCCCAACGGCCTGCTGCCCATGCTGCTGATCATCCAGGGCGTCGTCTTCGCCTACGCCTCGGTCGAGCTGGTCGGCGTGACGGCCGGCGAGACCGAGAACCCCGAGAAGATCATGCCCAAGGCGATCAACTCGATCATGTGGCGCGTGGGCGTGTTCTACGTCGGCTCGGTCGTCCTGCTGTCGATGCTGCTGCCCTGGAACAAGTACAGCTCCGGCGAGAGCCCCTTCGTGACGGTGCTGTCCAACATCGGCATCCCGGCTGCCGGCGGCGTGATGAACCTCGTCGTCCTCACCGCGGCGATGTCCTCGCTCAACTCGGGCCTGTACTCCACCGGCCGCATCCTGCGCTCCATGGCGATGTCCGGCTCCGCACCCAGGTTCACGTCCGTGATGAGCCGCAGCCAGGTCCCCTACGGCGGCATCCTGCTCACCAGCGGCATCTGCGTCCTGGGCGTCGGCCTCAACTTCGTGGTCCCGGCGGACGCCTTCGAGATCGTCCTCAACTTCGCGGCGATCGGAATCCTCTCCACCTGGGGCATGATCATGATCTGTCACCTCCTCTTCTGGCAGAAGACCCAGAAGGGCGAGCTGACCCGCCCGGACTACCGACTGCCGGGCTCCCCCTGGACCGAACTCGTGACGCTGGCCTTCCTCGCCTCCGTCCTGGTCCTCATGTACGCCGACGGAGGCGCCGGCCGCACCACCGTGCTGTGCCTGCCGCTGATCGTCGGAGCCCTGGTCGTCGGATGGTTCGGCATCCGCGGCCGTGTCGCACGCCGGTCCACCGGGACTGGTCCCACCACCGGAGCCGACGCGTGACCCACGCGCCGCTTCCTGACAAGAGGCAGTGATGTTCAGCAGTTCCGTCGCGGACGCACCCCTGATCCGCGAGCCCCTCCACGCCCCCGTCGCCCACCTGATACGCGGCGGGGTCGTGGAGGGCATCCACTACGGCTCCGTCGTCGTCCTCGGCACCGACGGACACCTCCAGCTTCAACTCGGCGACATCGAGGCCGCGTTCTACCCCCGGTCGGCACTCAAGCCCGTCCAGGCCGTCGCCATGGTCCGGGCCGGTCTCCCGCTCGACGGCGAGCTCCTCTCGCTCACGGCGGCCAGCCACTCCGGCGAGGAACGTCACCTCGCCGGGACGCGGAAGATCCTGGAACGCGCCGGGCTGACCGAGGAGCATCTGCGCAACGTCACGGACATGCCGTTCGATCCGGCCGTCCGGGACGAGTGGATCCGGCAGGGCCGCTCGCCCTCCCGGCTCGCCCAGAACTGCTCCGGCAAGCACGCGGCCATGCTCTACACCTGCGTGCTCAACGGCTGGTCCCTCGACGACTACCTCGACCCCGGCCACCCCCTCCAGCAGGCGATCGCGGAGATCGTCGAGGACCTCACCGGACAGCGCATCGCCCAGGTGACCGTCGACGGCTGCGGCGCTCCGCTGTTCTCGGTCTCGCTGCACGGGCTCGCTCGTGCCGCCGCCCGGATCACCACGGCGCCGGCCGGTACACCCGAGGCGCGTGTCGCCGACGCGATGCGCGAGCACGCCGAGATGGCCTCCGGCTCGGGCCGGGACGTGGCCGCGCTGATGCGGGCCGTGCCGGGGCTGCTGGCCAAGGACGGGTTCGAGGGCGTTCAGGTTGCCGCGTTGCCGGATGGCCGCGCTGTTGCCGTGAAGATCGCCGACGGGGCGAACCGGGCACGTGTGCCGGTCGCTGCGGCTGGGCTCGCCCGGGCGGGCGTGGATCCTTCGCTGCTCGTGGAGTTCGCGGGGGAGCCGCTGCTCGGGGGCGGGGAGGCGGTCGGCTGTGTCCGGCCCGTGCGTGCGCTGGATCCGGTCCCGCTGAGGGCTTGCGGGTAGCGCTTCGCCGGTCAGGTCGTAATGGATCTGCAGGCCCGTTGTGGCTGGTCGCGCAGTTCCCCGCGCCCCTGAAGGGGCGCTTGTACTCACCCCTTGGAAAGAGGAACCGCACCCTCATGACGACCGTCGTCACCCGTAGTGAACACGACCTGCTCGGCGACCGTGACGTTCCCGCCGACGCGTACTGGGGTGTGCACACCCTGCGTGCCACGGAGAACTTTCCCATCACCGGCACTCCCATCTCCGCCTACCCGCACCTGATCGACGCGCTCGCGGCGGTCAAGGAGGCCGCCGCCCTCGCGAACGAGGAACTCGGTCTGCTGGAGTCCGGGAAGGCCGCCGCGATCGTCGAGGCGTGCCGGGAGATCCGGGACGGCAAGCTGCACGACCAGTTCGTCGTCGACGTCATCCAGGGCGGCGCCGGCACCTCGACCAACATGAACGCCAACGAGGTGATCGCCAACCGGGCGCTGGAGCTGCTGGGGTTCGAGAAGGGCCACTACCGGCACCTGCACCCCAACGAGGACGTCAACCTCGGCCAGTCGACCAACGACGTCTACCCGACCGCCGTCAAGATCGCGACGGTGTTCGCGGTGCGCGGGCTGCTCAAGGCGATGGCTGTCCTGCAGGACTCCTTCGCCCGCAAGGCCGTCGAGTTCCGCGACGTGCTCAAGATGGGCCGTACGCAGTTGCAGGACGCGGTACCGATGACGCTCGGCCAGGAGTTCTCCGCGTATGCCGTCATGATTGACGAGGACCGGTGCCGTCTTGACGAGGCCGCCGAGTTGATCCATGAGATCAACCTGGGTGCCACGGCCATCGGCACCGGACTCAACGCCCCCGCCGGATACGCCGAGTCGGCCCGCCGCCACCTCGCCGACATCACCGGGCTGCCGCTGGTCACCGCCGCCAACCTGGTCGAGGCCACGCAGGACTGCGGCGCGTTCGTGCAGATGTCCGGCGTGCTCAAGCGGATCGCCGTCAAGCTCTCCAAGAGCTGCAACGACCTGCGGCTGCTGTCCTCGGGGCCGCGCGCGGGGCTCGGCGAGATCAACCTACCGCCGGTACAGGCCGGTTCGAGCATCATGCCGGGCAAGGTCAACCCCGTCATCCCCGAGGTCGTCAACCAGGTCGCCTTCGAGGTGATCGGCAACGACGTCACCATCACCATGGCCGCCGAGGCCGGACAGCTCCAGCTCAACGCCTTCGAGCCGATCATCCTGCACTCCCTGTCGGAGTCCATCACGCACCTGCGCAGCGCCTGCCTGACGCTCGCGGAGCGGTGCGTGGACGGGATCACCGCCAACACCGAGGCGCTGCGCGCGAGCGTGGAGAACTCCATCGGCCTGGTCACGGCCCTGAACCCGCACATCGGGTACACGGCCGCCACCGATATCGCCAAGGAGGCCCTCGCCACCGGCCGCGGGGTGGCCGAACTCGTCCTGGAGAAGGGCCTGTTGCCCGCCGAGACCCTCGCCGACCTGCTGCGGCCCGAGGTCCTGGCCGGCAGCGGCTCCGTCATCGCCTGATCCACGGCCGCGCGCCAGGACCGACCCGGAGGCACAATGGTGATCATGGCAGTTCCCCCATCCGCCCCCACCTTCGAACCGGTCCTGGCGCGCATCGCCGAGGAGATCGAGCGCACTCCCGGCCGTGGTCGGCCCGCCGACTACATCCCGGCGCTCGCGGCCTGCGACCCGCGCCGCTTCGGCATGGCCGTCGCCGAGCCGGACGGCACGGTGTACGGGGTGGGGGACTGGCGTGAGCCGTTCTCCGCGCAGTCCCTCACCAAGGTCTTCACCCTCGCCCTCGACCTGGCCCGCGAGGGCGACGAACTCTGGGAGCACGTGGGCCGCGAGCCCTCCGGCAATCCCTTCAACTCCCTGATCCAGCTGGAGTACGAGAGCGGCATCCCGCGCAACCCGTTCATCAACGCTGGTGCCCTCGTCGTCACCGACCGCCTCCAGACCCGTACCGGAGACGCGGCGGGAGAGCTGCTCGCCTTCCTGCGTACCGAGAGCGGCAACCCGGGCCTGGACTTCGACCTGGACGTCGCCGCCTCCGAGTCCGCTCACGGCGACCGCAACGCCGCCCTCGCCCACTTCATGGCGTCGTACGGCAACATCGACAACCCCGTCCCGGCGCTGCTGGACGAGTACTTCCGTCAGTGCTCCATCACGGCGTCCTGCGCCGACCTCGCCCTCGCCACCGGCTTCCTTGCCCGGCACGGCGTTCGCGCCGACGGCAGCAGGCTGCTCACCGGCAGCCAGGCCAAACAGGTCAACGCGGTGATGCTGACCTGCGGGACGTACGACGCGGCGGGCGAGTTCGCCTACCGCGTCGGACTGCCCGGCAAGAGCGGCGTCGGCGGCGGCATCATCGCGGTCGTACCCGGACGCTGCACGCTGTGCGTGTGGAGCCCCGGGCTCGACGAGCGCGGCAACTCGGTGGCGGGTGTCGCGGCCCTGGACCGCTTCACCACCCTGACCGGCCTGTCGGTGTTCTGAGAGCCGGCGTTCGAACGGCCGGCTCAGTCCAGGAACTCGGTCAGCAGCGGCACGAGCAGGGACGTGCGCCGCATCAGGGCCACATGCGTGGTGGCCGGCAGGACGGCCAGCCGCGCCCCGGGGATCAGCGCCTGCATCTCGGCCGCGTGCTCCACGCGTACGAAGTCGGTATCGCCGACGACCAGCAGCGTGGGCGCGGCAAGGCCGCGCAGGTCGTCGGCCGTCCAGGGCAGCGGGGAGTGGGCCGCGCCCGTGACCTTCGCGAGGAAGTCCTGGAAGTGCTCGGGATGGGGCGCGACAGCGGCGTAGGCCTCGGCCATCTCCTGGAAGTCCGCCTCGCTGGGCAACCGGGGAGAGGTGTAGTCGGGTGCGCGGACCTCGTCGTGGTAGCCGTCCTGTTGGTACTGGGTGGCGGCGAGCACCAGCCGTCCGACGCGCTCGGGGTGGCGCACCGCGATCTCCAGCGCGGTCAGCCCGCCGAGGCTGAAGCCGATGAAGTCGGCCTGCTCGAGGCCGAGTTCGTCGAGCAGCGCCACGACGTCCGAGGCCAGGTTCGCCACCGTCATCTCGCGGTCGGTGTCGGCCGTGTGGCCGTGTGCCTGCAACTCGGGCGCCACGACACGGCGGTCCGCGGCCAGGGCGGGCAGCACGGCGGCGAAGGACAGGCCGATGGTATGGACCCCGCCGTGCAGCAGCACCAGCGGGCGCCGGGCGGCCTCTGCGGAGCCGTGGGTCTCGTAGTACATCTCCAGGCCGTTGACCTTGGCGTGGGCGGAAGTGTTCGGCACGGTCATCACGTCCGTTCTGTGGCCGACGGGCAAAGGGCGGGGAAGGAAGGTCGGACGCAGGGGAGACCGGCCGGCCGAACAGAAATCATCGTTCCCGGCGCCCGATCACACGCCGGACACACGCAGGCCCCCGCCCGGCAGGCGGCGCGTCAATTTCCGGCCACCCGGCGTTGACACGCTTACCGAGTGTTGGCCATGGCTTTTCCCGTCGATCTCCGTCGCTGTCAGGTCCTGGGCCTGGCCGGCACCGCCTTCCTCGCCCTCGGAGGTGAGACGTCCGGTGCCCTGCCCGTCCGGGACCTCCTGGCCCCGGCCAACGCCCGCGCGGCCCTGGGCCTGGTCGGGGTGTACTTCGGTGTCGTCCTGCTGATAGCCGCCTGGGTGCTGCTCGGGCGGCTCGTGCGCAGCGCCGAGCCGCCCACCCCGCGCGAGCTGCTGCTGGTGCTCGCCGTCTGGGCCGCACCGCTGCTCCTCGCCCCACCCCTGTTCAGCCGCGACGTCTACAGCTACCTCGCGCAGGGCGCGATGGTCGACGCCCACATGGACGTCTACGCGCACGGGCCCGCCCAGCTCGGCGGCCCGCTCGCCGACGAGGTCGCCCCGCTGTGGCGGCAGACCGGTGCCCCGTACGGTCCTGTGTTCCTCGCCGTCGCCTCCGCGCTGTCCGGACTGACCCGCGGTGAACTTCCCGCCGGTCTGGTCGGGATGCGGCTGGTCGCCCTGCTCGGCGTGGCGCTGATGGCGGCCGCGCTGCCCCGGCTCGCCCGGCACAGCGGCGCCGATCCGGCCGCCGCGCTCTGGCTCGGCGCCCTCAACCCGCTGGTCCTGCTCCACCTGGTCGCGGGCGCCCACAACGACGCCATCATGCTCGGCCTGCTCGGCGTCGGCCTGGTCGCTGCCCTCGGCCGCTGGCCGGTGCTGGGTGCCGTACTCGTCACACTCGCCGCGCTGGTCAAGGCGCCCGCCGTGCTCGGGCTCGCCGCGGTCGTCGTCCTCCAGGTGCGCGCCGGGCGACATCCGGCGAAGGCCGTCCTGTCGACCGCCGTCGCAGCCGCGGCCACCACGGTCGCCGCGACGGCCCTCGCCGGAACGGGCTACGGCTGGATAGGCGCCCTCGACACCCCGGTCTCCTCGCACAACTGGGCCCTCACCAGCCTCCTCGGACGTGCCACCGGAGCCATGCTGGAAGACCTCGGCAGCGACTTCGCGCCCCTCGCCCTCCCGGCCTGGCACATGCTCGGCCTCGCGGTCACCGCTCTGCTGGTGGCGGCCATATGGTGGCGACTGCGCCCCCGCCCGGTGTACGCGCTGGGCCTGAGCCTCGCCGCCGTGGCCGCCTTCGGCCCGGCGATCCGCCCCTGGTACGCCCTGTGGGGCCTGTTCCTCATCGCCGCCGCGGCACCCACCACCTCGGTACGGCAACGTGTGGCGGCCGTGACGGGAGTGCTCGCGCTCGCCACCCTGCCGAGCGGCGGACCGGCCGACAGCGGGCAGTTGATGCTGGCCGTCTCCGGCGGTGCGCTGGCCGTGGTCGTCCTGTGGCAGGTCCACCAGGCGGCCCAGGCACCCGCGCTGGAGAGGACCGCATGAAGGACCGCATGACCCCTCCCCGCACCGACCGCGGCCGGCTGCTCCTGGTCCTCGCCGTCGCCGCCGCCGTCACCGTCTTCACCGCGACCGTGCCGCTGCTGCGCGACTGGTTCGACCTGCGCGTCTACTACGGGGCCGTCAACAGCTGGATCCACCACGGCGGACGGATCTACGACTACCAGGTGCCGGGGACGACGTACGGGTTCACGTACCCGCCGTTCGCCGCCGTCAGCATGCTGCCCATGGCCCTCGTCGGTCTGCGCACCGCGATCGTCGGCTCCCTGCTGCTCAACCTGGCGGCCCTGGCACTGGTGCTGCACGTCCTGACCGACGGGGCATGGCGCCGCTACGGCTGGTTCGGCTGCGCCCTGGGCGCCAGTCTGCTCGCCCTGTTCGAACCACTCCGCGACACCTTCAGCTTCGGGCAGGTCAACCTTCTGCTGCTGGCCCTCGTGCTGGCCGACGCCTGGCTGCTCAGCACAGGGCGGGAACGACGGGCGGGCCTCGGCATCGGCCTCGCGGCCGCGATCAAACTGACCCCCGCTGTCTTCATCGGACTGCTCCTGCTCGCCCGCCGATGGCGTGCCGCCGCCGTCGCGACGGCCGTCGCGGCCGCGGCGACCGCGCTCGCCGGCTGGGTCGCGCCGGACGCCTCCCGCTTCTACTGGACCGAGGCCCTGTGGGACACCAGCCGTGTGGGCCGCCTCGACTACGTCTCCAACCAGTCGCTGCAGGGCATCCTGGCCCGCCTCGGTGATGCGGACCGCAAGGTCTGGGCCGCGGCCGTCCTGGTGGTCCTCGGCATCTGGGCCTGGCGGACCCGCCGGGCGGTCGCGGCGGCGGACTGGCCGGCCGCGTTCGCCCTCACCGGCCTGACCGCCTGCCTCGTCAGCCCCATCACCTGGGTGCACCACCTCGTGTGGCTGCTGCCGTCGTTCGCCGTGCTGATCCGCACCGGGCACGCGCGCGTGGCGGGCGCCCTGTACGCCGTGCTGTGCACCAGCGTGGTGTGGCTGTGGTTCCACGACGCGTCCGGCATCGACGGGTTCCTCGGCAGCAACACCTACACCTGGATCACCCTGGGCCTGCTGCTGTGGCTCCCGGTGGGTCAACTCCGCGGCGACACACCGCCCTTGCCCCGCAGCACCAGCGCCACGGCCCCGGCGCCCAGCACGGCGGCACCCGAGATGATGCCCGCCGCGGGCCATCCCGGCCCGCCGTCCGGGACGACGACGGCCACGGGAGTGGCCTGGGGCCCCGGCCGCGGTCTGACCCGCGACCCGTCCAGCGAGCCCACCGGTTCGACCCGGCCGGCGGCCTCGAACCCCCAGTCGAGCAGTTCGCGTGCCTCCTCGTAGACCGTGAACCCGCCGCCCGCCTGAGGGTTCATGACCGTGACCAGGAGGGTGCGCCCGCCGCGACGGGCCGCGGCGACCAGGGTGTTGCCCGCGCTGCTGGTGTAGCCGTTCTTGACACCGATCAGCCCCGGGTACGGCTCCACGCCGTCCGCGCCGGTCAGCAGCCGATTGGTGTTCCGGATGTCGTACGACCATCCGCTGCCGCCCGGGAACTTCGCCAGGGCCGTGCCGCAGTACCGCGCAAAGTCCGGGTTGCGCAGCCCCTCCCGGCCGAACACCGCCAGGTCGTACGCCGATGACACCTGGCCGGGTGTGTCGTATCCGTCGGGCGACCGCACGTGTGTGTCGAGCGCGCCCAGGGAACGGGCCTTGGCCTGCATCCGCGTGGCCGTCGTACGCCAGCCGCCGTTCAGCGAGGCCAGGACGTCCACGGCGTCGTTCCCGGAGTTGAGGAAGACTCCGCGCCACAGATCGTCGATCCGGTACGTCTGCCCCTCGGCGACCCCGACCTTGCTGCTGCCCGGTCCGATGTCCTCCAACTCCCGCTCCTTCACCGTGTGTTCGATGCCGGTGGGCAGGGCGGGCAGCACCGTGAGGGCGAACAGCGTCTTGAGCGTGCTGGCCGGCGGCAGCGCGCGATGCGCGTCGTGCGCGGCCAGCACCTCGCCGGTGCCGGCGTCGGCCACCAGCCAGGACAACGCGGAGACGTCCGGTACCCCGGGCACCCCACGATGGGTCCGGACCTGGATGCCCTCGCGGTACAGGAACGACGGCGGCGGCGCCGCCACCCGCGGCGCACCGGGCGGGGTGGGCTCGGCACCGGCGGCGGCCGCGACGGGCGCGAGCGCCAGGACACCGGCCACGCAGAGGGCGCAGGTGGCGACGGCTGTCCGGGACCTGAATTCGGTGATCATATGATCAACGTAGGAATCTGCCCGAGGTGCATGCCGGTGACCGGGCCATGACGCGGCTTGCTAGCACCCGGATGTCGCAACGTTGGGGCGGACGGCACCGTGGGGCGGACGGCGAAGGTCTGCGACGGGACTCGTCAACGCATCGGCATCTCGCGACACGCGCAACATGGCGAGTGCGACAAACAACGTTTTGATAAGTTGATCACAGTATTCCGGGCGGCTCACCCCCGTTGAGGAGCCCGGAATGCACACCTGCGCATAGACCCCGTAGGTGCGGGTCCCGGGCTCCACGCACTCCCCCCGATGAGTGGCGCCCGGGACCACGAACCCGGCTGTTCCGGCACAGGCCGTGGGCGGCCGTGAGGTCCTGGTGGCACGGGCCTATTCGGCGAGTTTTCCTTCGGTCGAGACCTCTTCCATCAGAGTGGCGATCTCGTCCGGGACGGCCGGAATGCTCTCGCGGGTGATGCCCGTCGACGGGGACCACACGAGGTTGACCCGCAGCGCGGGATCCATCCCGGGATAGTCGCTGCGGTTGTGACAGCCACGCGTCTCACGACGCTCCAGTGCCGCTTCGAGGGTGGCGCGGGCGGCAAGCGCGGCGGACTTGAGGTCAAAGGCGTGCGCGAGGTCCTGATAGCCCGCGATGTCCGGGTGCACACCGACGTCGTCCATCCTCTTCTCGATCACCGTGAGCTCCGCCAGCCCGGCGCGCAGGCCCTCTTCGTCGCGTACGACTCCGGCGTGCTCCGTCATGGTGTCGCGGATGGCACGCTGCAGGGCACGGACGTTCTCCGGCCCGTCGGCGGCGAGGAGGTCGTCCATCTCGGCGCGGGCCTCGGCGATGGCCGACGCCGACCGTGGCTGCGCGGTCAGGGACTCCGAATAGGCGGCCGCCGCCCGGCCCGTGAGGCGGCCGAAGACGAGCAGTTCGATGAGGCTGTTCCCGCCGAGGCGGTTGGCGCCGTGCAGCCCGCTCGACGCCTCGCCGATGGCGTACAGGCCACGCACATCGGTGCTGTGGTCCTCGGGACGCACCCACACCCCGCCCATCGAGTAGTGGGCGGTGGGAGCGATCTCGATCGGTTCGCGCGTGATGTCCAGCATCTGCAGGTCCAGCAGAGTCTGGTAGACGCGGGGGAGCCGCGTCATGATCGTCCGCCGTGGCAGGTGCGAGACGTCGAGCCACACGCCTCCCTTGGGGGTCCCACGCCCTTCCTTGATCTCCGTGTAGGAGGCCAGGGCCACGCGGTCGCGGGTGGACAGCTCCATGCGTGCGGGGTCGTAGCGGGACATGAACCGCTCCCCGAGGGCATTGCGCAGGATCCCGCCCTCACCCCGGGCGGCCTCGCTCACCAGCGTGCCGGCCGCGTTCTCCGGCTCGATGATCCCGGAAGGATGGAACTGGACCAGTTCGGCGTCGCGCAGCCGGGCACCGGCCTCCACGGCCAGGCGGAAGGAGTCGCCCGTGTTCTCGTCGCGCCGTGAGGAGGTGCGCCGCCAGATCCGGGTGTGGCCGCCCGCAGCGAGAATGACCGCGTCGGCGTGGATCAGGTAGCGCCTGCCGCTCGTGAGGTCGAAGCCGTAGGCACCGAAGACCGCTCCGTCGTGCACCAGGAGCCTGGTGATGTACACGCCCTCGAGTACGGGGATGTCGAGCTGTTCCGCGCGCCTGATCAGCGTGCGCTGGATCTCCAGGCCGGTGTAGTCGCCCGCGAAGGCGGTCCGCCGGAACTTGTGCGCGCCGAAGAATCGCTGCGAGATACGGCCGTCCTCTTCCCTGGCGAAGGCCATCCCGTAGCGTTCCAGGTCGTCGATGCCGCGGGCGGCGCCCTGCGTGACGATCTCGACGGTGCGAGGGTCGGCCAGCAGATAGCTCTCCTTGAGGGTGTCCGCCGCGTGCTGCTGCCAGCTGTCCTCGGGATCCATGGTGGCGAGGGCCGCGTTGATGCCACCGGCGGCAAGTGCCGTGTGGGCGTCGTCCTTGGGGCGCTTGCCGACCGCGAGGACGTCGACGCCGGCCTCGGCCAGCTCGATCGCTGCTCGCAGTCCGGCTCCGCCGGTACCGATCACCAGCACCATGGTGGAAAGACGTTGTTCGGTGATAGCCACGGTCTTCTCCGATCGACAAGGTTGTCATTCACTAGGACCGGACCGGCGGGGTTTCTGTGACAGTGATCGGCGCTGTGGCTCGCTCATGCCTTCCGGTTTGCGGCTGGTTCAAGGGCCCGAAGTCCTATCGCCGTCCATGGGAATCAAGCGTGATGGTTGTCGGCGTTCCTCGCGAGGCCATCCGCGCGTAGGGACACAGCGCACCGGCCTGCTCCAGGAGTGGAGCGGCGATATCTGGATCGATACCCGGCCAGTTGACCACCAGATCGACCTGCAGCAGATAACCGCCGTCTTCCGGATCCCGCCCGAATGCCACGGTCGTCTCAATGGAGATCGCGGCGGGATCGAGCGCCTCCTGCCGTGCCACCAGACTCAGTGCGCCGTGGAAGCAGGCCGCGAAGCCGGCGGCGAGAAGCTGCTCGGGATTGGTTCCCCGTCCGTCTCCTCCCAGTTCTGCCGGCATGCGCAGGTCGATGTCCAGGACACCGTCGTCCGAGCGAGCTTTTCCCGAGGCGCGCCCGTGAGCCGCCTCCCCGCCGCTCACGGTCACCGTGGTCGTGTAGATGGGCGCGAAGGATTCGCCGGCGACGTCCTTGTCGGTCGACAATTCGGGCAACGGAAACTGCTCGTTCAACGCGTCACTCCGACAGCACTCGGGGACCCGGGATTCCGGACAACGAGTTGTCCGGCAAGTGCCGCCTTCTGTGACACCGGCCGGACCGCCTCAGCTGGCCTGCGAAGCCACGTAGGTCGCCAGTTTCTCCGGATTCATGACCCACATAAGGCGTTCGATGCCGCGCGTCGACACCTCGGCGGACAAAAGAGCCACAGCGTTTCCGTCGGCCGAGACCAGAACGGCCGGCCTGCCGTTCGCCTCGACCCAGCGGACGTCCGACTGCGGCCAGAAGCGCGGGGCGAAGGCGGCAAGGTATTTGGCGACACGCAGACGTCCGACGACCGGAATTCGGGATGCTCCGCGCGCCCCACCGCCGTCAGCGTAGCTGACCACGTCCGCCGTGAGAACGCCTTCGAGCACCGACAGATCGCCGGTCTGCGCCGCGGCCAGGAACACCTCCAGCAGCCTCCGGTGAGCTTCGGGGCTCGCGGGCTCCCGGCGTTCCGCCGCCAGATGTTTGCGGGCGCGGCTCACCAGCTGTCGCGTATTGGCCTCGTTCGTCTCCAGCATGTCCGCGATCTGCCGGTAGGGATAGTCGAAGGCTTCCCTCAGCACATACGCGGCCCGTTCCACGGGATTCAGCTTTTCGAGGAGGAACAGGACGGCCAGGTCGAGCGCCTCCGCCCGTTCCGCGCCCAGTTGCGGGTCTGCCGTGGTGTCGACCGGTTCCGGCAGCCAGGGTCCGGTGTACGACTCACGTCGCTTGCGTGCGGACTGGGCCAGGTTGATCGCCAGCCGCGAGGTGATCGTGGCCAGGAACGCGGTCGGGTCGAGAACCTCGGCGCGGTCGGTCCTCTGCCAGCGCAGCCACGCGTCCTGCACGATGTCCTCGGCTTCCGCGGCGCTGCCCAGCACGCGGTAGGCGATGCCGAAGAGCTGGGGACGCGCCGCCATGAAATCCCTCGTTGCCTTGTCGAGAGAGTCAGCGTCATCCCGGGCGCGCATAGGTGTCCTCCAGTTGTGGATCACCATGCTACAAGCAGGCTCATCACCGCACTCGAAGCCCGGTGGCGACGTGATCCACAGCCGTGACGGTGCGGGCCCGGTGATGCCGATGGCCTGCTTCCACGCCGTGGATCGGGGCGGCGTGGAGACAGGCCGTGGGCGGCGGGCAGGGTGGGCGCCGATCAGCCGAACATGCCGGGCTGGTAGTCGCCGGCGGGCTGCTGGACGATGATGTTCACACGGTTGTACGCGTTGATGACCGCGATGAGGGAGACCAGCGCTGCGAGCTGGTCCTCGTCGAAGTGCTTCGCGGCGTTCTCCCAGGCCTCGTCGGTGACACCGCCTGCCGCATCGGCGGTGCGGGTGCCCTGCTCGGCCAGCTCCAGGGCGGCGCGCTCGGCCTCGGTGAACACCTTGGCCTCACGCCAGGCCGCGACCAGGTTGAGGCGCTGCGCCGTCTCGCCTTCGGCTGTGGCGTCCTTGGTGTGCATGTCCGTGCAGAAACCACAGCCGTTGATCTGGCTTGCGCGGATCTTCACCAGTTCCTGCGTCGTGGTCGGGAGGGTCGAGTCCCACACCACCTTGTTGGCAGAGTTGATGTGCTTCAGGACCTTTCCCGCGAGGGGGTGGCCGAAGAAGTTGAGACGCGGTTCCATGGGGATCTCCTTGCCCTGTTGCGGATACACACCTACTGACAGGGGTGGCCCGTGACGTGTGACAGCTCCCCGGGTGTGACCTGCGTCTCGGCGTTTCGAAGGTGTGGGCCGCTTTCACCCACGACGGGGGAAGCCTTCGCGATCGGGCGATGCCGGTCGTCTGGGGCCGTCCGGCCCTGCGAAGGGAGCTTGGGGCCGTTTGTGCCAGGCGTATGTTCCGAAAGAATGGGATCCTGAAGCGAGGGAGCGCTGCCCATGAGATGACGGACAGTGGTGGTGAGCGCCGTGTCTGCATTCGAGGAGTACGCGCCTCCGTCGGCCGATGGAGGCGTCGATCCGCTGGGGGACCCCTTCCTGCGCACCCGGTTCGCTCTGCCGACCAGGCCTGGCGCGTTCCTGCGGCGGCAGCGGCTGAACCGGCACCTCGACCAGGCTCTGGGCGCTCCGTTGACCATGGTCAACGGCTCGGCCGGCGCGGGCAAGACCCTGCTGGTCGCCGACTGGGCCGCACACCTGGACCGGCCGGTCGCCTGGCTCACCATCGAGTCGGACGAGCAGCGGCCCGGCATGTTCTGGGCGTATCTCCTGCAGGCCCTGCGCGTCTGCGGGATGCCGTTGTCCGACCCCGCCGCCCGCCCGGCGGACGCCGGCCGCGTGGACCACAGGGTGCTGTCGGCGATCGCCGGTGAACTCAACGACCGTGACCAGGCGGCGACCGTCGTGCTCGACGAGTACGACCGCGTGAGCGCGCCCGAGGTCGCGGAGCAGCTGGAGTTCGTGCTGAACCACGCCAGGGAAGGGCTGCGGCTGATCCTCGTCACCCGCACCGAACCCATGCTCCCGTTGCACCGCTACCGGGTGGCCGGCGCGCTGACGGAGATCCGGGGTGCCGAGCTGGCCTTCACCCCGGAGGAGGCCCTCGACCTGCTGGAGGTGCACGGTCTGCGTCTTCCCCTGGACGCGGCGCGCGCTCTGGTGGACCGCACCCGGGGCTGGGCCGCCGGCCTGCGCCTGTGCGCCCTGGCCGCGCTGGAGAGCCCGGACCCGGAGACGTATCTCAAGGAGTTCGAGGCGGACCGGAGCACGGTCGCCGACTTTCTGCTGGCCGAGGTGCTCAAGCGGCAGACGGAACAGACCGAGGACCTCCTGCTGCGGGTCAGCGTGCTGGAGCGCTTCTGCCCCGATCTGGTGAACGCGCTGACGCAGCGGACCGATGCCGAACGCATCCTGGCCCGGCTGCACAGCGAGAACGCCTTCGTGGAGGATCTCGGACACTGCTGGTACCGCCTGCACCCCCTGTTCGGGGAGATACTCCGCGCCCATCTGCGCGTGCGCTGCCCCGGACTGGAGCCCGAACTGCACCGGCGGGCCGCCCTGTGGCTGCAACGCTCCGGCTCCCTCCCGGAGACCCTCGCCCACGGCGCCGCCGCGGGCGACTGGGACTTCACCGCCGGAGCCCTCGTGGACGACCTGGCGATCGGACAGTTCTTCACCGGTCTGCGCTCCGACGACCTGACCCGGCTCTTCTCCCGGATGGGGCCCGATGCCACGGGCCCCGCTACGGAACTCGTGCGCGCCGCACGTGACCTGTCCCACAGCGACCTCGACCGGGGACTGGCCCACCTCCACCACGCCGAGGAGCGGCTGACCGGCGACCTGTCAGACCCGGCGGCCGCGCAGCTCAGCTGTGCGCTGCTCGAAGCCCTGGCAGCCCGCCTGGCCGGGTCCCCCGCACAGGCGGAACAGGCCGCCGAAACCGCCGAGGAGGCGCAACAGGACGTTCCCGCACACCTGCTGGACAAGCATCCCGAGTTGCCTGCCCTCCTGATGGCCCACCTGGGCACCACGCGACTGTGGGCGGGGCGGTTCGAGGAGGCGCAGGCCGCGCTGTCCACGGTGGTCCGCTCGCCGGGGGGAGCCTCGACCCTGGTCCCCCGGGAGGAGTCGATGGGCCACCTGGCGCTGATCGACTACCTCAACGGCTGGCCCGGCAGAGCGGAGGACAAGGCCCTGGAGGCGGTGACCGAGACGGAGCGCTTCAGCCTCGACCACCCCTCCGGCTCCGGCATCGAGCGACTGGTGCTGGCCGCCGTCGCCGTCGACCGCAACGAACTGGGCCGGGCCCAGGCCCTCCTCGATGAGGCCGCCGAACTGCCCGCCGCGATACGGGACCCGGTGACGGCCGCCGGACGGGCCATCGCCACGGCGCGGCTCCAGCTGGCCCGGGGCGACCCGCGAGCCGCCGTCGAGGCGGCTGCCCAGGCGGTCTCCACCGCCGCGGCCTCACCGTGGGCGGAGAGCCACGAGGTGCTGGTCGTCTCCGCCGCGCACCTCGCCGAAGGACGGTCCGAAACCGCCGCCGAGCTGCTCCGAGCCGTTCCCGGCAGCCAACCGGCGTGCGCCGTGGAGGCCGCGCGCCTCCACCTCGTCGCAGGCTGTCCGGATGCCGCGATCGACCTCCTGGACAGCATCCGGGCCGACAGCCGCACCGGTCCCGGGGTGACCGTCCGGGCGGCACTGGTGAGAGCACAGGCCGCGCACGGCGCGGGGGACTCGGCCACCGCCCGCGCACTCGTCGCGCAGTCGCTCGTTCAGGCCCGGCACGAGCGGTTGCGCCGGCCCTTCCTCGAAGCCGGACAGTGGATCCGCCCTCTCCTGGCCACCGCACCCCTCCAGCAGTTGGCCGAGGGCTGGCTCGTGCCCGGCACCCGGCGACATGACGAACCGGCCGGACCCGGAATGCCCCTCTGGCCGCTCGTCGTGGAGGAACTGAGCCGCCGTGAGCACGATGTGCTGGAGCGGCTGGCCCAGATGATGTCGACGGACGAGATCGCCGCCGACCTGTACGTGTCGGTGAACACGGTGAAGACACACCTCAAGAGCCTGTACCGGAAGCTGGGCGTGAACCGCCGCAGCGCCGCGGTACACCGTGCGCGGGACCTGCGGCTGCTGTGAGCACGGCTCGCCTTCGCCCGCGGCGGGTGAGGCGCCGAACGACCTCCTCGGCTGCGATGGAGATGGCGGCCGGCTCCACCGCCGCTCCGGGCCGACTCGGCGAGGTGGACACCGTGACACGATGGCGAGCTCTGATCGTGCTGGGCACGGCCCAGTTCCTGATGGTCCTGGACACCTCCGTCATGAACGTCTCGATCAGTCAGCTCGTCGAGGACTTCGACACCGAGGTCACCGCCATCCAGACCGTGATCACGCTGTACGCGCTGGTCATGGCCGCGTTCATGATCATCGGTGGCCGGCTCGGCGACATCGTGGGGCGCCGCCGTCTCTTCTTCCTCGGAATGATCGTGTACGGCACGGGATCGGCCCTGACCGCCGCGGCCCCCACGGTGTGGGTGCTCGCGCTGGGCTGGTCGGTCATCGAGGGGCTCGGCGCCGCGATGGTGTTGCCGTCCATGGCCGCGCTCGTCGCGGAGACCTACCGCGGGCGGGACCGTGCCGTCGCCTACGGCGTCATCGGCGGACTCGCCGGTGCCGGAATCGCGGTCGGCCCGCTGCTGGGCGGCTGGGTGACGACGTACCTCACCTGGCGGCTCGTCTTCGCCGGTGAGGTCGTGGTCGTCGCGGCCGTCCTGTGCTGCCACCGGATGATCACCGAACCCGTCCGGACCGGGCCCCGCCACCGGATGGACGGAGTCGGCGCCGTACTGTCGGCGGGCGGACTGGCCCTGGGCGTCCTCGGCGTGCTGCAGAGCAGCACCTGGGGATGGCTGCAGCCCCGCAACCCTCCCTTCACCGTCCTGGGCTTCTCCCCGACGCTGTTCGTCGTCGGCGCAGGGGCGGTCGTCCTCGCCCTGTTCGTCCACTGGGAGCGGCGGCGGGAGACTCAGGGCGCCGAGCCCCTCGTACACCTGGCCCTGCTGCGCAAGCGGGCACTGCGCTCCGGCCTGATGACGCTGCTGAGCCAGAACCTCATCCTGCTGGGACTGTTCTTCGTCATCCCGCTGTATCTGCAGGTGGTGCAGGGCTTCGACGCGTTCCAGACCGGACTGCGGCTGCTCCCGGTGTCCATCACGATGCTCGCGGCCTCCGTGCTCGCCTCCTCGCTGGGCCGGGCCATGGGGCCGCGCCGGGTGGTCCGGCTGGCCCTGCTGACGCTGGCGGGAGCGATCGTGTGGCTGCTGGCCACCATCGACCCGGTCATCGACGACGCGCAGTTCGCCGGAGCCATGGCGCTGCTGGGCGTGGGCACCGGCCTGCTCGCCTCGCAGTTGGGCAACGTCGTCCAGTCCAGCGTCGGCGAGGCGGAGCGCAGCGAGGTCGGAGGGCTGCAGTTCACGGCGCAGAACCTGGGCTCCGCGCTGGGCACGGCACTCATCGGGTCCATCCTCGTCGGCGCACTGGCCCACGCGTTCACCACGCAGGTGGCCGACGATCCCCGGCTGTCCGAGGAGGCCCGCACACAGACCGGCGTGGCCCTGGAGTCGGGGATCTCCTTCGTCAGCACCGAGCAGGTGCGTTCGGCGGCCGAGAGCGCCGGCCTGCCCTCGTCCGAGGTCGACGCCGTCGTGGACTCCTACGCCTCGGCACAGCTCGACGGCCTGAAGGCGGCGATCCTCGCCACCGGCGGCGTGACGCTGGCCAGTTTCCTCGTCACCTCGAGCCTGCCGGCCGGCCAGAAGAGACGTGCGGAGAAGTCCGGTGCCGACGCACCGTCCGGAGCCGTCTGATCGACGCACTGAACCCCCAGGGAGGCCCCGATGTCCAGCAGCGACGGCACCGCGGTCCGCGTGCGCGATGCCGAGCGCCGAGCCCACGCGGACTACACGGGCGGCGTCTACGGATCGATGCTCGCGGCCTCCGTGGTGATCGGGGCCGGCACCCTGGGCTCGTTCCCGCGCGCCGAACTGGTGGTGCTGTTGCTGCTCACCGGCGTGGTGTTCTGGATCGCGCACGTCCACGCCCAGCTGTTCGGGGCGCGGCTGGCACAACAGTCCCTGAACCGCCAGGTCGTGCTGCACGTCTGCCGCGAGGAGTGGCCCATCGTCAAGGCCGCCGTCCCACCTGCCGCCGCGGTGGCCCTCAGCCCGCTCCTGGGCCTTGACGTACAGGGCGCCCTCTGGCTGGCCCTGTCCGTCGCCGTGGCCGGGCAGGTGGGCTGGTCCGCGGCCGCGGCTCGCCGCGCCGGCGCCACCTGGCGCCTGGTCGTGACCACTGCCTCGGTGAATCTGCTGCTGGGCCTGGTGATCATCTCATTCAAGATCGTTCTGAAACACTGACCGAGGCCGTCCGCGGGAGTACGACCCATGCGCTACGAGATCCGAGTCGACGGACACCTGTCGAAGGCGCTTGCCGAGGCCTTCCCGGAGCTGGAGCACGTGGTGATGTCCGGTCAGACCGTCCTGTTCGGTCCCGTCATCGACGAGGCGCAGCTGTTCGGACTGCTGGCCCGCTGCCGGTCACTGGGCCTGCGCGTCGTGGAGATGCGTCAACTGCCGGAGTGACTCACGCCGTGGCGCTCAGAGATCCTGCGCGGTGATCCGGCCCGAGCGGGAGGCGGCATCGCGGTCTCCACGGTCCGTCGCGTCCGTCTCTACGGTCCGTCGCGCCGTCAGCGCGGTGAGCGGCTCCGGATCCCACCCCACCCCGGCACGAGGGGGCCGCCGGATCACCCGTGGAGGGTGACCCGTTCCGCGACGACGCGCGGGATCCTGCTCAGGCGAGGTCCCGCACACCGCCCCGTCGGCGGTACGCAACGTCCGCTCGATCACGCGAGGAGGAGCCATGACCGTGTCGCGTGGTCCGGCACCGCGTACCGGACCGGAGCACAGTCCCGACGGGGCGGTCCCGGACCAGGCGGGCACTTCCGCGGAAGTGCTGGAGCGCCTCGGACGTTCCTGGACCTGGATCCTCGGCTCCGCGGTCGCGACGCTCGTGCCCGGCGTCCTGGTCCTGGTCTGGCCGGACGAGACCCTGCACGTGCTGGCGGTCCTCATCGGCCTGTACCTGCTGGTGATCGGGTCGTTCCGGTTCGTCGCCGTCTTCGCCCGCGACGGGCACGGCGAGCGGCTCCCCGGGCTGCTCATCGCCGTCCTGTACGTCCTGGCCGGAGTGCTGTGCCTGCGCAACCCGCTGCAGACCATCGCCGCGCTCTCGCTCATCGTCGGTGTCGTCTGGCTCGTGTCGGGCATCCTGACGCTCTACACGGCCATCGCCGCCGACGAATTGCCGCACCGCGGCGTCGTCCTGGGTCTCGCGGTGCTCGCCATCGTCGCCGGGATCGTCGTCCTCGCCCTGCCCGCCGAGTCGGCCCGGGCACTGACCCGGCTGCTCGGCCTGTGGCTCGTGCTGCTCGGCCTGGCCGAGGCGGCCCTCGCCCTCGCCTGGCGGGCGGCACTGCGCAAGTCCGGCATCACGGGGCGGCCCGAGACCGACCCGAGCGTCTGAACCGGCTCCGCGTCGGGATGCGCACCGGCTCGACGGGCCGCCGGCTGACCACGCACCGGACGTGGACCACTGGCATCGCCATCGGGGCCGGTGCCTCGGCGCTCCTGCTGTGGAACCACCCCGCGGTCTCGTAGTGATCGTGACCGTGATCGTGGTCCTGGCCGTGCTGGCCATCCTGGCGGTCCTCGCCGCGGCGGAGCGCGCCCCGGGCACCGCCGACGAACCGGGGCGCGCGGTCCCGTGAACCGCGCCACGCCTTCGCGCCACTGCTCCGGCGCAGGTCCGGTCAGTGGGCTCCCGCCTCTTCCCGCCCACCGCCGTGCACCGAAGCAGGGCCTGCCCCGGGCGGGAACATCTCGTCCCGTGCACGACGCTCACCCGTGCCGGGTGAGGCCGCCTCGCCCTTGCCGTGGGCACGCTGAGACGGCAGAGACAGGCGGGCGGCCGAACGCCCGGGACCGGAGGAGAGACATGAGCGCGTCGACGTACCTCGCGTACGACTTTCCGCTGCTGGGCGCCTTCTGGACGATGCTGTGGTTCTTCCTGTGGATCATGTGGTTCGTGCTGCTCTTCCGGGTCGTCGTCGATATCTTCCGTGACGACGACATGAGTGGCTGGGCCAAGACCGGCTGGCTGGTGTTCGTCATCGTGCTGCCCTTCCTGGGCGTCTTCGTCTACGTGATCGCCCGCGGCAAGAACATGGGCCACCGGGAGATCTCCCAGGCACGGGCGCAGCAGCAGGCGTTCGACTCGTACATCCGCGACACCGCCAAGGGCGGAGAAAAGTCCAGCAGCGTCGACGAACTCGCCAAGCTCTCCGAGATCCGCGCCCGCGGTGACATCACGGACGAGGAGTTCGCCAGGGCCAAGGACCTGGTCCTGACCGGCCACGGTTCCACGACGCACTCCGGTGCCACAGCCGCCTCCCACGGGCGCTGAGCACGCCGGACCGATCGAAACGAGGCATCAGGATGACTGCCACACACACCGCACACGCGCCGACGACGAGGCAGAACTGGGCCGCCGGTCTGATGGTCTTCGGGGCCGTCCTGCTGATGATCGCCGGACTGCTCGACATCTTCCGCGGCATCATGGCGATCGCCAAGGACGACGTGTTCGTGAACACACGCAACTACGTCTTCCAGTTCAACCTGACCGGGTGGGGCTGGGTCCACCTCGCCCTGGGCGCGGTCGCCGTGCTCGTCAGCTTCGGTCTGTTCCAGGCGGCGACGTGGGCGCGCGTCGCGGGCGTGGCCATCGCCGGACTCATCATCATCGCCAACTTCCTCTCCCTGCCGTACTACCCGGTCTGGTCGGTCGTGGTGATCGCGATGTCGGCGTTCATCATCTGGGCCCTGTGCGTGGTCCGGCGCGACGAGTCCTTCGAGCCGTTCGAGCGCCCGCCGCACGACGTCTGAGGCGGTTCCGGCAGGGGCACCCGCGAGTGACATGAGGTTCGTGTCACTCGGCAGGGAGCGTCGGCTGGATGCGGCGCACGAACGTCGCGTTGTCCGGGGTGTCCCGCATACGCTCCAGCAGGGTCTCCAGACCGGACTGGCCGTCCCGGGTCTGCAGGGCGCGGCGCAGACCGCGTACGGCGGTCAACTCGGTGGCGGAGAGGAGGAGTTCCTCGCGGCGGGTGCCGGACGGGTTGATGTCGACGGCCGGGAACACGCGGCGCGAGGCCAGCTCGCGGCTGAGGCGGAGTTCCATGTTGCCGGTGCTCTTGAGTTCCTCGAAGAAGTAGTCGTCGGCGCGGGAACCCGTCTCCACCAGCGCGGTGGCGAGGATCGTGAGCGAGCCGCCCTCCTCGGCCAGCCGGGCCGCCCCGAAGAACCGCTTCGGCCCGAGCAGCGCGGTCGCGTCGACACCGCCGCTCAGTGTGCGGCCACCGGCGGCGGCCGCGTTGTTGTGCGCCCGGCACAGCCGGGTCAGCGAGTCGAGCAGGATGACGACGTCCTCGCCCGCCTCGACGAGCCGCTTGGCCCGCTCGATGACGAGATCGGCGAGCGCGATGTGCTGCTTGGCGGCCCGGTCGAAGGTCGAGGCGTACACCTCGCCGCGCACGGAACGCCGCATCTCGGTGACCTCCTCGGGGCGCTCGTCGAGCAGTACCACCATCAGGTGGCACTCGGGGTGGTTGCCGGCGACGGCAGCCGCGATCTGCTGGAGCACCACGGTCTTGCCGGTCTTGGGCGGGGCGACGAGCAGCCCGCGCTGGCCCTTGCCGACCGGTGTGATCAGGTCGGCGACGCGCCCGGTCAGGCCGGCCGCCGGGTGTTCGAGACGGAGCCGGCCGCGCGGGTGCAGCGGCGTGAGGTCGCGGAAGTGACGGCGGCCGCGCAGTTCGTCGGGCGTGCGCCCGTTGATCCGTACGACCTCGGTCAGGGCGCGCCGGCCGTCGCGTACGCCGTCGACGAGGTCGCCCTTGCGCAGGCCGTGACGGCGGATCAGCGCGGGGGAGACCGGGAGGTCGGAGGGCGAGGGCAGCAGGCTCGCGGCGCGCAGGTGCCCCTTCCCGCTCGCGTCGATGTCGAGGACACCGGTGGCGACCTGGGTCGTGGGCTCCTGCTTGACTGGGGGGTGTTCGAGTGTGGTGGTCATGGTGGTCGGTCCTTTCGAGGACGGATGGCATGAGACATGCGGAAGGAAGGTGTGACGCCGCGAAGAGACGAAGGCGGACTGAGCGCCTTCGGCGGCAGGAACATCACCTCGGGTACGGCACAGCGGTGCCGGTCACGAGGTGGTGCGGGAAAGCCGGTGCGCCGGCCGCGCAACGGCGGGCGATTCGGCGAACTGAAAGGGAACTGGCACCGGCGCCCTCAACGGGGGCGTACACAAGTGCTAGCAAGACCGTACCACAAGGGGTACGGCGGCAAACCGCTCAGCGGGTGGCGAGCAGGCCGTAGAGAAGTGGGATCCGTGGCTCCGGAAGGCGCCACCAGCCGGAGGGGGTCCGGACCATCTGCGGCCACCGTGGCCAGGGCAGCTCGTCGCTCTCGCGCAGGCCCCGGATAACCATTCCCGCACCGATCAACGCGTTGACGACCTCGCTTATTCCGTGCATCCACTCGTAACTGTCGGTGGCGCCCTCGACGGCAGGGCCGTCGGTGTAGGTGTGCGTGGCGTCCCGGTGCACGGCGCCGTCGCCGGCCAGGTAGTCGTGGCGCAGCAGCAGTTCGGAGCCCTCGCCCTCAGCGGGTTTGGGACCCAGCGAGTTGAGCAGCGGGTGGAACTCGACCAGGTACAACCGGCCGCCGGGGCGCAGGAGTTGGGCGACGACGGCCGCCCAGCGGTCCAGGTCCGGCAGATAGCACAGCGCACCCTTGCCGGTGTAGACGACGTCGAACTGCCGCCCGTCCAGGGCCTGTACGGCGTCGTGGACATCGGACTCGACGTAGTCGACGTCCAGGCCGGCCTTCGCCGCGATGTCCCTCGCGGCGGCCACTGACGCTCCGGAGAAGTCGAGGCCGACGGCCCGGGCGCCGCGCCGGGCGAAGGCGATCGTCTCGGTCCCGAGGTGGCACTGCAGGTGGAGCACGTCGCGTCCGGCCAGCTCGCCCAGGTCGTCCCACTCGAAGGAGGCGAACCAGCGTGCCGGGTCGAGGTCCTGGTCGAGACCGTAGAACCGGCTGGCGAGGTGGACGGGTGTGCGGGCGTCCCAGTTCGCCCGGTTGGCCCGCATGAACCGTGCGTGCTCGTCGGTGGTCATGAGGACATCCAACCGCGGACGCGCTCCGTACGGCGGGAGGAACCGCGTATCGGCCAGGGTTGGCGCGGGACAGGTGTCCGACGAGGGCCAGGGCGGGCGAACCGGTCCAGGCCATGGCAGGTGCCGGTGAGATGCGTCAACATTCAGGGAAGGGACGACAAGGACGACGGATCTGCTCGGCGAGGCAGTTCCGGAGCTCGGACCCCGTTGACGGCGAGGAGGCCGGCCGGTGTGAGGTGGACGGGCGCGCGGTACACGGACAAACCCACGGTCGAGGTGCGGACCTGGATGGACGCCCCGCCGGAGCGAGTGTGGGCGCTGGTGTCCGACGTCGGACTGATGCCGGGCACGAGCGGCGAACTCCAGTCGGTGGAATGGCTCGACGGCGCCACCGGACCGGCCGTCGGCACCCGCTTCCTCGGCCGCGGCAGACACGAGGCATTGGGCGAGTGGACCACCACCTCGTACGTCATCGAGTGCGAACCGTGCCGTGTCCTCGCCTGGGCCGTACAGGACCCCGCCGAGCCGTCGACGGTCTGGCGCTTCCGGCTCCATGCCGGCGACGGCGGCACCGAACTGTCGGAATGGGTGCAGCTGGGCCCCGGCCGCTCCGCACTGTCAGCGGCGATCGACCGGATGCCGGAGAAGGAGGAGGAGATCGTCTTCGTACGGCAGCGGGAGTTCGAGCACACCATGACCGCGACGCTGAAGCACATCAAGAACCTGGCGGAGACCGCCTGATGCGCACCGCGACCAGGGTCGAGGCCTCCGGCGGGTGAACACTGATCGCAGCGGGCCGACTGCGTCGTCGCGGTACGGCGGGTGGCGGACCCGTTCAGGGGATGGCTCGCCCGGGGTGTCGATTCGGGCTGTCCCCGTTCGTCGGTGGGGTGTAGGAAGCTCATGACGACCGGGAGGACCCATGAAGTACATGCTGCTCGTCTGCGGAGACGACACCGCCGACGCCTCGGGCATGGCACCCGTAGAGCCCTGGGTGGAGGAACTGGGCGACCGCAGTGTCCGGCTGCACGGTCACCGGCTGGCACTGCCCGCCGAGGCGGTCACCGTGCGGGTCCGCGGCGGCGAGGTGCTGCGCACCGACGGACCGTTCGCCGAGACCAAGGAGTACGTCGCCGGCTACGACATCCTGGAGTGCGACAGCCTGGAGGAGGCCGTCGAGGCCGCCGCCGGGCACCCGGTCGCCACCATCGGCGCGATGGAGGTGCGCCCCTTCTGGCCGATGTGGGACGAGGAGGACGCCGAGACCGCGATCCGCGGCATCGACACGGAACTCACCCAGGCCGCGAGGGAACGGGACCTGGAGCGGACGCTGGCCTGCTACGCGCCGGACGCGGAGGTCTTCCACCTCGCCGACGGCCACGAACGGCAGGGCCTGGACGCCCACCGCAAGGCACTGCAGGACCTGTTCGCGGCGGCCGACGGCCCCGTGACCCGCGAGGTGCTGGACTTCCGTGTCCAGGTCGACGAGAGCGTCGGTTTCGCACACTCCCTCGTCCGGCTGACCGGCACCCGCACCGACGGCACAGCGCTCGACGACACGCTGCGCGTGACCACCGGCTACCGAGACATCGGCCTGCGCCGGCTGATCACCCTTGAGCACGCCGTGTCCCTGAAGGGGGCGTGATGAAGTACGCCCTGCTGTTCTGCTCGCCGGTCGGCGACGAGGAGCAGAGCCCGGCACGGCACGCCGACGACCCGCGTTTCGCCGCATACCTGGCGGAGGTGCGGGCCGGCCGGGTCACCGGCGGGGCACGGCTGCGGCCGGTCACCGACGCGACCACGGTGCGCGTCCGGGGCGACGAGGTCCTGCTCAGCGACGGGCCGTTCGCGGAGACCAAGGAGTATCTCGCCGGGATCGCCTTCATCGACGTCGCCGATCTCGACGAGGCCATCGCCCTGGCCGCCAGGCATCCGGCCGCCACCGGCGGTTCGGTCGAGGTGCGGCCGGTCTGGGAGTGACGGTGCCCGATGTCGAGAAGGCCGTCGCCGCCGCGTTCCGTGAGGAGTGGGGCCAGGTCGTCGCCACCCTGATCCGGGTGACCGGCGACTGGGACCTCGCCGAGGAGTGCGCGCAGGACGCCTTCGCCCAGGCCCTGGACCGGTGGCGGCGCGACGGTGTACCGCGCCGCCCCGGGGCCTGGCTGACCACGACCGCCCGCAACCGCGCCCTCGACGTGCTGCGCAGGGAGGCGGTGGGGGCGGCGAAACTGCGGGAGGCGGCAGTGCTGGTGCGGGACGAGGGACCGTACGACCCGGAGTACGACGGCGACGACAGCGGGGTCCAGGACGACCGGCTGCGGCTGATCTTCACCTGCTGCCATCCGGCCCTGCCCATCGAGGCCCGGGTCGCGCTGACCCTGCGCACCCTCGCGGGGCTGACCACACCGGAGATCGCCCGCGCCTTCCTGGTCCCCGAGGCGACCATGGCGCAACGTCTGGTGCGCGCCAAGAAGAAGATCCGCAACGCCGGCATCCCCTACCGGGTGCCGCCCGCACACCTCCTGCCCGAACGCACGACGGGCGTGCTCGGAGTCGTCTACCTCCTGTTCAACGAGGGGTACGCCGCCACGTCCGGCGCCGACCTCGTCCGCACCAACCTGTGCGCGGAGGCGATCCGACTGGCCCGTGTCCTGGCCCGCCTGATGCCGGACGAGCCCGAGGTGACCGGCCTGCTCGCCCTCCTGCTGCTGCACGACGCCCGCCGGCTCACGCGCGTGGACGCGGCCGGAGAACTCGTGACGCTGGAGGACCAGGACCGCGGCGCATGGGACCGCACGGAGATCGACGAGGGCGCCTTGCTGCTGGAGGCGGCGCTGCGCCGCGGCCGCCCCGGGCCCTACCAGATCCAGGCCGCCATCGCCGCCTGCCACGCCACCGCCGCCACGGCGGACGACACCGACTGGGCCGACATCGCCGCGCTGTACGGGGAGTTGACCCGGTTCGTGCCCTCACCCGTGGTCCGCCTCAACCGTGCGGTGGCCGTCGGCATGTCGGAGGGCCCCGACGCGGGACTCGCCCTGGTCGCGGAACTGGAACACGAGGGCGATCTGGCCGACTACCACCTCCTGCCGGCCACCCGCGCGGACCTGCTGCGCCGCGGCGGACGTACGAAGGAAGCGGTCGCGGCGTACGAGCGGGCGCTGGAGCTGGTCGAGAACGACGCGGAGCGACGGTTTCTGCAAAAGCGGCTCGCGGAGTGTCGATCCGCGTAGGAGCCGTTCGTCGGTGGGGTGAAAACACCCTGAGACACCGGAGGCTCCGATGACCGCTCAGCCGCACACCCGCCGCACCACCACGCTCCGCCGGGCCCTCGCCTCGCTCCTGCGGGCGCGCCGCACGTCCGACGCGCCGGGCACCCCGGACGTCTGGCTCGCCGGCCTGCGCCTGGGAGGCTGATCATGCCGACCGCCGACTCCCGCCGCTGGTACGCCCTCGCCCTTCTGTGCGTCGCCGGGTTCATGGTGATCCTCGACGCGCAGATCGTCGTCCTCGCCCTGCCGTCCATCGCCGACGGCCTCGGCTTCTCGGCGAGCGGCGCCCAGTGGGTGATGAGCGCCTATCTGCTGAGCTTCGGCGGTCTGCTGCTCCTCGGCGGCCGCACCGCCGACCTGCTGGGCCGCCGCCGTGTCTTCATGACCGGCACGCTGCTGTTCGGGCTGTCCTCGCTGCTGTGCGGGTTCGCCTGGTCGGCGGGAGCGCTGGTGGCGGCCCGTACCGTGCAGGGCGTCTCGGCCGCCGTGATGGCGCCGACCGCGCTGTCGATCCTCCTGAACACCTTCGACGAGGGCCGCGAACGCAACAAGGCGCTCGCCATCTGGTCCGGCAGCGGCGGCTTCGGCGCCACGGCCGCCTTGCTGATCGGCGGCCCTCTGACCGAGGGCCTCGGCTGGGAATGGGTCTTCTTCCTGAACGTCCCCGTCGCGCTGCTCCTGCTGGTTCTGAGCCCGCTCCTGCTGCGCGAGAGCCGCGCCGAGGCCCGGTCGCTCTCCTACGATCCGGTCGGCGCGCTCACCGCCACCGCCGCACTCGTCGTCTGCGTGTACGCCGTCGTCGAGGCACCCGGCGCCGGCTGGCTGTCGATGCGCACGACCGGCCTGCTGGCCGCAGCCGTACTCATCGCCGTTCTCTTCATCCGTGTCGAAGCACGCTCCGCCGCACCCCTCGTGCCGCTGCGGCTGCTGCGTGCCCGGACCGTCAGCGGTGGCAACCTGGTCGTGTTCCTGCTCGGCGCCTGCGCGTTCGGGATGTCGTACACCCTGTCCCGGTACGGGCAGGGCGTGCTCGGCTACTCGCCGCTGTGGTTCGGCCTGTACAACGTCGTGATGCCGGTCGGAGCCGTCGTCGGCTCCTACGCGGGACAGGCCCTGGTCACCCGCCTCGGCCCGCGCCCCGTCGCCGTCGCCGGACTGGCCATGGTCGGCGCGGGCAGCCTGCTGCTGGCCGGAGTGCCGGTGGACGGCGGATTCGTCCGCGACCTGCTGCCCGGGCTGCTGCTCTTCGGGCCCGGCCTCGGCGCCTGCGCGGTCGCCGGTTCCATCGCCGCCCTGACCGGAGTGGGGGAGCGGGAGTCCGGGGTGGCCTCAGGGATCAACACCGCGGCCTTCCAGATCGGCGGCGCCTTCGGGGTCGCCGTGGTCACCTCCGTCGCCCTCTCCCACAGCGGCGGCCCGAACCGGCTCGCGTCCCTGACCGAGGGCTACCAGGCAGCGTTCACCGCATGCGCCGCCCTCGCGACGGCCGGACTGGCCTGCGCCCTGGTGCTGCTGCGTGCACCGCGCCCGCGGACGCCACAGCCCCGACCGGCCGGAACGGTCACGAGGCGTCGAGTCCGTACGTGATCGCCTTCAGGAGGCGGAGGCGGACCGCGCCCCCGCCTCCTTGGCGATGTCCTCGAACCGTGCCCCCATGGCCGCCGCGAGGGCCTGAGCGCCCGACAACGGCCGCACCATGACGGTGAGTTCGTCGATCAGGCCGTCCTCGTCGACGTGGATGAAGTCGCAGCCCGTCAGCTCGCGGTCGCCCACCCGCGCGGCGAACACCAGCGCGTGGTCGCGGCCGTCGGCGCCGGTCAGTTCACGCTCGTACCGGAAGTCCTCGAAGACCTGCGACACCGCGCGCAGGATCGCCGCCGTGATCGCCTTGCCCGGATACGGCTTGAAGACGACCGGGCTGGTGAAGACGACGTCCTTCGCCAGCAGGGCCTCGACGGCGTCCATGTCTCCGGCCTCGACCGCCTCGCGGAACGCTCGCATCACGCCACCTCATAATCAACTTTTTGAGTAGGTGAGGATGAGAGTAATCAGTCGGCGTGCGGCTGTCCACTAGGCTGACGTGGGTGTTCAGCCCCGAAGGCCCCAGCCTGCGTGAACTCGCCGTCCAGGCGTTGTCGTCCGTCGAGCACGGCTACGACCTGCTCGCTCCGAAGTTCGACCGCACGCCCTTCCGGACGCCCGACCCGGTATTGGACGCCGTCGCCTCGGCGCTGGCCCGGACGGGGCCCTTCCACAGCGGCCTCGACCTGTGCTGCGGCACGGGCGCGGGCGTCGACGTGCTGGCGCGGCTGTGTCGGGAGAGCGTCACCGGGGTCGACTTCAGCGGGGGCATGCTCGCCGTGGCCCAGGAGGCCGTACGGCCGCCGGGGCCGACGATCTCCTGGGTCCGGGGCGATGCCCGCGCCCTTCCGTTCGGCCCAGGCGCCTTCGACCTCGTGGTGAGTTTCGGGGCGTTCGGCCACTTCCTGCCCGCCGAGCTGCCCGGCCTGTTCGCCCAGGTCCACTCCGTGCTGCGGCCGGGTGGCAGCTTCGCCTTCCCCATCCTCGCCCCGCCCCGGCCCACGTCGCCCGCGTTCTGGACGCTGCTCGGCTTCGACGCGGTCATGCGGGTGCGCAACGCCGTGTGGCGGCCGCCGTTCGTCATGTACTACCGGGCGTTCAAGCTCGGGGACGTACGACGGGTCCTGGAGCTGGCCGGGTTCCGCGTGGGCCTGGAGGCCCTGCCGGAGTTCGGCCGGCGCGCCGACGGCAGCCCACGCGTACGGATGGTCGTGGCCGTCCGCTCCTGATGAAGCCGCCGCGGCCGATCAGAGGTCGGACACATCGGACAGGTCGAGTACGCCGCCCAGCGCCAGCGCGATGGCCGCGTCCGGCCCCAACTCCCTTCCCTCAAGGACCACTTCGGTGAAGCGGTCGTCCCCGAGGGAGGCGCGCAGCCGACGCTCGTACTCGCGGTGGAAGACCGTCCTGTCGGGCCTGCCGAGCTGGGGCAGGCCCGCGACGTGCCACAGGCGTCTGCTGATGCCGAGCAGGCGCGCGGCCAGTTCGTCCTCGCCCAGGGCGGCCTGAGCGGCGACGAGGAGGTCGGCGACCGCGGCGGCGCCGAGCCGGTCGTGCACCCGCAACTTGGCGGTCAGTGCCTCGCGCGCCGAGCGCACCGCCTCGTCCGGGTGACCGAGGCCGATCCCGGCGAGCGAGACGAAGAAGTCGCCCCATGCCCGCATCCACAGCTCGCCCCGCTTGGCGCAGTCCGCGCGCAGCCGCTCGGCGACCGCGGCGCACCGCTCGAACGCGGCCTGGCTCGCCAGCAGATACGACTGCACGGCGAGTGTCAGCAGCTGGAAGAACTCGGCGGCGCCGTCCCCGGCCGGCGCCTGCCGGACACTTCCGTACAGCACCGCCGAGCGCGCCGACTCGCCCCGCACGGCCAGACTCGCCCCCGTCAACGGCAGGGCGGGCACCGGGAGTTGACGCTCCGCGGCGAGCCACACATAGGCCGCGCTCACCGACTCGGCCGCCTCCACGTCGTCCGGGACGACGGTGACCAGACGGTGGGCCCAGACCGCCAGGGTGTGCTCGGAGCCGCCGGACCCGGGGCCGTGGCGCAGTGCGCGCTCCAGGTAGCTGCGGCCCTCCTCGGCGAACCCGCAGGCGAACCAGAAGAACCAGAGCGAGCCGGTGAGTTCGAGGGCCGTCTCCGGCTCGGCTGCGGTCAGGCACTCCTCGATCGCCAGGCGCAGATTGGCGTGCTCCACGGTCAGCCGCTCCGCCCACATCCGCTGGCCGGGCCCGAGCCACTCCGCCTCCCCCTGCCGGGCGATCCAGCGGAAGTAGTCCCGGTGGCGGCGCCGGACGGCCTCCGTCTCGCCCAGCCCGGTCAGCCAGTCGGCGCCGAACGAGCGGACCGTGTCCAGCATCCGGTAGCGCACCGCCGCCTCCTCGCCGTCCCGGGTGACGATCGACTTCTCCGTCAGCGACGCGAGCAGCGGAAGGATCTCCTCCGCGTCCAAGGGTCCGCCGTGGCAAACGAATTCGGCCGCCTCCACGTCCCAGCCGCCCGCGAACACCGAGAGCCGGGCCCACAGCAGCCGCTCCAGCGGCGTGCACAGCTCATGGCTCCAGCCGATCGCGGTGCGCAGCGTCTGATGCCGGGCGAGCCGGGGCCGTGCGGGGGAGACGAGCAGGTCGAAACGGGAGTCGAGACCCTCCAGGAGCCGGTCCAGTGGGAAGCCGCGCAGGCGTACGGCGGCCAGCTCCAGCGCCAGCGGGATCCCGTCCAGGCGGGCGCAGACCGCCGCCACATGCGCCCGGTTGGCATCGGTGAGCGTGAACGACGGCACCGCGGCCGCGGCCCGGGCGGCGAACAGCGCCACCGCGTCGTCGCGTTCCCCCAGCGGCAGCGGCGCCACCGTCAGGAGGTGCTCGCCCGGCACGCCCAGGGGTTGCCGGCTGGTGGCCAGAACCCGTAACTCCGGGACGTTCGCCAGGAGTTCCTGCACGACCCGTGCGCACTCGTCCAGCACGTGCTCGCAGGTGTCCAGGACGAGCAGTAGCGGCGCACCCGCGAGGTGTTCGCAGACGGCCTGCAGCAGGGGGTGCAGCGTCTGCTCGGTCAGCCGGGTCGCCTGCGCCACCGTGTTCGTCAGCAGGTCCGGGTCCCTCAGCTCCGACAACTCCACCAGCCAGGCCCCGCCCGGGAACCCGGCTCTCGCGGCGTGCGCGGCCCGCAGCGCCAGCCGGGACTTGCCCACACCTGCGGGCCCCGTCAGTGTCACCAGTCGCTCGGTCCCCAACAGCCCCGCGATTACCGCGAGTTCGAGCCGACGGCCGACGAACGCGTTCGCCTCGGCGGGAAGGTTGCCGATCCTGCCGCCCTGTACAGAGGCCGCCATCGTCCCCCCCCTCACCGGAACCGATGGCGGACACCATAACCCCTCACGGCAGGCCTGCTTCCGGCGTAGCGTGGAAGCGGTCCGTCCACCCAGGGAGGTGCTGGGATGGCCGTCATACCCACCCTGAAAACCGTGGGACAGATGCGCCAGGGAGACCACCTGTTCCTCGGCTACGACACCGACGAGGAACGCGAGACCGTCCTCGCCGTGTTCCTGCTCGACGGGCTGGCCAGCGGGCAGCGCGGACTCCTGCTGCCGCCCGCCGACATCCCCGGCGGGGTCGCCCTGTCCTTCCTGGAGGCGCACGGCTGCCGGGTCGACGAGGAACTCGCGGACGGCCGGCTGTGCGTAGACCCGCACCTCGCCGGGCCCGAGGGGCTGTGGGACCTGGACGAGCTGATCCGCCGCGAGGCGCGCCGCGCCGTCGGTGACGGCTTCCTCGGCCTGCGCGTGTGCACGGAGATCCTGCGCGCGCAGGCCGGCAAGGAACTCAAGACGCTGCACGACAGCGAGCTGCTGCTCGACCCCGTGTTCTCCTCGCTGCCGGTCCTCGGCATCTGCCAGTACGACCGCCGGATCTTCGACGAGACGGAACTCGTCCCGCTCGCCGGCCTGCACCACGGCCGGGTGGGCGCCGACGACGTGTGGCGCGACGACCTCCTCACCATCACCCGCACCTTCGCACCCCCCGGCCTCGCCCTGGCGGGAGAGGTCGACGACACGAACGTCACCGCCGTCGCCCGCGCCCTGCACGCCGAGACGTCCCGCGCCCGGGCCCGCACCGCCAACGGCGCCCGCACCCACCTCGACCTGCACGAGCTGCGGTTCATCGACGTAGGCGCACTGCGCCTGCTGGTGTTCACGGCGCTCAGCTTGTACGCGGCGGGCGGCACCCTCGAACTGTCGGGCGTCGCCCCGCACGTCCAGCGGGTGATGCGGGTGACCGGCTGGGACCGCGTCCCGGGCCTGCACATCGAGCCGGAAGGACCGGAAGCACCGGACGGCCCGGCAGGACCGGAAGGAGAAAGGCCGTGACCGGGCTCGTCCACCAGGCGCTGCGCTACGGCGCGGACGACCAGTTCCTCGACCCGGCCGCCCCATTCACCAGCGGCCGCACGGCCGCTGTCCGCCGCGCCCTCACCGCGTACGCCCGCCGCCTGGGGCTGCCCGAGCAGCGGACGTACGACCTGGTGGCAGCCGTGCAGGAGACCGTCGTCAACGTCGTGCGCCACGGCGGCGGACACGGTGTCGTACGGCTGCACAGCGACCGCGAGCACGTGATCTGCGAGGTCCTCGACGACGGCGCGCGCTCCTTGGCGGCCCACCCGTCGTTCCCAGGCCACCTGCCGCCCAAGCCGGATGCCGCCGGCGGTCACGGACTGTGGCTGGTACGGCAGTTGAGCGGCCTGGCCGCCGACGACCTCGACTCGTCGGGCTTCGTCGTACGGCTGTACTTCCGGCGGCCGGGACACGGTCAGCCCGCCGCGGGCAGCGTGAACTCATAGACCAGGGCGCCCGGTTGGGCGTCCACGACCAGGTCGGTGATCTCCAGCGGCCGCGCGTACTGGTCGTGCACGCGCCGGGTGACCCGCACCGAGGGCGTGTCGGCGAGGCGGGTGATGGAATCCCGGTGATGCAGGGTCAGGCCCGCCTTGCGCATCCAGTCGTAGGCGCGGCTCAGCTGCGCCGAGGCGGCGCCGTCGGCCCGGTCACGGTAACGGGCCAGCTCCTCGACCTCGGAGAGCGCCACGGCGGAGAAGGACGTGACCGCGCTACGGCGCCCCCGGCCGTCGGCACCGGCCGACTCGTAGCGGTGCACGAGGGTCGGGCGGTGCGGGGCGAGCCCGAGGGCCTCGGCGTGCTCCGGCGGGGGAGTCTCCCAGGTCACCCTGGTCCGGTCGACGGCACCGGGGTCCGCGGCCCGGGCGCCGACCGGGAAGGTCGACGAGGGGGCGGTCTCGACCGGCAGCCCGGGCAGCGTGGCGTGACTGCCCCGCCGGTCGGTGGCGACCAGACCGTCCCGGCGCAGCACCTCCAGCGCCTGTCGGACCGTCTCCCTGCTGACACCGAAATGACCGGCCAACTGCCGTTCGCCCGGCAGCCGTTCACCCGGCGGGACGGAGCCGTCGCGCAGCTCGCCGAGCAGCTGCTGCGCGACGCGCCAGTACAGCGGCTCTCCATCGGTGCGGGTGTGGTCGTGCGGGGTGGTGCGGGCCATGCCGCGCCTCCTGTTGGTGACGTACCGTAGCCGTGCGGGCTCGTTGCGCCACCAGATCTAGCATTGGTCTAAACCACGAGGGAAGGCCGGCCTGCGGGTTCGGCCGAAACCGGCCCGCCCCGATCGCCGCTCACAGCGCGCTGTACAGGGCGTCGACGAGGGCCATCTTCCGTGGGTCGTCCGCGATATGAGGCCCCATACGGTTCATCACATAGCCCAGGGACACTCCCGCCTCCGGGTCGGCGAGGCCGCAGGAGCCGCCGAAGCCGTCGTGTCCGAAAGCCCGCGGGTTGGGGCCGTACGAGCCGTTGGGGCCGCTCAGCCACAGGCCGAGCCCGACCTCCGTCTCGTGCTCGAAACCGGCGCCGAGCACCAGGTCCCGGCAGCTGCCCTGCCCCTCACGTACCCGCTCGGCCGCCGCGGCGGACAGGATGCGGTGGCCGTCGTACGAACCCCGGCCCGCGAAGATCCCGTAGAGCGCGGCGACCGCCCGCGCCGTGCCGTGCCCGTTCGCGGCCGGGATCTCGGCGGCCCGCCATCCGGGCGTGTTGGCCTCGGTCGCGCCCACCAGCGGATTGGCCAGCGCCAGGGGAGTCAACTGGCTGAAGATCGCCGCCTGTTCGCTGCTCGACGCGGCAGGCGGATGCACCAGTTCGGCCGCCCGCCCGGCCTCCTTCTCCGGCAGCCCGACGGTGAAGTCGATCCCGAGCGGCCCGGTCACCTCCCGTTCGAGGAACGCCCCCGGCAGCAGCCCCGAGATGCGCCGCACGACCTCCCCGACCAGGAAGCCATAGGTGATCGCGTGATAGCCGGACCGTGTCCCCGGCTCCCACCAGGGCTCCGTCGCCGCTAGCCGCCGCGTCGTCAACTCCCAGTCGTAGAGCTGCTCCAGCGAGTGCGGCTCCCGCGGCCCGGACAGCCCCGCCCGGTGCGACAGCAGATGGCGTACGAGGATCCCGTCCTTGCCGGCCGCGGCGAACTCGGGCCAGTACGCGGCCACCGGCGCGTCGAGGTCGAGCAGCCCCCGGTCGGCGAGGATGTGCGCGCACAGCGCGACCGGGCCCTTCGTGGTCGACCACACGTTGACGAGCGTGTCCCGCTCCCAGGGTCGGGTGCGGGCCGCGTCGGCCCACCCGCCCCACAGATCGACCACGACCTCGCCGCCGACGCTCACGGCGACCGCGGCACCCAGCTCAGCCCGCTCCCGGAAGTTCTCCTCCAGTGCCGTGCGCACCGCCGCGAACCGCTCGTCGCAGTAACCGTGCACCTCTGGCTCGCGCTCCGCCATGGGGTCCTCCGTCGTCCGCCCGAAACCCGGGCCGCGACGCTGCGACCCGGGCAGTCCCGAACGTACCGACTGGTCGGACTGGAGGGAAGTCCGGAGGCGGAAGAGCTTCCGGACCTCCGGCTTCGCGCGGAGCCCGTCAGACGTACGACCGCAGCCAGTCCAGCTTGGCCGCCTCCTGGTAGGGGCCGCCGCCCTCGTGGTCGTTGAAGTCGTACACCTCGATCGTCTTGTCGTCGTGCGCCCAGGCGTTGAAAGCCGCGAAGACGGTCGACGGCGGGCAGGTCTGGTCCTCCAGGGCCGCCGAGAACAAGGCGGGGGCGCGGCCGCGCGAGGCGAAGTGCACCCCGTCGAAGTAGGACAGGGTGCGCAGGGCGTCCGCGGTCCGGCCGCGGTGGGTCTTGAGGTAGAGGCCGATCTCGCGGTACGGGTGGCGGTCCGTGCTGGTTGCGGCGCGCGGGTAGTCGCACAGGAACGGCACGTCCGGCGCGATCGCCGTCAGGTCCGGGACCAGACCGCCCACGGCGATGGTGATGCCGCCGCCCTGGCTGGCGCCGAGGGCGACCGTGCGGGAGGCGTCGGTCAGCGGGTGCGAGCGGGCCGCCTCGACGGCACGCACCGCGTCCGTGAACACCCGGCGGTAGTAGTAGTTCTCGGGCGCGTCGATGCCGCGGGTCATGAAACCGGGGTAGGCGGGCGCGCCGCCCACCGGGTCCGCCGTGCCGCCGCCCCCGCCCCACGCGCTGCCCTGCCCGCGCGTGTCCATCACGAAGTGCGCCCGGCCGGTGGACGCCCACAGCAGATGCTCGTGCGGCAGGCCGCGCCCGCCGCCGTAGCCGACGAACTCCACGACCAGCGGTATCGGCTCCTCGGCCGAGGCGGGCAGCGTCAGCCAGCCCTTCACCGGGTGCCCGCCGAAGCCTGCGAACGTCACGTCGAACACCCGGACCGTCGTGAGGCCGGTGTCGACCGGTTCGAAACGGGCGTCCAGGTCGTGCTCGCGGGCCTCCTGGAGGGTCTTGGACCAGAACGCGTCGAAACCCTCGGGTTCGGTGGACTCGCTGCGGTACTCGCGCAGCTCGTCGAGAGGGAGGTCGAACAGGGCCATGTAGGACCGCCTTTGCGATGGGACGAAGGATCAGGTACGGATGATCACACCGTACGTGGGTCCTCCGACGAATCGCCAGGTCTTTCCAGCCGTACCTGTCTACGATACGGCCCATGTCGTCACCCGTGGATCTGCTGGTCAAGGACGCCGGAGTGCTGGTCGTGGCAGGGGACCACGAGATCCCCGGCGGCTGGGTGGCCGTAACGAATGGTCGGGTCACCGCCGTGGGCGCCGCCGGGACCGAGCCCGAGGCCCTTACGACCGTCTCCGCGGCCGGACGGCTGGTCACCCCGGGCCTGGACGTCACGCCGCCCCGCGCCGAGGCCGTCGAGGAGCCGCAGTCCGGCTCCGAGGAGTGCGGGCACCACATGCAGCTGCAGCTGCAGCTCGTCGACGAGTCCCTCCCTGAGGTACTGCCGCACCGTCCTCGCCCCGCCGGCGATGTCGACGTTCCCGCCGCCGGCGACGGCTCTCGCCAGGTCCGCGGTCACGGTCACGATGGGGTGCTCCGGGGTCGTGGGATGTGCTGCCTTCAGCCTCACGTCGATCGGGAGGCGGCGCATTCGACATCCCGCCCCGGATCCCCGTCCCGGTTCACGCCTTACGTCGTGTCCACTGCGGCTCGGTCCGCGCCCATTCCCGCTCCCACTCCACCAGCCGGCGGCCGGTGGACACGCGGCGCACTACGGCGTTCGCGAGGAGCACCACGCCCACCGCGCCGCCCGTGGCGGTGATGCCGATGGTCACCGTGTGCTGCCAGACCGCCGTCTCGCCCGGCGGTGGGGCTACGGTCCTGCCCCGGGAGTCGAGCCAGACGTCCACCGTGTCGCCGTGCTGCGTGCCCGCCGGGACGCGCGCGTTCGTGGTGTGCGTGCCGGTCACGGGATCCTTCCACCGCACGTCCACGCGGTACGAGTGCTCCCGGCCACCCTCCACCGTGGGCAGCGTGTCGGGGGTCTTGCCGACGACCTCGGCCCGGACGCGGTGGCGTTCGGCGCGCTCCGCCGTGGCGCTGCCCCGCGCCTCGTCATGGGCCCACGAACCCGCGAGGGCCCCCGCCAGCGGGGCGCCCACCAACAGCAGGACGGCGACGATCAGCGCCGTCCACGCCTCCACCACATCCGAGTGGCGCCGCAGCGGATTGCGCCGCCAGCGCCAGCCGTGCACTCGGGTTCGCATCCCGACCTCCTCGCCGTCACCGGAGCCGGAGGGGCCGTACCGTGTTTGCTTCGTATTGTCCCTCCCCACCACCTGTGCGCGCGAGTGCCCAGGAAAAGCGCATACCCAGCAAGCCGCCGCGAGGACATCGGAACGAGGCCGCGAGGAGGCCGTGACGCCCGCTCGTCAGCCGAAGCGTTCGATCCGGATCCGCTGCACGGGCTGGCCGGCCTCGACGAGCAGGCGCGAGGCATGCTCGGCGAAGGCGTTCGAGCCGCACACATAGGCCTCCCACCCACCGGGAGGCTGCTCGGCCAGGAGTGGCGCCACATGTGCGGCCGCCATACGTCCTACGGGCACACCCGCCGGTGCGCTCCGCGTGTACACGGGCGTCGTCTCCGCGCCGAACTCCCGTGCGTAGATCAGCTCTTCGGGACTGCGCGCGGACACCACGAGCCGAAGCGGAACGTCGAGATCCCGTGCCCGGTGGTGGCGCACCATCGACATCAGCGGCACGACACCCGAGCCGGCGCCGATCAGCAGCGCGGGACGGTCGCCCGGCCAGGCGAAGAAGCCGCTCAGCGGGCCACGCACCTCCACCTGGTCGCCCGGCTCGGCCACGTCGTGGAACCAGCCCGAGACCTCGCCGCCCTCGACGTGATCCAGAGTCAGCTCGATGTGACCCGGGTCGTCGGGAGCGGACGCGATCGAATAGTGGCGCTGGGCCACATATCCGTCCTCCGCGGTCAGCCGCAGCATCAGGTGCTGACCGGGCAGATGCCCCGCCCAGGCGGGCACCGAGAACCGGAAGGTGGAGGCGTACGCGGTCTCGCGGCGGACCTCGGTCAGTGTGGCCGTCTGCCACACCGCGGCGGTCCGGTTGCTCACGGCGATCCGGCCGGGCACGGCGAAGCGCGTCGGGGGAGTGGCTGGAGGAGTGGCCGGGGGAGTGAACGTCTCAGTCACCGGAGTACCGCTGTTCCTGCCAGGGGTTGCCGCGCGCGTGGTAGCCGTTCTGCTCCCAGAAGCCCGGCTCGTCGTGGTCGAGGAGCCTCAGGCCCGCGATCCACTTGGCGCTCTTCCAGAAGTACAGGTGCGGCACCAGCAGCCGGGCGGGGCCGCCGTGCTCGGGTGCGAGGGGCTGCCCGTCGTACTCCCAGGCGATCCAGGCACGCCCGCCGGTCAGGTCCGTGAGCGGCAGGTTCGTGGTGTACCCGGTGTGTGAATAGGCGACGGCATGGGTGGCGGACCCATGGGGTCGCACCACATTGAGAAAGGCGTCCAGGGAGACACCCCCGAAGCGCACCCCGAACTTCGACCAACTCGTCACACAGTGGATGTCGCCCTCGTACGCCGACTCCGGCAGCTCGTGCGCCTGCTCCCAGTCCCAGGTCCGCGGCCGCTCCACGAGCCCGTCGACGCGGAAGGTCCAGTCGGCGGGCGCCAGTTCGGGCGTGACCTCCGCGGACAGGACGGGCCATTCGTCGCCCGCGTCGTACTGGCCGGGCGGCAGGCCGGGATGGTTGACGCGGGCGCGTCCGGTGAAGCCTCGGGTGACGTTCATGTGGATCCAGCGGGACGGAAGTGATTGCCTACGCATTCAACCGTACGTGCTCGTCGGCGGTGCTCCCGCCCCGGGCCGGCCCGCGATCATTAAGGGCGTATGAAGGCTCCGGCGACCGGGGAATAGCCGGACCTCGATCCTCCTTGCCGTCTGTTGCCGGAACCGGTGCCCCGTACAACCGGTGAGCGGCGCGGCAGCGAAGGAGAGTGGGAGCAGATGCCCAAGGCGTACGTCTTCACGCGCTACGGCGGACCGGAGGCCGAGGCCCTTGTCGACGTGGACCGGCCGAGCCCCGGCCCCGGTCAGGTGCTCGTCGCGGTGCGTGCCGCGGGCGTGAACCCCGTCGACTGGAAACAGCGCACTGGCTACCGCCGCCCGGGCGAGAGCGGCGAACGCGACTTCCCGGCCTACTTCGGCAACGAGGTCTCCGGTGTGGTGGAGGAGATCGGTGAGGGAGTCGAGGGATTCTCCGTCGGGGACGCCGTCTTCGGCCACCCCGTCGTCGGCGGGTACTCCGAGTACGCGCTGCTGTCGGTCGACCTGATCGCCTCCAAGCCGGCCGCGCTGTCCTTCGCCGACGCCGCGACCCTGCCCGTCGCGGCCGTGACGGCGTACGACGGAATCCGCCAGCTGGATCTGCCGGCAGACGCGACCGTGCTGGTGACCGGCGCGGGCGGCGGGGTCGGTGTCGCGGCCGTACAGATCGCCCGCGCCCGCGGCCTGCGCGTCGTCGGGGTGGCCGGTGCCGCCAAGCAGGACCTCGTCGAATCGCTCGGCGGGGTGCACGTCCTGTCCGGCCCGGGCTGGACCGAGCGGGTACCGGGCGGTGTCGACGGCGTGTACGACCTGGTGGGCGGCGACGTCCTCCAGGAGGCGGCGACGCTGCTCACCGACCGCACCAGACTCATCACGGCCGGGGCCCCGCCCGAGGTGGTGGAGAAGCTGGGCGGCGCCCGCGTCGCACGGGTGCGCAGCTCCGACCGGCTCGCCGCGGTTGCCGAGCTAGTGGTGAACGGCGACCTGGACCCGCAGGTGACGCAGACCTTCCCGCTGGCGCGGGCCGGCGAGGCGCTGCGTACCGTCGAGGAGGGCCATGCCCGCGGCAAGATCGTGATCGAGGTCGCGATATGAGCGACAGCACACCCCACGTCCTCGACAACCCCGCCCGCGCCGCGCTGACCGGCCCGCACGCCCACTTCGCCGAGCGGCGCGGCCGGGTGCTGCGCTACCCCGTCGACGTGACGCCGTGGCTGGCGCTGCCCGACGAGCTCGACGACGAGGACTGGGCCGATCTCGCGGCACTCGCCGGCCCCGGCGCCGAGGTCCCGCTCCTCGGATTCCGGGGCGAGCTTCCTGCGGGCTGGGAGATCACCTTCCGGATCGAGGGCGTGCAGTTCGTCGACGACGGCCTGGCCGCCGCGCCGGACCCGGAGGCCGTCGTTCTCGGCCCCGCCGACGTCCCCGAGATGCTCGGCCTGGTCGCGCGGACCCAGCCCGGCCCCTTTCTGCCACGCACCGTCGAACTCGGCACCTACCTGGGTATTCGCCGCGGCGGCGCCCTCGTCGCCATGGCGGGGGAGCGGCTGCACCCGCCCGGCTGGACCGAGATCAGCGCCGTCTGCACCGACCCCGCCGCCCGCGGCGAGGGCCTTGCGACCCGGCTGATCCTCGCCGTCGCCCACGGCATCCGCGAGCGCGGCGAAACGCCGTTCCTGCACACCGGCGCAGGCAACACCAACGCCATCCGCCTCTACGAGTCCCTCGGCTTCCGCCTGCGCCGCACCACGGTGTTCGGCGCGGCCCGCGTCCCCGAACACCACGCGGACGAGCGGGCGGTGGCCGTCCACTAGCCAATCCTCGTCCTGTCGTAGCGTCGTCCCCTCGTTGGCTAGTGCCGCAACAGGCAACGTTCGCCCCGTCGCGACGCCCGGCACGCACTCTCACCGCACCGGCCGAAAGCCCAAGTACGTCCAGTACGAGGACTTCCGGCCGGCACGCCGAGAGCACGCACCGGACGCCGCTCCTTGACGGGCAAACGTTCCCTGCCGCGGCTCTAGTCCTCGTCCGAGGGGCGCGCCCACGCGTTGTAGCGCACGAGACAGTCGGCGAACCGCTCCAGATCCTCGCTGGGCCAGTCCGCCAGCCGCTCGCGGAAGGCCGCCCGGCGGCTGTCGGTGACCTGGGCGAGGATCTGGCGCCCGGCGTCGGTCAGGTGCAGGACCTGGACGCGATGGTCGTCCGGGTCCAGGCGCCGCTCGATGAGCCGGGCCCGTTCGAGCGCCGACACCTGACGGCTGACCGTGGACTTGTCCAGGGCGTAGTGCGCCGCCAGATCGGTCGCCCGGCAGCCACCGCTCTCCTCCAGGTGCCCGAGCAGCGTGTACGAGACCAGCGACAGCTCGGGGTGCATACGGCCCGCCGAGGCGCGGGCGCGCCGCGCGAAGACCGTCATCTCCCGCTGGATCGTCTCCACGGCCTCGTCTTCCTCCACCAGACCTCCCTCACGTCCCACCGGACCTCCCTGTGGTTCCACCGACGGTTTGGTTGTATAGTACAACTTGAGTGAGAGTTGTATAAGCCAACCATCTGGAGGTTGTGAGCGATGAGGTCGCCGTCCCTGCGCCATGTGATCACGCACCTGATCACCCCACTGCTGATGTGCCTCGGCATGGGACTCGCGTACATGGGGGCGTTCGTGACGCCGGAGCCCCACCACCTGCCGGTCGCCGTCGTCGGTTCCGGCCCGCAGGCGAAGGTGTTCGCGCAGACCGTCAAGGACGAGGCGGGGGACAAGCTCGACGTGCGTACGGTCGCCACCCGCTCCGAGGCCGTCGACCTCCTCAATTCCCGTGACATCACGGGCGCCTACGTGCCCGGCGCGAGGGCGCCGGAGCTCGTGGTCGCCTCCGCCGCCTCCGACATGGACGCCACGGCGGTCGAAAAGGTCTTCACGCCCGTCGCCGCCGCGCAGGGCGTCGCGCTGAAGGTCACCGACGTGGCCGCACCGGTCGACGACGACCCCACCGGGCAGGGCCTGTTCTTCCTGCTGATCGCGCTGAGCATCGGCTCCTACGCCTCCGTCGCCGCGCTCGGCGCCGCCGGCGGCACCCTGCCGATGCGTATGCGCGCCCTGCTGGCGCTCGGCGTCTCCGCCGTCGTCAGCGGCATCGGCGCGCTGCTCGCCGGGCCCGTCTTCCACCTCGCCCACCACGACCTCGCGCAGCTGTGGGGCATGGCCTGGCTCTACTCCGCGGGCATCCTCTTCGTCGGCGTGGGCCTGCACACGTTCCTCAAGCGCTGGACCACCCTCGCCATGATGGTGCTGTTCGTGATGCTCAACTTCACCAGCTCCGGCGGGTTGTTCCGCCCCGACCTGCAGAACGGCTTCTTCGGCACCCTCCACGCCTTCTGGAACGGCGCCGGATTCGTCGAGGGCGCCCGCAGCCTCCTGTACTTCGGCAGCGACGGCCTGTCCCGCAACGTGGGGACGCTGGCGGCCTGGCTGCTGCTCGGCCTCGTGATCACGGCGATCGCCGCCGTACGTGAGCGGGCGAAGGTGCCCGCGCCCGCCGCCGCGCCGGTACGCGCGGACCGTCAGGAGGCCGAGGAGGAGCAGGTCGAGGAAGAGGCCGAGGAAGAGGTCGAGGAGACCGTCGGCGTCTGAGCGTTGGGGTAATGTGGCCGTCCGGCCGCGGACTGTCCCGGCCTTCGCAGACCGAGGAGGTGAGACCCATTACCGCTGTGTCAGGTCGGGTGCTCTCTCCTCGAGTCGACGTGGGTCGCCGGTAGGCGACAGCGAGAGCGCCCTTCGCATCACCGAAAGGCTCTCGGCCTCCATGCCCTCACGTTCTCCTGCTTCCTCTGCTTCCTCTGCTTCCTCTGCTTCCTCTGCTTCTCCTTCCTCTCCCTCTGCTCCCCCTGCTCCCTCTTTGTCCTCCTCCCCGGCCACGCCCGACGTCCGTGCCCGCGTCGTCGCCGAGTTGCGCGCCGCGGGCTGTGTCTTCGCGGAGGACGAGGCGGAGTTGATCCTGGCCACCGCCGGCACGCCCGCGGAACTGGCCGCCATGGTCGACCGCCGAGTCACCGGGCTGCCTCTCGAACTCGTCGTCGGCTGGGCCGAGTTCAGAGGGCTGCGCATCGCCGTGGAACCCGGCGTCTTCGTGCCGCGCCGCCGCACCGAGTTCCTCGTCGACCAGGCCCTCGCCCAGGTTCCGGACGCCTCAGTCGTGGTGGACCTGTGCTGCGGCTCGGGCGCGGTCGGCGCCGCTCTGGCCGCCGGGCTCGGCCAGGTGGAACTGCACGCCGCCGACATCGACCCGGCAGCGGTGCGCTGCGCCCGCCGCAATATTGGCGCGGTCGGCGGCCAGGTGCACGAGGGCGACCTGTTCGCGGCGCTGCCCGGCGATCTGCGCGGCCGGATCGCCATCCTCGCGGCCAATGTGCCCTACGTCCCCACGAGCGAGGTCGGCCTGCTGCCCGCGGAAGCCCGCGACCACGAACCGCTGGTCGCGCTCGACGGCGGTGCGGACGGACTCGACGTCCTGCGCCGGGTCGCCGCCGAGGCGCCCCGCTGGCTCGCCCCCGGCGGCTGCCTCCTGGTCGAGACGAGCGAACGGCAGGCCACCGCGGCCCTCGACGCCTTCACCGGCAGTGGGTTGAGGGCACGTCTGGCGGTCTCCGAGGAGCTGTACGCCAACGTCGTGATCGGCGTCGGACCGTAGACCCGTAGGACCGGTCCGCGGTACCGGCAGCGGCGTCAGGTCGTGGCGCCGCTGCCCGACTGGCTCGGCGACGGTGCGTGGTCGCGCCAGTCCCTGTTGCCCGGGCCCGGGAACCTGTTGTGCCGGTGGCCGCCCGGCCCCCAGCCGTCCCAGGTGCCCGAGAGCGCGCGCGTCGCGGTCCTGGTGCCGTCGTCGGAGCGGGTGCCGACGAGGAGAGCCGTCTCGCCCTTCTTGAGGTCGCCGGTGCCGGAACCCTTCGTGCCGTCCCGGAACACGGTGGTGTCGGAGTTCACGGTCCAAGTCCACGCGGCGCCGTCGTCGCTCTTGACGGTGACCTGGTCGCCGGCGACCTTCTCGACGGTGCCGCGCTGCCAGGTCCGTACGATCCACTTGCCCGTGTCCTGGTCCTTGACCGTCGCCTCGCCGTGCACCCCCATGCCGCCGACGCCGAACCCGAACCGGGGGCCGCCACCGTGCCGGCCGCCCGGCCCGTCCGGAGAGGCGGATCCGGACGCGGAGGGCGTGGCGCCCTGGCCCGAGCCGCCCGAGGTGGCGGCGTAGGCGACGGTGCCGCCGAGGGCGAGGACGACGACCGTGGCCGCCGCGATCACGGCGCGCGACCGGCGGGACCGCCGCCGCCAGAGCCCCGGTTCGTGGTCCGTACCGCCCGGACCCGTCATCACTTCCCAGTCGTCCGATTCGTGGGTCACCGCTCGCTCCCATCGGCCACGGCACCGGCATCCTTATGCCACGCCTCACTGTGATTGTCGGGTGTGGACGATAAGGAGCAGGTAATCAATACCTGTGAGAACCGGGCGTCCCGGTTGATCAGCCCGGTTTCTGCACCCGCGCGATGAGAAGCGCCACGTCGTCGGAGTTGTCGGGCTGGTGCAGGGTGCGCAGCAGGAGGTCACAGACCTCCTCCAGGGGGCGGTCGGGGCCTTCGAGGAGGGCCAGGAGTGCGTCCAGGCGCTCGTCGAGGGGATGCTGCCGGGTCTCCACCAGGCCGTCGGTGTAGAACACCAGGCGGTCGCCGGGTTCCAGGTCGACCGCGGTGGTCGAGAAGGCGACCCCGCCCACGCCCAGCGGCACCCCGGTGGGCAGGTCCAGCAGTTCCGGGGGACGCCCGGCGCGCAGCCTGGCCGGCGGCAGGTGCCCCGCGTTGGCGATCCGGCACTGCCGCAGCTCGGGGTCGTGGACGGCGTAGACGCAGGTGGCGATGGAGTGGTCCAGGCCATCGGTGATCTTGTCGAGGTGTTCCAGGAGCCGGGCCGGATCGAGGTCGAGGGAGGCGAGGGTGTTGGTCGCCGTGCGCAGTCGGCCCATCGTCGCGGCGGCGTTGATGCCGCTGCCCATCACGTCGCCCACCACCAGGGCCGTCTTGCCGTCGTCCAGGGGGATCACGTCGAACCAGTCACCGCCGACCTCGGCGGTGGCGCCCGCGGGCTGGTAGCGGGAGGCGACCTCCAGGCCGCCGGTCACTGACGGATGGCTGGGCAGCAGGCTGCGCTGGAGGGTGAGGGCGGTGTCGCGGGCGTTCTGGTACCAGCGGGCGTTGTCGATCTGCACCGCGGCGCGGGCCGCCAGCTCGCGGGCGAGCAGCAGGTCGTCCTCGCTGAACGGCAGCGGGTTGTGCGTGCGCTTGAGGTCGAGGGCGCCGAGCACCTCGCCCCGGGCGGTCAGCGGCACGGCCAGATAGGAGTGGACGCCCGCACGGGCCAGTAGGTCCGCCGCCTCCGGCGAGCGGGCGATGCGGGGCAGGTCCGCGCCCTCGACCTGCGCCACCATGACCGGCCGGCCGGTGCGTACGCACTCGGTGACGAGGCGGTCGGGGCCGTACCGGGCCACCTGCCCGGGTGGGTCGGCCGCCCGCAGCGCCTCCGGGGCACCCTCCGCCTGCACGGCCAGGGCCCGGATCACCGCCGGCTCCGCGGGGCCGAGGCTGCTGCGCCTGCCCGCCACCACCGCGTCCAGCAGATCGACGGCGGCGATGTCGGCGAGCTCCGGTACGGCGACGTCGGCCAGTTCGCGGGCCGTGCGGTCCAGCTCCAGCGTGGTGCCGATGCGGGCGGAGGCGTCCGCGATGACCTGGAGTCGCCGCCGCGCGGCCTCCGCCTCCACGCCCGCCCGGTGCTGTTCGGTGACGTCCACGACCGAACCGGCCAGGCCCAGGACCGTCCCGACCGCGTCGTCCAGGCGGTACAGCGAGATCGACAAGGCGTGCTCGTCGTCCGGGTCTGCCGGGGTGCGGCCGACGGTCTGCTGGTCGACCAGGGGGCGTCCGGTCCGGAGCACCTCCTGCGCGGCAGCCTCCAGGGCGTCGATGTCGAGATGCGGCAGGACCTCGCGGATCGAACGGCCGATGTGGTCCTCGGCCGACAGCCCGTTGATCTCCTCCAGCGCCGGGTTGACCGACACGTACCGCAGATCGGTGTCCAGGACGGCCAGCCCGATGGGGGACTGGGCGATCATCCGGGTGGACAGGGCCACGTCCCGCTCCAGCCGCCGTACGGTCGACCGGTCGGCGCACAGGCCCAGCGCGTAGACGTCGCCGTGGTCGTCCAGCAGCCGCATGTTGCGGAACTCCACGAGACGCGTGGTGCCGTCCTTGCGGCGGATGGGGAAGGCCCCGGCCCAGCTCTGGCCGGTGACCATGACGTCGGCGAACAGCTTGACCACCAGGTCGAGGTGCTGTTCGTGCACCATGATCCGGGCCGCGTACTCGCCGAGTGCCTCTTGGGCCGGATAGCCGAACAGTTCCTCGGCCTGCGGGCTCCACAGCACGATGCGTCCCTCGGCATCCAGGACCACCGAGGCGACGCGGAGCACGTCGAGCAGCCCGCTCGGCCGCACCGACTCCTCGCCGTCGGCCACCGGAAACCCAGGTGCACTCATTCCACGCACCGCCTTCGCCCGCTCGCGCGGCACGCCGTCCCCTGTGCCGACTCCCCATGTTCTACCGCGCTCAACCGTCCCTGTGACGACCCCGTCGCCCACCTCCACCATCCCTCAACACAGCCGGGGCCGTCCCGCCGTCGGAATCGTGACGACACTACCCGGGGCGGAGCGTCGCGGAGCCGAAAGCCTCCGTTAGGGAATTGGTCTGTACATGACCACTTGGTCGCGCCAGACTGTCCGCACTGTTCCGCGCTGTTCGGCCGAGCATGCCCACCCCCCCAACGGAGGAGCCCACCCATGCCCCTGCGCGCCCGGCAACGTTGTCAGGCGGCCCTGACCGCGGCCCTCGCCCTCGCCACCGCCGCCGTCCTGTCCGCCGCCCCGCCCGCGTCGGCCGCCGACACCTGGACCGAAGTGGGCTCCGACCGCGCCGATCCACTGACCGAGAGCCAGGGTCTGACCTCGGTCGAGGTCCCGGCCGGGAGCCCCAACCGCTACACCGGCATCGGCACCGTCCCCGCCGACGTCAGCAGACGTGGCTGGAACCACGTCGGCGACCCCGACGCCTCCTACGACGGTTACTACGTCGAGCCGTACCAGGCCGACTCGGGCAACGCGAAGATGTTCCGCGTCCAGGCGCCGAACGGCACCTGGTCCGAATACGTCCACACGCTCAGCCCCGGCGAGGCGCTGAACAACTCCTGGGTCGCGATCTCGCCCGGCGGCCAGTGGATGCTGTCCGGTGAGTACGGCACCATGAGCCGCCTGCTGGTGTTCCCGACGCCGGGGGCCAACGCGAGCACCTCCCCCTCCGCGAACCTCCCGCAGGCCTCCACCGTCAACCTCGATCACGCGGTACGCGATGTGCAGGGATGCGACTTCTCCGGCCCGACCACGCTCCTGTGCTCCTCCGACGACCCGGAGGGCTCGCTGTTCGGCATGACCAAGCCACTGCTGCAGATCGACCTGTCCGCCGAACCCAACGGCACCTCGGACGTCTTCGGCCATGTCACGGCCCTGCGGCAGCTTCCGCTGCGCAGCTCCTGCTCCGGCACGTTCGAGGTGGAGGGCATCGACTACGACCGCCGGAACGCCACCCTGCGCGTGATCGTCGTGTCGCCGGGCTTCTGCGTGCTGACGGACAGCAAGACGTACCGATTCGCACGGAGCTGAGCCTCTCGCTGGTCTGCCCCGGACGGTGGTGCTTTTCTGGGGATGTGGCGCGGTTCGCGGGGAACCCGCACGGCCGCGCCACCGCCACGAGAGGAGCGATCACGATGGACCGTGTGCGACCGCACGAGGAGCCCGTAGCGCTCGAGATCAGCGGATGCAGCAAGGAGGACGCACGGATCGTCTTCGACACGCTGTGCGCGTGCTTCGAGTCCGACCGTGGCCCCGACGAGGTGCCGCAGCAGCTCCACGAGACCCGTCCGATGGTGTGGCTCGGCACCTTCGAGGTCACCGACGCCCACGAGTGCCCGGCTCCCGCCCGGCTCTCGTCCTCGGTCGAGGTCGACGCCCAGGGCGGCTACTGGGCTGTCGAGCGCCTGCGGACCACGCTGGACCCGCTGTTCTCGGTGCGCGACCTCACCTCGGCCTCGGGCGACCAGGAGCGGGAACTGCACGTACGCCTGGAAAGCCGCTGACCGGCCGAGCTGATCCGACCAGAACGGCTCCGGCGGCAGGGCTCACCTGGTCAGCAGGTCGAGCACCGCGCGCCGGTAGACGGCGTGGACCGCGGGCAGGTCCGTGAGGCGGGCGCGTTCGTCCGCGCCGTGCAGGCCTTCGTAGTGGACGCCGAATCCCGCCGTGGCCGGGATGCCCGCGCTCGCCAGCAGGTTGTCGATGTTCGACGGGCCCGCGGTCTTCGCCCGAACCGTGAGCCCCTCGGCGGCGGCGGCCTCCAGCAGCGCGGCGGCCGGCTGCTCGTCCTCGGCGAGCCGGAAAGGCGGCCACACCGCCACCTCGGTGATGCCGGTCGGCCGGGGAGCGGGCAGCCGCCGGTCCAGCTCGGCCGCCGCGGCGCGGACCAGTTCCTCGGCCGCGCGGGCGTCGAAGCCCGGGGTGGTGCGGACGTCGACGCCCAGCTCGCACAGGTCGGGAACCACCGAGAAGCCCTCGCCGCCGTGGCAGTAGGTCACCGTCAACCTCGGTGGAAGCGGGAACTCCCCCTCGGCGTCCGGGAGTTCGGCCTCCTCCAGTAGCTGCACGAGCCGCGCCGCACGGGAGACCGCTCCGACCGTCGTACGCCTCGACCCCGAGTGGGCGGAGGCCGCGTGCACCGCGATCGTGGCCCGCCACAGCCCCCGCCCGCCGACCACCACCTCCTGCGGCCCGGGATAGCCGATCATCACCCCGGCCGGGCGTACGGCGTCCGGGTCCGCGAGATAGGCCCGCGCACCCCCGAAGCCGCCGGTGTGCTCGTCGACGTCCAGCAGGACCGCGAGCCCGCCGTGCAGGTCAGCGGCCCGGCCGTGCAGGTCCGCCGCGATCCGGCAGAACATCGCCGCCGCCAGCTTGGAGTCGGCCGCTCCCCGCCCCCGCAGCCACCCGTCCACCACTTCCCCGCGGTCCGGCGGGAACGACCAGGCGCCCTCGTCGCCGTACGGGGCGGTGTCCACGCAGGCGTCGAGTGCCCACCAGGGCCCCGGCCGGCCGCCCGCGACCTCCACCAGCAGCGCGACCGGCCGGCCCGTGCCGTCGTGGAGGCGGCGACACGGCAGGTCACGGGCTCCGAGCCAGTCCTCCAGTGCGGCGAGGACCGGCTCGTAGTCGTCGATCCCGGCCCGGCTCGGGCGGCGGATCAACTCCTGGGCGAGCGCGACCACCTCGGCGTCTTCGGGGCTCATGGGGCCACTGTGCCCCCGGGTGGCCCGAGTCACCCCCTCCCGCTTGTGCAACTAGTTGCAAAACATGGTCGGGGTCCTCTACAACAGAGGCACCACACCGTGCACGGAGGACCCCGATGAGCCGTTACCCGCACCTGCTGAACCCGCTCGACCTGGGCTTCACCACGCTGCCCAACCGCGTCCTCATGGGCTCCATGCACGTCGGTCTGGAGGAGGCCGAGCGCGGCTTCGAGCGCATGGCGGAGTTCTACGCCGCCCGGGCACGCGGGGGAGTGGGCCTCATCGTCACCGGCGGCATCGCGCCCAACGACGCCGGGCGGCCGTACGAGGGCGGCGCGAAGCTCACCACCGACGCGGAGGCCGAGCAGCACCGGCAGATCACCGACGCCGTGCACCGCGAGGGCGGCCGGATCGCGATGCAGATCCTGCACTTCGGCCGGTACGCCTACCACCGGGACCTCGTCGCACCGAGCCCCCTCCAGGCCCCGATCAGCCCCTTCCCGCCCCGCGAGCTCACCGACGCCGAGGTCGAGCAGACCATCGACGACTACGCACGCGCCGCCCGCCTGGCCCGGCAGGCCGGCTACGACGGCGTCGAGATCATGGGCTCCGAGGGCTACCTCATCAACGAGTTCATCGCCGCGCAGACCAACCAGCGCTCCGACCGCTGGGGCGGCTCGTACGAGAACCGCATGCGCTTCCCCGTCGAGATCGTCCGCCGCGTCCGTGAGGCCGTCGGCGAGGACTTCATCATCGTCTACCGCCTGTCCATGCTGGACCTGGTCCCGGGCGGCTCCACCCTCGACGAGGTGATCACGCTCGCCAAGGCCGTCGAGGCGTCCGGCGCGACGATCATCAACACCGGCATCGGCTGGCACGAGGCCCGCATCCCCACCATCGCGACCTCCGTGCCGCGCGGCGCCTACACCTGGGTCACGAAGAAGCTCATGGGCGCGGTATCGGTCCCGCTCGTCACCACCAACCGCATCAACACCCCTGAACTGGCCGAGGAGTTGATCGCCGACGGGTACGCGGACATGGTCTCCATGGCCCGCCCGATGCTCGCCGACCCGGACTTCGTAGCCAAGGCCGTCGCCGGGAAGCCGGAGGCCATCAACACCTGCATCGGCTGCAACCAGGCCTGCCTCGACCACACCTTCAGCGGCAAGATCACCTCCTGCCTGGTCAACCCGCGCGCCTGCCACGAGACCGAGCTGGTCCTCTCCCCGACCCGGCTGCGCAAGCGCGTCGCCGTCGTCGGCGCGGGACCGGCCGGACTCGCCTGCGCCGTATCGGCGGCCGAACGCGGCCACGAGGTCACCCTGTACGACGCCGCGAGCGAGATCGGCGGCCAGCTCAACGTCGCGCGCAGGGTTCCCGGCAAGCAGGAGTTCGACGAGACGATCCGCTACTTCCGCCACCAGCTCGACGCGCACGGCGTGGACGTACGCCTCAACACGCCTGTGACAGCAGGGGACTTGGCGGACCACGACGAAGTCGTCGTCGCCACCGGCGTCACCCCGCGCACCCCGGACATCCCGGGCGTCGACCACCCCAGCGTCGTCGGCTACCTCGACGTCCTGCGTGACAACGCACCGGTCGGCGACCGCGTCGCCATCCTCGGCGCGGGCGGCATCGGCTTCGACGTCGCCGAGTTCCTCACCGACGGCGGGGACAAGGCGAGCGAGGACCCGGCGACGTACTTCCGCCAGTGGGGCGTCGACATGGACTACAGCGCGCCCGGCGGTCTCGCCGCTCCCGAGCGTCCCGCGCCGCCGCGCACCGTCCACCTCCTGCAGCGCAAGCCCACCAAGGTCGGCGCGGGCCTCGGCAAGACCACCGGCTGGATCCACCGCACCGAGCTCAAGCACCGCGGCGTGACCATGGTCCCGGGCGTCCGCTACGACCGTATCGACGACGCCGGACTGCACGTCACCGTCGGCGAGGAGAGCACGATCCTGGCCGTCGACACGATCGTGCTGTGCACCGGACAGGAGCCGCGCCGCGGCCTGTACGAGGAGCTGGTCGCCGCGGGCCGCAGCGCGCACCTGATCGGCGGCGCCGACGTGGCCGCCGAACTGGACGCCAAACGTGCCATCAAGCAGGGCACGGAGATCGCGGCCGCCCTTTAGGCCCTGTGGCGAAGGTGGCTCCCCCAGAGGGGGTGCCCCCAGCCGCGCGACGCCCGGCATGCACACTCCCCCAGCCTCCGGCCGGGGGGGACCCCCGGAGCACGCGCCGGACGCCGCGCGGCCGCCCTTCGGGCGACGACGTCACTTGCGCAACAGGCCCTGGTCACCGTCCCTAGGATGAATCCATGTCCCTCCCGCACGCGATCCTCACCGCCCTGCTCGAAAAGCCGTCCTCGGGGCTGGAGCTGACCCGCAGGTTCGACAGGTCGATCGGCTACTTCTGGTCGGCGACGCACCAGCAGATCTATCGCGAGCTGGGAAAACTGGAGGCCGAGGGCCACATCCGGGCCCTGCCGTCCAAGCAGCCGGCCCGGGGGCAGAAGAAGAGCTACGAGGTCCTGCCCGCGGGCCGTGCCGAACTGGCCCGCTGGACCGCCGCGTCCCAGGACCCCAAGCCGCACCGCGATGTGATGCTGCTGAGGCTGCGCGCGGCGGCCGTGGTGGGCACGGACGGTCTGGAGACCGACCTGCGCCGACATCTGGAGCTGCACCGGCTGCAGTTGGCCGAGTACCAGGAGATCGAGAAGCGCGACTTCCCGCCCGGCAAGGACGCTCCCCAGGACCGGCTGCGGCATCTCGTGCTGCGGGCGGGCATCGACCTGGAGACCTTCTGGACGCAGTGGCTCACGCACGCCCTGGAGGAGTTCACCGAACTGCCCGGTCCCGGGACGGCGTGAGCGCGGCCGCCCTCAGAGGCGGTTCGGCTTGGCGCGGCGGCGCAGGTACCAGCCCGTCGCGATGACGCCCGTGCCCACCAGGGCGGCGCCCACTCCGAGCGTGACCGGGCCGTAGTCCTTGACGGCGCCGCCCAGCCCGCCCATCACACCGAGCGAGGGCGAGGGCTTGGCCGTAGCGGAGATGGTGGGGGTGGATGCGGGGGCGACGATGACCGACTGGGTGCCCGCGGTGCTGTTGTTGAACGAGCAGATGACCACCACCGTGTAGGTGCCCGGGCTCACGTTCGACCAGGCCGCCGACTGCAGCGCGGTGGTCCCGGACAGGGACACCTGCCGCCCTTCGGCGAAGTTCGTCTGACTGCTGTTGAGCAGCGAGGCGGTGCCCCAGCTGCCACTGCTGGTGGTCCGGGAGCAGGTGCTGGTCGTCACCGAGACCGTGGTCCCGCTGGTGCTCACCGAGATCCCCGTCCCCTGCGCCGCGGCCGGCACGGCGGCGAGGGCTACGGGGAGCGCGGCGGCGGCTGCCGCGGTCAGGGCGGAGCGGAGGAGTAGCTGGGAGTTGCGCATTGGTCTGCCCTCCGACGGCACGGTTGGCGGTACATCCCTTGCGCCGCCGAGGGTCGGGAATCGCCCGTGCTGCCTCAGGGGCAGCCAACGTCCCCACGGCCCGCTCCGCACGCGGACGGCCCCCGGGCAGGTGACGGATTCCTTCGTCCGGCCCATGCGGGGAGCGCCGTCACGGCCGGGAGCCGCCGCCCGCCCCGGTCGTCACGCTCCGCTGCTCCGAGTAGCCGCCCCAGCTGCCGTCGGGCAGCTTCGCCCGGATCCGCACACGGTGGGTCACGCCGGCTTCCCGGCCGACGTAGAACGAGTACGACGCCCGGTCGCGCGGCGCGTCCCCGCCGTAGACCAGGGAGGTGGCCGTCCGGCCGTCGAGGCGGATCTGGTACTCCGTGACCACGCCGTCCGTGCGCGGCGGGATCCAGCGGAGGTCGAGGTAGTACGCCCCGTCGGCGCGGCGGCTCGTCGCACCGAAGGCGGTGGGCGCCGTGTTCCGCCCGTCGTCTGAACCCGGGGTGGTGAGGCGGACGGTGCCGCTGGGAGGCGAGACGTTGTCGGCCGCGTCGCGGGCTCGGACGGTGAAGGCGTACCGGGTGCCCGGCCGCAGTCCCGTGACCACGGTCGCCGTCTGTGCCCCGCCCACGCTGTGGATCTTGGAGGCGCCCTGGTGGATGTCGTACGACAGCACGGCCCGGTCGTCGCTCGACGCGGACCAGGACAGCTCGACGGCCCTGCTCCCGACCACGCGGCCCCGCGCCTTCCCCGGACGGGTGGGCGCCGTGCCGTCCGCCGCCGCGGCCGCGGGGGTCGTCGCCCGCACCGCACGGCCGGGCGGCCCGAGCCGGCCCTCGGTGTTCCGCGCCCGCACGGTGAAGACGTACACCGTGGAGGGTCTGAGCCGGACGACGTCCACCATGTGCTCGGAAGCGGGCACCTCCTCGACCTTTGTGGTGCCGCGATACACCTCGTAGACGCTGACGCGAGGGTTCGCGGACACCGCGTTCCACATCACGTGCACGCTCGACGAGCTGCCCGCCGCCGCGGTCACGCCCGAGGGCGCGCCTGGAGACCGCCCGTCATCGCCGCTCGCACTCCCGTTCCCGCTCTCGCTTCCAGCGCAGGCGCCGACCAAGGCCAGTGCCGCACAGAGGACGAGGGATCGGTACACGAGAACGGACCGGCGCGCGAGAACGGAGCGGTTCACGAGAACGGTGTCGCGACGCACGGCTCTGCCTCCCGGACGGCATGGCGGCAATGGTCCGTACCAATATGAGGCTCCTGGCGTGGCCGCATCAAGAGGGCGGTGTTCGGTGTCGCCCCCGGAAGCGGCCACGGAGGCGGCTGCCGTGGTGGCCGCCCGCGGGAGTTACGTATGCTGAAGCTCCTCGCGGCTGAACTCTCCTTGAGGGCTTGTGAGTTCACGCCGGTGGCGCGGGCCGCTGTCGTCGCTGTTCCCGCGCCGGACGCGGGTGGCCGGGCGCCCGGAGCCGACGCAGGCTCAGGCGCCCGGCCCCTGCCGGACATTCCGGGGCGCGCCACGCCGTGACCTGCCTGAAGCCGTGCGCCGTCCGGCCCGCCTACGGTGTCCGAATGATCGTTACGGCACCAGATCGGGCCGAATGCCCGTCAGTTTCCCGGAAGAGAGGGTCCCTCATCGTGCGTGTCCAGACGCTGACCCTGGCCGTGGCCGGAGCCGCGCTGCTTGCCCCGGCGATGCTGCCCGACGCCGATCCCGGCGTCCGGGTGGAGCCGGTGTCCTGGCGCGAGGGCGACGTCCCGGCCGCCGACCTGCTGGCCAAGGTGCGTGACTGCACCCAGGTCTCTCACGGCCGGTACCGCAGCGACGCCGGCAAACCGGCCAACATCGCGGTGTGCGGCACCCGGCGCGCCGTCTTCTGGAAGGCCGACATGGACATCGACTGCGACGGACGGTCCGGCCCCCGCTGCAACCGCCGCAACGACCCGCAGTTCTCCCGCGCCACCGCCTACCAGCAGTCCGACGGACGCCACCTGAGCGCCGAACGCCTCCCGTACATCGTCGTGCCCGCCGCGAGCCGCATCTGGGACCACCGCGACTACGGCGTCCGCGGCGGTTCGATCGTCGCCGTCGTCTACCGGGACCGGGTGCAGTACGCGGTGGTCGGCGACATCGGTCCGAGCAACATCATCGGCGAGGCGTCCTACGCCACCGCCAAGGGCCTCGGCATCGCCCCGGGCCCGCGCAGCGGCGGCACGCCCTCGGGCGTCACCTACATCGTCTTCAAGTACTCGCAGGCCAAGCCGATCGAGAGCCATGCCGCCGCCGTCACGGCGGGTCGGCGGCTGGCGAGGCAGTTCGTGCAGAGCGAGTGAGCCCCCGGGCGGCCGTCGGACGGCCGCCCGCCCGTCACCGACCGGCCGGCCCCGCCGTTGACGTCGCTCGCCGCGCCCTGGCCAGGCGAGGAACACGATCGCGGCGCCCCGCTCCGCCGGCTCACCGGTCCGCCCACGGCCGCCTCCCGGAGGCTGGGGCACGCGGCCCCCGTCGCCGAGGTACGGGCCGAGAGCCGTCGGCCCGTACGCGTTCCTGCCCACGTCGGGCCTCATCCCCGTGGCCGTACCGCCCGGGGCGATGGCCTTGGTGCGGATGCCCTGGTCGCGGCACATCACCGCGAGCGACTGGGTCAGGCCCCTGCCCCCGTGCCGGGAGACCGTGCAGGCGGCGCCCGCGGCACAGCCCCGGATGCCGCCTTGGAGGCGGTGTTCACGACCGCGCCCGTGCCCGCCTCCGCGCGCGGCCGTCGAGCACGACACGACGCCTGGCGCATCGCGGACGGGGAGCCCGGCCCCGTGACGGCGGAGGCCGGGCTGATGCCGTCCATGTGCTCGGCCTTGGGCCGCGGCGGACGGGCTCGGCTGGACCGTCCGTTCAGACCTTCCGGTAGCTGTACGCGTCCGCGGCCGCTGCCTCCACCGCCGCCAGGTCGGCGCCCGTGGCCGCCGTGACCACCGCGGCCACCGCTCCCTCCACGAAGGGGGCATCCACCAGCCGGGTGTTGTCGGGGAGTTCGTCGCCCTCGGCGAGCAGCGCCTTCACGGTGAGCACGGCGCTGCCGAGGTCGGTGAGCACGGCGACCCCGGCGCCCCGGTCCACGGCCGCGGCCGCGGCGGCGATCAGCTCCGAGCTCGTGCCGATCCCGCCGCCCTCGGTGCCGCCCGCCGGGGCGACGGGCACCGAAGTCCCGCCGCCCGCAAGCCCCTTCGCCAGCTCGGCCACCGACGCGGCGACCTCGGCGCTGTGCGAGACCAGCACGATCCCGACCTGCTTGTCGTCACTCACCGCCGGCCTCCGTGAGGGCTCCGATGAGCAGCGCCGACGAGGTGGCGCCGGGATCCTGGTGTCCGATGCTGCGCTCCCCGAGATAGCTGGCCCGGCCCTTGCGGGCCTGCAGCGGCGTCGTCGCGAGCGCGCCCTGCTCGGCGGCGGCCGCGGCGGCGGCGAAGCCGCCGTCGTCGAGCGCGTCCACGGCAGGCACCAGCGCGTCGATCATGGTCTTGTCCCCCGGCGCGGCGCCGCCGAGCGCCATGACCGCGTCCACCCCGGCCCGCAGCGCCTCGGTGAACTGCGCTTCGCTGACCTCACCGGCGTCCCCGAGCGCCTTGCCCGTACGGCGCAGCAGCGTGCCGTACAGGGGCCCCGACGCGCCGCCGACGGTCGAGATCAGCTGCCGTCCGGCGAGTGTCAGGACCGCGCCGGGCGTCGAGGGTGCCTCCTTCTCCAGCGTCGCGGTCACGGCCCGGAACCCGCGTTGCAGATTGCTGCCGTGGTCGGCGTCCCCGATGGGCGAGTCGAGGGCGGTGAGCCGTTCCGCCTCGCGGTCCACGGACGCGGCGGCCGCCGTCAGCCAGCGGCGGAAGAAGTCGGCGTCGAGCACTGGATCTCCTTGCGTGGTAGGTACGTTGACCGTTGACACCCGGCCGGCAGGCTGGCTGGCTGGTTTTCCTACATCCCCCAGCGCAGCCCCGGCGTCTTCACCGGTGCGTCCCACAGCCGGAGCATTTCCTCGTCGATCTGGCACAGCGTGACCGAGGCGCCCGCCATGTCGAGCGAGGTGACGTAGTTGCCCACCAGGGTGCGCGCGACGGCGACGCCACGCTCGGTGAGCACGCGCTGCACCTCGGCGTTGAACCCGTACAGCTCCAGCAGGGGCGTCGCGCCCATGCCGTTGACCAGCACGAGGACGGGGTTGCGCGGGGGCATGTCCTCAAGGATCGCGTTCACCGCGAACTCGGCGATCTCACCCGAGGTCATCATCGCCCGCCGCTCCCGGCCGGGCTCGCCGTGGATGCCGATGCCCAGCTCCAGCTCGCCGGTCGGCAGGTCGAAGGTCGGGCTGCCCTTGGCCGGGGTGGTGCAGGCGCTGAGCGCGACGCCGAAGCTGCGGGAGTTCTCGTTGACCTGCCGGCCGATCGCCTGCACCCGCTCCAGTGGCTGTCCCTCGTCCGCCGCGGCACCCGCGATCTTCTCCACGAACAGCGTCGCCCCGGTGCCCCGGCGCCCGGCCGTGTAGAGGCTGTCGGTGACCGCCACGTCATCGTTGACCAGCACCTTGGCGACCTGGATGCCCTCGTCCTCGGCGAGCTCGGCCGCCATGTCGAAGTTGAGCACGTCACCCGTGTAGTTCTTCACGATGAACAGCACGCCCGCCCCGCTGTCCACGGCCGCCGCGGCGCGGGCCATCTGATCGGGAACCGGCGACGTGAACACCTCGCCGGGGCAGGCACCCGACAGCATGCCGGGGCCCACGAATCCGCCGTGCAGCGGCTCGTGCCCCGAGCCGCCCCCCGAGATCAGGGCGACCTTCCCCGCCACGGGGGCGTCCCGCCGTACGATCACCCGGTTCTCCACGTCGACGATCAGCTCGGGATGGGCCGCCGCCATGCCTCGCAGCGCATCCACGACCACGGACTCCGGGACGTTGATCAACATCTTCATGGTTCCTCCTGGTGAGCCTGGCACCTGTGGGCAGTATCGACCTTGCGACCGCGGCGGTCACGTGGACCGGCAGTCCGTTTGTACGACTGCTCCCCACAGGTCGACCCTCCCATTCCGGATCGTGGAGTGAGACCTTTTAGGTGTGTCCGTCCTCATTGCGCCCGTGAGGAGGTGTGACCGATGCGAAAGGTCAGACGGGTGAGGCTCCTGGGGTGGCGCTGGCGGAGCAATCCGCTGCGGCGGCGCAGCGACCTGCTGGAGGCGTGGATCGTGCTGGCCGCCTGGGCCGTCGCGACGCTGGGGGCGGTCGCCGCCGGTGTCGTCGTCGCCCAGGCCGCACAGCGCACGGTGGAACGGGACCGGGCGGAACGCCGGCCCGTGACCGCGGTACTGATCAGGACCGTGCCCGACAGCGGACGGGACGTGGTCACCGGCGCGCGCTACGACCGTGTGCTCGCGAAGGTCCGCTGGACGGACGAGAGGGGCACCGTCCGCACGGGCTCGACGGAGGTGAAGCCCGCGACCAGGTCCGGCAGCGCGGTGGCGGCGTGGACGGACGGGCGCGGCCATCTGGTGACGCCGCCCGTCAGTTCCACGGAGGCGACGACGCGGGCGGTGCTGGCCGGTACCGGCGTAGCCGCGGTCACCGGCGCCCTGGTCCTCGTCGGCGGCCGCCTGATGCGCATACGGGTGGAGCATCGGGCCACCGAACAGTGGGGAGCCGAGTGGGAGCGCGTCGGCCGACGTTGGGGGCACACGACGGGCTGACGGGTCCGTCGGGCTGACGGGTCCGTTGGGGTGACGCGTTCGCCGGGGTGACGGACGTGGGGGCTTCGCGGCAGGTACCCGCACGGCGAACCAGAGGGCGGCCCTGCGGCGAGCGCCAGTGCTTGCCGCAGGGCCGCCCGTCCGGGGCCGACGTGGACGGCGCCGACGTCAGCCTGCGCCGGGACCGCCGCTGCCGAAGGAACCGCTGCCGCCGTCGCGCCAGCGCAGCCGGTCCTGCGACGGACTGGTCCGGGTCGGCGAGTTGCCGTGGCCGGGAATCTCGTGCGGCGTCAGCCGGTGGTCGCTGTGCGGCACCTCGTCGGGCTCGCGGTTCTCCAGTACCTCGCGGACCGGGCCGTCGTCCGGCAGCCGCGGCTGATCCTCGGGGCGCGGCGGACCGGGCTCGCGGCCCCGGATACGTGCGCCCAGCCAGAAGGCGCCGATCAGCAGCGCCACGACCACCACACCCACCACGACCAGGCCGATCCCGAGTGCGCCGCGGCCTGCGGCGATGTCCATCCATGCGGAGCTCATGGGCCGCGGGTACCCGAGCGGCCCGACGTGAACCGGCCCTCCTCGGAGACCCGAGCCGGCGAGCTCAGCAAACCCCGTGCTTCCCGGTGTTTGGCACGATCGACCCCGGCAACCCGGCCGACGTGACTTCGACGACCGAGCAGGAGCTCTTCCGGTTCCTGGAGGACCGCTTCGCCGTCGCTCAGGCGTGCACCGAGTGTGCACGCGCCTGTGCTCTGCGCGCGAGCCTCGTGGACCCGGACGGCACACAGGAGCAGGAACTCGTACGACGCAAGGGCATCATGTGCGCGGAGGTGTGCGACGCGACCTGCCGGGTGCTCTCCGAGCAGAACCGGCTGGACGAGGTCGGCATCCGCATCCAGGTGGAGTGGTGCCGCACCGTGTGCCTGGAGTGCGCGCACGTCTTCGACCGGCTGCCGGGCGCTGAGGACGGCGCGAAGGCCGGCCGGGACTGCGCACGGGCGTGCACGGACTTCCTCGCCACACTGAACTGACGACGCGGGGCGCAGCGCAGCGCCGGGCGGTCGACCTGGGTACCCGTGGACCGTGACCTCGCCGTCCCGAAGGCGGCGCGGGCGGCCGGCGCCGAGCGGACAACTTGCGTCGCGCACTGACCGGTTCGAGACGAAACGGGCCCGCACGGTGACCGCGGGCCCCTTTCCGTACGCCTCGGCATTCCCAATTTCTGAAACACGTTCTACGGTGTGCGCCGTCAGGACCGGCCTGCGAAGCCTGGAGGCGCCGTGCACCTCGAATACACGCCCGAGCAGCTGCGGCTGCGCAGCGAACTGCGCGCCTACTTCGCCGAGTTGGTGCCCGACAACGCGTACGCCCGGCATGGCGAACCGGCCACGCAGAAACGCTTCTACCGCGAGACGATCCGGCGCCTCGGCACGGACGGATGGCTCGGCGTGGGCTGGCCCAAGGAGTACGGCGGGCGCGGACTGACGGCGATGGAGCAGTTCATCTTCTTCGACGAGGCCGCCCAGGCAGGGGTACCGCTGCCCCTGATGGCGCTGAACACGGTCGGACCGACGATCATGCAGTTCGGCACGGACGAGCAGAAGGCGTACTTCCTGCCCAAGGTCCTCTCCGGCGAGATCGACTTCGCGATCGGCTACAGCGAGCCCGACGCGGGCACCGACCTGGCCTCGCTGAAGACGCGCGCGGTGCGCGACGGCGACCAGTACGTCGTCAACGGGCAGAAGATCTGGACGACCAACGGCGACACCGCGGACTGGGTGTGGCTCGCCACGCGCACCGACCCGGACGCCCCGCCCCACAAGGGCATCACCATGCTGCTCGTCCCGACGACCGACCCCGGCTACTCCTGCACGCTCATCAACACCCTCGCCTCGCACGACACCACGGCCAGCTACTACGAGAACGTCCGTGTTCCCGTCTCCCGCCGCGTCGGCGCCGAGAACCAGGGCTGGCGGCTGATCACCAACCAGCTCAACCACGAACGCGTCACCCTCGCAGCCCACGGCACCATGGCGATCCGCGCCCTCCAGGACGTGCAGCGCTGGGCCCTCGAGACCAAGCTCGCCGACGGCCGCCGCGTCGTCGACCTGCCCTGGGTGCGCCGCCGCCTCGCCCAGACACACACCAGGCTCGACGCGATGAAGCTCCTCAACTGGCAGATGGTGAACGCCGTGCACAACGGCACCCTCACCCCACAGGACGCCTCCGCCGTCAAGGTCTACGGCTCCGAGGCCCGCCGGGACGCCTACGCCTGGCTGATGGAGATCGTCGGCGCCGCGGGCGTGCTGAAGGAGGGCTCGGCCGGCGCGGTGCTCCACGGCGAACTGGAGCGCGGCTACCGCTCCGCCGTGATCTTCACCTTCGGCGGCGGCAACAACGAGATCCAGCGGGAGATCATCTCGTGGATCGGTCTGGGGATGCCACGGGTACGGCGTTAGCCTGCTGTGACCACAGACGCTAGTTGTCACATACCGAGGATAGTTGGCACCGGGATCCAGTGGGATCGTGACCCCAGCCGGTTGCCTCCTAGTCAGGCCGGAGCATGGCGGGTGAGCGATACCGGTGCCGAAATGCGTGCCCATCGCCGCAGGCGCCAAACAAGTCTGCTCTCTCGGTTCCCACCGCCATGCCCCATCGCCTGAACAGACGTAGTCCACCGGGCCCTTGCAGCCCCAACCACCGCATCAAGCCACGATTAAAGATCGAGTGTTGACCATCCAACAAGCTGTTCTGCCACAGGCCAGTGCAGATCGTCCGACGCCGATTGCATGTTCCAGGAGCCGATGTGCCCTGTGGTTGTCAATCGGCCAAGTGTTTCAGTGAACTCCGTCGCGGACAGCCCGCACTCGCGTGCCAGTCGATCCGCTTCCGCTACTCCGTGGATACTTTTTGGCGCGGTATGGGCCGCGAGGCACGTGGCAACGAGTTGGGGAAGTGGGTCGCAGTTCGTGCGGACGCGGCAAGCGGTTCGTAGTGCCCAGTCTGCGGCAGCGAGACGGTCAGGGCGCGCCGGGCATTGGGTGAAGAGCCCGACGTCGAGAAGCTGGACGACCGCAGCGCCTGCGATGGAGCGCGACGCGGGCAGGTTTGTGCTTAGCCATTGTGCTTGGCGGAGCTCCCGCCACGATCCGTGGCAGGTTCCAAACGAAGGCTGCGCAGTACCCCGAGCGGCAAGCGGACTTGAGCTGAGTCGTTCATGCGCAAGGCGCATTGCAGGGCGATCATTCGGGCCGCGGGTCCGGTCTCAGCCGGCAGTGCGGAGGCGAGATAGTTGAGCATCTCCCGTACCCGAGTCTGTCTGTCCGGGGCTCTGGGGCTTCGGCGCTTTCGGTAAATGTCCGCATGCGACGGCGACATGTCGCAGCGCTGATGAACGTGTCGGGAACGACGGCCGCCTGTGACGTGGCGGCGGCGCAGGACGTACACGCATCCGCGAGGCGCCACAGTCGTCCGCCTCGCTCGCGTGCGAGCACGAGCCGGATGGGCCCTCCGCAGCCTCTATGACGCGGGTGCCAGTTGCAGCCGCGCTCTTGGCACTGGCAAGTACGGAGGTGCGCGGGGAGGGGATCGCGGCGAGCGTGTCGTGCCAAGTGGGCCAGGAGCTCCGACCGAGCGGATGTCCCGCTGAGTAGTCGCCCACTGTGGGAGCACTGCTGGCATACGAGGATCGGTCCGCCGGGCTGTGGGCGCAGTTCCACGGTCCAGGCGCGCCGGACGCCGGGTCGTGTCGTGTCGTGCAAAGCCTCATGGGGGGCGTGTTCCTCCCGTCATGTCTGCGCCGTACCCGCAGAGGGTGGGGGTGGCCCGCACACGGTAGTGCAGACCCCTGCCCTCCGTCCGATGTCGCCACCTGCAGAAATAGGGCAGGGGTCTGCACTGACAGGGCAGTGGTCTGCACCGTCGGATTGGGCGCGTGACGATCTTCCCGCCCGACCCGGATTTCGAGGCGCTGCGTCTGGAGCTCGCGCGGCTGCGGGCGGCGCGCGGCTGGAGCTATGACGAGCTCGCTGCCCGAAGCGGCCTGGCCAGAAGGACCCTCATCGAGATTGAGCAGGGGCGCACCATCGGCACTCTCAAGACTTGGCACGCCCTCGCACATGCCTTGAGCACTCCACTCGACGAGCTCTTCGGAGCCCTGTGCGAGGGGCACGAGCCCCCGGGGGCGACCGGCACTGACCACTGACCGGGAGGGCTCGCGCCAATCACCCGGACCGGCGACTCGACACGAATCTTTGATCGACAACTAGAACGTGCGATTCATGAAATGGGGCTGTTCGAGGGACCTCCCGGCCTCGGTGTCGTGGATGCGGCGTGTTGCCTGGCACCTTCGCGTGCATGCGTTCTTCATCCACATCGCGGGCTTGGGACGGCAGCCCCGCTGTCGCCTACCCGCGACGCTCACTGCGCATCGAGCACGACAGCCCCAGTCGGCTCCTGCGCTGTGCTCAGCCTGATCGCTGCCGAGAGTGCGGCAACCCCGTCGAGTGGTACGACCGGAGCATTGCGCGGCCCGTCCCTCTGCACCCCCGGGAAGTGCCCGCGGCCGAGGTGCCCACCGCCTATCGATGGCACGTCAGCTCTGGTGTCGCCCATCCGGCCGACGACGGCAGAGCCTGGTGCCGCTTGGCGCACGACCTTGTCTGCCCCGCTCGTGACGCTGCGGCCGTGGCCTCCGCGCTGGACGGGCTGCGCCGGGTGCTGGCGCTGAACACGCGCCGTCTGATCGACACCGGCGCGTTCACCCCGAACACTCCTCCGGGCCGGCCAACGGCACACCCCGACGTCTGCCGACCTGCCAGACCCGTCGTGCAACTCCTGTACGTCCGCTACCTGGCTGCGCACCCCGTGGACGAAATCCAGTGTGTAGCGCAGACACGTCACCGCGATCGCTGCATGGAAAGGCTCCTCACCGCAGACACCCAGGTGGGCGTCTGGAGGCTGGTACCCGCCACGGCCACACGGGGGCAACTCGCCTTGCCCTGTGAGCTCATGGCTGTATTTGACCTCACCGCGCTTCCCTACGCCGAGCAACTGCGCTGGCGCATGCAGCGGGGTTCCACTCACGCCGCGACCCCGTCAGCAGCGGACCTCGCGCTGGCCGACTGGGAGTCCTTCGACCCCATGCTCCACCGAGCGCACATCCACAACCGCCTGCCGAACCATGTCCGTCGTCCGCGGCTGAAGCACCACGAGCATGGAGCGGCTGGGTCGTGACATCGCACCACGCCATTGAAATCCTGCTGACCAGGCCAGCCACCAATGGCGAGCTCCACCGGGCGCGTCGTACCGTGCCCCTCGCAGTGACGGCCGACCGCACCCGGTTGATGGTCGTCCATCCGGCCAAGACGCCCGGCCGCGCCTTGCGGTCACTACGCCGGCGGCTGCACCACCTTCTGCCCGTCGATGCCCTGACCACCCACTATCCCGACCAGCATGGGCAGGTCCTTCTCAACCTCGAGTTCAGCCGTACCGCGCGAGCGGCGATCCGCCAGGCCGCGACCGCCAGGGGACAGCGGCCCGGCGACTTCGTTGCCCGGAGCATGACCGCAGCTCTCGAACGGAACGAGAGGGAACGCTCCGGCAGCTGACGGCGCAACTCGAAGTCCAGCTCGCTCTCCACTCCTCCGAAGACGTACTTGCCTGCACAGCCCACATCCTGCTCCGCCGTCAAGCTCGGCCGTAGCTGACTCGTATGCCGCCGGCCGCGCTCGGCGGAGCCACTCGCACCCGAACCACTAGCCCTTCTCCTCGTGGAGCCCTTGTTGCACACGCCCACAGACGAACAGGCACACGCCGTCGAAGCGTTCCGAGATGGCCATCACCTCGTGCTGCAGGCAGGCGCCGGCACAGGAAAAACCAGCACGCTGAGCCTGCTCGCCGCCAGTACCAAACGCCGAGGGCGTTACCTCGCCTTCAACAAGGACATCGCACGCGACGCCTCCGCACGTTTCCCGCGATCTGTGACGTGTAAAACCGCGCACGCCACGGCCTACGCAGCCCTCGGCCACCGCTTTGCCTACCGACTCAACAGCCCTCGCCAGCCCGCCTGGAAGATCGGCCAGGCCCTCGGCATCACATCCCCCATCCGTATCGGAGATCACGAGATCAGCCACAGAACGTTGTCGCACAGCGTCCTGCGCACGGTGACCCGTTTCTGCCACTCGGCTGACCGGACCCTGGCTTCTCACCACGTACCCGCGCTGCGCGGCTTGAGTGCGCCGGACGAGCAAGCCCGACTTGCCGAGGTCGTAGTGCCGTTCGCCCACAAGGCGTGTGGCCTCGCGCGCTCGGCATCGCCAGCAGCGCGGCGACGGACCCGGCGCCGGCTGATTCGCCGAACACGGTGACCTGGCCGGGGTCGCCACCGAAGGCGGTGATGTTCTCCCGCACCCACGTCAAGGCCGCGACCTGGTCGAGCAGTCCGCGATTCGCCGGCGCCCCCTCGATGTGGGCGAACCCCTCGATGCCGACTCGGTGGTTGAAGGTCACCAGGACGAGATTCCCGTCACGGGCCAGCCGACTGGGATCGTAGGCGGGGTCGTCGACGGAGCCGAACTTGTAGGCCCCGCCGTAGATCCACACCATCATCGGGCGCTTCGTCGCCGGGTCCGGATCCGGTGTCCAGACATTGACGGTGAGCCAGTTCTCTCCTCCGGGCGTGGGAGCGGGTATGGCAGGGCTCAACGGCTCCTGCGGTGGCGGGGGACCGAACATGAACGACTCGCGCGTGCCCTCCCATCGCCGCACCGGCCGGGGCGCGGCGAAACGCAGGCTCCCCACCGGGGGTTCGGCGAAGGGGATGCCCCGGAAGACCACGAGACCGTCCTCGTGGCGGCCGCGCACGGCGCCCCCCACGGTGGCGATGTCGGGAATCGGTTCTGTGGCCACGACACTCCTCATTGAGCTCTACCGACCGCCACGCGGTCGCTGTACGAAAACCAGGCGTCGGCTGCATGGTTCTTCAGGTCCCGGACGGCCGCGCAGGTCTGATCGTGGAGCCGGGGCGACGACGAGATCCTCGTCCGGACGGGCGGACGGGCGGACGGGCGGACGGGCGGATAGGCGGACGGGCGGATAGGCGGAAAGGCCGCGCATCACTTTCAGGATTGTGCGGTCCGAACCCCCGGAGGCTGTCTGTCCGCGATGGGCGGGCACCTCAGGCGAGCGAGGTCCACACGCTCTTGACCTCCGTGTACGCGTCGATGGCTGCGCTGCCCATCTCCCGGCCCCAGCCGCTGGCCTTGAACCCGCCCCAGGGGGCGGAGGCATCCACGGGGTTGGGCATGTTGATGAACACCGTGCCCGCGCGGATGGAGCCCGCCACGCGGTGCGCCGCGCCCACGTCGCGGGTCCATACGGCCGCCGCCAGGCCGTACTCGGTGTCGTTGGCGCGGGCGACGGCCTCGTCCTCGTCGTCGTACGGCAGGACGGACAGCACCGGGCCGAAGATCTCCTCGCGGGCGATGCGCATGTCGTCCCGTACAGCCGTGAACACGGTCGGCTGGTAGAAGAAGCCCGGCAGGTCGTCGACGGGGGCCCCGCCGGCGAGCAGCTGGGCGCCTTCCTGGACCCCGCTGCGCACCAGTGCGTGGACGTGGTCACGGTGTTCGCCGGTGACCAGGGGGCCGAGCTCGCTGTCGGGCGCGCTGCCCGCGCCGAGTCGCATCCCGCTGACGGCCTTGGCACAGCGCTCGGCGAACTCGTCGGCGAGGGAGCGGTGGACGAGGAATCGGGTGTAGGCGGCGCACACCTGGCCGCTGTTGAGGAGCGCGCCCTGAAGACAGCCCGCCACGGCCGCGTCCAGGTCGGCGCCGGGCAGTACGAGGCTCGGTGCCTTCCCGCCGAGTTCGAGCGTGACCCGCTTGAGGTTACCCGCGGAGGCCCGGACGATGTCCCTGCCGGTCTCGGTCGAACCGGTGAAGGAGACCTTGTCCACGCCGGGGTGCTCGACGAGGGCCCGGCCGGCCTCGGGACCACCGGTCAGCAGGTTGATGACGCCGGACGGCACACCGGCCGCCCGGCACAATTCGACGAGCCGCACCGTGGTCATCGGGGTCTGTTCCGCGGGTTTGACGATCACGGTGTTCCCGCAGGCGAGGGCCGGTGCGATCTTCCAACTCGCGATCATGAGCGGGAAGTTCCACGGGGTGATCAGCGCGCACACTCCCACCGGCTCGCGCTTGGTGTACTGCAGCACGCCGGGGAAGGACAGCGGCGCCGTCTCTCCGTAGATCTTGGTGACCCAGCCGGCGTAGTAGCGGAAGTGCTCGGCAGCCGCGGCGACGCTGACCGCCATGGAGATGCCGAGCGGCTGGCCCTGGTCGCGGGTCTCCAACTCGGCCAGTTCCTCGGCGTGTTCCTCGATGAGGTCGCCGATGCGCCACAGGATCCGGGCGCGCCGGGCCGGGGTGAGTCCCGCCCACTCCGGGTTTTCGAGGGCGGCGCGGGCGGCCCGTACGGCTGCGTCGGCGTCCGCTGCTCCGGCGTCGGACACGATGGCGTGCGGGCTGCCCGTCGCCGGGTCCAGGGTCTCGAACTCCGCTCCGGAGGCCGCGGCTTGCCACTCGCCACCGATGAGAAGGGTATTGGTCACAGCTGTGCTCCCAGGATGAAGTCGGCGCAGCGCTCGCCGATCATGACGGCAGGTGCGTGGGTGTTGCCGGAGGTGACGGAGGGCATGACGGAGGCGTCCGCGACGCGCAGTCCGGCCACGCCGTGTACGCGCAGCTGCGGATCGACGACCGCCGTACGGTCGATGCCCATACGGCAGGTGCCCACCTGGTGGTGATAGCTGAGGAGGGTCCGCTTGATGTATGCAGCGACCTCCGCGTCCGTACGCACGTACGGTCCGGGTGCGACCTCGCGGGCCCGCCAGTCGCCCAGCGACTTCTCCTCGCCGATCTCCCGCACTTGCTGCACGGCCCGCACCATGGCCGCGAGGTCCGACGGCTCGGAGAAGTAGCCAGGGTCCAGGGCAGGAGCCTGGGTGGGGTCGGCCGAGCGCAGCCACAGGCGGCCCCGGCTGAGCGGACGGATCGTCCCGGCGAGGACCGAGAAGCCGTGGCCCTCTTCCGGAATGTTCATGTCGGGCACCGGCAGTGGCAGGTGAGACATCAGCGGCTGCAGGTCCGGCACGGCCAGCGCCGGGTCGGACTTGGCGAAGTAGTGGGCCTCCAGTTTGTTGGCCGTACCCTGCGGCACCGGCCGTGCCGACTCCCACACCACCGGAGCGAGGGTGTGGTCGTGCAGGTTCGCGCCCACGCCCGGCAGGTCCGCGGTCGTCCCGATCCCGAGGGCCCGCAGCTCGTCCGCCGGCCCGACCCCGCTGAGCAGGAGCAGCTGGGCCGATCCGATGGTGCCGCCGGACAGGATCACGTCGCCTTCGCAGCGGATCTCCGTCGTACGGCCCTCGCGCAGCAGCTCGACGCCCCGCGCCCGGCCACCGTCCACCAGGACGCGCGTGACCGCAATGCCGGTCATCACTGTCAGCAGCGCACTGTCGAGCACCGGCTGCATGAAGGCGGTCCACGCGCTGACGCGGTTGCCGTCGCGGATGTTGCGGTGCAGCAGGTTCACGCCGAGCTGGTCCTGGCCGTTGCAGTCGTCGTTGTACGCGATCCCGTAGTCCTGGCACGCCTCGATGAAGGCGGTGGTGACCGGGTTGGGAGAGTGGTTCCGGCTGACGGGCAGCGGACCGCCGGCCCCGTGGTAGTACGACGCGCCGTCCTCGAAGTCCTCCGAGCGTTTGAAGTACGGCAGCACCTCGTCGTACGACCAGCCCGCCGCTCCCTGGTAGGCCCAGCTGTCGTAGTCGGCCCGGTTGCCGCGGACGTAGATCATTCCGTTCAGGGCGCTGGAGCCGCCAAGGACCTTGCCGCGCGGCCAGAACACCTGGGTGCCGGAGGCGTGCCGCTGGGGTTCAGTGGTGTACGCGTGGTCCTGCGGGGAGTTCCACAGTTCCCACAGTCGCCCCGGGTCATGGATGGCCGGGTTGTCGTCCCGGTCGCCCACCTCGATCAGCAGGACGCTCCGGCCGGCGTCCACGAGTCTGCGGGTGAGGGCACAGCCGGCGGAGCCGGCGCCCACCACGATGTGGTCGTAAACGGTGTGTGTTGCTCGCATGACGGGAGGGTCACAGGCGGACGGGCTGTGCGCTTGTGCCGTTGTGCACGGGCTGTTGCGGAGGCGGGCACGAACGGCTGTGCACGGGCGGGCGGACCGGCCCTGCTGCCGGGCGCCCATTGCCCCTGCCGGCCTGTGGGCGACCTGGCGGCTGCGGTGGGTGACCGGGCCGGACCGCGTGGGCGAACGGCTGGTCCGAGGCAGCACGCGACGGGCCAGGACCACCGAAGTGGTCCTGGCCCGTCGCGGGAGTCGCAGAAAGGGGGGTCGGTCAGGACACGGCGGATGCGCTCGTGGTTCGCTCCGCAGCGCCGTCGCCGACCGCCGCCGCCTCCTTTCTGCGCAGGACAGCGGGAGCCGTCTCCTTCAGCCCGAGCGCGAGCAGGACGACCAGCCCGGCACCCGCCGCCGAGATGTACATGGCCGTTTGAAGCCCCCAGTTGTCGGAGGCCCACCCGGCGATCACCGGAGCGAGGAAACCGCCGGCGAGCTCACCGATGCCCATGACCAGGCCCAGGGCGGTCGCCAGCGCGCCACGGGGGACGGTCTCCGCGGGGATGGTCGCCATGAACAGGGTGAAGCAACCGAGACCCGTATACGTGAGCACGACCACTGCGCCGAGCACCAGAGGACTGCTCACATACACCACGGCCAGGGGGCAGAGCGCGGCCATCACCGTGAAGACGATCAGTGTGTTCTTGCGGCCGAAACGGTCCGAGATCCCCGGTGTGACGAAGCCCCACAAGACCCACGCCACCCCGAGGCAGGTCACGACGCCGCTCATCGTCGCGGGTGAGAAGCCCTTGACCGAGATCATGTAGACGGGCGCGAACGTGATGATGACGAAGAACCAGGTCATGTACGCGCAGGCGATCAGCACGCAGAGGATGATGTTGCGCTGCCGGAGGATGCTGCCGATGCTCGGCTTGGCCGCGGCATCCGCGGATTCCGCTACGGGCGCCGTCATCACACCGCCACCCGGCGGCTCCTCCCGTACCGACCGCCAGATCCACAGGGCGAGCAGCAGGCCGGGGACGATGGTGATGACGAACGCCAGTCGCCAGCTGTACTGCGTGGCGATCCAGACCACGGCGAGCGGGCAGAGGATGCCGCCCATCAGTCCGGCCGATGAGCCCTGTAGCAGACCCATGTTCAGGCCGCGCCGGTGCTCCTGGGATGCCTCCACCATCAGAGACTGCGACGCCGGCAGTACGGCACCTTCCGCCAGCCCCATCAGCGCCCTGGCTCCCAACAGCGCGACGAAGCCGGTGACCAGCCCGCTCGACGCCGAGAGGCAGGAGAAGAGCACCACCGCGATGATGATCACGGGCTTACGACGGCCGAGCCGGTCGGACAGGCGTCCGGAGATCATTCCGGACAGGGCCCAGGTCAGCGCGAGGACTCCGGCGAGCGTGCCCAGGGCGGTGTTCGAGAGGGGGATGTCCTTACCGATGAAGGGGACGAGGAAGAAAAGTGCCTGCCGGTCGAAGAAGACGAGGCCGAAGCCCAGGAAAAGGATGACGAGCAGCTTGTTCTCGTAGCGGCGGGCGTCGGAGCCGGCGCCACCGAGCGGAGGGGGCGCGGCGGATCGCTTTCTCAGCATGAATGCCTCATTCGTCGGATGAGCGGGAGCCGGAGAGGCAGGAAGGGAGAGCCGTGGGGAGAAGAGACAGCACGGGGCTGTCGATCAGCGCAGTGATGCGCTTCGGCCCTGGGGAGGTCGGGACGTCAGCCCGTTCTTGTGTCGGTGGATGTTCCTGCGTAAGCCGCTCACTGTCGCCCGCGAGGCGGGCCCGTGAGGAGTGTGCGGCTCTCTCTCACGACGGGAGGGTGCACCTCGGCGGCCCGCTCCGGCTTGCGTGATGGTGCACCGGCCCTTGCTGGGGCGGGCACGATCGGCAGATCCGCCGTGTTCGGGACGTACCGCGACAGGCAGCGAAAGGTCGGCGAAACCGCGTGACCGCCGCTGAGCGCTCGCTAGGCGCCCAGCGCCGTGCGCCCGGCCCCGCGTGCCTCCGAGGGGCTCATGCCGTAGGCGCTCTTGAATGCGTGGCTGAAGTGGGCGGGGTCGGGAAAGCCCCAGCGGCTTCCGACGGTGGCGACGGGCATATGGGCGAGCGCGGGATCCGCGAGGTCGCGCAGGCACTCGGCGAGACGACGCTCCCGGAGCCAGCCCGAGACCGTGTATCCCCGCTCGGCCAGCAGCTTGTAGAGGAAGCGCCGCGAGATGTGGTGGGCGGCCGCGATCCGGTCGGGGCCGAGCCCCGGGTCGGAGAGCCGCTGCTCCATGTACGTGAGGATCCGCCGGGCCAGCAGCTCCCGCCCGTCGTCCTGCTGCGTCACGTGCACGGCGCACCGGTCCGAGAGCATCGCGCCGACCAGGTCGACCACGCTGTCCGCGAGCCGCGGCGTGCCGACAGCGTCCAGCTGCCGCACTTGCCCGGCCAGTCCGCGCAGGAACGGGTGCACCACGGGCCCCAGTCCGTCGCTGCACGACACGGTGGTGGCGATCATGCGGGTCAGGTCGCGCTCGGGCAGCCGGAGCAGGACCCGGGGGAACATCAGCACGAGTGTGCGGTACGCCTGGTCGAAGTCGAGTGTGTACGGGTGCCGGGTGTCGTAGATGGCCAGCTCGCCAGGCTTGAGCAGGGCCTGGCGGTCCGCCTGGGTCAGCATGCACTGCCCGGCCAGCTGAAGACTCACCTTGACGAAATCGGCCGGGTCGGAGGCGATGTGCCTTCGGGTGTGGGCGACGCCGTGCGGATCCGCGGCCACGACAGACACCTGCACCGCGCCGAGCTGGGCGGTGTGCAGGGAGGCACGGAAGTCGGGAACCTCGCGCGGCAGCGCCTCCAGCGGCACAAAACTCTGGCCGACCACTTCCCGCCAGAACTCGAAGCGTCCTGCGGAGGTGTCGTCCGACGGAGTCGTCATCGAGGGCATGGGTCTCCTCTGCGGGCCCTTCGGCAAGCCGGCAGGTAGGCGTGCCGCCGGATACTAACTGTCGTATCCGGTTTTTACAAAGTGTGATGAATGGGGTGTATGGGAAGATCCCGAGTCTGTCCAGGGCGCGCTGGGGGGGTCCCGGAAGGGCGCGAAGCACCTCCGGTCCCCCCAACCGCGCGGAGTATCAGCCGAGGCCGTCGGCACCCACCTGAACCGCGGACTCGTCGAGGACGGTGTCGGTCACGGGCTGCGGGCGTCCGTCCAGGTCGAGGACGGGGGCGGCCTCCTTGTACCAGGACTCGATGACGGCGTTGCCCCAGAAGTCGCGGCGGCGGTCGTCGCGGACGTTCCAGCGGTATGTCTCGTGGTCCGGGTCGCCGGTGTAGTAGTCCGAGGTGTAGATCTCCACGCGGTGGCCGTCGGGGTCCCGCAGGTAGAGGTAGAAGGCGTTGGAGACGCCGTGCCGGCCGGGGCCTCGTTCGATGTGGTGCTCTTTGTGCAGCGAGCCGAAGATGTCGGCCGCGCGCAGTACCTGGTGGGACTCGTGGGTTGCCACCCCGAGGTGGTGCAGGCGCGGCCCGGCGCCCCCCGTGAAGGCGACGTCATGGACGGTCTGCTTGCGGTACATCCAGGCCGCGTACAGCTCGTGCTCGTCACCCTCGATCGTTTCCGAGCAGCCGAATCCGAGGGACTGGTAATGGGCGTAGGCGGCCGGGATGTCGGGGGTGCAGATGTTGAAGTGGTCCAGGCGGGCGATCTCGGCGCCGTGGCGGATGTCGTAGCGCTGGATGAGGCGCTCGGCGCGCTCGATCTCGTGGAAGAACTCCACGGGGAAGCCGAGCGGGTCGATGACGCGGACCGCGTCGCCGACACCGTGCGTTCCCTCGCCCTTCTTCAACCGCTTGACCGGGCAGCCGAGTTCGGCGAAGAACTTCTCCGCCTTGTCGACGTCCTCGGCGGTGCGGACGCGATAGGAGATGTGGTCGAGGGCCGCCAGGTCGCCTTTGCGCAGCACCAGCGAGTGGTGGGTGAGTTCGTCCGTGCCGCGCAGATAGAGCGACCCGGCATCCTCGTACTGGACGTGGAAGCCGAGCATGTCGACCCAGAACCAGCGGGCGGCACCGAGGTCGGTGACGGCGAGCTGGGCGTAGGCGGACCGGACGACGTCGGGGGCGTTCGAGGTCATGATGCGGCTCCGAAGCGGGGGGTGTGCACCTCGGCGAGGGCGACGTGGACGATCTTCGATTCGGTGTAGAAGTCGATGCTGTGGGCGCCGCCCTCACGGCCGACGCCGGAGGCCTTGACCCCGCCGAACGGAGTGCGCAGGTCACGGACGTTGTGGGAGTTGATCCAGACCATGCCGGATGCGACGGCATGCGCGATGCGGTGGCCGCGCTTGAGGTCCGAGGTCCAGACGTAGGCGGCCAGGCCGAACTGCGTGGCGTTCGCGAGTTCCACGGCCTCGGTCTCGTCGTCGAAGGGAGCGACGGCCACGACCGGGCCGAAGATCTCCTCCTGGAAGATACGGGCGTCGCGTTCGACGTCGGCGAAGACGGTGGGCTGGAGGTAGTTGCCGTCGACGAGGTGGTCGGGGCGGCTGCCACCGGCGACCAGACGGCCCTCCTTCCTGCCGATCTCCACGTAGTTCAGGACACGCTCGTAGTGTTCGGGGTGTACCAGTGCGCCGACCTCGGTGGCCGGGTCGGAAGGGAGCCCGACGCGTACGTTGGCGGCCCGCTCCGCCAGTCGCCGGGTGAACTCCTCGTACAGCGGGCGCTCGACGAGTACGCGTGAACCTGCCGTGCAGCGCTCCCCGTTGAGGGAGAACACGCCGAACACGACCGAGTCCAGCGCGGCCTCGAGGTCGGCGTCGGCGAAGACGACGACCGGGGACTTGCCGCCCAGCTCCATCGACACCGTCTTCAGGTGCTCGGCGGAGGACCGGATGATGTGCCGGCCCGTCTCGGTGGAGCCGGTGAAGGAGATCAGCGGCACGTCCGGGTGGTCGACGAGGGCCTGGCCGGCCTCATCGCCGATGCCGTGGACGATGTTCACCACCCCGGCGGGCACGCCTGCCTCTTCGAAGATCTCCGGCCACAGCGACGCGGACAGCGGGGTCCACTCGGCCGGCTTGAGGATCAGCGTGCAGCCGGACGCCAGCGCCGGTGCCAGCTTCCAGCTCTCCAGCATGAACGGTGTGTTCCAGGGAGTGATCAGCCCGGCGACTCCCACCGGTGTGCGCACCACATAGCTGAACTGGTCGTCGCCCTGCCGGAACGCCTCCTCGCCGAGGGCCACGATGACATCCGCGAAGTAGCGGAAGTTCTCGGCGGCGCGCCGCGCCTGGCCGCGGGCCTGCGTGATCGGCAGCCCGGAGTCGTACGACTCGAAGGCGGCGAGCCGGTCATGGCGGGCCTCGACGGCGTCGGCGATCCGGTACAGGACACCCGCGCGTGCCCGGTTGGACAGCCCGGCCCACTCCGGGAACGCGGCACGGGCAGCCGTCACCGCCCGGTCCACGTCGGCCGCGGAGCCACGCGCGGCCTGTGCGTAGGCCGTGTTGGAGACCGGGTCGGCGACGTCGAAGGTGCGTCCGTCCGCGGCGTCGACGAGGGAACCGCCGATCCAGTGCGGGATCACGGAGGGAAGGTGCTCAGGGGTGGAGGGAAGGTGCTCAGGGGTGGTGCTCACTGCGTGGCTCCGATCTGCTGGGTGAGGTCTCCGCCCTCGCGGAGCAGCGCGCGGATCTTCGACAGGCCCGCGTCAGTGGGGGAGGTGAGCGGCGGGCGGACATGGGGCGACGCGATACGTCCCTGCTGGTGCAGCACCCACTTCGCGGGCGCCGGGTTCGTCTCGACGAACAAGAGGTCGACGAGTGGGTGCAGGCGGTAGTGGAGGTCGCGGGCACCGTCGAAATCGCCCGCCTCCCACAGCTCGTACATCCGAGCCACCGCACCGGGCGCCAGATTCGCGACAGCTGAGACGAAACCCGCACCGCCCAGCGCAAGCAGGGGCAGGCACAGCAGCTCGATGCCGGACCACACCAGCAGCGAGCGCCCGCAGGCGTGCAGCACGCGCGAGAAGTGCTCGAAGTCCTTGGTGGTCTCCTTGACGCCCACGAAGTTCTCGAAGTCGGTGAACAGCCGCTTCACCGTCTCGGGCGCGATGTCGACGGCCGTGCGCGAGGGCACGTTGTAGGCGACGATCGGCAGGTCCGGGAACTCCCGCGCGACGGTCGCGTACCACTGGTACAGCGCCTCCTGCGTGGGGCGCGCGTAGTACGGCGTGATGACGAGCGCGGCGTCGGCGCCCAGCTCCGCCGCGGCGGCGGTGAGTTCGAGGGTCTCGTCGAGCTTGTGGGATCCGGTTCCGGGCAGGAACGGGACGCGGTCGCCGATCTCCTCGACCGCCGTCCGCATCCCCGCGATCCGCTCGCTGACGCTCTGCGCGCTGGGTTCGCCGGTGGAACCGCCCAGCGAGATGCCGTGCGAACCGGACTCCAGCTGGAAGCGGATCAGCGCGCGCAGGCTGTCGTGGTCGACGGCTCCGTCCGAAGTGAAGGGGGTGATGGCGGGAGCGATGGATCCGCGGATGGCGGACGGGTCGCTGCGGAATTTCATGTGTGTTCTCCTTGCGTGCTGTGCTGCTTGCGCCACCGCTCGTACGTCTCGTGCCAGTCGGGACCGAGGGGATACAGGCCGTCGATGTCGTGTCCGGCGCGCACCTGCTCGGTGATGAAGTGCTCCCGCTGTTCCTGCTCCCGGCAGTCGGTGATCAGGTCCTCGGCCAGCTCGGGCGGCACGACGACCACGCCGTCCGCGTCTCCCACCAGCAGGTCGCCGGGCTGCACGAGGGCTCCGCCGCAGGCGATCGGCACTCCCGTGTCCCACGGCACATGGCGGCGGCCGAGGACGGAGGGGTGGGCTCCGCTGTGGTAGACGGGCAGCCCCAGTTCGGTGACGGCGACGCTGTCGCGCAGGCCTCCGTCGGTGACCACCCCGGCCGCGCCGCGCCGCTGGGCGCGCAGGGCCAGGATGTCGCCGAGCGTGCCGGCGGATGTGTCCCGGCGGGCGTCCATGACCAGCACATGGCCGGGTCGCAGCTGCTCTATGGCCCTCTTCTGGGCGTTCATGCCGTTGCCGTACCGCTTGAACAGGTCCTCGCGCAGCGGCAGGTAGCGCAGCGTGTGGGCGACGCCGACCATCTTCGTGTCCGGCCGTGTGGGACGCACCCCGTCGATGGACATGTGCGGCAGTCCGCGCCCCCGCAACTGTGCGCTGAGCGTGGCGACCGCGACCGAACGCAGTCCTTGCTCGACGCACTTGTCGAGTAGTGGCTCGGGGTTGAACGCGGCTCCGTGGGCGGCCTCGCGTTCGGCCGGGTCCGTCCTCGGCATCGCTCCGTACGTCTCCAGGGCGGGCCCGGAGGCGATGGGGTTGCGCAGCCGCCCGGTGGACTGCCCGCTGCCGGTGACCTCGACCTCCACCGTGTCGCCGGGGGAGACGACGGACGCGCCGGCCGGAGTGCCCGTAAGGATTACGTCACCGGGCTCCAGGGTGACCAGTCTCGACAGGTCGGCGACGAGCTGTCCGAAGGGGAACAGGAGCGTGTCGGTGGTGTCGTCCTGCACGAGTTCGCCGTTGACCCAGGTACGCAACTGGAGTGCGTCCGGGTCGAGTTGACGGGCATCCAGCAGCCGCGGCCCGATCGGGGTGAAGCCGTCTGCGCCCTTGGAGCGGAGGTTGGAGCCGCGGTCGGCGTACCGTAGGTCGTAGACCCCGGCGTCGTTCGCGGCGGTCACCCACCGCACGTGGGACCAGCCGTCCTCCGGCCGCACCCGCTGGGCCCGGCTGCCGACGACCAGGGCGATCTCGCCTTCGAACCCGAGAAGTTCACACCCCTCCGGGCGGACGATGGCCTCCTTGGTGCCTGCCAACGACGAGGGGGGCTTGAGGAAGTAGGAGGGCTGGGCCGGGATCCGGCCGCGCTCCTTGGCCCGGCTGGGGTAGTTGAGATGGACAGCGATGATCTTCGACGGGGGATTCCCCAGGGGGTGCGTCATCAGGAGCGCTCCAGGAACGCCTGGACCTTCGCCCTGTGCGGCTCGCGGTCGTACGACTTCACGTACGCGCCGGCCATGCGGACGGGGTCGCCGAAGAAGTAGTACTCGTACAGGGCCTGGCGGCTGGAGAAGGCGGAGATGCAGGTGTCCCAGACGAGACGGAACAGCTTCACGCGCTCGGCGCCGGTGAGGGTGGCCGACTGGAGGTAGGCCTCGATGTCGGCGGCCGCCGGGCCGGTGATGTCGAGTTCGGTCGGGGTGGCCATCAGGCCGGAAGCGCCCAGCTTGCGCAGGATCTGCGGGAAGCGCTGGTACAGCTTGGGGTAGAGGTTGCGGGCGGCGTTGAGGGGGGCCCAGGCCGGGGTCAGCACCCCGTACTCGTTGACCGCGGCGTCGGCTTCCGCCGCGCGCAGGAAGGCGCGCAGCGTCTCCAGGGTGGTGATGATCTCGGCGATGTCCTCCTGGACGTGCTGGAACTGCTCGATGCCGATGGCCTCCGTGAGCAGTGTCACCAGTCCGAGGACGTACTCGGTCTTGGCGGTGGTGCGGGTGACGACCTGGTGGGTCATGTGCACCACGGAGGACGTCTGGGAGTAGAAGCCGTTGCACAGCTCGGCGTCACCGAGGGCGAAGCAGCGCTCGAAGGGCACGTGCACGTCGTCGAAGACGACCACACAGTCCGATTCCTCGAAGCGGGAGGCGAGGGGGTGGTCGTGGCGCGGGCGGTCGTAGTCGAGGGGTTCGCGGGCGATGTAGCGCAGGCCGGGGGTGTCGTTGGGGATGGCAAAGGCGTAGGAGTACGGCTTGTCCTCGGGGGTGCCGCGGAGCACGGTCGAGGGGAAGACGAGCATCTCGTCGGCGAAGGGGGCGATGGTGGCGAGCATGCGCGCCCCGCGGATCACCACGCCGTTGTCGTCCTCCTTCACGATGCGTGCCGCGAGCTTGCCGCCCGCCTGCTGGGTACCGGCCACCGCCCGGTTGACCTGCGGCGGGATCAGCGTGTGTGTGCACAGCAGATCCTCTTCGCGGGCCTTCTCGTAGTAGCGGCGGATGTTCTCGCCGAAGGCGGGGTTGGCCTGGGCGAACCAGTCGGCGGCCGACGCGAGCGCCATCAGGGAGCTGTTCATGTAGTCGCCGGTGCGGCCGAGCATGCCGTTGCTGTGGTCGGCCCACACCTTGAACGCCTTACGGCGCTTGACGAGATCGTCGGGTGTGCGGGGAGTGAGGAAGGACGTGCCGACCGGCTCACCGGAGGTGGGGGAGGCGTACGTGAGGACGTCCTTGTGTTCCTCGCTGTGCTGGAGGTCGTACAGCTCGGCGTAGGTCTGCACGACGTTGCGGAAAGCGGGGTGTTCCTGGATTCCTCCGGTGAGCGTCTCGCCCTGGATGTGCACGGTGGGGCGGGACTGGGAGAGGCGATCGAGGAATTCCTTGCCGGTGCGTGCGGCCATGGTGGTTCTCCTGGGGAGTGGGGTGGGGCTTGAGAAGGGGAGTGGGGACGGCGGAAGAGCTTCAGAAGAGGTGCTCGATGCCGTCGGTCGACTCGGTGGTGGACGCGAAACGGCTCCAGGCGTAGGTCAGGGCGTCGCCGTCGCGGTGGCCGAGGTCGGTGACGCGGCCGAGGACCAGGGTGTGGTCGCCGCCGTCGTACGCGCGCCAGGGCTCGCACTCCACCCAGGCGAGCGGGTCGGCCAGCCGGGGGACGCGCGCGCCCTCCGCCCAGCGGGGCTCCGCGGTGCTCGGGGCCCCGGCGAACAGCCGGGCCAACTGCTCCTGTTCGGCACCGAGGATGTTCACGCAGAAGGGCCCGTCGGCCAGCTGGTCGTGGCAGCGGGCCCGGCGGCCGACGCTGACCAGGACCAGCGGCGGTTCTGCGGACACGGACGTGAAGGAGTTCATGGTGGCGCCCCGCGGGCCGCTGTCGGTCGCGTACGACACCACCGTGACGCCGGTGGCGAAACGGGACATGCAGGCACGCAGCGCGCCGGGACTGGGGGGAGCGAATGCTTCGGGCATACGAGGTTCCTTGGGATCGATCGCCCGCCACACCGTCCCCCTTGACGGAGGAGGAACGGCCGGGGCTACCCGGCCGCACATCGGGACGCACGGCCGGGAGGAGACCTGTCCCCTGACAGAGCCAGGGGACAAAACGGGACGACTAATACTCAGAGCATGTAATCAATGCTTTGATTAATTGGGGACCGTACCCCCGTCGGCATCTGGAGGGAAGCCCTCGGGTGAAGGTTTTTTACGGTCCGGAAACCTGGACGGGGTGTCGACGCGTGCCCGCTTCCCGAGTGCGGTCCGTGATGCCGCCCGACCTAGACTCCGACTGTGACCCAGGAACCGGAACCGCTGGATGCCGACCACCTGCACTTCTGGTCGTTCATTGACCACGCCGTCGACCGGGCCTCGCGGGAACTCCCCGGCATCGACCCGCTCGCCATGCGGCTGGTGCTCACCCTCCACCGCGCGGCCAATATGCTCGTCTACGACCTCGAATCCGCCGTACACCGGCCTCGCGGCTGGTCATGGCCCGGCTTTCGAGTGCTGTTCGCCATCTGGTTGTCGGGCCCGGTCGAGGCGAAGAAGGTCGCGGAGCTGTCCGGCATGAGCCGAGCCGCCGTGTCGGCGCTGGTGAACACGCTGGAACGGGACGGCCTGGTGAGCAAGGAGCGCGCCTCCTATGACGGGCGCGCGGTCCAGCTCGGCCTTACCGAGGCCGGCCTGCAGGCGATCACCACTGCCTTCCAGGCGCACAACGCACGTGAACAGGAGTGGGCGGGCGCCCTCAGTGAGGACGAGCAGCGGACCCTCATCGAATTGCTCGGCAAGCTGACCGCGCACTCCGCGCACTTCGACGTCCGGCATCGGACCTGACGGGTTTTCCGAGGGCGACGAGCCAATGGCAGGCGTCCTACCTGGCGGACGGGCAGCCGTCGTCAGGGCTGTTGCGGTGCTGAGTAGACAGGCCACCGCACGATCTGTTCGAGTCCGTCGCGACCGGGTGCCGCGTGCGCGACGATGTTCGCGTTCTGTGCATGCAGTTGGTCGGCGACCGCAGTGGCGACGAGCTCGTCCTTGGACGTGAAGTGGGTGTAGAAGGCGCCGTTGGTCGGTCCTGCGTCCTTCGTGAGTGTCGCGATCGCCGACGGCGATCCAGGGCCCCGCAGTGCTAGCGCGCGATGGCGACCGAGATCTTTCCGTCCTTGGGGAACGACACGTCGTCGATGGCCCAGGCGTCCGGGCCGATTCTCGGCACCATCCGCGCCGCGATCCGCCGCCCTACCGGCACCGGGTCCCACGTCGACTGGTTCACGAACTGCTGCAGGTTCTGCTCGTTGCCGTCCGGCAGCCGCGCGGCCATGGCCTGGACGGACTTGCGCCGCCCGTCCAGCATCAGCCCCTGCAGATAGCAGTCGCTCTTGGCCCGCTGGTCCTTGCGCGGCACCGCCGCGAACACGTCAGCCACGAATAACGCCAACGTCGCCCGAGCACGGTTCACTTCATGTGCGTCCACACATCCACCATGCCGCTGAACACCACCGACAGAAAGACCTAACGGAGTCCCACTAGGTCGTTGCGGGCAATGACGCCGGCCTTCGCGACCAGGACCGGTCGACCGTAAGCGCCGATGTCCTTGAGCGGGTCCCCGTCGAGCAACACGAGATCAGCGGCCTTTCCCATCTCGATGGTGCCGATCTCGTCGAGGAGATCAAGATTCGCGGCAGCATTCGCTGTCGCCGCCAGGAGAGCCTGCATCGGTGTCATGCCAATTGCGACCATCACCGCGAGCTCCTTGGGGAGGTCGGTATGACGATTGAAGGGAGTTCCGGCATCAGTGCCGGCTGCGACGCGCACCCCGGCCTGGACAGCCGCGCGGAACATCTCGCGGCTACGATCGCGCTCCAATATCGCTTTGTCGATCATCCACCCCGGGCTACCCCCGGCCGGCCCGAATTCGACAATTCCATCGACCGCGAGCAGGGTTGGCACAAGGAAGGTGCCCTGATCGATCGCCTGGGTGAAGAGCTCCTCGTCGAGGTGGTAGCCGTGCTCGATTGAATCCACGCCGGCGTCGAGTGCGTTCTTGATGCCCTGTCGGCCGATCGCGTGTGTAGCAGTTCGCTTCCCGGCGTTATGAGCTTCCTGGACTACTGTGCGCAGTTCCTCGGCAAGCAACGCGGTCTGGGTCGGGCGGACTCCGGGTGTCAGGACACCGCCCGTGGCCATGGCCTTGATGAACTGAGAGCCTTCCTTGATCTCGGCCCGGACAGCGTGGCGGATGGCATCTATACCATCCGCCTCCCGTCCCATGAAGTGACCGTGGCCGCCCGTCATGGTGATGACCCGGCCGGCTGCCACGATTCGGGGACCCTCGACGAGGCCGGCGTCGACCGCTTTGCCCAACTCAATGACGATTCCGTTCGCCGCACCGCAGTCGCGCACGGTGGTGACGCCGCATGCAAGCGTGTGCCGGGCGTTCTGAGCGGCGCGGAGTGACGCAATCGGCAAGCTGTCGTTCACGACCTGCTCGAAGAGATCGGCGGAGCCGTCATTCGCCAAGTGGACATGAGAGTTGATGAGGCCAGGAATCAGAGAGCGACCATTGCCGTTGATTACGTGTTTGTCGCCGATGGAGGGGGCGTTCTCGTCCGGGCCGATCCAGGCGATGCGGCCTGCATCCATCAGGACACTGGTGCCGGCTTTGGGAGCGCCTCCGAGACCGTCGATGAGGTTGGTGTTTGTGATCAGGGAAACCGCGTTCATCTGATTCTCTTTTCTTGCACCCGAATGAATCGGGAGATGGTCTGGAGGAATTCTCGGGTCTCTTCCACGTGAGGGTTGTGGCCCGAGTTCTCAAGGATGTGCGAGTTTGCGTGGGGAATCTCCTTCATGATTTCCTCCGATTGCGATGGCGGTGTGCCCCAGTCGTATCTACCCGCGACAGCAAGGGTTGGGATGCGGCGAAGATCGGAGCTGACGACCACGGCCTAATACGTCCATGTCAATGTGCGCAAAACCGCCGGGTCATCCACCTCGCCGACCCGAAAATCATGGAAAGTAGACGTGGGTTCGAGGACGTCTATGTCTCCGCTCAATGTATAGACGTCGGTAGATTTGCCTGATGGTTCATCAGTGAAAGTCACGTGAATCTCGACGAACCCAGCCAGTCCCTCGCCGTAGTGCTGCACTCCGGCACCCCGTCCCAGCCGGGTTCGCTACCACCCGTTGCCGAGGGCAAGTCCAATTGCTAGACGCCGTCCCGCCTTCTCACTGAGTAGTGCGATGACGTCGCTGTCCGAATAGCGGAGGCGCCATTCTTCACATCTTTGGTCACCTAGGTCTGGCCGTAGACGGTGACGCTGCGGCCGACGAGGTCGACGAAGTCGAGATGGTGGGATTGCAGGAGTCCGGCGCCGACGATGGCGACCTGACTGCGCATGGCGAGGGGCCTCGGTTCCGTCAGGCGGGGAGTCGGGCGAGGTTGCCCGCACAGGTCGTCACGTCGTCGCCACGGCGAAGGTATCGGCGATCCAGTCGGCGACGAAGGTGCTGACGTGCGCGAGGTGATCCAGCCCGATGTGCTCGGTGGCGCCCTCGTCGGGGGTGAAGATCCGCAGGTCGCGCTTGGGGGCGTGGATGGCCTGGTCGTAGGACCGGTGGGCGTACTCGACGGGGATCTGACGGTCGTTTGCGCCGTGCGCGATCAGGAACGGCACGGTGATCTGCTCGACGACGCCGTCGAGGTGCACTCCGTCGGCGAAGGGGATGAAGGTTTCGAGGTCGTCGTGGCCCCAGACCCACAGCACGTGTTCCCAGTAGTGGGGGACCGGTCGCTCGCCCTCGCGTTCGATGCGGCGGCGCTGCACCGCCCCCCAGTTGTGGTTCGCGCCCCAGGCCACGACGAGGGCGAAGCGCTTCTCGAACGCGGCGGCGCGGGGTGCGTAGTAGCCGCCGAGCGACCAGCCGACGATGCCGATACGAGTGCGGTCGACGTCGTCGAGGGTCTCCAGCCAGTCGACCGCCGCGCCCGCCCAGACCTCGGCGTCGATGCGGGCGGTGATGCTCTGCAACCGCAGCGCCTCGCCCGTGCCGGGCTGGTCGAGCATGAGGCAGGAGATGCCGCGGGCGGCGAGCTCGGCCCAGTGCCCCGAGGAGTACATGTGCTCCTTGGTCGAGTCCAGCCCGTTCACCAGCACGATGACCGGGGCGGGCCCGTCGGCGGCGGCGGGGGCCTGGCTGAAGTAGGCGGGCAGGGTCGTGTCGAGGTAGGGGATGGCCACGCGGCTGACCCGGGAGTCCTTGAGGTCGAATGTCTTCTGCTGCAGCTCGAGCACGCGCCGGTAGGTGGGGATGCGGTCCGGGTCGGAGTTGGAGAGCATGCGCTCGGCCTGACACAGGTAGTTCGTGGCGCGGGCGTAGAGCTGCCCGGCGGTGCGGCTATGGCCGGACTTCTCGGCCTCCTCCGCCTGCGCCACGAGCTGGTCGGTCAGGGCGGTCCAGGCCCGCAGGAACTCGGGGGTGCCGGCGTCCTCGCCGCGGGTGGCGGCGTCGCGGATCGGACGGCAGGCGCGGTCGACCTCGTCGATCAGGCCGCCGCTGTTCAGCGCGGCGACGACGCCAAGATTCCAGACGTAGTTGCCCGGGAAGTACTCGAACACGATCATTCCTCTCGTGGGTGGTTCAGCAGGCGCCGGGCAGGACGGCGGACCAGCCGCCGTCGACGACGAGGTTGGCGCCGGTGACGTAGGAGGCCTCGTCGGAGGCCAGGAATAGCGCGCAGCGGGCGATCTCCTCCGGGGTGCCGACGCGGCCGAGCGGGATGTGCCGGCCGATGTCGCGCATCGGGTGGTCGGCGGCCAGCAGGTCGGCCTCGGTGGCGGGGGTGCGGATCATTCCCGGGCTGATGCAGTTGGCCCGGATCCCGTGCGCTGCGCCCTCGGCCGCGAGCTGCCTGGTCATCGCGACCACGCCGCCCTTGGTCGCGGTGTGCGCGATGCGGGTGTTGGTGAGCGAGCCGGAGATGCCGGCGGTCGAGCCGACGAGCAGGACCGCGCCTCCGCCCCGGGCGACGAGGTGCGGCCACGCGTGCTTGGTGACGAGGAAGACGATGTCGAGCTCGTTGCGTACCGTGAAGGTCCAGTCGGCGTAGCTGGTCTCGGCGACCGGGGCGAAGCGGGTGGCGCCGGCGTTGTTGTAGACGATGTCGATACCGCCGTGCTTGGTGGCGGCGTCCTCCACCCAGGCGCGCACACCGTCCTCGTCGCCGAGGTCCAGTGGGTGGGTACTGGACATCCGGCCGCCGGCCGCCTGGACGAGGTCCGCGGTCGCGGCCGCGCCGTCGGGATCGAGATCGGTGCCGATGACGACCGCGCCCTCGGCGGCGAACAGCAGCGCCGCGGCCCGGCCCTGACCGCCGGCGGTGCCGGTGATCAGCGCGACCTTGCCCGCGACCCGGTTCATCGTGGGGCCGCCCGCACCGCGTCGCTGATCGACTTCACGCCGCCGTGCGCGGTCATCCCACCGTCGACGGGGATCTCGGCGCCGGTGATGAACGAGGCGTCGTCGCCGAGCAGGAACGCGACCAGCGGGGCGACCTCGTCGACGGTGCCGGGACGTCCCAGCGGGGTCTCGGCCACGTTGGCGGCGAGGAACGCCGGCGAGGCCGACGCGGTCATCGGGGTGTCGATGTATCCGGGGTGCACGGTGTTGACCCGGATGTTGCGCGGGCCCAGTTCGAGGCAGGCGGCCTTGGCCAGGCCCCGCAGCGCCCACTTGCTCGCGGTGTAGGCGAGCGGGAAGTGCCCCGTGAGGGCCGCCACCGACCCGACCACGACGATCGACCCGCCGCCGGCCATCAGCGGAGTGAGCGCCTGGATGCCCAGCAGGGTGCCGGTGACGTTGACTTCCGACACCCGGGCCAGGTCGGCCGGGTCCAGCTCTTCCAGGCGGGCGCGCCAGGTGATGCCGGCGTTGGCGACCAGCCCGTCGACCCGGCCGAAGCGCGTGCCGAGGTCGGCGGCGAGGTTCCGCCAGCCCTCGGCGTTGGTGACGTCCAGGCGCCGGTACTCGACGCCGGGAAGTTCCTCGACCGGCGTGTCGCCGAGATCGAGCGCCACGACCGTCGCGCCCTCGGCGGCGAGCAGGCGCGCCTCGGCCGCCCCCTGTCCCTGGCCGGCACCGGTGACGACGACGACCTTGCCGGCGACGCGGATGCTCATGGGGTGCGCTTCCTGGCGCGTGACCGAGGCCGCGCCGCCCGGACGGGGGGCAGGTCAGGGCCCTCGACGACGGTGTTGCGGAGGGCGCCGATGCCCTCGACGGTCATCTCGACGATGTCGCCGGGGCGCAGCGGCGGCGGGGTCTGCTGCCCGCGGCGGCCCCACAGCTCGGCCAGGCAGCCGCCGTTGCCGCAGGTGCCGGAGCCCAGGACGTCGCCGGCACGCACCCACGTCCCTCGGGAGGCGTAGGAGATCAGCTCCTCGAACGGCCAGCCCATGTTCGACAGCAGGTCCTGGCCGATCTCGACGTCGTTCACCGAGACCCGCATGTCGAGGGCGAGGAAGCCGTCGGCGTCGCGGTAGGGCTCCAGTTCGTCGGCCGTCACGAGCCACGGTCCGAGGGTGGTGGCGGAGTCCTTGCCCTTGGCCGGTCCGAGGCTGACCTTCATCTCGCGGCGTTGCAGGTCGCGGGCCGACCAGTCGTTGAGCACGGTGTAGCCGAAGATGTGGTCGCGGGCCTGCTCCGGGGTCAGCGAGGCGCCGTCGCGGCCGATGACGACGGCGACCTCGCACTCGAAGTCGAACAGCCGCGACCCGGGAGGGGTCGGCACGTCGTCGTGCGCACCGATCAGCGCATAGGGGTTGGTGAAGTAGAACGTCGGCGCCTCGTACCACTCCGCGACGACGCCCCCGCCGTCGGAGACCGAGGCGACGACGCCCTCGACGTGCTCCTCGAAGGCGACGAAATCGCGTACCGTCGGCGCGGCCAGCGGCGGCAGGAGCCGCACGGTGTCCAGCGCCACGGCAGGCCCGGCCAGGGCTGCCGCGCCGGCGTCGAGTGAGGCCGGCAGCCCGGCGCGGACCAGGTCGAGCACCGTCGTGCCGGCGGGGAAGGGGTGCACACGTGCACCGTCGACCACTCCGCAGGCAACTGTGCTCTCGCACTCATAGGTGGCGAACCGCATGGCCGGCTCAGACCGGCGGGGCCACGAACAGGCCCTTGTCCGGGTCGTTGAACGACTTCGCCGCGACGAATTCGTTCATCGCGTTCGCCGTACCCCACTGGTCGGCGACCTCGGGCTGGGTGAAGTCGTAGATGTGCGGATGCCAGGTGTCCTCGTCGATCCTCTCCAGCTCGGTCGTGTACTCCATCGTGTTCCCGCTGGGATCGAGGAAGTAGCTGAAGGTGTTGTTGCCGGCCTGGTGGCGCCCAGGGCCCCAGATCTTCTCCACCTCGGCACGCAGCAGCCGCCCGGTGCCGCGCATGTACTCGTCGAGCCCGCGCAGCTCGAACGACGCATGGTGCAGCGCTGGGTGTGGGCCACGCGCGATCGCGATGCTGTGGTGCCAGCTGTTGATCCGCATGAACCACATCATGTTGCCCATGCGCGGGTGCATCAGGGTGTCGGACAGGGCGAATGCGAGGTGCTTCTCGTAAAAGGCGCGGGTGCCCTCGGGGTCGGCGGAGTTGAGCACGACGTGGGAGAGCCGTACAGGGATCGACTCGCCCTCCTCGATCGCGCGGTGGGCCCGCACGGCCACGTCGGAGCTGACCTCGACGGTGCGGCCCTCGTTGTCGAAGAACCGGAACCCGTACCCGCCGCCGGGGGTCTGCAGGGCCCCCGGCTCCGTGACGAGGGTGACGCCGTCGGCGGCCAGGCGTCCGGCCAGGGTGTCGACGTCGGCCGCGGTCGCGGCGCCGAACGCGATCAGGTCGATGCGCTTCTCCGGCGCCTGGCGCAGCCGTACCACGTACTGCTCCGGGGAGCCCTCCGCGGCCAGGAACGTCAACCCGGGCTCGGAGTGCTCGGCCTTCAGGCCCCAGGTGTTGACGTAGAACTCGAGCTGCGTCTTGTGGTCGGGCACCGCCAGGTCCAGGTGGCGCAGGTGGGTGATCAGACGGTTGGTCATCGCCGTCCTCCTTATCGTCGTGGGGTGCGGGCTACTTGACGGCGACGGGGGCGACCGGGGCGCCGACGGCACCGGTCACCGGGATCGGCGCCGCGGTGAGCCAGAAGTCGTGCACGCCGTCGGCGGCGCAGTCCGCGGCGAGGGCGTCGAGGTCCCACATCTCGCCGAGGAACAGCCCGATGTGCGGAATGGCCACCTGGTGCAGCGGCTGGAAGGCCTCGTCGAACTCGTTGGGCCGCACCTCGAAGCCCCAGGTGTCGGTGGCGATGCCGGCGATCTCGGTGTCGTGGAGCCAGTCGGCGGTGGTGAAGGACAGCCCGGCCGACGGGCCGCCCGCGTAGTCGCCCCAGCCCTCGCGCCGCGCCCGGGCGAGCCGGCCCGTGCGCACCAGCAGGAGGTCGCCGCGGCCGACCCGTGCCGAGTCGCCGTGCGCGGCGACGGTGGCCTCGAGGTGCTCGACGGTGATGGCGAAGCCGTCGGGCAGCTCGCCCGCGGCGTCACCCGCGACCCTGCCGACATCGAGCAGCACGCCCCGGCCGGCGATGAGCCCGGCCGTGGTCTCGATTCCGGTGACCTTGTCGCCTTCGCTGGTGACGACGTCGCCCGCGCGGCGGCCGTTGTAGGCCATGCCGTGGTCGAAGATGTGCCCGAGGCCGTCCCACTGGGTCGAGGCCTGCAGAGGCATGAACACCACGTCGTCGGCCCCGCCGATGCCGTGCGGGAAGCCCTGGGTGCCGCGTTCGGCCTCCAGGCCGGTGTCGAGCATGGTGTGCACCGGGTTGGTCCGGCGCCGCCAGCCCTTCTGCGGACCGTCGGCGTCGAAGGTCTGGGCGAGGGAGAAGCTCGCGCCGCGACGCACCAGGGCGGCGCCTTCGCGGCGTTTGGCCTCGTCGAGGAAGTTCAGTGTGCCCAGGATGTCGTCGGCGCCCCAGCGGCCCCAGTTGGAGTTGCGCTTCGCCGCTGCGGCGACGGCACCTTCGGGATCGGTGCGGTCGAGCCCGCCCGGCGTCATCACGCCCCACCGCGCACGGCAACGAATCGTTTCTCGGCCTCGTCGATCGCGGCGATCTGGGCCAGGATCTCGCCGGGAGAGGACTCGCCGACCACCTTCTGCAGGAAGGGGGTCCGGTCCAGGATCGCGTCCCGCACCCCCTGGAGGGGACCCGGGGCGTGATGGAAGACCTTGCCCAGGATGTAGGCCTGCTGCACCTGGCGCGAGGTGTGCGGCTTGCGCGGGGCCTCGAAGGCGTCGAGCGCGGCCCGGACGGCGGCGTGCTCGCTCAGGTCGAGCCCGGCCAATCGGCGGCCCAGGTAGTACCCGTCCTCGGTCGCCATCCCCGCGCCGTAGGCGGCGTAGGGGGAGGTCGGGTGCGCGGCGTCGCCCACGAGGGTGGCCCGGCCCTTGGACCACTGCTTGAGCGGCTTGCGGTCGCGCAGCACCCAGCGCTGCACGTTGCCCGGCTCGGTCGCGGCGATCAGCTGCGGCAGCGGGGCGGGGAACTCCGCGCCCATCGCGGTCGCGGTGGTGTGCAGGTCGCCGTCGAAGGTGGTGGCGGCGTCGTGTGCGCCCAGCACCCACCACTGGAACCCGTGGCGGCCCTTGTGTCGGATCGAGGTCCAGCTGCCCTGCACCGTCCGGTTGTGGGAGACGATGCACAGCCCCGGGTCCGCGACGAGGTCCTCGTCGAAGGTGAATCCCCCGAAGATGTGCAGGTTGTGCTCCCGCTTGGGCGAGTCGCCCCACAGCGTCCGGCGGACCAGCGAGTCGATGCCGTCGGCGCCGACGAGCACGTCGACCTCGATGGTCTCGCCGTCGGCCATCTTCAACCGGACGCCGGTCTCGTCCTGGTCGAAGCTCTCCACTGTGCGGTTGAGCTGCAGGACACCGGGCGGCATCGCAGCGAGCAGCCGTTGGTAGAGCTCCGGGCGCAGCAGCCCGATGAAGCCGCCCCCGTAGTCGGCGACGATGTGCTCGGGCAGGTTGACGCGGGCCCGGGTGCGGCCCTTCGCGGAGCGGAACTCCGAATAGCAGGGGGCGCCCAGGTCGGTGATGTCGACGCCGAGCAGGCCGAGCGCTTTGATCGGCGGTGGCCACAGGTTGAGGATGTTGCCGGCCGGCCGGGCCTGCGGGTAGCGCTCCAGGAGGACGACGTCGTGGCCGGCCTGGTGGACCGACAGGGCGGTGGCCATGCCGGCCGGTCCGGCGCCGATGACGGCGACTCGGCCTCGCTTCGTTGCGGGGACGCTCATGGTGCTCCCTGGAGATAGGGGTGACGGGAAGTGTCAGTCGGCGACGGTGTGGAAACGCATCGTCGGCGTGCCGTCGACCAGCGAGCCGGCTGCGGCGAGGAACTCCTGCGTGTGCGGGTGCTCCATGTGCGCGTCGAGGGCGGCCTGGTCGCGCCAGATCTCGACGCTCAGGATCGTCTCGTCGTCGGTGAGGTCGGCGTAGAAGCCGTAGGACTCGCAGCCCTCGTCTGCACGGGACTGCGTGGCGACGGCACGAGCGGCCGACACCAGGTCAGCCCGGCGTCCGGGAAGCGCACGGGCACTGCCGATCACGATCAGCACGAAGATCCTCCGACGGTGGAAGATGGGCAAAGCGTAGTGAACGCTACGGTTGAATCAAAAGAGTAGCGCCTGCTACGGTTCTGTCAAGACGATGCCTTCACGATCGCGGCGGTATCGACCGTGCCCAGGTCGCACGCGGGCGATCCATGCCCGGGCGACAGCAAGGACGCTCTGTCACTGGAATCGTTTTACCGATGTGTCGCCCGCGGCCGGGACGAGGACGTTCCTCGGCGCGATGAAGGAGACTTGCATGCTGTGCGCCCCTGTAGATCTGCGGACCGACACGCTGGGCAGTCCGTTGTGCATCGGCAGTCGAAGTCCGGAGTTCGCGTGGCGGCTGCCTGCCGGGGGCGTGGCCCAAGCCGCGTACCAGGTACAGGTGACCGCTGGGGACGGTTCCGCCGCGGGTGAGCCGGCTTGGGACAGCGGTCGGGTGACCGGCACGGAGCCCTTCGGTGTCACGTACGAGGGCACGTCGCTGATGTCGTGCCGGCGCTACAGGTGGCGGGTGCGCGTCTGGTCCGGGACGGAGCAGGAACCCGGTCCTTGGAGCGAGTACGCATCGTTCGAGACGGGCGTACTGGACCCGGAACGCTGGGCCGCATGCTGGGTGAGCGGGCCCGCCCCCGCGGCGAAGACCGACTATCGCGTGCTGTACCTGCGTACCACGGTCGACCTTCCCGCACCCGTGCTTCGGGGCCGGGCCTACGTCTCCGCGCTGGGCTGGTACCGCTTCTTCGTCAACGGACGTGACCTCACTGGCCCGGCGCTGGTGCCGCGCTGGACGCCGTTCGACCAGTACGTGGAATACCAGGCTTATGACGTGACGGAAGCCTTCCGTGCCGGCGGCAACGTTGTGTCGATGGCGATCGGGGACGGCAGATTCCGCGGGGCCAACGGGCTCACCGCGAAGCAGGCCGTCTACGGCGACCGCACCGCGGGCCTCGTCCAGGTGGATCTCGATCTGGAGGACGGCAGCACGGTCACGGTCGTCAGCGACGGATCCTGGCAGGCAGGGACAGGGCGCATCGGCCCTGCCGACCCGATGTTCGGGGAGCGGGTCGACCTGCGCGTACCCGATGAGGACTGGCTGACCTCACACGCACCACCAGCCCGGTTCGGGCCCGCCGAGGTACTCGACGACCGGCGCACGCTGATCGCCGAGGACGTTCCCGCGGTGTGCGAGATCGAGCGGCTCTCTCCTCGCACCGTCAGCCGGGCGTCTTCGGGTAAGCAGATCGTCGACTTCGGGCAGAACTTCGCCGGCGTGGTGCGGATCCGTCTTCCCGCAGGACCCGGGACCACCGTCCGCCTGACGCACAGCGAGGTCCTGCGCAAGGACGGCGAGCTGGACATCGACTACATCCACGGACTTCCCGTGAACCGCTGGTACCAGCGCGACGAGGTCATTCTCGGCGACGAAGCAACCTGGTGGTCCCCGTGGTTCACCATCCACGGATTCCGCTACGTCGAGGTCGACGGCCTGCCCGGCGACCTGAGTGCCCAAGACATCGAGGGCATCGTTCTGTCCTCGACGTTGCCGGACACCGGCGGCTTCGACTGCTCCGACCAGCGGCTCGTCCGCCTTCGTCGGAACGTCTCCTGGTCACTTCGGTCGAACTTCACCGACACCCCGACGGACTGTCCAAGCCGGGAACGCTCCGGCTGGACCGGGGACATACAGGTCTTCGCCCCGACGTCCACCACGTTCGTCGACGCCCAGGCCTACTTGCGCCGCTACCTGCGCAATCTGGCCGCAGAGCAGCTGCCCGACGGTAGAGTGCCGGTCTTCGTTCCCGCTGAGGCCTCGTCCTTCTCCGGAGGAATGGCCAAACTGATGCGCATGGTGGCGCAGTCGGCCGGCTGGGGAGACGCCGCCGTACTGCTGCCCTGGACGCTGTACCGGTATTACGGCGACCGGCCCGTCCTGGAGCGGCAGTACCCGAGCATGACCGCATGGGTCGATCAACTGACCCGCCGGGCTCGCGAGAAGCGGCGCATCACCCGGCGCCTGCGCGGCAGCGCGAACCCTGACGTCGACCCCTTCCTGCTGGACACCGGCTTCCACTTCGGCGAGTGGCTGCGTCCGGGGCAGGGCTTCGCCGCGTCGATTCTCGACAGCATGCGGCACAGCCCGGTGACGGCCACCGCCTACTTCGAGCACTCGGCGCGCACTCTGTCCGACATCGCGACTGTCCTCGGCCGCGACGCCGATGCCACCCGCTACCGGGAAATCGCGGACCACACGCGCAGCGCATGGCGGGCGGCCTTCCTGCACGACGACGGCCGTGTCGGAACCGACCGCCAGGACGACTACGTCCGCGCCCTCGCCTTCGGCCTGCTGGAACATGAAGAACGCCCCGCGGCCGTCGACCGGCTGGTCGCGCTCATCGAGGAAGCCGATGACCACCTGGCCACCGGCTTCCTTTCCACGCCGATGCTGTTGCCGGTCCTCGTCGACGCGGGCCGGCCCGACGTTGCCTGGCGTCTGCTGTTGCAGACCACCACGCCGTCCTGGCTGTACCAGGTCGAACAGGGGGCGACCACCGTCTGGGAGACCTGGAACGGGTACAACACGAAGGGGGAGGCAAAAGAGAGCCACAACCACTACGCCCTCGGTGCGGTGGTCGGCTTCCTCACCGAATACGTCGCCGGGCTGTCGCCGACTGAACCGGGCTACCGCGTGTTCGACGTCCGTCCACTGGTGGGCGGCGGACTGACCTCCGCCCGCGCCGAGGTGCAGACGCCCTACGGCGCAGCCTCCAGCAGCTGGGTCGCAGACGAGAGCCAGGTGACTCTGGAGGTCACGGTTCCCCCAGGCAGCACCGCGCGCGTGCACACCGGCATCGGCAATCGCCCGCAGGAGTTCAGTAGCGGTACACACACGGTGGTCTGGCCCCGCGCCGAGAGAGGGCAGGGCTGAAACCCCAGCCGTGGCCCCGCAACCGCGGGCGGCGGTCTGATTCCGGTGGGCAAGTCGCCGGCCGACAGCCTCTCCGTCCGCTTCGGAGGACGCTTCTTCGAGGTTCTGCCACGACTGCCTGAGCCGATACGCGACCGGGCACTCGCGGCTGGGCAGCGCGCCACCGTCCCACCGATGCTGAGCCGCTACTACCTCGGCTGGGCGGCCCACCTGCACGCCAACAGCACCCCGCTGAACGATCCGGCCCTGTCACCGATGGCTCGAGGCGGGCTTCGACACCCTCAAGGGCCAGCTGTCGCTGGAACGGCACGGCACCCGCGCACCCACGGCGGTAACTTCGCCCGGATCGGCGGAATGAGATGGCGTCCCTTGTCGTGGTGTACGGGATCAGCGGCGGGGTGAGTCGTTTCGAGGTGACGGTGGGAGTCACCTTCTGGCCAAGTTTGCGATGTCGGTCTGTTTTGAGAAGCCGTATCTCAACCGATCATGGAACGTGTGGGTCGAACAAGGTTCCCGCCGGGGTGATCTTCCCGTTCGACCTGGCCGGAGCGACCGTGCCTGCCGACGCCCTGCACGCCCAGCGCGGCCACGCCCGCTTCCTCGTCGAGGACAAACAGGCGCACTACGCGCTGACGGTGAAGAAGAACCAGGCCGGACTCTACGAGCGGCTGCACTCCCTGCCGGACAAGGCCGCGGCACGAGCGGGGGTGGGCAAGGCGACCGTGTACCGGCGCTGGAGGTCCCGCGCAGAGCTGGCCGCGCGCAGGATCTGGGCATCCCGGGCGGGGTCACGTGGAGGGCCCGAGGCACCGGGGGGACGACGCAGTCGCGCACTGGGATCGGGCATGCCTGCTCTCTTCTCGCACTAGGACCACTTTGTCTCGAGCTTATCGGCTCTGTTAGCGTCCTCCGCGAGCGAACCCGAAACACGTTTGTCTCGGGTCCTGAATGATCAACCTGATCGTGAGGTGGCGTAGTGAAAGCTGTGGGTTTCACCGAGTTCGGCGGCCCGGAGGTCATGCGGGTTCTGGATCTGCCGGAGCCGCATGCCGGGCCCGGACAGGTGCGGATCAAGGTGGCCGCCGCCGCTGTACACCCGCACGATGTCAACGCGCGACTCGGGGCCATCGCCGAGTACAGCCTCGAATGGTTTCCGCCCGCCGAGAAGTACGTGGTGGGGATGGACGCGGCCGGGGTGATCGATGAGGTCGGCGAGGGAGTGCGCGCCGAATTGGCGGTCGGCGCCGAGGTGATCGGTCTGCTGGTGCCGAAACTGGCGCTGGGTGCGCAGGCGGAGTACGTGGTGGCACCGGCGGAATCGGTGGTCCGCGCACCGAAGGGGGCCGACCTGACGGCGGCGTCGACCCTGCTGATGAACGCGCTGACCGCCCGGATGGCGTTGGATGCCCTTGAGCTGGCGCCAGGAGCAACCGTCGTGGTGACCGGCGCGGCCGGTGCGGTCGGCGGTTACGCGGTGCAACTGGCCAAGGCCGCCGGGCTGACGGTGATCGCCGACGCGGCCCAGGCGGACCGGGACCTCGTCATCGGCCTGGGCGCCGATCACGTGCTCCCGCGCGGGGACGGATTCCCCGAACGGGTCCGCGATCTGTGCCCCGGCGGCGCGGACGGGATCATCGACGGCGCGGTGATGAACGAAACGGTGACCGCAGCGGTACGCGACGGCGGAAGCATCGCGAGTGTCAAGGGGTTCACCGGGACCGCGGACCGTGGTGTGCGCTGGTGCCCCGTGTTCGTGCACGACCGGGCCCAAGACACGGCGGCCCTGACGGAACTACGCGACCAGGCCGAGGCGGGCATCCTCACGCTCCGCGTCGCGGCGACGTTTTCCGTCGACCAGGCGGAAGCGGCGCACCGGCTCTTCGAAGCCGGCGGCGTACGGGGCCGTCCCGTCCTGCTGTTCTGAGCCACAACGAGGACTGACCGCCCCGCCCCGCTCGACTCGGTGGCAGAGCCGCAGGATCAGCTGTCGAGGCGTCGGTATCAGGGTGCCGGCGGAACTGTGTGACCCATCCCGCCGGCCCCGCCGGCGGCGCGCAGCCTCGCCCCGGGCTCCCACCACAGCCGTGCGCAGCCCTCCGGCCCCCACCCTGTGCGGCACCCATCCGGCCGCAGGTTGACAGCAGCCCGACACCCGCAATATAGTTGACATTGTCACTGAGTGAGGATGTCAATGATTGACAACAGCACCCACGTTTCGGAACTGGCCCCGGCGCTGATGCGGCTCATGGCCGAGTTGACGAGAAAGACACGTGCGCTCTTCGGGGACGGTGGTCTGGATTTGACGCCGGATCAGTTCGCGGTGCTCCAGGCCCTTGCGGAGCACACCGACCTGATCACCCAGGCCCAGCTCGCCGGCGAGCTCGCCAGGGAGAAGACCGTCGTGCTGCGGCAGATCGACTCGCTCGAGAAGCGAGGACTGCTCGAACGGGTTGCCGACCCGGACGACCGGCGCAAGAGAGGCCTGGTCCTGACCGATGAAGGCCGTCGCGTCCACGCCGCGGCCAAGATCATCGTCGACCGGCTGATGACGGAGCTGGTCGGTGACATGCCGGCCGAAGAACTCAGGGGCGTCGTCAAGTGTCTCGACGAGATTCGCGCGAAAACCCAGTCGCTCTGAACCGACTCCCGATCGGCCAGTGCCGGCAACGGCGTCGCCGGGCTCGACTCCACCTTCGCTCTGTCCCCAGGGAGGTTCACGATGGAAGGAACGCCGAACCATGCCAGAACACTTAGTTGTCGTCGGGGCCGGACAGGCAGGCGGTGAAGTCGCAACGACGTTGCGCCAGCGCGGCTGGAGCGGCGGCATCACCCTCGTCGGAGACGAGCTGAGCCCGCCGTACCAGCGCCCGCCACTTTCGAAGGGCTTCCTCCTCGGAAAGCTCACCCGGCAACAGCTTTACCTCAAGCCTGCCGCGACGTACGAACGCTTCAACATCGCTCTGCGGCTGGGCACATGGGCGGAGGCGATCGACCGGGCGGTGAAGGAACTCGTCGTCAGCGACGGCAGCCGCCTGCCGTACGACAGACTCGTCCTGGCGACAGGAGGCCGCGCGCGGCGCCTGACACTGCCGGGCGTGGACATGGACCAGCTCGACAACCTCTTCACGCTGCGCCGGATCGACGACGTCGACGCGCTGCGTCCGCATTTCGTCCCGGGCCGCAAGCTCGTCCTCATCGGTGGTGGCTACGTCGGCCTGGAGATCGCTGCGGTGGCCGCACAGCTCGGCCTCGACGTCACCGTCGTCGAGGCGGCTGAGCGACTGCTGGCGCGCGTGACCGGGCCGGAGGTGAGCGGCTTCCTCGAGGACGTCCACCGCTCGCACGGTGTCCGCTTCCGACTCGCTGCCACGGTGGCCGACGTGACCGTGGACGCCTCGGGACGCCGGGTGACCGGAGTGGAGGTGTCGGCCTCCGGGGTCGTGGACCGGCTCGACGCCGACCTCGTACTCGTCGGGATCGGCATGGAGCCGAACACCGGCCTGGCTTCCGCAGCAGGTCTGCAGGTCGACAACGGCATCGTCGTCGACGAGTTCGCACGTACGAGCGACGCGGACATCCTCGCCATCGGCGACTGTGCCAACCAGCCCAGCGCCTACGCCGGCAGACGCATCCGGCTGGAGTCGGCGCCCAATGCCATCGAGCACGCCAAGGTCGCCGCGGCGACCATCCTCGGCCGGCCACAGGCGTCTACGGCGACGCCGTGGTTCTGGTCGGAACAGTACGACCTGAAGCTCCAGATGGTGGGCCTGTCAGCCGGCCACGACCGGTGTATCACCCGCGGTGGTACGGACACGACGTTGTCTGCCTTCTACCTCACGGGCGACAGGGTTGTCGCCGCCGACGTCATCAGCCGGCCGGGCGACTTCGCCACCGCGCGGCAGCTCGTCACCAGTGGCCGTCCCGTCGACCCCGAGCGACTGGCCGACAGCGAGATCCCCCTGGCTCAGGCCGCACTCTGATCCCGGCCGCGCCCACGGGGCGGTGACTGCTCCTGGGCCCGCCGACGCGGCCAAAAGGGCCGCCTGTTCATGAAACACACCCACGCGAGGAGGGGGAGTTCCACCATGCCCAAGATCACCTTCATCGAGGACGACGGCACCGAGCACGCCGTCGAGGCAGGCGCCGACGCGTCTGTCATGCAGGCCGCGATGGACAACCTCGTCCCCGGCATCGTCGCCGAGTGCGGCGGTTACGCCAACTGCGCCACCTGCCACGTCTACATCGACCCGGCATGGGCCGACAAGCTGCCCGCGCCCGAGGAGGCCGAGGAAGTCATGATCGAGGCCGCCTTCGACGTCCGGCCCACAAGCCGACTGTCCTGCCAGGTCCAGGTGACCGAGGACACCGACGGCCTGATCGTGAGGCTCCCTGCCTCCCAGACCGGCGCGTGACCCGCCCTTTCCTCCCTGCGCCCGACCACCCTGACGAGAGAGGTGACACGATGACCACAAACTCCACGATGGACATCCCCGCGCACGTACCGGAAGACCGCGTCGTCGACTTCGACTACCTGCGGCCGGCCGGCATCGACGAGGACCTGCACCTGGCCTGGAAGAACGCGCAGGACACCCTGCCCGACATCTTCTGGACCCCCCGCAACGGCGGCCACTGGGTCGTCACACGCGCCGACGCCATCAAGGCGATCCAGCTCGACCACAAGCGCTTCTCGCACGCGCGCGTCACGATCGGAGGCGAGGACGTGCGCGAGGGATCCATCGTCCAGATGGACCCGCCCCGGCACGGCTCGTACCGGATGCTCGTGTCTCCCGCTTTCTCCCCCAAGACCGTAGCGGCCCTGGAGCCGATCGTGCGGGAGACCACCGTTTCGATCGTCGAGGAGCTGTGCCCCAAGGGTGAGTGCGAGTTCGTCGGCGATTTCGCCCAGATACTGCCCGTCGTCGTCTTCCTCGGCACCGTCGGTCTTCCGCCGGAAGACCGCGAATACCTCCTGCCGCTCGCGGAGAAGGCCATTCGACCGCGGGATCGGCAGGAGCATCTTGAAGGCCAAACCGCCCTGGGCGAGTACGTCGCCCGAGCCCTGGCCGCACGGGCCGAGCAGCCGGGCAGCGACCTCCTGAGCAAGATCGTGACGGCGAAGATCGGTGGCGAGCCCATCGCCTTCGAGGCGGCCGTGACGCTGTGCCAAATCGTCCTGGCCGGCGGTCTGGACACCGTCGCCTCGATCCTCGGCTTCGTCGTACGGTTCCTCGCGCTGAACCCGGGACACCGCCAGCAGCTGATCGACGACCCCTCCCTCGTGCCCAACGCCGTCGAGGAGCTCATCCGCCGCCACGGGCTCATCAACAACGCGCGGCTGATCACACAGGACACCGAGTTCCAGGGGATGGGGCTCAAGGAGGGGGAGCAGATCCTCGTCCCCAACCTCCTCTACGGCCTCGACGAGCGGCAGGTCGACAACCCGCTCGTCGTCGACTTCACCCGGCCCCATCCCGAGCAGCACCACGCGGCCTTCGGCAACGGCCCCCACCGGTGTCCGGGCTCCTTCCTCGCCAAGCTCGAACTCACGGTGTTTCTCCAGGAGTGGCTCGCCCGGATCCCGGACTTCGTCATCAAGCCCGGCACGACGCCCCGCATGGCATCCGGTTCCGTCAGCACCGTCCAGGAACTCCACCTCGCGTGGGACACCGATCCCCGCTGATCCACCCGCCCAGCGAACCCCGCCGGCAGGTCAGCTGGCATCTGGTTCCGTCAGCACCGTCCAGGAACTCCACCTCGCGTGGGACACCGATCCCCGCTGATCCACCCGCCCAGCGAACCCCGCCGGCAGGTCAGCACCATCACACCGGTCCTCCGGCGCCAAGACTCAGGAGCATCCATGTCCCAGATCACCTTCACCGATCGTGTTGTCGCGATCACGGGCGCCGGCCGAGGACTCGGCCGGGAACACGCCCTGGACTTCGCCCGCCGGGGAGCGGCAGTGGTCGTCAACGACCTCGGGGGCACCGGGTTCGGGGCGGGCGCCTCGAACAGCGCCGCCGACGAGGTCGTCGCCGAGATCCGGGCCGCCGGCGGGCGTGCCGTGGCGAACTACGACTCCGTCAGCACCCGATCGGGCGGCCAGGCGATCATCGAGTGCGCGATGGACAACTTCGGCCGCATCGACGCGGTCGTCAACAACGCCGGGTTCCTGCGCAACAAGGTATTCGAGGACCTGGGGGACGCCGAGCTCGACGACATCATCGACGTGCACCTCAAGGCGGCGTTCTACGTCACTCAGCCCGCCTACCGTGTCATGCAGCGTCAGGGCTACGGGCGCATAGTGTTCACGTCATCGGCCTCCGGCGCCTTCGGCAGCCCGGAGCAGACCAACTACGGCGCGGCCAAAGCCGGTCTGCTCGGCCTCACCAACTGCCTCGCCTGGGAAGGGCGCAAGCACGGCATTCTCGTCAACGCCGTGCTCCCCACCGCCGGCACCCGGCTGGCGCAGGAGATGAGCCGGCAGTGGCACGACGAGATGGTCGGAGAGGTCCACCCGGACGCGGCCGTCCTTGCACCCACCCATGATCCCTCCTACGTCACGCCCGTCGTGGTCTACCTCGCAAGCGAGCAGAACACGGCCACGCGCGGGTTCTACTCGGCCACCGGCGGGCGATTCGCCAAGGTCGTCCCCGCGGTGACACACGGCTGGTTCGGCCCGCTGGAGCGTCCGGCCACCGCGGAGGAGATCGCCGAGCACTTCGCCGACATCGAGTCCGACGAGCACGGCTATGACCTTCCCGAGAGCGTGATGGACGAGGGCCGCCCCGTGCTGGCGCGCAGGCTTCAGCAGACGGGTTCCGCGTCCGCCGGAGCCTGATCTCCCGTAGCAGGTCGCCATCGCGGCTGATCACAGCCTTGCCACTGGGCACAACACACGGCCGCTACAGCTTCGCCCTGCCGGGCGAGGTCCAGGGCCACCGCTCCGCTCCACCGCCAAGCCCGAAACCGCCTCCAACGATCCAGGAGGTCTCCTCGGCCTGCTCGTCCCTGCCCACGCGCTGGGCGAGCCGGTAGCCGACCTTCTCGTGCGACAGACCCACCTGGCCACCGATCTGTCGCACCCCCCGAGGCTGCTATGTCGTGTCAAGCCGCTTGAGGAAGCTCTCCGTTCGGCTGGGTCCTTCGTTCGAGGATCTTGAAGATCTGGCGGCAGACGTTGCGTTTGAGGCATCGCTGGGCGTCGCGGGAGCTCTTGCCCTCGCTGATCCGGCGAGCGACGTACGTCTTCGTGGTGGGGTCCAGCCTCATCCTGATGAGGGTGATCGTGTGCATCGCTCGGTTCAGCTGGCGGTCGCCGCCCCGGTTGAGTCGGTGCTTGTTCGTCAGGCCCGAGGAAGCCGGGATTGGGGCCACACCGGCGAAGGACGCGAAGGCGGCCTCGGAGCGGAAGCGGCCCGGATGCGACCAGCTGACCAGGATCTGCGCTGCGGTGATCGGACCGACGCCGAGCAACTCCAGGAGCTCGGGCGCTTGTTGGCGGACGATCTGGAGGATTTCGTTCTCCAGATCACGAGCCTCGGCCTGCAGGTGGCGGACGCGCTGCGCGGTCGAGCGCAGGGCGCGGATGGTCATGCGGTGCTCGGTGGACAGCGCGGGACGGTCACGAAGGCCAGCACTGCGGGTGATCTGCGCCGGCCGGTTGAGTCGACGTAGATCGGCGCGGAGGTCGTCCGGCGCGGAGATGATCAGCGCCTTGAGCTGGTTGATCGCCGCTGTGGAGGCGTGAACGGCGCGCTGCCGGGTGGCCAGCAGCACGCGCATCGCCTCGCGCGCTCCGCGCATGCGGGGCTGGATGACGTGCTCGGTGGCCAGTGCCTCGCGGGCCGCGCGGACAGCGTCGAGCATGTCTGTTTTGCGGCCTCCGCGCACCGGTGGCCGCTTGGGACGGCAGACCTCGATGATCTGCTCACCGGCGTCTTTGAGGAAGGCGGCGAGGCCGGCACCGTAGCTGCCGGTCCCTTCGAGAGCCCAGCAGCGCCGACCAGGAACGTGCTGGTGGGCGAACTCCAACAGGCGCTGGTAGCCGCGGGCGTATGCGGGTGCGTCAGTGGTCTCCAGCACGGCGCCAATGGGGCTGACGGCGGCTGCGGCTAGCGTGTCGCGGTGGGTGTCGACGCCGATGACGCCATCGACTTGTTCTGCGAGCATGGTCACGCGGTCGTTCTCCTCCGAGGCGGATGGCCGTAGTCGGCGTCGGCCTGGGTGGAGTCACCACGTGGCGGAACTGTGATGAGTCACGCCGTGAGGCGGCGGACAAGCTGCTGATCAAGCCAACGGGTGGGCCAGGCCGACGCCCGCGTCCGACAGACATCTCGGGGAAACGGCAGTCCCTGACGGGGCGCCAGTTATTTTGCGAGTCATGCCGGATCACGAACGCCGAGCCTGGCAGCAACCCATCCCGGGCCGCAGAACAACTCTCACAGTTATCTTCTTCGCGGTCCTGCAAGAGGGCCGCCCGGACGGGCAGGCGGTCGGGCAGCCGGCTGGTCGCCTGAACCGGGGCCTGTGCGGTGAGGTCGAGGAAGTCGGCGACGGGGCGGTCCGTGTGGTGAGCGGCGAGCTGTCCGCGCAGGTCCGCCAGGGTGCTGGTGCCGCGGACGGAGTCGGCGCCGCCGAGTTGTTCGACGGCGCGCGCGACGACGTCGACGGCGGCGTCCACGTCGCCGAGCGCAAAGCTCTCGCGGCTGGCTGGTCAACGGGACCGAGGGGCCGGCACGGGCACCTGACCCGGGGCCGGTCAGCTGACGGGGATGACGCAGACGCGGGCGAAGTGGGTGCCGATCACGGCTTCGTGGAGGTGTCCGGCGATGGCACGGTCGCCTTCGACGCCCATGACGACGTGGACGTGGGCGGAGCCGTTGCGGATCTCGCCGGAGCCGGTCATCTCGCCGGGCAGGCGGTACTTGGTGATGGTGTCCTTGAGCGCGTCGCCTTCGGACATGGTCGAGACGGTGAAGGAGTCGGCGGCCCCGATCAGGGAGACGATCGCGGCGTCGGTGATGCCGGCCTTGGCGGCCTGGCGGTTCAGCTCATCGGGGGAATCGGTTCACCCGTTCTTCGAAGGTGAGTTGACGCGCGGGCGGCGTCGCTTGCCGGTGGCCGCTGTACGGGTTCGTCAGAGCGAAGGCATGAGAATGCCGTCGACGATCGCTGCGATGTCGTCGTCGCTGATCTGCCGGCCGCGGACAAGCTGCCAGTGGAGCAGGAGAGCGAGGGCGGCGGAGACCGCGATCGGGTGGTCTCCTGACGGGTAGGTCCGGCCGGGGGGCCGGTCGCCGCGCTCCACCGCGTGTGCCAGCACGCCCTCGACGGCTCGGTGGAGGGAGTCGATGTAGCGGTGGCGGATGAGGCTGCACAGTTCGGGTTCCTGGCGAGCTGTGTCGAGCAGGGCTGAGAGCAGGTCGATGCGAGAGTGGTCCGGGTTCCGGGTGGCGCGGGTCATGGTCGCGATGAGTTCCGCGCGGAGTTGGCCGCGGCCGATCGTGACCGGGACGAGGTCGTCGGTGAGACCGGCGTGGTCCAGCGCCTCGGCGGCAAGCTCTGCGCGGGACCTCCAGCGCCGGTACACGGTCGCCTTGCCCACTCCCGCTCGTGCCGCGGCCTTGTCCATGGTCAGCGCCGGATATCCGCCCTCGGCAAGGAGTTCGCTGGCCGCGCGCAGGATCTGGGCATCCCGGGCGGGGTCACGTGGAGGGCCCGAGGCGCCGGGGGGACGGCGCAGTCGCGCACTGGGATCGGGCATGCCTGCTCTCTTCTCGCACTAGGACCACTTTGTATCGAGCTTATCGGCTCTGTTAGCGTCTTCCATAAACCCGGAACGCACTTGTATCGGGTTCTGAAATGATCAACTTGATCGTGAGGTGGCGTAGTGAAAGCTGTGGGTTTCACCGAGTTCGGCGGCCCGGAGGTCATGCGGGTTCTGGATCTGCCGGAGCCGCATGCCGGGCCCGGACAGGTGCGGATCAAGGTGGCCGCCGCCGCTGTGCACTCGTCCGATGTCAACGCGCGGCTCGGGGTCGTCGCCGAGTACAGCCTCGAATGGTTTCCGCCCGCCGAGAAGTACGTGGTGGGGTGGGACGCGGCCGGGGTGATCGATGAGGTCGGCGAGGGAGTGCGCGCCGAGTTGGCGGCCGGCGCCGAGGTGATCGGTCTGCTGGTGCCGAAACTGGCGCTGGGTGCGCAGGCGGAGTACGTGGTGGCGCCGGCGGAATCGGTGGTCCGCGCACCGAAGGGGGCCGGCCCGGCGGCGGCGTCGACCCTGCTGATGAACGCGCTGACCGCGCGGATGGCGTTGGATGCCCTTGAGCCGGCGCCAGGAGCAACCGTCGTGGTGACCGGCGCGGCCGGTGCGGTAGGCGGTTATGCGGTGCAACTGGCCAAGGCCGCCGGGCTGACGGTGATCGCCGACGCGGCCCAGATGGACCGGGACCTCGTCATCGGCCTGGGCGCCGATCACGTGCTCCCACGCGGGGACCAATTCGCCGAACGGGTCCGCGATCTGTGCCCCGGTGGCGCGGACGGGATCATCGACGGCGCGGTGATGAACGACGCGGTGACCGCAGCGGTACGCGACGGCGGAAGCATCGCGAGTGTCAAGGGGTTCACCGGGACCGCGGACCGTGGTGTGCGCTGGTGCCCCGTGTTCGTGCACAACCGGGTCCGGGACACGGCGGCCCTGACGGAACTGCGCGACCAGGCCGAGGCCGGCATCCTCACGCTCCGCGTCGCGGCGACCTTTCCCGTCGACCAGGCGGAAGCGACGCACCGGCTCTTCGAAGCCGGCGGCGTACGGGGCCGTCCCGTCCTGCTGTTCTGAGCCACAACGAGGACTGACCGCCCCGCCCCGCTTGATCGGGCCCCACCCTGGCAGCCCGACTCACACCCGGTCAAAAGTCTGTATCACGTGGGGCGGAGGCGAGATCCTACGTCCTCAAGCAGCGGGCCATACGAAAGGAGCGCCGTGCGACGACCTTCGCCGAAGCGCTGACGGCGGACGAGGAGTACCTGGAGATGCCGTACCGCATACGGCGCCGCCCCGAGTCCTCCTCCGCCGTACGACAACAACTGACCGACGAGTTCAGCGGCCTACTCGCTCGCATGGCCTTCCACCAGGCAGGGCTCCAGATCGAGGCCACAACCGTCGCGGGCCCCCATGCGGCCCTCGTGGCAACGGCACGAGCCGAGTCCGGCGCGCAGATGAGCCTCGCCTGGCGGCAGCCACCGATCGGCACCGGCAGCGGCATGGACCTCGGAGTCCCGTACCCCAGGGACCGATGCACGCGGCCCGAGCCACGTGCATCGAGGTGTCACAATCGGTGTGACCAGGATCGGTAGTTGACACTTAAGGGCGTGCAGAGAAGTAACTCGCGGGTTTTGAGACTTGACCTCGCGGGTCAGCGCGCCACGCGCCCGCATGTTGTTCTTCTGCGAGCCCTAAGCGTTGTCCCGTAAATGATCTAAAGCATGCTGGTTGACCAGCGTTGTTTCCCGCTCAACCGGCGAGGGTGAGGTCGTGGAGGCGGGCGATACCGAGCATGGCGTGGTGGACGCCGTCGCCTTTCAGACGGCAGTCGCGCAGGATCTTCCAGGTCTTCATGCGAGCGAAGGCGTGTGGACCGCGAGGACAGACAGCAACGCGAGGGTATTGACGCCCTCACAGCTTGAGCTGATCGAGGACTCGTACGACCTGGTCGTGGCCGGCCTACCGCGCGTCGAGTGCCTCCACCTCGGCCGCTCCTGGGACTGCCTTCGCGTTCGTCCTACGGCCCCGGAGGCCGAGGGCGACGAGTACGGCCGCCGCCAGTACGACCGTCGTTTCCACCGCGAGGACCGTGTGGAGGCCCGTCAGCAGGTCCGACGAGGTGGTGGCGAGGACGCCCAGGAGCGGGATGCCGATGGTGATGGCGACCTGCTGGGTGGAGGTGACCAGACCGGTCGCCAGGCCCTGCTCCGCGTCCGGTACTCCCGACGTGACCGTCAGACCGTAGGAGACGATCACACCGAGGTGACACACGCACGCCAGGGAGATGGCGGCCGTCGCGAGCCACACCGACCAGGCGTGGGTGTCAAGGCCCAGCAGTGCCCCGGTCAGCACACCCTGCCCGGCGAGCGAGCCGACGAGCGTGCGGCGGGCGCCGAAGCGGCCGATGACCTTGGAGGCGTAGGCCCCGGCGACCGCCGACAGCACGCCCGCCACGCCGAAGATCAGTCCTGTCCGGAAGGCGGACAGGTCCAGGGTCTCCTCGAAGTACAGGGTCAGCACGAACACCAGCGTCGACATCATCGAGAAGGTGACCAGGCCGCCGAGATTGCCCCACGCCACGGTGGGGCGGCGCAGCATCGGCAGGGAGACAGGGGCTCCTCGGTGCGGTATTCGATGAGCGCGAACGCGGTGAGCAGCGCCAGGCCCGTGGCCAAAGTGGCTATGACGTCGGCGTGGCCGAATCCGCGGTCGGCGGCCGTCGACAGGGCGTAGATCACCGACAGCAGACCACCGGTGACGGTGACCGCGCCGGGCACGTCCAGGCGCGGGCGCTCAGGGGTGCGGGACTCCGGCAGCAGACCAGGGGCCAGGGGCAGGACGATCAGCGCGAAGAGGGCGAGCACACCCATGGTGGAGCGCCAGCCCAGTACATCGGTCAGGACACCGCCGGCCACCATGCCGACGGTGAAGCCGAGCGAGAGCAGCGTGCCCGAGATACCGAGGGCGCGGTCGCGGGCCGGCCCCTCCGCGAAAGTCGTGGTGAGCAGGGACATCCCGGTCGGGATGATGGCCGCCGCACCGATCCCCTGCAGGGCCCGCCCGGTCAGGAACGACGCCGGGTCCCAGGCGAAGGTCGCCAGCAACGAGGCCGCCCCGAACAGGGCTAGTCCGGTCAGGAACAGCCGTCGGCGGCCGTACAGGTCGCCAACGCGGCCGAAGAGGAGCAGGAAGCCGCCGGACGGCAGCGCGAACGCGGTGATCGCCCACTGCAACGTCGACTGGCTCATGCCGAGGTCGGCGCCGAGGACGGGCAGCGCCACGTTCAGCACGGAGAAGTCGAGGGCCACCATGAACTGGGCGGCGCACAGGACGAACAGGACGAGTTTGTCGCGCGTCGACATTCGCGGAGTGTCGAGCCGTGAGGGGTCGGAAGTGGTGTCGATCGCCATGGGCAAGAGCCTGCGCCCGGCGGAATAGCCGTGGGAAGCGGCAGGTTGTCCTGGTGGTGACACCACCAGGACACGAGGAGGACCGGTCCATGCCCGGGGACGCGCTCAAGACCCGGCGGCGTAGCGAGCTGCGCGAGTTCCTGATGAGCCGGAGGGCCCGGGTCACCCCGGCCGATGCCGGACTCCCGGACGGTGGCGCCCGCCGCCGCACTCCGGGGCTGCGCCGCGAGGAGGTCGCGGTGCTCGCGGGTGTCGGCGCCTCCTGGTACCAGTGGCTGGAACAGGGCCGGAACATCTCGGTCTCCCCGCAGGTCCTCGACTCCGTCGCCCGCGTCCTGCGGCTGAGCAACGCCGAGCGCCGCCATCTCTACGTCCTCGCCGGGATGACCCCGCCCGTACCCGAGATCGAGCCGGACGGGCAGTGGGACATCCGCGAGGGACTTCAGCGGCTGATCGACACGTGGATGCCGTATCCGGCGCACATCATGGACCTGTACTACAACACCGTGTTGTTCAACGAGGCGGCCGCGACGGTCCTCGGGATGCGGCCCGGCATCACGCAGAACTGCCTCGTCGACTTCTTCACCGATCCGATGTACCGCTCCCGTGCGCGGAGTTGGGAGCAGAACGCGCGCACGGTCGTCGCGCAGTTCCGGGCCGCCTGCCTGGCCAGCCCGGACGACGAGGGATTCCAGGCGGTGGCCGCCCAGCTGAAGGGGGCGAGCGCGGAGTTCGCCGAGCTGTGGGAGCGGCGGGACATCGAGGAGGCCGGGCAGATCCGCAAGGAGATGGACCACCCGGTGCTGGGGCTGCTGTGCTTCGAGTCCAGCGTGATGAGGCTTCCGGCGCGGCCGGATCTGTCGATTGTGCTGCACACTCCTCTGGACGAGGCGGACATCGCGGGCAAGCTGGAGTGGCTGGCGTCGCCGGAGGGCCGGCGCGGGGCGATGTACCCCATGGCGGGATAGCGGTCTCGATTGAATCCACGCCGACTTGCCAACTGCCTCCCCGGCAGGTGAGACGATCCTGCGGTGGCCGGTGTGATCACGGCGTCGGAGCCGTCTTGGACAACCCGTTCACCGGGCTGAGCCCACGTCAGTTGAGCAAGCTGGTCACTGCGCTGCGGCGTGAGGGTGCGGATCCGGTGCGCAAGGGCCGGCCGTGGAGCCTGCCGCTGGAGGACCGAGTGCTCCTGGTCGCCGTCTACTGGCGGAGGAACCTGACCCTGCGCCAACTGGCCCTGCTGTTCGGAGTGTCCAAGTCCTCGGCTGACCGAATCATCGGCCAGCTCGGGCCAGCGCTTGCCTTCCAGCAACGCAGACGGTTCCGTAAAGACACCGTGCTGATCGTCGACGGAACCCTGGTCCCCACCCGCGACCACCAGGTCGCCGAGCAGTCGAAAAACTACCGGTACTCAACCAACCACCAGGTCGTCATCGACGCCGTCACCCGGCTCGTCGTCGCGGTCGGCCGGCCGCTGCCCGGCAACCGCAACGACTGCAAGGCGTGGGAGCTGTCCGGTGCCAAGGCCGCCGTCGGCAGGACCACAGTGATCGCGGACGGCGGCTACCGAGGAACTGGCCTGGTCATCACGCACCGCCGCGAACCCGGCCAAGCCCAACTCCCGGCCTGGAAAGAGGAACACAACACCACCCACCGCAAGGTTCGTGCCCGCGTCGAGCACACCTTTGCCCGTATGAAGACCTGGAAGATCCTCCGCGACTGCCGCCTCAAGGGCGACGGCGTTCACCACGCAATGCTCGGCACCGCCCGCCTGCACAACCTCACCGTCGCCAGGTGACGAAGAAGCGGGCAGTTCAACGAGCACGTCGTAGATCATTTACGGGACAACGCTCAGGCCCATCACTTTGACTTTCCGCCTGCCGTCGTGCAGGCGCGAGTGCGCCAGATGGACCGCGGGGCAGCGGCGGCACCCCCGACGTACCCGGAACTTCCCTCTCTACAGGGTGAGCACCAAAGGGTCATCAGTGGGCCCGCACGTGCATTACCCGACAGCTGCACACCCGTCCGGGGTGCCTCGGGTGTCAGGTCCCGGAAACCACCGCACCGCCCTGGATGATGTGACGGAAGTGCTTCGGCTCCGCCAGAACCCCGAGGTCGGCCAACGGATCTCCGTCCACCACCAGCAGGTCCGCGTGCGCGCCCACGGCCAATGTCCCGATCTCCCCCGTCAGGTTCAGCAACTCCGCCGCCGTCGACGTTGCCGAGCGGATCACCTCCAGCGGGGTCTGGACCTCGCCGCGCAGGCGGAACTCGTGGTTCTGGTGGCGGTGCATCCCGCCCAGCAGGTCCGTCCCGTACACCAGCTTCACGCCGCCACGAGCCGCGCGCTCCAGGGCCGCCATGCCTGCGCCCAGGACCTCGTCGACCTTGCGCCAGCTGGACTCCGGCAGTCCGTGGTCGCGGCCCTCCTCCTTCAGCGCCCAGTACGTCACCAGCGTCGGCACCAAGAACGCCTCGTGGGCGAGGAACAGCGAAACGCTCCGGTCGTCCAGCAGGTTGCCGTGTTCGATCGAACGGACGCCCAGTTCCAAAGCGCGGTTGACAGCTCGGGCGGTGTACGCGTGCGCTGCCACATAGCGGTTCGCCGCTGACGCTTCCTCGACGATCGCGCTCAGCTCCTCAGCCGAGTACTGCGTGGAGTCGATGCGGTCGGTCGGGGATGCGACGCCGCCCGACGCCATCACCTTGATGTGGTGTGCGCCCTTGCGCAGCTCGTCGCGGGCGGCCGCGCGGACCGCGTCGACGCCGTCGGCCACCCGGCCCAGGCCCGCGCAGCACGGGTGGTCGTCCTTCGCTTGCGTGCCGCGGGTGCGGCTGTCGCCGTGCCCGCCGGTCTGGCTCAGCGCGCGCCCGCAGAACAGCAGTCGCGGGCCGCGGAACAGCCCCTCCGCCTGGGCGTCGGCGAGGCCGTAGTCGGCACCCGACGCGTCACGGACCGTGGTGAATCCGCGGTCGAGCATCCGGCTCATCGTGCGCGCGGCATGAGCGGCCACATAGGACGGTGACAACGACGGCAGCGAGCCCAGATCCGCGGTCGACGCCGTGACGTGCACGTGCGCGTCGACCAGCCCCGGCAGCACGACCGCGCCCCGGACGTCGATCGAACGCACGTCGGCCGCGGCGAGACCGGGCCCCGCCTCCACGATCCGGCCGGAATCACACCGCAGATCGCCTTCGGTGTACTCCCCGGACAGCGGGTCGAGCAGGCGGGCATTGCGCAGCACCAGGGATCCGGTCACCGGTTCTCCTTCTCCAGGTTGAGCAGGGCGGACACGGCCGGCGGCGCGAGCGATTCGGCCACCACCACCGCATCGTCGTCGTAGGTGGCTTCCGCGTCGAGGATGTTGAGCACCCCGAGCGTCCGGCCATCGGCGATCACGGGGACGTTGATGATCGAGCCGCAGCCGAGCCCTTCGATCAGGTCGTCGTCGGCGAAGATCTCCCGCACCGCCGCGCGGTCCGGCCCGAAGTACGGCTGCTGCGCGTCGATGCACTCCTCGAGCCAGCCGACGGCCACCACGACGGTTTTCTCCCCGCCCACCGGGTGCTCCACCGGGTGGCGGCTGTGCACCCGCCGCAGCGCTCGGCGCTCCGGCACCCACGCGAGCACCGTGAACATTCGCACGCCGATCGCGTCGCGCACCCGTTCCTTCACAGTGGACACACTCACTCCCTCATCTCCTTCGCGGCGGCCTTCGGCGCGCCGTGTTCGGCCAGTTCCTCCAGGGGCCGGCCTGCGGTGGACAGGCCGAAGACGAGCACGCAGAGCACGCCCGCCTCCAGGACGGCCGTCGTCAGGCCGAACACGCCGGCGAACCCGAGGCTCGCCGAGGACAGTCCGATGATCGTCGGCGCGAGGATGCTGCCGACCCGGCCGAACGCGCCGGACAGGCCGGTGTCGCTGGCGCGGATCCAGGTCGGGAAGACCTCAGGCCTGTAGGAGTACACAGCGACCGCCACCACAGCAGCATGACGATCGGCAGCGCGGTGACGAACTGCGTGATCCGCCGGCCGTCGTCGAACGGCGGCACGACGAAATGGCGATCAGGGTGGCCGTCCTGCCGATTTCTCCTGCCTCTTCAGGAGTTCGGATGCGTGAGTGGGGGTTCATCGGGACAGGAGCGTCCTGCGCAGCCAATCGTTACGAGTCGTGAGGGATGCCACGCTCACCCGCGCTTGTGGTGCGAAGGTGGCGAACCCGTGGAAACCGCCGGCCCACACGTGCAGTTCGGCCAGGTTGCCGGCGGCCCACAGTCGCGATGCGAATTCAGTGACCTCATCGCGGAATACCTCGGACGAACCAACTTCAAGATATGTGGATGGCAGCCCGGAGAGATCTGTGGCGCGTGCTGGTGCCGCGTATGCGGAAACCGTTGACCGCTCCGCACCCAGGAGGGCTTCCCATGCCATCAGGTTGGAGCCGCGGTCCCACAACGAGGTGCCATCGTAGTCGTGACTGGAAACGGAGTCATTCCGATCGTCGAGCATGGGTGAAAGTAGACAGACCGCCAGAGGCGTCTGCAATTTTTCGTCCCGTAGACGCAGAGCTAGTCCGGCCGCCAACCCTCCGCCGGCGCTGCCGCCCATGAGGATCAGGCTGCTTGGGTCAACGCCGAGCTCAGCTGCATGTTCAACCACCCAGAGCCAGGTACGTCGTACATCGTTCGCGGCCGCTGGATATGGGTCCTCCGGTGCAAGCCGGTAATCGATGGTAAAAACCGGCACTTGCAACTGCTCCGCCAAGGTGACGAGGTCGTCCGCGCCGCCTAGCCGATGCCCCATCACCATCCCTCCGCCATGAATGTAGAACACTCCGCAACCAGCAGCGGTCGACTCCGGCGAAAAGATCGTCATGGCGGATGCGGGACCAGTTTCATCACCTGGGACTTCGATGGTGCGTGCGGAGACTTGGCGACCGGCGACGAGCTCGTCCAGCCCTGGCACCTGCTGTTCGAAAAGGGACCGCGCAAATGGGACAACGTGCGCGGGCATGGTCGGACCGTAGGTGGCCATGAACTGCTCGGCTGTGGGTTGAAGCTCGGAATCATACGGAACTCGAGTCATAGCGTTGCTCCTTTGTATTCGGTGCGAGCTCTCGAGGCTGCGAGTGCTCCCATGAAGTGACCGGGCCGCCCGTCATGGTGATGACCCGGTCGGCTGCCACGATTCGGGGACCTTCGACGAGGGGCCAGCCTCGGCCGCTTTGCCCAACTCGGTAGCGATTCCGTTCGCACCACCGTAGTCACGCACGGTGGTGACGGTGCATGGGTTGGAAGCCTGCTCGAAGAGGCCGGCGGGGCCATCATTCGCCAAGTGAACATGAGAGTTGATGAGGCCGGGAATCAGAGAGCGACATTGCCTTCAATTGCGGGTTTTCCGCCGATGGAGGGGGCGTTCTTGCCCTGGCCGATCCAGGCGAGGCGGCCTGCGTCCATCAGGATGCTGTGCCGGCTTTGGGAACGCCCCAAGACCATCGATGAGGTCGGTGTTTGTGATCAGAGAAACCGTGTTCATCTGATTCTCTTGTCTCATGACTGAATGAATCGAGAGATGGTCTGGAGGAATTCCTGAGTCTCTTCCACCAAAGGGTTGTGACCGGAGTTCTCAAAGATGTGCAAGTTCGCATGGGGAATCCCCTTCACGATTTCTTCCGACTGTGATGGCGGTGTGACCCAGTCATACCTACCCGTGACAACAAGGGTTGGAATGTGGATGGCGCCCAGCTGTGCGCGGACGTCATAAGAAGGCAGTTCGTGCTTCATGACGTGTTCAGCTACCTCGGGTCCGGCTATTACGCGTGCGTCCGCAGCTTCCCTTTCGGCCAGCGGCGGGACCGTACGGTAGTAGAGGGGCCCGACGACTTCGGCCCACCTGGCGTACTTCTCAGGGGTAATGGTCCCCCCGAATAGAGCTGTTATCAGCTCCATCTGCTCTGTGCTGGCCACCTCGGCAACTTGTTTCATCGAGAGCGCGTAATATTCGTTGCTCGGCGCCGTGTCGGCCAGGATCAGCTTCGACAACGAATCGGGATAGCGGACGGCGTACTGCAGAGCGACCATGCCGCCGAATGAGGCGCCAAGCAGCACAGGCGCCTCGATCCCGAGATAGAGCCTCAGCGCCTCGATGTCGTCGGCCATCTGTTCCAGCGTGTAGGTGCTGACGTCTGCGCGGCTGGATCGTCCTGTGCCCCGGTGGTCGAAGTAGACGATCTGCGCCGTATCCTGCAGGCCGTCGAGCCACGGTCGGAAAAGGCTGTGATCGCCTCCCGGGCCCCCGTGGTGAACGAACAGCACCGGCTTCGATTCGAGACTCTTCTCCATTACGGAGAGACCCGATCCGACGACATCGAAGAAGAGATCAATACCGTTGATTTTGGCGAACATGAGACTCCTTAGAAGGTAGTGGTGCGCGATGCGGCAGGGATCTGGCTGTTATCCCTCTGCCGAGTGCGGTCACGTCGTCGCCACGGCGAAGGTGTCGGCGATCCAGTCGGTGATCAAGGTGCTGAAGGGCGCGAGGTGGATCTAGCCCGATGTGCTTGGTGGCGCCCTCGTTGGGGGGTGGAGATCCGCAGGTCGCGGTTGGGGGCGTGGACGGCCTGGTCTTAGGTCAGGGAAGGGCGCGGACACTGCCGAATGCGATCAGCATGAAGGTCCTCCGGCAGTAGAAATGACCAAAGCGTAGTGAGCGCTACGATTAAATCAAGAGGGTAGCGCCTGCTACGGTTCTGTCAAGTAACTGTTCGGCGGCGGTTGCCGCGCATCGGAGGGAACCCATCGGTGACGTCGTCCACATCGGCTGATAACGCCGCTGGCGATCCCCTCGCGATCAGGCCGCCGTTGCAGAAACGCAGTCGGGAGGCGTGGGCACGGGTGCTCGACGCTGGGGTGGCACTGCTGGAGGAGGGCGGGTACGAGGCATTCACGATCGCGGCAGTGTGCGACCGTGCCCAGGTGGCGCCGAGGGCGATCTATGCCCGGACCGACAGCAAGGACGCTCTGTTCCTCGCCGTCTACGAGCACGGGCTGGCCCGTGTCCGGGCCGACCACTCGGTCTTCGCCGACGCTGGGCACTGGCGGGACCTGTCGCCGGACCGGCTCGTGGAGCGGGCGGTGTGCGCGGTCGCCGACATCTTCGGCCGGCATGCCGCATTGCTGCGAGCGGTGATCCTCATCTCCGGAGCGCACCCGGAGATCCACCGACGCGGTGCTGCCTACAGCGCAGAGCTCGGCCGGCTCTTCACCGACGTCCTGCTCGAGGTCGGCGAGCACATGGACCACGATGACCCGGAGTCGGCCGTGCGGGCCGCGTACACCACCGTCTTCTCCACACTCGTCGTCCGCGTGGCGTACGGACCGGCCATCGCCGACGCCGAGGCCGACGACGACGCCTTCCTCGCTTCCCTGAGCGACATGGCGTGCCGGTACCTGCTGCGGCCGTAGAGCTGCCGCCGTCACCGATGCAGAGCGCACGTCCGCGCAGTCACCGCGGAGATGCGGCGGCGCGTGCGCGGGGGCGGGGTCGTGTTCTTGCTGATGCAGTCCCTGTTCATCCCGATCGTCCCGGACCTTCCGAAGCACCTGGGAGCCTCGCCGTCGAACACTTCCTGGGCCATCACCGCCACACTGCTCGCGGCCGCCGTTGCCACCCCCGTGATGGGCCGACTGGGAGACACGGTCGGCAAGCGCCGCATGCTTCTGGTCAGCCTGGTCGTGTTGGTGGCCGGCTCGGTCATCGCCGCCCTCGGCGACTCACTGACGCCGATGATCGTCGGACGGGCGCTGCAGGGAATGGCTGCCGGCGTCGTCCCGCTCGGCATCAGCATCATGCGTGACGAGCTGCCCCCGGAGCGACTCAGCTCCGCCACCGCGCTCATGAGCGCATCCCTGGGCGTGGGCCGCGCCCTCGGCCTGCCCGCCGCCGCGGTCATCGCCGATAACTTCGACGGGCACACGCTGTTCCGGGCCTCCAGCGGCGCCGGCGCCCTCTCCACCGCCCTGGTATTGGCGTTCGTACCGGAGTCGCAGGTTCGCACTCGCGGGCTCTCACGCTCGGACACCAGCCGTACCGCGCCGACCGTCAGATTTGAGCGTGAGCGCAGTACACGGCGTTCGCGGTCCTGGCTGCGGGCACAGGCTCCCTACTTGAGGACTCCTATGGCTGATACCGGAAGCCACCGCGGCCGGAGCCGCTGCGCTCAGCCGACATCGGCCGGCGTGATCAGTACTCGATCGTGGCCGGGCTCGCGGACCGGTCCGGTGAGGTGGATGGTGCCCGTGAGGCGGATGTCGGTGCTGGAGGCGCCGATCATGACGGTGATCTCGCCGGGTTCGACGATGCGCTCGAGGTCGGGACCGGTGTAGGCGAGGCGGTCGGTGTGCAGGCGGAAGGTGACCCTGCGTTGTTCACCGGGGGCCAGCCGTACGCGCGCGAAGCCGGTCAGCTGGGTCAGCGGGCGCGGGAGCTGGGCGATGGGGTCGGCCGTGTAGAGCTGGACCACCTCGGAACCGGGGATCTCGCCCGTGTTGCGGACCAGGCAGCTGATCTCGACCTCGCCGTCCGTGTGGATCTCCTGGGCGCTCAGCTCGAACCCGTCGTAGGCGAACGTGGTGTACGACAGTCCGTGTCCGAAGGGGTAGGCCGGGGTGGGGTCGAGGTTGCTCACGCCCTCGGTGTTGCCGCCGAGCGGGGCGTGCAGGTAGGTGCCGGGCTGGCCGCCCGGGGTGCGCGGGATCTGGACGGGCAGTTTGCCCGAAGGTGTGGTCCGCCCGGAGAACACCCCGGCCAGGGCGGGGCCGCCCTCCTCTCCGGGGAAGAACGCCTGGATGACGGCGGCCGCACGGTCGGTGTAGGCGCCGAGCGCGTACGGGCGGCCGGAGACGACGAGGAGCACGACCGGGGTGCCGGTGGCGAGCAGTGCCTCCACCAGTTCGCCCTGGACCCCCGGCAGCGAAAGGTCCTCGGCGTCGCAGCCCTCGCCCGAGGTGCCGAGGCCGAAGAGGCCGGCACGGTCACCGACGACGGCGACGCACACCTGCGCCTGCCGGGCTGCCTCCACCGCCGCGTCGAAGCCGTCACGGTCGATGTCCTTGACGGGGCAGCCCTGTTCGTAGGTGATCAGGGCACGCGGCAGTTCCGTGGCCAGGGCGTCGAGCAGGGAGAGCGTCTCGATGCCGTTGTCGTGCCCGGGGTGGTGGGGCAGGACGTGGTTGGGGAAGGAGTAGCAGCCGAAGAACGCGTTGGCGTCGTCGGCGCAGGGGCCGACCAGGGCGATGGACGCCGTGTCCGCGGCGAGAGGCAGGAGGCTCTCACGGTTGTCGAGCAGGACGATGCTCTGCTCGGCGAGTTCGCGGGCGATGGCGCGGTGCGCGGGCGGGTCGAGGTCGATCGGTCCCTCGACCTCGCCCTCCGGGGTGAAGCCGGCGTCGAGCAGGCCGAGTTCGACCTTCTGGTGCAGGACGCGGCGCACGGCCCGGTCGACGAGGTCCTCGGAGACGGTTCCGGCGCGGAGGAGTTCGGCGAGGGGTTCGCCGTAGCAGAGGGTGTCGGGCAGTTCGACGTCGATGCCCGCCGTGAGGGCGCGGGCGCCGGCCTCGCCGTAGTCGGCGGCGATGCGGTGCATGGTGCGCAGGAATGCGATGGACCAGTAGTCGGAGACGACCGTGCCCTCGAATTGCCAGTCCTCGCGCAGGAGTCGGGTCAGGAGCCCGGCGTCGGCGCCGGCGGGCATGCCGTCGACGTCGGCGTAGGAGTTCATCACCGAGCGGGCACCGCCCTCGCGTATCGCGGTCTCGAACGGCGGCAGGATGACGTCCGCGAACTCGCGGGGCCCCATGGAGACGGGGGCGTGGTTGCGGGCGGCCTTGGAGGCGGAGTACCCGGCGAAATGCTTGAGCGTGGCGATGATCCCGGCGTTCTCCAGGCCGCGTACGTAGGCGCTGCCGGTGGTGGCGACGAGGTACGGGTCCTCGCCGAGGGTCTCCTCGACCCGGCCCCAGCGGTAGTCGCGTACGACGTCCAGAACGGGTGAGAGGCCCTGGTGGACGCCGACCTGGCGCATGCTGGTGCCGATGGCGTGGGCCATGCGTTCGACGAGGTCTGTGTTGAAGGCGGCGGCCCAGGCGAGAGGGGTGGGGAAGACGCTCGCGTAGTAGGCGGTGAACCCGGTCAGGCACTCCTCGTGGGCGATGGCGGGGATGCCGAGCCGCGTGTTCTCCATCAACTCGCGCTGGAGGGAAGCGAGTTTACGCGTTCCTTCGGCGGGATCGACCGGCTTGGTGCCGAAGGGGCGGGTGATGTGGCCCAGGCCGTCCTTGCTGGCCTGTTCGAAGTCGGTGTGGCGGGCGAAGACGTCCTGCATCGGGGCCACGTTGCCGCTGACGCGCTCGACGCCGGGCCAGGCGCTGCCGAGCTGGGCGAGCTTCTCCTCCAGGGTCATCTCCGCGAGCAGGGCCTCGACCCTGTCGGTACGGGGGCAGGCCGGATCGGCCCAAGGTGTGGTCATGGTGCGTTCCTCGGGGTGGTGTCGCAGGACGGCGCGTGTGATTCAGGAAGGCGAAGGGGTGGGCGGCGGTGCGGTGGAGGACCGGACGACGAGCTGGGTGGCCAGTTCCACCCGGTGGCTGTCCAGGGGTTCGCCCGCGGTGAGCCGGAGCAGGGTGCGCAGTGCGGCGCGGCCGATCTCGGCGAAGGGCTGCCGGACGGTGGTCAGGGGCGGGGCCGAGGTGCTGGCGGCGGCGGTGTCGTCGAAGCCGACAACGCTGACGTCCTCCGGCACGCGCAGTCCCTGGATCCGGGCGGCCTCGATGACTCCGAACGCCTCCAGGTCGTTTCCGGCGAAGACGGCCGTGGGCGGGTCGTCGAGGGCGAAGAGCTCCTGGGCGGCCTGGTAGGCGGGTTCGAACCGGAAGGCTCCCCGCTTGATGAGGAGGGGATCGGGGGTGAGGCCGGCACCGCTGAGTGCGGCCTGGTAGCCGTGCAGGCGGGCGGTGTTGCATACGGCGTCATGCCGTCCCTCGATCATCGCGATCCGGCGGTGGCCGAGTTTCAGCAGGTGTTCGGTCGCGGCCATGCCGCCGCTGAAGTTCGTTGCGCCGATGCTGGGCACGGTGTCGTCGGGCACGTTCATCGGGTCGATGAGCACCAGCGGGATGCCGTGCTGCGCGAACTGCGCGCGCTGGCGGGCGGTCAGCTCGGACGTCACCAGGATGACGCCCTCCCGCCCCGCGTTCGTGACTTTCCGGGCCCAGGCGGCGCCCAGGGGGTCGTCGGGCGCGGTGCCGATGACGACGTCGACACCGGCCTCGGCCGCGGCCTGCGTCACACCCTGGGTGATCACCAGGTTGTTGGGGTTGACCAGCTGGTCGAAGGTCAGATCGATGGTCCGTACCGGCGACTGCGCGCCCCCCGGACCACGGGCCACGTAGTCGCGTTCGACCAGCAACTGCTCGACGCGGGCCCGGGTCTCGGGCGAGACGTCACTGCGGCCGTTGACCACCTTCGACACGGTGGCCACCGAGACCCCGGCTGCCTCGGCGATGCCGGTCAGGGTCGTCCGCTCGACGGCTCTCTTCGCCATGCTGGTCCTTTCGAAGGTTTACGGGGAAGGTAGCGCAAGGTTTCGGAGTGGTCCAGCGCAGGTCTGGAGCAGAAATTTATTTCGACCAGCATCTTGACCAGCCTCAAACTGGCACCTAATTTGTCGGCCAGAAAACGCAGAGGTTTCGAAAAGTTTCGAACCACGTATCGCGCTGCTGGCGAGCCCTACGAGCCGTCCGGCGCATTCGAACCTCTGAAGAGCCGAAGGAGCTCCCCATGCCCGCGAGAATCCCCTCCCGTGTCCTGGTCACCGCCTCGGCGGCGGTCCTGGCCCTGACCCTCACCGCCTGCGGCAGCAGCGGGCGGACCGCCGGTGGCAGCTCCGGTGACGGCGCGCTGGCGTGGGCACTGACCCAGGGCTCCGAAGCGACCTTTCGGGCCTCCGCCACGGAGTGGAACAAGGAGCACCCCGACAGCAAGATCAACTACCAGTACTTCCAGAACGACCCCTACAAGCAGAAGCTGCGCACCGCCGTGGGCGCCGGAAACGGGCCGGTCCTGTTCGAGAACTGGGGCGGCGGCGGCCTGAAGACCTATGTGGACGCGGGCAAGGTCGCCGACCTCACCGCCGATCTGAACGCCGACCCCGCGTGGAAGAACCGCATCTTCCCCTCGGTACTGAAGTCCACCACCTTCGACGGCAAGACCTACGGCGTCCCGGTCAACGGCGTGCAGCCGGTGGTCCTGTACTTCAACAAGCAGCTGCTTGAGAAGGTGGGCGCCGAGCCGCCGAGGACCTGGGACGACCTCCTCGCCCTGGTGAAGAAGTTCAAGGCGAAGGGCATCGCGCCGATCTCCATGGGCGGCGCCTCCAAGTGGCCCGACCTGATGTGGCTGGAGTACCTCGTCGACCGCGTCGGCGGACCCGAGACCTTCGCGAACATCGCCGCCGGCAAGAAGGGCGCATGGTCGGACCCGGCCGTCCTCAAGGCCGCGGAGATGATCAAGCAGCTTGTGGACGCCGGCGGCTTCGCCAAGGGCTTCACCTCCGTCTCCGCCGACACCGGCCAGGCCGAGGCCCAGCTCTACACCGGCAAGGCCGCGATGATCCTCCAGGGCAGCTGGGCCTACGGCACGATGGCGACCGGCTCGCCGAAGTTCGTCTCCGCCGGCAACCTCGGCTGGTCCGGCTTCCCGGCCGTCTCCGGCGGCAAGGGCGACGCGAGCAACATCGTCGGCAACACGGCCAACTTCTTCTCCGTGTCGGCGCAGGCGAGCGCCAAGGAGAAGAAGACCGCGGTGGCCTACCTCAAGGACGGCGTCTACAACGACACCTACATCGACAGCCTCCTCAAGAACGGCGACGTCCCGCCGGTGAAGGACCTCGATGCCAAGCTCAAGACCACCGACAACGCGGACTGGACGACGTACGTCTACGGCCTCGCCCGCGACGCCAAGAGCTTCCAGCTCTCCTGGGACCAGGCGCTCACCCCCGAACTCGGCAACGACCTGCTCACCCACCTCGACCAGCTCTTCCTCGGCCAGATCAGCCCGCAGCAGTTCTGCGCCCAGATGGACAAGGCGGCGCAGGGGTGAGCGCCTCCACCGCATCCAAGGCCCCGTCGGCGCGTTCCAGTGCCGGCGGCCCGCCGTTCCTCATGGCCCTGCCCGCGCTGCTGCTGTTCGCCCTGTTCGCGCTCGTGCCGATGGCGATCGTGATCTACCTGAGCTTCACGCGCTGGGACGGTCTGGGCAGCCCCGCGTGGGCGGGAGCAGACAACTGGCGCGAGGCACTGACCAGTGACGTCACCCGGCACGCCCTGTGGCTCACCGTCAAGCTGATGGTGTTCTCCTGGATCGTGCAGACCCCGATCAGCCTCCTGCTGGGCGTCTTCGTCGCCGGAAAACAGCGCTACCGCGCCCTGTTCGCCGTCTTCTACTTCGTCCCGCTGCTGATCTCCACGGCCGCGATCGCCGTCATCTTCAAGAACCTCCTCGACCCCAACTTCGGCCTCGGCGCAGCCCTGAACCTGCCCATTCTCGGCCAGGACTGGCTCGGCGACCCCCAACTGGCCTTCTACGCGGTGGTGTTCGTCATCACCTGGCAGTTCGTGCCCTTCCACACCCTGCTCTACCAAGCCGGAGCCCGGCAGATCCCCGCCTCGCTCTACGAGGCCGCGTCGATCGACGGCGCGGGCCGCCTCGCCCAGTTCTGGCACATCACCCTGCCCCAGATGCGCTACACCATCGTCACGTCCTCGACGCTGATGGTCGTCGGCTCACTCACCTACTTCGACCTGGTCTTCGTCCTCACCGGCGGCGGCCCCGGCTACGCCACCCGCATCCTGCCGCTCGACATGTACATCACGGGCTTCCAGAGCAACGAGATGGGCCTCGCCAGCGCCATCTCCGTGGTGCTCGTCGTGGCAGGACTCGTCGTCTCCCTCGCCCTCACCCGGTTCTCCGGTTTCAACCGGATGCGCAGCCAGCAGGCAGGTATGTGATGTCCTTGCTCTCCCACGCCCCGTCCACCGGTTCCCCCAGCACACCGCCCCAGGGCGAACCGCCGCCGGCACACCCGCGGCGCAACCCGCTCACCAGCCTGCGCCGCGCCAACCCGCTCGGTGCAGTGGGCGGACTGCTCTGGCTGGTGATCGTCCTCGTGCCGGTCTACTGGGTCCTCGTCACCAGCCTGCGCACCCGCGAGGGCTTCTTCGACGCCAACCCGCTCTCCGTCCCCTCACACCCCACCCTGGACAACTATCGGCAGGTCCTCGACAACGGCTTCACGCACTACCTCCTCAACAGCACGCTGGTCACGGTCGGCGCGACGCTGCTGACCGTCGTCGTCTCCTTCCTGGCGGCCTACGCGATCGTGCGCGGCACCAGCCGGGCCCTGCGCTGGGCGTTCAGCGTCTTCCTGCTGGGCCTCGCCATCCCTCTCCAGGCGACGATCATCCCGGTCTACTACCTGATCGCCAAGGCACAGATGTACGACACCCTGGGAGCGATCGTCCTTCCCTCGGCGGCGTTCGCGATCCCGCTGACCGTGATCATCCTGGTCAACTTCCTGCGCGACATCCCCGACGAACTGTACGAGTCGATGCGCGCGGACGGCGCCGGCCACTGGCGCATGCTGTGGAGCCTCGCACTTCCCCTGTCCCGCCCCGCTCTGATCACGGTCGTCATCTACGACGCCCTGAACGTCTGGAACGGCTTCCTCTTCCCGCTGATCCTCACCCAGAGCCCGGACAAGAGGACACTGCCCCTGTTCGTGTGGAGCTTCCAGGGCGAGTTCACCATCAACGTCCCGGCGATCCTGGCAGCAGTGGTCCTCTCCACGCTGCCCATCCTCGTGCTCTACGTCCTGGGCCGCCGCCAGCTCATCGGCGGACTCACCGCCGGCTTCGGCAAGTGAGAGGCAACAGGACTGCTCGGCTCCACCCGACTCGGGACAGCGGACTGCAAGACGCTCGGTGCAACTCCCGATCATGGAATACGCGTAGATGACTGGTGAGAACGTGACCAAGTCCGGGGCTGCCGAGTCCTCGAAGGCTGTGGCGGCCAGGGCTGTGGACGACCAGCTGATCGACGAGATTCGTGAACCGGGCCCAGGCGGAAGGTCTGCAGCGGACCGGTGAGGGCGGCCTGCTTCAGCAGCTGCGGCTCCTGGAGTCCGACTGGAAGGCGAGATCGCAGTGATCCATACCCCGCGAACCTCCCAAGCGGCTCCTGATCAGCTCGTCGAGTTCGCCTTGCCAGACGGTGCCTGACCGATGAGAGGCAAGTGCCCATCGTGGCGAGGTGCCGGAAACTGATCGAAACCGGGCGTCATCACCGAGGCTGGTGGCGATACGTCGGCGAAGCTTTCCGCGCTCAGTGCCCCTCGCCTCGTCGATCAGGAACCTCCTGATCACTGTGCAATACAGGATTTCTCCAGAGAGCCGACTGTGGCGCGAGGCTGGCCGAGGGGGATTCGTGCAGCTCAGCACTGGTCCCGTTGACACTGCCAGGTGCAACAGGTGTCGTCGTATCGCCAGTTCAGGTGAAACCCGGCTGCATCTGGCCCGGCAGCTCCTATTCCGGTTGCGGGATGGTCCTCGAGCCAGGCCCGGGTGGACAGTCTGTTGTGACTGGACAGGTTGTCGGTGACGATCCAGATCTCCCAGTCCGGGGTTGGCGTCCTCGAGTTGTTGCAGGAACTGCTGGTAGAAGACGCTGTTGCGGGAGGAAGCGGTCATCGTGACGGCCTGGCCGTCGGCGGGTCGCAGGCCGCCGTAGACCCACGTCTTCTCCGGTCCGCGGCTGTAGTCGAGTTCCGCTTTGATCCGGTGCCCGTCGGGTGACCAGGCGGGTGCGGGCGGGAAGGCCCGTGGGATCGCCGGCCCCAGCTCGTCGGCGCAAATCACCGTCGCGTCGTCGGGCGGGTGGGTGTAGAGGCCGATGATCCGTGTCGTTTTGGGACGAAGTCCGGGCCCTTCGAGTGTGTCCAGGACCGGGTGCGGCGCCAGCGCACGCCCTCGGCGAGCAGGATGCGACGAACCTGCGAGCGGCTCACGTCGATCCCTGCGGCCCGCGCTGCCGCTGCCAGTGAATCCAGGGTCCACTCTGCCGGTCCCGATTCGTCGAAGGCTCACAGTTCCCCGACGGGCTCCCACCGCAGCCGCCCCGGCGGCACGGTCAACAGCACGGCAACTGGCTCACCAGCGTGATGACAGATCAGTGATCGCACGGTACTGCCCTCGACAACCCAATCTTCGGCCACTGGGATGGGCAGAGTGGTTCCTCAGGCCGACAGGAGTCCCGGCAGTTCGTGCGTCGCCCGCGATATCTCGGTCCAGATCGTCTTGCCGGTCGATGTGTAGCGCGTGCCCCAGCGCTCCGTGACCTGGGCGACGAGGAACAGGCCACGGCCACCCTCATCCTCCATCGCGGCCCACCGCAGGTGCGGAGAGGTATGGCCGCTGTCGGACACCTCGATGATCAGATCGCGGTCAGGGATGAGTCGAAGACGGATCGGGGCGCCACCGTAGCGGATCGCATTGGTGACCAGTTCGCTGACAACGAGCTCGACAACGAAACCTGTCTCTTCCTCCACATCCCATTCACCGAGCTTCTCGCATGCCAGTGATCGGGCACGGGCTACCTCTCCGGGGTCGGCGGGGATGTCCCAGGTGGCAACCAGGGGATCCGGGAGAGAGTGCACTCGAACCAGCAAAAGAGCCGCATCGTCCTGTGGCGGGCTCGGTAGGAGCGCGTCGATGACAGACTCGCAGGCCACCTCCAGGGGACCGGAGCTGTGGTGCGAGAGTGTGTCGCGCAGCGCACGAAGACCGATATCGATGTCGCGCTCGCGGCTTTCGACGAGGCCATCGGTGAACAGGGCCAGCTTGCTGTCCTCAGGCAGTTCGAAGTCGGCACTCTCGAACGGCAGGCCACCAAGCCCCAACGGTGGACCGGCGGGCAGGTCCAGGATCTCGGCGTCTCCGTCGGCTGTGACCAGGATTGGTGGCGGGTGCCCCGCGCGCGCCATGACGCAGTGCCGGGACACCGGGTCGTAGACCGCGTACAGGCAGGTCACACCCAGCGCCTGATCCTCGGCTCCGTCGTCTTCCAGCCCCGTGGCTCCGGCTCGGGCCACCAGGTCGTCCAGACGGGCGAGCAGTTCGTCCGGCGCGAGATCGAGTGCCGCGAGAGCGGCGACGGTGGTGCGCAGACGCCCCATCGTGGCGGCCGCTCCCGTGCCGTGTCCCGCTACATCACCGACGATCAGTCCCACCCTCGCACCGGAGAGCGGGATGACGTCGTACCAGTCCCCGCCGACGCCGACCGGCCCTGCCGCGGGCACATAGCGATGAGCGATCTCTGCCCCCGTCGGCCGTGGCAGAGCACGGGGCAGCAGGTCGCGCTGCAGCATCAGCGCAGTCGCGTGCTCACGGGTGTACCGGCGAGCGTTGTCCACGCAGACGGCGGTGCGGGAGGCCAGTTCTGCGGCGAGTGCGACTTCCTCTCCGTCGAAGGCATCGCGCGGAGCGGTCCGGGCGAAGGAGGCGACCCCCAGGACGACCCCTCGGGCCGCCAAGGGGAGGACGAGTACGCCGCTGGCCGGGTCTGTACGGGGTGTTGCGTCTGTCAGACAGTGCGTCACGGTGGCTGGGGCGGCCACGGGGACTCCCGCTGCGGCGTCCTGTGCCCGTTCGGACACCCGGCACAGGTCCCCGTCAGTGCCGCCGTCGAGGGGCGGGGGTTCCTGGCCGCTCAGCACTGGCCTCAGGAGATCCACGGTCACCGCGTCCGCGAACTCGGGGACCACGAGTTCCGCCAGGTCGTCGGCCGTGCGCCGGATGTCCAGGGTTCTGCCGATGCTGCCGCCGGCCCGGCTCAGCAACGCCAGGCGCTGACCGGCTACGTAGCGGTCAGTGATCTCCAGACCGACTTCACAGACCCCGATCGGCTGTCCGACGTCGTCCTGCAACCGGAAGTAGGAAACGGACCAGACCCGCTGGTGATGGGTGCCGAAGCGTCTGGTGCTCCGGTAGCGGACATCGATCACGGGCTCGCCGGTACGCAAAGCCCTGCGGATGGGCTCTTCGACATCGGCCTCGATTCCGCCGCCCTCGGAGAGCACCATCCCGCCCGGTTCGACCTCCGGCAGGCGCTTTCCCGCGACACTCTCCAGCTTCACGCCGAACTGTTCCTCGACGGCAGTGTTGATCCACTGGATGCGGGCGTCGACGTCGTAGATGACCAGGGTGATCGGTGACTGGTGGGAGAGCCCGGCCAGCGTGGCCTGGTCAATGGCGTTCTGCCGTGCCCGATCCCCGTCCATCGCCACCATCAACCACATGACCCGCTCCTGGCCATGGGCCAGCGGAATCAGGCTCAGGGCTACGGGCAGCCCACGGCCGTCCCGGTGTCGTACCGACCGCATGCCGAGCGTTTCCGTCGGCTTCAGGGCCGCGGAAGCGCCGAGGGGCCCGCTGAACTCGGCTGGATACTCACCCAGTACGTCGCGAGCCGATCTGCCCAGAACCTCGCCAGGCGCGTATCCGAACAGAAGCAGGCGAGTTCGCGGATTCTTGGAGGGGGCAACCGCTGAACCCGCGCGTCGTCGCCAGGTTGAAGACCGGAACGAGGGCGGGTTCGTCTATGCCTGCAGGAATGAGGCTGCTGTCAGACCTATGGGGATCGTTGGCGTGCGGCGGCGGTGGCTGTTCACGGTGCGCGCGGCGACCACGGAGAGATGGTGTCCTGGCGGGTGGTGTGGTGTAGTCGAGCCGCCTTCGTGATGCCGCAGATCGCGGTGGTGATCCGCCCGGCACCCGGGAACTTTGTGGGTCATGCCGCTGTAGCCAGCCGGCCGGCCGCACAGGAAGCTCCACCGCGCGGCCCGGCTACAGGCTTTGTGTCAGCGCGCCGTCCACATGGCTACACCACTCCGTGGGGCACGACTGGGGACCTTGCTGTCCGGTGCCGATGAAGCCTGGTTGCGTCCCATGGCCGTACCGGATCGGAGGCGAAACGTGAGGGCGGGGCTCGGTGAAAGATGCTGGGAGTCCTCTCAGACGTCGCTGAGGCGCAGGCCGACGTGGGCCTTGTAGCGGCAGTTCACCGAGATCAGGTTGGCTACCAGCGACTCCACTTGGTGGGCGTTGCGCAGTCGTCCGCCGTAGAGGCCGCGTGCGCCCGGGAGGCGTGAGGCGAGTGCCTGGACGGTGTCGGTGGCGGCGCGTTCGTCGCCCAGGACGAGTACGTCCGTGTCGATCTTCTCGATCTGCCGGTCTTCCAGAGTGACGGCGGAGAGATGGTGAAACGCAGCGGTCACCCGGGAGTCAGACAGCAGCGCGGCAGCCTGCTGGGCGGCGCTGCCCTCCTCGGGCCTGAGTGCGTAGGCTCCCTTCTTGTCGAAGCCGAGGGGGTTGACGCAGTCGACCACGATCTTGCCGGCGAGTTCATCGCGGAGCGTGGCCAGCAGCTCGGCATGCCCCTCCCAGGGAGTGGCGACGATCACCAGATCGCTCTTCCGCGCGGTCGTGGCGTTGTCAGCGCCGCGGACGTCAGGGCCGATGTCTGCTGCCGCGGAGGCGGCCCGGGCGGCGTCTCCTGACCCGATGATGACCTGTTGGCCCGCGCCAGCGAGCCCGGTAGGCGAGGCCGCGCCCCTGCGGGCCGGTTCCGCCGAGGATGCCGACGACCAGGCCGAACACGTCGGGGAGGCGATGGGGATCGTTTCGAGTGGCTTCAGCGGGAGTGGAGGGACGGGTGCCGGCAGCTTCGTCGAAAGTCGTCATGCTGCGGTCCTCGGCTCGTTCGGTTCGCTCTTCCGCGGCCCGGTGCCATTCGTCGTCAGCGGGCCGCTCGGGCCGCGATGCGGGACACCGAATCGGCGCCGTCAGGCGGTCAGGGACTCCACGCGGCGCATCACCTCGCGGCAGAACGCGCCCACTCCGTTCGGATCGTCGGTGAACTGCGAGGGCTTGACGCAGAAGGTGGTGAATCCTTGGGCCATCTGCTCGGGGACGGGCTCGAGGGCCTGGGCGAGGTCGGCGCAGGAGTCGTCGTCGGGGAACACGGCGCGGGTGCCGCCGATCATCTCCAGATCGGCGATGTCGCGGCCCGCGGCGGCCATCGCGGTCTTCAGCGTCTGCATCTGCTCGGGCGTCACCTTCCCCAGCGGGTTGAAGGCGTGGCCGTACCGGACGATCCTGCGGACCATCGCGTCGTGCATGCCCGCGCCACCGAAGCACAGTCGGGGGCCGTCCGGGCAGTATGCCTTGGGCTCGAAGTAGACGTCCTGGAAGGCGTAGTACTCGCTCTCGTGAGACACGGGAGAGGGGCCCCACAACTTCGCCCAGATCTCCAGGTGCTCGTCGAGGAGCTTGCCGCGCCGGGAGAACGGGACGCCGAGTGCCGCGTACTCGTCCCGGCTCCAGCTGACGTTGGGCAGCACGATCAGGCGGCCCTCGGAGAGAAGGTCGAGGGTGCCGAGCTCACGGGCCAGGAGCAGGGGATGCCGCAGGGGAGCAATGACCGCCGACGCTGCGAGACGCACGCGCTCGGTGACGGCGGCGATCGCGCTGAGCAGCATGAGCGAGTTGGGCCACGGGGTGTGGGGGTCCTGGTTGCCGGGCAGGGCGTAGTCGCGGGGGTTGCCCATCACGCCACCTGCTCCGGCGTCGGGGCCGAGCACGATGTGTTCGCTGATCATGACGGAGTCGAATCCGGCGTCCTCGGCCTCGCGGGCCCAGCGGATCAGGGTCGGCAGATCCGCGCGGCCTCCGGTCATGGTCCAGTTCTCGCTCAGGACGAGCTGCATGCGGGGAGTGGTCATCGTGGTGATCCTCGGGCCGAGTGTTTTTGGCGGGCGGACGAGAGGTGCGGCCGCTCGTGCGGGGCGGGGCGCCCCGGGCGGCCGCATCTTCTGGGCGGCTCGGGAAGGCGGTCAGGCGAGGGTGACTGCGACCGGCAGCTTCTTGATGCCGTTGACGAAGTTGGAGCGCACGCGCGGGACTTCGCCGGTCAGACGGATGTCGGCGATCCTCGGGATGAGCTCCTCGAACATGATGCGGATCTCGGTGCGGGCGAGGAGGTTGCCCAGGCACAGGTGGGGGCTGCCCTTGCCGAAGGTCACGTGGTCGTTGTCGGCGCGGGCGACGTCGAAGTCGTACGGGTTGCCGAAGACCGCCTCGTCGCGGTTGCCGGAGGCGTACCACATGACGACCTTGTCGCCCTCCTTGATGCGCTTGCCGCCCAGTTCCACGTCCCGGGTCGCCGTGCGGCGGAAGTGGTAGACGGGCGACGCCCAGCGCAGGAACTCCTCCACCGCGACGGGGATCAGGGACGGGTCCTCCTGGAGCCGGGCCAGCTGCTCGGGGTGCTGGAGGAGGGCCAGCATGGAGTGGGTGATGGTGTGGCGGGTGGTCTCGTTGCCGGCCACGACGAGGAGCAGGAAGTAGTTGTCGAAGTCCTGCGGCGTGAGGGGAACGCCGTCCCTCGGGGTGGTGTTCACCAGCCTGGACACCAGGTCCGTGCCGTCGCCGCCGCGCCGCTGCCGGGCCAGCTCACGGCCGTACTCGAAGACCTCCAGCGAGGCGGGCGAGCGGAACGGGAGGTGCCGGTACTGCTCGCTCTCCGCGCTGTCGAGCAGGACGTCGGCGTAGTCGGGGTCGGTGTTGCCGATGATGCGGTTGCCCCAGTCGATGAGCTGCTGGTTGTCCTCCGGCGGAACGTCGAGGAGGCGGGCGAGGACGTTGATGGGGAAGTCGGCGGAGACCTCCTTGACGAAGTCGAAGCTCCCCTTGGCGAGCGCCGCGTCCAGCGTGGTGGCGGTCAGGCCGCGCAGGAAGTCGGTGTAGCTGTTGATGACGCTCGCGCCGAACTGGCGCTGGAGCAGGCTGCGCATGGCGCGGTGGCGGACGCCGTCCAGTTCCAGGATGGAGGCACGCGTCTTGATCTGGTCCTCGTCGACCTCTTCGAGGTTGACGAACTTCATCGAGGTGAAGGTCTCGGCGTCGCGGTCGACGCGGGCGATGTCGGCGTGCCGCGTCACCGCCCAGAAGCCGGAGTTGGGGGCCTCCTCGGGCTGCCAGTGCACCGGGTCCTGGTGACGCAGGGTGTGGAACATCCGCCACGGGGTGATCCCGTCGGTGAAGTTGTCCAGGTCGGCGAGGTTGACGTCCGCAAGCGGCATCGGCTCGTTCACGGCGGCGGTCGGGGTCTCGGTCGTCATCGCATGGCTCCCAGTCGTCACAGGTGGTAGGCGTACTCGGTGAACTCCCAGTCGGTGACGTGCCGTTGGAAGCGTTCGATCTCGTTGCGCTTGTAGGAGAGGAAGGAAGCGGTGAAGTCCTTGCCGAGGACGTCGGTCAGTTCCGTGTCCGCTTCCAGGGCGTCCAGCGCGGCCGGCAGGCTCATGGGCAGTACTGCTGCCTTGGCGGTGTCGTAGCCGTACCCCTCCAGTGGGGCGGGGGGCTCCTCGCCAGCCAGCACCCCGAGCAGCGCGGCGGCGACCGTGCCCGCGATCAGCAGGTACGGGTTGGCGCTGGCGTCACCCAGGCGCAGTTCGAACCGTGCGCCGGAGCCGCGCTCGGGCGGGATGCGGACCATGGCGCTGCGGTTGTCCAGGCCCCAGTCGATCAGCCAGGGCGCGAGGGTGTCGGGACCGAAACGCTTGTAGGAGTTCACGGTCGGGTTGGCCAGTGCGGCCAGGGCCGGGGCGTGGGCGAGGATGCCGGCGACGGCGTGGCGGGCGGTGGCGGACAGCCCGTACGGCCCGGCGGGATCGTCGAAGGCGTTGCCGCCCTCGTCGTTGTCGCAGGACAGGTGGAGATGGAAACCGGAGCCGCCGGCATCGTTGAACGGCTTGGCCATGAACGTGGCGAGTTTCCCCTCCTTCCGGGCCAGCTCCTTGATCGCGGACTTGAAGCGGAAGGCGCGGTCCGCGGCGGACAGGGCTTCGGAGTGGGTGAGGTTGATCTCGAACTGGCCGCCGTCGAACTCGTGGTTGCCGCTGGTCGCGCCGATGTTCATGTCCCGCAGCAGACGCAGCGTGCGGAGCAGATGATTGTTGCCGTCGGCGCGCAGACCGGCTGTGTAGACGACGCCGGCGGCGCCCGAGTAACGCTTCCAGCCGCTCGGGTAGGCAGGGTCCTCGTCGCAGAGGAAGTACTCGAGCTCGGGGCCGACCACCGGACGCAGGCCGTGTTCGGCACACCGGGCGAGGACGGTGCGCAGAAGATCGCGGGGCGACTCCGGTGCGGGCAGGCCGGTGGCCGGGTCGGTGACGTCGGCGAGGCAGGACGCGACGCCGGGCTCCCAGGGGAGGGGGGCCAGGCTGTCCAGGTCCGGTCGCACGGTGATGTCGGGCAGGCCGGCGTCGAGACCGCCGGAGACGGGGACCACGTCGCCCTGGGGGCTGGTGTGGTAGACGGCCCGGCAGAAGGCCAGGCCGTGGTCGCAGGCCGACGGCAGGTGGTCCAGCAGGATGTCGCGTGCGCGGTCGGTGCCGATGAGGTCGGGATATGTCACGCGCACCACGTCGATGCCCTCGGCGGCGAGCCGCTGCATGTGCTGACGGACGCTGGGGGTTGGAGCTGCGCTCACCGATGTCTCCTCGGGCGCTTGGGGGATGTGGGTGGCGAGGGAAGTCAGAGGGCCGGTGCTGTTGGGGGCACGGGCGGACTTGTTTGATGCCAAACGGTATGGGGGTTGCGGACGCCCCACAAGAGGGGATGGAAAAAAATTATCCGCATGGATAGGTATTGACCAGGGGTGGACGGCTTCTTATGTTGTTTGAAGCCAAATGAGTAAGGGCCCCCGTCAGTCGCCGGGCCCTTGGCCGGGGCCCGGCCGACAGCGGTCGGGCCCCTTTTCTTCCCCTTGCCCCCGCCCCGACGCCCTCACTTTCAGGAGGACTGGCCATGAAGGTCGTCGTCGACATGAACAAGTGCCAGGACCACGGCCAGTGCGTCTTCGCCGCCCCCGATGTCTTCTCCATGGACGACAGCGGCCACCTGGCCTACGTCTCCGACCCCGACGACGCGCTGCGCGACGAGGTCGAGGAAGCCGCAGACGTGTGTCCGCTCCAGGCCATCCGTATCGAGGGCTGATGATGAACGCACGCATCGTCGTGGCCGGCGCCTCCATGGCCGGTCTGCGCGCGGCCGAGCAGCTGCGGGCTGCCGGCTGGACCGGAGCCATCACGCTCGTCGGTGACGAGCCGCACATGCCCTACAACCGGCCGCCCCTGTCCAAGGAGGTCCTGGCCGGCAAGGCACCCTTCGAGTCCCTCGCCTTCCGCCCGCGGGCGAGCGTGGCCGACGCGGAGTGGCGGCTGGGCACCAAGGTCGTCGCCGCGCGGCTCGCTGAGAACATCGTCGAGTTCGACGACGGCGAGGCACTCACGTACGACGGACTGGTCGTCGCCACCGGAATGCGGCCCCGGCGCCTGCGCTGCCCCGGCCCGCTCGCCGGCCGGCACACGGTCCGCACCATCGACGACGCGCAGGGCCTGCGACAGGCCCTCACCAGGCCCGGAGCCCGGGTGGTCGTCGTCGGAGGCGGCTTCATCGGCTGCGAGGTCGCCGCCACCGCCGTCGCTCTGGGCGCCCGCGAGGTGACCGTAGTCGACCCGCTGCCGCTGCCGATGGTCGGCCCCCTGGGAGAGCTCCTCGCCAGGGCCCTGCTGAAGCGCCACGAAGAACGCGGCGTGCGCTTCGCCCTCGGCACGGGCGTGACCGGCTTCACCGGCGACGACCATGTCACCGGCGTCGCCCTCGGCGACGGCACCGTCCTGCCCGCCGATGTGGTGGTTGAGTCGGTCGGCTCGGTCGCCAACACCGAGTGGCTGGACGGCAACGGCCTCGACCTGAGCGACGGCGTGCTCACCGACGAGCACCTGCGCGTCGGCGGACGGCCCGACGTGGTGGCCGTCGGTGACGTCGCCCGTTTCCCCAACGCCCGCTACGACGGCGTACCGCGCCGTGTGGAGCACTGGTGCATCCCCACGGACACCGCCAAGCACGCCGCGAAGACCCTGGTCGCCGGGCTGAGCGGCACCGGCCACGACCTGTCCTCGTTCGCGCCGCTGCCCACCTTCTGGAGCGACCAGCACGACTTCCGCCTGCAGTCCTTCGGGGCACCGGTACTCGGCAAGGAGGACGTGCGCGTACTGGAGGGCGACCTCGACGGTGACGTCGTCGTCGGCTACCACGCCGGTGCCCGGCTGGCCGGTGTCGTCGCCCTGGGCGGTCAGGCCGCGGCGGCCGCCGCCTCCCGTTACCGCGCCGAACTGCTCAAGCAGCCCGCCCCCTCCGCCTAAGGACCTTGCTGATCATGACCACCGTCCGTGGATTCTTCTTCCCCAAGACGGCGAGCGGAGCCTCGTCGCTGATCCCCTCACCGCCCTATCGGTACTCCGGGGACCTGCTCACCGTCGAGTACCGCACCGACCCGGCCCGCGTGCGTGAGCTGCTTCCAGAGCCCCTGGAGCTCGCCGACGAGGACCCGGGCGCGGTCGCGCTGATCTGGGCCGACTGGCAGTCCTGCTCGGCGTCCGGCGAGGAACTGCTCGACCCGGTGCTCTCCCAGTACAAGGAGGCCTTCGCGGTCGTCCGCTGCAAGTACCGCGGGCAGACGTACTCGCGCTGCGTCTACATCTGGGTCGACAAGGACTTCGCCATCGCACGCGGGCTGCACCAGGGCTACCCGAAGAAGCTCGGCTCGATCCACCAGACCCGCCCGCACCCCTACGGGCCCGCCCCGCGCATCGAGGCGGGGGCCCGTTTCGGCGCCACGCTCGCCGCCGCCGACCGGCGCCTCGCCCACACCGTGGTCACCCTGCGCGAGCCGTCGGAGACGAACGGCTTCGTCAACGCCCACCCGATGGCCCACCACCGCTGGCTGCCCTCCATCGAGAAGGGCAAGGGCCTCGCCCTCGACGAGCTGATCGAGTCGGGCGCCGCGTCCTTCGAGGCGGGACAGGCCTGGCGCGGCGACGCCGAGCTGGAGCTGTTCGAGGCGCCCACCGAAGAACTGGCCCGCCTGGAGATCCGCGAGCCGATCGCCGCCTACTACCGCCAGGTCGGCGTCGTCTGGGACGGCGGCCGACTGCTGGAATCCGGCACCTCCGGCGCCGAGTAGACCCCACCACCTCGTGAGACCGGAGGAACAGAGCATGAGCGAACACATCATCACCGTGGCCGGGGTCGCCGTCGACACCCGGCACTGGATCGGCGGCGAGCGCGTCGCCGCGACACAGACGTTCGAGGACGTCTCGCCCATCGACGGCAGCACGATCGGCGACATCTCCCGGGGCACGGCCATGGAGGCGGCCGCCGCCGTGGCCGCCGCGAAGGCCGCGTTCCCCGCCTGGGCCGCCACCTCCCGCGCGGAACGCGCCCGCATCCTGCACGCGATCGCCGACGGGGTCGAGAAGCGGATCGAAGCGCTCGCCATCGTCGAGACCATCGACAACGGAGCCCTTCTGCGCTCCCACCGCCGTGGGGTGATGCCGCGGGTCGCCCACAACTTCCGTTTCTTCGCGGACTGGCTGCTGTCGCTGGAGCACGAGGACTTCGAGACGCGCGGCCACACCAACCACGTCAGCTGGGACCCGGCCGGCCCCTGCGTCCTGATCACCCCGTGGAACGCCCCGCTCATGCTGGCCACCTGGAAGGTCGCGCCGGCGCTGGCCGCCGGCGACACAGTGGTGCTGAAGCCCGCCGAGTGGTCGCCGCTGACCGCCTCCCTGCTGGCCGACATCGCCGCCGAGGCCGGGCTCCCGGCGGGTGTCCTCAACGTCGTCCAGGGCTACGGCTCCGAGATCGGCGACGCGCTGACCTCGCACCCCGACGTGCGCCGGATCAGCTTCACCGGCTCGGTGCCCACGGCCAAGCGCATCGCGGAGTCGGCGGCCGCGAACCTCACGCCCCTGAGTCTCGAACTGGGCGGCAAGTCGCCGCTGCTGGTGTTCGCCGACGCGGACCTGGACCTCGCCGTCGACCTGGCGGTGGAGCAGTACGACAACGCCGGCCAGGTGTGCCTGGCTGGTACCCGGCTGCTGGTCGAGGAGGCGGTCGTGGAGGAGTTCACGCGCCGGTTCGTCGAGAAGGCGAGCGCGCTGAAGCAGGGTGATCCGCGTGACGAGGCCACGGACATCGGGCCCAACATCCACCCCCGCCAGCTGGAGAAGATCGACGGGTTCGTGCAGCGGGCCGTGGCGGCCGGTGCCCGCGCCGTCATCGGCGGCCACCCGGGGGACGGCCAGTACTACGCCCCCACCCTGCTCACCGGTGTCGCCCAGGACTCCGAGATCGTGCAGGAGGAGGTCTTCGGCCCTGTCCTGACGCTGCAGACCTTCACGGACGAGGAGGAGGCCGTCCTGCTCGCCAACGGCACCCGCTTCGGCCTGGCCGCCACCGTCTTCACGGGCAACCGCGAGCGCGCCGAACGCATCACCGCGCGGCTGGTCGCGGGCACGGTGTGGGTGAACTGCTTCTTCGTCCGCGACCTGCAGGCACCCTTCGGCGGCTCCCGGCTTTCCGGTGTCGGCCGCGAGGGCGGCACCTGGAGCTTCGACTTCTACTGCGACGTCAAGAACACCGTGACCGCCCCGAGCGGTTGGAGGAACCATGGGTGAGATCGTCGGGGCGGGCCTGCTGGCCCACGTCCCCACCATCGTGCTGCCCGAGGAGACCCGGCTGGAGCTCAACGGGGGCAAGGAGATCACCCTCGTCACCGGCCTGAACCAGCTCCGTCAGGATGTCTTCGAGCGCGACGACTACGACACCGTCGTCGTCCTGGACTCCCATTGGGCCACCACCGTCGAGTTCGTCGTGACCGCGCAAGCCCGCCGCGCCGGCCTGTTCACCTCCGAGGAGTTGCCGCGCGGGATGTGCCGGATGCCGTACGACTTCCCCGGTGATCCCGAACTGGCCGGGAACATCGAGAAGTTCGCCGACAAGCACGGCACCTGGATCACCGCGATCGACGACGAGTACCTGCCGATCTACTACGCCACCATCAACCTCTGGAAGTTCCTCGGCGAGGGTCTGCCCGACAAGCGGTGGGTGACCATCGGCGTCTGCCAGACCGGCGACATGGAGGACCACCTGCGCCTCGGCCGCGCCCTGGCCGACGGCATCGCCGCCACCCCGGGGCGACGCGTGCTGCTGATCGCCTCCGGTGCCCTCTCGCACACGTTCTGGCCGTTGCGGGAGCTGCGCGACCACGAAGCCAGCGACCCGGTGCACATCTTCACGCCCGCGGCCCGCGCGGCGGACTTCGAGCGGATCGCCTGGTTCAAGGAGGGCCGGCACGGCAAGGTCCTCGACACCATGGACGAGTTCTGGAAGTACAAGCCGGAGGCGAAGTTCTTCCACTACCTGATGATGGCCGGCGCCCTCGGCGAGCGCGCCTGCGTCGCCAAGGCCCGTCAGTACGGCGAGTACGAGAACTCGATCGGCACCGGCCAGGTGCACCTCTGGTTCGACCGCCCGGCCGACGGCTGGACCGGCACCGGCCTGCCCACCCCTCGCACCCCCCACAGCCGCATCTAGGAGTCCGTAACATGCCCGAGTACCGCCGCATCCTCCTCGACGGCGCCGCCGTCCAGGTCACCGTCGACGGTGACGAACTCGTCGCCGGGGACGGCCGCCGCGTCAAGACCGAGGACGCACAGCACCTGCCCCCGGTCGTCCCCTCCAAGGTCATCGCCGTCCACCTCAACCACCGCAGCCGGGTCGACGAGTTCCAGATCGACCTTCCCGACACCCCCACCTACTTCCACAAGCCGACCTCGGCCCTCAACTCCCACAAGGGCGCCATCGTCCGCCCCGAGGGCTGCAAATGGCTCAACTACGAGGGCGAGGTCGCCATCGTCATCGGGAAGACCGCGCGCAACATCTCCCCGGCCGAAGCGGGCGAGTACATCGCCGGCTACACGATCGCCAACGACTACGGACTGCACGACTTCCGCGACACCGACGCCGGCTCCATGCTCCGCGTCAAGGGCTCCGACACCCTCTGCCCCCTCGGCCCCGGCCTGGTCACCGATTGGGACTTCCACGGCAAGGCCCTGCGCACGTACGTCAACGGGGAGGTCGTCCAGGACGGTACGACGGACGAGATGAAGTGGGACATGCACTACCTCGTCGCCGACATCGCCCGCACCATCACCCTCTACCCGGGAGACGTACTGCTGTCCGGCACCCCGGCCAATTCCCGCCCCGTCCAGCCCGGAGACGTCGTCGAGGTCGAGGTGGAGGGCCTCGGCAGACTCACCAACCACATCGTCACCGGCCCCACCCCGGTACGCACCGACGTCGGCGCCCAGCCCACCGAGTCCGAGGAAGTCCTGTCCACCGCGCTCGGCGGCGACTGGGAGTTCCGCGGCATCCGCCCGCCGAAGCGTTGACGCTCCTGCGACGGTCTGCCGGTCCCGGCGTACGGGTAGGGTCGCGCTCATGAGCGATTCCTCCGAGAAGCCCCCGGCCAGGCCCCGCAAGCGGGTGGACTACGGGACCGGCCGTGAGGCCCTGCTCAATGCGGCCGTGCGCGTGGTGGCCCGGGGCGGGCTGCGCAAGCTCACCTATCGCGCTGTCGCGGAGGAGGCGGGTGTCACGCACGGGCTCGTGGTACACCACTTCGGCTCGCGGGACGCGCTGATCGAGGCAGCCCTCGAACACGCGGTGCGCACCAGCGCGAGTACGAGCTCCCTGGAACCCGGCACGGGCGACATCGCGGACTTCGCGGCGGGACTGGCGGACATGGTCACCCGCGAGCCTGCCATGCAGACGTTCCAGTACGAGCTCATGCTCGAATCCCGACGCAGGCCCGAGCTGCTGCCGCAGATCCGCGCGCTGTACGACGAGTATTTCCAGGCCACGGAGAGGGAGCTGTCCCGCAGCCTGCCCGACGGCACCAGCCCAGCCCTGACCCGGCTTGTCTTCGCCGCCCTGGAGGGTCTCGTGCTGCACCAGCTGGTCCTCGACGAGCCGGACGTCACCGAGGCCGCGCTGAAAAGACTGCGGTCATTGCTGACCCGGCAGCCGGGAGACGCAGAGTAGTCGCCCCCTGCCAATCCCTGCATAACAGCAGGTCAGGACGAGCTCCCGTCGCCAGGCGACGGGAGCTCGTCCGTTTCCGGCGGCGTAAAGAGTTGATTACGTGCCCGCGAAGTATTGACGAAATTATCCGACTGGATAATTCTCGCGGTACGGGGCCTTTGGTCCGCCCCTCCTTCTTCCACTCCCCAGCTCCCCCTCCGCCTCGCGCCCGATACGAGGAGTGCCACTACATGACCGTCACCACCGCCGGACCCGCGTCCGCCACCGAGGACCTGCTGCCCTTCCGTGACCCCGGCTTCCGTGCGGACCCGTACCCGTACTACGCGCGGCTGCGGCAGGAGCACCCTGTCTACCGGCATCCGGTCGGCCTGTACGTCGTCTCCCACTACGAGGACGTCGCCCGGCTGATCCGCAACCCCAGCCTGAGCGTGCAGCAGCTCGACTTCGGGCCGGCCGCCCCGATCCACCACACCATGCTCGGCAAGGACGCCCCCGACCACACGCGGCTGCGGCGGATCACCAACCGCTGGTTCACACCCAAGGCCGTCGAGGAGTGGTCCAAGGTGATGCGCGCCTCCGTGGAGGCCGTGCTCGACGAGGTCGAGAAGGGCGACGGCACCCTGGACGCGGCCGACGGCCTCTCGCTGAAGTGCACCTTCGAGACCACCTGCCACATCTTCGGCATCGAGCCGACCGAGATGGACACCATCCAGCGCAAGACCTACGAGATCGGCCTGAGCCTCGGCCCCGGCGGCAACGACGAGGAAGCCCGCGCCACCACGGAGGCGTTCGCCTGGTTCGCCGAGCACATCCGCCGGCTCGTGGCCGACAAACGCGCCCGCCCCGGCGAGGGACTGATCGACGCCTTCATCGCCGCGCAGGACGAGGGCAGGATGACCGAGGAAGAGGTCGTCTACACCATCTTCCTGTTCTTCGCCGTGGGCCACCTCGACGTCAAGCACCTGATCAACCACGGCATCTGGCTGATGACGCAGCGGCCCGAGCTGTTCGCCGCCTACCGGGACGAGCCGGAGGCGCGGCCCGGCATCATCAACGAGATCCTGCGGATCGACACACCCGAGTCGATGGTGGTGCGCCTGACCACGCAGGACACGGTCATCGGCGACACCACCGTACCGGCCGGAGAAGCGCTGGCCCTGCTCATCGCCTCCGCCAACCGCGACCCCGAGGTCTTCGCCGACCCCGACACCTTCGACCACACCCGCCCGGGTGCCGCCAGCCAGCACCTTGCCTTCGGCTCCGGCATGCACGGCTGCGCCGGCCAGGTCCTGGCCCGCGCCGAGGCCGACATCGTCTTCAGCTCGATCGTCAACCGGTTCAACGGGGTCGCGCTGGCGGGCGAGCCCGCCTATGCGCACACCGAGTTCCTGCGCACGATCACCCACCTCCCCGTCCGTTTTCTCTGATCCCCGACCCTCCGAGAGGCAGGAGCCGTCATGAAGGTCGAAGTCGACCTCAAGAAGTGCCAGGACCACGGCCAGTGCGTGTACGCCGCCCCCGACCTGTTCGCGCTGGACGACGAGGGACGCCTGTCCCTGCGGTCGCAGGCGACGGACGTCTACGTGGCCGACGTGGACGAGGCAAGCGCCGAGGAGCTGTACGAGGCCGCCGAGGTCTGTCCGCTGCAGGCCATCACGGTGCACGAGTAGACGGGAACGCGGCATGTCACCGATGGCGTCCGGGCCACCGGAGAACGACCCCGGCGACAGCGGTCTGACCGTCGGTCCGCCCAAGGAGTACGCGGCCGGCATCCCGGCCGTCGTCCAGTCGCTGCGGCACGGCGGCCGCCAGATGGGCGCCAAGCGGACCCTGCTGACCCTGCTGAGCGTCAACCAGAAGACCGGGTTCGACTGCCCCGGCTGCGCCTGGCCGGAGGGCGACCACCGGCACGCCGCCGAGTTCTGCGAGAACGGCGCCAAGGCGGTGGCCGAGGAGGCCACACTGCGCCGCGTCACCCCGGCCTTCTTCGCCGAGCACAGCGTGGCGGAGCTGCTGGAGCGCAGCGACTACTGGCTGGGCCAGCAGGGCAGGCTCACCCACCCGATGTACCTGGCGCCCGGGGCGCGGCACTACACGCCGGTGAGCTGGGAGCAGGCGTACGACATCGTGGCCGGGGAACTGGCCGCGCTGGACTCACCGGACGAGGCGTCCTTCTACACCTCGGGGCGCACCAGCAATGAGGCGGCGTTCGTCTACCAGCTGTTCGTCCGCGCGCTGGGCACCAACAACCTGCCCGACTGCTCGAACATGTGCCACGAGTCCTCCGGCGTGGCCCTGTCCGAGACCATCGGGATCGGCAAGGGCAGCGTCTCGCTCGACGACCTGCACCAGGCGGACCTGGTCCTCGTCGTGGGCCAGAACCCGGGGACGAACCATCCCCGCATGCTCTCCGCCCTGGAGCGGACGAAGCGGGGCGGGGGGCACGTCGTGGCGGTCAACCCGCTGCCCGAGGCCGGCCTGCTGCGCTTCAGGAATCCGCAGCGGCCCTCAGGGATGATCGGCCGGGGCACCGCGCTGGCGGACGAGTTCGCACAGATCCGCCTCGGCGGCGACCTCGCCCTGTTCCGGGCCCTGAACCGGCTTCTGCTGGAGGCCGAGGACCGGGCCCCGGGCACGGTGGTGGACCGTGCGTTCGTCGAGGAGCACACCGACGGGTTCGAGGAGTTCGCGGCCGACGTGCGCGCCACGCCCTGGGCGGAAGTCCTGGAGGCCACGGGCCTGGAGCGCGAGCAGATCGAGCGGATCCACCAGCGGGTGCTGAAGGCCCGGAAGATCGTGGTGTGCTGGGCGATGGGCCTGACCCAGCACAAGCACTCCGTACCGACCATCCGCGAGGTGGTCAACTTCCTCCTCCTGCGCGGCAACATCGGCCGCCCCGGTGCCGGGGTCTGCCCGGTGCGCGGCCACTCCAACGTCCAGGGCGACCGCACCATGGGGATCTACGAGAAGCCCGCGGACGACTTCCTGGACGCGCTGGAGAAGGAGTTCGGCCTGCCCATGCCGCGTCACCACGGGCTTGACGTGGTCGACACCATCCGCGCCATGCGGGACGGAAGGGTGAAGGTCTTCTTCGCCATGGGCGGCAACTTCGTCTCGGCCACCCCGGACACCGCCGTCACCGAGCAGGCCCTGCGCCGTACGGCCCTGACGGTGCAGGTCTCCACCAAGCTCAACCGCTCCCACCTGGTCACGGGCCGCCGGGCGCTGATCCTTCCCACGCTCGGCCGCACCGAGGCCGACCTGCGCGGCGGCGGACCGCAGGTCGTCACCGTCGAGGACTCGATGAGCTCGGTGCACGCCTCCCGGGGCACGCTGGCGCCCGCCTCGCCCGAGCTGCGCTCGGAGACGGCGATCGTCTGCGAACTGGCCGAGCGGGTGCTCGCCGCTCGCGGTGAGCCGCCAAGCGTCCCCTGGCGAGCCATGGCGGAGGACTACGACCTGATCCGTGACCGCATCGCCCGGGTCGTCCCCGGCTTCGAGGACTGCAACCCGCGCGTACGCCATCCGGGCGGGTTCGTCCTGCCGCACGGGCCACGGGACGACCGGCATTTCCCGACCGCGACCGGCAAGGCCCGCTTCACCGTCAATCCGATGACCGTGCTGTACGTGCCCGAGGGGCGGCTCCTCCTGCAGACGGTCCGCTCCCACGACCAGTACAACACCACGCTCTACGGCCTCGACGACCGCTACCGCGGTATCCATGGAGGGCGCCGGGTGGTCTTCGTCCACCCCGACGATCTGGCCGCTCTCCAGCTGGCCGATGCCGACCGGGTCGACCTGGTCGGCGAGTACCCCGACGGCGCCGAACGTGTGGCACCCGACTTCCGTGTCGTGTCCTACCCGACCGCCCGCGGCTGCTGCGCGGCCTACTTCCCCGAGACCAACGTCCTGGTACCCCTGGACAGCACCGCCGACCTCAGCAACACCCCGACGTCGAAGTCGGTCGTCGTGCGACTCGTACGCCGGGGCACGGCCGACCTGGCCGCCGCCTGAGTCACGGTCCTGCAAAGACGCCCGCGGTTGGCGAAGGATCTCGCGCAACCCCTTGTCAAACGGATAGTTCCGGCCCATCATGGGGCAACTCGTTTGGCCTAAAACAATCTCCCCATCCCTCCCCGTTCCTGGCAGGTGATACGAGTGGACAGTCAGACCGCGGTTCCTACGCAAACGGGTCATGATGCATCCATGGCAGGCAAGCTCAAGCCCGATTCTCTCGGTGTCCTGGGCATTCTCTTCTTCGTTCTCTCCGCCCAGGCGCCGTTGACGGGCATCGCGGGAGCTGTGCCCATCGCCGTCGCCATCGGCAACGGTGCGGGTGCTCCTGCCGCCTACCTTGCGGCCGGCGTCATCATCCTGCTGTTCTCCGTCGGATTCGTCGCCATGGGTCGCCATGTCGTGGACGCCGGAGCCTTCTACACCTACATCGGCAAGGGGCTCGGCCGTCCGGCCGGTTCCGGCAGTGCCGGGGTCGCCCTCTTCGCCTACTGTGCCGTCCAGGCCGCCATGTACGGGCTGTACGGCGTCACGGTAAGCGGTCTGGTCGAGCACTACTCGGGCGTACATGTCGCGTGGTGGGTCTGGACGCTGGTCACCATGGTGATCGTGCAGGCCCTCGGCGCCTCGGGCATCGAGATGGGCGCCAAGATCCTCGCCGTCTTCGTCCTGGCGGAGTTCAGCATCCTGATCGCCTTCGCCCTAGTGACGCTGTTCAAGGGCGGCGGACACGAGGGCCTGGGCTTCACGGACAGCTTCTCGCCGTCCGCCGCGCTTCAGGGCGCTCCCGGTGTGGCCCTGATGTTCGCCGTGGCGTCGATGTTCGGCTTCGAGGCCACCGCCATCTACGGCGAGGAGGCCCGCGAGCCCCGCAAGACCGTCCCCCGGGCCACCTACCTGTCGGTCGCGGTGATCACGGGATTCTTCGCCTTCACCTCGTGGATGCTGATCTCGGCGCACGGCGCGTCCCAGGCGACGGGCGACGCCGGCAAGGCCCTGCAGAGCGGCGACGCGACAAGCTTCGTCTTCGCCCCGATCGCCGCCCTGTTCGGCGGCTGGGCGAACGACGTGCTGCCGATCCTGCTGGCCACCTCCCTCTTCGCGGGCATCCTGGCCTTCCACAACTCCGCCAACCGCTACCTGTTCTCCCTCGGCCGGGAGGGCCTGCTTCCCCACGCGCTGACCGCCATCAACCGGCGCCACTCGCCCTGGGTCGCGGGCACGGCGCAATCCGTGCTCTCCGTACTGCTGGTGATGCCCTTCGCCATCCTCGGCAAGGACCCGGTACTGACCCTCTTCTCCTGGTTCAGCGGAGTCGCCGTCCTCGGCGTCATGCTGCTGTACTTCCTGACCTCGGCCTCGATCGTCGTCTTCTTCCGCCGCTCACGTGCCGACACCCGCCCCTGGAACACGCTGATCGCCCCCGTCCTGGGCGCCCTCGGCATCGCGGGTGCCATCTGGCTCATCATCGCCAACTTCACGACGCTGATCGGCGGTGACCAGACGACGGCCATATGGCTCCAGCTCACCGTCCCGGTGGTGCTGATCCTCGGCGTCGTCGCCGCCCGGCTGACGCGGTCCCGGACACAGACCGCCGACTGAACACCGCTTTGCCTCACCGATACGGCCGGAGCCTGCGCCCCGGCCGTATCCGGCCTTCTGCCGGAGCGCGTGAGTTGTTTTCGCCAAACGAAACGGATGAAACGGAGAGGGAGAGCGCGTGCTGAACGCCACCCACGAGGAACTGCTGCGCCGCGCCAAGGAACTCGACCTGCCCACGCAGCACCACATCGACGGCAGGAGCGAAGCCGGTGACGGTGGATCATTCGCCGTGATCTCCCCGCGCGACGGCCAGACCCTGGTGAAGGTCGCCGACGCAAGGGAGGCGGAGGTCGATCTCGCCGTCGCGGCGGCGCGCCGAGCCTTCGACACGGGGCCGTGGCCGCACCTGGCGCCCGCCGAGCGTGGCCGGGTCCTGCTGCGAATCGCCGAGCTGCTGGAGGAACGGCGCGAGGAACTGGCACTGACCGTGAGCCTGGAGATGGGCAAACCCATCACGGACGCGTACGCCATCGAGCTGCGCGCCGCGATCAACACCTTCCGCTGGTACGGGCAGCTCGCCGACAAGCTCACGGACGAGTCCCCGCACACCGCACCGGACTCGCTGGCCCTGATCACCCGGGAGCCGACCGGTGTCGTCGGCGCCGTCGTGCCGTGGAACTTCCCGCTCACGTTGGCGAGTTGGAAAGTCGCTCCCGCGCTCGCTGCCGGCTGCACGGTCGTCCTGAAGCCGTCGGAGTCCTCTCCGCTGTCCGCCCTCCTGCTCGGCCGCGCCGCCACCGACGCCGGACTGCCGCCGGGCGTCCTCAACGTCGTGACCGGTGACGGTCCGGTGGCCGGCCGGGCGCTCGGCCTCCACCCAGACGTCGATGTCCTGGCATTCACCGGATCCACCGCCGTCGGCCGGCACTTCCTGCGCTACGCCGCCGACTCCAACCTCAAGCGCGTCTGGCTGGAGCTCGGCGGCAAGTCACCGAACATCGTCCTGCCCGATGCCCCCGACCTGGAGAAGGCCGCGGCGACCGCGGCCTGGGGCATCTTCTTCAACCAGGGAGAGATGTGCACCGCACCCTCCCGGCTACTGGTCCACTCCTCCATCGCCGAACAGGTCACGGAGGCCGTCGTGGCGCGAGCGCGCGAACTGCGGGTGGGCGACCCGCTCGATCCGGCCACCGAGATGGGCGCACTGGTCGGCGAGGGCCACCTCGGCAGGGTCCTGGAGCATGTCGCCTCCGGCCTGGACGAAGGCGCCCGGCTACGCGCGGGCGGGGGCCGGGCCTTGGCCGAGACCGGCGGCAGCTATCTGCGGCCCACTGTGTTCGACCGGGTCGGCCCCGGCGTGCGGCTGGCCCGCGAGGAGATCTTCGGCCCGGTCCTGTCCGTCCTCGCCTTCGACGACCTCGACGAGGCGGTACGGCTGGCCAACGCCACCGAGTACGGCCTCGCCGCCGGCCTGTGGACCTCCGACCTGTCCACCGCCCACAAGGTCTCGCGCGCGCTGAAGGCCGGCACGGTCTGGGTCAACTGCTATGAGGAGGGTGACCTGACCGTCCCGTTCGGCGGTATGAAGCAGTCGGGCAACGGCCGCGACAAGTCCGCCCACGCCATCGAGAAGTACACCGAACTGAAGACCACCTGGATCAAGCTGTGACCCGTACGCACCCGCGACCTCTGATCGCGATTCCGGCCCGGTTCGCCGCCACCACGTCCGCGCTCCGCTACGTCGCCGAGGTCAACGCCCGTGCGTTGGTCGAGGCCGTGTGGCGGGCCGGGGGTGAGCCGGTGAGCATCCACCCCGCCGAACCGGCCGGAGCCGACGTGGCCGAGCGCCTCGCCCGCTTCGACGGCGTGCTGCTCCCGGGCGGCGGAGACCTGGCCCCGCACCGCTACGGCGTCACCGACACCCATGACAGCGTCTATGACGTCGACGACCTCCAGGATGTGTTCGACCTCGAAGTCGCCCGGCGGGCCCTGGACTCGGGCCTGCCCCTGCTGGCGATCTGCCGCGGGCTGCAGGTGGTGAATGTCGCCCTCGGCGGGAGCCTCGAACAGGACATGGGCGGCGCGGACCGCGAACACCGGCACATCGTGCACCCGGTCGCGATCCAGCGCGGCTCCCTGCTCGAACAGGCCACCGGCGTCGAGAAGACGGAGGTCTCCTGCTACCACCATCAGCGAGTCGACCGCATCGGCGTCGGGCTCACGGTCACCGCGCGGGCCGCCGACGGCACCGTGGAGGGGCTCGAACTGCCTGGGCACCCCGGGTGGTTCACGGCGGTGCAGTGGCACCCCGAGGACACCGCGGACCAGGACCCGGCCCAGCAGGCGCTGTTCGACGCGCTGGTGTACGCCGCCCACCACAGACACTGACAAGGACATGGCTCTCTTCGGCCACAAGCGACAGGCACCCCGCCTCGCCCCCGAACTCGACGACGTTCCGCTGGGCCGGGTGCTGAGAGGCATCGCCGCCGCCCGGGGACCGGGACCGCAGGACCTCGCCATCGCCCAGGTGGAGCGGCTCCTGCGGGACACCGGTGACGACTGGGACCGCCGCTCTCACCGGGTCGGCGTCCTCGCGCAGGCCGCGCCCGCGCTGGCCCGGACCTGGCGCGAACGCCGGCCCCGCGACCCGGACGCCCTGGTACTGGCCACCTGGTCCGAACTGGCGACCGATCCGCGGAGTGCCCTGGCGATCTGCCGTGCTGCCACCGAGGCCGCCCCGGAAGATCCGACCCCGTGGGTGGCCGCGCTGGCGGCGCTGCGACTTCTGGGCAGGCCGAGCTCTGAGCTTTCTCCCGTCTGGCAGGAGATACACGCGCGTGATCCTTGGCACCGGGAGGCGTACCTGCAGATCCTGGGATATCTGTCTCCGGAGGAGCAGGGCAGCCAGGCCGCGCTGCGGGACTTTCTCGACGATGCCATCGCGGTCATGCCCTGGGACGCGCCGACGGCATGCCTGCCCCTGACGGCGGCTGTACGGCAGTACCACCGCGAAAGGAGCAGCGGGGGTATCGAGGCGCTGGGGGTGAGCCGGTACTGGTCGCAGCCGCACACCGCACGACTGCTGGACCACGGCATGGCCCACTGGCCGCAACCTGGTCACCTGCGTCACGCGGCCGCCGTCGCGGACCTGGGAATCCTCGCCTATGCCCTGGTCCGCGCGGGCCGCAGCGGCGATGCCGACCCGGTCTTCTCCGCGGTCGGCGGGCTGGTGACGCCGTGGCCCTGGAACTACGAGGGGGACCCGGTGGAACAATTCGCCCGCTGAAGCCCCCTCGGGGGACTGGTTCACCGTGCCGGCAGGTCGCGCCGCGGGTGGTCATTCGTGTAAACAGGCGGACGGCAGGGTCAGTTGCCGGCGTCCTGCTCGGGACCGATCCGCTGGTAGCCGTGCACTCGGCTCGGTCGTCCCTGGGGGTTGGGGCCGTAGACGGCGAGCATCCGGGCGTAGTCCGGCGCCCAATACCTGCCGACCGTGCCGGCCGGAACCAGGACGAGGTCCCCGGTGTGCCCTTCGGTCGTCTTCCCGTCGCACCGCACGAACAAGTGGCCTTCGAGAACGTAGTTGAGCTCGTCGTGAGGATGCTCGTCGCTCCAGGACTCGCCCCGAAGCTCTCACTCCATCACCGCCAGTCGCTGGGGCCGGCCCGGTGGCGCAGGAGGAATGAAGGCATGACCGCGCGGGCCTTCGCCTCGGCGAGTCAACAGGGTCGCGGGAAACTTCCGTGGGGGCATGGTGCCGTCCTTTCCGTGGAGCGCGTGCTGCGGCTCGGGTACGCCGGGGCCGGTACCGCTTAAGCGGTACCGGCCCCGAGCCGTGTACGTCAGCCGCGCTCGGCCGCCTCGACGATGTTGGTCAGCAGCATGGCCCGGGTCATCGGCCCCACTCCGCCGACCGGCGGCGCGAAGGAGCCGGCGACCTGGTCGACGTCCGGGTGGACGTCTCCGAGGATGCCCTCGACGGTCCGGGTGATGCCCACGGACAGGACGGTGGCGCCCGGCTTGATCCAGTCGGGCTTGACCAGATGGGCCACGCCGGCCGCGGCCACGACCACGTCGGCGACGCGGGTGTGGGCAGCGATGTCCTGGGTGGCCTCGTGGCAGAGGGTCACCGTGGCGTGCTCGGTGCTGCGGGTCAGCATCAGGCCGAGCGGGCGGCCCACGGTGAGCCCGCAGCCGATGACACAGAACTGCTGTCCGGTGATGGGCACGTGGTTGCGCCGCAGCAGGTCGATGATGCCGCGTGGGGTGCAGGGCAGTGGCCCCGGCATGCCCAGCACGAGTCGGCCCAGGTTGGCGGGGTGGAGCCCGTCGGCGTCCTTGGCCGGGTCGATGAGCTCCAGCACGGCGTGGGTGTCGATGTGGGCCGGCAGTGGCAGCTGGACGATGAAACCGGTGCAGGCCTGGTCGGCGTTGAGCCTGAGCACGGCGGCCTCGACATCGGCCTGAGTCGCCGTGGCGGGCAGCTCCACCCGGAGCGATGCGATGCCGACCTGGGCGCAGTCGCGGTGCTTGCCACCGACGTAGGAGTGGCTGGCGGGGTCGTCGCCGACCAGGATGGTGCCAAGGCCAGGAGTGATGCCCCGGCTCTTCAGCATCGCCACCCGTTCGGCGAGTTCACGTTTGGTGTCGGCTGCCGCGGCCTTCCCGTCGAGCAGCGTTGCGGTGGTCATGTCGTACGAGCCTCTCGGTGCTGTCAGGAGAAGACGACGGTGCGGGAGCCGGTGAGGACGACGCGGTCCTCCGCGTGCAGCCGGACCGCCCGGGCCAGCACTATTCGCTCGACGTCCCGGCCGATCGCGACGAGTTCGGGCGCGGAGTGACGGTGTCCGACGCGGACGACGTCCTGCTCGATGATCGGGCCCTCGTCCAGGTCGGCGGTGACGAAGTGGGCGGTGGCGCCGATGAGTTTGACGCCCCGGTCGTGGGCCTGGTGGTAGGGCTTCGCGCCCTTGAAGCCCGGCAGGAAGGAGTGGTGGATGTTGATGACTCTCCCGGACAGCCTGCGGCACAGGTCGTCGGAGAGGACCTGCATGTAGCGGGCGAGCACCACGAAGTCCACCTGGTGCTCGGCCACCAGCCGCAGCAGCTCCTCCTCCGCCTCCGGCTTGGTGTCGCGGGTGACGGGGAGGTGGACGAAGGGGATGCCGTACCGCTTCGCGACGGGCTCCAGGTCGGGGTGGTTGGAGACGATCAACGGGATGTCGACCGGCAGTTCGCCCAGGTCCCAGCGGTAGAGCAGGTCGACCAGGCAGTGGTCGAACTTCGACACCATCAGCAGTACCCGGCGGCGCTGTTCCTCGGGCCGGATCGTCAGGACCGGGTCGAAGCGGGCCAGCCGCAGCGTGAGTTCGTCCCGCAGTTTCCCGGTGTCGGCCGCGGGTGTCTCCAGGCTCACGCGAATGGTGAAGACGCCGGTGTCGGGATCGGAGAACTGAGCGCTCTCCAGGATGTTTCCCTCGGCCTGGGCGACGCCCGCGGCGAGTGCGTGAACGATGCCCGGCTGGTCGGGGCAGCGGAGGGTGAGAATGTAGCGTTGCACGTCAGGATCTCCGTCGGGTCAGGCCCGCACACGGGCGCGCTCGGGGTCGTACACGGGTGTGGGCCGGACCGTTGCGTCGGCCTTGGAGCCGTCGGCGGCGACGGCGGTCAGCGCGGTGCCGGACTTCACGGCGTCGCGGTGCACCCGGGCCAGGCCGAGGGTGGCGCCGTCGAGGACGGGGGAGGGCAGCGCCATCGTCACGTAGCCGATGTCCCGGCCGTCCAGCTCCAGCCGGGCGCCCTCGGCGGCCTCCGGCGCGGCGTCGACGACGACGCTGACGACGCGGCCGGTGACGCTGTCCTTCTTGGCCAGCAGCGCGTCCCGGCCCTGGAAGGGTCCCTTGTCGAAGTCGAGCGCCCAGCCCATCCGGCACTCGAACGGGGTGACCGTGTGGTCGTACTCCAGCTCCCCCATGATCATCCCGGCCTCGGTGCGGCAGGTCAGCAGGGCGATGGCGCCGAAGGCCTTGATCCCCAGGTCCGCTCCGGCCTCGAAGACCGCGTCCCACAGCTCCAGCGCGCGATCCCGCGGGACCTGGATCTCGTAGCCGAGTTCGGCGGTGAACCCGAGCCGGCTGACCTGTGCGGAAATGCCTGCGATGAGGGCGTCGCGCAGGAAGGTGTAGTAGGGGAACGCGGCGTTGGACACATCCACGTGGGTGAGGCGTTGCAGGACGTTGCGGCTGCGCGGGCCCTGCAGGGTGAGGACGGCGGACTCGTCGCGGCGCTCGGTGACGGTGGTTCCGGCCGGGGCGTGGGCGGTCAGCGACTGCTGGGTGGCCGGGTTTCCGCCGGTGACGACGACGTGGTCGGGCGCGAGGACGGCCACGGTCACGTCGTCCAGCATCATCCCATCGGCATCCGCCACGACCCCGTAGGCGATGCGTCCGGCGCCCAGTTCTTTGACGCTGCGCGAGAAGACGGCGTCGACCGTGGCGACCGCATCCTCACCCTCGACGTGCCACTTGTAGAGCATCGAGTACTCGGAGGCCCCGACAGCGGTGCGGATGGCCTCGTACTCCTCGGCCGGATCACCGATGGCCAGCGGTACGGCGTTGCCATAGACGTCGATCCACTCCTCGACGTGGTCCGCGTAGCGGGGAGCGAACGGGGTGGTGCTCAGTCCTTCGGGGATGGCCATGGGAACTCCAGTGGAGAGGGGAGACGTGCGCTGCAGCGAGAATCTATCCATCTGGATAACTTGTCAATAGGATAGATTGACCTTCGGGGAACGGTCAGACAGGGGGACGGGAGGGCGAGTGACTGCCGAGGCAGAAACAGACGGAGAAATCGGCCAGGAGGCCCGGCCCGGTTACGGCGAAGGGCGGGGAGCCCTCCTGGAAGCGGCGGTCAGGGTGGTGGCCCGTGGCGGCCTGCGGAAACTGACCTACCGTGCCGTCGCAGCCGAGGCCGGTGTCACGCACGGACTGGTCGCCCACCACTTCGGCTCGCGCGACACGCTGCTCGAAGAGGCGCTGCGGTGGTGCGTCACCCGCAGTATCGAGACGTCCTCGCTGGTGCCCGCCAGCGGAAGGCTGGAGGACTTCGCCGCCACCCTGGCCGACTTCATCGCGGCCGACCCCGACCTCCAGGCCTTCCAGTTCGAGCTCAAGCTCGAAGCCAGTCGGCGGCCGGAGCTGCGCCACCACGTCGACCTGCTCTACGACGCCTACCGCGATGCCGTCCGCGAGGCACTGGCCTGCTTCGACGTGCCGCGGGAGATGACGGAGATCGTCTTCGCGGCCCTGGACGGCCTGGTCTTCCACCAGGTCACGTCCGGTGCACCGAACCGCACCGAGGAGGGTGTCGACGCCTTGCGCCGGCTCCTCGCGGCCCATCGCGCGCAGGCGTCACCAAGGAGGGTCGGCGGTACATTGAATGAGCCGAAGCTCTCCTGCACCCACTTCAGGAGCGGCGATGACGAGCATTTTCCAAGGGCGTGACCAGCCGGTCCGGCCGCCCGGCAGGTCTTCCTCGGCCATACCGACGCCCGTCGGCGCGACGGCGGTGCTGGACCAGCGCCTGCGGTTCACCGGGTGGAGCCGGGAAGCCGAGGAACTGTTCGGTCTGGAGTCCGAAGAAGTCCTCGGCCGGCCCGCCGACGCCGTCCTGGCCGATACCGAGACGGGTGCCGGCGTCTCAGCCGCTGGTGGCGGTGGTGCGGCATGGTCGCTCGGCCCCCGGCCGGTCCGCCGTGGTGACGGCCGCCCGGTATCCGTGTCCTTGTCTCTCACCCCGCTCGCCCTGGGGGCGGGCGCGACCGGGTGGCTGCTGACGGCCATGGACGCCGAACTGGCGCATCGGGAGGCCATCGGCCGGGCCATGCTTGACGGACTCGACCGGGAAGCGCCCGTCCAGTTGGTGGTCTACGACACGGACGCCCGGGTGCGCTGGATCAACGCCGCGATCGAAAAACAGTTCGGAATCCCGCTGGAGGATGCTGCCGACAGGTTCGTGAAGGACATCCTGCCGCAGGGCGAGGTGCTGGGGGAGACCGACGGGACAGCCACGAGCGTCGAAGAGATCGTCCAGCGCGTGGCCCGCACCGGCGCACCCGTGATCGACGTCCGTTACCGCAGCTCCACATACCTCGACCCCCATCACGAACGCGTCTGGTCGTGTTCCTACTTCCGGCTTCAGGACGAGCACGGCCGACCGATCGGAGTCTGTGAGGCAGCCCTCGATATCACCGACCGCTATGTGGCGCGCCGGCGTCTCGCACTGCTCAGCCGAGCCAGCGGCAGTATCGGAAGGACCCTGGACATCCGGCGCACGGCCCAAGACCTGGCGGAACTCGTGGTCCCCGAGTTCGCCGACGCCGTCACCGTGGACATCGTCGAAGCCGTCTTGGGCGGGCAGGAACCACAACACTTCGGCACCCGCCCCACCCTGTGCCGGGTGGCTCACCGCACCGATCACGCCGCGGCCAAGGACACTGCGTACGACGCACTGGACGCCGTCCGCCTGCGGTGCCTGGCCGAGAACGCGCCGGCCACCGACGCGGCCACCCACGCGCTCGCCCTTCCCCTCAAAGCCCGTGGCGCCACCCTGGGCGTCGTGGCCTTCGCACGCTCCCGACACGCCGACCCCTTCGAGCACGAGGAGATCCAGCTCGCCGAAGAGCTCGTCTCCCGCACCGCGGTCTGCCTGGACAACGCCCGCCGCTACACCCGAGAACACGCGACCGCGCTCACCCTCCAGCGTGATCTACTCCCCCGCACCCTGCCCCAGCAGCCGGGCGTGGAGGTCGCTCACCGCTATCTGCCCGCGGCCGGGCCCGCCGGCGTCGGAGGGGACTGGTACGACGTCATACCCCTGTCCGGGGCACGCGTCGGGCTGGTAGTGGGGGACGTCGCCGGACACGGCACGGGCGCGGCCGCCACCATGGGCCGGGTGCGCACCACCGTCGCGGCGCTTGCGGCGCTCGACCTCGCGCCGGACGAACTGCTCGCCCGCCTCGACGACCTCGTGGCGCGGACCGGCGCCCCTGCCGGGCCCGCCGACGCCGAGGACCAGGCGCTGGGCGTCACCTGCCTGTACGCGATCTATGATCCGGTCTCCCGGCACTGCGTCATGGCCCGGGCGGGCCACCTGCCGCCCGTGCTCGTCACCCCCGACGGACACGCCGAGCTCGTGGACCTTCCCGCCGGACCGCCCCTCGGCCTGGGCGGCCTGCCCTTCGAATGCGCCGACATCGAACTGCCGGAAGGCGCCACGCTCGCCCTCTACACCGACGGACTCGTCGAAAACCGTCACACGGACATCGACGCCGGAGTCAGCTCTCTCTGCACCGCACTCGCCGGACCCGCGGACGGCCAACTGGACAAGACATGCGACAAGGTCATCACCACACTCCTGCCCCAGCCCCCCGAGGACGACGCCGCACTGCTGCTGCTCCGCGTCCACGCCCTGGCCGACAGTCTGGTGGCGACGTGGGATGTGGCCTCCGACCCAGGAGAAGTCGCACGAGCGCGGTCGCTGGCCTGCAACCAGCTGGCCGGGTGGGGAGTCGACGAAGCCGCATCGTTCGTCGTCGAGCTCGTCGTCAGCGAGCTGGTCACCAACGCCATCCGCTACGGCGGCGCTCCGGTGTGTCTCCGGCTCATTCGGGAACGTGGCCTCATCGTCGAGGTCTCCGACGGCGGCCACACCTCGCCCCACCTGCGGCGGGCCGCGATGGAGGACGAGGGCGGCCGAGGACTGTTCCTGGTCGCGCAACTCACGCAGCGGTGGGGAACCCGGTACACGCCAACGGGCAAGATCATCTGGACTGAGGTGTCGCTGGCGCCGCCCCGGCTGCCTGGTGCCTTCGCAGACGAGCAATTGGAGCTGTAGCGATCCGGGCTCACTCGTCCGGGACTGTCGCGGCTCAGGCCTTACGGCGGCCGCTGCGGCGTGGCGCGGGGGCGGCACCGCCCAACAGATCCTGACGGCGCTTCTCGCCGTTCTCCTCCACCTGCAGCACCACCCGGCGCAGTCCGTCGGCGACGGTCTGGCAGTCCGCGTCGCTGAGCCGCCCGGTGACGAAGGATTCCTCCTCGTTGAACGCCGGAAAGAGGCGCTGCATCAACTCCTGCCCTTCGTCGGTCAGGCTCAGGAGCACCAGCCTCCCGTCGGTGGGATGGTCTGCCCGCTGCACAAGCCCTCGTCTTTCCAACGTCCGGGCAACCCCCGTGAGCGTGCCCTTGGAAATCCCGGCTTCTTCGGCCACGTGCCGCGTCTCCGGCTCGCCCCAGATCCAGATGACCCAGAGCACCACGAAGGCGGTCCAGGTCAGGTCGACTCCGCGTAGCACGGAGTTCTCCAGGTGCTGCCGCACCGCCGAGGCGGCGCGATAGATGTTGGCGACAACTGCCATCTGGTCATGCCGGACGGGGATACCGCCGAGCCTGGCCGCTGCCAGTTTCTCGGCTTCGGCGATGGATCGATGGCCGGGCATGAGCACGCTCCTTCGGGCCGCCTGAGAAGCCATGAGACATTAGAATTGTTCGGACCCAAATTATACGGTGCCTCGTTGTCCTCGACCTCATGAGGGTCAACCCCTCCGGGCTCGGGGCGCTGCATGCTCGCACCCCACGCAGACAGCTTCCTCTGGCCTCGGACCTACTGCGGACCTACCGAAACCTGGCCCATCCCCTTGCCGAGAAGCGAGTCAAACACAGTGCGGACTTCGGTACCGCCGACCTTTGTTGGACTACCGTCAACGCTGTCCTCAACGATCTGGCGGCGAGCAGCCTAGAAGACCGGGAGGCGATCTTGCTGGGCTTTCTTGGCACCGCTCCCGAGGGCGCGTCCGGCGCGGCCGGTCGGGGGCTTCACTTGGGAAGCTTGGCGGTGCGTTCGGGGTGGGCGGCACCGACGTAGCGCATGGCGGTCTGCTCGGTGATGCCGAACAGCCGCATCAGCTTGAGGGGATCTGCACTCTCGAACGCCTCGTTGAGGATTCGGTCCTGACGCAGGCTGGCCAACGTCAGTCCCTTGGGGAGGGCTGCTCGCAGCGTGCCGATATTGACGGCCGGGTGGTCGGGATCGACAGCGGTCTTCTGGCTGACCAGCAGGTGAGGGTTGGCCGAGGCGGGCCACCGCAGGTGACGGTAGGTCGTCCAATCGGCGGCGAGTTGGTGGGTGAGTTCCTCCAGGTAGAGGGTGTGCCGCAGCAGCCCGCGCTGTACTTCAAGGGTGCCGCGGGAGAGGTCAAGGCCCGTGGTGCGCAGGGTTCGGATCTCGTGTCCGGGCAGTGCGTGGATGGAGGCCAAGGCGACGACGAGGCGGCCGAGCGGCGTTGTCGCCTGGTCGAGCAGCCCCATCAGGACGTCGGCGGGGATGGACTTCGGGACCCCCTTTAGATCGCCGACCCGGAGGTCCCGGGCGGGATTGCGGAAGATCACACGCTCGCGTTTGAGCGCGCGGAACAGGCTGCGCAGGGCTATGGCCAGTCCTCGACGGGCGTAGCCGGACAAGCCGTCTACGGCGTCCTCGACTTGCTCCTTCGTGATCTCCCTCAGTGAGTCCACGCCAGCCGTCGTGGTCCACGCGGTGAGGGTGGGCTGGAGCGTGGTGAGGTAGCGGCGGATACCGTCGTACCCGCGGGGCTCGCCTTCGCGGCGACCCTGTTCGCGCATGACTTTCACCCAGGTTCCCACCTCGCTTGCGACCGGTTTCGGCAAGGCGGTGAGGGTCGACTCGATCCACACCAGATCCGCGTCCCGATGCAGGTCGGGATCCTCCACCAGCAGGCCGCGGTCGCGCAGGAACTGGCAGACGGGTTTGGCAGCCAGGTTCGCGTCGATCCGGGCCAGGTCGTGCACGTCGCGTTCGAAGACGGCTGTCTCGGCGCCGAGCCAGTACAGGAGGATGGTGAGCGTGCGGGTGTTCTTCCGGTAGTCCGGCCGCTCTCCCGGTCGATGGCGGGTGAACTCCTCGAGCAACCACTGGGCGGTCTTGGTCAGCGGCGGCTCGCCCGAAGGCATGCTCCGCAGCCGGGCCAGCACCGGGGCCCAGTCGCGCCGGCTGGCGAACAGCGCTTCCTGTCCGCGGCACGTGTGCAGAGCGGGCCGTTGCTCGTCGTAGTTGGGCGCCTGGCCGTCGCCGACGGGGAACGCCTCGAACGGCCCCCTTTTGCCGGTCGGCAGTGCGATCACCAGTTGCGTGAACCGCCGGGAGGCCGGGCGGGCTTGGTCGATGAGGCGGTACGGGTGGCAGCTGCGGCAACGGTCGTCGCGCAGGACCAGCCCGTCGCGGCCGCAGCGGCAGCACCGGCCCCGCCCTGCTCGTTCCCGCCAGTGCCGACACGGATCGCAGACAAAACCTGCCCGTCGGCCGACGGGAATCCAGGCGTAGCAGTCGGTGCACTGGCGGGGCGCCGGAAGCGGCAGCGGCGTCGGAGCGGTGATGTATGGGGTGCGGGCGGGCTGGTCTGAGATGGAAAACCGCATGGGCTCGGACGCCTCGTCCAAGAGCCCGGCCCGCAGCAGGATAAGGCGAACAGCGTCCCCGTTGGTGGGAAGGTCCCGCAACATAGCCTCGGGTAGCCGCTCAGCACCCTCGGCCTCACACACAGCCAGGGCCAGGCGGACCATCTCGGCGACCTTGTAGCGCCAGCCCGCGGTCAACCCGTGCTCGGTCTCCATCGCCTCGATCACCGGCTGGGCCTTCTCCCATCCGGCGACCGGGCGGCCGACGATTGCACTGACCGTGGTGTCGCCCAGCACGCGGGGCATGGTGAAGAGCGGGACCTGACCGGGTACCTGCGCCTCCAGCACCGGCGGGGCGGCGGGAGCGGCGCGCTGCTGCCGGAGCTTGGTCCACCACTCGACCCCCACACTCAGTCCGTTCTTGGTGGGCCGGCGCAGCGGCCGGGCCGACGCCGACCGGTCGCCGTATGTGCCGCCTACCGTGAGCTGGACCGGCCGAGGTCGCGCCTTCTTCAGGCCCAGAGCCCACTCGGCGTCTTCCTCAACTCGGATTGCCATGAGGCACGGCTTGCAGAGCCCGTCCGTGTTCAGGTGTGCCTCGTGCCGGCACCGCGGGCACAACCCGCGCTGAGGGTACTTCCTCGCCCAGGGCCGGCACCCGTCGCACACCCGGTACCAGTGCACCACCAGCCACCCCAGACACACCGGGCAGCTCCGCGCCAGCCCCTTCCCACGACCCGCCGTCACCGTGCGGCCCCTCAGCTCGGCGGGAGCGAGCGCGGCCCGGTGCCACGACGGTCGCGCGGGACCGGCCGCACCAGGCCCGCCGTCGGCTGCACCTCAGCGCCGACGGCCCGTTGTCCCAACTCCGGCGCGGCCTGGCCCGTCCCGAGCGGCTCGGCCTGGAGCAGGTCGGCGACCGTGCAGTTCAGCGCGGCGCACATCTTGTCCAGGTCATCGAGGCGCACCGTGACCGGCGTGCCGCTCCACAGTGCAGCCACCTTGCTCAGCGACGGGTTGAACCCGACCTGTTGGAAGGCGGCGAGCACCTCGGTCGGCCGCCACAGGTCCCGTTGGGCGGCAACCATCCGCAGATTCCACTTCACCGAAGGTTCCCCTTGTCCATCACCAGTCGCTGGGCCGCCCGGGAGCTGGCCGCCAGATTCGCGAGCTCTGGGTCAGCGTGAGCAGTCGCCATGTACCGAAGAGTCGTAGTTGCCCAGTCGTGTCCGAGTACCTTCTGGACCTCCCAAAGTGTCATCCCTCGCTCGTAGTTGTGGGTCGCGCAGGCGTGCCGCAGCAGGTGCGGAAACAGGTTGGTGACCGGTCCCGTGAGGTAGTGTGCGGCTGCGGTGTGCAACGCCTTCCGGAACGTCGAAGGCACGATCGCCGGCGCGATCGGCACATTCAGATCCGCGATCGCCTTCGACTTTCGCTCCGACGGCCACAGCGGCGCCCGCGGGTGCTCCGCGTCGTCGCCGAACTCGCCCCGGATCTCCTCGATGTACCACCACAAGAGGGTGCGGCTCTCTTGGAACAGGTACGCCTCACGCGGCCGGGGACCTGAGCCCCGGGCTCCCTTACCAAGGACGACGAACCGGCCCCACTGGCCGTGCTCCCAGTGGATGTCGCCGAGGCAGACCCCGCACAGCTCCGCTGCGCGCACTCCCGACAGGTAGGCGATCTTCGTCATTACGTAATCGCGGCAGGCGACCGCGTACTTCCGTGCGTTCGGCAACTCCTCGCGCCAGCGGGCGAAGAAGTCCTTCATCGCAGTCTGGGACGGCGGGATGCGTAGCCCGAAGTCCCCACGGTGGCGCGGCCGGTTGAACGGATCGATCGGAGAATCGACGGTGGCGCCGAAGCGACGCATGATCTCGCCCGCGTACCGTTGTTCGAGGAAGGCAAAATACGCGTCGATCTTGTTGATCTTTCCGCGCAATGTCGACTGCGCCCGCTTGCCGGGGCCCGCGAAGTACTTGTCGACCTCCCGGGGTGTCAGCTGCCAGGGGACCGTGCCGTAGTACTCGCAGACTTCGATCACAGGCTTGATCAACCCGTCCAGCGTCGTCGGCGCCAGGCCAGCCGCGTCGCGCGCCCACTGGTACTCCGAGAGCGTGTCGAGGAAGAAACTCTCCTCGTCGTACGCCGACATACGGGCCTGGCGGCGCCGCTGGAGCGTGACGACGTCCGCGAGCCCGCTCTCGACCGACACCGACGCCGGGTCCACCGGCACGGCTGGCTCCGGTACGGGGCGTACGAGCGTCAACACGCGACTTTCGGAATCTGCCACGAGGCCGCATATTGCAGCGATCTCTCGCAGATTTTACGAGTTACTGCGGAGATCTCACGTCAACGGCTAGGGGGGGCCAATACCGTGATCTACCTGCTGAGATGCGGCTTCGCGGTCGTCGAGCGCCCGACGGGAACCCGCGCGTACTCCACTGGTCTTGCGGCTTCCGGGCTCCAACCGACGAACCGCATCCGGTCATCCAGTACGGCGGTCGCGCGTCCGGCCATCAGCGGGCTGGGCTCCGGGGGAGAGCCCTCTTCCCGCCAAGACTCCGGGGAACTTGTGAGACCTGTCATCCTTGGTCCCGATCTTGCGCTCGGCCCAGGAATTCGCGATGTCCCGGTCCACGAGGGCCTTGCTGGCATGGCGTGCCGGAACGCCCGAATGCATGCCATCCCAGCTGACGCCGTCAGTCAACGCGGATTGCCGAGCCGAAGAAGCTGCGCTACCGGCTGCTACACGTCGCGGCCCGCATACCCGCACCGCCGGACGCACCCGGCTGCGCATTGCCGAGGGCCGGCCCTGGGCCGGCGACCTGGTCAACGCGTTCACCCGGCTGACCGCGCTACCGCGACCGATCACCTGAACACCGGCCCACGTCCCGACGAGCAGTCGGCGGAGGACTCCGGCCACCGCGCCGGGCCATCGGCGCGCCCGTGAACTCCGGCGGACCTCCCCGAGATCGACTGCCCGGATCGCGGTCTTGATCAACGGTTGGTGAAAGGCTGCGGTCGGCTTGACGGCCATCGAGCCTCGGCAACTCCCGCGTCTCATAAGGGACTTGCTCCGCAAACCTTCCCGTTACATCTTGACGCGGCCCATGTTATCGATCACAGTGCACGTGGTGCGCTCAGCCGCACCGCTGGTTGGCTACTCAACACCTACACCCCCACATATTCCTGCACGGCTCGTCCCCGGAAATGTTAGCGCTAACACGTCACTTCCCGGGCTGTTGTCCGTGCGCGGGTGTCGTCGGCGTCCGCGCCGATGCGGCCCCGTCTCATGTCGGCGATCTCCATGACGGAAGGAAGACGCTATGTCGGTTGGGTTTGCGCGCGCCGCGAGGTGGCGTCGTCGGTGGCGGCCGGGGGTGGCCGCCGCGGCAGCCATGGCGATTGTGGGCGTGTTGCTCACGGTGGCCACGACGCCGGCGTCGGCCGCCACGGTGGACACCACCGCCTGGTACGTACTGGTGAACCACAACAGCGGCAAGGCCCTCGACGTCTACAACTCCTCCACCGCCGACGGCGCCAACGTCGTCCAGTGGACCCGCACCAACGCCACCAACCAGCAGTTCCAGTTCGTGGACTCCGGCGGCGGCTACTACCGGATCAAGGCACGGCACTCGGGCAAGATGATCGACGTGTCCAGCTGGTCGACAGCCGACGGTGCCGCCATCCACCAGTGGACCGACCACGGCGGCGCCAACCAGCAGTTCCGGTTGGCCGACTCCGACAACGGCTACGTCCGGCTGATCAACCGCAACAGCAACAAGGCGGTCGAGGTCCAGAACGCGGCGACCGACGACGGCGCCAACGTCGTGCAGTACAGCGACTGGGGCGGCACCAACCAGCAGTGGCAACTCGTCCAGGTGGATGCGGGCACCGGCTCCGGCCCGTGCGACATCTACGGCGCAGGTGGTACGCCCTGCGTGGCGGCGCACAGCACAACGCGCGCCCTCTACAGCGCCTACAACGGAGACCTGTACCAGGTCCGACGTTCGGACAACACAACCCGCAACATCGGCGTACTGACCCCTGGCGGCGTCGCCGACGCGGCGGCCCAGGACTCCTTCTGCGCAAACACCACGTGTGTCATCACGGTCGTGTTCGACCAGTCCGGGCGTGGCAACGACCTGTGGTACCAGGGTTCCAGCGTGGTCCCGGGCTCACCACAGACCCGCCCGGCCGCAGCGACCACCGAATCGCTGACGGTCGGTGGCAGCAAGGCCTACTCGCTGTACATCAACCCCGGGACCAGCTACTGGCGCGACGGCCACCTGACGGGTGTCCCGACGGGCAGCGCACCCGAGGGCATGTACATGGTCACCAGCGGTACGCATGTCAACAGCGGCTGCTGCTTCGACTACGGCAACAGCGAAACCACCCGCAAGGCCGACGGGCCAGGTGCCATGGACGCCATCTACTTCGGGACGAGCTGCTGGTTCGGCAGCTGCTCCGGAACCGGGCCCTGGGTGCAGGCCGACCTCGAATGGGGCCTGTTCCCAGGTGGCGGCAGCACGTGGAACCCGAACCAGCAGGCGTTCACCAGCAAGTTCGTCACGGCGACACTCAAGAACAACGGGACGTCGCGATTCGCGATCAAGGGCAGCAACGCCCAGGCCGGAAGCCTCAACACCCTTTGGGACGGCGCGCTTCCCAACGAGCCCAACGTATACAGCCCGATGAAGAAGCAAGGCGCCATCGTCCTGGGCAGTGGCGGCGACTGCTGCTCACCCGAGGTAGGCAACATCAACGACAGCGCCGGCACGTTCTACGAGGGTGCCATGGTCTCGGGCTACCCGTCGGATGCGACCGAAAATGCGGTCCAGGCGAACATCGCCGCCGCCGACTACCGATGAACCAGACCCGGCCGCCGGCCTGACGGGTACAAGCGGTGCCGCCGCTCCAAGGCGGCGGCACCGCTTCGCCCAGATGTGCTGCACCGATCAGACCGAGCCGCCAGCGCCAGTGCCAACTATCCTTCTTTTGTGCCAACCAAAAATCCGGCTACCCGACCCCACCTGCAGGGGTGACGGGCCTCAAGGCAGGTGACCCCGGGCTGTTCGGACCGGCCTCGGTGACCTGGCAGATGCACGGCGACCCCATGATGTGGGTCGCCGGCGTGCGTGCGCTCTACCTCCAGGCGCTGCATCCGCGCGCGGTGCGCGGAGTCATGCAGAACTCCGACTTCCGGCGCGATGCCTGGGGCCGCCTCATGCGGACCGCGAACTTCGTCGGCACCACGACGTACGGCACCGCTCAGGCCGCCGAACGCGCGGGCGCCCGCGTGCGGAAGATCCACAGCATGCTCTCGGCGACCGACCCGGACACGGGGGAGCGGTACGGCGTCGACGAACCCGACCTGCTGCTGTGGGTGCACTGCGCCGAGATCGACTCCTATGTGCAGGTCGCCCGCCGCTCCGGATTCCGCCTCACCGACGCGCAGGTGGACCGTTACATCGGCGAACACCGCGTCAGCGCCCGCCTGGTGGGCCTCGACCCCGACGCCGTACCCGCGAATCAGGCGGAGATGGACGCCTACTTCGAGAAGGTGCGGCCCGAACTCGCCGCCGGAGCCGAGGCACGCGAAGTGGACGACTTCCTGCTCCGCCCCCCGACGCACCCCCTCCTCGTCCCGGCGCGGGAGGTGCTGTGGCGGCGCGTGGCACACCTGGCGTACGCTGCCCTGCCGCCGTACGCCCACGAGCTGTACGGCAGGACCGCACCGAAACCCGACACCGTCACCCGGCAGTTGCGTGCCACGGGCATCCTGCTGCGCTGTGTTCCCGCACATGTGCGATGGCAACTCCCGCCCAAGCACATCCTGCGCGCCATGTCACGGCTGGGGCCCGGCTCCCGCCCGGCACCGTACAAACTCGGACGATAGGTCGCCATACTGGACGGGCCAGGGGTGGCCGGGCCGAACAGTTACGGGGGCGATCGCAGCAGATGGGGGACAGCAGGCTGATCCAGGGCCGGTACCGGCTGCTCGACCTGATCGGGCGGGGCGGTATGGGCGAGGTGTGGCGTGCGCGCGACGAGTCGCTGGGCCGTCATGTCGCCGTGAAGTGCCTCAAGCCCCTCGGCCCGCACCACGACCAGTCCTTCACCCGGGTCCTCAGGGAGCGCTTTCGCCGTGAGGCCCGGGTGGCCGCCGCCCTGCAGCACCGCGGGATCACCGTCGTCCACGACTTCGGCGAGTCCGACGGCATCCTCTACCTGGTCATGGAGCTTCTGGAGGGCCGCAACCTCTCCCAGCTCCTGGAGGACAACAAGCAGCACCCGCTGCCGGTGGGCGACGTCGTGGAGATCGCCGACCAGGTCTCCGCCGCCCTCGCCTACACCCACCAGCAGAGCATCGTGCACCGCGACCTGAAACCCGCCAACATCATGCGGCTCACCGACGGCACGGTGAAGATCTGCGACTTCGGCATCGCCCGCCTCGGCGCCGACATCGGCTTCACCTCGCGGCTGACCGGCACGGGCATCGCCATGGGCACCCCGCACTACATGTCGCCGGAGCAGATCGGCGGATCCGAGGTCGACCAGCGCAGCGACCTGTACTCGCTGGGGTGCGTGCTGTACGAGATCGCCACGGGGGCACCGCCGTTCGACCTCGACGACGCCTGGGCGATCCTCGTCGGCCACCGCGACACCCCGCCCCAGCCGCCACGCAGCCGGCGGGCCGAACTGCCCGAGTACCTCGAGAAGATCATCCTGGACCTACTGGCCAAGCTCCCCGAGCAACGTCCGCACGACGCCCGCGAGTTGAGCCGCCGCATCAGCATGGGGCGTACGACACCGGCGTACGTGCCGACCGTGGTGAACCCGCGGCCGACGCTCCGGCCACCCGAGCCGGCGCCCTCGCACGAGGTCCGTCTGCCGTCCTGGACCCGCGGTATGACCACCGGCCACAAGGCCACCGGCGCAGGCCTCAGCACCACACCACCGGACGCCGGGGCCGGCCTCACCGGCGAGTGGATCCCGCGATCCGCGGGCGGCCGGGCGGAGGAGCCCTCCTCGGACCAGCCGCCCGCGCCCTCGCCGGAGAAGATCGCCGCGCTGTCCGGGCGGCACAACGCCGGGCTCAGCCTGGGGCGGCTGGGCCGCTGGGCGGAGGCGGGCGAGGTGCACCACGCGGTGGCCGCCGAGCGCACCCACCTTCTGGGCCCCGACCACCCCGACACCCTCGCCAGCCGCTACGAGGTCGCCTTCACCCTCAGCCGCACCGGGCGCGCTGCCGACGCGCTGCAGGAGTACAAGCACGTGGCCGCCGCCAGAACCCGGGCGCTGGGCGCCGACCACCCCGACACGCTCGCCGCCCGGCAGGAAATGGCCTACGTACTGGGCCAGTTGAGCCGCCACTTCGACGCGCACCAGGTGTACATGTCCGTCCTCGCCGCCCGTGAGCGCGGCATGGGCCCCGACCACCCCGACACCCTGCGCTGCCGCCACAACCTCGCCTTCAACCTCAGCAGGCTCGGCCGTCTGGAGGACTCGTACCGCATGGCCTGCGACGTCGCCACGGCCCGCGCCCGCGTGCTGGGCGCGGACCATCCCGACACCCTGGTCACCCGCTACGAAGTCGCTTACGCGCTGGGGCAGTTGGGTCGCTGGCCGGAGGCCCTGCAGACCTACCACGAGGTCGCCGAGGCCCGCGCCCAGGCACTCGGCCCCGACCACGCCGACACCCTCGCCGCCCGCTACGAGGTCGGCATCAGCCTCGGCCGTCTCGGCCGCAGCGCGGAGGCGCTCACCCTCTACCGCGACCTGATCGACGACCGCACCCGCGTCCAGGGCCCCACCCACCCCGAGACCCTGCGCGCCCGGCACGGCCTCGGCGTCAACCTCGGCCGCCTGGGCCGCTGGGAGGAGGCCCTCGCCGAATCCCGTGACGTCTGCGCGATCCGCGAACGCGTCCTTGGCCCCGACCACCCGGACACCCTGGTCAGCCGCCGCGAGGTCGCCGTCGGCCTCGGCTGGCTGGGCCGCTGGCCCGACGCCCTCACCGAGTACCGCCGCGTCGCCGCCGCCCGCGAGCACGTCCTGGGCCCCGACCACCCCGACACCCTCGCCAGCCGCAACGACGAGGCCCACTGCCTGGAGCAACTCGGCCGTGGTGCCGAGGCGGTCGAGTTGTATCGCCGGGTGGCGGTGCTGCGGCAGCAGCGGGCTTCGGGTGGGGGCTGATGCCGTCGTCGTGACCGCCGGGGCGTCGTACACCCCTGGCCGCTGACGATCATCGCGTGCTACCAAGAAGCATGGCTGCACACGAGGGACACCGGACATACGACGCCGTCATCGTCGGCGGGGGCCACAACGGGCTGGTCGCCGCCGCCTACCTGGCCCGGGCCGGGCGGTCCGTGCTGGTTCTGGAGCGGTTGGACCACACGGGGGGCGCCGCGGTCTCCACGCGGCCGTTCGCCGGGGTGGACGCGCGGCTGTCGCGTTACTCCTACCTGGTCAGCCTGCTGCCGAAGAAGGTCGTGCGGGACCTCGGGCTCGACTTCCGGATCCGGGCCCGCACCATCTCGTCGTACACCCCCGTGGAGCGGGACGGCCGGCCGACCGGACTTCTGGTCGGCGGGGGCGAGCGGCGCACCCGGGAGGCCTTCGCCCGGCTCACCGGCTCCGACCGCGAGTACGAGGCCTGGCAGCGCTTCTACGGCATGACCGGCCGCGTCGCCGAGCGCGTCTTCCCGACCCTCACCGAGCCGCTGCCCACCCGCGACGAACTCCGCCGCCGCGTCGACGACGAGGAGGCCTGGCGGGTGCTGTTCGAGGACCCGATCGGCGTCGCTGTCGAGGACCGCTTCGCCGACGACCTCGTGCGGGGTGTCGTCCTCACCGACGGCCTCATCGGCACCTTCGCTGACGCCCACGACCCCTCACTGCGGCAGAACCGCTGCTTCCTCTACCACGTGATCGGCGGCGGCACCGGCGCCTGGGACGTCCCCGTCGGCGGCATGGGCGCCCTGACCGACGCCCTTTCCACCGCCGCCCGGCGCGCGGGCGCCGTCCTCGCCACCGGGCACGAGGCCGTGCGCATCGACACGGACGGCCGAACCGCCGAGATCACCTACCGGACCCCCGACGGCGAGGGCGTCGCCGCAGCCCGGCACGTCCTCGTCAACGCCTCTCCGCAGGCCCTGGCCGAGCTGACCGGCGACGCACCCCCCGCCCCCGCCGAGGGCGCCCAGCTCAAGGTGAACATGCTGCTCAAGCGGCTGCCGAAGCTGCGCGACCGCTCCGTCGACCCGCGCGAGGCGTTCTCCGGCACCTTCCACATCGCCGAGGGCTACCGGCAACTCGCCGCCGCCCACGCCCAGGCCGCCTCCGGCGAACTCCCCGCGGCGCCGCCCTCCGAGATCTACTGTCACTCCCTCACCGACCCGTCGATCCTCGGCCCCGACCTCGTCGACAAGGGCTACCAGACCCTCACCCTCTTCGGCCTGCACACACCCGCCCGGCTCTTCGAGCGGGACAACGACTCCGTACGCGAAGCACTCCTGAAGTCGACCGTGGCCCAACTCGACGCCCATCTCGCCGAACCACTCGTGGACTGCCTGGCTACCGACGCGGACGGCCGCCTGTGCATCGAGGCCAGGACCCCGCTCGACCTGGAGCGCGACCTGCGCCTGCCCGGCGGCAACATCTTCCATCGCGAGCTGACCTGGCCGTACACCCAGGACGGCACCGGCCGTTGGGGCGTGGAGACCCGGCACGCGAACGTGCTGCTGTGCGGGGCGGGCGCGGTACGGGGCGGCGGCGTGAGCGGAGTTCCGGGACACAACGCGGCGATGGCGGTGCTGGAAGCGACCGGCGACTGACGTGAGCGCGTCCTCCGCACGGGACTTCTACGACTCACTCGCCGCCGACTACCACCGCGTCTTCCCGGACTGGGACGCGAGCATCGCCCGCCAGGCCGCGGTACTCGACGGTCTCGTCCGCCGGGAACTGGGCCCCGGGCCGCACAGGTTGCTGGACTGCGCCTGCGGCATCGGCACCCAGGCGATCGGCCTCGCGCGCGCCGGACACCGGGTCGTCGGCAGCGACTTGAGCCCCGTGGCCGCCACCCGCGCCGCCGCCGAATCCGCGGACCGCGGCGTCGTACTCGCGACGGCGGCGGCGGCGGCGGACATGCGCCAACTTCCGTTCGGGCCGGACACCTTCGACGCCGTCGTATGCGCCGACAACTCCCTCGCGCACCTGCTGTCCGCGCAGGACCTGGCGGCGGCTCTGCGCGGCATGCGGCGGGTACTGAGAGACGGCGGGCTGCTCCTGCTCACGCTCCGCGACTACGACGACATCCGCCGGACCCGCCCCGCGACGTCCTCTCCCCAGGTGTCGCACGGCTCCGACGGCCGGTCGATCACCTTCCAGCTGTGGCACTGGCACGACGACGGCGAACGCTACGACCAGGAGTACTTCCAGCTCGTGCCCGACGGAGAGGGGTGGGAGGTGCGCGTCCGCCGAGCCACCTCCTGGGCGCTGCCCCGGCGCACGGTGACGGATGCCGCGAGCGCCGCCGGTTTCACCGACCCGACCTGGCACATGCCGGACACCAGCGGCTTCTACCAGCCCGTGTTCACGGCGAGAACGGATTAGCGTCGGCCCACCCCACCCATCTCACCCCACCCCACCCATCTCACCCCACTCCCGCCTGCGGCACGGGCGGAACGAGTGACTCCATTTTGATCACTCAGTGTGAGTGAGATCTCGTTGTACACGAACGGCCCATCTGCCTAGCCTTCGGGTGTCCGTCCCGGTAGGCCCCAGCCGCCGGAACGCCGAGTCCTGCGGGACGGGGCCGTGCTCCGCACAAGAGGCTCCCTCGCAGCCGCCGTTGAGGAAGCCCCCACCATGCGCCATGCCATCTCCCCTGCCCGTTTGGGCGTCGTCGGCACAGCCGCCGCACTGCTGGTCGTGCCGTTCGCCACTCAGGCTTTCGCGGCCACCTCCGTCACGCAGGACAAGCTCACCCCGACCACCATGACCGCGGGCGTCGCCGGCTCGGCCAAGCTGACCGTGCACTCGTCCAGCTGCTTCACGGCCAAGACCCTTGGTGTCGGCGTCCGTGACGCGTCCGGCAACAACCTGGACTTCCCGGGCAACGCCTCGAACGTCCGGATCTGCCCGAGCGGCGCGCACTTCACCAGCGCCGCGCGCACGCTGCCGGCCGGCACGTACACGATCTTCGGCTTCTGGCAGGCATCGGGCGGGGCCTGGCACGACCTGCCGTCGCACAAGCTGACGGTGAGCAAGGCCCCCGCCACGAAGACCCCGCCCGCCACGACGACCCCGCTGTCGTCGACGCCCCCGCCGTCGTCCGACAGTGGTGACTCGCCGACGGCCGGCCGGTCGGTGGTCTGGTCGGACGACTTCTCCGGCGGTATCGCCTGGAACTCGAAGTGGGTCGGCGACAAGACCACGTCCTACGCCTACGGCGACCACAACCCGGACGACAACAAGCTCGACTGGCTGGACCCGAGCGCCGTCACCACCTCGGACGGCATCGCGACCTTCACCGCCAAGCCCTCCTCGCACACCTTGGAGAACGGCAAGAAGGCGTGGACGACCGGCCTGCTCACCACCGAGGGCTCCAGTGAGGGCTTCCAGGTGAAGACCGGCGACTACGCCGAGACCCGGGTCAAGCTGCCCTCCCGCTCCGGCGCCTGGCCGGCCCTGTGGACCTGGAAGGACGGCAACGGCGAGATCGACTCCTTTGAGTACCATCCGGACAACCCGGACCTGCTGGAGCTGACCAACCACGTCACCTCCGGCTCCGACTACTACACCGACTCCGGCGCGATAGCGCCCGGCCAGTGGGTCACCATAGGCACGCGCTACGGAGCCGACTCCGTGGACTGGTATGTCAACGGCAAGAAGGTCTACTCCGACGGCCACGGCGTGGGCAACGACTTCTCGGCGTACCTGATCCTCAACCTGTCGCTCAGCGCCGGCGAGTACCACCCCGCGCCCAGCGGCTCGACGCCGATCACCATGCAGGCCGACTACGTGAAGGTGTACCGCTGATCAGCAGCCGACCGTTCCGTAGCCGACCGGTCAGCCGTCGACGGACAGGGTGAACGGTGTTCGGTTGTTGCGCGGATCGCGGTCGTCGACGCTGATCACCTGGACGTGCCCTTCGGCCTCCGTGCCGAAGGGCACATCCGCGTCCACCCGGACCGGAACCAGCGCGGTGGCCGTCCGGAACCGCGCCAGCCCGGCCCCGAAGGTGCAACGCACCAGGCGGCCACGGGCCTCGGGGCGGCAGTCCTCGGGGAAGTAGGGCCCCTCCGCCGTGAAGCCGGAGGGCAGCCGCACGACCACCGTGACCGGCGAGGCGGTCTGATCCGGCCCGCCGTTGGCCACGAAGGCGTGCACCACGGTGCTGCCACCGGGCGGCGCGGTGGTCGGGTCGAGCCGGACCACCTCCAGGTCCGAGTCCGAGGGCGCGGCCGTCAGGCCGGTCGCGCACATCACCGCCACGCCCGCCGCGAGCAGGGTCGTCAGCCTTCTGGCCATCCAGCGTCTCCCATCCTCCGCACACTGATCGCTACTCACGGTAGCGGGACGGTGCCGGATCGCAGCGGAGCGCGCCCAGGGCCTGTCCGGCGGATCATGCCGGCGTCGCGGGCCCTGGCACGCACTCCCGCACTGCCTTGAAGGCGGGTCGGCAACAACGCGCAGTCCCTTCCGGCCGGCCTGATTCGCCGGACAGGCCCTAATCGGCCGACTCGGCCCACCCCGTCGCCACGAGCCGCGCCGCGTCCGCCGTGCGTGACTCGTCGAAGAGGACACCGTGTGCCGCCTCGACGCGGAGGCCGTCGACGTACGCGCCGCGGCCCACGTACAGCTTGTCGGTCGTGTACCGCCAGCGCAGGGCCAGCCGGGCGTGTGCCGGGAGGGCGGCCGTCACTCGGTGCCAGACGCGCCCCGACCAGCCGGTGACCGAGCCCGAGGGATGCTTCTGCGGTTCTTCGCCGTGTTCCGCGGTCGTGAACGGCAGCGGCTGCCAGCTCGTGCCTCCGTCCGTCGTGGCCTCCAGCACCAGGACGTCCGATCCGGGTTCGATGTCCCACCACAGGGCCGAGTTCAGCCGCGCCGCACCGTCCGTCGTGTCGAGCGCGGGCAGCGTGAGCGTGGCGCTCGTGGCACTCGCCATGCCGGAGAACCATGCCGTACGGCCGTGTGCCGGGCGCACCGCAACGGCGCGTGCCAGGTGGTTCCCCGCGGCGACCCGAGGAGCTGAGCCGGAGCGCCAACTGCGCACCGGGTGGACCGAGTTGCCGAGCACGACGAGGAAGGAGTCGGTCGTCGGGTCCAGGACCAGCGAGGTGCCGGTGAAGCCGGTGTGTCCGGCGGTGCGGGGGGTGGCCATGGCGCCCATGTACCAGTGCTGGTAGAGCTCGAAGCCGAGGCCGTGCTCGTCCCCGGGGAAGGCGGTGTTGAAGTCGGTGAACAACAGCTCCACCGACTCCGGCCGCAGGATGCGGGCCTTGCCGTAGGAGCCGCCGTTGAGCAGCGTCCGGGCGAGCACGGCCAGGTCCCAGGCGCAGGAGAACACCCCGGCGTGTCCGGCGACCCCGCCGAGGCTGTAGGCGTTCTCGTCGTGCACCTCACCCCACACGAGCCCCCGGTTCAGGCCCGACCACGGCGGGCGCTCGTCCTCCGTGGCCGCGATCCTCGGTTTCCAGGCGGCGGGCGGGTTGTAGCGGGTGCGGTGGAGGCCGAGCGGGTCGGTGATCTCGTCGTGGAGGAGGGTGTCCAGCGTGCGGCCGGTGATCCGTTCCAGGACCAGTTGGAGTGAGATCAGGTTCAGGTCGGAGTAGAGGTATGCGGTGCCGGGCGGGTGGATCGGCGCCTCGTCGTAGACGAGTTGGAGCTTCGTCTCGTGCGTCGGGGCCTTGTAGAGCGGGATCCAGTCGCGGAAACCCGAGGTGTGGGTGAGGAGCTGACGGATCGTGATGTCCTGCTTGCCTGCCGCCCCGAACTCCGGCACGTACGAGGCGACCGGCCGCTCCAGCTCCAGAGCGCCCCGCTCCATCTGCTGCACGGCCAGCAGCGAGGTGAACAGCTTCGACACCGAGGCCAGGTCGAAGACCGTGTCCTCGGTCATCGGGATCTGCCGGTCGGCCGGGAACTCGACGCCGGTGTCGGTCTTCTCGTCGTATGCCTGATAGCGCACCGCCATCCCGATGGGCCGGTGCAACGCCACTGTGTCGCCGCGGCCGGCCAGCAGCACGGCACCCGCGTACCAGGGATGCTTGGGGGAAGGGCCGAGGAACGCCTCGGCGTCGACGACCAGTTGACGCAGATGGGCGGGGAGGAGCCCGGCGCGTTCCGGGGAACCGTGGCGCAGGGTGGGGTGCCCGGAGCGTGACGCGGCCACGGCCGCCGGGCCGGCCGGGAAGGGGGCGACGGCCAGGGCGCCGCCCAAGGCGAGGGCTCTTCGGGCCAGTTGGCGTCGGGACATCCCGCCCCGCCGTCTTGCCGCGTCGTCCGTCATGGGCGAACCTCCCGCTGCCTGAAAGTATTTTTCGGGGATCACCGTGCGCAGTGAAACTTTCCTGTCAGGTGTGCGGTGTGTCAACGAGGCGTGCGGGCCTGCCGGACGGCGAGAAATCTGACGGAGCATCAGAAAAGGCCTTCCGTCGGCCGGAGGACTGCGGCATTCTGCGCCCATGCAGACGGAGCTGAGCAAGAAACTGGGAGTCGAGCACGCCATTTTCGGCTTCACGCCGTTCCCCGCCGTCGCCGCGGCCATCAGCCGGGCCGGCGGCTTCGGAGTGCTCGGCGCGGTCCGCTACACAGCCCCCGACGACCTCAAACGCGACCTGGACTGGATCGAGGCGCATGTCGAGGGGAAGCCGTACGGCCTGGATGTCGTGATGCCCGCGAAGAAAGTGGAGGGCGTCTCGGAGGCCGACGTCGAGGCGATGATCCCCGAGGGGCACCGGCAGTTCGTCAAGGACACCCTCGCCAAGTACGGCGTGCCCGAACTGGCCGAGGGCGAGGTGTCCGGCTGGCGCATCACCGGCTGGATGGAGCAGGTCGCCCGGAGTCAGCTCGACGTCGCCTTCGACTATCCGATCCGGCTGCTCGCCAACGCCCTCGGCTCCCCGCCCGCCGACGTGGTGGCCCGCGCCCACGAGCAGGGCGTGCTGGTCGCCGCGCTCGCGGGCAGCGCCCGGCACGCCGTCAAGCACAAGGAGGGCGGCATCGATATCGTGGTCGCCCAGGGTTACGAGGCCGGTGGACACACGGGCGAGATCGCCTCCATGGTGCTCACCCCGGAGGTCGTCGACGCCGTGGACCCGCTGCCCGTGCTGGCCGCCGGCGGCATCGGCAGCGGACAGCAGGTGGCGGCCGCCCTCGCCCTCGGCGCCCAGGGGGCGTGGCTCGGCTCCCTGTGGCTGACCTGCACCGAGGCCGATGTCTCCTCGCCCGCGGTGACGCGGAAACTGCTCGCCGCCGGCTCCGGCGACACGGTCCGCTCCCGCGCCCTGACCGGGAAACCGGCACGTCAGCTCCGTACCGAATGGACCGACGCCTGGGACGACCAGGCCGGACCCGGCACGCTCCCCATGCCCCTGCAGGGACTGCTCGTGGCCGATGCCCTCACCCGCATCCAGAAGTACGAGGTCGAGCCGCTGCTCGGCACCCCCGTCGGCCAGATCGTCGGCCGGATGAACGGCGAACGCAGTGTCCAGGCCGTCTTCGACGACCTCACCCGTGGCTTCGACAACGCCATCGACCGCATGATCCGTATCGCCGGAAGGAGCGGCAAGTGACGAGTACGCCCCCCGCCGGATTCTGGGTCCAGGCCGCCGCCGATCCGGACCGCACGGTCCTGGTCGCACCGGACGGCGAGCAGTGGACCGCCGGCCGCCTGCACGCCGCCGCGAACCGTCTGGTGCACGGCCTGCGCGCCGCCGGACTGGAACGCGGGGACGCCTTCGCGGTCGTCCTGCCCAACGGCATCGAGTTCTTCACCGCCTACCTGGCCGCCAGCCAGGCCGGGTTCTATCTCGTCCCCGTCAACCACCACTTCGTCGGCCCGGAGATCGGCTGGATCGTCGCCGACTCCGGCGCCAAGGTGCTCATCTCCCACGAACGGTTCGCCGCACCCGCCCGCCACGCCGCCGACGAGGCGGGCCTGGCGGCCACCCACCGGTACGCGGTCGGCGAGGTCGAGGGCTTCAGGCCGTACGCCGAACTCCTCGACGGACAACCGGAGTCGGCGCCCTCGGGCCGGGAGCTGGGCTGGGTCATGAACTACACCTCGGGCACCACCGGGCGTCCGCGCGGCATCCGCCGCCCACTGCCCGGCAAGACCCCCGAGGAGGCCTATCTCGGCGGTTTCCTCGGCATCTTCGGGATCAAGCCCTATGACGACAACGTCCACCTCGTCTGCTCGCCGCTCTACCACACCGCCGTACTCCAGTTCGCGGGCGCGTCCCTGCACATCGGCCACCGTCTCGTCCTGATGGACAAGTGGACGCCCGAGGAGATGCTCCGGCTCATCGACGCCCACGCGTGCACGCACACCCACATGGTCCCGACCCAGTTCCACCGGTTGCTCGCCCTGCCGGAACCGGTGCGGCGCTCGTACGACGTCTCGTCCATGCGGCACGCCATCCACGGCGCCGCGCCCTGCCCCGACCACGTGAAGCGGGCGATGATCGACTGGTGGGGCAACTCGGTGGAGGAGTACTACGCGGCCAGTGAGGGCGGAGGGGCCTTCGCCACCGCGGAGGACTGGCTGAAGAAACCCGGCACCGTCGGCAAGGCCTGGCCCATCAGCGAACTCGCGGTCTTCGACGACGACGGCAACCGGCTGCCGCCCGGTGAACTGGGCACCGTCTACATGAAGATGAACACCGGCGGCTTCGCCTACCACAAGGACGAGGCCAAGACGAAGAAGAACCGCATCGGTGACTTCTTCACCGTCGGCGACCTCGGCTGCCTCGACGAGGACGGCTATCTGTTCCTCCGCGACCGCAAGATCGACATGATCATCTCGGGCGGGGTCAATATCTATCCCGCCGAGATCGAGTCCGCTCTCCTCGCCCACCCCGCCGTCGCCGACGCCGCCGTCTTCGGCATACCGCACGACGACTGGGGTGAGGAGGTCAAGGCCGTCGTCGAGGCGGCCCCCGGCCAGGAGCCCGGCCCGGCCCTCGCCGCCGCGATCCTCGACCACTGTGCCGGGCAGCTCGCCGGATACAAACGGCCCAGGAGCGTCGACTTCATCGCCGAGATGCCCCGCGACCCCAACGGCAAGCTGTACAAGCGGCGGCTGCGCGACCCGTACTGGGAGGGCCGCACGCGCCCCGTGTGACCCGACAGCCCTTCCTCACGTGCGCACGGCCCTGCCGACGACATGGGGAACGATCAGATGGTGGAAGGGCTGGATGGCCCTGAAGTACAGGCGGCCGGCGGGCCGGTGGAAGCGCACCGCCGTCGTACAGACGCCCTCCAGCCCGGCGCCTGCGGAGACCGGACGGACCGCGAACGAGGTGCGGAAGTCCAGGTGCTTGTCGTCGTCCCCGCACAGCACTTCTTCCGCGGTCACCTTCAGCAGGCGGAACGGCCCCATCCTGAGGCCGGGTTCCACCCGGATGTCCGCCGCGGGCACGCGCTGCTGCGTCTGCAGGCCGAAGGGTGCCATGGCCTTGTCGCGCAGGGTGAGGAGCTGGTGCACCCACTCCGGAGTGCCGGTGAACACCAGCCTCGTGAACTCGGCCGCGTCGGTGCCGGCGGGCAGATCCACGGCCACCGCGTCGGCGTGGTCGCAGCCGCCGAGGTCGGCCACCGCCCCGTCGAGCACCGGCTCGGCGTGCCTGCGGACTCGTGTGCTGGTCATGACCCGTCCCTCCCTGCGACCGGTGTGGCTTCGGCCGTGCCACCGTGCCACCTGCTTGACCTGACCCGACGACGGGCCGAGGATCATCAGTCATGACGCAGGGACAGGGCAGCACGGTTGACGGGGTGCTGCGGCGCAGCGCCCGGCGCACCCCCGCGCGCGTCGCGGTGGAGTACCGCGACCGCTCCTGGACGTACGAGGAACTCGACGAGGCGGTCTCCCGGGCGGCGAGCGTACTGCTCGCCCAGGATCTCGCCCCCGGCGACCGGGTCGGCTCCTACGGCCACAACTCGGACGCCTATCTGATCGGCTTCCTCGCCTGCGCCCGCGCCGGCCTCGTCCACGTCCCGGTCAACCAGAACCTGACGGGCGACGACCTCGCCTACATCGTCGGCCAGTCGGGCAGCTCCCTGGTCCTGACCGACCCCGACCTGGCCGGCCGACTCGCCGACGACGTCCGTACGCTGCCCCTGCGCGACGCCGACGACTCACTGCTGGCCCGCCTGGCCGCGGCTCCGGGGTACGACGGGCCCGAGCCGCGCACCGAGGACCTGGTGCAGCTGCTGTACACGTCCGGCACCACGGCCCTGCCCAAGGGTGCGATGATGACGCACCGTGCCCTGGTCCACGAGTACCTGAGCGCGATCACCGCCCTCGACCTCAGCGCCGGCGACCGCCCCGTGCACTCACTGCCGCTCTACCACTCGGCGCAGATGCATGTGTTCCTGCTTCCGTACCTCGCGGTCGGCGCCACGAACATCATCCTGGACGCCCCGGACGGCGACCGGCTCTTCGACCTCGTCGAATCAGGCCGCGTGGACAGCCTGTTCGCCCCGCCCACGGTGTGGATCGGGCTGTCCAACCGCCCCGACTTCACCACGCGCGACCTCGGCGGACTGCGCAAGGCGTACTACGGCGCCTCGACCATGCCGGTGCCGGTCCTGGAGCGGCTGCGCGAACGGCTGCCGAAGCTCGGCTTCTACAACTGTTTCGGCCAGAGCGAGATCGGCCCCCTGGCCACCGTTCTGGCACCCGGCGAACACAAGGGCCGTATGGACTCCTGCGGCCGCCCCGTCCTCTTCGTCGACGCGCGCGTGGTCGACGAGGACGGCAAGGACGTTCCCGACGGAACGCCCGGTGAAGTCGTCTACCGCTCTCCGCAGTTGTGCGAGGGCTACTGGGACAAGCCCGAGGAGACGGCCGCCGCCTTCCGCGACGGCTGGTTCCACTCCGGTGACCTCGCGGTCCGGGACGCCCACGGCTACTACACGATCGTCGACCGCGTGAAGGACGTCATCAACTCCGGTGGCGTACTGGTCGCTTCACGCCAGGTCGAGGACGCCCTCTACACCCATGACTCCGTCGCCGAGGTCGCCGTGATCGGCCTGCCCGACGAACGCTGGATCGAGGCGGTCACCGCGGTCGTCGTCCCGCGCGGCGAGGTGACCGAGGACCAGCTCATCGCCCACGCCCGCGAGAAGCTCGCCCACTTCAAGGCACCCAAGCGGGTGGAGTTCGTGGACGAGCTGCCGCGCAACGCGAGCGGGAAGATCCTCAAGAGGGAACTGCGGGACCGGTTCGCAGGCTAGTGCGAGCGCAGGTCCAGGATCCTGCGGATCTTGCCCACCGACCGCTCCAGTGACTCCGGTTCGACGATCTCCACCGTGACGGAGACGCCGATGCCGTCCTTCACCGCCGCCGCGATCGTCTGCGCGGCGGCCTCCCGGACCTCCCGGCCGGCGTCCGGCCGGGCCTCCGCGCGGACCGTGAGGGCGTCCAGCCGGCCCTCGCGGGTGAGGCGGAGCTGGAAGTGGGGCGCCACGCCCGGTGTCCGCAGCACGATCTCCTCGATCTGCGTGGGAAAGAGGTTCACCCCGCGCAGGATCACCATGTCGTCGCTGCGCCCGGTGACCTTCTCCATCCGCCTGAAGACACGTGCCGTGCCGGGCAGCAGCCGCGTCAGGTCCCGGGTCCGGTACCGGACGACGGGCATCGCCTCCTTGGTCAGCGAGGTGAAGACCAACTCGCCTTCCACACCGTCCGGCAGCACCTCGCCGGTGATCGGATCGACCACCTCCGGATAGAAGTGGTCCTCCCAGATGTGCAGCCCGTCCTTCGTCTCCACGCATTCCTGGGCCACGCCCGGACCGATCACCTCGGACAGCCCGTATATGTCGACCGCGTCGATCGCGAACCGCTCCTCGATCTCCCGCCGCATCTGCTCGGTCCACGGCTCGGCACCGAAGACGCCCACGCGCAGCGAGGTGCCGCGCGGATCGACACCCTGGCGTTCGAACTCGTCCAACAGCGTGAGCATGTACGACGGCGTCACCATGATGATCTGCGGTTCCAGGTCCTGGATCAGCTGGACTTGACGGGCCGTCATACCGCCGGACGCGGGGATGACCGTACAGCCGAGCCGTTCGGCGCCGTAGTGCGCGCCGAGGCCGCCGGTGAACAGGCCGTATCCGTACGCCACATGCACCTTGTCGCCGGGCCGGCCGCCCGCCGCCCGGATCGAGCGGGCCACCATGTCGGCCCACAGGGAGAGGTCGTTGTCGGTGTAGCCGACGACCGTGGGACGTCCGGTGGTGCCGCTGGAGGCGTGGATCCGGCGGATGCGGTCCTGCGGAACGGCGAACATTCCGTACGGGTAGTTCTCGCGCAGGTCCGCCTTCGTGGTGAACGGGAAACGGGCCAGGTCGGCAAGTGACCGGCAGTCGTCCGGGTGGACGCCGGCCTTGTCGAAGGACTCCCGGTAGAAGGGCACATGCTCGTACACGTGCCGCAGCGAGGCGCGCAGCCGCTCCAGCTGCAGCTCCCGCAGAGCACCGGCGTCGAGCCGCTCCCCGGCATCCAGCAGTTCCGTCGCATCCGTCATGGGGACGTCTCCCTCGCCAACCACATCACCACGGCTCGGCAACCACATTATTGCGGTCGCCAACCACATCATTGCGGGCGACCGATCATTCGGTCGTGCTCGTCGGGATCAGTAATTCAGGCCGGGTCGGGTCAGGCAAGAGGGTGACCGGCATTTTCTCGGTGCGGTGCCGCGCGGGAGAACTCCGTTGTGGCACGGGCCTGCGGACACCAGGATCTACCCATGCCGATCTTCACCGCACCCGACGGGGCCGAGCTGGCCTACCACCTCAGGGGCGAGGGCGCCCCGCTCGTCGTCCTGCCCGGCGGGCCGATGCGCGCCTCCGCCTACCTCGGCGACCTGGGCGGACTGACCGCGCACCGGCGGCTGGTCCTGCTCGACCTGCGCGGCACGGGGGACTCCGCGACGCCGGCCGACCCGGCGACGTACCGCTGCGACCGGCTCGTGGACGACGTGGAGGCGCTGCGGACCCACCTGGGAGCGGAGTGCATCGACCTGCTGGCGCACTCGGCGGGTGGCAGCCTGGCCATGCTCTATGCGGCGAGGTACCCCCAGCGGGTGGCGCGGCTGGTCCTGGTCACCGCCATCCCCTGGGCGCTGGGGATGCCGGCCACCCCGGAGGGCCGGCTCGCGGCGGCATGGCTGCGGAGCGGCGAGCCCTGGTTCGCGGACGCCTTCCCGGCGTTCGAGGAGTGGCTCGCGGGGAAGGCCGACTTCGACCCGGCGTTCGCGCCCTTCTTCTACGGCCGCTGGGACACCACGGCAGCCGGGCACGACGCGCGCGCCGACGACGAGACCAACGACGACGCCGCCGATGTCTACGGCTCCGACGGCGCCTACGACCCGCCGGAGACCCGAGCTGCCCTGGCCCGTCTCACCGCACCCGTCCTGCTCCTCGCCGGCGAACTCGACGGCGGCCCGTGTCCAGGGCTGGTGCGGGCCGCCGCTGAGGTCTTCGCGGACGCCGAGTGCGCGGTGCAGCCGGGCGCCGGGCACTACCCGTGGCTGGACGACCCCGAGTGGTTCACAGGATGCGTCGCCACGTTCCTGGACCGGGCCTGAGGCGACCTGCCGATCGGGCGGGCGAGCTGAAGGGGCGGGCGAGCCTCCGCCCGGTGCCCGTCACCTCACCCGGAGTGCGGTCCGAACGCCGTCATGAACCGGTCGCGGAACTTGTCCATGCTCCACTCGGGTCCGTTCTTGGCGGGCTTGAGACCCTCCGTCCAGCCCCAGTTGGAGACCCTGTCCAGCACCTTCGGGTCGCGGGCGACGATCGTGACCGGCACGTCCCGGTTCGCGGTGCCGCCGGTGACCGTCGGGACGGGCTGGTGGTCGCCGAGGAAGACGAGGACGGTGTTGTCGTCGCCGTAGCGCTGCATCCACTGGGTCAGGCTGTCCAGGGAGTACTGGATGGCCTTGCGGTACTCGGTCCGTACGCGCTTCGCGCTCTTCCAGACCTCCGTGGGGTTCGTGCCCTCCTTCTTGATCTTGTAGAAGACCTTGCCGTCCCCGAGGTCCTTCCAGTCGATCGTGTGGGCGATGGGGGACCAGGGGTTGTGGCTGGAGGCCAGGATGATCTCCGCCATGATCGGGTCGCGGTTCTTCTTGCCGTGCTCCAGCTTCTGGAAGGCCTCCAGGCTGAACTGGTCCGGCACCGGCGTCCAGCTGAAGTACGGACCCTGGTAGCCGAGGTGCGTGGAGTCGTAGATGTGGTCGAGGCCGAAGTACTTGCCCTCGGGCCAGGCCTTGCGCACGCCCGGGACGATGCCGACCGTGCGCCAGTCGCCGGTCTTCTTGAAGTAGCTGGTGAGGGTGGCGCGGTCGCTGGTGGTCACCGTCCGGTACCGCTGCTGGTTCTTGATCCACAGACCGGACAGGAACGTCGAGTGGGCGAGCCAGCTGCCTGCGCCCGTCACGGGTGACCTGAGCCAGCCGCTGCGCGCCGCGAAGCCGGCCGACTTGAGTCTGGCGTTGCCCTCCTGGAGCGTCGCGTCGATCTCCGGTGCCATCGCCGGATCGTCGATGGCCACCCGGCCGTAGCTCTCGATGAACGTGAACATCACGTCCTTGCCGTGCAGCCCGGTCAGCAGCTGGTCGGGCGGGGTCTTGGCGAAGGCGTCGACGGCCAACTGCTTCTTGAAGACATCGGCGTCACCGAGGCCGTCGCGGACGTACTGCACACGGTTGGCGAGGTACTGGGCATAGCCCTTGGTGGCGAGGGTGACACCGCCGAACTGCGCCCCCACGGTGAAGCAGATGATCCACGCGACGCCGAGGACCAGCGTGGTGCGTACGGCCACGGGGCGGTGCCGGGCCATCACGTTCGCCAGCCGCACCACGGCGAGCGCGCTGAGCACGAGCACGAGGATGAGCAGGACGATCACCCCGACGATCGCGAGCACCTCGCCCGAGCGCCCGAACGAGTCCTTCACCCAGTCCGCCCCGTCGCTCAGCAGAACCCAGTCGAAGACCAGGTCGAACGGGCGGGCCAGGGTCTGGCGGAAACCCATGTCGAGGCACTTCAGGACGGTGGTCAGCCCGAGGAACACCCCCAGCGCCCCGGCCGAGATCCGCCGTGCCTTCGACGGCAGCACGAGCAGAAGTGCCGCCAGGAAGATCGCCTCGACGGGGAGGCGGAGGAAGGACTGGACATTGATCCGGTCGAGGCGGTTGGGCACGAGAAGCACGGCGAGCACCAGGGCTCCGGCCAGGACACTCGTACCCACCCGCACGGCGCGGGCGGCACGGGGGTAACCGCGGCGCCAGCCGAACCAGCCGGGGCGGGAAGGCGGGGTGGCTTCGGGGGTGGTGGTCTCGGCGGAGTCGAGGGCGGCCGTCGTTTGCTCGACATCCAGTTCAGCCGCGGGCTTCGCGCCCGGCTCCGATGGGTCCGTCGACTCGGCCGCAGGCGGTCCGCCCGTGGGTGTGGCGCCCTCGTCCTCGCCCGGTTCTCCGTCCGTGGACGCGGCTGCCTCATCGGCGCTCTGTGGCTGTTCCGGCACCGCCGGTTTCGCCGCGGCCGTATCGCCCGATGTCGCGGCAGCATCAGATGTCACAGGCGCATCAGGGTCGACGCCCGCTTCGATGTCCGGCAGTTGACGAGGGGGCGTGAGGTGCGACACCCGTAGGTCCTTCCGTGCGAAGCCCGGTGATGGCACGGCGGACCGGGCATGCAGAGCCGGGCCGCCAACCTCCGTACGGCCCGGCTTCACTCTCCGTTCAATAAGCCCGGGTCAACCGCGCGCAAAGACTACGCCGGGCCGGTCCCGCCGGTCCCGCCGGGCGCCCGCGCGGGTGCGATGTCCGCCGCGACCGCCACCTCCCGGGCCCAGCGGTAGTCCGCCTTTCCGCTGGGCGATCGCCGTATGGCCTCCGTGACCACCAGCTGCCGCGGGATCTTGTACCCGGCGAGGTGCGTACGGCAGTAGGACTGGACGTCCTCCAACGAGGGCCGTGGTGCGCCCTCACGCATCTGTACGACCGCCGCCACGTGGTTGCCCCACTTCGCGTCCGGCACTCCGGCGACCAGGGCGTCGTACACGTCAGGATGGGACTTGAGGGCCTGCTCGACCTCCTCCGGGTACACCTTCTCGCCCCCGGTGTTGATGCACTGCGAGCCCCGGCCCAGGACGGTGACCACACCCTCCTCGTCCACCGTCGCCATGTCGCCGAGCAGCACCCATCGTTCGCCGTCCTTCTCGAAGAAGGTCTCGGCGGTTTTCTTCGGGTCGTTGTAGTAGCCGAGCGGCACGTGACCGCACTGCGCAACCCGTCCCACCTCGCCCACGCCGACGGTCGCGCCGGTGGCCGGATCGACCACCTGGGTACGGGAGTTGACGCGGATGCGGAAGCTCTGTCCGGCCCCGGAGTCGGCCGTCGCCGTGCCGTTGAAGCCGGACTCGGAGGAGCCGTAGTTGTTGAGCAGCATCACGTTCGGCAGCAGTTCCTGGAACTGCCGGCGCACCGTCTGCGACATGACCGCTCCCGACGACGACACGCTGAACACCGACGAGCAGTCCGTGCCCTTCATGGGCCCGCTCAGCGCGTCGATCAGCGGCCGCAGCATCGCGTCGCCGACCAGCGACATGCTGGTAACCTTCTCCTTCTCGACGGTCCGCAGCACCTCCTCGGGCACGAACTTGCGGTGGATCACGACCCGTTGCCCGAAGTTGAAGCCGATGAACGAGGTGAGCGTCGAGGTGCCGTGCATCAGCGGGGGAGTGGGGAAGAAGGTGATCCCCGAGCCGCCCGCGGCGACCCGCTCGGCAAGCTCCCGCGGCCGCTTCACCGGTTCACCGGTCGGCGCGCCCCCACCGAGCCCCGAGAAGAACAGGTCCTCCTGGCGCCACATGACGCCCTTGGGCATCCCCGTGGTGCCGCCGGTGTAGATGATGAACTGGTCGTCGCCGGAGCGAGCCGGGAACCCCCGGTCCGGCGAACCTCCCGCCTCCGCCCGGGCGAAAGGTACGGCGGCGGTTCCCCCGCCCCCGTCCTGGCCCTCGCCGCCGACCCGCACGAGGTGCCGCAGCTGCGGGCACTGCGGCAGGGCGGCCGCCACCCGGCCGTCGAACTCCGCGTCGAAGACCAGGGCCACCAGGTCGGCGTCCCGGTAGAGGTACACCAACTCGTCCTCTACGTAACGGTAGTTGACGTTGACCGGCACGATCCGAGCCTTGAGGCAGCCGAACACCGTCTGCAGGTACTCGATCCCGTTGTACAGGTGCAGCCCGAGGTGCTCGCCGGGGCGGATCCCGGCGTCGATCAGATGGTGGCCGATACGGTTCGCCGCCGCGTCCAGCTCCGCGTAGGTCAGGCGGCGTTCCGCGCCCGTGCCCGGGTGGTCGACGTAGACCAGGGCCTCGCGCTCCGGCACCACGTCGACCACCGACTCGAACAGGTCGGCAAGGTTGTACTCCACCGCTCCTCCTGACCCCGGCAGACATGACGAAGAAAGGCGCATCCGTCGGTTCGCGGTCATCAGAGCAAAGGGCGCGGCAAGTGTGAAGGGTCCGCGCGAAGAAATCTGACTGTCTGTCAGAAAACCCTTGAAGTGCCCCCTCGCCTACTGCAACCTGTTCTCGTTCCTTGAGAGGGGAGATGGGCAATGGGTGGGACCGAACACCTCACCGTGCGGCGCGAAGGCGCCACACTGGTGCTCACGCTCAACAGGCCCGAGGCCAAGAACGCGCTCTCGCTGTCCATGCTCGTCGGCCTGTACGACGGCTGGATCGAGGCCGACCGGGACGACGCCGTCCGCTCGGTCGTGCTGACCGGCGCAGGCGGTGCGTTCTGCGCGGGGATGGACCTCAAGGCCCTCGCGGGCAGGGGCATGGAGGGCGAGCAGTATCGGGACCGCCTCAAGGCCGACCCCGACCTGCACTGGAAGGCGATGCTGCGCCACCATCGCCCCCGCAAACCGGTCATCGCCGCCGTCGAGGGGCACTGTGTCGCCGGAGGCACCGAGATCCTCCAGGGCACCGACATCCGCGTCGCGGGCGAGTCGGCCACCTTCGGGCTGTTCGAGGTCAGGCGTGGCCTGTTCCCGATCGGCGGCTCCACGGTCCGTCTGCAGCGCCAGATCCCGCGCACTCACGCGCTCGAAATGCTCCTCACCGGCCGTGCGTACACCGCTCGCGAGGCCGTCGACGTCGGGCTGGTCGGCCATGTCGTGCCCGACGGCACCGCCCTCGCCAAGGCCCTGGAGATCGCCGAACGGATCAACGCCTGCGGCCCGTTGGCGGTGGAGGCCGTCAAGGCGTCCGTGTACGAGACCGCCGAGATGACGGAGACGGACGGTCTTGCCTCCGAACTCAAACGGGGGTGGCCGGTGTTCGACACCGCTGACGCGAGGGAAGGTGCTCGCGCCTTTGCGGAGAAGCGGCCGCCTGTCTACCGGCGGGCGTAGCGCCGCGACGGCCTGGCCGGTTCGCAAGGTGCGGTTCGTACGAGGCTGATCGCGCAGTTCCCCGCGCCCCTGTCGGTGCGCGCCCTTCACCGCCGTCTTCCCAAGGAGGCAGCCCCCGATGCCCGAAACCCTCAAAGCGCCCCTCACCGTCGAGTTCCCGTTCACCCGCTCCCTCGGTCCCGTCCAGGGTGCCTTTCTGACCGGGCTGCGGGAGAGAGTGGTCCTCGGGGTGCGGACCGTCGACGGTCGTACCCTCGTTCCGCCCGTCGAGTACGACCCCGTCACCGCCGAGGAGATACGCGACCTCGTCCATGTCGCCTCCACGGGCACGGTCACCACCTGGGCCTGGAACCACGAACCCCGCCGCGGCCAGCCGCTCGGCACCCCCTTCGCCTGGGTCCTGGTCCGTCTGGACGGCGCCGACACCGCCCTGCTGCACGCACTCGACGCCCCCGGCCCCGACGCCGTGCACACGGGCATGCGGGTCCGGATCCGCTGGGCCGACGAGCGCTCCGGCGCCATCACCGACATCGCCTGCTTCGAGCCGTACGACGGCGACGACGCCGAAGTCACCGTGCACGCGGGCGAGTTCGAGAACCCGGTCACCGGCATCGTCGCCGCCGCCCGCCTCGACTACACCTACTCGCCGGGCCGCGCCCAGTCCGCCTACATCCACGCCCTGTCCGACCGGCGGACGGTCGGCGAGCGCTGCCCCTCCTGCCAGAAGGTGTACGTCCCGCCGAGGGGTGCGTGCCCCACCTGCGGCGTCGCCACGGCGGAACAGGTCGAGGTGGGCCCGCGCGGCACGGTCACCACGTACTGCATCGTCAACATCAAGGCTGCGCACACGGCGAATCTCGACATCGAAGTCCCCTACGTCTACGCCCACATCGCCCTCGACGGCGCCGGCCTCGCCCTGCACGGACGTATCGGCGGCATCCCCTACGACCAGGTGCGCATGGGGCTGCGCGTCGAACCGGTGTGGACGGAAGGGGCCCGCTACCCCGACCACTACCGGCCCACCGGTGAACCCGACGCGGACTACGACGTCTACAAGGAGCTGCTGTGATGCGTGACGTTGCACTGGTCGCCTTCGCCCAGACCGACCACCGGCGCAGCAGCGAGGAGCTCTCCGAGGTCGAGATGCTCATGCCGGTGCTGCACGAGGTCCTCGCGCAGACCGGCCTGCAGACCTCGGACATCGGCTTCACCTGCTCCGGCTCCAGCGACTACCTGGCCGGCCGCGCCTTCTCCTTCACCCTCGCCCTCGACGGCGTCGGCGCGTGGCCGCCGATCTCCGAGTCGCACGTGGAGATGGACGGCGCGTGGGCCCTGTACGAGGCGTGGACCAAGCTCCTCACCGGGGAGGCGGACACCGCCCTCGTCTACGCGTACGGCAAGTCCTCGCCCGGTTCCGTACGCGACGTCCTGACCCGCCAGCTCGACCCGTACTACGTGGCACCCCTGTGGCCCGACTCCGTCGCGCTGGCCGCCCTCCAGGCGCAGGCCCTCATCGACGCGGGTGACACCGACGAACCCGCGCTCGCCTCCGTCGCCGCCCGCAGCCGCGCGGACGCCACCGCCAACTCCCATGCCCAGCTGAGGGGTTCGGTGCCGCAAGGGGACTACCTCGTACGACCCCTCCGTACCGGCGACTGCCCGCCCATCGGCGACGGAGCCGCGGCCGTGATCCTCGCGGCGGGGGAGCGGGCGCGCGAACTGGGGGCGCGGCCCGCCTGGATCCGCGGCATCGACCACCGTATCGAGGCCCATGGCCTGGGTATCCGCGACCTGACCGACTCGCCCTCCGCGCGGCTGGCCGCGGAGAACGCGGGCGCCTTCGAACGCCCCGTCGACACCGCCGAGTTGCACGCACCCTTCAGCTCGCAGGAGGTCGTGCTGCGCAAGGCACTGAGGCTCGGCGACGACGTACGGGTGAATCCGTCCGGCGGCGCGCTCGCCGCCAATCCGATCATGGCCGCCGGGCTCATCCGGATCGGAGAGGCCGCCGCCGCGATCCACCGCGGCGAGTCCGACCGGGCCCTCGCCCACGCCACCTCCGGCCCCTGTCTGCAACAGAACCTGGTCGCCGTACTCGAAGGGGATCCGCGATGAGCAAGGAACCCGTGGCCGTCATAGGCATCGGCCAGACCAAGCACGTGGCGGCGCGGAGGGACGTGTCGATCGCGGGACTCGTCCGGGAGGCGGCCCGACGTGCCCTGGACGACGCCGAGTTGACCTGGACCGACATCGACGCCGTCGTCATCGGCAAGGCGCCCGACTTCTTCGAGGGCGTGATGATGCCCGAGCTGTACCTCGCCGACGCGCTCGGCGCGGTGGGCAAGCCGATGCTGCGCGTGCACACCGCCGGTTCGGTCGGCGGCTCCACCGCGCTGGTCGCCGCGAACCTGGTCGCGGCCCGCGTCCACGGCACCGTGCTGACGCTGGCCTTCGAGAAGCAGTCCGAGTCGAACGCCATGTGGGGCCTGTCCCTGCCGATCCCGTTCCAGCAGCCCCTGCTCGCCGGGGCGGGCGGCTTCTTCGCCCCGCACGTGCGCGCGTACATGCGGCGCACCGGCGCGCCCGACACGGTCGGCTCCCTGGTGGCGTACAAGGACCGGCGCAACGCCCTGAAGAACCCCTACGCCCACCTCCATGAACATGACATCACCCTGGAGAAGGTCCAGGCCTCGCCCATGCTGTGGGACCCGATCCGCTACTCGGAGACCTGCCCGTCCTCCGACGGCGCCTGCGCGATGGTGCTGACCGACCGGGCGGGGGCCGCACGTGCGCCGCGGCCGCCCGCCTGGATGCTGGGCGGCGCCATGCGCAGCGAGCCGACCCTCTTCGCCGGCAAGGACTTCGTCTCGCCCCAGGCCGGCAAGGACTGCGCGGCCGACGTGTACCGGCAGGCCGGGATCGCCGACCCGCGCCGGGACATCGACGCGGTGGAGATGTACGTGCCGTTCTCCTGGTACGAGCCGATGTGGCTGGAGAACCTCGGCTTCGCCGAGGAGGGCGAGGGCTGGAAGCTCACCGAATCCGGGGTGACCGAGCTGGACGGCGACCTGCCCGTCAACATGTCGGGCGGTGTTCTGTCGACCAATCCCATCGGCGCCTCCGGCATGATCCGTTTCGCGGAGGCGGCGCTCCAGGCGCGCGGACAGGCCGGAGAACACCAGGTGGAAGGGGCCAGGCGGGTCCTCGGGCACGCCTACGGGGGCGGATCGCAGTTCTTCTCGATGTGGCTCGTGGGCAGCGAACCCCCGGACTCGTAAAAGACTCCGGAAAGGTCCCCCTCACGTGGCCTGTCGGCATCAGAAACCGATCGCTAGGCTGGCCGCGGACGACGAGTCGGGAGGAGCACGGACGTGGCCGAGAGCACCATCCAGCAGCACCCGCTTGCGGGCTGGGACAAGCCGGAGCTGGACCTCAGCAACGCCGATTGGCACTCGAGCAGCCGTGGCATGGGGGATGTGCAGATCGCTTTTGTCGAGGGATTCATCGCGATGCGCAACAGCGGTAGCCCGGAGAGCCCGTCCCTGATCTTCACGCCCGCGGAATGGGGCGCGTTCGTGTCGGGGGCGCGGGAAGGGGAGTTCGACCTGACGTGACCTGGGGCTCTGCGCCTGACCCGGCGGCCGGTGGTTGATGGCTGGTGGCCGAGCCGACCGGCCGATCCGGGGTGTTCCCTCCGTTTTCCGGACACGCGACCTTGAGCGCTCTCCCGGGGCGGTGTCCGAGCGACGCTGTCCCCTGGAGGGGAAGGTCGTCTTCCGGGGGTGAGGAACCGGGTGACGCGGCCGGCCTGCTGGTCGCCGCCTCCAAGGACGCCGAGCTGATTGGCGTGGGCCGCCATCGCCGCCGGCTGCCGGCCCCCGCCCGCATGATGGGCTCGGTCACCCAGGCCGTCCTGCTGCACGCGGCGGCCCCGGTGGCGGTGGTGCCGCCGACGCGGTGGAGGAGTGAGGGGCGACAGACACCGGCCGCCGGTGATCAGCGTCGGGCCGCGTCGCCGGGCAACACGAACGGCGCTGCGAGAGCGTCCTGAACAGGTCCGGCCGGTAACGGCCGAAACGGGTCGCGCGACCCTCGCGAGGCGTACGCTGAGGTGCCTGTAGGTCACGGTGCGCGCCCGCTCCCCGCGCGGGCGTACGACCGTGGCAGGGGGTACACCATGGGTCAGCGCATCGTGCGGAGCAGTAGGACCATCTTCGAACGCGAGAACGAACTCGCCGCTGTGGACGAGGCGTTGGGCGAGCTCACCGGCCTGCGCAGGGACGGCGCCGAACCCTCCGACCGCCCCCGCGGCGCCCTCCTCTCCTTCGCCGGGCGCGCCGGCATCGGCAAGACCACCCTCCTCGCCGAGGTACGCCGGCGCGCCGCCGCCAGGGGCTGCACCGTACTGTCCGCCCGCGGCGGCGACCAGGAGCAGCGCGTCGCCTTCCACGTCGCCCGACAGCTGCTGCAGCCCCAGCTGGCCGGCGCCGCGGAGACCGATCTGCGTGCCTCGCTGGGCAGTTGGTACGACATCGTCGGCCCCGCGCTCGGCCTGTGCGCGCCCACCGACGGTGCCCCGCCCGACCAGCAGGGGCTGCGCGACGGCCTCGACTGGGTGCTCACCCATCTCGCCGTGCTGCGCGCCCCGATGGTCCTCGTGCTCGACGACGCCCACTGGGCCGATCCCGAATCCCTGGGCTGGCTCGCCGCGTTCGCACCCCGCGCCGAACAACTCCCGCTGCTGGTCGTGGTGGCCTATCGGCCCGACGAACTCCCGGACCACGCCGAGTCGTTCAAGGGACTGCCGGGGCGCGCGGGCGGACGCCCCCTCGACCTGGAACCGCTCAGTGCCGTCGCCGTCGCACGCCTCGTGCGGGAAGCGGTCGGCGCGCACGCCGACGACGCGTTCTGCCGCGAGTGCTGGGCCGTCACCGCCGGCAACCCGTTCGAGACGGTCGAGCTCACCGCCAAGGTGCGCGACCGCGGCGTCACCCCCACCGAGTCCGGCGCCCATCTGCTGCGCGACCTCGCCGCCGCGGTCAAGGGCAGCGGGCTCGTCGTCCGCCTGGAACGACTCGGCACCTCGACCGTCCGCTTCGCCTGGGCCTGCGCCGTCCTCGGCACAGAGATCCATCCGCAGCTCGCCGCCGCCGTCGCCGGACTCGGCCACGAGGAGGCCGCCGACGCCGCCGACGCCCTGCGCGGCGCCCGCATCCTCACCGGCGCCGAGACCCTGGAGTTCGTCCACCCGCTGATCGCCACCGCCGTCTACCGGGCCATCCCGCCCGGCATCCGTGTCGCCCTCCACGGCCAGGCCGCCTGGTGCGTGATCAACGAAGGACAGGGCGCCTCCGCCGCCGCCCGCCACCTCCTGGAGACCCACCCCGACGGCGACAACTGGGTCGTCCAGCGACTGCGCGCCGCGGCCGAGGAGACCCTCCGGGCCGGCGCCCCCGACGCCGCCCGCAGTTACCTCGCCCGCGCCCTGCGCGAACCGCCGCCCTTCGAGGACCGCGCCGCCGTCCTGTACGAACTGGGCTCGGCCTCCCTGCTCACCGAACCCGCCACCACCGTCAACCATCTGCGGGCCGCCCTGGAGGAGCCCATCGCCGCGGCCGACCTGCGCCACCACATCGTCTACCGGCTCTCCCAGGTCCTCGCCCACAGCGACCGTCTCGCCGAGGCCTCCGACACCCTCGCCCGCGAGATCCGCGTCACCGACGACGCCCGGGTCAAGCTGCGCATGCTCGCCGAACAGTTCATGTGGGACGCCTTCCGGGCCGACGAACCCGACCACCCCTCCCGTTCCCGCCGCCTCACCAGGCTCGCCGACCGGCTGGGCGGCCGTGATCTCACCGAGCGGTACGTGATCGGCCTGCGCACCTGGGACGCCGTCCTGCGCGGCGAACCCGCCCACGTCGCCCTCCACCACGCCGAACGCGCCCTGGCCGGCGGCCTCGGCTGGGCCGAGCCCGACCGCGGCTTCGAGGTGCCCGTCCTGGTCGCCCTGGCCTTCATGTACGCCGACCGCCCCGGCCGCACCGAGGAACTCTTCACAGCGGGCATCGCCGACTTCGAACGCCAGGGCTGGCGCGGCGCCCACCTCTCCTTCGCGTACACACTCCTCGGTTACGTCCGCTACCGCCGCGGCCGGCTCACCGAGGCCGAGGACTTCGTCCGCGCCGGACTCAGGCTCGCCGAGCGGGTCGGCCCCGGCACTCCGGCCCACTGGTACGCGGTGGGCATCCTCATCGAGGTCCTCCTCGCTCGCGGCCGGGTCACGGAGGCCGCGCAGACCGGCGACCACTACTCCTTCTGCGCGCCCTTCCCGGCCGCCGTCGTCTTCCCCGACGCCCAGACCGTGCACGGCGAACTCCTGCTCGCCCGCGGTCGCACCAAGGAAGCGGCCGAGGAACTGGCCGCTGCCGGCCGCCGCCTGGACCCGCGCGGTATCCGGAACCCCGCCTGGTGCCCCTGGCAGCTCCACCTGGCCCGCGCCGAGGCGTACGAAACCCCCGAGCGCGCCGTCGCCACCGCCCTCGAAGCGGTCGCCCGAGCCCGCCAGTTCGGCACCCCCTCCGCCATCGGCCAGGCCCTGCGAACAGCCGCCGAGGTCTCCTCGGGCTCGGCCCGCATCAAGTACCTGGAGGAGGCCGTCACCCATCTGGAGCGCTCCCCCGCCGCCTACGAGCTGGCCTGCGCGCTCGTCGCCCTGGGCACCGAACTGCGCCGCACCGGCGGCCCCAGGGACGCCGCCGAACTCCTCTACCGCGGCCTCGACGCGGCCGTCCAGTGCGGCGCCGACGGCCTCGTCGAAACGGCCCGTGACGAACTCGCCGCGGCCGGTCTGCGCCCGCGCCGCCTGCACAGCACCGAGACGGACACCCTGACCAGCGGCGAACGCTCGGTGGCGAACCTGGCTGCCGCGGGCCGCACCGAGGCGGAGATCGCGAAGGAGCTGCACACGGACGAGCCGGCGGTCGTGCGCCTGCTCTCGGCGGTCTACCGCAAGATGGGCACGGAGATCACCGGGCTGACATCGGCCCTGAAACCGACCTGAAGTCCGGCGCCCCGGGGTGCGGGGCCGCGATTCACGACCCCGCCGCGTCGGCCCGACCACCCTCCACGGGCCTGCACTCGCACAACGACCTGCGCGCCCCATTACCATTGGCGACATGTCGTTCCTCCGCCGCCGCAGCGCCACTCCCGCCGGGCCCGACTTCGACGTCCTGGCCATGGACCCGGGCGACTGGCCCGGCAATCTGGGCGCCGGCCTGCTGCCCGCCCCCGACGGCACCTGCCAGGGCGTCTTCCTGCGCTACGACCTCTTCGGTGGCCGAGGCCCCGCGATGGTCATCGGCAATCTGCCCGAGGGCTCCCCGGCCCGCGAGACGGGCGAGGGCGAGATCCCCTTCGAGGTGGCCCAGCTGCTGCTCGCGCTGGAGAACGAGGAGGAGGTGACCGTCGTCGGCGTCGAGGACATGCCCGTCATGCAGGGCGACAACCTCCTGATCGTGCGCCGCCTCAAGCTCTCCGAGAGCCGGATCTCCTGCGTCCAGTTCGACCGCAGTGACAACGTCCTGGTGACCATCGCCGCCTGGGACCGACCCATCACGGACGACCTGTACGCCCTGCTGAAGCCACTCCCGGCGGAGCTTTTCCAGCAGGGCTGACAGCGGCTACGGGCGGGACGGCGCCACCGCCACGTCGGCCGCCCGTACGAACGCCACCCGGTGTCCGAACTGGATCTCGTAGTACAGGTCCTTACCGACTACCACCCGGTGCGAGTCGGTGGCGAAGGTGACCGCGTAGTAGTACTCGCCGGGCACCCTGTCACCGACCACGTACCGCTGCCCCGCGGGCAGGGAGTACGACAGCGGGGACACCGCCTGCGCGGGCACTCCCGCCGGGTAGGCCGAGGCCTCGGGGTAGGCGCGCCCGTACACGGGGACGCTGCCCAGGCCCGGCTTGGGAGTGACCACGAACCCGGACGCGTTCACCGCGGCCGGGTTCTTCCTCGTGTTCCTGAACCACGCCTTCTGGCCGAGGTACCAGATCGCCGTCCAGTCCCGGTAGTGGCCCGCGACCGCGTACTGCTGGCCGGTGGACACCCGCGAGCCGACATCGTTGACGTCGATCGTCGAGGCGGCGTTTCCATGCAGACCGACGTCCTTGATCAGCGCGGAGTTCTCGTCGTGGTCGGAGTACAGCCGCACCTCGCTGGAGCCGTGCGCCGCGCAGGGCTGGTCCTTGGTGACGCAGCCGGTGTACACGGGCTGGTTGGCCGAGTAGCCCGGGAGGATCGTCACCAGTCCGCCGGCCTTGCCCGCGGTGCGCTCGAAGGGCCGGCCCAGCAGTGCGAAGTAGTGCCGCCAGTCCCAGTACGGGCCGGGGTCGGTGTGCATTCCGGGAATGGTCGACGTGGTCGGACCCGGCACGTTCTCGTGGCCGAGGATGTGCTGTCGGTCCAGCGGGATGCGGTACTTCGCGGCCAGGTACCTGACCAGCCGCGCCGACGAGCGGTACATGGCCTCCGTGTACCAGGCGTCGGGCGCGGCGAGGAAGCCCTCGTGTTCCAGGCCGATCGACTTGGCGTTGATGTACCAGTTGCCCGCGTGCCAGGCCACGTCCTTGGTCTTCACATGCTGGGCGATGAACCCGTCCGTGGAGCGCAGCGTGTAGTTCCACGACACATAGGTGGGGTCCTGTACCAGCTTCAGCACGCCGTCCCAGGAACCCTCCGTGTCATGGATGACGATGTACCTGATGCTCTGCGATGCCGGGCGGTCGCCCAGGTCGTGGTTGCCGTAGTCGTTGTCGCCGAACTCCTCGTACGGGGCCGGGATCCACTCGCAGGACACGGACCTCGGGCACTCGGTGCCCTCGTCCGAGACCGTGCGCAGGCCGGTCCTGCCGATCTGCGCCGTGTCGGGGGCGAGGTTCGGCCGGGCCGCCAGGGCGACCTGCTGCCCACTGTCCGTGGTGCGCTCCTCGCCGGTGCGGATCACGTCGTACACGTCGTTGGCGTACGCGGCCGCCGTCGCGGTGTCGTCCGCGCCCGAGAAACGCGCCACCGCGCCGTACCAGTCCGCCGGATCGGCACTGAGCGGCTCGCCCAGATCCTTCTGTGCGGCGGCCAGCAGGGCGGCACCGCCCGCCACGTTGGCGGCAGGGTCCGTACGCAGCCGCCCGGCGCTCAGCCCGGTCAGTCCGGCCGCCTTCGGCAAGGTCCTGAGCCGGGCGGGGAGTTCGGAGTTCTCCGGCACCCTTGTTTCCGGGTGCAGGGCGGCGCGGGCGCTGTCGCCGCGGGCATCCTCCCTGCCCTCGCTGTGGTGCGAGGCGGTGGCGAGCGCGGTGCGGGCGTCGGTGAGGTGCATCGGGCCGTACCCGCCGCTCACGCTCGGCGCGCCCTTGTGCGTGTCCCAGCGGGATTGCAGATAGGAGACGCCCAGCAGCACGCTCTGCGGTACGTGGTACTTGGCGGAGGCCGAGGCGAACGCCCCTTGGAGCCCGTCCGCGGAGGACTGGGCGTCGGACGGCGCCGCGCCCAGCAGCGGCAGCATCAGCGCCGCCGCGGCAAGGGCGCCGGCGGCCCTGCGGGCGCGTCTGTGGCCGGGAGCGGACGTGGGGTCGGTGACGGATCCTCGCAATGCAGCCTCCTGGGACGTACGAGCGTGGCGGGGCGTGCAGGGCCGAGCGGTGGGTCTGTGTTACCGGCTGGCCGACGATCCGTCAATCATGCCCAGAGGCGGGGGATTTCCCATGTCAACACGAGGATGGAGGAGTTTCGTGGCGGCGCCCTGCGGGCCTGCGGGGCGTCAGTGGCGTACACCAATGGCCCGCCGCGAAGGTATTTTCCGGGCGGGCCGCGCGGACCCGGACATACGAAGGTCCGCGGAGCGCCGCTGTCCAGGGCGCACCGCGGACCTTCGTCCCCTCAGCGAGTGCCGACCGCCGCGCGCACGGCCCGTCGGGCCAGCTGGCAGTCGTCGTGCAGCCGCCTCAGCAGCAGCCGCTGTTCCTCGCCGGACGGCGCAGCACCCGGGTGGGCCGCTCCCGGTGCCGCCGGGGTCGAGTCGTGCATCGAACGCTGCACGGCCGTTTCGTAGGTACGGATCTCACGGGTCAGTACGAGCATCAGGTTCACCAGGAACGCGTCCCGAGAGGCGGGGCCCGCCGACTGCGCGATCTGGCTGATCTGACGGCGCGCCACCGGAGCGTCCCCGAGGACCGACCACAGCGTCGCCAGGTCGTACCCCGGCAGATACCAGCCCGCGTGCTCCCAGTCCACCAGCACTGGACCGGCCGGTGAGAGCAGGATGTTCGAGAGCAGGGCGTCGCCGTGGCAGAACTGGCCCATGCCGTGCCGGCCCGAGGCGTGCGCGATGCCGTGCAGCAGCTTCTGCAGGTCGCCCATGTCGCGGTCGGTGAGCAGGCCTAGCTCGTGGTAGCGGGAAATACGTGCCGCGTAGTCGAGCGGGGCGTCGAAGGTGCCGGCCGGGGGCCGCCACGCGTTCAGCCGGCAGATGGCGCCGAGCGCCGCCCTGACGTCCGCGCGCGGTGGGGCCTCGGCCGGGTGCCGCTGCAGGGCAGCCACCCTTCCTGGCATCCGCTCGATGACCAGAGTGCAGTTGTCCGGGTCCGCCGCGATCAGCCGGGGCACCCGCACGGGCGGGCGGTGCCGGACGAACGAGCGGTACGCCGCTATTTCGTGGCGGATCCGCTCGGCCCACGCGGGGGAGTGGTCCAGTAAGCACTTGGCGACGGCCGTGCTGCGTCCGGTCGTACCGACCAGGAGCACGGATCGTCCGCTGCGGCGCAGCACCTGCACCGGAGCGAACTCCGGGCAGATCCGGTGCACCGACGCGATCGCCGTACGCAACTGGGCGCCCTGGGGGCCGGACAAGTCGAGTCTCCCGCTGAGCGGTTGGGTGCCGAGCCCCGGCAGCCGCCGGGCCCTGCCCGCGCCGAGCGCGGGAGCCGCCGGACGGGGCGCGGGGTCGAGATAGGGACCGCTGCCCGCCGGGCGAGGCTGCAGCGGCCGGGGCGGGGCGGACACGGAGGACGATGCTGTGTACATGGGCGAAACAGATCCCTTCGTGTGCCTGCGACGTCAATGCGCTGCCCGGCCCGGAACCTCAGGTGCACCCTGGGGAATGTCCCTCGGCAACCGGGTCGGGGTGGCGCTTTCCTACCTGACACCCGATGCCCAGTGGCACACCATCTGGCGCACCCTGGCGAACCCTGGCGAATAGTCGCCCGGCAACTTGCACCGGGCTACTGTCAACTCAGCCGAGAACCTGGGGGCTTGACGTGAGCGGACAACCCAACACCCGCCTGGCGGACCTGTTCGGCCTGGCCGGCTGGTCCAAGGGCGAACTCGCGAGGCTGGTCAACCGGCAGGCGGCGGCCATGGGCCACCCCCAGCTGTCGACCGACACCTCCCGGGTGCGGCGTTGGATCGACACGGGAGAGATCCCGCGCGATCCGGTGCCGAGGGTGCTGGCGGCGCTGTTCACCGAGCGTCTCGGCCGTGTCGTGACCATCGAGGACCTCGGTCTGGTCCGGCACGGGCGTGTGGGGAAACGGCAGGACGCCGGGAGCGTGGAACATCCCGACGGTGTGCCGTGGGCGCCCGAGCGGACTGCGGCGGTCCTCACCGAATTCACGGGAATGGACCTCATGCTCAACCGACGCGGTGTGGTGGGTGCGGGTGTCGCGCTCACCGCAGGATCCGCACTCAGCAGCGCCATGTACGACTGGCTGCACACAGATCCGACTCTCTCCGCCGACGCCCCCGACTACGACAATCCCCTGCATGCCGACCCCGCTGGGTTCGACCGCTACGAGGCAGCCCCCATCGGGTCGCAGGAGATCGAGGAGCTGGAGCGCTCGGTCGAGGTGTTCCGGGCCTGGGACGCCGCCCGCGGCGGCGGGCTGCAGCGCAAGGCAGTCGTGGGCCAGCTCAACGAGGTGGGCGGCATGCTCGCCTACCGCCACCCCGACCATCTCCAGCGCCGCCTGTGGGGCGTCGCCGCCAACCTCGCCGTCCTCGCGGGCTGGATGTCGCACGACGTCGGCCTGGAGCCCACGGCTCAGAAGTACTTCGTCATCGCCGCCCACGCGGCCCGTGAGGGCGGTGACCGGCCCCGCGCCGGGGAGGCGCTCTCCCGAGCGGCTCGCCAGATGGTGCACCTCGGCCGGCCCGACGACGCACTCGACCTGATGAAGCTCGCCCAGTCCGGTTCCGGCGAAGAGGTGCTGCCGCGCACCCGGGCGATGCTCTACACCATCGAGGCCTGGGCTCAGGCCTCCATGGGCAAGGGCCAGGCGATGCGCCGCACTCTCGGCCGGGCGGAGGACCTCTTCGTCTCCGACAAGGGCGACGTGCCGCCGCCGAGCTGGATGCAGATGTTCAAGGAGGAGGACCTGTACGGCATGCAGGCCCTGGCCTACCGCACACTGGCCGAGCACGAGCCCGGAGCGGCCGCGCACGCCCAGCACTACGCGGAGAAGGCCCTGGCGCTCAGGGTCGACGGCCGGCAGCGGTCGAAGATCTTCGACTTCCTGTCCATGGCCTCCGCCTGCTTCATCGCCGACGACCCCGAACAGGCCGACCGGTACGCACGGCTGGCCCTGATGTCGATGGGAACCAACTCCTCCCACCGCACCTGGGACAGGCTGCGCCAGATGTACCGGCTCACCGCCGAGTACTCCAGCTACCCGAAGATCCACGAGCTGCGGGAGGAGATCAAACTGTCGTTGCCGAGGACGGCGAAGAGCGGCAACAGCGCACGGGCGTAGGGGGTTCGTGCAGCTGCCGCCGATTCATCTCACCGCTGGTTCACATCACCGCTGGTTCACATCACCTTGGCGAGGAGTACGCACGCGTCGTCCTGACGATCGGCCTCGCCGAACTCCTCCATGACCATCCGCACGCAGTCCTGCGCGGTCCGTGCCTCGCCGAAGCGGGGGGCCAGGTCGAGGAGCCGGTTCGCACTCTCCGTGCCGTTGCGCCCGGGCACCAGCCCGTCGGTGTGCAGCAGGAGCAGGTCGCCTGTCTCGAGGGTCTCTTCGACCTGCTCGTAGGAGGCACCCGAGGTCGCGCCGAGCAGGACGCCGTCCGGTGCGTGCAGCCTGCGCCCCGTCCCGTTGCGGAACAGTAGCGGGGCGGGGTGTCCGGCTTGTGCCCACGTCAGTGTGCGGGTGGCGGGGCGGTAGCGGCAGCAGACGGCGCTGCCGAGGGCGGGTTGCACGGTGGCGTCGAGTAACTGGTTGAGCCAGGACATCAGTTGGCCGGGTTCGGTGCCGGCCATCGCCATGCCGCGTACGGCGCCCAGCAGCGTCGCCATGCCCGAGGTGACGGCGACGCCGTGTCCGGTGAGGTCGCCGACGCTGAGCAGCGTCTGGCCGTCGGGCAGTTCCAGCGCGTCGTACCAGTCGCCGCCGATCAGTGCGCTCGTCGACGACGGCAGATAGTGCGCCGCCAGATCCAGTGTCTCGGGGCCGTGGTGCGGGAGCCGCAGGGAGCCACGCCACGGCGGCAGCACGGCCTCCTGCAGCTCGACCGCGAGCCGGTGCTCGGTCTGCGCGCGGTGCTGGTGGCTCTGCAGCGAGTCACGGGTCTCGCTCACCACCTTCTGGCTGCGGCGCAGTTCACTGACGTCACGCAGTACGGCCCACATCGAGGCGGTGCTGCCGTCGGTGTCGAGCACGGGCTCGCCCATCATGTGCACCGCGCGCACCTCGCCGTCGGGGCGCACGACGCGGAACTCACCGTCGATGGGCTTGGCGTCGACCAGGCAGTCCGTGACCATCGCCGTCAGCTTCGCGCGATCCTCGTCCAGTACCAGGGACGGCAGTTCGTCGAGGGTGAGCGGGGGAGCGGCGGGGTCGCGGCCCAGGATCTGGTAGAGCTCGCCGGACCAACTCGCCTCGTCCGTCAGCAGGTTCCACTCGGCGCTGCCGACCCGGCTGAGCAGTGAGCCGCGCCGGGGAGCGTGCGGCACGGCACGGACAGGTGCCGACTCCGCGATCGGGGGCACGGGGGTCGGGCCGTCCCGCAGCTGCCCCAAGTGGGCGGTGAGGTCGGTGAGTTGGTGCAGCGCCAGATCGCACAGCGCGCGCTGCCACCGCTCCTGGGGGTCCGAACCGTCGCTGTGCGCGTCCCGCCGTACGGCGTCCACCTCGCCCTTGAGCCGGCGAGTCTGCGATATCAACGCGTCGACCGAGCCGCGTCCTGGCGGCTGGGCGGCTGGGTGATCCGCAGAGAGATGGGACGACATGACGCACTCCGATGCGGGACGGTACGACCGGGGCTGACGGCTTGGGGACCGTTACGACTGTGGCACAGCCCGCGACGCCCTGTAAGGGATTCGGCAACACCCGATACGGTGGTGCTTCTGGCATATGCCACAGTCTTCACGGAGCGACCGTGCGGTGCGGATGGCGTACGCCGCTGACGGGCCAAGTCGTAGGCAGAGTACGCGATTTGATGTCTCGGTGAGGACTCCCGGTGGGCGTTCAAGCGCACGTTCGACGGCTGCTTGTTCTATGGGGTCTCAGTGATCCCGCCTCGCCTCATGCGCGGCAGGAAAGGCTCTGGCTGCCAAGTGACGCAGGTCACACAAACCCGCAAGCGCTTCCACGTAATGCGAACGGCACTTGGGTGCTCGTACAAGCACACCGGTCAATCCGGCCGACCTCCTACCGCAGCGGAGACCGACCATGGACATCACCCTCCGACAACCCGCCCACGGCCGTCTGATCACCGCCGACGAGCAGGAGCTCCCCGTTCCCGCCACGTTGCGTTATGCCGCCACGGATCCGCTGGCCGTCTACCTCGACTTCCCGCCCGAGGTCTCCCTCGACGGCACGGGGGTCACCTGGACCTTCGGCCGTTCCCTGCTGGAGGAGGGGCTGCGCGGCCCCGCCGGCGGGGGCGACGTGCACATCTGGCCGTGCGGCCGCGCCCGTACCGTCGTGGAGTTCCACTCGCCCTACGGCCTGGCCCTGCTGCAGTTCGACACCGACGCCCTGCGCCGGTTCCTGCTGCGCACGTACGCCGTGGTCGCCGCCGGGCAGGAGGACATCGGCGCGGCCGTGGACGAGGGCCTGAACTCGCTGTTCGGCAGCGTCTGACGACCCCCGCCCCTGTGGAGAACGGTTTCGACTCCTGTTCATCTCGGGCTCACCGCACAGGTACGGCCCCTGACGAGCACCCCGGGCAGCCTTGCCGCGGTGTGCCGCCCGGGCACCCCGGTGGTGACGAGGACGGGGCGAATGACACCGATCAGCCGAAGGGGCTTCGTGAGTTTCGGGGCGACCGTCGCGGCGGGTATGGCGACGGGCGTCGGTTCGGGAATGGCGACGGGCGTCGGTTCGGGAATGGCGACGGGAGTCGGTGCGGGTATGGCGCCAGGAGTGGGTACGGGCACGGAGGCCGCTGTGCGGAGTGCGGCGACCGGCACGATCTCGGACGTGAGGCACGTGGTGATCCTCATGCAGGAGAACCGCAGCTTCGACCACTACTTCGGGCGTCTGAAGGGCGTCAGGGGCTTCGACGACCGCAGCGGCATCACCCTCGCCGGTGGTCACCCGGTCTTCAACCAGCCGAACGGCTCGGGCCGCCAGTACCCGTGGAAGCTCAGCGCCACCCCTGACGCGGGCGGCAGGGACGGCGAGACCCTCGCCCAGTGCAACGGCGAGCTGCCGCACACCTGGTCCTCGCAGCACTCCGCCTGGAACAAGGGCCGCCTGGACAACTGGGTGTCCGGCGTGGGCAACGTGCGCTCGCTCGGCTACCTGGACCGCTCCGACATCCCCTTCCACTACGCACTCGCCGACAACTACACCGTCTGCGACGCCTACTTCTGCTCCGCGCTCAGCGCGACCGGCCCCAACCGCACCTATCTGTGGAGCGGCAAGGTCGACTCCTCAAGCCACGACGGCGGCGACGAGTCCGGCCTGACCTGGCAGAACTACGCCGAGGCGCTGCAGAACGCCGGAGTGAGCTGGAAGGTCTACCAGAACGCGGCGGACAACTACGGCGACAACGGCTGCGCCTACTTCAAGAACTTCGCGAACGCCCGGCCCGGCACCCCCCTTCACGACCGCGGCATGGCCTCCGTTCCCGGGGTGACGGGCTCGACCCCCGACGACATCGCGGCCGCCATCAAGGCCGACGTCCTCGCGGGCACCCTGCCGCAGGTCTCCTGGGTGGTCGCCAACCAGGCCTTCTCCGAGCACCCCTTCGCTCCGCCCGGCGACGGCGCCCACTTCGTCGACCTCGTCTACCGGGCCCTCGCCGCCGACAGCGACGTCTTCGACTCCACCGTCCTGTTCCTCAACTACGACGAGAACGACGGCTGCTTCGACCACGTCCCGCCCCCGGTCCCGCCCGCGGGAACCGCCGGGGAGTTCCTCGACGGGGTGCCGTACGGCCTCGGATTCCGCGTCCCGATGATCGTCATCTCGCCCTGGACGCGGGGCGGTTGGGTCTCCTCGGAGGTCTTCGACCACACCTCGGTCCTGCGCTTTCTGGAGACCTGGACGGCGGCTCTGGGCAAGCCCGCGACGTGCCCCAACATCAGCGCCTGGCGCCGCAAGGTCAGCGGTGACCTGACCGGCGCCTTCGACTTCGCCCACCCCGTGTACGGTACGGCGCCGCTGCCCGCGACGAGCGTCCTCGGCTACGACACCTGCCGGCCGCTGCCCAACCCCGTCCCCACGACCAACGCTCTGCCCGCCCAGGAGCCCGGCACCCGCCCCGCCCGTGCGCTGCCGTACCAGCCGAACGGCTTTCTGGACCGTCTGGAGTTCGGGACGGGCGGCAAGATCCTCGCCTGGTTCACCATGGCCAACCAGGGCGGCGCCGCCCGGCGTGCCGCGCACTTCTCCCTCCACCCGGGCGCCTACCGGGACACCACACCGTGGCAGTACACGGTCGACCCGGGCGGCACGGCCATCGAGTCCTTCAACGTCGGTGCCGGGTACGGCGACGGCAGGTACGACTTCACCATGGTCGGCCCCAACCGCTTCCTGCGGCGCTTTCGGGGCGACGCCACGAAGGCCGGCAAGTCGGCCGAGGTGAGCACCCGTTACGCCGTCGAAGCGGGCACGGGAAAGCTCGCGATCTACTTCAGGATGGTCAACTCCGGTTCCGTACCGGTGCAGTTCACCATCACCGCCGGCCACTACCGCGGCGACGGCCCATGGACGTACACCGTCGCCGCGGGGGGATCGGCGGAGGACCCCTTCAACGCGGTGGCGTACCAGGACGGCTGGTACGACTTCACGCTCACCGTCGACTCCGACGCTTCCTGGTCGCGCCGGTTCACCGGGCATCTGGAGACGGGTGCGCCGAGCGTCAGCGGCTGACGCTCGGCGCGGTACTCGTGCCGGGCGAGGTTCAGTAGCGCAGTATCCCCGCGATCCCGTGGGCGTCCCCCAGCATGCCGTCCGGTACGAACCGGACGTCCGCGCCCGTCTCCAGGCACTGCTCGACGATCTCGTCCACGATGTCCTCGCGGGAGTCGAGGTCACCGCTCGCCGCCGGGACGAGGTGGTCGCCGAGGACATCGCGCACCGTCATGCGGTAGTTCTCCTCGACGGCCAGCAGCCGTACCCGGCCCTCGCGGGCGCTCTGCCAGACCTCGTCGACACCGGCCGCGAACGCCTTGCGGCCACGGGCCGTCTCGAGTTCCCGGGCCACGGCGTCGCTGCTTCTGCGGGCCTCGGCGGCGACCATCGGCCGTACCGCCTGCCACACGGCGTCGGGAGTGCCGTGCGCGAGACCGCCGTGGGGCAGGTGCAGCGCCTCCTTGGTGACGCTGCCGACCTCGTCCAGCACGGACAGCGCCGCCTGTTCACCGGTGACGTAGAGGGGCCGCGGCTGCTCGCGCAGGACCATGCCCATCGTGGCGTCGGCCTCCCGCAGGAAGTGCCGGGTGCCCTCGTCGCGGTAGGTGCTCGGGAAGTCGCCGATCCGCTCCTGCCGCTCGGCGTCGAAGTTCTCGGGGCGCCGGGTCAGGGGGAACCCGCCGGCCCGGTCCTCCATGACGCGATCCGTGCCGCCGCTCCACAGGGTCGCCTGGTCGGAGGAGACCGACAGCACCCAGAACGGCCGCTCGGCGGCGTGCGCGGAGACGAGGTTGCGGGTCAGGAAGGTGTCGGAGAGCACCACGCGCTCCGGCACGGTACGGGCGAGCGACCACACCTGGTGCTCACCCGGAGCGGCGAAGATCACCAGACCGTCCTCGGCATGCGCCAGATCCACCTCCGTGAGGGCCTGGTCGAGCTGATGAACCACGTCGTGGCGCCGTTCCCGGGTGACCGAGGGATCGGACTCCAGCTGTTTCTTGGCCTCGGCCACCACATTGCGCAGCCGGACCGGATCCTGGGCGTTTTCGGGCTCCCGGCGGTGTGTCGGCGTCAGCACGGACACGGCCGGATAGGCGCGCGGGCGCCGGAGCTCGGACAGGGTTGAAGGACTCAGGTCGTGCTCCATAACAAGCACCATAGGACCCTTTCGCCGATCGGGCATTAGGGGCAGTCGAGCCAGGCATACGGGACAAGGCAGACGCCTCAGTCGTCCTCCTCCTCGGGCCCGCACGAACTGCCGGTCGGCGGCAGGCTGCCGTACAGCAGGAAGCTGTCGACCTTCAGGTGTACGCACTTGGACGACGCGTAACCGGTGTGTCCCTCGCCCTTGTTGTCGAGCACCACGGCCGAGGAGCCGAGCCGCTGCGCCGTCTCCACGGTCCAGCGGTACGGCGTCGCCGGGTCGCCGCGGGTGCCGACGAGGAGCATCTTCGGCGTGTGGACGTCGTGCACGTCCTTGCGGATGAAGTCGGTGCCCTTGGGGCGGCCGTAGCACATCAGCAGCTCGGTGAGGCGGTAGCGGCCGAAGACGGGGGACGCCTGCTCGTACTCGGCGCGCAGCCGGCCGAGGTCCTTGAGGATCCTGTCCGCGGCGGGGCGATCGGGGTCGTCCGCGCAGTTGATCGCCATCAGCGCCGCCGGAAGGTTGTCGAGCGGGACGTCGTTGGCGTCGACCAGTCCGCCGCCGGTGCGCCCGCGTACGGGGAACACGGCGCCGCCGGTCGCGAAGCCCATCACTCCGCGTGTGTCACCGTCCTCGACCAGCTGGCCGAGCGCCCGCTCCAGCGACGGCCACAGCTCCTTGCTGTAGAGCGCCTGGCTGATGGCGCCCACGAGGTCCTGCCCGGAGAACTCCTGGCCGAAGTCCGTCGGTACGGGGTCCTCGTCGAGGGAGTCGACGAGGTGGACGACCTGCTCCCGGCCGTCGCGCGGATCCTGTCCGAACGGGCAGGCGATGTCCTTGGCGCACCACGTGATGAAGTCCTCCAGCGCCGTCTGCTGCCCTTGGGCGCCCGCGACTCCCTGTTCGGACATCGGTTCGGTCAGCGTGTCCACCCCGTCGAGCACCAGCCGGCCGACCTTCTTGGGGAACTGGGCCGCGTAGACCGCGCCGAGCCGGGTTCCGTAGGAGAAACCGAGGTAGTTGAGCTTCTTGTCGCCCAGCGCCTCGCGTATCACGTCCATGTCGCGCGCGGAGTTCACCGTGCCGATGTGGGGGAGTACCGGACCCGAGTGCTTCGCGCACTGGGCGGCCGCGGTCCGCAACGCGTCGAGCATGGCCCGCGGATCGTCGGCCGCCGCGCTCTCGTCGGTCGCCGCCGAGGCCTCGGCGGCGCCGTCTCCGCAGCTGACGGGCGAGGACCTGCCGACCCCGCGCGGGTCGAACGTCACCACGTCGTAGCCGTTCGTCAGGCCCATGAAGTCGTCGCCGCCCGCGGCGAGTTCAGGGACACCCGCGCCGCCTGGACCGCCGAAGTTCAGCAGCACCGAGCCGCGCTTCTTGCCCGTCGCCCGGTAGCGGGCCAGCGCCAGGTCGAGCGTGCCGGCCTTCGGCTCGGTGTAGTCGAGAGGGACCGTGAGCTTGCCGCACTGAAGGTCCTTGGGCATGTCGTCGCCCTGGCACGCGGACCAGACGATCTTCTGCCGGTAGAACCGTGTCAGATCGGGGCCGGAGCCGTCCGAGGCTGCGGCGGGCAGACCCGCGGCCACCAGGGCCAGACCCACGGCTGCGCTGACGGCGCAGCGTCGGACAGCGGGCCGCGTTGACAACTTGGCCAGCATCGATGCCTCCAGGGGCGCCCGCCGGGGACCGGGAGAACGGCGCCTCGATCACGATAAGCGGGCGCTGCGGGGCCCGCCTCCGGGCCAGCGGGACCTCACGGAGTGCCCTACCCTGCGCACCCTCCGTGCGCATACGGCAGTTTTGCTGCTAGTTCGATAACCGTGCCGCTCGATGGGGTGAAAGACCGATAAGCCATAACCCGGATGGTTCGCCCGCGTTTTAACCCGTGCGGGCCAGTGCCCGCTTCTCCGGCGCGGGTACGTGCCCGCGACCATGTCTGGAAGGCAGGGAACCTATGAGAAGGGTTACCCGAAATGGTGTGATCGCCGTCGCCGCGGCTTCGGGCGCGATGGCTCTGGCGGGTCCGGTGAGCGTCGCTTTCGCGGCCGACGGGGGCTCCGCCGCGAGCGGTGCCACCGCTGATTCGCCCGGCGTGCTCTCGGGCAACACCGTCCAGCTGCCGGTGCACGTCCCGGTGAACGTGTGCGGGAACACGCTGAACGTGGTGGGGCTCCTCAACCCCGCCGTGGGCAACAGCTGCGTCAACAGGAGCGCGAGCGGCAAGCACGCAGCGGGCAAGGCCACCTCAGGCGGCAGCGCGGCGCACGGCAGCGGAAAGGATTCGCCGGGCGTGGTCTCGGGCAACACCGTCCAGCTGCCGGTGCACGTCCCGGTGAACGTCAGCGGGAACACGGCGAACGTGGTCGGCGTCGGCAACGCAGCTGTCGGCAACGAGTCCGGGAACGTCTCCGGCCACGCACACCACTGCGCCAAGCCGGCGCCGAAGCCGTCCGCTCCGGCCAAGGCGCATCCGCAGCCGGTGACCGCCCAGCGCGCCACGCCACGGCAGGCCCCGCCCTCCCTCGCCCACACGGGCGCCGACCAGACACTGCCCGCCGCCGCGGCGAGCGTCGCGCTGGTCCTGGGCGGAGTCGCCGTCCACCGGAGCTTCCGGCGACGGGCGACACGCTGACCGCACGGCACGCACGCACGCATCGCAGCGGAGAAGGGCCCTGCCGGGCGGGGGACCGGCAGGGCCTTCCGTGACCTCGGTGAGCCCGGTGGGGCCGCGTCCTCCAGCTCGGCTAACGGGCCACCGCGGTCATCAGCACCATCCCGGAGTCCCCGTACTCCGGCAGCGTCGGGTCGCTGTCGATCCGGGTGACGGACAGGTCGCGGGTCATCGGGGTGAACACCCTGGTGACGATCTCCGGGTTCACGGGGCAGCCCGGCCAACGGGACGCGGGCCCGATGCGGTAGGTGGGCATGTTCTCCATGAAGGCGGCCACCAGGTACCCGCCGGGGACCACGCAGCGGACGAAGGCGCGGCAGAAGTCGGTGAATTCCGCGTAGTCCTCGGTGGCGCCCTCGGCGACGAAGTGCATGGACGCCAGCTCGTATCCGGCGGGCTCCAGCTCCCTGACGTCGGCGTGGACGACGTTGACGTGTGCCAGTGCCCCGGCCAGCGTGGTCGGCAGGTCGGGGTTCAGGCGCCGGGACAGCGCGTGGAACGGCTGCCAGCTGGCGTCGGGGCCGCAGAGGATCTGGTCCTCCAGGTAGGCGATGTTGCCCGCCCCCGCCTCGACGGCCTCGATACGGCGGCTCGCGGCGGCCGCGAGGATCAGGGGATAGAGGTTGGGGCCGGCCCCGAACTCCACCGAGCGGCCGACGGAACCCGGCACGAACCGCCGGTAGAACGCCGAGTGGTGGCTGATGACCGCGGCGTCGGACCGGTGCAGGTCGCGATAGTTCTCCGCGAGGTAGTCGGCGACCGGCCAGGTGTCCCAGTCGACGTCGTCGTTGTGGGTCGCCATGGCGGGCTCAGCCCTTCGCCTTCAGCGGGAAACGCGCGGACAGCCGGGTCAGGGTGCCGTTCAGCCGGTCGATGTCGGCGTCCGAGTTCAGAGCCGTGATCTGGACCCGGAAACCGACCCGGTCGCGCGGCACGAGCGGATAGGCGGCCAGCGTCACATAGATGCCCTCCTCCCAGAGGAACGCGGCGACCGCGTCGAGATCGTCCGCGTTCGCCAGCGGTATCTCGATGATCGGCAGCCGGTCCGTATTGAGCGTGCCGACATCCAGCCCGTCGAGGTGGTCCAGCACCCGGACCGTCCTGAGGTACAGGTCGGCGCGCAGGACGTCCCCGCGCCGGTCGTTGACGTCGAGCCCGGCGAGTGCCGTGGCCAGGGAGGCCGTGGGGGAGGGGCCCGAGTACAGGTAGGGTCCGGCGGCCGTCTTCAGCCGGTTCTTCAGCTCGGTGGGCAGAGCCAGGAAGGCGAGCAGCGACGAGTACGCCTTCGAGAAACCGGAGACCAGGACGATCCCGTCGTAGGACTCGCCGGTGTGCCGCACCACGCCGTTGCCGCGCGAACCGTACGGACAGGGCTCCAGCGGTCCGCGTTCCCCGATCACGCCGAACCCGTGCGCGTCGTCGACGTAGAGCGTTGCGCCCCCCGCGCGGCACACCGAGGCCAGCGCGGGCAGGTCGGGAACGTTGCCGCTCATGCTGTTGACCCCGTCCAGACACACCAGCCGCGGCAGACCTGCGGGCACCGAGGCCAGCAGGGACTCCAGCTCTTCGGGGCGCTCGGCGTGGAAGCGGTGCAGGGTGGCACCCTGGCCGCGGGCCACGACACAGCCGTCGTACACCGTGCGATGCGCGGTCGCCTCCACGAACACATGGCCGCCCTCGGCCAGGACGGGGATCACCGACGAGTGGATCAGCGTCAGGGTGGGCAGCAGCAGCGTGTCCGGGGCGCCCAGCAGTGCCGCGAGCCGTGCCTCGATCTCCGGGTACAGGCGCGGGCTGCCCAGCAGCCGTGACCAGCTGGGGTGTGTGCCCCACCGTCGCAGTGCGGGGTCCACGGCCCCGATGACGTCCGGGTCCCAGTCGAAGCCGAGGTAGTTGCAGGACGCGAAGTCGATCAGCCAGTGACCGCGGCTGCGGATGCGCCGGCCGCGCACCTCGTCCAGCACCGCGTCGGTCATCGGGCTGGTCCGCCGCAGATGTTCGAGGTCCGCCCCGAGCGCCGCGCGGCGCTCCGGGGACGAGGGCCGCGCCGTCGGCACGAGCGCCGACTTCGGGTGGCCTTTCGCGCGCGGGTAGCACCGCCCGACGCGCTCCCGCAGGACCCGCTCGCTCTGCTCCAGCGTCATCGGCCTGTCGAACAGGTACCCCTGCCCGAACCGGCACCCCATGCCGGCCAGCAGATCGCGCTGCGCCGCGTCCTCGATCCCCTCGGCGATCACCTGCATGCCCAGGGTGTCGGCGATCCGCACGATGCCCTCGACCAGCGCGACCTGCTGGGCGTCGCGTGTGATGTCGTCGATGAACGTCTTGTCGATCTTCAGCGTGTCGATGGGGAAGTCCCGCAGATAGCGCAGTGAGGAGAACCCGGTCCCGAAGTCGTCGACCGCGATGTGCACGCCCAGTTCCTTCAGCGAGCGCAGCACCGACTGGATCTGGGTGTCGCGGCGCAGCAGCACCGTCTCGGTGAGCTCCAACTGCAGCGAACCGGGTGCCAGGCCCGGCGTGCGCAGCGCCTGGTCGACCTGTTCCAGGAATCCGGCGTCGCGGAACTGGCGGGCGGACACGTTCACGCTGACGTACGGCGGACTGACCGGGCCGGGCAGCCGCTGCAGGCCGACGATGTCACTGACCGCGTTCTCCAGGACCCACGCCCCGAGCGGCGCGATGTGCCCGGTCTCCTCGGCCAGCGTGATGAACTGCTCCGGTGTGACGGGCCGGTGCGGTGCTCGCGGCCAGCGGACCAGCGCCTCGAAGCCGACGACCTCGCCCGCACCGATGTCCACGACCGGCTGGTAGCGCAGGGCGAACTCCTTGCCGGCGACCGCCTCGGCGAGCCGGCTCTGCAGGTCGTGGCGCTCGACCATGCGGGTGTGCAGCAGCGGCTGGAAGCGGCGCCACTGACGCTTGCCGGCCGACTTCGCCGCGTACAGCGCGAGATCGGCGTGACCGAGCAGCTCCTGTGCGTCCGTGCTGTCGCGGGCGGTGGCCACGCCCACGCTGGCGGACACGGTCACCGACTCGTCGGCGAGGTCGAACGGCCTGGTCAGCGTCTGGATCACCTGGGCCGCCAGGATTTCCGCGTCCAGCGGTTCCCGGGCGTCCTCCATCAGCACGGCGAACTCGTCGCCGCCGAGCCGGGCCGCGGTGTCGGTACGCCGCAGGGTCTTGGAGAGACGGTTGCCGACGGCGATCAGGAGGTGGTCACCGGCCGAGTGCCCGAGGGTGTCGTTGATCAGCTTGAAGTCGTCGAGGTCGATGAAGAGCAGACAGGTCATGGAGGACTCGCGGTGGCCGCGCAGCAGGGCGCGTTCGATCCGCTCCAGCAGCAGGGTGCGGTTGGGCAGGCCGGTCAGCGAGTCGTGGAAGGCCCGCTGGGTCAGCTCGTGCGCCAGCCGGCGCTGCTCTGTCACGTCGCGCAGGGTGACGACCAGTCCGGCCACGGTCCGCTCGTCCCGGAAGTCGCTGCACCGCACCTCCACCTCGACGCGGCCCGCGCGGTGCCGCACCCACCAGTGGTCGTGGGTGGCCCGCGGGCCGTTGTCCCGCACGGCCGTCAGTTCCCGCGTGGCGCGTTGCCGGTCACGGGGGTCGACCAGGTCGGGCAGCGACTCACCGACCACCTCGGCGGTACCGAAGACGGTCGCCGCCGAGGGACTGGCGTACCGGATGGTGTTGTCGTCCTCGACGATGAGGATGACGTCCGAGGTGTTGCGCACCAGGGTGCGGAAGTACGCCTCGCTCTCCCGGCTGCTGATCTCCTGGCGCAGGGCGATGCGCTCCATTGCCAGCCCCGCGTGCGAGGCCAGGATCTCCATGGAACCCCGTGTCTCGGTGAGCGGTCCGGCCGGCCCGGTGACCAGGAGGACGCCCGGAACATCGCCGTACGGGCGCTCGGGCGGGGTCATCAGGCACACCAGGACGGTCGTCGCGCCGTCCAGCTCGGCGACGCTGCCGGGACCGAGGTCGCGGGCGTGCGCGATCCGCGCGTGGTACGGCGCCAGGTCCGCCGCCCGCTCGGCGGGCAGCAGCAGGGTCCGGTGGCCGACCTCGGTGCCCAGCAGCCGGTCGACGGCGGCCTCGCAGGACTGCGCGACCTCCAGCGGCCGGACGGCCGAGACCAGTGAGGCGGCCGCCTGGCGCAGCGCCGTTTCCCGTGTCACCGCCCTCCGGTGGGCCACCACCATCCCTGCCAGCCGCCAGATCACCAGCAGGAACAGGAGGGCCGAGAACGCGGCGATGGCGGCCGCGTCGTGCGCCGAGCGCGTCAGCGCCTCGTACAGCAGGATCCCCGGCGCGATGAGCGTCGTCACGGCCAGCATCAGCAGCCGGCGCGGCGGCGGCAGCAGCGACCCCTGCCGGGGCGCGGCAGCGGTCAGCTCCACCATGTCCGGATGCAGCGCGGCCTGGCCCCAGGCCGTGTAGAAGATGATCCATCCGACATCCAGCCCCGTGCCCGCCTGCCAGGTGTCGTTGAGCTGCAGGATCCCGTACGCGATGTCGAAGCCGAGCAGCGTCACCGTGCCGACGACCAGGAACTGCACGGACCGGTTGGGCGCGTCGACCGGATTCGGTGCCAGCAGCCGCACCAGCAGGGCCAGGACCAGTACGTCGCCGAGCGGGTAGGCGATGCTGATGGCCCGCTGCTCCCAGGTCAGCCCCTCCACCTGCGTGAGCGGCTGCACCAGATACACCCACACGGGCAGCGCCAGACCTGCCGTGATGATCAGCGCGTCCAGCAGGCTCGGCAGGTCGTGGCCCGCCCACCGGTAGCGGACCAGGCCGGACAGCCCGATGGCGAACAGCGGGTACGTGGTCAGGTACGCGGCGTCCGAGGGGGAGGGGAAGGGGTTGGAGGCCTGGAAGTACTGCTCCACGATGTTGTAGTACGTGTCGCCCGCGATGAAGGTGAGCAGGGCGGCGGCCAGTACCCACCAGGGCCAGCGGTGGGCGGGTCGGTTGACATGGCTGCCGACCATCACGGCGGCCGTGCCGGCGAGGCCGATGACGGCCCAGACGGGGGCACGGGCGGCGGGCAACGCCATGTAGAGGGACGTGGCGACGGCGACCAGTGCGAGGTGGGCCGCCATCAGCCGATGTGCCGACAACAAGGGCAAGCGCCTCCTCCCTTGGAGGAGACCGGGCCGTCCACCTGGTCTGGTTCCCCATAGATGGTAGGCACCGCGGCCCGGACCTGCATCTCGGGAACAGCGGCCCCGGGATGCTCAGGCGCCCCGCCCGTGAAAGCGCCGGTGCAGGGCCCGCACCTCCTGAGCCAGCTCGGGCACCGGGCCTTCCACCACCAGGTCCGGCGCGACCTCGTTCACCGGCAGCGCCCGCACCGGCGCCGCGGGAACCCCCAACTCGGCCAGCCACGAGGACAGTTGCCGCGACGAGGCGGCGTACACGATCCGGCCGAGGCCCACCCAGGCGTGCGCGGCCGCGCACATCGGGCAGTGCTCGCCGGACGTGTACACCGTCGCGGCCGCCCGCTCCTCGGGAGTCAGACGGGCCGCGGACCAGCGGGCCAGCTCGAACTCGGGATGCCGGGTGCGATCGCCGGAGGCCACCCGGTTGTGGTCCTCGCCGAGCACCGTCCCGTCGCCGCCCACCAGGACCGACCCGAACGGCTCGTCCCCGGCCTCCAACGCCTCCCTGGCCAGCTCGACGCACCGGCGCAGATACGGCAGTTCGGCGTCCTTCACGACCATGGTGCTCGACCTCCTCGCGATGTGATCTTCGCAGCGCAGCCTAGGCGCGCCCCCGTGCTGCCGGAAAGGCGTGGCGACGGGCGAGGGCCACGGTGACGAGGGCGGTCGTGATCAGGGGGAGCGCGATCCAGGGCAGTGCTCCCGGGCCCAGGTTCTCCAGGGTCACGCCGCCCGTCAGCGAACCGGCGGCGATGCCCGCGTTGTACACCGTGGTCTGCAGGGACGTGGCGACGTCCGCGTGAGCGGGGCCCGAGGCGTCGACCAGCGCGGTCTGGATCAGCGTGGGCGCACCGCCGAACGCCACGCCCCACAGGGCCACCGAGCCGAGAAGCACGGCGGGGGCCTGGGCGTTGAGACCCAGGGCGGGCATGACGGCCGCGCACACCGCCAGTGCGGCGAGCAGCGTGGCCCGCAGACGCCGGTCCACGAGGACCCCGGTGATCCAGATCCCGGCCACCGTGGCCGTCCCGAACACCAGCAGCACCACGTCCGTACGGCCGAAGCCGGCGTGCGCGGCGAACGGGGCGACGTACGTGTACATCACCTGGTGCCCGAGGAGCAGGAACAGCGTGACGGACAGGACGGCCGGCAGGCCCGGCAGCACGGCCACCCGGGCGAGCGGCACGCGCGCGTGCGGCGCCTCGCCGTCGAACCCGGGCACCCGCCACCACACCCAGACCACGAGCAGCACCGCGACGACCGCGAGCACCCCGAAGGCCGTCCGCCAGCCCACCGCACCGGCCAGCGCCGTCCCGGCCGGCACGCCCAGCGACAGGGCGAGCGTGATCCCGGCCAGCACGATCGCGATCGCCCGGCCGCGCCGCTCGGCCGGCACCATCCGCGCCGCGTACCCCACGAGCATCGCCCACAGCAGCCCGCCCATGCACCCGGCGACAAGCCGTGCCGTGAAGGTGAGGGCGTACGACGACGACAGCGCGACCACCGCATTGCTCGCGGCGAACCCCAGCAGGGCGCCGATCAGCACCGGCCGCCGTGGCAGCGCCCGCAGCAGTGCGGTGAGCGGGATCGCGGCCCCGAAGGAGGCAAGGGCGTACCCGGTGACCAGATATCCGACGCGTGCCTCGGAGACGCCCAGCGCCGGGGCCATCCTCGGCAGCAGCCCTGCGGGCAGGAGTTCGGTCATGACGGCGGTGAAGGCCGCCGTGGACAGGGCGAGCAGCCCCGGCCACGGAAGCGCGGCGGGCAGGGCTGTGCCCTTGGCCATGGATGCGGTGGACATGCGACCATGGTCGGACCTTCACATCAGTGTGAAGGCAAGGGCGACCTCCGGAGGCGGGCATGAGGATCGGCGAACTGTCCCACCGCACCGGCGTTCCCACCAGGCTGCTGCGTTACTACGAGGAGCAGGACCTCCTCAGCCCCGGCCGCACCGAGAACGGCTACCGGGACTACGGCGAGCCCACGGTCCAGGACGTCCAGCAGATCCGCGGCCTGCTCGACTCGGGCCTGACCACGGAGATGATCCGGGCGATCCTGCCCTACCTGTCCGGACCGGACGAGATCCTGCTGCCCGCCGACCGGCTGACCCCGGAGACCGCCGCACTCCTGCAGGCCCACATCGACCGCATCCAGGCCCGAATCGACTGTCTGGCCCGCAACCGCGACCGGCTCACCGCGTACCTGGCGGCGGTGCGGCCGGAGGGCCGCCGGTAAAGCCGTTGCCCGGCCCGGCCCAGGATGCTGGAGTGAGCGCATGGATCATGCCGGAGTGCTCGCCCTCTTCGACCACGACATGCGTCAAGGCGCCCAGCCCGACGGGCTCGACGCGCGCGTCGAGCGGGTCGGCGGCGTGGTGCGCCAGGTTGGCTCGGCGCGCGGCTGGAACGGGGTGGTGTGGTCCGACCTGGCCGAGAGGGACGCCGACGCGGTGATCGCCGAGCAGATCGCGTACTTCTCCGGGCTGGGCCTCGAATTCGAGTGGAAGCTGTACGGGCACGACCTGCCGCTGGATCTGGGGCGGCAGCTCAGGGCCGCCGGCTTCGAGCCCGAGCCCGCGGAGACGCTGATGATCGCCGAGGCCGCCCGCCTCGACCTCGACGCCGAACCGCCCGAGGGTATCCGCCTGCTGCCCGTCACCGACGCGGCGGGCGTCGACCTGCTCGCGGACGTGCACGAGAAGGCCTTCGGCACCGACGGTTCCCGGCTGCGCCACCAGCTGCTCACCCGGCTCACGGGGGAGCCGGACACGATCGTCGCCACCGTCGCCCTCGCCGGCGACGTACCGGTGAGCGCGGCCCGCATGGAGCTGGTGCCCGGCACCCGCTTCGCCGGCCTGTGGGGTGGCGGCACCGTGGAGGCCTGGCGAGGCCGGGGTGTCTACCGCGCCCTGGTCGCGCACCGGGCCCGCGCCGCGGTGGAGCGCGGCTACCGCTACCTCCAGGTCGACGCCTCCAGCCAGAGCCGCCCCATCCTCGAACGCCTGGGCTTCGAGCCACTGACCACGACGACGCCGTACACGTACGTGCCGTAGCGACTTGCCGGAACAGCCACGTGCCCCCTCCGCACCGCTGGCCACGACCCTTTCGGAGCGGGATGTCACATCCGTGACCGCCTGACCCGTCGCATCGTCATGACGACGAACCAGATGAATCAGACGAGCCAGACGAGCCAGACGAGCCAGACGAGCCAGAAGAACCAGAGCGTCCTCCTCGCCGGTGCGAGCGGCATCCTCGGCGGCCACATCACCCGGGCCCTGACCGAGGCCGGCCACAAGGTCACCGGCCTCGGCCGTGGGCCCGCGAACGGCGTCCGGGCCGATCTCATGGATCGCGACGCGCTGCTGCGGGCCGTCGACGGACAGCACTTCGACACCGTCATCCACGCCGCGACCGCCCTGCGCAAGGCGCCCATGCGTCACCGCGACATGCTCGCCACCGACGCGCTGCGCATCGCCGGCACCGCCCACCTGGTGGAGGCCGCACAGGCCACCGGCGCCGACCGCTTCGTGAGCGAGTCGATGGTCTTCGGCTACGGCTACGGAGACTTCGGCGACCATGTGATCACCGAGGACGACCAGTTCGGCCCGCACGGCACCACCCCGGAGCTGGAACGGCACATCGAGGGCATGCGCATCAAGGAGCAACTCACCTCCGAGGCACAGGGGTTGGCGGGCATCTCGCTGCGCTTCGGCCTGTTCTACGGTCCCGGCGGCACCGATGCGATCGTGCTCATGCTGCGCAAGCGGCAGCTGCCCGCCCCGGGCGACCAGGGGCGAGTCCTGCCGTGGGTCGAACTCACCGACGCGGCGCGGGCGGTGGTCGCCGCGGTCGAGCACGGCAGCTCCGGCCAGGCGTACAACATCGCCGACCCCACCCCGTTCGGGTTCCGCTCCCATGTCCTGTGCGTGGCCGAGGAGTTCGGCCTGCCCAGGCCGATGACCGTGCCGCTGTGGATGACCAGGCCGATGTCCTACGCGCACACGATGATGCGGGCGAACATGCGCGTGTCGTCGGCGAAGGCGGAGCGGGAACTGGGCTGGACGCCGCGGTACCCGTCCAGCCGGGACGGTCTCGCCGCGCTGGCGGCCGGCCGTTGAACGCCCGGCCGAGGCCGCTCGGGCGGCGTTTCGGGGCCGCAGCAGTGCCTACCGCGGCCGGGCGGGGCGCCGTTGCGTCCCACCCGGGCCCGAAACAGTTGTTGTCCGCCACACTTGTCGTGTCAGCGGCGTGCCTTCGACCGGTCCAGCGCGGCCACGCCGAGTGCGGCGAGGCCGATCTGGATGAGCCACTCGATCCAGTCGATGCCGTTGGTGTCGGACACGTCGAACGCGTTGGCGATCGCCGAGCCGATCAACGCGGCCACGATGCCGACGACGATCGTCAGCAGGATGCCGATGCGCTGTCGTCCCGGGACGACGAGCCGGCCCAGCACACCGATGACGATGCCGATCACGATGGCACTGATGATGCCTGAGATCTCCATCTCCGCCCCTCTTTGTCAAAGCCCCCGCACCATCCGGATTCCCCCTGGAGACGGGGACAGTCCGTTCCGCTTAAACCAGGGGTCAACGCGGGGTCAATCTCCGTCCCGGTGCGCCCGGTGACGCCTGTTCACGCCCCCTCCTGCCATGTACGGTTCAACCGATTCGGCCGCACGGCAGTCGTGCAGCCGAATGTCTACGCGCGCAGATGCCCTTCGTCTACGCGCGTAGGTTCGACCCCGCACCGCCCCGCTCTTCCCCAACCCCACACGGAGGTACGTCGGATGCGCGGACTCACCAGATCCCGTCACGGACTCACCACCGCTCTGGCCGCGTTCGGTCTGCTCACCGCAGCGGCCGCCGCTCAGGCCACGGTCACCGCCACCCCCGCCCACGCGGCCACGACGCATCGCATCCTGTTCGACGACGGCCACGCCGAGGAGGCGGGCAACGCCGACTGGATCATCTCCACCAGCAAGCCCGACCCGCTCTCCCAGGATTCCTCCCCGTCCGCCGAGACGGACTGGACCGGCGCGCTCTCCTCGTGGGGCGTCGCCCTCCAGAAGACCGGCGGCTACAGCCTCAAGACCGCCACGAGCGCCCTCACCTACGGCGGCTCGTCCACGACCGACCTGTCGAAGTTCGACACCCTCGTCCTGCCGGAGCCCAACACCCTCTTCACCACCGCCGAGAAGACGGCGATCATGACCTTCGTCAAGAACGGCGGCGGACTGTTCATGATCTCCGACCACACCGGCGCCGACCGCAACAACGACGGCGAGGACGCGGTCGAGATCCTCAACGACCTGATGACCAACAACAGCGTCGACTCGACCGACCCGTTCGGCTTCTCCATCGACACGCTGGACGTCAAGTCGGGCTACCCGGCCGCGATCAGCGACAGCAGCGACCCCGTGCTGCACGGTTCCTTCGGCACCGTCACCAAGAGCCTGATCGCCGACGGCACGACCGCCACTCTCAAGCCCTCCGACAACTCCGCCGTCAAGGGCCTGGTGTACCGCAGCGGTTACTCGGGCAACACCGGTGCCTTCTTCCTCACCAGCACCTTCGGCAGTGGCCGCGTCGCCTTCTGGGGCGACAGCTCACCGATCGACGACGGCACCGGCCAGTCCGGCAACACCCTCTACGACGGCTGGAACGACACCGGCGCCACCAACGCCGCCCTCGCCCTCAACGCCACCGCCTGGCTCGCCGGCGACGGCAGCACCTCAGGCGGCGACGGCGGCGGCGGTTCCGGCACCTGCACCGCCGCCCAGCTGCTCGGCAACAACGGCTTCGAGTCGGGCAGCACCGCCTGGAGCGCCTCCAGCGGCGTCATCACCAACTCCAGCAGCCAGTCGGCCCGTACGGGCTCGTACTACGCCTGGCTGGACGGCTACGGAACCGCCACCACCGACACGCTGTCCCAGTCGGTGACCATCCCGTCCGGCTGCACCACCGCCACCCTCAGCTTCTACCTGCACGTCGACACGGCGGAGACGACCACCAGCACGGCGTACGACACGCTCAAGGTCCAGGTCCTCAACAGTTCGGGGACCGTGCTCGGCACGCCGGCGACCTACTCCAACCTGAACGCCGCCGGCGGCTACACGCAGCGCAGCTTCAGCCTCGCGAGCTACGCCGGTCAGACCGTCACGCTCAAGTTCACCGGTACCGAGGGTTCCACCCTGCAGACGTCGTTCGTCATCGACGACACGGCACTCGACGTCAGCTGACGTCCCCTGGGGCCCGGTCCCGACCGGGCCCCAGGCGGTCATCCCGCGGGAACCGTCTGCTCCGGCGTGTTCCAGCCGGAGACCCGCACTCGTGGCGCCGACCCGTGCAGATCCGCGGTCCGGTAGGTGGCCGTGAGGGTCGCCGTCTCGCCGGGCCAGAGGCTGACTTCGTTGTCCGACCACTCGATGGGCAGTACGGGCTTGCCCGTCGCGTCGACGAGATGGACGTCGGTGAGCAACGAAGGTGTCTTCCCGCCGCCCGTGTTGCGTACGGTCACCGTCGTGGTCGACGTCCCGCCCGATGTGTCCGTCGACGCCGCCGCCGAGACCGGCACCGGCGCCATCGCGCTCAGGCCCCTGAGATCGGCGTAGCTCGTCGTCGGTGTGTAGTACCAGTCGGTGTGGGCCCAGTCGAGCGTGTCCGGCCCGGTGGACAGCCAGTAGACGTTGCGACTGACCTCCTTGCCGGAGGCGTCGGTCAGGGTCAGCCGCACCAGATACGTCGTCGACAGCCCGCTCACCGACGCCGGCAGGGTGAGCGCGGTGCTGTGCGCGCCGTCGCCGCTCACCTTCACGCCGGTGACGGTCCTGTCGTATTTCTGCGTGCCGTCGGGGTTGAACACCGTGGCACGGGCGGTGAGTTCGGTTGCGGCCGTGTGCCGGTTGTTGACCACGACCACCGAGCGGTCGTCGTAGGAGTACTGGACGTGCAGCGGCTCGTTCGCCTTCTTCGCCCCGAAGTAGGCGCCTCCCTGGTCGAGATGACGGTCCATCAGCTGCCATTGGAGCGAGGTCCAGCCGCTGTTGAACATCCAGTAGACGACGCCGGTCGCGGGCTTCGAGGAGTCGGTGGCGTTGCGCTCGTACGCCTCGAACTGGGCGCGGACGTTCTCGTACTGCGCGAGCTGGGCCTTGCGGACGTAGTCGGTCAGGCCCGTCGGGGCGCCGTAGCGGCCGGTGAGCGCGTTGTCGTAGAGCTTGAGCGTGCCGAAGGTCGACGACGGTGAGCGGTGGTACTGCTTGGCGTCCGGGTTCTTCCAGAGGGTGTCGAGTTCGGCCGGGGTCATCATGCGGCGGAGGGTGTCCAGGGTGGGGATGTCGGGACCCGCGCTGGTCTCGGAGTTGAAGCCGGTGGCGCCGCCCTCGCGCTTGGCGTACCAGTAGTTCGGCGGGACCCAGTCGTACGGGCCCGTCATCTTCATGCCCGAACTGCCCAGTTGTGGGGAGGATTTGTCGGACGCGGCGGCGACTACGGGGGTCGGCCAGTCGGCGGCCTTCAGGGCGTCGAGGTAGTTCTTCTCGATCGTCGCGTCGGGTGCGAAGTCGCTGCCGATGAGGAAGGAGATCACGCTCGGGTGGTCGCGCAGCCGGGCGGCCTCGGCCGCCATCGACGCCCTCGCGACCGGGTAGTCGGCGGCGGTCCACTTGTCGCCGGACTCGCCGCCGTTGACCTGGCCCTCCCACTTGTCACAGCACTCCCAGCCCGGCAGTGTCAGGATGCCGTAGCGGTCGGCGAGGTCGAAGAACTGGTCCGGTTCGAGGTGCCCTTCGAGGCGGATGGTGTTCAGGCCGAGATCCAGGGCGTACTTCAGCCGGTCCTCGACATAGGTCCGGTCCCAGCGCAGGTACTCGTCCGGCGACCAGCCGCCGCCCTTGATCAGCAGCTTGCGGCCGTTGACGCGGTACTGGCGCGCACCGTCGGAGTTCAGCGGCGCCTGGACGTCGCGGATGCCGAAGGTCTGGTGCGCTGTGTCCGAGACGGTGCCGGAGCCGGTGCCGGAGACGGAGGCGGTGAGGTTCAGGTCGTACAGGGGCTGCCCGCCCATTCCGGCCGGCCACCACACCTTCGGCGAGGCCAGGTGGAGGCCGGGGACGTCGGACGGGGCGAACGTGACCGTCTTCGTCTCGTGCGCGGCCAGCGCGACGGTCTTGCCGAACCTCGTCGTGCCGATGCTGCCGGCGACCTCTGCCGTCGCCGGCGCCCCGGAGTCGTTGCGGACCTGCGCCTTGACCGTCAGGTCGGCCGAGGCGAGCGAGGGCACGTCCAGCTTGGTCACCACGTGGGCGTCTCGCAGCGCGACCGGGCCGCCCCGGCGGACGAGGACGTCACGGACGATGCCCATGTTCTCGTCGGGCGGCGGCTGCAGCCAGTCGATCCAGCCCATGGTGAGGTTCTTGTCCGGATCGTTGGGCTGGATCCGGAAGGCGACGGTGTTCGTACCGGAGCGGACGAGTGAGGTCACGTCCAGCTCGTGCCGGGTGTAGGCGCCGGTCACGTCCTTCGCCGTGGCGACCTGCCGGCCGTTGACGTAGACGTCGGCCGCCGAGACCACGCCGCTGAAGTCGAGGTAGGTGCGCTCGGAGGTGTCGGCGACTGTGAAGTCGGAGCGGTACCACCAGGGGACCCGGAAGTCGGCCCTGGGGATCTTCTGCTGGTTCGTCGAGTAGAAGGGGTCGGCGTACACGCCGTTCGCCAGCAGGGCCGCGAGGACGGTGGAGCGGGGGCCGGCCGGGTACCAGCCGGCCGCCGGGTAGCCGGGGGAGGACACGTCGGCCGCCGGATCGGAGACCTTGGCCGTCGACTGCACCGTGTAGCCGTCGAGGGCGGTCGTGCTGCCCGGTGCGGAGGAGACCCGGGTGGGCGGCGCGTGCGGTCCCGTCCGATGGTCGTGCGCTTTGGCCCAGGCGCCGGTCGTCAGCGAACCCAGCAGCCCCAGGACTACGGCGGCCGTGGCGAGACGGTGTCCGTTCACGGAGTCTCCAGCTCTTCGTAAAGTTAGGAAACTTTACTAACGGCGGTCACGGTAGGGCGCCCCGTGAACGGTGTCAATCACCGCGGCTCGTGGGCGAGTTGGTCAGGGCGCCGCCGACCTGCGCTCGAACACGACGTCCCGCGCGGTCCCGAGCGCCGTGGCCACCGCGCCGAGCAGCACCGCGTCCTCCCCGAGTCTGCTGGGCACGACCTTGGGCCGCAGGGGAGTGAGCGCCCGCAGGTGTTCGCGCACCGGGTGCAGCAGCAGATCCACACTGTGGCCCACGCCGCCGCCGAGGACCACGAGATCCGGGTCGAGCACGGCGGCGGCCGCCGCCACCGTGTGCGCGATGCGCTCGCCCTCCAGCCGGACCGCCTTGACCGCGGCGTCGTTTCCCTGCCGGGCCGCGTCGAACACGGCCTTCGCGGTGAGCTGCCCGCTCATGCCGAACCTGCGCGCCGCCTCGACGACGGCCACCCCCGACACCGCGTCCTCCAGCCGCTCCGGCTTCTGCTGCCCCGGCCACGGCAGGAACCCGATCTCCCCGGCCAGCCCGTGCGCCCCCGTGAACAGCCGCCCCTCACTGACCACGCCCATCCCGAGGCCGGTGCCGATCAGGATGTACGCGAAGAGCCGGCTGCCCGTGCCGACGCCGTACGCGTACTCGCCGAGCGCCGCCAGATTGGCGTCGTTGTGGACCTCCAGGGGAACGCCCAGCTCCTCGCGCATCCGGTCGAAGAGCCCGGCGCGCCCCCAGCCCGGCAGGTGCATCGCGTAGCGCACCCGGCGCTGCTTCTCGTCGTACACGCCGGGCGTGCCCACTACCGCGTGCACCACCTCGTCCGGGGCCACGCCCGAACCGGCGACGACCTGACGGGACGTCGCCACCACCAGCTCGGCCATCGCGGCCGAGCTGCGGGCCCGGTTGCGCACGTCGGAGCGGGCGACGACGCTGCCGTCCAGGTCGGCGACGGCCACCCGCAGCCAGCTGCGGCCTACGTCGATGCCGAGGACATGGCCGGCAGCCGGGTCCGGTGCGTACAGGACGGCGGTGCGGCCGCGCTCGGGGGCGAGGGTACCGACCTCGTGGACCAGTCCGGCCGCCTCCAGCGCGGCGAGCACGCTGGAGACCGTCGGTTTGGACAGGCCGGTCTCGCGGGCCAGTTGGGCGCGCGACGCGGCGCCGCCGGCACGCAGTCGGTCGAGCAGGAGCCGCTCGTTGGTGCTGCGCAGCCGCCGACGGTTCCAGGGCTGTTGCTGCTGGTCCATGGCATCACTGGCGGGCATCGCACCATTCTCACCGATCCGAGGGGACCTCTTGACGCATCAAGTAAGGCTCCTTAACTTTATCGGCCAGTCAGCCTCGCCGGGCCAGCCAGCCTTGGGCAGCCCAGCGCCCGGTGCGTCAGGAGCCCCCATGTCCGGTAGTCCGTCCAGCCCGCCACCCGCCGGCGGTTTCGTCCGCCGCGTCGGCCTCTTCCCGGCCACCGCCATCAACATGAGCCAGATGTGCGGCATCGGCCCGTTCGTCACGATCCCGCTGATGGTCGCCGCGTTCGGCGGCCCGCAGGCGGTGATCGGCTTCATCGCCGGCGCGATCCTCGCGCTCGCCGACGGACTGGTCTGGGCCGAGCTGGGTGCGGCGATGCCCGGCTCCGGCGGCAGTTACGTCTATCTGCGCCAGGCCTTCCAGTACCGCACGGGGCGGCTCATGCCGTTCCTCTTCGTCTGGACGGCGATGCTGTTCATCCCGCTGATCATGTCGACGGGCGTGGTCGGCTTCGTCCAGTACCTCGGATACCTCGCCCCGGACCTGGGCAGGACGTCCGGCGACCTGGTCGGCCTCGGCATGATCGCGCTGGTCGTGATCCTGCTGTGGCGGGGCATCGAGCACATCGCCCGGATCACCGCCGTGATGTGGGCGGTCATGATCACGTCCGTCCTGCTGGTCATCCTGGCCGCGGCGACGGACTTCAGCGCACATCTCGCCTTCACCTACCCGGCGCACGCCTTCGACCTGGGCAGCAACCACTTCTGGCTGGGCTTCGCCGGCGGCCTGACCATCGGCATCTACGACTACCTCGGCTACAACACGACGGCCTACATGGGCGCCGAGATCAAGGATCCCGGGCGTACCCTGCCCCGCTCGATCATCTTCTCCATCCTCGGCATCATGGCGATCTATCTGCTGCTGCAGATCGGCACACTCGGCGTGATCGACTGGCATCGCATGACCGACGCCGACGACATCGCCTCCACGTCGGTCGCGTCGGCCGTGCTGGAGAAGACATGGGGCAAGGGGGCGGCCGACACGGTCACCGTGCTCATCCTGATCACGGCCTTCGCCTCGGTCTTCACCGGACTCCTGGGCGGCTCGCGCGTCCCCTACGACGCGGCCCGCGAGCGCGTCTTCTTCCGCCCCTACGCCAAGCTGCACCCCCGGCACCGCTTCCCGATGCTGGGCCTGGCGACGATGGGCGTGATCACTGCCGTGGGTTTCCTGATCGGCCGGCACACGGACCTGGCGACGCTGATCCAGTTGCTCACGACGGTGATGGTGATCGTGCAGGCGCTGGCCCAGATCATCGCGCTGACGGTACTGCGCAGGCGGCAGCCGACACTCCGCCGACCGTACCGTATGTGGCTCTACCCGGTGCCGAGCGTCATCGCCTTCGCCGGCTGGTGCGTGATCTACGGCTACGCCGACAAGAACTCGCCGGGCCGCCATCCCATCGAGTGGTCGCTGGCCTGGCTGGGCCTGGGCTGTGTGGCCTTCGCGCTGTGGGCGCGCTTCGAGAAGGTGTGGCCGTTCGGACCGAAGGAGATCTCGGAGGAGTATCCGGCCCCGGCACAACCGGACGCGTCGCCGACGGGTGCGTGAACCGTCCGTCTGCGGCAACTGCCGTGCCCGCGTTGGAGAGCCGAGGTGGTGGCGGGAGGGTCGAGGTGATGGCGGAGGGCCGGTCCGTGCGGGGTGCGGACCGCCCTCGTGCCGTTCCTTCCCGGCTTGGCCCCTATGCCCTCGGAGCGCTCCGCGCCGCCGTGGCGGCGCACATCGCACCCAGGATGAGGGCGAGCGCCCCGATGATGACGTTGTTCAGGATCACACCAGCGTCCGGGGCGTCACCGACGACCCAGGGCGCGATGATCATCCAGACGCCCACCGCGCGGAACGCCCAGCTGAGGCCGTACATGCGCTCATTGTGCTCTTATTTATTCTTTATGTGTAGAGGTGAGAGGCGCGTCGGCCCTCCGTGGACGGCGCATGTCAGTCAAGGCCGCGGGCCTGTTTGAACCGAGCGAGGCCCTCGGACAGCTCGACGATCGGGTCCGGGTAGTCATCGCGTCCGGCACGGTCCCGGCCCCGCGGCTTCCACGGCTCGTGCACCGCCGGGCCGTCGATCCCGGCGAGTTCGGGGACCCAGCGGCGGACGTAGGCCCCGTCGGGGTCGTAACGCCTGGCCTGGGTCACGGGGTTGAGGACACGGTTGGGGCGGCTGTCGGTGCCGGTGCCCGCCATCCACTGCCAGTTCATCTGGTTGTTGGCGAGGTCACCGTCGACCAGGAGGTCCAGGAAGTGGCGGGCGCCCACGCGCCAGTCGACGTACAGGGTCTTGGTGAGGAAGCTCGCGGTCAGCAGGCGGCCCCGGTTGTGCATCCAGCCCTCGTACCGCAGCTGGCGCATCGCCGCGTCGACGACGGGGTAACCGGTGCGGCCCTCCTTCCAGGCCTCGACGTCCTCGCGAGCCTCGCGTCCGGAGCGCCAACCATCGTGTTTCGTACGGTAGTCGGAGCTGGCGACGCCAGGCCGGGCGGCCAGGACCTGACGATGGAAGTCGCGCCAGGCGATCTGCCGGACGAAGGCCTCGCCGCCCGGACCGCCTGCCCTGCGCGCCCGGTGGACCAGTTCGACGGGGGAGAGGGTGCCGAAGTGCAGGTGGGGCGAGAGGCGGGAGGTGGCGTCGCCTGCCAGGTCGTCGTGCCGGTCCTCGTACGTGCCGATCCCGCCGCGCAGCCAGGCGGTCAGGCGCTTGCGGCCCTCCGCCTCGCCACCTGTCGTCAGGCCCTCGGACAGGCCTGCCAGGCCGGAGCGGGAGGGGAGCCTCTCGGAGCCCACGGCGTCCGGGACGCGTACGGTGCGCGGTGCGGCGAGCGGGTCGCGTTGGTGGACCTGGACCCATCGGCCGAAGTAAGGCGTGAAGACGGCGAAGTGGTCCGAGGAGGCCGGGGTGACCTCGCCGGGGGCGACGGCCGTGGTCACCGTGTCGTGGACCTGCAGCCGCCGCCCCTGCGACTCCAGGGCGCGGCGCAGCCGTCGTTCACGCAGATGCGCGTAGGCGCTGACGTCGCCCGCCATGTGCACCTCGTCGGCGTCCGTCTCGGCGACCACCTTGCACACCTCGTCGACGACGTCGCCGGAGCGCACGATCAGCCGGCCGCCCCGCTTCCGCAGAGCGCTGTCGAGGTCGCGCAGGCTGTCGGCGAGGAACGCCAGCCGGTTGGGCGCGGCGAACCCGGCCTCCTCGACGGCCTTGTCGCGTACGAAGAGGGGGACCACCTCGTCGGCCTCGTTCGCGGCCCGCAGCGGCGGATGGTCGTACACGCGCAGGTCGGCGGTGAACAGGACGACCGAGACGTTCATGGTGCTTCTCCGAGGGAGGAGGAGGGGGAGGGGGAGTGTCGGGCGGCCGGTGAGGTGCCTGCGGCCGGGTGGACGTGGCGGGCGCGGCCGTCAACCGCTGGACGCGGGTTCCCTTGCCGGGGCGGTCGGGGTCCGGGCCGCGGCGAGCGCGATGTTGCGGGCCATGCCGCCGAACACGACGGCGTGGAAGGGGGAGACGCTCCACCAGTAGGCATGGCCCAGCAGTCCGTGCGGGTGGAACAGGGCCCGCTGGCGGTAACGGGTGCGGCCGTCGGCCCCGGTCTCCGCGTACATCTCCAGCCAGGCCGGGCCCGGCAGCCGCATCTCGGCCCGCAGGCGCAGCAGACGGCCCGGCTCGATCTCCTCCACCCGCCAGAAGTCCAGTGAGTCGCCAACCCGCAGCCGTGCCGCGTCACGTCGTCCCCGGCGCAGCCCCACGCCGCCCACCAGCCGGTCCAGCCTGCCCCGCACCGCCCAGGCCAACGGGAAGGAGTACCAGCCGTTGTCCCCGCCGACCCCCTCGATCACCCGCCACAGTGCCTCACGCGAGGCGTCGACCGGCAGCTCCCGCTCGTCGGCGTACAGGCTGCCGCCCGCCCAGTCGGGGTCGGTGGGCAGCGGATCGCTGGGCGCGCCGGGCGCCGAGGCCGACGACCAGCGGGTGGTGACCTGCGCCTCGCGGATGCGCTGCAGGGCCAGACGTACCGCCTCGTCGAACCCGACCGGATGCCCGGCGGAATCGGGCACGTGGCGCGCGATGTCGTGCTCGCGGCAGACGACCTCATGGCGCAGCGACTCCGTCAACGGCCGTGCGATCGACGCGGGGACGGGGGTGACCAGCCCGACCCAGTGACTGGACAGGCCAGGGGTGAGCACGGGGACGGGGACGATGAACCGGCGGGGCAGACCGGCGACCGTCGCGTAGCGCAGCATCATGTCGCGGTAGGTGAGCACGTCCGGTCCGCCGATGTCGAAGGCACGGCTGACATCGGCCGGCATCCGGGCGCCGCCTACGAGGTAGCGCAGCACGTCCCGCACCGCCACGGGCTGGATGCGGGTGCGCACCCAGCTGGGAGTGATCATCACCGGGAGGCGTTCGGTGAGGTAGCGCAGCATCTCGAAGGACGCCGAGCCCGAGCCGATGACGATCGCCGCGCGCAGCACGGTCGTGGGCACGCCCGAGCCCAGAAGGATGCGGCCCACCTCGGCCCGGGAGCGCAGATGCGGGGACAACTCGGCCTCCGGCACGCCCGAGGGCGTCAGGCCGCCGAGATAGACGATGCGCCTCACCCCCGCGGCGCGGGCGGACTCGCCGAAGATCCGTGCCGCCCTGCGGTCGGTCTCCTCGAAGCTGTCGCCCGTGCCCAGCGCGTGGACCAGGTAGTAGGCGACGTCGATGCCGCGCATGGCCTCGGCCACGGAGCCGGGGTCCGTGACGTCGCCCTCGACCACCTGCACCTGTCCGGCCCACGGGTGGTCGCGCAGCTTGCCGGGAGAGCGGGCCAGGCAGCGCACACGGTGGCCCTCGTCGAGCAGCTCCGGCACCAGCCTGCCGCCGATGTACCCGGTCGCCCCGGTCACCAGGCAGTGCAGGCCCGGTCCGTGCTGGTCAGCGTTCATCGGTACCGGCTCCTTCGGGTCGGTCCCCCCTTTGAGCACCTCCACGGATCCCGCCGTGGTGGAAGCGGGCGTTTCGCGCCTCGACCGTGTACCCACGCAGGGGGCCGGCCGACGCTCCCGGTCATCGTGCCGGTCGTTACGGCTCGGCACGCATGTCGACGCGCATCGCGGGCAGGCGGACGCTAAGAAGTCGTCACGCAGGTCGCTGGTGGAGGTGCTGCCGCTATGGGCGCGAAGGTGTTGGAGCGGTTTCCTGCGGGAGCTCCGCGCGGATCGTGGCCGGCGGAGGAGTACGCGGCCCGGTGCCGCGCCGAGGGCCGGCCCGCGAAAGTGATCATGGACCTCAAGTCGGACGCGTTCCTCGTGGTGATACCGGCCGACGAGGACTGACCCGCCGCCGACGACTGACCGGCCGATGACGTCTGACCGGGTGACGACTGACCGGGGCGCGACGACCGATCGGCCGCTGCGTCACCGGGCCGTCACCGGGCCGCTGCCTCACCGGGGCCGGCCCGCTGTATCACGGGGACGCTCCGCCCCACTCCCGCGCCCTGCGCACGAACACCTCGTACAGGTCCTGCGCGGCCTGTGGCACGGACTCCGCCCTGCGGCGCTGCAGCATCAGCAGTACCCGGGTGGTGTCCTCGGCGATCGGCCGGTAGGTGATCGTGCCCTGCCGCTCCAGCGGATCCCCGATGATGCTGAAATCCGGCAGAACCGTCACTCCAAGGCCCTCGGCGACCATCAGCTTGCCCATCTCGGCGCCGTCGGTGGAGTACGAGAAGGACGGGCTGCGGCCGTGCAGCAGCCGGTGGACATAGCGGTGCATGACGTAGCCGGTGCGCATCGCGATCACGGGCTGGGCGAGCAGGTCGTCCACCGTCACGCTCGTCAGCGAGGCGAGCGGGCTGTCGGGGCGCACGCACACCACCGGCCGCCCGCGCAGCAGTTCCGTGCACGCGAAGCCGGCGGGCACGTCGTCGCCGTCCAGTTGGTTGACCAGACCCAGGTCGAAACCGCCCTCCGACAGGGCCCGGTGGATCTCCGTCTGCTGCGCGGCGACCACCTCGACCTGGGTGAGGGGATGCGCGGCCCGGAACTCCCGGACGACCGGAATGAGCAGGGGCACGGTCGCCGCGTTCACCGTGCCCACCCGCACCATGCGGCTGATGCGGTGCTGTTCGCCCGCCGCCGACCGCAGCCGGTCCACCGCGTCCAGCACGTTGACGATGTGCGGCAGCAGTTCCCGGCCCTCCGCGCTCATCGTCGCCCCTGACCGCTTGCGTTCCAGGAGGTCGACGCCCAGCTCGCGTTCGAGGTTGCGCACCGTCTCGCTCAACGCGGGCTGGGAGAGGCGCAGTTCCTCCGCCGCCCGGCGCAGCGAACCGAGCCGCGTCACGGCCGCGATGTATTCCAGTTGTTCCGTCCGCACGACCAGCAGAATGCAGCTGATTCGACGGGCGGTTCAAGGGTTTCCCTGTCACACGTTCGTGAAATTCAATGGTCCGGGATACGAGACCGGTCGGGTTTTCCTTGACGGTCCTCGCCGTCGGCTGCCACGATCGAGGACATGAAGATGCGACTGGACCTCACGCGGCGACGCCACGTCGACCTCGCGCGCGTCTCCAGCGCCTCCTGTTGCTCCGCGGCCTGATCGGCTCCCCGAGATCCGCCGCGCTTTTCCTTTTCTCCGCCTGAATTCACCGCGTCTGCGCGCGATGTGAATTCGGCGTGCCTGGAAACATTCCGCAACAGGAGTTCCGCATGTCCGCAGCGCCCGTGACCGCAGCGCCCGTGAAATTCGCCTACTGGGTCCCCAACGTCAGCGGAGGACTCGTCACCAGCAAGATCGAGCAGCGCACCGACTGGGGGTACGAGTACAACCGCGAACTCGCTGTCCTCGCAGAGAACAGCGGCTTCGACTACGCGCTCAGCCAGGTCCGCTACATGGCCGGCTACGGCGCCGAGTTCCAGCACGAGTCGACCAGCTTCAGCCTCGCGCTCCTCCTCGCCACCGAGCGCCTGAAGGTCATCGCCGCCGTCCACCCGGGGCTGTGGCACCCCGGCGTCCTCGCCAAGCTCGGCGCCACGGCCGACCACCTCTCGAACGGCCGCTTCGCCGTCAACGTCGTGTCGGGCTGGTTCAAGGGCGAGTTCACCGCCCTCGGTGAGCCGTGGCTGGAGCACGACGAGCGCTACCGCCGCTCCGAGGAGTTCATCCGCGCCCTGCGCCAGATCTGGACCGAGGACCACACCGAACTCGCCGGGGACTTCTACCGGTTGCGCGACTTCTCCCTCAAGCCCAAGCCCCTCAACACCGTCGAGCGCCCGCACCCGGAGATCTTCCAGGGCGGCAACTCCAGCGCCGCCCGCGCCATGGCCGGCCGGGTCTCCGACTGGTACTTCTCCAATGGCAAGGACTTCGACGGAGTCGTCGAGCAGATCGAGGACGTACGCGCGTCCGCGGCCCAAGCCGGCCGTACGGCACCGAAGTTCGGCCTCAACGGCTTCCTCATCGCCCGCGACACGGAGGCCGAGGCGCGCGACACGCTCCGCGAGATCGTCGCCCACGCCGACACCGAGGCCGTCGAGGGCTTCGGAGCGGCGGTGAAGCAGGCGGGGCAGTCCACCTCCGACAGGAAGGGCATGTGGCAGGACTCCTCCTTCGAGGACCTCGTCCAGTACAACGACGGCTTCCGTACGGGGCTCATCGGCACACCCGAGCAGATCGCGGAACGCATCGTCGCCTACAAGAAGCTCGGCGTCGACCTCCTCCTCCTCGGCTTCCTGCACTACCACGAGGAGGTCGAGTACTTCGGCAAGCGTGTGCTGCCGCTCGTGCGTGAACTGGAGGCCGGGCTCCCGGACCTGGAGACCGAGTCCCTCCCCGTGCACGCCTGATCGCCCCCACCGCGAGAGAGGTCAACGAGCATGAGCGCCGCCGCCGAAGGCCTCGACCGGTTCTGGCGCAACGTCCGCACCCACACGCTGCACGACCCCGTCGCCCCCAAGTGGCGCGAGGCCGGCCGCCGGGTCCTCGAGGGCGAACTGCCCGAACCCGCCTGGTACTCCTGACCGCTTCCCCGGGGCGACCGCCACGCGCGCGGTCGCCCCGCCTCCCGAAAGAGGACCCATGGCCACCATCCTGTCCGTCTCCGGCAGCCCCTCCGTCTCCTCCCGCACCAACCGTCTGCTGCGCCACCTGGACAAGAGGCTGAGTGCACAGGGCCACGAGGTGATCCCGCTCGACGTCCGCACCGTCCCCGCGGAGGCGCTGCTCGGCGCGGACTTCCGGCACCCCGCCATCGTCGAGGCCACCGAACTCTTCGCGCGGGCCGACGGCGTCGTCGTCAGCACCCCCGTCTACAAGGCGTCGTACTCCGGTGTCCTCAAGGCACTGCTCGACCTGCTCCCGCAGTACGCCCTGGCCGGGAAGACCGTGCTGCCGCTCGCCACCGGCGGCTCCACCGCCCATGTCCTGGCCATCGACTACGCGCTGCGCCCGGTCCTCAGCTCCATGGGTGCGGGCCACATCGTGCAGGGCTGGTTCACCCTCGACAAGGACATCACCGTGCACGAGGACGGTTCGCTGACCGTCGCGCCGGGCGCCACCGAGGCCCTCGCCCAGGTGGTCGACCAGTTCTCGACGGCCCTCGGCCGCACCCCGCTCCTGGCCGCGGTGAGCTGAACGCCGTGTCCGCCCATGTCATCGCCGACGACGCGGAGGCCCTCGCCGTCGCGGCCGCCCTGGCCGAGGAATTCCGGGCGGGAGCCTCGGCCCGGGACGCCGAACGCAGGCTCCCGCGCGAGGAGTTGGACCAGCTGTCGGCCTCCGGGCTGCTCGCCGTGACCGTCCCCGCCGAGCACGGCGGCGCGGACGTCACCGCGCTGACGCTCGCCGAGATCTTCCGGCAGCTCGCCTCGGCCGACGCCAGCCTCGCCCAGATCCCGCAGAGCCACTTCGCCTACGTCAATGTGATCAACCGTCAGGGCAGCGAGGAGCAGCGGAAGTTCTTCTTCGCCGAGCTGCTCGCCGGGCGCCGCTTCGGCAACGCCCAGTCCGAGGCGGGCACCAAGCACGTCCAGGACATCCGCACCCGCCTCCAGCCGCAGCCGGACGGCTCCTACGTCCTCACCGGCGTCAAGCACTACTCCACCGGCGCCCTCTTCGCCGACTGGATCCCCGTGCCGGCCCGTGCCGAGGACGACAAGCTGCAGGTCGCCTACGTTCCCGCAGACGCTCCCGGCCTCCAGGTGATCGACGACTGGGACGGCCTCGGTCAGCGGACGACGGCCAGCGGCACCGTCCGCCTCGACGCCGTCCCGGTACCGGCCGACCGCGTCCTGCCGCACCACCTCACCTTCGAAGGCCCGCAACTCCACGGCGCCGTCGCCCAGTTGTTGCACGCCGCCATCGACGCGGGCATCGCGGCGGGCGCGCTCGCCGAGGCCGCGGAATTCGTCCGGACGAGGAGCCGCCCCTGGTTCGAGAGCGGCGTCGAGACAGCCGCCGAGGACCCGCTGCTGATCCAGCGCTTCGGTGAACTCGCCCTGCGGACAAGGGCGTCGGAGGCGCTGCTGCGCGAAGCCGCCCGCGCGGTCGACGCGGCGCGCGCCGACCTCACCGACGACACGGCGGCGGAGGCCTCCATCGCGGTCGCCGCGGCGAAGGTGCAGTCCGCGCAGACGGCGGTCGAGGTGGCGAGCGCCCTCTTCGAGGTGTCGGGCACCCGCTCGGCGCTCAACTCCCTCAACCTGCACCGTCATTGGCGCGACGCCCGCACCCACACCCTGCACGACCCGGCCCGCTGGAAGATCCAGCACATCGGCCGGTACGTGCTGAACGGCACCCGGCCGCCCCGCCACGGCCTCCTCTAGCGGCACCAGCGACACCCTGATCGGAGACCCACGTGTCCCTCACCTTCCACTGGTTCCTCCCCACCAACGGCGACAGCCGCCATGTGGTCGGCGGCGGCCACGGCACCCCCGCCACCGTCTCCGGACGGGACCGGCCGCCGACGGTGGCCTACCTCAGCCAGATCGCCCGTGCCGCCGAGGACCTGGGCTTCGTCGGCGCGCTCACCCCGACCGGCGCCTGGTGCGAGGACGCATGGCTGACCACCGCCATGGTCAGCCAGAACACCGAACGCCTGAAGTTCCTGGTCGCCTTCCGCCCCGGTTTCGTCTCGCCGACGCTCGCCGCCCAGATGGCGTCCACCTTCCAGCGCCAGTCCGGCGGACGACTCCTCCTCAACGTCGTCACCGGCGGCGAGAGCCACGAGCAGCGGGCGTACGGCGACTTCCTCGACAAGGACGCCCGTTACCGTCGTACCGGCGAATTCCTGCAGATCGTCAGGGCGTTGTGGGAGGGCAAGACCGTCGATGTGCACGGCGAGCACCTCCAGGTCGAGGACGCCAAGCTGGCCCGGGTGCCCGACCCGGTTCCCGAGGTGTACTTCGGCGGATCCTCGCCCATCGCCGGGGAGGTCGCCGCCAAGTACGTCGACGTCTACCTCACCTGGGGCGAGCCGCCCGCGCAGGTCGCCGAGAAGATCGCCTGGATCCGGGGCCTCGCGGCCAAGGAGGGGCGCACCGTGCGCTTCGGCATCCGGCTGCACGTCATCACCCGCGACACCTCCGAGCAGGCGTGGGCGGAGGCGAACCGGCTCCTCGACGGGTTCGACCCGCAGACCGTGCGGTCCGTCCAGGCGGGGCTCGCCCGCAGCGAGTCCGAGGGACAGCAGCGGATGCTCGCCCTGCACGGCGGCGGCGGCAACCGCGACGGCCTGGAGATCCACCCCAACCTGTGGGCCGGCATCGGCCTGGTGCGCGGCGGCGCCGGCACCGCCCTGGTCGGCAGCCACGACGAGGTCGCCGAGCGCATCAAGGAGTACGCGGCCCTGGGAATCGAGGAGTTCGTGCTGTCCGGATATCCGCACCTGGAGGAGGCGTACTGGTTCGGGGAGGGAGTGCTGCCGCGACTTGACGGGGAGGGGTTGTGGCGGCATCCGTTCCGAACGGCGGCCGCCCCCACGGCCCAGGTGCCTTTCGCCAGCTGAATGAATATTCAACTGGTCGTGATTCAACGGTTCTCCGGGATTTTTTCTCGTGTCGAACTCTTGTCGTTCCGTCATTAGCATGGAGGTATGAACAGCACACCGGAGTTCTATGTGGTACGGGAGGGTGACACACTCTCCAAAATCGCGGCCAAGGTCCATGTGAGCCTGGCCCAGATCGAGAAGTGGAACCCCCAGATCAAGAATCCGAACGTCATTCATGTGGGCGAGCGGGTCCGTGTGACGGCGCCGAGTGGCCAGCCGGTCAGCGAGGACGAGCCGTTCCCGGGCAGGGACTTCTTCCAGCCGTCCGTGAGTAGCCCGATCATCGAGGTCATGGGCTGGCGCCTCATCGAGGAGGGCTGCTCGGCGTATCCCGACGACGAGCCCGACTTCCAGTGGAGCGCGAAGGACCGGGAATCCTACGCCAATTGGCAGCGCAAACTCGGATTCGGCGGCGGCGACGCCGACGGAATGCCGGGGCGGCAGTCGTGGGAGCGACTCCATGTACCCGCCCTGACTCGCTAGCCTGCCAGAGCGTCAGGAGAGCCCGCCATGGCCACTTCCGTGGCGGCCCGGGGAAGCCCCCGGGCCCGTACGCGCCGACGGCTCGAGTCCGGGCTGCATCCACGGCCGCCGCGGTCGCCTTGGCGGGCCCGGGCCAAAACCCGACTCGCTTATCTTGAGGTGCAGCTGAAACGCCAGGAGGCCAAACCGCCCTCCGCCGACCGCAAGGCCCTGCTCCAGGGAATGGAAAGCCACCTCGACAAAGCTCACGCGGCGGCGGACGAGACGTTCGGATGGCGGCGGTTGTGGTCGGGGTCGACCGCCCAGGAAGGCGTCTGGTCGAACCTGCGCAGCGCCGACGTGCTGCTGCTCCAGTTGGTGTCCGACCGGGAGGCCGCGGGCCGCGCCAGCGAGGTCATGGCGCTGGTCAAGCGCCATCTCGGTAAGGACGACCCACAGCGCGTCAGACTCGCCCAGCGCATCCGTCCCATCGTCTCGGGCGAGATGGCGCCGACCGACCGGGAACTGATGGTCCGGGCGCTGGACAGCGCGTACACCACCCTCGACGCCGAACTGGCCCGGGTCCGGAGCCTGCGCAACATCCTCTGGACCGCCACGTTCGTCGTCCTTCTCGGGGTCGCGGGCCTCGCCGTGTACGGCTGGTTCTACCCCAAGTCGCTCAGTCTGTGCTTCGCGCCCAAGCTCGGCCCCGGCAGCGGGGAAGGCATCGACATCGTCTGCCCGAGCAGAGACTTCCACCGTATGCCGGCAGACACCGTTCCCAGCAGTCTCGCCGAACCGAAGGACATCCTCACGGTCGAGGTGGCCGGGCTGGCCGGCGCGGCCTTCACCGTCATCGCCTCACTGCGCCATATCAGGGGCACCAGCGCGCCCTACATGCTTCCCCTGGCCTCGGCGGTGCTGAAGTTCCCCACCGGCGCCCTGTCCGCCTTCCTCGGGGTGCTGTTGATCAGGGGCGCCTTCGTCCCCGGACTCAGCGACCTGGACAGCCGAGCGCAGGTCCTCGCCTGGGCCGCCGTCTTCGGCGCCGCGCAGCACCTGGTGACGCGCCTGGTCGACGACCGCGCACAGATGACGCTGTCGGAGGTGGGCAAACCCACCGACTCGGTGGTCGACCCGGAGAACGCCGCCGTCATGGAGGCCACCGGGGACGGCGGGGGTGAGCAGACCGACAGGAGTCAGGGCCCGGAGGCACCTGTGGAGCAACCCGCCGGGCCGCGCCCGCGGTGAAGGGTGGCCGGCCTGCCTCACCTGGTCAGCGAGTCGAGGTGGGCCGCCCTCGATTCCTGCGTCTGCCCCTGGACCAGCAGGAACAGCCCCTCCCGTGCCAGGCGTTGGGCTCTGTGCGTCAGCAGCATCGATCGGCCACCGCCGCTCACCACCGCGGCCGTGGTGGCCGCCTGCATCAGCTCGTACGCCCGCGTCCTGAGCGCGAGGCGTTCGGCGATGTGCTCGTGTGGTGGCGCGCCGTCGGCCAGGACGTAGGCCTGCCGGCGCACCTCGGCCAGACGTGCGCGTAGAGGAGCCGCCGTCTCCTCGTCCAGGAGGGACAGGGCCGCCCGTGCGACGCCGAAGACCGCCGGGCCGGCGTTCAGTGTCTTGAGCCGGTCCGTCGCGGACCAGCGGTCGTGCGGGGTGCGCAGTACCACGGACTCGTCGGGCAGCCTCAGGCCGTCCAGTTCCAGCGAGACCGTTTGCGCGGCCGTGAGTGCCGCCAGCCGCATCGGCTCCGAGGCCCGCAGTCCCGGCTGTTCGCGGGCGTCGGCGAACGCGAACACGGTCTCGTCGGAGTCGGTCACGCCCGCGAGCAGCATCATGTCGTTGAGGCCCCAGCCCGTGAACCAGGGCACTGTGCCGTCGAACCGCCAGCCGTCCCGTTCCGCCGTGGCCCGCACGGGGACGCGGGGGAAGGCGCGGACATGGGCGTAGGCGATGCCGGCCAGCAGTTCGCCGGACGCCAGCGGGGCCAACAGCCGCTCCCGTACGGGGAGTTCGGACTTCGCGAGCAATCGCACCGGGGTGTGGTGCTGGGTCTGCACGAACCAGGTCGAGCAGCATGCCCCGGCCAGGATCTCCTGGACCTCCCGGGCCACCGCGTCGGGGGCGCCCGCCCCGCCGTACTCCTCAGGCGCACTCACCCCCAGCAGCCCCGACCGCCGGACGGCCTCGATGTGGCTCGCGGGCACGCCCTCCTGGTCGATCCGCGCCGCGTTCGGGGCGAGGAGGTCGTCCGCGAGGGACCGGGCGGTGGAGACGAGCGGGTGCGATGCGGCGGTCATGAGAGAAATTCTCCCGATCTCGTCGTGCGCGGTGTCGATCCGGGGGTGCGCCGTTCGTGTAAGAGGTGAGAGAACGACACGACGCCAAGGAGAACGTCATGCAGTACTACCTGCTCAGCGTGATCACGCCGACCGAGGGAACGCCGCCCGGGCCGGAGGCCATGGCGGAGATCGTCCGCAACCTCGACAACTTCCACGCGGAACTGCGCGAGGCCGGCGCCTGGGTGTTCGCCGGCGGGCTGCACGGCCCCGAGACGGCCACCGTGCTGCGGCCCAAGGACAGCGACGTCCTCATCACCGACGGCCCGTACGCCGAGGGCAAGGAGTATCTGGGCGGCATCTGCCTGATCAAGGCCCCCGACCTGGACGCGGCCCTGGAATGGGGCAGGAAGGCGACCTGGGCGACCACCCTGCCCATCGAGGTCCGCCCGTTCATGCACCAGGCCGAGGACTGATGCCTCACCCTCTCGACGTCGAGGCCGTGTTCCGTGCGGAGTACGGCCGCGCCGTCGCCGTCCTCGTCCGCTTCCTCGGCGACATCGACCTCGCCGAGGAAGCGGTGCAGGACGCCTTCACCACGGCCGTGCAGCGCTGGCCGGAGACCGGAGTGCCGCCGAGCCCGGCCGGCTGGATCATCACCACCGCACGCAACCGGGCCATCGACCGGCTGCGCCGCGAGTCCTCCCGCGAGGCCCGCCACACCGAGGCCGCCCTGCTGCACACCCCCGACGCACCGGCCGAGGAGGGCCCCGTGCGCGACGACCGGCTCCGCCTGATCTTCACCTGCTGCCACCCCGCGCTCGCCCCCCAGGCGCAGGTCGCCCTGACCCTGCGCCTGCTCGGCGGCCTCACCACACCCCAGATCGCCCGCGCCTTCCTGGTACCCGAGCCGACCATGGCGCAGCGCCTGGTTCGCGCGAAGGCGAAGATCCGCGACGCCCGGATCCCGTACCGGGTGCCCCGCGACGCCGACCTCCCGGACCGGCTGAAGGGCGTCCTGGCCGTCGTCTACCTGATCTTCAACGAGGGCTACGCCGGCAACCCCGACCTGTGCGCCGAGGCCGTACGCCTCGGCCGTCTGCTGTCCGAGCTGATGCCGGACGAGCCCGAGGCCACCGGCCTGCTCGCCCTGATGCTCCTCGTCGACTCGCGTCGCCCCGCCCGCCTGGACGACCACGGCGAACTGGTACCGCTGCCGGAACAGGACCGCGCCCGCTGGGATTCCGGGCTGATCGCCGAGGGCCACTCGCTGGTCCGCCGCTGTCTGCGCCGCAACCAGCCGGGGTTCTACCAGATCCAGGCTGCTGTCCAGGCCGTCCACAGCGACGCGCCGACCGCCGACACCACCGACTGGGGCCAGATCCTGCGGTTGTACGACCAGCTCATGGCTCTCGCCCCCAGTCCGGTCGTGGCACTGAACCGGGCGGTCGCCGTGGCCGAGGCCGAAGGGCCCCGGCAGGCCCTCGACCTCGTCGACGCACTGGACCTCGACGGCTACCACGTCTTCCACGCCGTACGCGCCGACCTGCTTCGCCGCCTGGGCCGCGGCACCGAGGCGGCCCAGGCGTACGAAGCGGCCATCGCGAACACGCAGAGCGCGGCGGAGCGGGCCTTTCTGGAACGGCGGCGGAACGAACTCGTACGCAGGTGAGGGCTCGCAGCGCGTGACGAGGCGCTGCGGAAGGTAGTCCTGCGGGCGTCGGAATTTATTTTGGTGTATGAAAGGTTGGCATATACATCTGACCGTCCAGCAGTGAGGCATCGTGAACCACTCCACCCCCGAGCAGCCCGCCGACGTCGTGGCCCGGCTGCGCGCCACCTTCCGCACCGGCCGCACCAAGCCTCTCGAATGGCGCGCCGCCCAGCTGCGCCGCCTGCGCGACATGCTCACGGAGCAGGGCCCCGGTCTCGCCGCCGCCCTCCACGCCGACCTCGGCAAGAGCGCCGCCGAGGCCCACCGCACCGAGATCGACTTCACGATCCGCGAGATCGACCACACCCTCGACCACCTCGCCGAGTGGCTGCGCCCCGAAGCCGCCCCGGTCCCGGCCCACCTCGGCGCGGATGCGAGCGCCTGGACGCAGTACGACCCCCTCGGCGTCGTCCTCGTCATCGCCCCCTGGAACTACCCGGCCCAGCTCCTGCTCGCCCCGGTCGTCGGCGCGCTCGCCGCGGGCAACGCCGTGGTCGCCAAGCCCAGCGAACTGGCACCCGCCACCTCGGCCGCGATCGCCCGCCTGCTGCCCGCCTACCTCGACACCGACGCGGTCGCCGTGGTCGAGGGCGGTATCCCCGAGACCACGGCCCTGCTGGCCGAGCGCTTCGACCACATCTTCTACACGGGCAACGGCACCGTCGGCCGCATCGTCATGCGCGCCGCCGCCGAGCACCTCACCCCGGTCACCCTCGAACTCGGCGGAAAGTCCCCGGTGTTCGTCGACCGCGGCACCGACATCGACGTCGTCGCGGACCGGCTGGCCCGCGGCAAGTTCCTCAACGCCGGCCAGACCTGTGTCGCCCCCGACTACGTCCTCACCGACCCGGCCACCGCCGCCGCCCTGGAGCCCGCACTCACCCGCGCCGTCGAGGCCCTGTACGGCACCGACCCGCAGGCCTCCGGCGAGTACGGCCGCATCGTCAACGAGCGCCACTTCGACCGGCTCTCCGGTCTGCTCGGCTCCGGCCGCGTCGTCGTCGGCGGCGGCAGTGACCGTACGGCGAAGTACATCGCGCCGACCGTTCTGGCCGACGTCGACCCCGAGGCGCCCGTCATGCGGGAGGAGATCTTCGGCCCGATCCTGCCCGTGGTCACCGTGCCAGGCCTGGACGAGGCGATCGACTTCATCAACGATCGCGACAAGCCCCTCGCCCTGTACGTCTTCTCCGAGTCCGCGGACACGCGCGGCCGGATCGCTGCCGAGACGTCCTCCGGCGGCCTCGGACACGGCCTGCCGCTGGCCCATCTCACCGTCTCCGACCTGCCGTTCGGCGGTGTGGGGGAGAGCGGCATGGGCAGCTACCACGGCCACTACTCGATCGAGACGTTCAGCCACCGCAAGGCGGTGCTGGAGAAGCCGCTGAGCTGAAACCGGTGAGTCGAGTCCGGTGGGGTGAATCGGATGGGCCGCATCCGGTGGGGTGGGCTGCATCCGGTGCGGAGAACGCTCGGCCGTGGACAGGGCCGGGCGTTCTCGGTGTTCCGGCCCGCCCCCGGATTCACTTGCTGCTTGTATAAGTCCTGCCTGATGCGATTCGCGAATGCACGCCTTCGATGTGCTCGCAGGCCCGGTACGCCGACGGTTCCTGGAGCCCGCATCTGGACGCCTTGGCCACCGAGCCGGCCCGCGGCAGGCGTGAGCGCCGGCTCCGCGGCACCGACGACACCCAGAGGAGCACCTCATGACGTGACCCATGACATCAGCGCCGTACGCCGGCAGGTCGGCAGGCGCACCTTCAAGGCGGGAGAGGCTCGTGTGGTGACCCTCGCCCGGTCCTACGACGCTCCGCTCGACGACGTGTGGGACGCCTGTACGAATCCCGAGCGCATCCCCCGCTGGCTGCTGCCGGTGTCGGGGGAGCTGCGGCTGGGCGGCCGCTACCAGCTGGAGGGCAACGCCGGCGGCGTGATCGAGCGCTGCGACCCGCCGACGAGCTTCGCCGCGACATGGGAGTACGGCGGCGAGGTGAGCTGGATCGAGCTCCGTCTGGCACCCGAGGAGGGCGGCACGCGATTCGAGCTTGATCACATCGCCCATGCCGACGACACGAAGTGGGCGGAGTTCGGCCCGGGCGCGGTCGGCGTGGGCTGGGATCTGATGGTCAGGGGTCTGTCCCTGCACCTCGCGAGCGGCGCTGCCCTCGACCCGAAGGCGTTCATGGCCTGGATGGGCTCGGACGAGGGTCGACAGTTCATGACCTCCAGCAGCGAGGCCTGGTACGCGGCCAACGTCTCCGGCGGGGAGGACGAGAAGACGGCACGCGCGTCGGCGGACCGGACCACGGCGGCGTACACGGGAGCCTGAGCCGAACAGCGCCGGAAGCACGGCCGCTCAGTGCCGCGTCGTGTGCGGCGAGGTCACTCGGCGGTCCAAACCTTCGGCCCGCCGCCGCGCCACTCGATCAGTCCGGACTGCTGCACCCACTCGTCGTCGACGTCCTCCAGGCCCGCGAGGCGCAGGAACTCGACGATGTCCAGCAGTCCGTACGCCATCCCCAGGAAGTGGTCGTCCACACGCACGCGACGGCCGCCGTCCGCAGCAGGCGGGTAGATCACGATGGGCTGTGTGCTGGCCATGGGACCAGCGTGCGGCCTGGGGCGCCTGCTCGCATGCGGGGCGCCGGTGCCGCACGAGCACCGCGGTCGAGGCGCCGGTGCCTGCTCAAGTACCGCTGCCGGCGCGCAGCGCTCCGTTCGGTGCAACTTGGCGACCGGGAACAGTGATTGACTGGTCTATACCCTTGACTGGTACAGACCAAAGCGGTTGAGTGTGCCTCCACAACCCCCCACCACGGCCGTACCCCTCGCCGGGTGCGGCCGTGCTCCGTAAAGGAGTTGATCCGTGTTGAGGCGCCGCATCGCCGCAGTCCTGTCCTCGCTCGCCCTCGGGGGCGCCGTCCTGGCGCTCCAGCCGGCCCCCACGGCTTCCGCCGCCGGCTTCGTGGTGAGTGAGTCGCAGTTCAACCAGATGTTCCCGGGCCGGAATTCGTTCTACACCTACAGCGGTCTGACCGCCGCGCTCAGTGCCTACCCCGGCTTCGCCGCCACCGGCAGTGACACCGTCAGGAAGCAGGAGGCGGCCGCCTTCCTGGCCAACGTCAGCCACGAGACCGGCGGCCTGGTCTACGTCGTCGAACAGAACACCGCCAACTACCCCCACTACTGCGACGCGAGCCAGCCCTACGGCTGCCCGGCCGGCCAGGCCGCCTACTACGGACGCGGCCCCATCCAGCTGTCCTGGAACTTCAACTACAAGGCCGCCGGCGACGCCCTCGGCATCGACCTGCTCAACAACCCCTACCTGGTCCAGAACGACGCGTCCGTGGCCTGGAAGACCGGCCTGTGGTACTGGAACACCCAGTCCGGCCCCGGCACCATGACCCCGCACAACGCCATGGTCACCAGCGCCGGCTTCGGCCAGACCATCCGCTCCATCAACGGCTCCCTGGAATGCGACGGCAAGAACCCCGCCCAGGTCCAAAGCCGCGTCGACGCCTACCAGCGGATCACCGGCATCCTCGGCGTGACTCCCGGCGCCAACCTCTACTGCTGACGGGGGCCCGCGCGACATGGTGTCATGCACCTGACCATCCGACCTGACTCGGACGAAGGGCATCACCATGCGCACCCCCCACGCCCTGCTCGCCACGACCGCGGCGCTCGCCGCCACGGTCGTGGCACCCCCGGCCCACGCGACCGCCGCGGTCCCGTCGCCGGGCGCCTACTACCTCCAGAGCGCCACGACCGGGCTCGACGCCGCCGACAACGCGGGAGCCGTCGAACAACACAGACCCAAGGGCGACGAGGACCACCAGAAGTGGAGACTGACGCCGAACGGTTCCTCGTACGTCCTGGAAAGCACCGACACCGCGGGCAGCTGCCTCGGCCGCTTGGGCGACCAGGCCCGCACCCTCGCCTGCGCCAGCGCCGACGCAGCCTGGGAGATCACTCCGTCCGGCGCCGACCAGTACACACTGAAGGCCCCGGGCGCCGAGCGGTATCTCACGGTCGCCGCCAAGCTCTCCGGCGGCAACTACCCCGCCCAGCTGACGATCGGCACGGCCGGCGGCCTCGCCGCCTGGTACCTCACCCCCGTCACCCCGACGACCGCCCCCATGCCGCCCCAGGACCAACGCACCCTGGACCAGGTCACGTTCCTCACCGCGCACAACGCCTACGCCAACGGGGTCGACGGCGGTTTCGCCCCGCCCTTCGTCAACTTCTTCCCCAACCAGGCACGCGGCATCGACCGCCAACTCACCGATGGCGTCCGGGGTTTCATGCTGGACATCCACCAGACCCCGGACGGCGCGATCCTCTGCCACGACAGCTGCACCCTGGTCAGCAGGCCGGTCGCCCTGTGGGTCGACCTCCAGCGCATGGTCGACTTCCTCAAGGCGCACCCCGACCAGTTCGTCACCGTGTTCCTGGAGGACTACGTCGACCCCGGCGTCCTCAGGTCCGAACTCGCCCGCGTCAACGGCCTGTCCGACGTCCTCTACCGACCGGACCGCACCGGCGTCCGGCAGAGCGGCTGGCCGAAGCTGTCCGACCTGATCGCCGCCAACCAGCGGCTGCTGATCTTCACCGACCACAGCCGCTCCGCCGACGAGTCGGCGGGCCTCACCCGTGACAGCTTCGGCGTGATGTACCAGCGCGAATGGACCGTGGAGAACTACTGGTCGATGGGCTCGGGTATCGGCTCATCCGACTGGTCCTGCTACAGCCGCTGGTACGCCGCCGACACCAACGTCCCCCTGACCCGCACGGAGTCCGGCTTCCGCCCGCTCTTCGTCATGAACCACTTCCGTGACGCGGCCGTCGCCGCCACCGCGACGACCGACAACACCAAACTCACCGACCGGGCCCGGCGGTTCTGCCAGCCGGCCGCGCGCAAGAAGCCCAACTTCCTGGCCGTGGACCGCTACGACCTCGGCGACCCGGCCGCCGCCGTGAACACCCTGAGCACCTACACGTATCCGTAGATACGTACAGGCGTCCGTAAAATGGCCGCGGCCGGGTCCGACACATGTGCGAGACTCCGCCGATGACCTCCGAAACGATCACCGCGGACGCCGCGGGCACCTGGAAAATCGCCGACCTCACCGTCAGCCGCATAGGCTTCGGGGCCATGCGGCTGACGGGCACCGCCGCCTTCCACCTCGGCACCCCGACCAACCGGGAACGCTCGATCGCGGTGCTGCGCAGGGCGATCGAACTGGGCGTCAACCACATCGACACGGCTGCCTTCTACTTCTCGCAGCTGCGCTCGGCGAACGAGATCATCAACAGCGCCCTGGCCCCGTACCCGGACGACCTCCTCATCGCAGCCAAGGTCGGCCCCTACCGCGACTACTACGGCGAGTGGGGCACCTCCGCCCGCCCCGACCAACTGCGCGGCCACGTCGAGGAGAACCTGCGTCAGCTCGGCCGGGACCACCTCGACCTGGTGTATCTGCGCCGCATGCGCCAGGAGTCCGTCGCCGAGCACTTCGGCGCCCTGGCCGAACTGCGTGAGGCGGGCCTGGTCCGGCACCTGGGCCTGTCCGACGTCGAGCCCCACCACCTCGCCGAGGCGCAGGCGATCGCACCGGTGTCGGCCGTCGAGAACCGCTTCGGCCTGGACTCCCACAACCCCGCCACGGACGAACTCCTGCGTGTCTGCGGCGAACAGGGCATCGCCTTCGTGCCGTTCTACGCTGTCGCGGGCAAGCAGGGACCGCAGGCCGCCGCCGACAGTCACGACGAAGAGGTGCTCGCGGTCGCCCGCGCCCACGACGCGACCCCCACCCAGGTCCGGATCGCCTGGACCCTCCACCAGGGCCCGCACGTCCTCGCCATCCCCGGCACGAGCAACCCCGACCACCTTGCCGAGAACGTCGCGGCAGGCGCGCTGCGACTGACGGACGACGAACTGCGACGCCTCGACGCCCTGCACCACGCGGCGGGCTGACGCCACCGGGCGGCCACGCCGCCCGGGCGATCTCGGCGACGATGCCGACGGTGGCGTCGTCGCCCCGCTCGCTCGGTGCGAGAACTTCCGCCGGCTTCCAAGGAGTAGTAGAAGCCATACGTGTGCGCACCGCCCGTACGTCGGGTCTCCGACCGGTCCACGGCCGGGCGGCCACGCCTTCGCCCAGCCGCTCGGCGCGCGCGACAGTTCCACAGCTGGTGTGCTGGTTCAGAAGCATTCCGCACTTTCGGGAGAGGTAGATGAGCACCTACCGAGTCGCCCAGGTCGTCGCCGCAGGAGAGCCCTTCCAGATCGTCGAACGTGAAGTGCCGAGGCCGGGACCCGGCCATGTGCGGATCGCCGTGGAGGCGTGCGGGATCTGCCACAGCGACACCGTTTTCGTGAACGCCTTGCTGCCGGGGGTCCGCTTCCCGGTGGTGCCCGGGCACGAGAGCGCCGGGCGGATCGAGGAACTCGGCGACGGAGCCGGGGACATGGGCTGGCAGGTGGGCGACCGGGTGGCCGTCGGCTGGTTCGGCGGCAGCTGCGGCCACTGCGGGCAGTGCCGGCGGGGCGACTTCATCGTCTGCGACAACCTGAAGGTGCCCGGATGGGCCTACGACGGCGGTTTCGCCGAATCGATGATCGCGCCGGTCGACGCACTGGCACGCATCCCCGACGCCCTCTCGGCGACCGACGCGGGACCCATGGCATGCGCGGGCGTCACCGTGTTCAACGGGCTGCGGCGCAGTTCCGCGCTCCCCGGTGACCTGGTCGGAGTGCTGGGCCTCGGCGGACTCGGTCACCTGGGCGTGCAGTACGCGGTGGCGATGGGCTTCGAGACCGTGGCGATCGCCCGCGGGGCCGACAAGGCGGACTTCGCCAAACAGCTCGGCGCCCACCACTACGTCGACAGCACCGCGGACATCCCCGTCGCGGAGGCGCTGCGGTCCCTCGGCGGCGCCAGGGTCGTCCTCGCCACCGCCAGCAACTCGGCCGCCATCACGGCCACCGTCGAGGGGCTGTCGCCCCGGGGCGAGCTGGTCGTCATCGGGGCCGATGCGCAACCCCTGGGCATCAACCCCAACCAGCTGCTGATGAGCGGCAAAATCATCCGTGGTCACCCCTCCGGTACCGCCCAGGACGTGCAGGACACCATGGCGTTCAGCGCCCTGCACGCCATCCGCCCGATGGTCGAGACCGTGCCCCTGGAGCAGGCCGACGCCGCCTACCGCAGGATGCTCTCCGGCGGCGCCCGCTTCCGGATGGTGCTCACCAACCGCTGACAGATGTCCGACCACTGCCACGCCACGCCCACGGCGAGGGTCACGGTCACGGCCATGGCGAAGGCGGCCGCTTCACGGCGAGCGCGGACGCCTCAGGCCGGCCACGACGCGAGCGGCCGCCTCAGACCACCCACGCGCCGTCCCTCATCAGGTGCCGCTTCGCCAGCTCGCGTTGCTCGTGCCAGGCCTGGACCGCGTAGGGCCGCACGCGAAAGAAGGCGTACGAAGCGCTGTCCTGCCGGGGATCCCAGCCCGTCTTGGCGAGGAACGCCTCGGCCGCCGCGCCCGGCACCTCCCGCAGGGTGCAGGTCTCGACATCCCCGTCGATGAGCACCACGTCCCGGGTGTCCCCGAACGCCAGCCGGGCCCGGCGGCCGTCCCGCAGATTGCGGCCGGTCGGATTCGTCGTGCGGGTCACCAGCCACACGGACTCGGCGTGCCACACGAACCACAGCGGGACCAGGCACGGCAGCCCGTCGGCGTCCGCCGAGGCCACCCAGATGTCGATCTCCTTCTGCAGTCGGCGCAGGACGTCCTGCCTGCGCTCTCGGGGGTCGCGCGGGGGCGTGTCGATCTTCATGGCCGGGACGCTAGCCGGTCGACGCCGGCCCGCGCCTCGGTCCTGGGTCCGGCCTGGGCTCGTACGCGGGTCCTAGGTCCGGACGTGACTGGCGTCAGGCGCGTTTTACGTATAACCTCTCCCGTCAATCACCCCTTGCGGAAGGCACCGATGAGACGCGTCGCCCTGGTCACCCTCGTCGTCGGCGACTACGACGAGGCGATCCGCCACTACACCGAGGCCCTCGGATTCCGGCTCGTCGAGGACGCGCCCCGCCCGGACGGCTCCCGCTGGGTCGTCGTCGAGCCCGGTGCCGACGGGCAGGGCACCGGCCTGCTGCTCGCCCGGGCCAAGGACGAGGCGCAGCGCGGCCGGATCGGGGACCAGACCGGTGGGCGCGTCGGGTTCTTCCTGCACACCGACGACTTCGCCCGCGACCACGCCCGCATGCTCGCCGCCGGCGTGACCTTCCTGGAGGAGCCTCGGCATGAGCCGTACGGCTCGGTCGCCGTCTTCCAGGACATGTACGGCAACCGCTGGGACCTGCTCCAGCCCGCCGGCTGACCGCCGCCCCCCACCACCCCGATCGCCCCGCCAGGAAAGACGCACCATGACCGCTACGCGCGTAGATCCCGCCATCATCCGCCGGCTGCCCAAGGCCGTCCTGCACGACCACCTCGACGGCGGCCTGCGCCCCGCCACCGTGGTGGAGCTCGCGGACGCGGTCGGCCACACCCTGCCCACCACCGACCCGGACGAACTCGCCGCCTGGTACTTCGAGGCCGCCAACTCCGGCGACCTGGTGCGCTACATAGCCACCTTCGAGCACACGCTCGCCGTCATGCAGACCCGCGAGGGCCTGCTGCGCACGGCCGAGGAGTACGTGCTCGACCTGGCCGCGGACGGCGTCGTGTACGGCGAGGTGCGCTACGCCCCCGAGCTGAACACGAACGGCGGGCTGACCCTCCCCGAGGTCGTCGAGACCGTCCAGGAAGGGCTCGCGGCGGGCATGGTGAAGGCGGCCGCGGCCGGCACTCCGGTCCGGGTCGGCACCCTGCTGTGCGGCATGCGGATGTTCGGCCGTGTGCGCGAGGCCGCCGATCTCGCCGTCGCCTTCCGGGACGCCGGTGTCATCGGCTTCGACATCGCCGGCGCCGAGGACGGCTTCCCGCCCGCCGACCACCTCGACGCTTTCGAGCACCTGCGCCGCGAGAACGTCCCGTTCACCATCCACGCAGGTGAGGCGCACGGACTGCCCAGCATCCACCAGGCACTCCAGGTGTGCGGCGCCCAGCGCATCGGCCACGGCGTGCGCATCACCGAGGACATCCCCGACCTCGCGGCCGGCAAGCTCGGCCGGCTCGCGGGCTGGATTCGGGACCGCCGGATCGCCCTGGAGATGTGCCCGACGTCCAACCTCCAGACGGGCGCCGCGACGTCGATCGCCGAGCACCCGATCACGGCCCTGAAGGACCTCGGCTTCCGCGTCACCCTCAACACCGACAACCGTCTGGTGTCGGGCACGACGATGACCCGCGAGATGTCCCTGCTGGTGGAGCAGGCGGACTGGACGGTCGAGGACCTGCGCACGGTGACGGTGAACGCGCTGAAGAGCGCGTTCATCCCGTTCGACGAGCGCAGGGCCCTCATCGAGGACGTCGTCCTGCCGGGCTACGAAGCGGCGCTCTGAATCAACCCCCGTACATAGGCGGCCTGTCCGACGTGCTGGAGATCGTCGGACAGGACACTGATCAGCCGCACACCCAGGGTGACCGGCGGATCCCAGCGTTCGTCGACGACGCGCTCCAGGTCGCCGGCGGCCACCGCGCGCAGAGCGCCGAGGCTCTGCTCGTGGACGGCGTCGTAATAGCCGGTCAGCAGGTCACCGGAGTCGACCCGCACCTTGGCGACCTGAGCGGAGCTGTGCCCGTAACCGGTGTCGCGGCGCGGCAGATCCAGCCCGAAGCGCTTCTCCCAGTCCTGCGTGAGCCACACCTGGTCGAGCCCGAAGGCGCCGGCGACGTGGTCGTCCTGGACGCGGGTGAGGTGCCAGACCAGCCAGGCCACGGAGTTGGCGTCTTCGGAGGGGCGGGCGTTCAGGGCGTCCGGGCCCAGGCCTTCGACGGCGGCGTGGACTTCTTCCTGGATGCGGTTGAACGCGTCGATGAGGATGTCCTTGGCATGCATGCATCCACCATCGCGCATCACACTCCGTCCTGCGTCCCCTGTTCCAGAAGTGCCATCAGCGCCCGGGCCGCCGGACTGGTCGCCTGCTGCGGCGGAAGCAGTGCCACGGTCTCGTAGACCGTCTCGCCCGTGCCCTTCACCTGCAGGGCGGTCAGCGCCTCGCGCTTGTGCCGGAAGTGCCGGGGCACGACGGCGATGCCGAGGTTCTCGTCCACCAGGTCCAGCAGGCTGTGCACGTCGTTGACCTCCAGCGCGACGGTGCGCCGTACGCCCGCCGCGGCGAAGGCCCCGTCGGTCGTGCGGCGCGGCCCCCAGTCCGGGTGGAAGTCCACGAACACCTCGCCGCCGAGGTCGTCCGGCGTAACCGCCGCACCGCCGGTCGCCAGGCGGTGGGTCGGGTGGCACAGCACGGTCATCGGCTCGGCGGTCAGTGACACCGAGCGCAGCTGGTCGGTGTCGGCCTGGGTCCGGTAGGCGAAGGCCAGGTCAAGGCGTCCGGCCGCGACCTCCTCCGCCAGCGCGCCCGAGCCCGCCTGCCGCAGCCGTATCTCCACGTCCGGGTGGCACCGCCGGAAGGCGGCGAGCAGCCCCGCCACATGCACTCCCGCGATGCACTGCTCGGTGCCCAGCGCGAGCGTGCCGCGCAGCACGCCCTGTACGGCCGCGACCGCCTCGTGGGCGGACCGCACCTGGGCCAGGATCCGCTCCGCCTCACCCAGCAGCGCGCGCCCGGCCTCCGTGAGGGTCACGCGGCGCGTCGTGCGCACGAACAGGGGGGTTTGCAGCTCCCGCTCCAGCGCCCGGATCGAGGCCGACAGGCCCGACTGGGACACCATCAGCCGTTCCGCCGCCCGGGTGAAGTGCTGGTCCTCGGCGACGGCGACGAAGTGCTGGAGGTGGCGCAGTTCCATGATTGAGAAGACTATCCGCTGAGTTCCATCGGATTCTCCTGTTGGACCACTGCCCGCAGGTCGCGAAAGAGTGGGTGCTGGTTTCCCATACGTTCCAGGAACCGGACATTCGTGTGCCAACCCCTCTGGAGTCGCGTTGTACACCGCACACCCCGACCGCTACGCGGACCTGCCCTACCGGCGCACCGGACGCAGCGGCCTGAAGCTTCCCGCGATCTCGCTCGGCCTGTGGCACAACTTCGGCCCCGACCGCCCCGCCGAGACCCAGCGGGCCATCCTGCGCCGCGCCTTCGACCTCGGCGTGACCCACTTCGACCTGGCCAACAACTACGGCCCGCCGCCCGGCGCCGCCGAGTCCGCGCTCGGCGAGGCGCTGAAGGCGGACTTCGCGGATTACCGCGACGAACTGGTGATCTCCACGAAGGCCGGCTACCTGATGTGGCCCGGACCGTACGGCGAGTGGGGCTCCCGCAAGTACCTGCTGTCCTCGCTGGACCAGAGCCTGAAGCGGATGGGCCTGGACTACGTCGACATCTTCTACTCGCACCGGCCGGACCCGGAGACTCCCCTTGAGGAGACGATGGGTGCCCTGCACTCGGCGGTCCAGCAGGGCAAGGCGCTCTACGTCGGCATCTCCAACTACTCGGCGGAGCAGACCCGAGAGGCCGCCCGCATCCTCGGCGAGCTGGGCACCCCGCTGCTCATCCACCAGCCGCGCTACTCGATGCTGGACCGCCGCCCCGAGGACGGGGGCCTACTGGACGCCCTCGACGAGCTGCAGGTCGGCTCGATCGTCTTCTCGCCGCTGGAGCAGGGTCTGCTCTCCTCCCGCTACCTCGACGGCATCCCGGAGGACTCGCGAGCGGCGAGCGACAGCCCCTTCCTGAACTCGGACGCGGTCACCGAGGACCTGGTGGGCAAGCTGCGCGCACTCGACGAGATCGCCAAGGGTCGTGGCCAGACCCTGGCCCAGCTGGCCCTGGCCTGGGTGCTGCGCGGCGGCCGGGTGACCTCCGCACTGGTCGGTGCGAGCAGCCCGCAGCAGATCGAGGACAGCGTCGCGGCCACGCGCAACCTGGATTTCGACGCCGACGAACTGGCCCGCATCGACGCGATCGTCACGCGGTAGGGCGCCCGCTGACGCCCCGGAGGCGGGCTGCCGCCTCCGGGGCGGCGGGGAGGGCAGTGCGCAGGGCGTCCGCACGCCCTCGTACCACGGCGGGACGCCGCCGGGACCGGCCGCCGGCTGTCGGCGCCGCACCCCGGCGCTATCCGGAGGCCGCTAGGAGCTGGTCGGCCGCTAGGAGCTGAGCCGCTCCTCCAGATGCACGGTGACCGTGTCGCCCTCGCCCTTCCCGATGGTCTTGCGGAGGTCGGCCTTCACCGGCAGCTTGTGCGTGCCGTCCCCCAGGGCCATGAACGAGCTGCGGAACGGGTGTCCGTCGATCGTGCCGCGGACCTTGACGAGTCCCCGGGTGCCGAAGAACTCGACGCTCCTCGGCCAGACGAGGTAGGTCCAACCGCCCTCGTTCGAGCTCTTCCGCAGGACGGCGGTGAACTCCTCGTCCAGCTTGGCGGTCGTGGTCATGATGGCTCCTTCGCTCGCGGTGGCCGGTCACTTCTGGAGACCACCGCGAGCGCGGAAACTCATCGCGGAACTCAGGCCCCTGCGGGCACCCGGTCCAGAAAGCCGAGCACGGACCGGATCCGGCCGTCCGCCTCCAGCGTGATCACATCGAAGCCGGCGACGGGCGCGGCGCCTGTGCCGGCCTCGCTGACCAGTTCCCAGGAGAAGCGCGCCGTGTCGTGGTGGCCGTCCACGGCGCCGGTCTGCCGGAAGGCGAACCCCGGGAACTGCTCATGCGCCGCCACGATCAGGGCGGCGATCTGCTCGTGCCCGCCGACGTCGGCGAGCGGGTCGGTGTAACTGCCGTCCGGAGTCCAGGCGGCGGCCACCGCCTTGGCCAGCTCCTCGGGCTCGCTCGCGTTCCAAGCCTCGAAGTAACGGGCGACGGCGCTTTCGTAACGGTCGGTGTTCGCGGACATGGCGATCAGCCTCCATCGAGGTCGTCATTGCTGGTCAGGTCCCGGATTCGCGCTCCGGCGACCCGGTACGCCAACCATGCCCGCAGCGCCGCGCACCGTCGATTACCCCTCGGGTAATGGCGGCACTCGCCGGAATTCGGCCAACTGCCCTGCTGAATATGCCAGGAGACTGGCCGGAAAGTTGTGGTGACAGTGTTTCAGTAGTGAACATACTCAACACTGTGGAACTTCACGGCGAGCAAAGGCGCCGTCACGCACAGCACATGAGCCGCATCGAAAGTGAGGACAGCCGACAGGCGAACGAGCAGCGGGGGAGAGAACGTGCACGACGAGTTCTTATGCCACGTCACAGCGTACGGCGCCTGCGGAGGCGAGCGTATAGGGGTGCCTTTAGGCACGTACCGGGCCCCGACCCTCGCCCTCGCCCTGTGGTGGCTGCGCGATCGCGCGAACTGGATCGCCGATCGCCTCGATCCGCAGCCGGAGGCGGAGCACTTCCCGGCGAGTTCGCTCGTGCCGGTCGCCCACACCGTGCCCGACGTGCCGGCCGTACTGCGCGCGTGGTGCACCAGTGATGACCAGCAGGAGTCAGTCGCCTACGAGTTGGCGGCCGGACGCCTGATGCGCGTGGTGACCAACGATGACACCACCGAGTACGAACTCCTCGCCGAGTCCGTCGACGCCCTGCGTATGCAGCGGACCGCACCGGGGCTCTTCCTGCCCGTCGGCTGACCGATGGCTGCGCCAGCCGCATCAGGCGCACATGTGGACGAATCGGTAGAATCCCGGTCATGACAGAGCGGCCGGTCGCACCGTCCGCGCCCGAACTCGTCGTGGAGACCGAGGCGGGCTCCACGGTGATGAGTCCGGGCCGCGACTACCGCGTCGGACGCGACCCGTTGTGCGACATCGTCATCGACGATGCGAGGGTCTCGTGGCACCACGCGGTACTGCGCCCCGACGCCGATCACTGGACCCTGGAGGACGAGAACAGTACCAACGGCACCTTCACCGACGGCCGCCGCGTCCGGGCGTGGGGCGTGGGTCCCGGCAGCGTGATCCACTTCGGCAACCCGTCCGACGGCCCGCGCGCCGTCCTGACCCGCGCTGCAACGCCGGCCCCCGAGCGCCCCTCGGCGGCTTCCGCGGTGTCGATGCCGGGCCTGACCGGCACCTTCCGGCGGCCGACCAGCGTACGGCCGCTGCCCGCCCGCACCGTCCGCATCGGCCGCGCCGCCGAGAACGACCTGGTCATCGACGACCTGGTCGTCTCACGCCGGCACGCCGAACTGCGCGCCCTGCCCGAGGGGGCGTACGAGATCGCCGACCTGGGCAGCCACAACGGCACGTTCCTCAACGGCTCGCCCGTCACCGTCGCCCCGATCGGCCCCGGCGACATCGTCGGCATCGGCCACTCGGCGTTCTGCCTGGTCGGCGACCAGCTGCAGGAGTACGTCGACACCGGCGAGGTCTCCCTGGACGTCCAGGACCTCACGGTGGCCGTCGACCGCGGCCGCAGGACCCTCCTCGACCACGTGTCCTTCCCGGTGGGGCAGAAGTGCCTGCTGGCGGTCGTGGGCCCGAGCGGCGCCGGCAAGTCCACACTCCTGAACGCCCTGACCGGCCAGCGGCCCGCCGACCACGGCACCGTCCTCTACGACGGCCGCGACCTCTACCGCGACTACGCCGAGCTGCGCCAGCGCATCGGCCTGGTCCCGCAGGACGACATCCTGCACGCCCAGCTGACCGTCCGCAGCGCCCTGTCCTACGCCGCCGAGCTGCGCTTCCCGCAGGACACAGCGAAGGCCGAGCGCCGAGCCCGGGTCGACGAGGTCATCCGCGAACTGGGCCTGGAACAGCGCGCCGGCCAACCCGTGCACAGCCTGTCCGGCGGGCAGCGCAAGCGGGTCAGCGTGGCCCTGGAACTGCTGACCAAGCCGTCGCTGCTCTTCCTCGACGAGCCGACCTCGGGTCTGGACCCGGGCATGGACCGCTCGGTGATGCACATGCTGCGCGGCCTCGCCGACGACGGCCGGACCGTCATCGTCGTCACCCACAGCGTGCTCAGCCTCGACGTCTGCGACCGGCTCCTCGTACTCGCCCCCGGCGGCAGGATCGCCTACTACGGCCCGCCCGAGGACGCCCTCGCGTTCTTCGGCTTCGAGCAGTGGCCGGAGGCCTTCGAGTCCTTCGAACGGGACCACGACCGGGACTGGGCGGGCGACTTCCGCGTCTCGCCCTTCCATCGCCACTACGTCAGCGAGGCGACGGCACAGCCCCGCGTGTCCCGCTCGGGCCCGGTCGTCATCACCGCACCGCCCCGCCCGCGCAGCCGGGGCGCCCAACTCGGCACCCTGGTGCGCCGCTACGCCAGCGCGCTCGGCGCCGACCGCACCTTCCTCGCCATCATGATCGCCCTGCCCTTCGTGATGGGCGCCATGGCCCGCGCCCTGGCCGGCAGCAAACTGACGCAGTCGACGGCCATGAACGCGTTGCTCATCCTCTGCGTCGGCGGAGTCCTCACCGGCGCCGCGAACGCCGTGCGCGAACTCGTCAAGGAACGCACCATCTACCAGCGCGAGCGGGCCGTCGGCCTGTCCAGATCGGCGTACCTGATGTCGAAGGTCGTCGTGCTGGGCACGATCACCGTGCTGCAGGCCGTGGTGCTGAGCCTGGTGGCCCTCCTCGGCGTCGACCTCAACGCGCCCGGCGGCGAAGGCGTGTTGATGCCGCCCCTTGTCGAAATCACCGTCGCGGTCGCCCTGCTGGCGTTCACCGCGATGATGCTCGGCCTGCTGGTGTCCGCGCTGGTGCGCAAGGAGGAGGTGACGATGCCGCTGCTGGTGCTGCTGGCCATCGTCCAAGTCGTCTTCTGCGGCGCCCTGTTGAAGCTCAACGGCGTGCCCGGTCTGGAGCAGCTGTCCTGGCTGGTGCCCTCGCGGTGGGCGCTCGGCGCGATGGCAGGCACGGTCGGGCTGGCGCGGATCGTGCCGGGCGACCTGACCGGCGATCCGCTGTTCAGGCACTCGGCCGGGGTGTGGCTGCTGAACATCGCCATGCTGGTGGTGCTCTCCGCGGTCTTCGGCTTCGGGGTGTCCCGGCTGCTGCGCCGGCACGAGCCCGTCGTGATGCGGAAGTAGGAGCCGCGATGACCAACCCCGGCTTCCGGCCCACCCACGTCGTCCCCCAGCACGGCATGCCCGCCTGGGAGACCCCCGATCCGGCACGGCCCGCCGTGCCCCTCGACCCGCTCCTGCCGGTCCAGCTCGTCGAGCGGCGCGGCGACTGGGGTCACGTCCTGTGCGCCAACGGCTGGTCCGCGTGGGTCGACGGCCGCTTCCTGGTCGCCGTACCGCAGGACCCGCCCGCCACCGGCGGCCCCCAGGCCCGCACCGCCGACCCCCGGCCCCTGCTCGCGGGCACGGAACAGACCCTGGCCCGCTACCGGGCCGCCGTCGAGGAACTGGCACGCGGCAGTCTCGACGGCGAGTCCTTCCGCGCCCGCACGCAGGGACTGCGCGTCGGCCTCGTCGTCGACGGCGAGTCCGTCTGGCTCTACGACACCGACCGCAGCCAGTGGGTGTACGGCGACGGGACCCGCCTGAGCACCTACGCCACCGACGACGAACCCCGCGCCGCGGCCGCGGACCCCGGCCACGCCCCCACCCAGGTCGTGACACCCGATGGCCCGTGACACGAGCCTCTTCTCGGGCCGCCCCTCCGAACTGCTCGGCAGACAGGTCGCCGGCTACCGCATCGAGCGCGAGATCGGCCGCGGCGGCATGGCCGTCGTCTACCGCGCCCGCGACCTGCGCCTGGACCGGACGGTCGCGCTCAAGCTGCTCGCGCCGGACCTCGCCCGCAACGACACCTTCCGTCTCCGCTTCACCCACGAGTCCCGGGCAGCCGCGGCGATCGACCACCCGCACATCGTGCCGGTCTTCGAGGCGGGCGAGACGGACGGCCTGCTGTACATCGCCATGCGCTACGTCGAGGGCAGCGACCTGCGTCATCTCCTCGACCGGCGGGGCCCGCTCGCGCCCGCGACCGCGCTGCGCATCGCCGCGCAGATCGCCTCCGCGCTCGACGCGGCCCACGAGCACGGGCTGGTCCACAGGGACGTGAAGCCCGGCAACATCCTGGTCGCCCGCGGCACCGACAGCGACCACCCCGAGCACGCCTACCTCACCGACTTCGGCCTGACGAAGAAGTCGCTGTCCCTGACCGGCTTCACCAGCGTCGGCCAGTTCGTCGGCACCCTCGACTACGTGGCTCCCGAGCAGATCTCCGGGCGGCCCGTCGACGGACGCTGTGACGTCTACGGTTTCGCCTGTGTCGTGTACGAGTGCCTGGCGGGCCGTCCGCCCTTCCTGCGCGACGACGACATGGCCCTGCTGTGGGCCCACCAGTACGACGAGCCGCCCCGGCTGACGGAGTCCCGCCCCGACCTCGCTCCTGAGGCCGACGCCGTGTTCACCCGGGCCCTGGCCAAGACCCCGGACGACCGCCACGACTCCTGCCTGGCGTTCGTCGCCGCCCTGCGCACCGCCGTGACCGGCACGCCGGGCACCGGCCATCCGCCGACGGAGGTCGACCTGCGGGTGGCCCGCGCGGGCGAGGGCCGCCCCGAACCGCCACCGCACTGGGCGGAACCGGTCTTCCCGAGCCGCTAGCTCTCCCGGCCGAGCCCGCCGAGCAGCAGGCGGCGTGGCACGGCCTTGCGCCGGCCGACGCGCCGGCCCACGGCGACTCGTGCGACGACGTCCTCGTACGTGACGGATCCGCACGAGCCTTCCGCCCTGACTCCCATGTACGGCATCACGCTTCCCCCTTCTCTTCAGTCGCCCCCCGCCGCCGCACCGGCCTCGCCAGCAGCGCACCGAGGAAGCCGGTCACCAGCCCCCACAGCACGGCGAAACCCAGCGCGGTCCACACCTTCGGCTGCAGAGACAGGTCCCCGCCCAGATCTCCGCCCAGGTCCCCGATGCCGAGGACGGACAGCCCGTAGTGGGCGGAGATGCGGCCCACCAGGCAGATCATGAGCACCGTCAGCACGAGGGCGACGGCCATGTGCAGGGCGTGCTGCCAGGCCTTCGTCCGGGCCGGGGAGCGGGCCGCCATCACGAACGCGGCGGCCAGCAGCAGCACCGCGTCCACGGCCAGGAGCCACCACACCCGGCCGTCGTGCTCGGCGAGCGTGCGGAGGTTGAGCGTGGAGACGTCCTTGGTGCGCAGCACCTCGTCGAGCACATGCGGCATGGGCAGCCCGAACGGCCCCTGCACCCGCCCGGTCCAGGTGGCGCCGAGCCCGAGCGTGAGCGCCAGCCATGTCAGGTTCGGCATGCCCAGCAGGATGACCGCGAAGGTCTCCGCGGCGTGGCCGCGGGTCACCATGACGACCAGCGCGATGACGACGCCCAGGGCGACGAACGCGAGCAGCAGGACGACCATGGCGTACGCGGCCGGCCGCACCGACTCCTGGAAGCGCAGCAGACGGCCCGGCAGCGGTGCCCCGCGCGAGACCAGCAGCGCCAGCACCAGCACACCCGCCAGCCACAGCAGGCCGAAGACGAGGGTCAGCGGCACGTCCGTCCGGAAGCCGACTTTCGGGGACACCCCGAACAGGTCGCCGAGATCGCTGATGGTCCCCTCACCGAGGGAGAGCGAGAAGGTCTGCCGGGCTCCGAAGGCCAGGCCGAGCAACGCGAGCAGCCAGAGGGCCGCGACCCTGGCGGCCCAGCCCGCCAGCTCCGGGGCGCCGGCGACCGCCCGGTGGCGCAGCGGACGCAGGAACGCCGCCGCGAGGACGAGGGCCCCGGTCAGCGTGACCGACAGCGGGATCACGGTCAGTCCGGCCGCGGACTCGGCGAGCGCGCCGGCGTTCCCGGAGAGCTCGATCGTGCCGCCGACGGCCGTGACGACGGTCGCCGCGACGACCCTGGGGAACGCGCCGTCCGGGAGGTCGCCCGCGCCCGCCGCCCACAGCCCGAGGGCGGCCACCACCCCCATGGCGATGAGCGCGGCCAGTACGGCTGCGAGGGCCTGCACCCAGCCGTGGCGGGCGGCGACGGAGGCGGAGGGGGGTCGCGGGCTCACCCTCGCCACGCTAAGCAGCGCCCGCACGCCCCGCCCGCCGGGAGGGCCGTCCGCGTCGGCTTGCGGGCGGCACGGAACCGGAGCACACAATGGTTCTTCAGGTAGGGAAGCGGTGTAAAGCGGAACAAACCGCCAGGAAATCCGCGTCGGGAAGAAGAGCTCGTGAGCGTCGAACCGCCGTCCTCCGGCCGCCCCACAGGCCCGCCCTCCGGCCCGCTCTCGGGTCCCTCCCAGCCGCCCACGGGCCCGCCCTCGCAGCCACCGGGCAGCAGCGGCGGCACGCCGTCGCCGCCACCCCGCCGCCCCTGGTGGAAGTCGGCGCCGCGCGTCGCCGTCCTCACCACGCTGGTGGTCGCCGCCGTGGTCCTTGCGGTCGTGTTCACCCGGCCCGGCGGCGGCAGCTCGGCCAAGGGCGGCGAGGTCTTCCTGCAGGCGGCGGGCAAGACCGGCCCCGAGCCGTTCACGGAGTCGACGGCCGAGGACAGCTCCACCCCGTCCGTCTCCGCCTCGCCGGCCACCGAATCGGCACCGGCGAACGCGGTACGAGGCGTCGACGGCGACGCGCCCGGGCTGTACGGCGGCACCCGCAACGTCTCCAGCTGCGATGTGGAAAAGCAGATCAAGGCGCTCCAGGCGACCCCGGCGAAGAACAAGGCGTTCGCCTCGGTCGCAGGCAGGCCCCCCGCCCAGGTCCCGTCCTACCTGCGCTCGCTCACCCCCGTACAGCTGCGCATGGACACCCGCGTCACCAACCACGGCTACCGCAACGGCGCCGCCACCAGCTACCAGGCCGTCCTGCAGGCGGGCACGGCCGTCCTCGTCGACGGCCACGGAGTGCCCCGGGTGCGCTGCGCCTGCGGCAACCCGCTGACACCACCCGTCGCCCTCCAGACCACACCGAGGCGCACCGGCGACACATGGTCCTCGTACCGGCCCTCGAACGTCGTAGTGGTGACTCCCGCACCGCAGATCATCAACATCTTCGTGATCTACGACCCCGACACCGGGGAATGGATCGCACGGCACAGGGGCGACACCGGCCGGCACGACCACCGGACCGAGCCGCCGGCGAAGCCCTCCCCGTCGGTGAGCACGACCACGCCGAAGACACCGTCATCGCCGTCGTCCCCGTGCGCCTCCTCGCCCGGCACGGACAAGGGCACCCCGACCACCTGCCCGCCGACGTCCACCGCCCCGTCCTCCTCCACGCCGAGCGCCGAGCCGCCCTCCGGCGAGCCCGGGACGAGCGAGCCCGAGTCGCCTCCGTCCTCGTCGTCCGAGGCACCCCTCGGCTCCGGTACGACGACCGCTCGGACGCCGCCGAACCAGGCCGTCGGCGCGTAAAATGCTGCGAGGCCGACCTGTACATCACCGGCGCTGTACGCCGAAGCGGACAGATCGGCCCGCAAGGGGGACTGCCGGGCGTGGCTCGGGGTACGAGCACTGATGCAGCAGCGTCCGGCCAGGCCGGCTTCCGAGAGAGACATGCATGATCGAGCACGTGGGCGGGGCAGTGATACCGACTGGTTTCGACGTGCCCGTCGAACCGCTACGGCGGGCGGCGCACTACACAGGCGAACCGGGATCCATCGCCGAGGCACGGTCCTTGGCCGCGCACTTCGTGGACCAGCTCAGGACCGAGTGGTGCGCCAAGATCGCGGACCGGGCCGAGGAGGAGGTGCTGCTCGTGGTCAGCGAGCTGGTCACCAACGCCGACCGTCACAGCAACGGCCCGTACATCCTGGAACTCGAAGGCACGGACGTCTCGGTGACGGTGTGCGTCTACGACAGCAGCGCGGCCCTGCCGCGCCGCTTCCCGCGGGACCCCGAGCGCGTCGGCCGGCACGGTCTGGAGATCGTCCACGTGCTGGCGACGAGGGTCACCGTGGAGCGGGTGCCGGTCGGCAAGCGGGTGTGCGCCGTGGTGGCCCTGAACGGCGAATGATCGCCGAAGTCGCCTACGACGACTTCGGCGGCCATGAGCCGATGTCCCGGTCACTCACGCGTAGTCGAGTTCGCCCAGCATTCCCTCGCGCAGTCGCGCGATGATCCGCTTGATCAGGCGGGACACATGCATCTGCGAGCAGCCGAGCCGTTCGCCGATCTCCGCCTGGGTGGCCTCCTCCACGAACCGCATGTGGATGATCTGCCGGTCGCGTTCGCCGAGTTCCGCCATGAGCGGGGCGAGCGACTGGAAGTCCTCGACGAGCCGCAACCCGTCCTCCTCCACACCGATGAAGTCGGCGAGCACCGCCTCGCCGCCCTCCGGACCGTCGCCGGTGAGCGCGGCGTCCAGCGACGAGGAGTTGTATCCGTTGGAGGCTATCTGCGCCTCGATCACCTCCTGCTCGGAGATGTTCATCAAGGTGGCGAGCTCGGGGACCGTGGGGTCACGGTCCAGCCGGCTGGCCAGCTCCTCGCGCGCCTTGGCCAGCTCCACCCGCAGCTCCTGCAGCCGGCGCGGCACGTGCACCGCCCAGGTGGTGTCACGGAAGAAGCGCTTGATCTCGCCGACGATGTACGGCAGGGCGAACGAGGTGAACTCGACCTCGCGGGACAGCTCGAACCGGTCGATCGCCTTGATCAGGCCGATCATCCCGGTCTGGACGAGGTCCTCCATGTCGTCGCCGCGCCCGCGGAAACGTCCGGCGGCGAACCGCACCAGCGAGATGTTCATCTCGATGAGCGTGTTGCGCGCGTACTGGTACTCGTGCGTGCCCTCCTCGAGTTCCGAGAGGCGCTGGAAGAACTGGCGGGACAGTTCCCGTGCGTCACGCGGAGCCACCGAGCGTGGCTGCGTGATCCCCGGCAGTGGTCCATCACTCGTGCAGGTTTCGGCGGCCTTCTCGACGACCCTTGCCTCCGACCGTTCCACGGCGGTGTCCATTTTCCCTCTCCCACGAAAGTCACGGTTCGACGTCTGTCTGTCTGCGGCGTCTGACTGCGGCGAGTCCTTCGTGGTGCGGGTACCCTGCCTCCGCCCGAGCATGCACGCCGTTTGTGTCACTCCCCGACGCGGGTGGCCACGATCAGGTCGTGGAGGTAGCGCTTGGTGACGGTCCCGCCGTGCCGCGTCTCGATCAGCCGGCGCAGACACGTGAGCAGACCCTGCCGTGCCGTCTCCTCCAGCGCACGGTGGCCCGAGTAGGTGAGCAGTACGTCGATGTACTGGTCGGTCGTGTAGGTGATGTCCTGGATGTGGCGGGTCGCCACGACCCGCTCGAAGTGCGGGGAGCGCTCCAGCTCCCCGGAGTCCGTGGGGATTTCGGACGCCGGCAGCAGGCGCAGCCCGGGAGGTGTGGCCGGATCCCAGCGCTCGTAACAGCTCTGTGCCTGCGTGAAGAACTCCGTGGTGCCGCCGGCCACGTGGTCCGTGACGACGAGGGCGAGACGCCCGCCGGGACGCAGCGCCCGGGCCGCCTTGACCACCCGTACCGCCGGGTCGATCCAGTGGAAGGCCGTTGCGCACACCACGAGGTCGAAGGGCTCTTCGGGCAGCTCCCAGGCCTCGAACTCCGCCACCCGCACCTCCACGCGCGGGAACGCGCTCAGCCGCTGCCGGGCCACTTCCGCCATCGCGTCACCCAGCTCCACCGCGATGACACGGCAGCCGAACTCCGCCAGCGAGACGGTGAGCTGGCCGGTACCCGGGCCGATCTCCAGGACCCGGCTGCCCGGGCCGAGCCCGGTCGCACGGGTCAGTTCGTCGACCAGGGCGCGGGGATACCGCGGCCGAGCCCGGTCGTACAGCTCGGCATCCTCGTTGAACGTTTTCCGCAACGCCGTCACCGCGTCCTCCGCCTCAGCGATTCCACCCAGGGCAGAATGCCGATCTCTTCCCTTCGGGGCGAGGGAATTTAGGCTGAGGAGGTGAGCAGCCAAGCGCCGAACGAAGCCCGAGTCATTGAGCTGCGCCGCCCGCAGGGCGCGCGCCCGGTCGCCCCTCTCCCCGCGCGCCCGGCCCCCACGGCCCCCGTGCCCCCAGCGCCCAGGGAACCCCTGTGGCGTGACCTGGTCGGCGATGTCCTGCGGCGCGAACGCCTCGCCCAGGAGCGCACCCTGAAGGACGTGGCCGACGAGGCCCGGATCTCCATGCCGTACCTCTCCGAGGTGGAGCGCGGCCGCAAGGAGGCCTCCTCGGAGGTCCTCGCGGCCGCCGCCCACGCCCTGGGACTCGGCCTGGCCGACCTGTTGTCGCTCGCCCAGGGAGAGCTCACCCGGATCACTGACCGGTCGGCCAACAGGAGCCACCGGACGTCCACTTCGCCGTACAACGGACTGTGCCTGGTCGCCTGACGACCGGTCCCGGCCGGCGCCTCAGACCGCCACGAGGCGCCGGCTCAGCACCTCGTCGGCCAGCCCGTACGCCACCGCCTCCTCGGCGGTGAACACCTTGTCGCGGTCCATGTCCGCGCGCAGCGTCGGGATGTCCTGGCGGGTGTGCCGCGACAGCACCTCCTCCACCTGGGCGCGGATCCGGACCATCTCCTTTGCCTGCAGGGCGAGGTCGGAGATCATGCCCCGGCTGCCACCGCTGGCCGGCTGCCCGAGGAGTACGCGCGCGTGCTCCAGCACGAACCGTCGCCCCGGATCCCCGCCGGCCAGCAGTACGGCAGCCGTGGAGGCCGCCTGCCCGACGCAGAACGTCGAGATCGGCGCCTGCACGAACGTCATCGTGTCGTAGATCGCCATCAGCGAAGTGAACGAGCCGCCGGGGGAGTTGAGGTAGATCGCGATCTCGTTCTCGGGGGCCGACGACTCCAGATGGAGGAGTTGCGCGATGACGACGTTGGCGACGCCGTCGTCGATCTCGGTGCCGAGGAAGATGATCCGCTCGGACAGCAGCCGGCTGAACACGTCGGAGGACCGCTCGCCGTTCGCGGTCCTCTCGACGACGTACGGAATCGTGTAGTTCCCCATGTCACAGCCCCATCCGTCGCTTCGAGGCGGCCGGGCGGACGTCGGCGAGCGACTCCAGCACCCGGTCCACCATGCCGTACTGCCTGGCTTCCTCGGCCGTGAACCAGCGGTCGCGGTCGCCGTCCCGGGCGATGGTCTCCGGGGTCTGGCCCGTGTTCTCGGCGATGAGCCGCTCCATCGTCTGCTTGGTGTGCTCCAGGTTCTCCGCCTGGATCTCGATGTCGGCGGTGGTGCCGCCGATGCCCGCCGAACCCTGGTGCATCATGATCCGCGCGTTCGGCAGGGCGTACCGCTTGCCCGGCGTGCCGCCGCAGAGCAGGAACTGGCCCATGCTGGCCGCGAAGCCCATGGCGAGCGTGGAGACGTCGTTCGGGATCAGCCGCATCGTGTCGTAGATGGCGAGGCCCGCGTGCACGGATCCGCCCGGGCTGTTGATGTACAGGCTGATGTCGGTGCGCGGGTCCTCGGCGGACAGCAGGAGCAGCTGCGCGCAGACCCGGGTCGCGGACACCTCGTCGACCTGGGTGGCGAGGAACACGATGCGCTGGCCGAGGAGTTGGGCCGCGAGATGCTCGTCGAACCGGCCGGGTGGAGTGTCGCCCTCCTCGGCGCGGGGCGAAAGCGTGGTCAGTGGAGTCATGGTCTCTCCTGTCGAGTGGTGATGCCGTCGACTCCACTCTTGGCCCGGGGCCGCGCCCCGATGCGGTTTCTCTGCCCGCGGCAGATTCGCCACGGGCAGAGCCCGCGCTCAGCCCTTCTCGCGCAGCTGCCGGAAGAAGGCCCGCACATCGCCCACCAGCAGGTCCGGCTCCTCCATCGCCGGGAAGTGTCCGCCCCGGTCGAACTCCGTCCAGCGGACCAGATTCTCCGTGCGCTGCGCCTTGTGCCGCAGGGGGAGCTGCGGCTCCGCCGGGAAGAGGGCGAGCGCGGTCGGCGCGGCCGAGGGCTCGGTGGGCTGGGCGGCGCGGCCCGTGGTGTGCGCCCGCTCGTAGTAGATGCGGGCGGCGGAACCCGCGGTCCCGGTCAGCCAGTACAGCATCACGTTCGTGAGCATCCGGTCCCGGTCCACGGCTTCCTCGGGCAGCAGCTCCGAGTCCGTCCACTCCTGGAACTTCTCGACGATCCAGGCGAGTTGGCCGACGGGGGAGTCGGTGAGCGCGTACGCCGGAGTCTGCGGCCGGGTGGCCTGAAGGACGGCGTACCCCGTGCCCTCGCGCGACCACTCGCTCCACCGGCGCCACGACAGCAGCGCCCGCTCCTGCTCCTCCGTGCCGAGCGCGTCCAGTTCCTCCGGCGTCGGTTCGGTGGCCTGCTGCCCGCCCGGCAGCAGGTTGAGATGGACGCCGGTCACCCGGTCGGGGTGGGCGCGTCCCAGCTCGCGGGAGATGGCGGCACCCCAGTCGCCGCCCTGAGCACCGAACCGCTCGTAGCCGAGCCGGCGCATCAGCTCGGCCCACGCGTCGGCGACCCGGCCCGCCTCCCAGCCCGTGTCCGCGGCGGGACCGGACAGGCCGAACCCGGGGATGCTCGGCACGACGACGTGGAACGCGTCAGCCGGGTCCCCGCCGTGCGCAGCGGGGTCGGTGAGCGGCCCGACCACGTCCAGGAACTCCACGATCGACCCCGGCCAGCCGTGGGTGATGATCAGTGGGGTGGCGTCCGGCTCGGGGGAGCGGACATGGGCGAAGTGCACGGTCGAGCCGTCGATCGTGGTCGTGAACTGCGGCCACTGGTTGAGCTGCGCCTCGGCGGCCCGCCAGTCGTACGAGTGGCGCCAGTACCGGGCCAGCTCGCGCAGGTAGCCGCCGGGTACGCCGTACGCCCATCCGGTGCCGGCCAGCTCGTCCGGCCAGCGGGTGCGGTCGAGACGGTCGTGCAGGTCGTCGAGCTCGCTCTGCGGGATGTCGAGGCGGAAGGGGCGAATGCCGTCGGCGTTCTCGGCGTTCCCTGCGTTTCCTGCGTGATCTGTGCTCTCTGTGCTCCCTGTGCTCTCTGGGTTCTCAGCGTTCCCTGCGGGCGAAGACGTCATGACCGCGAGCCTATTGCGGTCGGTGGCGGGGCCGTCCGGATTAATCCGCGGCGCGACCGATGAGTTCCGCGGCGAGGATCGGTCGACAGAAGTGACCGCGTACCAAGCCCCAGGAGGAGAACACATGAGCACCGACGGATTCACCACGTGTCTCTGGTTCGACGGCCAGGCCGAGGAGGCCGCGCACTACTACGTCTCGGTCTTCAAGAACTCCAGCATCGGCAGGGTGACCCACTACACCGAGGGTGCCATGCAGCCTGCCGGCACCGTGCTGACCGTCGAGTTCACGGTCAACGGCCACAAATTCGTCGCCCTGAACGGCGGCCCCCAGTTCAAGTTCACCGAGGCGATCTCCTTCCAGATGTTCTGCCGGAACCAGGAGGAGATCGACCACTACTGGACCAAGCTCACCGAGGGCGGCGGCGAGCCCGGCCCCTGCGGTTGGCTGAAGGACCGCTTCGGAGTGTCCTGGCAGGTCATCCCTGAGGGCCTCGACGAGATGATCAGCGACCCGGACACGTCGAAGTCGAGCCGTGCGATGCAGGCGATGCTGAAGATGCACAAGCTCGACATCGCCGCCCTGGAGAAGGCATACGAGGGAGAGTGACGGCCGGCCCATCTCCCGCCCGGCGGGCGGACCGGCCGCGACCGCTCGTCGCCTACGAGGTGGAGGCCTGCGCCAGCGTCGCCACCTCGGCGGCGCTCAGCGTCCTGCCGTACACCCGGAAGTCGTCGACCGCTCCCTTGAGGTAGGGATCGGCATACTGCGACCTGCCGACGTACCCGGTGCGGATGTGGTTGCCGAAGTGGCGCGGCTCCACGGAGACGCTCGCGTTCCGGCCGGCCTCGGCGCCGTCGACGTAGAGGACGGCGGTCCCGGCGCCGTAGCTCACCGCCACGTGCACCCATCGGTCGGCGGGCAGCGGGTCGGCGTCGATGCGCTGCTCGCCGCCCGCCCCGCCGGCGGTGATCGCGTACCTCAGGGTGCCGTCGCCGCTGAGCGGGGTCAGGAACAGGTTGGCGGTGACGCCCGTGCCGACGTCGAAGATCCGGCTCCAGGCGCCCGGCCGACCGTCCAGCCGTACCCATGCGGCCAGGGAGTAGGCGGAGGCACCCGCCAACAGGTCCTCGGCGAGGGCGACATGGCCGTCCGTGCCGTCCAGTGCCACCGCTCCGCCGATGCGTCCGGATGCCGACCACGAAGCCCCACCGACCAGTTGGGCCGCCCTGCCGTTGCCGGTCGCGTCGGTCGCGGTGGTGCCCGACGTCTCGTCGAAGCGGTGCCAGGCGACGAACTCAGGGGGAGGGGGCGGGGGTTCGCCGGTGAGCCAGTACACCGAGTAGTGCTGGTGATGGACGCGGGCGATCGGCAGCAGGGTCACGTCCTCGTCGTCGGCGCGGGCGGTGAACCGCAGCGACTTCGACGATTCCTGCCGGACGGACGTGACGTCGAGGCGCGGCAGCGAGGCGTTCGCCCGGTCGCCGTAGGCTCCCGCCAGGACCACCGGGCCGTGCAGCACGGCCTGGACGTCGGGGTCGTCGGGCGTGGCCTCGACGACCGTGCGCATCGGCAGGGACACCTCCACCCGGTCGCCGGTGCGCCATGCGCGCTCCAGGGTGAGCCAACTGCCGGGCTTCGGACGGTCGGGCAGCGCACGGCCGTTGAGGGTGGCACGGGCGCCAAGGGCCCAGGACGGGATGCGCACGCGCAGTCCGTGCGTGGCGCGCCCGGCGGTCACCGTCAGCGTGGTGGTGGGGCTGTCGGGGAAGCCGGTGGTCTGCCGCCAGGTGACGCCCTGTTCCCGCCAGACGACCTGCGAGGGGATGAACAGGTTGACCAGCAGGTCGCGGTCGTCGTGCGTGTAGACGGTGTCGGCGAACTTGGCGTGCGTCTCCATGCCGGTGCCGTGGTCGCAGGAGAAGTTGTCGTAGTCGGTGGAGTACGCGTTCGGGTCGGTGCCCATGAAGGACGGCTGACGTTTGAAGGAACCGGGCGCCAGACCGGTGTAGTAGATGTTGAAGCCGTGGGCGGAGACCGGGTCCTGTTCGCCCAGCATCTGGTTGAAGAGCGTGCGCTCGTAGTGGTCCAGCAGGTCGGTGCGGTCCGGAGCGTGGAAGTGCAGCAGCCGGGTCAGCTTCAGCATGTTGTAGCTGTTGCAGTTCTCGCAGGTGCTGTCGGACAACTGGCCCGCGACGACGTCCGGTTCGTGGAAGGCCTCGCCGTTGCTGTTGCCGCCGATGACGTACGAGTGGTGGCCTGTGACGATCTGCCAGAAGTTCGCGGCGACGGTGCGGTAGCGCTCGGGCCGCCCCTCCTCCCACAGCCGCAGGGCGCCGACCATCTTCGGGATCTGCGTGTTCGCGTGCAATCCCGCCAGCCGGTCCTCGCCCCGGGCCAGCGGGTCGAAGACACGGGCGTGGGTGAAACGCTCGGCGACGTCGAGCCACTTGCCGTCACCGGTGAGGGCGTGCAGATCGGCGAGCACGTCGTTCATCCCGCCGAACTCGGTCTCCAGCACGCGCTGCATCTGCTCGTACGTCAGTCCGGCGGTGCGCGTGTCGACCCATCCCGCCTGCCGGAGCACGACGTCGAGGGCCTGGTCGTTCCCGGACAGCCGGTACTGCTCGACCAGTCCGGCCATGATCTTGTGGATCGTGTAGTACGGCGCCCACACTCCCGTGCCGGCCTCCAGCCGGTCGAAGAAACTCTCCGGGAAGGCGGACAGATAGCCCTTGCCGAACCCGGCGGCGGGGGAGGCGGCCTGGCATGCGGCGAGCTCGGCGACGAGGGCGCGGCCCTTGTCGCGCAGGGCCGTGTCGCCTGTGCCCGCGTGGGCGAGGGCGAGCCCGGAGAGCAGATGGCCGGTGGAGTGGCCGCGCAGCTCGACGTTCGGCCCCTCCCAGCCGCCGCAGGGCTGGGCGGTGCTGGGCAGGCCGACGTTGGTCCGGAAGGTGTGCAGCAACCGGTCGATGTCGACGAAGTGCAGATAGGCCGAGTTACGGCGCTGGTTGTCCCGGAAGGGACTGTCCAGCAGGGTCACCGCAGTGAGCGGGAAGGGCCGCGCCCGGGCGGTGGCGGCCGAGGGGGCGGTGGCGGCGTCCGCCGTCCCCCCGCCCGCGATGGCGAGGGCCGCGGAAGCGGTACCGGTGGCCGCGAGGAACTGACGTCTGCCGAGAGGTGGGGTCATCACCAAGTCCTCCGCATGTCGGGGAGACGGGACGACGGTGTCCCTCCGCCGCTCCGCTCATGTTCGATATGTCGAATGACGTGCGACATGCTGTGCGCGGGACACGCTATGCGTCCCCCGTGTGATGTCAACAGTGCCGGAAGGGACGGAAGTTGCCCGCGATGGTGTCAGTCCTCGCCGGCCGGCGGAGCACGGCGGAGGCCCGACGCCACCCCAACCGGCTCATCGAGCGCGAACCCGGCCCGCGATCACCCGCGTGATCTCCCGGGCGATCCGCAGGATGCCGGGGGAGCGTGCCGGGCACGGCTTCGGTGTGGAGGTGGTGGGCGCCAGGCAGAAGTGCAGGTAGTCCGCGTCGAGGTGGAGGGCGGTGCGGTCGCGGCCCGGCTGGGTGCAGTAGTCGGCGTGTTCCCGCTCGTAGCCGGTGCACGGCAGGTACTGGGCCCAGGTGTAGCGGGCCCCGGCGGGGCTCACCGCGGCGCCCGCGTCGGCGACGAGATCGCGCGAGGCGGCGGCCTGCCGCTCGTACATCTCGTTCACACGCCGGACCCGGTCGGGCGTGATCGGGTCCGGCCCCTGCAGCACCCACACGATCTTCGGCCGTCGGTCCCCGCCGGCCGCGGCGATCTGCTCGGTGAGCCGGCGCAGATCGGCCCGGTAGCGCGTGAAGTACCTCTGCTGCGAGGCGTTGTAGGTGATCCCGTCCATGCACCAGGTGTAGCCCCACGCGTTGCCCCAGAACTGCAGCACCACATAGTCCGGATGCCGCGAGCGGACCAGCGCGGCCGCCTTGTCCGCGTCCGGCACGAGCGAACGCTTCCCCGTCCCCTCCAGGTAGTCGCACAGCGTGGTTCCCGAGTACGGGGCGCTCGTGTACGTCGCTTCGAGGCTCCCGCGGAGTTGCTGCCCGAGGACGTTCTGCGCCTCCATCGCGAGCGAGTCGCCGAGGTACAGCACCCGCGGTGCCACCGCGGGCACGCCGGGGGAGGCCGGTGCCCGCTGGTGGGTCATCGTGGCGGACGCCCCCGGCACGACGGGGGAGGGCGGCGACGTCTCCGGCCCGGACGACGGGTCGCCGCACGCGCCGAGCAGCAGCACCCCGGTCAGCAGCACCCCCACGAACCACGGCTTCCGCATACGGCAACTCCAGCCCCGGCAAGCGAGAACGGCTCCCCAGGCAAGCACAGCCCGGCCCAAGGCGGAAGACACAGAGGTGAGTTCACTCGCCGTCCGGCCGCGCGCGTACGGCATGGGCGCCCGGGGGAGTTCCGGCACGGGCCCGTGCGATGCGGGATGACGAAGACACCGCGAGCCCGCGCCGGAACGTGCGCCCCGGCGCGGGCGGGTACCTACGACGTGACCGTGTGCGTCAGACCCGGTCCGCGGCGATCAGCAGGTACTGGAAGCTGCCGTTCTTGTACGCGGTCAGGAACGTGTCCTCGATGCCCGTGACCAGGTGCTCGGCCTGCCGGCGCAACTCCCAGTAAGGGATGGTGGCCGCGGTGAGGTCCTCCACATGGACGGGTACGAGACGGTGGCGGGCCATCGCCCGGAAGTACTCCGAGCGCGGGTGGATGTCGCAGATGTAGTGGGCGTTGATGAGGGACACCTCGCGGGACGCCTGTCCGTAGGTGTCGTTGTAGCAGCCGGTGACCACCACATAGCGTCCGCCGCGGCGCAGCAGCCGGGAGTGCTCGGCGAACAGCTGGTCCAGCTCGACGTACATGGTCGACTCGTTGTTCCACGACGCCGCGTAGGAGCCGGTCGTGAAGCCGGTGTCGAGCATGTTGCGGTGGTGGTAACGCACCTGGCCGTCGATGTCCCGCCTGCGCGCCTGCTCGTTGGCGAACGCGGCCTGCTTGGCCGAGATCGTCACGCCGTCGGCCTGGCAGCCGTAGCGCAGATGCGCGACGACACTGCCGCCGCCGCGCCCGCAGCCGGCGTCGAAGACCCGGTCGGTCGGGGCGAGCGGGCCGAGGCGGGTCGTGAGGAGTTCCGCCTGGGCGTGCTCCAGGCGGTGCAGTTCGGTGGTGATCCGTTCCCGCCGCAGCGCGGGCTCGGGCTCCTCCAGCACGGTCCAGTCGACGTCGCCGATGCCGTAGTGATGGTGGTAGAGGTCGTCGATTCGGCCGAGTTCGAGGTTGACCGGATTCTCCTCGGCGTTCCAGTAGTCCGCGACGCGGGTCTGGTACGTGGACTGGGTCGGCACCGGTGCCGCCGTCGTGATGTCGGCGTCGGGGGCGATGGTCAACGAAGACTCCTCGTGATGCGTGTGACGGTACGTCAGCAGAGCGGGCTGGAGCGGGTGTTACCAGTAGTTGGGCAGGTGGTAGCGGTGGGTGTTGGTGGAGTGCCACTCGTGGTTGCCGGCCACCCAGTCGGACAGGCCCCGGGCGTAGCGCTCCACGAGGGGTGAGGTGGCGGACAGGAGGGCGGACTCGTCCTCGAACGCGGCCATGATCTCGTTGTGGATCTCGACGGCCTTGAGATAGGCGGCCTTCAGCCCGCACCGCTCGTTGGCGGCGACGACCTGCGGCAGATTGAGGTGGGTGGGGTCGCTCGCCAGCTCCTTGGTGAAGGAGTACAGGTCGTTGACGATGGTGGTGGCGTTGCAGGCGAGCGCGGTGATGCGCTGGATCTCCGGACGGGCGTAGACAGCCTCGGGCAGCTCGTAGCCGTCGACGGCGTCGACGATCGACAGACAGGGGCGGAAGTTGTTGAACTGCCGCATCACCAGGTACTCCCACACCTGCGGTACGTGCCGGATCTCCGCCCAGGCGGCCTCGGCGAGATAGCCGAGGTGCAGCCGTGCGATGTCGTGCACGAACCGGTCGGTCTGGCTGGGGGTGGCGAGGACGGCGTAGTCCTTGAGCGCCCAGTGGTACGAGCGCAGCGGCCCGTCGGCCTGCACTCCGTGCAGCCACTGCTCCTGGAGGGCGGGTGGGCCGTGGAAGGGATCCAGCGCCGACTGGGCCAGGATCAGCCGGCCGCCGAGGCCACGACGGGCCCCGCCCCGGCCCTCGTCCTCCTCGCAGTAGCAGTTGTCGACGAGGTTCTCGGCCAGCAGCAGCTTGCCCGCGACGGTGAGGCGCTCCAGGTCGGCCGCCGCCGGATGCTGGAGTACGACGGCCCGGCCGAACTGGAAACCCGAGAAGTCCCCCGACCAGGCCTTCGGGAACAGGTCGAGGCCGTGGGCCCAGGCCTCCAGCCTGCGGTCGACCTCCTCGGCCTTCGCCGGGTCGGCGGGGGCCACGGACCGGTGTCTGAGCCCGGGAACCGCCCCGCCGCGCCGGGTGCGCACGGTGCGGGCCAGGTCGGGCGGCCCCGGCAGCGGATGTGAGGAAGCGGGCGCGCTCATTGCGTACTCCACCCTCAGTCGGCCGTCCGGCCGAGCTGGACGTTCTCCAGGATCCCGGCCGCGTCCGGCACGAGGATGGCCAACGAGTAGTAGGCGGTGACCAGGTAGCGGATGATCGCGGCCGTGTCGATGCCCATGAACCGTACGTTCAGGCCCGGCTGGTACTCGTCCGGGATGCCCGTCTGGTACAGGCCGACCACACCCTGGTCGCCCTCCCCGGTGCGCAGCGCGATGATGCTGCTGGTGTGCTCACGGCTGACCGGGATCTTGTTGCAGGGAAAGATCGGCACCCCGCGCCAGGCGGGAATCTCGTGCCCCTCGACATTCGCCGTGCCCGGCACCAGACCACGCCGGTTGCACTGCCGGAAGAAAGCGGCGATCGCCTTCGGATGGGCGAGGAACACCTTGGTCTTACGGCGCATCGCCAGCAGCTCGTCCATGTCGTCCGGGGTGGGCGGGCCGGTGAAGGTGCTGACGCGCTGGCTGTAGTCGACGTTGTGCAGCAGCCCGAACTCCCGGTTGTTGACCAGCTCCCACTCCTGACGCTCGCGGATCTCCTCGATGGTCAGCCGCAGTTGCTGCTCGGTCTGGTTCATCGGGTTGTTGTAGAGGTCGGCGACCCGGGTGTGGACCCGCAGCACCGTCTGGGTGAGCGACAACTCGTACTCGCGCGGGGCGAGTTCGTAGTTCACGAAGCCGCCGTTCAGCGTCGGTTCACCGACGTGGCCGGCCTGTACGGGGACGTCGGCCTCGCCCTTGCGGTTCATGGGCAGCTTCTGCCGCGCGGCGAACTCCTCCAGATGCGCGGCGAGGGACGGCACCCGGTCGGTGAACTCCCTGACGACGTCCCAGGGCAGCACCAGCAGCACGCCGGCCGTCTCCGCACGTACCGAGCTCAGCCACAGCGGGTCGGACTGCCCGATGGCCTCGTCGCCCATCTGGTCGCCGCCGGAGACGACCCCGATGATCTCCTCTTCGCCGTACTTGCCCGCCGCGTAACGGGTGAACCTGCCGTGCACGACGAGGTAGGCCTCCGTGACCGGCTGCCCCGCCTCGAACAGCACCTGCCCCGCCCGCACCTCCCGTACCCGGAACCGGGTGGCGACCTCCTTGAGGACGTCGGGGTCGGAGTAGCCGCGCAGGACCGGCAGTTCGGTGAGGGTCTGGGGGATGACCTTGATGTCGTCGGCGCCGTTCTGCTCGAACTGCACACGCCCGCGCCCGATCGACAACTGCAGACGCCGGTTGACCCGGTAGGCGCCGCCCTTGACGTCCACCCACGGCAGGGTCCGCAGCAGCCAGCGCGAGCTGATGGCCTGCATCTGCGGTTCGGACTTGGTCGTCGTGGCGAGCTGGCGCGCCGCCTGGGTGCTGAGACTGCTCAGCTGCCCCTCGGAGTCGGGTTCGGGGGCGGGGTCGTCGGTGGCGGGTCCGGGGGCGCTTTCGGGGGCGGACACATTCCCTCCCTGGGGATGTACATGGCGATGTACAGGGGTGATCAGGGGTGAGCGCGGTGGTCGGAGACGTGGTCGACGTCGCGATGGGCTGACAGTCAGGCACCGCATGTACAAGGCAAACAGCCACGTGGGGGCCCCGGTACGGCGCGAAGGGGGCGGCTTCACGTCCACGGTGTGCAAACGCGCCGATCGAGGCGGAGCACCGACGGTCTCTTGATCGCACGCCGGTCGCCACGCCTCTGGCTCCGGCGCACAGGCGGCACGGGCGGCACACATGAGGGCCCGCCGCCCCGGCTCACGACACGTCGTTCACCAGCACCGCCGCTCCGTCGAAGCGCCCCGCCTTGAGGTCGCGCAGTGCCCTGTCGGCCTGTGTCAGGGGGTAGGCGTGGGCCGTCGCGTGGATGTCGTGCCGGGCGGCGAGGGCGAGGAACTCCCGGCCGTCCTGACGGGTGTTGGAGGTGACGCTGCGCAGCTGCTTCTCGTAGAACAGCTCGGTCTCGTAGTGCAGTGCCGGTGTGTCACTGAGGTGGATGCCGGCGATCGAGAGGGTGCCGCCGCGGTCGAGGGCCCGCAGGGCGACCGGTACCAGGTCCCCGACCGGCGCGAACAGGATCGCGCTGTCCAGCGGTTCCGGCGGCATGGCGTACGCGTCCTGCGCGGAGGCGGCACCCAGACCGAGCGCCAGCCGCCGCGCGGCCGCCCCGCGCGTCAGGACGTGCACCGTGGCGCCCTCGGCCAGCGCCAGCTGCGCACACAGGTGGGCACTGCCCCCGAACCCGTACAGACCGAGCCGTCCGCCCGGTGGCAGAGCCGCCCGCCGCAGCGCGCGGTAGCCGATGATCCCGGCGCACAGCAGCGGCGCGAGAGCCACTTCGTCGACGGGGCCGGCCTCCGGCAGCCGGTACGCGAACCCTGCGGGCACGGTGGTGTACTCCGCGTAACCGCCGTCCGCGTCCCAGCCGGTGTACCGCGAGGACGGGCACAGGTTCTCGGCCCCGCGCGCGCAGTAGCCGCAGGTGCCGTCCGTGCCGCGCAGCCATGCCACGCCCACCCGGTCACCCACGGCGAAGCCGCCGACCCCCGCCCCGAACCCGGCCACCAGGCCCACGACCTCGTGCCCGGGCGTGACCCGCGCCCGGTGCACCGGCAGATCGCCCTCCGCGACGTGCAGATCCGTCCGGCACACCCCGCACGCGCGTACGTGCACGAGGAGTTCGTCCTCGGCGGGCACCGGCACCGGTTTCCCGACGCACCGCAGGCCCTCCTCCTCGACCGGCCCCGGCGTCACCACCGACCACGCGAGCATCGTCCCGTCCGCCATCCCGCACCCCGTCCGCAGCGTCGAAACCCCCTCCCTTCCAGTCTGAAACGGACCGAGGCGTTCGGCGCGCGCTTCGGCGGGCGGATGACTAGCGTGAGGAAACGGACCATCCACCGATTCGGGAGAGGGCCGCTGTCATGGCCGTACAACCTGAGGGAACCCCCTGTTGGGCCGACGCGATGTTCGGCGACGTCGAGGGAGCGAAGAACTTCTACGGTGACGTACTCGGCTGGACCTTCGGCGAGGCGTCGTCGGAGTACGGCAACTACACCCAGGCCTACGTGGACGGCAAGGCGGTCGCCGCCGTGGTGCCGCCGATGCCCGGCCAGGAGGGCCACTCACAGTGGTGCCTGTACTTCGCGTCGCCGGACGCCGCCGCCACCGCCGCGAGAATCCGGGAGAACGGCGGCCAGGTGCTGATGGAGCCGATGCAGGTCGGCGAGTTCGGCACCATGTGCATCGCCAGCGAGCCCAGCGGCGCCGTCTTCGGCGTGTGGCAGGGCGGCACCCACGAGGGCTTCGAGGTGACCGCAGTGCCGGGCGCCTACGGCTGGGCCGAGGTCTTCACCCGCGAACCGGAGAAAGCGGACGCCTTCTTCACTGCCGTCTTCGGGTACTCGGCGCAGCAGGTCGTCGACGACGCGGTCGACTTCCGTATGTTCAACCTCGGTGACACCACGGTCCTGGGCCGGATGAAGATGGGCGACGAGTTCCCGCCCCAGGTGCCCTCCTACATCAATCTGTACTTCGTCGTCCCGGACTGCGACGACGCCGTGGCCAAGGCGACCAAGCTCGGCGGCGTCCTGCGCTTCGGACCGATGGACAGCCCGTACGGCAGGTTCGCGGCACTCAGCGACCCGCAGGGCGCGAACTTCTCGGTGATCGACCTCACGCGGTCCGAGGGAGAGCTGCCGAAGACCGAGGACGTCTGACCACGTCTGACCGCGGACGTCTGCCTACGTCCTCGGACGTCTCCAGGAGGGTGCTGGAGGCCCCGTCCGCCCGTGGGATGATCGAGCCCATGGGTGAACGTGTGGTGGCCGCGTGCGACGGGGCCTCGAAGGGAAATCCGGGACCGGCGGGCTGGGCGTGGGTGGTCTCCGACGACTCCGAGACACCGGCCCGCTGGGAGGCGGGGCCGCTCGGCAAGGCCACCAACAACGTCGCCGAACTCACCGCGCTGGAACGCCTGTTGGCGGCGACCGACCCCGGCGTCCCGCTGGAGGTCCGCATGGACTCCCAGTACGCCATGAAGGCGGTCACCACCTGGCTGCCCGGCTGGAAGCGCAACGGCTGGAAGACGTCCGCCGGCAAGCCGGTCGCCAACCAGGAACTGGTCGTGCGCATCGACGAACTGCTCGACGGCCGCTCGGTCGACTTCCGTTACGTACCCGCCCACCAGGTCGACGGCGACCCGCTCAACGACTTCGCCGACCGCGCCGCCAGCCAGGCCGCGAAGGTGCAGGAGCCCGCGGGCAGCGCACTGGGTTCGGCCGAGCCGCCGCCCTCCGCGGACACTCCGAAGGCGAGCGCCCCGCGCCGCAAGCCCGCCGCGTCCCGGCAGCGCGGCGACTCGTCCCGCACCCTGAAGGCGAAGTTCCCCGGCCGCTGTCTGTGCGGCCGTTCCTACGCGGCAGGCGAGACCATCGCCAAGAACGCGCAGGGCTGGGGGCACCCGGAGTGCCGTACGGCGGAGGCCGGTTAGGGCCTCCGCCGTACGGCAAGGTGCCGGTCGGGATGCGGCGTCGGTCAGACGATCACGCCGCGCCACTCCCCGGACTCCTGGCCGCGCTCCTCGATGAACTTCTTGAAGCGCTCGAGGTCGCCCTTGGTCTGCCGCTTCACGAACCCGAGCCTGTCGCCGACCTGCTCGGTGAGGCTGTCCGGATGGAAGTCCAGCTGCAACATGACCTTGGTGTGGCTGTCGTCGAGACGGTGGAACGTCACCGCTCCGGCCTGCCGGGCCTGGCCCGCGACGGTCGTCCAGGCGACCCGCTCGTCCGGGATCTGCTCGGTGATCTCCGCGTCGAACTCACGGTGCACACCGTTCACGCTGGTCACCCAGTGGGTGAGCGTGTCGGTGCGCTGTTCGATGCGATCGACGCCGTTCATGAACTCGGGGAACGTCTCGAACTGAGTCCACTGGTTGTAGGCGGTGTGCACCGGGACGCCGACCTCGATGGATTCCTCGACCTGCGACACGGGTGAACCCCTCCTTCTCATCGGTTGCGTCCGGCGCGGGTACCCGTGACCTGCGGAGCAAACCACCCTCGCACCCGTCCCGTGCCCGCACGGGACGGGTGCTCCGCGTTCGGTCGCCACTTGGGTGAATGGCTATTCACCGGCTATGGTGAATAGCCATTCACCCGTTCCTTTCCGTGCCGTGATGGAGTGCCGATGGACCAGCCGGGCCCGATACCCCGCACCCCGGAAACGGGAGCCCTGCGCGACCGGCTCACCATTCCGGTGCTGGCGTTCGGTGGCATCCTCATGGCCGTCATGCAGACCGTCGTCGTACCGCTCCTGCCCGACCTGCCCCGGCTGACGAACTCCTCGCCGGGCGCGGTGTCCTGGATGGTCACGGCGACCCTGCTGTCGGGTGCCGTGCTCACGCCCGTGCTCGGCCGGGCCGGCGACATGTACGGCAAGCGCAGGGTGCTGACGGCGGCCCTCGTCCTGATGACCGTCGGCTCGGTGATGTGCGCCCTGTCGTCCGACATCGTCGTACTCATCACGGCCCGCGCGCTGCAGGGCGCCGCCGCCGCCGTGGTGCCGTTGTCGATCAGCATCCTGCGCGACGAACTGCCCCCGGAACGCCGGGGCTCCGCGGTCGCCCTGATGAGCTCCACCGTCGGCATCGGCGCCGCCCTGGGCCTGCCGCTGGCCGCCCTGGTCGTGCAGTACGCCGACTGGCACACCATGTTCTGGCTGACCAGCGGCCTCGGCGTGCTCGGCGTGACGGCCGTGTGGTGGGCGGTCAAGGAGTCGCCGGTGCGCGAGCCGGGCCGGTTCGACGTGGCGGGCACGCTGGGGCTGGCCGTCGGACTGGTGTGCCTCCTGCTCGGGGTGTCGCAGGGTGGCCAGTGGGGCTGGGGGAGCCCGCGGGTCCTGGGACTGTTCGCCGCCGCCGTCGTCGTCATGGCCCTGTGGTGGTGGCAGCAACTGCGCACCGAACGGCCGCTGGTCGACCTGCGGCTGGTCGCACGGCCCCGCGTCGGCCTGTCCCACGTGGCGGCGCTGCTCACCGGGTTCGCCTTCTACGCCAACTCCCTGGTGACGGCCCAGCTGGTGCAGGCACCGAAGGCCACCGGGTACGGGCTCGGCCTTTCGATCGTGGAAACCGGCCTGTGCCTGCTGCCCGGCGGTGTCACCATGCTGGTGTTCTCGCCCCTTTCGGCCCGGATCTCCGCGGCCCGCGGCCCGCGGATCACGCTCGCCCTCGGGGCAGCGGTCATCGCCTGCGGCTACGCGGTGCGCATCGCCGACAGCCGCGACCTGTGGATGATCATCCTGGGTGCGACGGTGGTGGCGACCGGAACCACCCTCGCCTACTCGGCCCTGCCCACCCTGATCCTGCGCGCCGTCCCGGCCGAGCAGACCGCCTCCGCCAACGGCGTCAACGTCCTGATGCGCACGATCGGCCAGGCAGTCTCCAGCGCCGCCGTGGCCGCTGTCCTGGTACACCACACCAGCCTGGTCGGCGGGGCCCCCGTGCCCACCCTGCACGGCTATCTGCTCGCCTTCGGGATCGCCGGCGTGATCGCCCTGGCGGCCGGCGTCGCGGCCCTGACGATTCCCGGCGACCCGCCGACGGGCGGGACACGCCGGGCCCGCGGCCGCACCCGGGACAGCCGCGACGAGGCCCTGGAGGGAGCATGAGTGCCGTGAGCACTCCTCCCACCGAGTCCGGGTCCGAGTCCGGGTCCGAGTCCGGGTCCGAGTCCGAGTCCGGGTCCGCGCCCGTCCGCCGGGACGCCGAGGCGACCAAGGCGGCCATCCTCAAGGCGGCCCGGCATCTGCTGGCCCGGCACGCCCACGCCGACATCACGCTCAAGGCGGTCGCCGAACGCGCCGGTGTGAGCCCGCCGTTGGTCCTGAAGTACTTCGGCAACAAGGACGCCCTCTTCGCCCGCGTCATGTCCTTCGAGACCGATGCCGACGCCCTGTTGGACGCCCCGCTGGACCGGCTCGGCCGGCACATGGTGCGGCACGTGCTGGTCAGCCAGTCGCAGCAGGGTGCCGATCCCGTCCTGCGGATCGTGTTCGCCCCCCTGCAGGGCGCCCAGGGCGACATCCTGCGCGCCAACTTCCGCACCCAGGTGACCGACCGCCTCACCGAGCGCCTCGACGGCCCCGACGCGGGCCTGCGCGCTGAGCTGGCCGTGGCCAACCTGCTCGGCCTGGGCGTGATGTACGGCATCGCGCGCGGCACGCGTGTGCGCGCTGCCGCGCTGGAGGACGTCGTGGACCGGTACGCGCCCGCGGTTCAGGCGCACCTCACTCCAGGCGGAGGAATCCAGCCGTCGTAGCCACGAACCGCTCGGGGTCGTCGAGCCACGGGAAATGCCCGGCGCCCGGCTGCACCACGAGCTCGGCGCTCGGGAAGAGCCCGGCGAACTCGGTCACCGCAGGCACGGGCGAATTGAGATCGAACTGCCCCGCCAGCACGCACACCGGCGCCTCGAACCGCGCCAGCGCCGCACGCGTGGCACCCGGTTCGAAGGCTCCCTCGGCGCCGAAGACCGCCGCGGCCTCCTCGTTCCGCTGCTCGCCACCCGCGACATGGTGTGCCTGGGCCGCCGCGTCCCAACGGCCGTACAGGAAAGGCGCGATGGCCTCCCAGCTGCCGGCCGTCGCCCGGCCGGCGGTGATGTCCTCCAGCGCGGCGAACGCCTCCGCGAACCACGGTTCGTCGTGGCGAAGCAGCGCCGTCTCACGCCGCACCTCCCCGGGGACGGCGATCCCGACGGCCGTCACGCTCGGCGTGATCAGCGCGAGCCGGCGCACCCGCTTCGGGTGACGGACCGTGTACAGCACCGCCGGATTGGTGCCGGCCGAGTGTCCGAGCAGATCCACGGTGTCGAGGCCGAGGTGCTCGCGCAGGGCCTCCACGTCGTCGACCAGGCGGTCACAGCGGTACGTGGCGGGGTCCTTCGGCGCTTCGGACGAACCGGTGCCCCGAAGGTCCGGCAGGATCAGCCGCCGGTGCGCGGACAGACCGCCGAGCTCGCCCAGGTAGGCGGACGCCTGCATCGGACCGCCCGGCAGGCAGATCACCGGGGGCCCGTCCTCCCCGAACACGTGGTAGGCGAGCTTGGTCCCGTCGTATGCGGAGAAGGCAGGCATGGTGCAGACCCTGTCAGCGGCACCCCGCGGCGGCAACCGCTTATCGGAGCAGCCGGTCGAGGAACCCGTTCCCGAAGACACGATGCGGGTCGAGCCGGTCCAGGACCCCGGCCGCCCGCCCCCACACCGCCTCGCCGAACGAGGCGGGAATCGCGGTGCCCAGCACCTCCTCGTCGCTCCAGACGGCCTCGTCCGTGTAGGCCCAGCCCTTGGACCACTCGACGCGGGTGAGCGCGTGCTCCCCGTCGTAGGTGCGCAGCAGGAACTGCTCCAGCTCCCGCAGGAAGGCCTCCGCGTGCGGGGTGCCGGGCAGGGTCAGGACGTCCAGCCACACCGCCGTGTCCCACTCCGGGTGCGTCTCGCTCTGCCGCAGCGCGGACAGCAACGGGGCGCGGGCGCCGTCGAGTTCGGCGTCCGCCGGGTCGTCGAGGCCGGTCACCCTGATCTCGACCGAGCCGTTGACCGGGAAGCGGCCCAGTGCCGCGTACGCGTTCAGCCGCTCCCGGTAGAAGGACGTGAACTCGGCGACGACGCGCTGCACCTGGGCCCGGGTGGTGAGGACGGCGTAGCCGTTGGCGTTGATCCGCAATGTGGTGGGCCGGAGGTAGAGCAGCGTGTTCTTGGAGGGGCCCCAGATGTCGGCGGACAGCGTCGCCACGAGTCCGAGAGCCGCCGCGTCGAACTGCGCGTTGCCCAGCACCGGAGCCAGATACCAGGCCGCCTCCGATGCCATCCGCCCGACCAGGTCCGCCACGACGGTCGGAACACTGTCCGAGAACGGGTAGTTGTACGGCGTCGACACCCGCCGCGAGGTGAGCGGCCGGGTCGGCGACACGCTCCACACCTTGAGCCAGGGGAACTCGGTGAAGGCGAACCAGATCGCCTCGACGCGTCCCGACCGGTCCAGGTGGCTCGCGACGGTGCGTCCGTCGGTGCCGGGCGCCGCGAAGAGTTCGGCGGCCGGAATGTCCGTACGGCTCACGCACCGCAGATTGACGTTCGCGCCCACCCGCAGCACGACCTCGGTCACCAGGGCGCGGCCGAGGTGGGTGAGCAGAGCCGCACAGTCCGCCTCGTCGCGGCCGTATGTCCGCAGCACGTACGCGGCTGCGTCCTCGTCCCACACGACAGCGGTGAGGGAGAGCACCAGATTGCTGAGCGATCCGTATGTGTGTCCGGGCAGCGGCTGCTCGCCCTGTGCGGGTACGGCGGTGCCGTGCGCGTCGACGGCGAGCGCGCCGCCCAGGGTCAGATCGCCGGGAGCGGGTGCGGCGGTGACGCCCAGGCCGTGCTCCTCCAGGTAGGTGAGCAGGGCTTCCAGGGTGACGCCGGTTCCGGCGCGCACCGCGGACGCCGAGTCCAGTGACAGGCCGGTGAGATGACGGGCGGTGTCGACGAGGAGGACGGGGGCGTCCGACTCGGTTCCCGCGGTGATCGTCAGTGGCGACCAGCCGTGCGCCGAACCCCGGGCGCGGACTCTCCAGCCGTGCCGCCAGGCCCAGTTGACGACGGCGATCACCTGGTCCGGGCCCGCCGGGGCGCAGGCCCACAGTCCGTCGGCGGTGATCTCGCCGACCCAGTTGCGGTAGGCAGAGCGGTAGAGGTCGACGCCCTCGGGGAAGTCCGGCAACTCCCGTGCCGCCACCGCCGGATCGGCGGCGATCAGGACGGGCGCGGCGGCCAGTGCGGCGGCCGAGAACAGGAAACCGCGACGGGTCCAGGACGGGTCTTGCGCCGCGCCGGACGCTAAGTTGCTCATTGAACTGTCGGTCACGCGCTCACGCTAGAGGCCTGTTGACACGCGCCGCCTTGCTGTCGAGTCACGTCACTCATGTGAGTGAATGATGTGCAGGTAGCGCCCCGGATCGATCGGTTCCGCGTAAGGGCGTGACGGATGGGAGACTGACGCCATGGACGAGCGCACATTCGGTAGGTCGGGTCAGCACGCATCCGTCGTCGGTCTCGGGACGTGGCAGCTGGGCGCCGACTGGGGAGACGTCGACGACAAGGAAGCCCTCGCGGTGCTGGAGGCGGCGGCCGAGTCGGGGGTGACCTTCTTCGACACCGCCGACGTGTACGGCGACGGGCGCAGCGAGCAGACCGTCGCGGCGTTCCTCGCCGGCCGGCCGGACCTGCATGTGCTGGTCGCCACGAAGATGGGCCGCCGCGTCGACCAGATCCCCGAGAACTACGTCCTCGACAACTTCCGTGCCTGGAACGACCGTTCGCGGCGCAACCTCGGCGTCGACCGCATCGACCTCGTACAGCTGCACTGCCCGCCCACGTCCGTCTACTCCACGGACGAGGTGTTCGACGCCCTCGACACCCTGGTCGAGGAGGAGCGCATCGCGGCGTACGGAGTCAGCGTGGAGACCTGCGCGGAGGCGCTGACCGCGATCGCCCGCCCGAACGTGGCGAGCGTGCAGATCATCCTCAACGCCTTCCGCATGAAGCCGCTGCGCGAGGTCCTGCCGGCCGCCCAGCAGGCCGGCGTCGGCGTCATCGCCCGGGTCCCGCTCGCCTCCGGCCTGCTGTCGGGCAAGTACACCAAGGACACCGTCTTCCCCGAGAACGACCACCGCACCTACAACCGGCACGGCGAGGCCTTCGACGTGGGCGAGACCTTCTCCGGCGTCGACTACACGACGGGTGTAGAGGCCGCCGCCGAGTTCTCCGCGCTCGCCCCCGAGGGATACACCCCGGCCCAGCTCGCCCTGCGCTGGATCGTCGAGCAGCCGGGAGTCACCACCGTGATCCCCGGCGCCCGCTCGCCCGAGCAGGCCCGTGCCAACGCGGCCGCGGCCAGGCTCCCGCAGCCCGGCGACGCGACACTCACCGCGATCCGGGACCTCTACGACCGCCGGATCAAGGACCAGGTGGAAGGCCGCTGGTAGGGGCGAAGGACCCGCTCACGGTTCCAGGAGCAGTTGCCACTCCTGCTCCTGGTCGCCGGAGACCGAGCCCTGGTCCTGCGCCGTGAAGGTGTGGAGGAGCGTTTCGCGTGCCGTCGACACGGCCTGCGGCGTGCCCTGGACGGTCAGGGTCACCGCACCGGACAGATGGCAGGTGGCGGCGGGACCGGACTCGGGCGCCGGGGCCGGGGCCGGGGCCGCCGGACCGTGCTCGAACCTCGCCGTGTGGACCGTGACACCCTCGTCGGCGGGCGGTCCCTCCCGCGCCGTCCCGAAAGCGGGCTCCAGGGCCCGTACCACCGCGCGCGCGTCAGCGGTGGTGCCGCCGCTGACGGTGATCGTCAGTTCAGTGCCGGACATGGTCGTCGGACTCCTCAGGTGATCGTCGTACGCCATGCGCTCCGTGTAACCGCCTGGTCATCACCCAAACAGCTCCCGATTCCCGCACGGCGCGGTCAAGGGTGCGCGAATCGGGAACCCGGGTGGGGAAGACATCCGGGGCGATGGAGCCGGGAGGAAGCGTGCCGGCCACGAAAAGCGGTGGAGAGCTGAACGAGTGGGGGCGCAACGAGACCAAGGATGAGAGAGCCGACCGGAAGTGGAGCGACCTGATCCAGGAGGTCAGGGTCGCCCAGACCGGTGTGCAGATCCTGTTCGGTTTCCTGCTCACCGTCGTGTTCCAGCAGAAGTACGCCACGCTGGAGGACACCGACAAGACCATCTACATCGTCACGGTCGTCCTGGGCGCCGCCACGACCGGCGCACTCATCGGGCCGGTCTCGCTGCACCGCGTGGTGGCCGGGCGGCGGATCAAGACGGAGGCCGTCGAATGGGCCTCCCGGATGACCTTCGTCGGCCTGGTGCTCCTGCTCGCCACCATGTCCTCCTCCCTCCTGCTCGTCCTTCGGGTCGCGACCCACAACGCGGCCGTGCCCTGGATCGTCACGGGCGTCGTCGCGTGGTACCTGCTGTGCTGGGTCGTCGTGCCGCTGTGGACACTGCACCGCCATACGGAGTGAGGCCCGGGGCGTCGAGCTGCCGGTCGTGCAGCCGGGAGAGCACCAGTACCGAGACCGTGGCACCGATCAGCGCGCAGAACATGTCCCACTGCGTGTCCCACACATCGCCCTGAGTGGCCAGGAACGCGTCCGCGGAATGCCCTCCGACCACCGCGGCCAGCCACTCCAGCATCTCGAAGACGGCCGAGAAGGCGAGGCACGCGCACACCGTCAGCGGACCCAGCCAGCGACTGCCCCGCAGCGGCGAGGTACGGCTGAGCAGCTCCCGCACCAGCACCGCCGGAACGAAGCCCTGCATGAGATGCCCGAAGCGGTCGTACGGATTGCGGTCCAGACCGAACGTGTCCCGCACCCAGTCGCCCAGGGGCACCTGCGCGTAGGTGTAGTGGCCGCCCACCGCCAGCACGAGCGCGTGCACGGCCAGCAGACAGCACAGCAGGTTCGTCAGCGGGAAACGCCGCCAGGTGAGCACCCCCAGCGGTAGCCCCACCAGCACCCACACCGTCTCCAGGAACCAGGTCGTGCGATCGTGCGGGGCCCAGGCTGACAGCGCCAGCCCCGCGACCACGACGGCGGCCAGCGCGGCGGGCAGCTGCCGTCGCCGGACGGCGGAGTGCACAACAGCAGTCATGGGGACTCCTTCTCGTGGGAGCCCCCATGCTGGCCGAGCGGGTGGGCGGCGGCATGAGTACGGCTACTCAGCCCCGCCCGGGTCGAGATCCTCAGCCCTTGTCGCCCTTGTCGCCGCGCAGCGCGCTCAGACACGTGACGATGGCCTGCTGAAGGTCCTCCAGCCGCTGGACCATGTCGTCCTCGACGAACTCCTGCACATCGTCGAAGGTCAACTCCTCGAACGCCTTCGTCGCCTTCTGCAGGCTGCTGTAGAACTTCGTCCGCCGTTCCTGGACACGCAGTTCGGGATCGGCCTCCACCGTCTCGGCGACGAGGGACTTCAGGGTGTCGTAGGCCTCGGTGGCCCACTCGCCGGTGTCCTCGTCGTCCTCGAGCTCGTCAATCAGCGACAGGTGCCGCTCGGCCTCCTGGCGCAGGTCGACCGGCGCGTCGATGGTCTGCCCCGCCGGAGTTCTGACCTGGCCCGACTCGGCGATCTGGCGCACGTAACCGATCCGGTCGGCCGACCTGCTCTCGGTGGCGACGGCCTTCTTGAGATCATCGGTGCGTACGACGTCACGCGCCAACTCGGCCTGCAGATCCGGGTCTTCACGGACCCTGTCGAGAAGTGCCTGGCGCGCCGCCCGGGCGGTGGAGGGGTCGGCGAGGATCGCGGCCCGCAGTGCGGTCGGGTTCTCGGCGACCTCCAGTGCCTTGGTGGGCCGGATGCCCTCGGCGTCGGCCGCCTCGGCGATGGCGGTGCCGCGCTCGGAGGTGGCGCTGTTGCGGGAGACGTAGTAGCCCAGCCACACGTCGGCGTCCGGCAGTTCCACCTCCTGGCCCGGCGCGAGTGCCTCGAAGTGCGGCACGAGACCGTCGTCGGCGGCCCGGTCCCAGGCCTTGTAGTAGCGCATGACGCGCTCCGGAGAGCAGCCGGCCAGGTCCGCGAACTCCTTCGCGGACACCTTCGGCGTCTCCTCCGCGCCCTGACCGCCGGGCCGTACGCTGCGGGCCACCATCAGGCCGAAGGCCCAGCCTCCGGTGCGCGCGTAGACGCCGAACTCACGCGCGTCGCGCGCCACGAGGTCGGACAGGGGCGCGGGGGACGTCTCGGACGGGTCGATCGCCAGTGTCACCGATGACTCTCCTGTGCAAAGCTGGTCGGACTGCAGAAGTGCAGAACGGCAGCCTATTGCACCCATTGACGGTGCTTTGACGGGCCTCGGTGGCCGGCCAGGACGGCCTCAGCCGAACGCGTCCCGCAGTGCCGGCAGCAGCGTCTTCTCCGCCCAGTCCAGATAGGCGGGCTGTGACTCGCCGCCGATCTGCACGAGGGCGACCTCGCCGAATCCCGCATCCGCGTAGGGGCGTACGGCCTCGACGAAGTCGTCGGGGTCGTCGCCGCAGGGGATCGACGCCGCCACGTCGTCGGGAGTGACGAACTGGGTCGCCGACTCGAACGAATCGGGGTGCGGCAACTCGGCGTTGACCTTCCAGCCGTTGCCGAACCAGCGGAACTGGGCGTGCGCGCGCTTCACGGCCGTGTCCCGGTCCGGGTCGTAACAGACCGGCAGCTGGCCCACGCGCGGCTTGCCCTCGCCGCCGTGCCGGTCGAACGCCCTCAGCAGCCCGGCCTCGGGCTCCGTGGCGATGACCAGATCGGCCAGCCTGCCCGCCAGCGCGCAGGACTGCTCGCCGGAGACGGCGATGCCGATGGGCGGCGGCCGGTCCGGGAGGTCCCACAGCCGGGCCGACTCCACGTCGAAGTGGGTGCCGCGACGGTTGACATGGCCGCCCTCGAAGAGCGCCCGGATGATCTCCACCGCCTCCTCAAGCATCTCGTGACGTACGTCGACAGACGGCCAACCGCCGCCCACCACATGCTCGTTGAGGTTCTCCCCGGAGCCGAGCCCGAGCCGGAACCGCCCCTCGGACAGCAGTTGCATCGTCGCCGCCTTCTGTGCGACGACCGCCGGGTGGTAGCGGACGGTCGGACAGGTCACATAGGTCATCAGCGGAATGCGCGAGGTCGCCTGCGCCGCCGCGCCCAGCACGCTCCACGCGTACGGCGAGTGGCCCTGTGAGCGCAGCCACGGAAAGTAGTGGTCCGAGGACACCGAGAAGTCGAAGCCCGCCTCCTCGGCCCGCACCACATGGTCGATCAACTCACGGGGGCCGGCCTGCTCGGTCATCATCGTGTATCCGATTTGCACCATAACCGCCGGGTCCCCCGCGCCGGCGACGGAAAACGGCCTCTCGATTCACGGCGGATCACCGGGGAGGATGCCCTCATGAGTGCCCGCCCGCTGCCCTCCAGCACCCCCGCCGCCCAGGGCGTCGACGCCGCCGGTGTCCACGCCTTCCTCGACGCCCTCGAAGCCGCCCCCGACATCGAACCGCACAGCCTGATGATCATGAGGCACGGACATCTCGTCGCCTCCGGCTGGTGGGCCCCGTACACCCCCGAGCGCCCGCACCTGCTGTACTCCCTCAGCAAGAGCTTCACTGCGACGGCCGCCGGGATCGCCTTGGGTGAGGGGCTGCTCCGGCTCGACGACCCGGTGATCTCCCATTTCCCGGAGTTCGAGGCCGACATCACCGACCCGCGCAGCCGCGCGATGCTGGTGCGGCACGTGGCGTCCATGGCCAGTGGCCACGAGGCCGAGACCTTCGACCGGGCGCTCGCCGCCGACCGCGCGGACCTGGTGCGCGGCTTCCTGCTGCTGCCTCCGGAGCGGGACCCCGGGACCGTCTTCGCCTACAACCAGCCCACGACGTACACCCTTGCCGCGATCGTGCAGCGCGTCACGGGGCAGCCGCTGACCGCCTACCTCGGCCCGCGCCTGCTGGAGCCGCTGGGCATCGGCAGGACGGCCTGGCAGCGCGACCGGGCCGGCCGCGAACTGGGCTTCAGCGGGCTGCACGCCACCACCGACGCCATCGCCCGGCTCGGGCAGCTGTATCTGCAGGACGGGGTGTGGGAGGGCGAGCGGCTGCTGCCGGAGGGGTGGGTGGCCGAGGCCACGCGCCCGCACATCGCCAACGGCGACGGTACGGCCGAGGAGGCATGGCCGGACTGGCAGCAGGGCTACGGCTTCCAGTTCTGGAAGTCCCGGCACGGCTATCGCGGCGACGGCGCGTACGGCCAGTTCTGCCTGGTGCTGCCCGAGCACGACGCCGTGATCGCGACGACGGCGGCGACCGAACAGCTGCAGGAGGTGCTCGATCTGGTCTGGCGGCACCTGCTGCCCGCCTTCGGGCCCGAGCCGCTCCCGGACCGGCAGGACGAGGACGCCGCCCTGCGGGAGCGGCTGGCGCGACTCGCGCTGCCTCCGGCACCGGGCAAGTCCGCACCGCCGGAGCAGCCGCAGAACTGGTCCGGCGTCGAGTTCACCCCGTACGGCGGTGTGTGCGCGGACCAGCCGAAGCTGACCGGCCTCGCCGTGACCGCGGACGGCTGGGCACTGCGGCTCACCGAGGACGGACACGACCTGGACCTGCGGGTCGGGGAGGACGGGTGGGCCGTCACCGACGAGCCGTTGCCCACCGCGGTGAGCGGCGGATGGGCCGACCCGGACACCCTCGCCGTCGACATCGTGTTCCTGGAGACACCGCACCGCCTGACCCTGGCCTGCTCACTGCCCGACCGGACGTTCACTGTTCGGTGGCACACGACTCCATTGGGCAGCACACCGCTGCGCGCGATGCGGGCGCCCCGCAGCTCAGCCTGACGACGACCGGAAGGTCCGCAGGAAGGTGTCCAGGGCCTGCCGGTTCGCGGAGTCGTTCCAGTCGGCGGCCGGAGTCGTCCAGCGCAGCGAGAAGCTGCGGCCACCGCCGAGCAGGAACCCGCGTCCGAAGGTGCGCACCTGAGTGCCGTCGACGTTGGAGAGCCACTCCATGTCGGCGGCCTTGTGGCCCTGGTACGTCGTCGCCTTGATCTCGCCGATCCGCTGGAAGCCGTCGTCCTTCTCGAGCTCGGGCTCGACGTCGTCGCGCCAGACGGCGACGGGGTCGGGGCCCGCGACCGTGCTGTAGGTGACCGCGAGGGTGCGGGGATCGTCGTCCGCGCCGAAGGTGACGCGGTACGACAGGTCACGGACGCGCGAGGTCTGCACGCGTGTCCAGTCCTTGGGGAGGGCCACGGAGAAGCCCTCGGGGGAGGTGTAGCGGTGGAACCCCGCCGGCAGTGCGGTGGTCGGCGGTGAGGACGAGGGCGGCGGTGAGGACGTCGGTGATGCCGTGGCTGTGGCCGTGGCTGTGGCAGCCGTGGCCGGGGGCGGTGCGGGCGCTTTTGACTGCCGGCCGTCGGGGCGGCTGTCCGGCGCGGTCGCGGACGCGGTGGCGGACACCGGCGGCTGGGGCGCGGCGCCGGTCGAGGACGTACCGGTGCCGGGCAGCCGGCCGGTGACGGCGAGTGCCGCGCCTGCCACGGTGACGACGGCCAGGGCGGTGCCGAAGGCCATGGTGCGTCTGCTCCACCCGGGGCCGACATGAAGGGCGGCGGCGTAGACACCGCGCAACCGGGGCCGGGGCACGGATGCGTTCGTCGTGTCGGGGTCCTCGGTGAGGACGCGGGTGAGGGACTCGCGGACCACCTGCCGGGTCAGCCGCTCCCTGGAGTTCTTCCGCAGCAGGCCCTGCACCGTCTGGGTGAGCGGCCCCGCGTGCACCGGTGTGCGCAGCGGCAGCCGGTCCACGCCCTTCAGCGTCGCCTCGGGCCGGTCCCGGTCCCTGAAGGGCGGCCGGCCCTCGACCATCGTGTAGAGGATCGCGCCGAGCGCCCACAGGTCTGCCGCGGGCCCGATGCGCTCGTCACGGGCCTGCTCGGGGGAGGCGTACGACGGTGCGGTGAGCCGCGGCGCCAGGGTCGCGCCGGCCAGTCCGAAGCCGGTGACCACGACCGAACCCCGGTCCTGCACGAAGATCTGGCCCGGGCTGAGCTCGCCGTGCGTGATGCCCTCGCGGTGCGCCGCCTCCAGCACGTCGAGCAGCTCCAGACCGATACGCGCCGCCCGCACGTAGTTGAACGTGCCCTGCTGGGCAATGAGTTCGCCCAGTGAGGTGCCGTCGATCCAGTCGGTGACGATCCACAGGTCACCGGCCTGCTCCGCGGTGTCGACGACCGTCGCGACCGCGCCCGGGCACATCAGCCCCATGGTCTCGGACATGCGGATGATGCGGGCGGTCGCACGGGGCGCGGCCTCACCGTCGGGGTCGTCGGGGAGCGCGATCTGGGTGAGGAGATGGGCGCGCCCGACGCTGACGTCCTTGCCGTACCAGCAGACCCGGTTCGTCTCGCGTTGGACGACATCGACGAGCCGGTACCTCCCAGCGACCAACTCATGCGTGAAGACATGCGCCTTGACCATGGTCATCCCTCGTCGAACCCCTGGGTCTCACCTTTCACAGAGGTACGGGGAGCGCGACGGTGTGTGTTCAAAGGATCCACAAATCATTGGCGGCCGCCGCCATTTGTTCACGTGCCGTCGGGGAATCTCGCGGAATTCCCCTTTACCTGACCGGATTTCAACGGAGTGCTCTCCGGACGCTGCCACGGACTCAGCGCAGCCCGAAGCGTTCCGCCCAGTCCATGACGTCGCCGGTCGTCACGTTGCCCCCGCACACGACCAGACCGAGCCGAGCGCCCTCGCCGACCCGCTCCAGGACCCGCCGGGCCGCGGGCAGCAGACAGCCGGCCGCGGGTTCGGCCCACACCTTGGCGTGCGCGGCGAGGTCGAGCGTGCCCCGCACCGCCTCCCGGTCCGGCACCACGAGCACCTCCTGGACCAGCGCGGAGACATGGTCGTAGGTCAGTTGCGAGACGGAGGGCGCGCTGAGCGTGGACACGATGGAGGACAGGGCGACCGGCACCGGGCCGCCCGCCGCGAGCGCCTCCGACATGGCCTCGGCGCCCTCGGTCTCCACACCCCAGATCCGCACGCCCGGCCGCCGGTCCCGCAGCGCCGCCGCGACACCGGAGATCAGTCCGCCGCCGCCGACGCTGACGAGGACGTCGGTGAGGTCGCCCGCGTCCGCGGCCAGCTCCAGGCCGACGGTGCCCTGGCCGGCGACGACCACCGGATCGTCGAAGGGGTGCACCAGCGTCAGCCCCTCCTCCCGCAACCGCGTCGCGAGCGCGAACGCCCCGGCCATGTCGTCGGTCAGCCGCACCGACGCACCGGCTGCCTCCGCCATCTCGACCGACCGCGCGGGCGCCGAGCGCGGCATGACCACCGTGGCCTTCACATGGAGGGCCGCGGCCATGACCGCGAGGGCGATCCCGTGATTGCCGCCGCTGACCGCCACGACTCCGGCGGCCCGCTCGCCTTCGCTCAGCGAGAGCAGCTTGGCCGTCGCCCCGCGGGCCTTGAACGAGCCGGTGCGCTGGAGCAGTTCGAGCTTGACCGTGACCGGCGCGCCGAGCAGCGCGGTCAGTCCCGGGCTCGGCAGCGTCGGGGTACGCACCACGTGCGTGGCGATGTGCTCGGCCGCGGCTTCGACCTCGGAGATCCCGATCAAGACAGCCACCTTTCCCGCACGGGAGCGACGACCCGCGCCGCTCGACCCTTGCGTGCGAGACGGCCTGGGTCAAACGGATTCGGAACCGGCGGGGGAGGGCGGCGGTCTCTCAGACGTCCCGCCGCACCAGATACCCCAGCAGCGACCGCAGCTCGTCCACCGCCTCCGTCTCCAGGGCCGCCTCGGCGAGAGCCGTCTCCGCCGCGGTGATGTGATGCCGTGCCTCGGCCATTGCAGCCGACCGGCCTCCCAGGGCATCGATCAGCGCGGCCGCCTCCTCGGGGTCCCCGCCCGCGGCCAGCACCGCGGCGAGTCGCCGGGCCCCGGGGCCGTCGGAGTCGAGCGCGGCCAGTACCGGAAACGTCTTCTTCCGTTCCCGCAGATCGCCGTGCACGGGCTTGCCGGTGACCGCTGGGTCGCCCCAGATGCCCAGGACGTCGTCGACGGTCTGGAAGGCGATCCCGAGGTGGCGCCCCGCACGGTCGAGGGCGTCGACCACCGAGGGCGCGGCGCCGCCGAGCAGGGCGCCGAGCGCCGCCGCGCAGCCCAGCAGCGAACCCGTCTTGTGCTCGGCCATCGCCCGGTACTCCTCCGGCGGCACCCGGTCCGGTCCCGTCCACGGACGGGAGGCGAACAGCAGGTCGTCCGCCTGACCGCGCACCAGGTCACCCAGCGCCACCGACAGCACCCGCACGGCCTGCGGGCCGGCCGGCGCCGCAGCGAGGGTCTCGACGGCCAGTGCGAACAGGGCGTCGCCCGCGAGGACCGCGGGCCCGGTGCCGTAGGCCTTCCACACGGTGGGCCGGCGTCGCCGGGCCGCGTCGCCGTCCATGATGTCGTCGTGGAGCAGGGAGAAGGTGTGCACCAGCTCCACCGCGACCGCCGCGGGTACGCCCGCCCGCCCGGGTGCCCCCGCCGCCTCGGCCCCGAGCACGGCCAGTGCCTGCCGAACGCCCTTCCCACCGGACGCGACGGCCGGCGCACCGCCCACCTCGCACCAGCCGAACGAGTACGCCGCCATCTCACCCACCCAGGGATGCATCCGCGCGACGGCCTCCACCAGCGCGGGCCGCACCAACTCGCGGCAGCGGTCGAGGACGTGAGGAGCGTCGACGGGCGCCCGCAGCGCCGAAGGAAGGGCCGTCATCGTGCGACCTCCGCCACGATCCCGAACTCCTCCTGCGCCCGCGCCACCATCTCCCGTGCGTGCCGCAGCCCGATCCGTTCCAACTCACGTGCCAGTTCGGTCAGTTCCGCCGCCGTCTCGGTTCGGTCGCGGCCCAGCCGGGCCAAGGACTTGGCCAGCCCCAGCCGCGCCAGCGCCTCCCCGCGCGGCTCGCTCATCGCGCGGAACTCATCGAGCGCCTGCTCGTACAGGTCACGGGACTCGGCGTAACGTCCCGCCCGGTACAGGACGTTGCCGCGCATCTTGTGGTTGTAGGCCAGCGCGCTGGACAGCTTCATCGCACGGCACGTCGTCTCCGCCTCGGACAGCAGCGCGAGCGCCCGCTCGACGTCCTTGTCCCGCACGGAGACGATGTCGGCCAGCCCGCGCAGCGCCCAGGCGTGACCGCGCCGGTCGTCGGCGCCCGCGGCTATCCCGGCCGCCTCCTCGAACAGGGCGTACGCCGTGTCGTACTCACCCGTGTTGCGGTGGATCTGCGCGATGCCCTCCAGCGCCCACACCGTGTGCCGCGCCTCGCCGCGCCGCCGGGCCTCGGCCAGCAGCTGCTCGTGCAGCCTGCGTACGGCCTCGTAGTCGCCCTGGATGCGGCCGGTCTCGGCAAGTCCCGCGAGCGAATAGCCGCGTACGACCACGTCGCCGCCCTGTTCGCCGAGTTCGGCCGCGAGCCCCAGCAGCCGCCAGGCCAGCGGGAAGGCGCCCCGCTGTCGGGCCAGGGTGCCGCCGCTCCACAGCGCCCACGCCATCGCAGCGGTGTCCCCGGCCTCCCGCGCCGCGCGGTAACTCGCCTTCCATGCCCGCTCGGCGTCCCTGACCTGCCCCAGCCTGCGGTGTGCCTCGGCGACCGCGAGTCCGGAGCGGGCCGCCTCTCCCTGCTTCCCGGCCTGCTCGGCAGCTCTCAACTCCCGTGTGCCGGCGGCCAGTACGTCGGTCAGCGAGGAGTTCACGGAGAGGGTGGTGAGGGCGCCCTGGTACTCCGGGGCGAATGCCTTGCCGTACATGGATCCCTTTCGTTCCGTATACACAGCATCTCTGTGCGTTGTGTATACATGTCGGGTATACGTGCCGTGTATACATGCTGCGTATACATGACGTGCATAGCGTTTCGAAAATGGGCCCTGGCCCCTGCGGGCCAGGGCATCACCTGTTGCGGATCAAGACGTCGTTGCCGCCGTGAAGGTTGCGCGTGATACGCAGATCACATCAGCGGACCGGTCCAGAGGCTCGTTTCCCGGGCCTCAGTGCTGCTGCGCCTTCTGCGGCGTCGCCTCACTCGGCCGCACGACCACGTACCCCTCGCCCTGCAACATCAACTGCACGGCCTCCCCGGAACCGCCGCGCAGCATCGAACCTATGGACTGCGAACGGTGCAGTGAGGTCTGCAGGCCCGCCGTCCAGCCGACGACCGCGTCCGTGTCGACGTACACCGGGAACTGTGCCGAGACCGGGATGACCAGCGGATTGCCCTCGCACACCAGGCCCAGCCTGCCCTGCCCCGTGAAGACGCTGTTGAAGAGGCCGCCGCCGGCGATGCCCGCGCCCTTGACCGTCGAGATCCGGTACGACAACGAGGCGTCGAAACACAGGACGTTGCGGCCGTTGACGGTGAACTCGTCGCCGGGGTCGACGTCGACGATGAAACAGTTCTGGGCCTCGTGCGCGAACCAGGCCTCGCCCTGTCCGCGCACCGCCATCAGTGGCAGCCCCTCTCCGGTGACCGCGCGCTTGAGCATGCCGCCCACGCCCTGGCCCTTGCGCTCGAACTGGAGGTTGCCGCGGTAGGCGACCATCGCGCCCTGGCGGGCGAGCATCTCGCCGTTCACCGCGTACTTGACGCATTTGGCGTTCTCGACGGTCATGCCCGCTTCGGTGGCCGGCTGGACCATGTACTCACTGGAAAAGAGGGAACCCTTCATGCGCGCATCCTGTCCCGGAGCGTTCCGTTCCGCCAAGATCGCGGATGCGGCGAGCTCTTCGGTGCTCAGGCGCCGAACAACTGGGTCCAGTACGTGCCTGCCGGGCCGCCGCCCGCAAAACCGATCCCTATGTGAGTGAAGTCGGGTTTGAGGATGTTGGCGCGGTGGCCGGGGCTGTTCATCCAGCCGTCCACCACCTCGGCGGGGGAGCGTTGGCCGCAGGCGATGTTCTCGCCGATCGAGCGTCGGCGCGCGCCCGCGGCGGCGGCCCGGTCCCAGGGCTGGGTGCCCTCCGGCGAGGTGTGCGAGTAGAAGGAGCGGGCCACCATGTCCGCGCTGTGCGCCTGCGCCGCGGTGGCGAGCAGGGGGTCGCCGGCCAGGGGAGGCAGACCGGCCCGGGCGCGCTGCCGGTTGGTGAGGTCGACGACCTCGGCCGCCGTCCGCGTCAGGTCGCCCGGCGTGAGGGGCCTCGCCCACAGCGCGGTCCAGTACATGTCGCCCGAGCGCCCGTCGCCGACGTACGCCACGCCCGCCTGCGTGCAGGCCGGGTCGCACAGGGTGCGCCGGGACCGCTCGTCGCCCAGGCAGTACCGGACGGACTCGGAGGGTGTGCGCGGGCCGGAGACCAGGTGCTCGCCGATGGTGAGGTACGCGTACCCGGCGGCCGTGACGCGCTGGTGGACGGAGACGCCGTCCCGGCCCTCGGCGCCGAGGCGCCCTGCCGCCGCCATGGCACCGGCGTGGGCGTGCGCCGCGGACGTGAGACGGGCGTCGAGGACGACGGGCGGTGAACCGGCCGCGGCGCGGGCGGAGTTGACCAGCCCGAGGAAGCCGCCCGGATCGGGGGAGGGCGGTGGCGCGGTGGGTACGGCGGGTGCGGGCGGAAGGGAGAGGGAGGAGGAACCGGAGCGGGTTGCCGGGATCGGTGCTGTCGGGATCGGCGGTGTCGGGGACGGCGGTGTCGGGGATGGGGCCGGTTCGTCGATGACGTCCACGCCGAAGTCCCGCGCGAGACCGGCGAGTCCGTCGGCGTACCCCTGGCCCAGGGCTCGAAGTTTCCAGCCGCCCGCCCGCTGATAGATCTCCGCGAGCAGCAGCACTGTCTCCTGCCGCGGGGGCGGCGGGGCGAACCGGGCGAGTCGGCGGCCGCCCGGAGCCGTGACGAGGAGCGTGGGCGCCGGGAGGCGGCCCAGGGGAGTGCCGGGCTCGGCGGAGCTGACGACGACGGTGATCCTGGTGGCGCCGGCGCGCAGTCTCGGCGGTTCCACGGTGAGGGTGTCGCCGTCCAGTCGGGCGCCCGGAGCGGACGGCTGGTTGTAGAACACGAAGTCGGCGTCGCCCCGGACCTTTCCCCCGTCGTCCGTGATGAGCGCGGACACGTCGAACGGGCCGGGTACCCGGACGGTCACGACGCCGCCCGGAAGGGGCATGTTGCCGCCGGGGACCAACTCGCTCATCGCGCCGCCCTGGTGTCGTCGTACTCGCCTCGGTGGGCTCGTCCGGACAACGTCCACCGGGGCGGCGCGGTTCCCACCGGATCAGCTCAGTCCCGCGCGACTCCCGGAGCGACGTCCTCGTGGCGGTCGACGGCCGGGACGGCACGCCGCACCTTCGCCTGCTTGCCGCAGAACGCCGACTCCAGCGTGCCGAGCATCGTGCCGAGCACGGCACCGTTGTTGGACGTGGTGGCGAGCGCGGTGAGGCTGCGCCTGCCGTCCTTCGAGGCGAACGCGTATGTGTAGTAGCCCTGGACAGCGCCCGTGTGCCCGTACACCGAGACCCCGCACGACAGATCACGGCGCCGCAGCCCCAGCCCGTACGCCTGGGTGCTGTCGACCCGCACCATGCGCTCCATCTGCTTCAGCTGTGCGGACGACATCAGCCGGCCGCCGAGCAGGGCGGACAGGAAGGTGTTGAGATCCCGGGTGCTGGAGATGACCGCGCCCGCGCTCTGCGCCCAGGACACCGTCTGCTCCGTGGCGTCGACCAGGGGCGCGCCCGTCTCGTCCGGCGTGAGATAGCCCTGGGCGTGCCGCCCGGGAATCTTCGTGCCGGGGTGGAGGTAGAACGTGTCGCGCAGTTTCAGCGGCTTGAAGATGCGGTTCTCGTACTCCGTCCGTACGGAGTGGCCGGACAGCTTCTCGATGAGCATCCCGGCGACGACGAAGTTGGTGTTGGAGTACGCGTACGCTGCGCCCGGAGCGTTGGTGCGCGCGTGCCGCAGTGAACCGTCCAGCAGTTGACGGTAGGTGAAGACCTTGGTGCGGACCGCCTCGAAGCCTGGGACCGTCTTCGTGAACATGTCGTTGGTGTAGTCGTACAGACCGCTGCGGTGCCCCAGAACCTGACGCACCGTGATCCGGCTGTCGGGGAGCAGCCCCGGCAGATAGTGGTCGACGGAGGCGTCGAGCTCCAGCTTGCCCTCGTCCGCCAACTGCATCAGCACCACGGCCGAGAAGGTCTTGGTGACGCTGCCGATGCGGAACCGGTCGGCGGTGCCGAGCGCTCGTCCACTCGTGCGATCGGCCACGCCCACGGTGGCCCAGCCGACCGAGCCGTGGTCGTCGATCCGTGCCATCGCGCCGGGCGCGCCCTGCTCGACCGCGGTGCGCAGGACGCCCTGAAGCGCGGCGAGGTCGGGCTTCGGCAGCGACTCGGACGAAGCGGCGTGCGCGGGGACCGTGAGGAGCGAGAGCAGGGCCGTTCCCAGGACCGCGCTCCTGGATGCGAGATGGGTCACATTCACCTGAGGCAACTTTCTTCCGTCTCGTCACATCTTCACAGTCGCCGCACAGTTGGTCATCCACTGATCACTGAGCGGTGTGGATTTGCAAAGTATTGCCATGTATCGCACGGAAACAGGTTTTTTAGTCTTTACATGGACATGACTCATCCGAAAGGGTTTCTTCCAGGGGCCCGACCAGCCCCTGTGGCGCTCAACGGCGCCATGCCTCAAGGCGGTTGGTGATCCCGGCCGCCTGGCAAGGAAGGAACCCTCATCAGTGCGTAGACCGCACATACGTAACGTGGCGGTCGCTGTCGCCGTGACGACGGCCGCCACCGGCCTCGCGGGCACGGCCTTCGCGGGCCCCGCCACGGGGACGGGACACACCACCTCTGCCACCGCCGGCGCCTCGGCCACGTCCGTGGTGTCCGCCGCCCGCGCCGCCGCCTTCGCCCACGCCTCGGCGACCGGCGTCTCCCACGGGGACGAACTGCAGGCCGGGGACGTCATGATCGACCCGGAGGGCGCCCGGCACGTCCGGTTCACCCGGGTCCATGAGGGCATGCCGGTCCTCGGCGGCGACCTCGTCGTCCATCTCAACGAGCAGTTGGCGTACTCGGGTGTCACCCGGGCCGCCGGACACACAGTCAAGCCCGCTGCCGCCACCGCCGCCAAGCTGTCGGCCGGCCAGGCCGAACAGAAGGCGGCCACGGTCGCCAAGGGTGAGGCCGGCACCGCCGAACTCGTCGTGGACGCCCGCGAGGGCGCGTCCGCTCTCGCCTACCAGGTGCCGGTCAGCGGCAGCGACACCGCCGAGGCCGGCGGCTCCCGGACGGTCGTCATCGACGCCGTCACCGGCAAGGTGCGCAGCAACACGCCCGACAACGACGAGTTCCTCTCGCCCCACCTGCTCGACACCCTGCGCGAACGCGGCGAGAAGCTCGACCCCCCCACGGGCACCGGCTCACAGGCCGCCGGCCTCACGGCGATGTCCTCCGCGGCCGCCGCCACCCGCTACCCGTCCACGGCGAACGGCACCGGCAAGTCCATCTTCGTCGGCAAGGTCCCGCTGACCACCACCCGCACGGCCCGCACCACCTACCTCCTCAAGGACCCCACCCGCTGGGGGACCGAGACCCGGGACGCCAAGGGCCAGGAGCTGGAGAGCTTCTCCCGCGGCAAGAAGATCACCACCACCAACGACGTCTTCGGCAACGGCGCGGTCTCCAACCGGAACAGCGCGGCCGCCGACGCCCAGTACGGCGTCACCAAGACCCTGGACTTCTACAAGAAGACCTTCGGTCGCAAGGGCATCAAGAACAACAGCAAGGGCGCCCAGGCCATGGTCCACTTCGGCAAGAAGGTGGCCAACGCGTTCTGGGACTCGGACTGCAACTGCATGCTCTACGGCGACGGCGACGGCGACATGTTCAAGAAGCCGCTGGTGGCCCTGGACGTCACCGGTCACGAGCTGACCCACGGCGTGGTCGACGCCACCGCCAAGCTGGAGCCCACCCGCGTCGACCGGCAGGGCAACCAGTACGGCGAGCCGGGCGCGCTGAACGAGTCCCTCGCCGACGTCTTCGGCTCCAACGTCGAGTTCTTCACCAACAACGCGACGGACAAGCCGGACTACCTCATCGGCGAGAAGATGGGCCTGGAGCAGAAGTTTCTGCGCCGGCTCGACCACCCGTCCCTCGACAAGCTCGAAGGCACGATCGACTACTGGTCGCCCCAGGCGTACGACGCGGAGGTGCACGCCGGCTCCGGCGTCTCCTCGCACGCGTACTACCTGCTCGCCGAGGGCAGCGGCCGGAAGACGATCGGCGGCGTCAACTACGACTCGCCGACCTTCGACGGCTCGACGGTGAAGGGCATCGGCCGCACCAAGGCCACGGCCATCTTCTACCGGGCGCTGACCCGCTACATGGTGTCCACGACCGACTTCCACGACGCGCGCGTCGCGACGCTGAAGGCGGCCACGGACCTCTACGGGGCGAACAGCACCGAGTACCTGACGGTGGACAAGGCCTGGGCCGCGGTCAACGTCACCCCGGCCAACACCCCGGCCGCGCACCGCTGAGCGCTGCCCTCCGACCGAGGGCACCGGTCCGGTCACCCCGGGCACCCCGTACAGCGGGGTGCCCGGCTCAGGCCTTCTGCTTCAGACCCACTGCTTCTCCACTTCCTGCGCCACCGAGAACACGGTGTCGCAGGAAGGGCAGCGCCCCTCGCCGAAGACATACGTCAGGGCCCGGGCCACCTCCGTCTGTCCCGCCGAGGCCGCCTCGCCGTGCAGCCTCGCGCCCAGCGCCGACAGCCGCTCGACCGGCATCGGCGTCAACTCCCCGCGGTCCCCGGCGGCCTGGCCGTCCGTCCCGCTCACGTAGTCCTCGGCCGACACGAACGTTCCGTAGCCACCGAACGCCACGTACAGCCCCTCCTCGCACGACGGGCACTCCAGCTCGAACTCCTCGCTGTTCACCCCCGCCAGCGCCTCCGGCCATACGCCGACGCCCTCGAAGGCGAGGAGGGACTGGAGGAGATTCACGAAGACCGGCGCCGGACGACCCGGCACTGCCAGCATCTCGCGGGCCACGTCGCGCAGTTCGCCGATCGCGCGGCCGTGCAGCTCACGACGCGGATCGGCCTCGTAGGAGGTGATCGCCCCCGCCAGAATCACGGCCTGGAAGGGCTCGCCCGGAGCGCGGCCCCGCGCGACGTCCGCCGGCGTCGAAAGCGACGCCCAGCTCGCGTCGTACACGGACCCCTGATGGCACAGCGCGGGCCACAGGTCGCACCACACCACGTCGTCCTCGCTGCCCCCGAGAAGGGCGAAGAGCCCGGGTATGTCCGCGGCCGAGCCGAAGGCGTGGGTCAGCTCGCGCCAGTCGATCGTCGTCATACGTGCGATTGTGCACGCCGGCGCTGGCGCGGCTGGATCAGATGTCAACCGCCTCACCTCACCCGTCATTTGAAGGCCACGGAAACCTCACAGTCAACCTTCAGGCGATTCCTGTCTCTTTCATTGACAGCGGAAAATAAGGCACCTAGGTTCCCGGCCATGCGATCCACTTCGCCTGTCGAGACGTTCCCGGCCCACACGCCGGCCGCCTCGCAGATCTTCACCACGGTTCTGTCCCAGGGGCCCCTCACCCGGCTGGAGGTTGCCCGGCGCGCCGGGCTGTCCCCGGCCGCCGTCACCAAGGCGGTCCGTCCCCTGCTGGCGGCCGGCTATCTGGTGGAGGCCGCCGACGAGGAGGCGCCCCCCGCCCTCGGGCGGCCCGCGAGCCTGGTGCGCGTCGACGGCGGGCGAGCGCTGTTCATCGGCGTCAAGGTCACCGGCGGCGAGCTCATCGGAGTGCTGACCGACCTGTGCTGCCGTATCCGCCTCGACCGGCGCGTCCCGCTGACGGACCGGTCGACCGAGGCCGTGCTGGCCCCGCTGGCGGAGCTGGTGCACGAACTGCTCGCCGAGGCCGAGGACTTCGGCGCCCCCGTCCTCGGCCTCGGCGTCGCCGTCTCCGGCGACGTCGACCGCACCGAGGGCGCCGTTCGCTATTCGCCGTTCCTGGACTGGCGGGACGTACCGCTCGCCGAACTCGCCGCCAAGACCACGGGGTTGCCGGTCACCGTCGACAACGACGTACGCGCCCTGACCGTCGCCGAGCAGTGGTTCGGGGCCGGCGTGGGATTGTCCGACTTCGCCGTGGTGACGGTCGGCGCCGGCATCGGCTGCGGCCTCGTGGTGCACGGCCGGGTGATCGCCGGTGCGCACGGCGTGGCAGGTGAGATCGGCCATGTGACCGTCGACCCGGCGGGGCCTGCCTGCCACTGCGGCAACCGCGGCTGTGTGGAGGCGATCGCGGGGGACGCCGCGATCGTCCGCCGGATCCGCGAGACCACCGGCATCGAGGTCGCCGACACCGCCGAGGCCGTGGCACTGGCCCACCGAGGAGTCGCCGGAGCCCGCGAGGCCTACGCGAGGGCGGGCGAGGCGATCGGCCGGGGCATCGCCACCGTGGCCAACCTGCTCGGCCCGGAACGCGTGATCATCTCCGGCGAGGGGCTCGCCGCCTACGACCTGTTCGCCGAGCAGATCCGCGACACCTTCGCCGCGGCCGCCTTCGGCTCCGCCGCCGACTGCGACGTACAGACCCGCCCGCTCCCCTTCGAGGAATGGGCCCGCGGGGCCGCGGCCACCGCGATCCAGTCCTTCATCGCCCCCGACGACCCACCATCGAGCCGCTGAACCAACTCCCCCTGGAGGTACGACCCATGCGGTCATCCTCGTACTCCGTCATGCCCGCACGCACCCTGAGAGCCGCGGTGGTCCTGGCCCTCGCCGCCGGTGCCGTCACGGCCGCCCCCGCAGCCCACGCCGAGTCCACGGGGACCACCCGGTCCACCGAGTCCGCCGCGCCTGCCGCCGACCCTGCCGTCGCGGCCAAGCCCTACATGGGCTGGTCGAGTTGGAGCATGCAGTCGTCCAAATACCCCGGCCTGAACCCCGACGGCGACTACAGCTACCTCACCGAGGCGAACGTCACCAAGCAGACCGGCGCCCTGGCCGCCAAACTGAAGAAGTACGGCTACGAGTACGTCAACATCGACGCCGGCTGGTGGCGCGACAACACGTGGAAGCCCGAGTACGACCGGTACGGCAGGCAGAAGGCCGACCCGAAGCGCTTCCCCAGCGGCATGAAAGCCGTCGCCGACCGCATCCACAGCAAGGGCCTCAAGGCCGGCATCTACCTGCCCGCCGGCCTGGAGAAGGAGGCGTACGGCGGCGGAAGGGCGCCCGTCTGGAACGCCGACGGCTGCACCACCGCCGACGTCGTCTACGGCGACCTGCGCACCACCAACGGCTGGGACAGCTCCTACAAGCTCGACTTCTCCCGCCCCTGTACGCAGAAGTACATAGATTCACAGGCCCAGTTGATCGCCGGCTGGGGCTATGACTTCCTCAAGCTCGACGGCGTCGGACCGGGCTCCGGAAAGAGCGGCGACCAGTACGACAACGTTGCCGACGTGGCCGCCTGGAACAAGGCGATCGCCGCCACCGGCCGCCCCGTCCACCTCGAACTGTCCTGGTCCCTCGACATCGGACACGCCACCGACTGGAAGAAGTACGCGCAGGGCTGGCGCATCGACACAGACGTCGAGTGCTACTGCAACACCCTCGTCAGCTGGGAGAACTCCGTCGACGACCGCTGGGACGACGCACCCGGCTGGACCCGCCACGCCGGCCCCGGCGGCTGGAACGACCTCGACTCCCTCGACGTCGGCAACGGCGCCATGGACGGCCTCACCCGAGCTGAACGACAGAGCTACGCCACCCTGTGGGCCATCGCCAAGTCCCCGCTCTACACCGGCGACGACCTCACCCGCCTCGACTCCTACGGTCTGTCCCTGCTCACCAACAAGGAGGTCATCGCCGTCAACCAGGGCAGCACCCCGCCCGCACGGCCCCTCACCCCCTCCGACCCGCAGCAGGTGTGGGCCGCGAAGAACCCCGACGGCAGCTACACCGTCGCCCTGTTCAATCTCGCCGACTCACCCGCCGCCGTCTCGGCCTCCTGGGCCTCCCTCGGCTTCACCGGCAAGGCCGCCGTCCGCGACCTGTGGAACCACGAGAACCTCGGCACCCACCAGGACAAGGTCACCCAGGCCCTGCCCGCTCACGGTTCCCGCCTGTTCACCGTGACCCCGCACGGCCAGGCGCTCGCCTTCACCGGCTACGAGGCCGAATCGCCGGCCAACACCCTCGCCGGCAACGCCTCCGTCGCCGACTGCTCCACCTGCTCCGGCGGCAAGAAGGTCGGCAACCTCTACCTCGGCGGCAAGCTCACCTTCAAGGACGTCGTCGTCCCCAGGGCCGGCACCTACCAGGTGAGGATCGCCTACGTCAGCGGTGACGCCCGCTCGGCCGGTGTCTCGGCCAACGGAGGTGGCGCCACCAGCCACAAGTTCCCCTCCACCGGCGACTGGGGAACGGCCGAAACGGTCAGCGTGCCGCTGACCCTCAAGGCCGGCTCCAACACGATCACCTTCGACAGCGGCAACGGCTACGCGCCGGACATCGACCGGATCGACGTACCGAAGTCGTCCTGAACGCCCTCCAGGAGCCGCCGTGAACACCGATCCGTCCCACCTGCTGCCCAGACGCAACCTCATCGCCCTCGCCGCGACGACCGGAGCGGCCCTGGCCGCTCTCCCCGCCTTCACTGCCTCCGCCGCACCGCAGCGGCCCGACAACCCGGCCTCGCAGGACAGCAGTTCGTCCCACACGCTCTGGTGGCAGGCCCCCGCCGACGACAGCTCCATGATCGAACAGGGGCTTCCGGTCGGCAACGGCCGCCTCGGCGCCCTCGCGGGCAACGACCCCGGCCGTGAACTCCTCCTCCTCACCGACGCCACCCTGTGGACCGGCGGCCTCAACGACGAGCTGGACGCAGACGGCCAGTTCCCCTACGAGCGCGACGACTTCGGTTCCCTCACCCTGCTCGGCCGGCTCACCGTCGACCTCCCCGACCACGACCTCCGCAGGGTCTCCGGCTACCGTCGCACCCTCGACCTCGGGCAGGGCCTGGTCACCACGTCGTACGTCCGCTCGGGCGTCACCTACCGGCGGCAGATCTTCGCCAGCCGCCCGGACGACGTGATCGTCCTGCACTTCACACAGAGCGGGGGCGGTCGCCACACCGGCACGATCACGCTGGAGGGCATGCACGACGAGGGCGCCTCGGTCGCCTTCGGCGCCGCCTTCCCCAACGGCCTGAAGTACGGAGCAGCCGTCACCGCGTACGGCACCGGAGGCCGCGTCACGGTCAGCGGCTCGCACATCGCCTTCGCCGGCTGCAAGGACCTCACCGTGGTGGTGAGCGGCGGCACCAACTACGCGCCGGACGCGGCCAGGGGCTACCGCGACCCCACCCTCGACCCGAAGAAGCTGGCGCGCACCAAGGTCCGCGACGCCGCCACCCACTCGGCGGACACCCTGCTGCGCACCCATGCCGCCGACCATCGCGCCCTGTTCCAGACGTTCGACCTCTCACTGGGCACGTCGTCCGCCGGGCAACGCTCCCTGGACACCTGGGAGCGGATCAAGGCACGGACGGCGACCGGCGACCCCGACCCCGAACTCGAAGCCGCCTACGTGCAGTTCGGCCGGTACCTGATGATCTCCGGGTCGCGCGGCAGCCTGCCGCTGGGACTCCAGGGGCTCTGGCTCGACGGCAACGATCCGGCCTGGATGGGCGATTACCACACCGACATCAACATCCAGATGAACTACTGGATGGCCGACCGGGCCGGCGTCTCCACGTGCTTCGACGCGTTCACCGACTACTGCGTCGCCCAGGTCCCCTCCTGGACCGACCTGACCCGCCGCCTGTTCAACGACTCCCGCAACCGCTACCGCAACTCCAGCGGCAAGAACGCCGGCTGGACGGTCGCCATCTCCACCAACCCCTATGGCGGGGGCGGCTGGTGGTGGCATCCCGCGGGCAACGCCTGGCTGTGCAACACCCTGTGGGAGCACTACGAGTTCACGGGGTCACGCTCCCACCTGAAGAAGATCTACCCACTGCTCAAGGGCGCCTGCGAGTTCTGGGAGGCACGACTGCTCACCACCACCCTCCCGGGCACCACGCGCGAGGTGCTGATCGCCGACAGTGACTGGTCACCGGAGCAGGGTCCCCTCCACGCCAAGGGCATCACCTACGCCCAGGAACTGGTGTGGGCGCTGTTCGGCAACTACTGCACTGCGGCAGCCGAACTGCAGTGGGACAATGCCTACGCGGCTACCGTTTCCGGCCTCCGCAAACAGCTGTATCTCCCGCAGGTGAGCCCGAAGACCGGCTGGCTGGAGGAGTGGATGTCCCCCGACAACCTCGGTGAAACCACCCACCGGCACCTGTCCCCGCTCGTCGGTCTCTTCCCGGGCGACCGCATCCGCCCCGACGGCTCCACCCCGGCCGACATCGTGGCCGGCGCCACCGCCCTGCTCACCGCGCGCGGCATGGAGAGCTTCGGCTGGGCCAACGCCTGGCGCAGCCTGTGCTGGGCCCGCCTGAAGAACGCCGACAACGCGTACCAGCTGATCGTCAACAACCTCCGCCCCTCGACCGACGGCAGCAACGGCACGGCCGCCAACCTCTTCGACATCTACGAACTGGGCAAGGGCAACGGCGTCTTCCAGATCGACGCCAACTTCGGCACCCCCGCGGCCGTGATCGAGATGCTCCTGTACTCCCGCCCGGGTCACCTCGAACTGCTGCCGGCGCTCCCCGACGCCTGGGCGAAGTCGGGCTCGGCGAAGGGCATCGGGGCCCGCGGCGGCTTCGTCGTCGACCTGCACTGGAAGGACGGCAAACCGACCGAGGCACGTATCCGCAGCGTCGGCGGCCGTACCACGACAGTGGCGTACGGCGACGCCTCACGGTCCGTGACCCTGGCCCCCGGCGGCTCCGTCACGCTGAAGGACCTCGCCCGGTGAGGGCCCGCCTCGCCCGAGCCGGCCGCCTCGGCGCGCTTCTGCTGCTGGCCGGTGCCTTCCAGGCCACGCCGGTGCACGCGTCCGGCGAGCAGCCCGAGTTCACCGTCGTGGGAGCGCCCGAGGACCACCGCTCCGTCGTCACCTGGGGCGCGAGCGCCGACCGCATGGGCGACTCGGCCGCCGACCGCGGCTACCGGCTGATCGTCCGCACCAGCGCGGCGGGCAGCGGCCTGCGGATCCGGCTCTCCAACGCCTTCGGGGACCGGCCGGTGACCTTCGACAGTGCCTACGCCGGCATCCGGCAGCAGGGCGCCGCACTGGTCCCCGGCAGCAACCGCCGGCTGACCTTCGGCGGCGCCCGCTCCGTCACCGTCCCCGCGGGCGCCGTCGCCCTCAGCGACGCCCTGCCAGGTCGAACCCCCGCCGCCACCGACCTGGTGGTGAGCATCCACACTCCGGACGCGGCAGGCCCCGCGACCGGTCACTGGATGGCCATGCAGACGTCCTACACGACCCAGGGCGACCACACCGCCGAGGAGAGCGCCGCCCACTGGACGGAGGCGATCGGCTCCTGGTTCTACCTGGACGCCGTCTCCGTACGTCCGCCCGCGGGCACCGCGGCCGTCGTCGCTCTCGGCGACTCCATCACCGACGGCTGGCAGTCCACCACTGACCTGGACCGCCGCTGGCCCGACTACCTCGCCCGCCGGCTGCGGACCGCCGACGGCGACGTCAAGGGCGTGGCGAACGAGGGGATCTCCGGCAACAAGGTCCTGGCGGACGACGGCGGCGGCCAGAGCGCCCTGAACCGTCTTCAGCGCGACGTCCTCTCCCAGCCCGGCGTACGTACCGTCTTCCTCTTCGAGGGTGTCAACGACATCAAGGCCCATACGGGAGTCACCGCCCAGGACCTGATAACCGGCTACCGGGAGATCGCCGAGCGGGTCCACGCCGTCGGCAAGTGTGTCGTCGCCGCCACCGTCGCCCCGTTCAAGGGCTGGTCGGAATGGGATCCGGCCGGCGAGACGGTCCGCCGGGACGTCAACGAATTCATCCGCGGCAGCGACGAGTTCGACGCCGTCACCGACTTCGACCACATCCTCCGCAGCCCCTACGACCCCGAGCGCATCCTCCCCGTCTTCGACGGCGGGGACCATCTGCACCCCAACGACAAGGGCATGCAGGCCATGGCCGACGCCGTCGACCTCAAGAGCCTCGACTGCACCGCCCGGCAACACGCCGGCGGCCGAGGTCAGCCCGATGCCGTCGGCTCCGGCGCGATCAGCCCCTCCCGGTAGGCGATGGCCACGGCCTCCGTACGGCTCGAAGCACCCAGCTTGGCCAGGATGTTGGAGACGTGGACGCTCGCCGTCTTGCCGGTGATGAACAACGCCTCGCCGATCTGCCGGTTGCTGCGGCCACGGGCGAGCAGCCGCAGCACCTCCTGCTCGCGGGCGGTGAGCGGCGAGGGGCGCTCCCCGCCCGACGACGGGGCGTCGGCGAGGCGGCCGCGGCGTATCAGGCCGTCCAGCCGCTCCAGCAGGGGCGCCGCGCCGAGCCGCTCGGCCACCGCATGCGCCTCGCGTGCCTGGGCGGCCGCCTCCGTGCGCCGCTCGCCCGCCAACAGGGCGTCCACGAAACGCACTTGGCAGCGCACCCGCTCGTACACATCGCCGTAGCCGAACGCCGTGACCGCCTTCTCCCAGGCCGCCGCGTCCGGCCCGGACACCGCCCGCAGCCACTCCGCCTCGGCGCGGGCCAGCCAGGCCAGCCCCTCCGGGCCCTGGGGAGTGCCGTCCTCGCCGCGCACGGCCGTCTCCCGGGCCAGCTCGACCAGTTCGTCCGCGGTGTCCTTCCAGCGGTCGGACGTGCCGCCGGCCGAGCGAAGGTCCACGGCCGCGTCGGCGACCGCCGACAGTGCGAGGGCCGCCAGCCGAACCGAGAGGTCGGGGCGATGGCCCGTCTCGTCGGTCAGCGCCTCCACCGTGGCCCGAGTCCGCTCCACGGCCTCCTCCGGCTCACCCCGCAGCACGGCGGCCTCGGTCAGCGCGATACCCGCGACCATGGTGGCCATCCAGTCGAACGGGCCCTCCAGCAGAACCCGGGCCCGCTCCATCGCGCCCAGGTCACCGCGGGCCAGCGCCACATACAGCGCGGGACCCATGGCGTACGCGCCCGCCGAAGGCAGCACGGCCACATCGTCCGCCGCCGTCCGCAGGCACTCGTCCCAGCGGCCCAGCGTGTACAGCACCAGCAGCTGCAGATAGCGCATCTCCAGCGGATACGGCGACGACAGCAGCCCGGCCCGGCGGGCGCGGTCCAGGCCCTCGGCAACCCACGGCAGACAGCCGTCGAGGTCACCGGACTCGAAGCAGCCGACGGCGAGATTGAACAGGGCACGCATCTCCACCGGTGCGTTCCCCGCCTGCCGGGCCAGCTCGCGGGCCTCCTTCAGCCGCTCACGGCCCTCGGCGGTGCGCCGCCCGCCGCCCTCCAGGATGGCCAGCGAGACCAGGAGGTCGGCCTGCGCGTCCGCGACCCGCAGCTGCTCGGCGACGCGCAGGGCCTGGCGGGCGACCCGCAGCGCCGTCTCGTTCTCCCCGATGTGGCGGGCGGCGATCACGTGCGTGGCGGCCGCCCACACCCAGGTCCGGGTCGGCGGCTCGGCAGGGATCAGGTCGAGCGCCTCGCTGCTGTAGCCGAACGCGGCCGTCAGACTGTCGACGCTCATCAGATTGCCGGCCAGGGTGTAGCGGACCCGGGCGGCGAGCTCGGAGTCGGCGTCCTGGCCGATGCTCGCGAGCGCGGCCCTGGTGAGGGACACCGCACGGTGCGAGTCACCGGCGTGCGCGGCCGCCGCCGAGGCGCGCAGGGTGAGCGTCACCCGGTCGACGCCTTCCCCCGAGGGCCGGGCCGCCGGGTCCACCGACTCCCACAGGTCGAGGGCGGTCTCCAGATGCCGCAGCTCCTCGGCGGGCGCGCCCACCCGGCCGGCGTACCCGGCCGCCTCCAGCGAGGCGGCGAGCGCCTCGGCCAGGTCGTGGCTCTCGCGGTAGTGGTGGGCGCGCTCGGCCGCGCTCTCGGCCGGGTGCCCGCGTCCCGCGAGCAGGCGGGCGAACGCGCCGTGCAGCCGCGCCCGTTCCCCCGGCAGCAGGTCCGCGTAGACCGCCTCCCGGGCCAGGGCGTGCCGGAAGGCATACGTGTCCGCGTGCCCGGGGATCAGCAGCTGCCGGCCGATCGCCTCGCGCAGCGCCGCCTCCAGCTCGTCCTCGGGGAGCCCGACCGCCTCGCGCAGCACGTCGTGCTCGACGCGCCGGCCGGCGACGGCGGCCGTGCGCAGTACCTGCTGGGCGGTGTCGGACAGCTGCTCGATGCGAATGAGGAGGACGTCGGCAAGGCCGCTGGGCAGACCCCCCGCCTCCGTGTCCGTGGCCGCCAGCAGTTCCTCCGCGTAGAAGGCGTTGCCCTCGGCGCGCGCGACGATTCCGCGGACCGTGGCCTCCGGCAGCGGACGGTCCTGCAGCGCGCGCACCAGCCGGGTCACCTCCGCGTCGGCCATGGGCCGCAGCTCCAGCCGCTCCACCGCGGGGAGCCGCACCAGCTCGGCCAGGAGGGGGCGCAGCGGATGGCGGCGGTGCAGATCGTCCGCGCGGTAGGAGGCGAACACCGCGAGCCGGTGGGTGGGCGCACCGCCCGCGGGCCGCTGCAGGATGCCGCGGCTGAGCAGGAACCGCAGCAGATCCCGTGAGGACTGGTCGGCCCAGTGCAGATCCTCCAGGACCAGGAGCAGCGGAGCGATCTCCGCCAGATCGGCCAGCAGCCCCGCCACGCCCTCGAACAGCCGCAGCCGCCCGCCCCCACTGTCCCGGTGCGGGGCGGGGCCCCCGTCGTCCCGCGTGGCGTCGGAACCCGCGCCCAGCAGCCGGTCCACCACCGGGTGCCGTGCCAGGACGTCCGCGAACCGCTCGTCTGCGGCCAGCACACCCAGCACCTCGGTGAAGGGCAGATACGGCAGCCCCACGTCACCGAGGTCCACGCAGTGACCGGTGAGGACCGTCATCCCGGCCCGGGCGGCCCGTCCGGCGACCTCGTCCAGCACCCGGGTCTTGCCCACGCCGGCGTCCCCGGCGAGCAGCACGGCCCGGGCCTCGCCGCCGCGGGCGCGCTCCAGCAGCGTGGCGAGCCGGGCGATCTCGTCGTCCCGGCCGATGAGCGGCGTGGTGAACAGCGTCTGCGGCACGGATCCATCCTGGCACGCGGCACTGACAGCGCGGCCGGGGCCAGCGGAGGTCAGGGCCTCAGCGCAGCGTCTCCGTCCAGTTCGCCGGCACTCGTCCCGCCGGCCCCGGTGCGGGCTGGTCCGCGGGATGGCTCTCCGGCGGAGCGAGGCCGGGCCCGGATTCGTAGAGCTCACTGGTGTCGAAGTTCCAGAACCAGCGCTCGCCCGGCTCGTAACTGCGGATCACCGGGTGGCCGGTGGCCCGGTAGTGCGCGGTGGCGTGCTTGGCGGGGGAGTCGTCGCAGCAGCCGATGTGACCGCACTGCGCACAGCGCCGCAGATGGAACCACCAGCCGCCGACCGCGTCGCACTCGACGCAACCGCTGCCGCTCGGCGGGACGCTGGTGTCGATTCCGTTGTCGCTGGTCATGCAGGCTCCTCAGGCGGGTCGTCGTCCGTGGCGGTGAGCGGAAGAAGGACCTGGAAACGGGTGTTCCCGGGCTCGGACTCGACCTGGAGGGTGCCGTGGTGCTTGTTGACGACGATCCGCCAGGAGATGTCCAGGCCGAGCCCGGTGCCCTCGCCCACCGGCTTGGTGGTGAAGAAGGGGTCGAAGATGCGGTCCCGGATGTCCTTGGGCACACCGGGCCCGGTGTCACGGAACTCCACCAGCAGCCGGTCGGGCTCCAGCGCCGTCCGCACCGTCAACGTGCCTTTCTCACCGGTGCTGTTGATCGCCGAGACGGCGTTGTCGATCAGGTTGGTCCACACCTGGTTGAGCTCCGCCGGGTAGGCGGGGATCTTCGGGAGCGTACGGTCGTAGTCCTTGACGACCTCGATCCGCGGGCCGATCTTGGCTCCCAGCATCAGCAGGGTGCTGTCGAGGAGTTCGTGGACGTCGGAGTGCTGGTACGGGGCGCGGTCGAGCTGTGAGTACTGCTTGGCGGCGTCGACCAGATGCGAGATACGGTTGGTCGAGTCGTTGATCTCGTCCATCAACAGCTCGGTCTCGACGGTGTAGTTGAGCCAGCCGATCGCGTTCGGCAGGATCTCCGCGTCCACGGCCGCCGCGATCTGGTCCAGCCAGTCCACGTCGAGACCGGCCTGCACGAAGGTGGGCGCGATCCGCCAGCCCTCCTGGATGTCGTGGTCGTCCAGCCAGTCGGTGACCGTGTCCTCCCGGTCCGACGCCTCCAGGGGGCTCAACGTGGGCGCTTTGGCGACGCGTTCGGCCGTGCGCTCCTGGATGTCGATGAGGTTGGCCATGACTTCGGGGGGATAGGAGCCCTGGGCGATGACCGCGAGCTTGTGCCGCATCTTGCCGACCCGCTCCCGCAGCGTGGAGGTGGCCCGTACGGCCGCCGCGGCCGGGTTGTTGAGCTCGTGCGTGAGCCCGGCGGACAACGAGCCGAGCGCCAGCAGTCGTTCACGCTGGCCGACGGCCCGCTGGGTGCTCTTCGAACCGAAGAACAGCCCCTCCAGGAGATGGACCGCCATCGGGAACCACTCCTGCATGATGGCCGCGAACGTGTCGGCGGGCAGCACGAAGAACCGCGTCGGCTCCGTGACACGCATGGAGTTGTTGTAGACCTGCCTTACCCGGTCCTCCGCGATGTAGGCCTGCATGGCCCCCGCGTACACCCCGCGCTGTGAGGTGCGGGTCACCTCCACGTCGTCGCCGCCGACCCGCCGGGACAGCACGACGGTGCCCTCGATCATCACGTAGAAGCAGGTGGCGGGCTCGCCCTCGGTGTACACGGGCCCCGCCTCGTACCGCTCCACCCTCCCCTCGCTGCACAGCCGCCCCTTCTGCTCAGGGGTCAGTTTCTCGAACAGGAACAGCGATCCGATCTCCTGCGGGCTGCAGGGCGCCGGCTCCCCGCTCACGACTGCTCCAGATACCGGTGGACGAGCATCACGGCCATGGCTCCCTCTCCGACGGCGGACGCGACGCGTTTGGCGGACTCGGCGCGTGCGTCGCCCGCCACGAACACGCCGGGAATGTTGGTCTCCAGGTGGTACGGCGGCCGGTCCAGTTCCCACTCCGCCGGCGGCCGCCCGTCCGGCGTGAGGTCGGGTCCGGCCAGGATGAACCCGTGGTCGTCCCGCAGCACCGTCCCGTCCAGCCAGTGGGTCAGCGGGGCCGCGCCGATGAACACGAACATCCACTGCGCGTCGACGAGTTCGGTCCGCCCGCTGTCCACATCGCGCAGGGTGAGCTGCTCCAGGTGGTCGGAGCCGTGCGCGGACTCGACGACCGTGCGGGCACGCACGGAGATGTTGGGCGTCTCGTTGATCTGCTGGATCAGGTAGTGCGACATCGACGCGGACAGGTCCGCCCCGCGCACCAGCAGCGTGACCGACTTGGCGCCCCGGGCCAGGTACATCGCCGCCTGCCCGGCCGAGTTGGCGCCGCCCACGATGTACACGTCCTGCCCCTGGCAGGAGGCCGCCTCCGTGAGGGCCGAGCCGTAGAACACCCCGCAGCCGGTCAGGTCGTTGCAGCCGGGCGCCTCCAACTGCCGGTACGACACCCCGGTCGCGAGGATCACACTGTGCGCGGCGACCGCCGAGCCGTCCGAGAACCGCACCGTCCGCGCGGCCCCGTTGGCCTCCAGTCCCGTCACCTCCCGTGCGGAGAGGATCTCGGCGCCGAACCTCGCCGCCTGCCGCCGCGCACGGTCGGTGAGCTGGGCGCCCGACACCCCGTCCGGGAAGCCCAGGTAGTTCTCGATCCGCGAGCTCTGGCCCGCCTGCCCGCCGGTCGCCGAGCGCTCCACGAGCACGGTCCGCAACCCCTCCGACGCCCCGTACACCGCGGCACCGAGCCCGGCCGGCCCGCCGCCGATGACGACGAGGTCGTAGAAGTCCGCGGCCGGAGTCGTCGCCAGGCCCACCCGCGAGGCCAGCTCGGGCGCCTCCGGCTCGACCAGGGGCGTCCCGTCCGGGGTGATCACGAGCGGCAGCCGCTGCCCGTCCTGCCCGGCCGCCGCCAGCAGCCGCCTGCCCTCCGGCTCGTCCGCCGAGTACCAGCGGTACGGCACCTGGTTGCGCGCGAGGAACTCCCGTACGTCCGAGGAGCGCGCCGACCAGCGGTGTCCGACGACCTTGGTGCTGGGCACCGGCCGGAAGTCGCTGCAGCGCCAGGCTTCCAGCAGATCGTCCAGGACGGGGTAGAGCTTCTCCTCCGGCGGGTCCCAGGGCTTGAGCAGGTAGTGGTCCAGGTCGACGACGTTTATCGCGTCGATCGCCGCACTGGTGTCGGCGTACGCGGTCAGAAGCACGCGCCGGGCCCCCGGATACACGTCCAGGGCCTGTTCCAGGAACTCGATGCCGTTCATCTGCGGCATGCGGTAGTCGGCGAGGATCACGGCCACGAGATCACCGCGCAGCTTCAGCTCCCGCAGCGCGTCCAGCGCGGACTCGCCGGACTCCGCGCGCACGATCCGGTACGACTCGCCGTAGCGGCGTCGCAGGTCCCGGGCGACCGCACGGGACACTCCCGGGTCGTCGTCCACGGTCATGATCACGGTCCGCGCTGCGTCGGACGCCTGTGCCATACGTCTCCCACCCCGAGTGGTCGGGCCGACGGCACGGCGAGTCCTGTCGCAAGGGCAGCCACCGCGCCGGCTCCCGCCCATCGTATGTTCGATCGTCCCGCTTCGCTCCGGTATACGGCGGGCCGCCGGTCGGTGGCTCGTCCTTGCTCCCCTTGCGAGGTCGCGGGGACGGGGTGGTGAAGACTGGCTGCGATGGACGTGGCCACGACACTGGAGGCAGCCGCATGACGCGCCCGATCACCGCAGGGGTCGACGGAACCGAGGAGAGCATCGCCGCACTGGACTGGGCAGCCAGGGAGGCGGTGCGCCTGGGGCTGGCGCTGAGGGTGGTGCAGGCCTGGAGCTTCCAGCCGTACGAGGGGATCGACGCGGCCGACCCGGACACGCAGGCCGGGTGGGTGCGGGACGGGCTGGACGAGGTGGTCCGCGGCGTCACCGGGCGGCATCCGGACCTCGACGTCACCACCGATGTCGTGACGGGTGAGCCGGTCGGGACACTGCTGGCCGCGGCCGCGGAGGCGGAGCTGCTGGTGCTCGGCTCGCGCGGGCACGGGCCCGTCGTCGGTTTCCTGCTCGGTTCCGTCGGCCAGCAGGTGATCGCCGAGGCGGCACGGCCGGTGGTGCTCGTGCGCGCCGGCGACCAGCCCGCGGCCGAGGCCGGCGGCCGTGAGGTCGTCGTCGGCCAGCAGGGCGAGCCGGATGACAGCGCCGAGACCTTGCGGTTCGCGTTCGAGACGGCGGCCGCCCGGGGCGCCACCGTGCGGGCGGTGCGGGCCTGGACGCTGCCGCCGGTGTTCGCCTACAGCCCCGGTTCGATGCGCCTCCTCGACGAGGCCGGAGGACTGGAGCCCTTCGAGAGGAAGGCACTCGCCGCGGCCCTGCAGCCGTGGCGGGAGCGGTTCCCCGACGTGCCCGTGGTCGAGCACGTGGAGATCGGCAGCGCGGGTCAGGTGCTGCTGTCGATGACCGGGCGGGCCCAGCTGATGGTCGTCGGCCGACGCGCGCGCCGTACGGCGGTGGGCGCGCGCATCGGCTCGGTGGCGCACGGGGTCCTGCACCACGCGACTTGCCCCGTGGCCGTGGTCCCGCACACCTGAGTCACTCGCCGGTCATGGGCAGCAGCGTGTCGCGAGCCGTCGGGAGGATGCTGTTGATGTAGTCCTCGACGGCCGTGTCCAGCCCGATGTCGTGCTGCGCCCGCTCCGACAGGTACCAACGGTGCTCCAGCAGCTCGTGGTAGATCTCCGCCGCGTCCATCGTGCCGCGCAGTTCCAGGGGGACGGCCCTCACGGTGGGCCGGAAGACGTCCCGCACCCATCGGTGGGCCAGCACCTCGGGGCGGGCGGCGAGGGGGTCGCCGGGCGCGTAGTCGTCCTGGGTGGCCATCCAGCTCTCCAGGTCGTTGAGGAGCCGCCGGGCCTGGTTCTCCTCGGTGTCCAGGCCGGTCAGGCGCAGCAGTTGACGCTGGTGGTGGCCGGCGTCGACGACCTTGGGCACGAAGGTGACGGTGTCGCCGTTGGAGGAGTGCTGGATCTGCATCTCGGCCACGTCGAATCCGAGTTCGTTGAGGCGGCGGATCCGGCGCTCTATGTAGTGGTGCTTGCCGGCCGGGTACACGGAGGTGCGGGTCAGCTCCTCCCACAGGCCGCCGTAGCGTGCGCAGATCTCCATGCCGAACTCGACCGGATCCACGGACGGGTGCAGTGCTCCGGACGCCTCCAGGTCGAGGAGTTCGCCGCTGATGTTCACCCGGGCGAGGTCGAGGTCGTACTCGCGCTGTCCGCCGCTGAGCCGGGGGTGCAGGTCGCCTGTCTCGGCGTCCACGAGGTAGGCGGCGTAGGCGCCCGCGTCGCGTCGGAAGAGGGTGTTGGACAGCGAGCAGTCGCCCCAGGCGAATCCGGCGAGGTGCAGGCGCACCAGCAGCACGGCCAGCGCGTCCATGAGACGGTGCATGGTGGCCGGGCGCATGGTCGTCTCGAACATCGAGCGGTACGGCTGCGACCCGCGCAGATGCCGGGTGATCAGCACCGGTTCCAGCGGGGCGCCCTCCTCGTCGGCCCGCCCGGTGACCACGGCCAGCGGATCCACTGCGGGTATGCCGAGCCGGTCCAGGTCGCGCAGCAGCTCGTACTCGCGCAGCGCGGGCCGCTCGGCGAGTTCCTTGACGGCGATGACCTCGTCCCCGGCGCGGGCGTAGCGCACGACGTGGCGGGATATACCGCGCGGCAGGGGGACCAGGTATTCGTCGGGCCACTCCTCCAGCGGGAGCTGCCAGGGCAGGGCCAGCAGGAGCGCGGGATGCTCCGGGTTCGTCGCGCTGATCTGCAGTGCCATGGCTCGCGTTTCCTTGCCTCGCCGGTGATCGTCACCTCACCTTAGAGGGCGCGCTCCTTGGCCTGAAGTGCCGCTTCACCCACTGGACCGCGGTGTGCGGGGCCGTGTCCGGGAAGCAGCAGGTCGCCGTCCAGGGCGGCCAGTACGTCCAGTGAGGCAACGGCACGTTCGCGCTGGTGGTGGAACATGTCGGGCAGCAGCTGCGGCCCCTTGACCCGCGAGGTGGGGTGGGCGCTGGCCAGGGCGTCGCCCGAGATCAGCACCCCGGCGTGCGGAAGGTGGAAGGCGGCGTGCCCGTCGGTGTGGCCGGGCGTGTGCACCGGCACCGGCCGGCCCGGCAGATCCAGCGGGCCCGTCGTCGGGAATACCTCCGGGGCCGCGACCGGCACATGGGCCGTGCCGCCGGAGCGGAGGGCGTGCACCGACCAGGGCAGCACACCGGGCCGCCAGCTGTTCCGCATTACCTGCCCGACGGTCACCTGGTGCAGGAACTCCCGGCGCGCGTGCGGCACTTCGGCCTCGTGGAGGTACACGGGCGTGCCGTAGGTGCTGCGCAGGTACTCGGCTGAGCCCAGGTGGTCGTTGTGCGCGTGCGTGATCAGCACCGCCGCGACCGCCTCCGGTGAACCGCCCACCGTCGCCAGGGACGCGAGCACCTGCTCCCGGTCCCCGAGGTAGCCGGTGTCGATCAGGGTGATCTCGTCACCCTCGGTGAGGATCACCCAGTTGGTGTTGCTGCCGTGCACCAGATGAATGCCGTCGGCGACTTGCCGCACGTCTGCCCGCATGATTGCCCCGTGTGGTGAGGTCCCTGCCCGACCGCACCAGCAAAGCAGACCCGGCCCGCACCGGAACCGGCGGGTCCGCGCCAATCTGCGGGCGGTCCCGACCTGCGGTAGGGCTGCCTCCGGCACCGTCCGCCGGAGGCAGCCCCCTGCGTGCAGCCGAAGCGGCCGCCTCTCCGCCTCACTGCACGCCGTGCGGGCGGAACTGGATGCTGATGCGCGGCCCCGCGGCGCGTGCGGTCTTCGGTACGCAGTGCTCCCAGGTCCGCTGGCAGGAGCCCCCCATCACGATGAGGTCGCCGTGCCCCAGCGGGCGTCGCACACTGTCGCCGCCCCGCGCGGGACGCAACAGCAGATCGCGTGGCGCGCCCACCGAGAGGATGGCGACCATCGTGTCCTCGCGGGCGCCCCGTCCGGTCCGGTCCCCGTGCCAGGCGACACTGTCCCGTCCGTCGCGGTAGTAGCAGAGCCCGGCCGTGGTGAACGGCTCGCCCAGCTCCTCGGTGTAGTGCGCGGACAGCGCGCGGCGGGCCTCGTCCAGCGCCGGGTGCGGGAGCGCGTCGCCCGCTCGGTAGTACGCGAGCAGCCGCGGTACGTCGATGACCTGGTCGTACATCGTGCGTCGTTCGGCGTGCCACGGAACCTCGGCGGCCAGCTGTTCGAACAGGCTGTCCGAGCCGGCGAGCCATCCGGGCAGCACGTCGATCCAGGCGCCGAGGCCGAGCGGGGTCCGGCGGATCCCGTCGAGGGAGCCGAGACGCAGCTGGTCGGTCTGGTCGAAGAGCGAGCCCTGGAGGTGCGTGGTCATGGATCCAGCGTACTCCTTATTCGAAAGTGTGTTCCTATTAATGTCGGAGAGCTTTCGATACATCGATGTATCGGATACATTCCCGTATCGAACGGAGGGCTCATGGTTGCTGGAGAGACGGTGCGGCGGGTCACCCGGCGCCGGGTCCGCACGCGCGCCAATCTCCTCGACGCCGCCTTCGCCGTGTTCGCGGCCAAGGGCTTCGGGCGGGTCTCGATCGAGGAGGTCTGCGAGGCCGCCGGCTACAGCAGGGGCGCCTTCTACTCCAACTTCGACAGCCTGGACGAGCTGTTCTTCGCCCTCTACCGGCAGCGCGCCGACCTGATCGCGGACCAGGTGGCCGGAGCGCTCGCCCAGGACGGGCCGGACCTCGACGTGCCGGCCGCGGTCGACCGCGTCACCGAGGTGCTGCTCCTCGATCTGGACTGGCTCCTGGTGAAGACGGACTTCCTGGTGCACGCCGCCCGCGATCCACAGGTCGCCGAGACGCTGCTGGAGCACCGGGCGCGACTGCGCGGGGCGATCGCGGACCGGCTCGCCCGCGCGGGGGGCTTCGCCGAACCGCCCGCCGTGCTCGGTGACATGGACGGCGCGGCCCACGCCGTGGTCGCCGCGTACGACGGTGTCACCACCCAACTGCTGCTGGACAGGGACGTCGACGGCGCGCGCGCCTGGCTCAAACAACTGCTCACCGCGCTGCTGACCGACGGCAGCGGCAACCTCCGATAGAGCCCGACCAGACCCCGAACGACCCCGGCAAGACCCCGACAAGAAAAGGAATCCTCGACATGGACGCGGACGTCATCGTCGTCGGAGCGGGCCTCGCGGGCCTGGTCGCCGCCCACGAGCTCACCAGCCAGGGCCGGAGGGTCGCGCTGGTCGACCAGGAGAACGCCGCCAACCTCGGCGGGCAGGCGTTCTGGTCCTTCGGCGGCCTGTTCCTCGTCGACTCCCCGGAGCAGCGCCGCCTCGGCATCAAGGACTCCTTCGACCTGGCCTGGAGCGACTGGCAGGGCAGCGCACAGTTCGACCGGATCGACGACGAGGACTCCTGGGCGGTGCGCTGGGCGCGTGCCTACGTCGAGTTCGCGGCGGGGGAGAAGCGTGCCTGGCTGGAGAGCCACGGCATCAAGTTCCTGCCCACCGTCGGCTGGGCCGAGCGCGGCGACCTGCGCGCGGACGGACACGGCAACTCCGTTCCCCGCTTCCATGTCACCTGGGGCACCGGCACGGGTGTCGTGGAGCCGTTCGTCGACCACGCCAAGCAGGCCGCACGCGACGGGCTGCTCACCTTCTACCACCGCCACCAGGTCGACGAGCTGGTCATCGAGGAGGGCGCGGCGCGCGGGGTGCACGGCACGGTCCTCGCCCAGGACAACGCCCCCCGAGGCATCTCCTCCAACCGCGACCGGATCGGCGAGTTCGAACTCACCGCGCAGGCCGTCGTCGTGACCACCGGCGGCATCGGCGCCAACCACGACATCGTCCGCCGCTACTGGCCGGCGCGCCTGGGCACCCCGCCCGCCGAGATGGTCACGGGCGTGCCCGCGTACGTCGACGGCCGCATGCTCGACATCAGCGCCGAGGCGGGCGTACGGCTGGTCAACCGCGACCGCATGTGGCACTACACCGAGGGTGTGCAGAACTGGGACCCGATCTGGCCCGGCCACGGCATCCGCATCCTTCCCGGACCGTCCTCACTGTGGTTCGACGCCCTCGGCCGCCGCCTGCCCGACCCGTGCCTGCCCGGCTACGACACCCTCAGCACCCTCAAGCACCTGCGCACCACCGAGGACATCGCCGGCCACGACCACTCCTGGTTCATCCTCACCCAGAAGATCATCGAGAAGGAGTTCGCGCTGTCGGGCTCCGAGCAGAACCCCGACATCACCGCCAAGGACAAGGGCGCGGTCCTGCGCGACCGTCTGCTCGGCAAGGGCGCCCCGGGCCCGGTCGACGCGTTCCTGCGCAAGGGCGCCGACTTCGTGACCGCGCCCACCCTGGAGCAACTCGTCACGAAGATGAACGAGTTGACGGACAAGCCCCTGCTCGACGCGGCCGAGCTGCGCCGCCAGATCGAGGCCCGCGACCTGCAGATCGCCAACCCGTACAGCAAGGACTCCCAGGTCCAGGGCATCCGCAACGCCCGCCGCTACATCGGCGACCGCCTCGGCCGCGTCGCCACCCCGCACCGCATCCTCGACCCCGCGGCGGGTCCGCTCATCGGCGTCAAACTCCACGTCCTCACCCGCAAGACCCTCGGCGGCATCCAGACCGACCTCGACTCGCGCGCCCTGAACGCCGACGGTGACCCGATCGAGGGGCTCTACGCGGCGGGCGAGGTCGCCGGCTTCGGCGGCGGAGGCGTCCACGGCTACAACGCCCTGGAGGGCACCTTCCTCGGCGGCTGCCTCTTCTCCGGCCGGGCGGCCGGACGGGCGGCGGCGAAGCAGACCGCCTGACCGATTCCGCACGTGCGCGCCGCAGGGGCGGTCGGGGAAGGCGACCCGACCGCCCCTGCGGCGCAGGTGTGTGAACAACCGGTCGCAGCAAGGGGATTGACCGGTGCCGCCGCGCACTGGTTCAGTGGCTCAGCCACTCATCCACCCCTTTCCGTGCGAGGTGACATCCGTGGAGGCACTGCCCCGCGAGACGATCGTGGACGTCCTGGAGACCCGGCTGCGCGAGGACATCCTGGACGGACGCCATCCGGCGGGCAGCTATCTGCCCCCGGAACGCCAACTGGCCGACGGATACGGCGTCACCCGCACCACCCTCAAGCACGCCTTCGGCCGGCTGGTGCAGGCCGGCCTCCTTGAGACCCGGCACGGCGTCGGCACCAAGGTGCGCGACTACGCACGGCTGGGCGGCGCGGACCTGCTGCCGATGCTCGTGCGGCACGACGCGACATGGGTGCGCGAGATCTTCGAAGTACGCCGGTCCGTGGGCGCGTTGATCGCCGAACGGGCCGCGGCGCGGGCCAACCGCAAGCAGTACACCGAACTGCGCCGCCTCCTTGCGGCCGTACGGGAGGCGGACGGAGGGGACGCCGTGCAGCTCGCCGACGTGGAGGTGCACCGCGCCCTCGCCCGGGCGACCGGCAACCGTGTCTACGTCCTGCTCACCAACACCCTCTTCAACGCCTACCTCCCCGTCCGCGCAGCCCTGCGCGGGCCGTTCACCGACCCGGAGGCAGCGCACCGGCGGCTCGCTCCGGTGGTGGAGGCGGTGACCTCGGGCGACGGCCGACGGGCACACTCCGCCGCGGACACCTATCTGCGCGACACCGAGCGGATCATGCTGGAGGGACTCGCGTGAGGGGCACGTCGTTCACGGAGACCATGGTCGGGACGGTCCGGCTCGACGCCGGGGACCCGGTCCGCCGTATCCGACTCGACCTGCGGGCCGAGGCCGACCAGGTCCTGCGGCCGCACCGCACGACCGAGGCCCGGATCGGCGGCCGGGTACGCATCACCGGACTGACCGACGACCCGGACGCCACCGGCGAGTTGGAGATCTCGCCCCTGGCCCGCCGGCGCATCCGCTACCGGCTGACGTTCACCGCCGCCGGCCGCCGGCTCACCCTGGACGGCTGGAAGTCACTCACCCCGCGTCACCCGGTGAAGTCGATGACCGTACTGCCCTTCACGCTGTACGAGGACGGCGCGCGGATCGGAACGGGCAGCCTCCGCTTCCCCCTCACCACAGGCCTGGCGCCCTTCCTCCTCAGCTTCCGCTTCCCCCGCCGGGAGGACCCAGCCCGGTACACCGCACCGCGCTGGGACGGCAGCCCCGGCCGCACCGAGGTCTGGTACACCACCCTCACCGACCCCGCCACGGGCACCGGCATCTGGCTGCACCACGAACTGGTCGCGCCCGCCGACGGATCCGCGCCGCAGGCTCACGGCTGGGCGGCCGCCTTCCCACCCGACGCGGAGGTCCGGCACGTGCGCTTCGGGCCCACCACCTGGGACAACCCCACGAACGGATTCACCGCCGAAGGCGTCGCCGCGATCCCGGGGCGACTGACCGGAAGCGCCGGCGGCTTCCGCTGGGATCTCACCGAACAGCCGCTGGCACAGCCCCTGTTCACCTTTCCCCGCTGGTCCTGGCGGCGCCCCCTGCTCCCCGCCGCCCACATGCTCCCCGCGGCCCGCGCCACGTACGACGGAACGTTCAGCGACGGGAAACGGACGCTGGCCCTGCGCGGCGCCCCCGGTGCCTCCGCCCGCATCCACGGCCACGGCAACGCACAACGGTGGGCCTGGCTGCACGCGGAGCTGGGCGGCTCGGACGTACTCGAGGTGATCGCCGCGGTGTCGACGCGGCCTGTGCTGCGGCGGCTGCCACCGCTCGTCTTCCTGCGCCTGCGGCACCGCGACCGCACCTGGCCGCGCCGGGCGGAGCGCTCCGCGGTGGGCCTGCTCGGCATCGGCCGGTTTCACGCCCGTATCGGACTGCCCGACTGGACGGCCACCGGCCGCACCCTGCTGCGCCGGGTCCGCGTCGAGGTCACCCAGCCCGCCGAGCGCACGCTCGCCCTGGAGTACCGCGACCCGGACGGCGCCCCCGCGGTGTGCCGCAACAGTGAGAGCGCCGACGCGAAGATCCTGCTGGAGCGCTGGTGGGGACACTGGCGCACCGAGGCCTCCTGGACGCTGCGCGGCACCGCGCACGCCGAGGTGGGGGAGCGGTGAGCGCGCAGGGACTGGTCGCCGCCCTGCTCGCCGACACCGGACACCCCTCGGAGGAGGAGTGGCTCGCACGCGTGCCCGGCAGACTCGACGGTTTCCTGTCCGCGCTGCCCGCGCCCGTACGCACCGGCGTGCGTGTCGCCGCCACCGCCGTGGACGCCTACGCCGTCCTGCACAGCGGTCGCCGCCTGGCCGCGCTCACGCCGGACGAGCGGGAGAGCGTGCTCGTCTCGCTCGCCGCGCGCCCCGGACTCGTACCGGCCCTCGACCTTCTCAAGGTGCCCGTGCTGCTCGCCGCGGCCACCGAGCGGACACCGGCCGCGCGGACACCCGCAGTGCCCGACGATCCGCCCCTGGACTGCACCCCGGCCGAGGAGTGGCCCGCGCGTGCCACCGCCGACGCCGTGGTCGTGGGGTCCGGCGCCGGCGGAGCCGTGGCGGCCCGCACCCTCGCGCGCGCCGGGCTCGCCGTCGTGGTGCTGGAGGAGGGCGAGCACCACACCACGGCGTCCTTCGGCCGCCGCGCACCGCTGGAGCGCTTCACCGACCTGTACCGGAACGGCGGAGCGACGGCGGCCCTGGGCGTCCCGCCCCTGCTGCTGCCGGTCGGACGGGCCGTCGGCGGCACCACCGTCGTCAACTCCGGCACCTGCTACCGCACTCCGGACCATGTCCTCGACCGCTGGAGCAGCCGCAACGGCTTCCACCTCGCCGACGGATTCCCCGCACACCTCGACGAGATCGAACGCACCCTGCGCGTCGCCACCCAACCGCTCGACGTGCTCGGCGCCAACGGCCTGCTCGCGCTGGCCGGTGCCGGGCACCTCGGCTGGCGGGCCGGCCCGCTGCGCCGCAACGCACCAGGCTGCAAGGGCTCCTGCCAGTGCGTGGTGGGCTGTCCCACCGGTGCCAAGCAGAGCGTCCAGCTGTCCGTCCTGCCCGACGCGTGCGCTCACGGCGCCCGCATCGTCACCGGCGCACGAGTCCTGCGGATCCTGACCGACCACGACCGCCTGGGCCGGCCACGGGCCGCGGGCATCCGGGCGCGCCGGGCGGACGGCAGCGAGCTGGAGATCCTCAGCCCCCTCGTCGTCACGGCCGCGGGGGCGCTGCAGACCCCGCCGCTGCTGCGCCGCTCAGGCCTTGGCACCCACCCCCGCCTGGGCCGCAACCTCAGCGTCCACCCGGCCACCAGCGTCGCAGGCCGCTTCACCGAACCGGTCACGTCCTGGGAAGGCGTCCTGCAGAGCGTCGGCGTCGAGGAACTGCACGACCGCGGGATCCTGATCGAGGCGACCGCGAGCCCGCCCGGCATGAGCAGCTTCGTCCTGCCCGGCCTCGGACGCTCCCTGCGCCGGGAACTGGAGGGAGGCGACCGGCTCGCGATCCTCGGCGCCATGATCGCCGACCGGCCCGCGGGCCGGGTCCTCGGCCGCGACCGCACGCTCGTCCGCTACAGCCTGGACCCCCGGGACGGCGAGCTGCTGATGACGGCCGTACGGGCCATGGGCCGGATCCTGTTCGCCGCCGGGGCCCACGAGGTCCTCACCGGCGTCCCACGGGCACCACGTGCCCGCACCCTCGCCGAACTCGACGCGCTGCTCGCCGGGATCACCCCACGCGATCTGCACCTGTCGGCCTTCCACCCGGCCGGCACCGTCGCCGCGGGCGGCGACCCGGGGCGGGCGCCGTCCGATGCCCGCGGTCGGCTGCGGGGCGCCGAAGGAGTCCTCGTCGTCGACGCCTCCGTCCTGCCCGGCTGCCCGGAGGTGAACCCCCAACTCAGCATCATGGCAGCCGCGTCGGCCGTCACCGCAAGCTACCTGGAAGGCGAATCCAGCAGTCGGATCGGCACGGCGGTGTGACTCTGCTCGGGGGCCTTGGCGGCGGTCAGCAGCGTCACAGGCCCCTTGGCGGCCAAGTCCCGTACATGGAGCAGGAGTTCGGCCGTCTCGGGAGTGTCCAGCTCGGCCTCGTAACGGTCGGCGAACTCCTCGTAGGATCCCTCGCCCGCGTGATACCAGCGGCGCAACTCGGTCGACGGAGTGAGGGCCTTGGGCCATTCCTCCACGCGCGCCGCCTCCTTGGACAGGCCGCGCGGCCACAGCCGGTCGACCAGGACGCGGACGCCGTCCTCCGGCTCGGGCGGTTCGTATACGCGACGCACGCGAACGCTCATGGCCGGGCCTTTCTGCGATGGAGGATGACATCGAGCGTAGTGCCGGGGCGTCCGGTGACGCTGTGTGACTTGACCCGAATGAGGAGGAACCCGCGCCGGGCGGGCCCATAGCCTGGCGTGATTGATCATCGACGATTCCAGGAGCGCAGATGAGGCAGTCCCGCCGGCAGAGCGTCAGATCCACCACGGTCCTCCGTCGCGAGGCGCTGACCGCAACGGTCCCCGTCGCCCTCGCGGCGCTGCTGGCCGCCGCCGGGCCCGCCTCCGCGGGCACCGGTGGCGCACCCGGCGCCGGAGACCCGTACTTCCCGCTCGCCGGCAACGGCGGCTACCACGTCGACCACTACGGCCTGACCCTCCGTTACGACCCGGCGAGCCGCCACCTCGACGGCACCGCCGTCCTCACCGCCCGCGCCACCCAGCACCTGACCCGCTTCGACCTCGACTTCACGGGCCTGAAGATCACCGGCCTGACCGTCGGCCGGGCGACGGCGCAGTACCGCCGTGACGGCCAGGAACTCGTCGTCACCCCGTCCCGGCCCCTGCATCCGGGCGAGGAGTTCCGCGTCACCGTCACCTACAGCGGCACCCCGAAGCCGGTCACCGACCCCGACGGGTCGCTCGACGGCTGGATACCCACCGACGACGGGGCGTTCGTCGCCGGAGAGCCACAGGGCGCCATGACCTGGTTCCCGGCGAACAACCACCCGAGGGACAAGTCGTCGTACGACATCACGGTCACCGTGCCCGCCGGACGCACGGCGGTCTCCAACGGCGTCCTGGTGGGACAGCGGACCAGGCACGGACACACCACGTTCCACTGGCGCCAGCGCGAACCGATGGCCGCCTACCTCGCCACCGCGACGGTCGGCAGGTTCAAGGTCGAGCAGTACACCACCCGCGACGGCATCCGCGTCTACAACGCCGTCGACCCGCGCGAGGCGTCCCAAGCGGCGCCCGTCCTCAAGAAGCTGCCGTCCGTCCTGGAATGGGAGAGCAAGCTCTTCGGGCCCTACCCGTTCCGCGCCGCGGGATCGATCGTGGACCGCGCGCCGAACGTCGGGTACGCGCTGGAGACCCAGTCCCGTCCGGTCTACGACTCGGCCCCCGACCTGAGCACCCTCGTCCACGAGAACGCCCACCAGTGGTTCGGCGACTCGGTGTCGCTGACCTCGTGGAAGGACATCTGGCTCAACGAGGGCTTCGCGACCTACGCCGAGTGGCTCTACAGCGAGCAGCATGGCGGCGACAGCGCCCAGAAGTCCTTCGACGCGCTCTACGCCCGCCCGGCGAGCGACCGCCTGTGGGCATTCCCGCCCGGCGACCCCGGCAGTGGCGCGAACATCTTCGACACCCCCGTCTACGCCCGCGGGGCGATGACCCTGCACGAACTCCGCAGGGCAGTCGGCGACCGGACGTTCTTCCGCATCCTGCGGACCTGGGCGGCCGTGCACCGCGAAGGACACGGGACGACCGCGCAGTTCGTACGCCTCGCGGAGCGTGAGTCCGGTAAGAACCTTGACCCGCTGTTCACCACCTGGCTGTACGGTCGGGGAAAGCCGAACCACGCCTGAATCCTGACGAGTTCCTCACATGTGTCGGTCACAGTCGATCCGTGATCATGAATAGACCCCGTGTCGCCCTGCTCGCCGCCTCCCTGTTGCTGACGGGATGCGGCGGCGGGGCGATGGCCTCACCCGGCCACCCGTCCGGCGCCGCCAACGCCCAGGCGAGCACACCTGGCATCAGCCCCCTGGCCTCGCCCTCGCCCCAGATGTCCATCGCCGCCGCCCCGCTGCACCTGCCCGGCCTCGGACCGAGGACCCTGGCCCGGATCCCCTCCGCCGCCCGCCAAGCCGTGGTCGTCACCGGTCGCGCCAGGAACTCCGCGCTGTCCACCGTGGTCGTGTACGAGCGCACGACCGCGGGCTGGCAGGCCGGCGCGACCTGGCCCGCACACAACGCGCTGAAGGGCTGGTCCGACCACCACATGGGCGGTGACCTGCGCTCACCCATCGGCGTGTTCGGCCTCACCGACGGCGGCGGGCTGCTCGGCAACCCCGGCACCCGGCTGCCGTACCACCACGCCGGCGGATTCACCTCACCCGGCACGGGATTCAAGGGCGAACCGCTCGCGGGCTCCTTCGACTACGTGATCGCCATCAACTACAACCGCCGGCCGGGCACTTCACCCCTCGACTGGACCCGCCCCCTCGGCGCGAACCGCGGCGGCGGCATCTGGTTCCACGTCGACCACGGCGGCCCCACCCACGGCTGCGTCAGCATCGCCGAGAACCACATGAAGGAACTGCTCCGCGTGCTCGACCCAGGCCTCCACCCCGTCGTCGTCATGGGCGACGCGACGTCCCTCGACCGCTGAACGCCTAGGATCCGCCGCGTGTGCGCACATGTGCTGGTCGCCGAGGACGACGAGATGCAGGCCGAACTCATACGCCGCTCCCTGCTGGCGGAGGGACACACGGCCACGGTGGTCCACGACGGCGCGGCCGCGCTGGACGCGGCCCGCAGGCTGAGACCCGACCTGGTGGTGCTCGACCTCATGCTGCCCGTTGTCGACGGCTTCGGGGTGTGCCGGGTCCTGCGCGGCGGTGACCCGTCCAGCGCCGACATCCCCGTACTGATGCTGACCGCGCGCTCGCAGGAGGACGACGTCCTGCTCGGCCTCGAACTCGGCGCCGACGACTACATGACCAAGCCGTACAGCCCGCGCGAGCTGATGGCCCGCATCCGCACGGTGCTCCGGCGCAGCGGCAGGACCACCGGCGTACGGGAGGACCCCGTCGTCCGGGCGGCCGGACTCACCGTCGATCCGGAGCGGCACGAGGTGCGCTGCGACGGCGCGCCGGTGGAGTGCACACCCGCCGAGTTCCAGATCCTGCTGGCCATGGCGGCGGAGCCCGAACGGGTCTTCTCCCGGCGGCAGTTGCTGCAGTGCACCCGAGGATTCGACCGGGCCTCCACCGAACGGGCCGTCGACGTCCACATCATGAACCTGCGCCGCAAGATCGAGGCCGACCCCCGTCGCCCGGCACGGCTGCTGACGGTGTTCGGGTTCGGCTACAAGCTCAGCGGCAGCCGCCCGTGAAGCGCCGCATCCCGCTGCGCAAGCGGATGCTGGTCAGGCTGCTGATCGCGTCGGTGCTCATCGCGGTGTGCTCCGTGGCGGCGACGGCCTGGCTGGCGGTGGAGACCACCACCCGCGCGCTGCGTGAGGAACAGGGACAGGACCTCGCCGACGACATGCGGATCCTGGCCCGGCTCAGCGGTTACGCCGCAACCCACCCCGACTGGAAGGGCGTCGACGCCACCGTCCGCACCCTGGCCGCGAGCACGGGCCGGCGCATCGCCCTGACCACCGCCGACCGCACCCTCATCGCCGACTCGGCACGGAAGGGAACCTCCCTGCCCCTGGGCGCGGCCGCCACCGTCGATCCCCTGCACACCGACACCTACACCGAGTCCGGCGCGCAGCTCGACGGAATCGACCCCCGTGCCGTCGGTCCTTACCGGCTCACGGCGAAGGAGCGCACCCGGACGGATGCGATCGCCGCCGAACAGCAGAAGTGCTACCACCGCTACGGCGTCGAGACCAGGATCGAGCGAAGCCCCAGCGGCCGGCCCGTGATCCTCACCCCGGACGGGACCTCGGCCTCCGACCATCCGTCCTTGGACTGCGGCTACGGGGACCTCGGAGTGCCGACCACCACCGAGCAGAAGGCCCTGGACGCACTGACCCAGGGTGCCGACACCTGCCTGCAGCAGCACGGACTCCACCTCGACGGGCCGCTCTACCTCATGCTCAACCCCAGCGGGAGGTCGCCCCAGAGCCGGTACGTCATCGCCAAGTTCGCCGAGGCGGACGACGCGAAGGCGCTGAAGACGGCGCAGACCTGCGCGGACGACGCACTCCGCGCTCAACTCGACCCGTATGTCGCCCCCGTGGCCGAGCTGTACCTCGGCGGTGACGACACCACCCCGCCCCGCTTCGACATGTCACCGGCCAACAAGGCCAAGATCGTCGGCGCCGCCGGTCTCGTGCTCGCGGTCACCGTCGCCGTCACGGCCGTCGTCGCCACCCGGCTCGTACGTCCCCTGCGGGCGCTGACCGCCGCTGCTCAACAGCCGCCGGACATGCATGTACGGGTGCCGGTGACCACGCGGGACGAGACCGGCATCCTGGCCGAGGCGTTCAACGACCTCACGGAGCGGCGCGAACGCCTGGAGGCCCAGCGCAAGGCGATGGTCAGCGACATCGCGCACGAACTGCGCAGCCCCCTCACCAACATCCGCGGCTGGCTGGAGGTCACCCGGGACGGCGTCGTCGACCCGGATCCCGCGCTGCTCGCCTCCCTGCACGAGGAGGCACTGGTGCTCCAGCGCATCATCGACGACCTCCAGGACCTCGCGGCGGCCGACGCGGGCACCCTGCGGCTGCACCGCGAACCGGTCCGCGCCGGCGACCTGCTGGACCAGGTCGCCGCCGCCCACCGCGTCGCCGCCGACGCGTCCGGCGTCACCGTGCGCACCGACGCCGACGGCGCCCCGTGGCTGGACGCCGACCCGGTGCGCATGCGGCAGGCGCTGGGGAACCTGGTCTCCAACGCACTGCGGCACACGCCCGCCGACGGCACCGTCACACTGACGGCCCGCCGCTCCGGCGACGAGGTCGTGTTCACCGTCACCGACAACGGCGCAGGCATCGCACCGGAGGACCTGCCGCACGTCTTCGACCGGTTCTGGCGTGCCGAGAAGTCCCGCAGCCGCCGAACCGGCGGCAGCGGACTCGGCCTGCCGATCGTGCGTCACCTGGTCGCCGCGCACGGAGGTACGGCCGTCGCGGCGAGCGAACCGGGCGCCGGCGCCACATTCACCCTGCGACTGCCGGCGGTCCCGGCGCCGCGGGGTTCAGAGGTCTAGGACCGCCCTCGTACTGGGTGTACTCGGGTGTTCGGGCGGTGCGGCGAGTGGGGGCGCCTGCCACGCGCTTGAGGCAGTGGGGGAGCGTGCCCGGTGTCGCGCGGCAGACGCCGCTTGCGCAACAGGCCCTACGCGCCGCCCCGGCGGGCCGCGGCGCGTCGCCGGCGCTGCAGGGCGCGCCGTTCCGTCTCGCCGGTGCCGCCCCACACACCGAGGATCTCCCCGTGGTCCAGCGCCCATTCAAGGCACTGCTCCCGCACCGGGCAGCGTGCGCACACCGCCTTGGCCTGTTCCGTCTGCAGCAACGCGGGGCCCGAGGTGCCGATCGGGAAGAACAGCTCGGGGTCCTCGTAGCGGCACGTGGCCTGGTCTCGCCAGTAGTCCATCAAAAGTCACCTGCGATCGAAGTCGTACGTGCCCTCGCGAATGGCTTACTCGATTCCGGGTCACCTGTCGATGCGCGAGTGAAACAACGTAAGTCGCGAAGATCCCGTGTTCATTCTTCGCGCATGCCCCACGGGGAGCCGTACGCGGTCAGCAGGTCCAGGAACGGGTGGGCCGGGAACGCCTCCGGACCGAGGACGCCCGAGCCCGACCAGGCGCCGGTGGAGAGGAGTTCGAGGGCGACGACCGGATTGACGGCCGTCTGCCACACCACCGCCTGGCTGCCGTACTCCGCCATGGACCACTGGTTGTCGACCACGTGGTACAGGTACACCTCGCGCGGCTTCCCGTCCTTGGTGCCGCGCACCCAGGTGCCCGCGCAGGTCTTGCCGTGCATCCGCTCGCCCAGCGTCGCCGGGTCGGGCAGGCACGCGGCGACCACGTCCCGGGGCGAGACCGCGACCGGCCCCGCGGCGCTCGGCACGGTCACCGGTCCGGTGCGGTCCAGGCCGAGCAGATGCAGCGTCTTCAGCGTCTCGATGAACTCCCGGCCCAGGCCGTACTTGAAGGTGACCCGGCGCGCTTGAACCCAGCGCGGCACGAGCAGCACCTCCTCGTGCTCCACGTTCACGCACTCCACGGGACCGATCCCCTCGGGGAAGTCGAACACCTCGGGCTCGCTGAACGGCTCGGTGGTGAACCAGCCTCGGTCGGCTTCGTAGACGACGGGCGGGTTGAGGCACTCCTCGATGGTGGTCCAGATGCTGAAGGAGGGAGCGAAGTCGTAGCCGTCGACGGTGAGGTTCGCGCCGTCACGGATGCCGATCTCCTCGATCTCGTCGAAGAGTTCGTCGGCCGCGAACCGCGCGAACACGTCCGACAAGCCGGGCTCCACGCCCATGCCGACGAGAGCCAGTGCGCCCGCCTTCTCCCACTCCTCGGCCTGCGCGAACTGGTCGTCGCCGAGCTTCACGCCGCACTCCTCGTAGGGCCGCTCGGCGTGCGGGTGCGACAGCGACATCGCCATGTCGAGATAGGTGGCGCCGGCCCTGCGCGCGGCTCGGAACAGCGGCATCACGAAGCGCGGGTCGGTGGCGTTGAGGAGCACGTCGCAGTCGTGCCGGCCCAGCAACTCCGCCACCGCCTCCTCGTCGCCGGCGTCGACGCGCTCGGCACGGAAGCGGGCCCCCTCGCCGCCGAGGGCGGCGACCGCGGCCTCGGCCCGCGCCGGGTCGTAGTCGGCCACGACCATCGCGTCGAAGAACGACCGCCTGGCGGCGATCCGGGTAACGGCGGTGCCGACCCCGCCGGCGCCCACGAGCAGTACACGCATGACAGATCTCCCTGTCCTTAAGGACCGATGGGTCCTGAAGACCGATGAGTGTCCTGAGGACCGATGACTGTCCTGAGGATCGATGACGAGGGGCCCCTGCCGGAGATACAACGCGGCCGACTCACGTAAGGTCAATGGCGTTGGCATAAGGCGAAAGGTCGTGTCGTGCCCAAACCGGTCGTGCCCGAGGAGAAGCGGCGCAGGCGCCGGCCCACGAAGAGCGGCACCGTGCTGTCCGAGCGGCTGATCGTCGAGACCGCGCTGCGGATGCTGCGCGAACACGGCAGCGCGGGCCTCACCGCCCGCCGCCTCGGTCTGGCCCTGGACGCCGACCCGAGCACCCTCTACCGCTACTTCAGCGGCATGGATGACCTGACCCTCGCCATCGGTGACGCGCTCATCGGCGAGGCGCTCGACGGCTGGCGGCCGACGGGGGAGTGGCGGGCGGACCTGCGCGCCGTCGGCCTGCGTATCCACGCCGCCTACGTCGCCCACCCGCAGGCGGCGGTGCTGACCACGAGCCGGGTCACCGGCCGCACCAACGAACTGGCCGCCGACGAGGCCGTCCTGGACATCCTGCGCACGGCCGGCTTCCCGCTCCCGGACACCGTCCGCATCTACCACGCCTTCATCGACCAGACGCTGGCCTTCGCCGCTCTCGACGCCGCCTCCCTGGCCCTGCCGAGCGACGCCCTGCGGGCCGACGAGACCATGTGGCGCTCGACCTATGCCCACCTGCCCCGCACCACCCACCCGCGCATCGCCGAGGCAGCGCCCCTGCTGGCGGCCCGCATGGTCGACAGCGCGTATCCGACGGCACTGGAGATGCTGCTCGACAACGCGGCGGCACAGCTGGAGTCCCTCGGGGCTCGCGGGACGGACCGGTCGACGGACCGGTCGCCGCGACGATGATCACGCCCGGTGCCCTGCTCGTCGCAGGGCCTGAGATCCACGACCTGAGCATGCGCGTCCCGAACTCCCGGACGGTGCTGGGATAGTGAACCCCCGACCCGAAAGATGTATCGAGCAACCAGGAAGCCCGTGGACACCAGCGAGAGCAGCACCGAACCGCAGACACCGGACCCGGTCGCGGCCGACCCACCCCGGCGCGGCTGGCGCCGCTGGGCCATGGACACCCGCCCCCTGCGCATCCCGGCCTACCGCCGCCTCTGGTCCTCCACGATCGTCACCGCCGTCGGCAGCCAGCTCACCGCGGTCGCCGTACCCAAGCAGATCTACGACATCACCGGGTCCTCGGCGTGGGTCGGTGCCGCGAGCCTCGCCGGCCTGCTCCCGCTGATCGTGTTCGCACTGTGGGGCGGCGCGGTCGCCGACAGCATGGACCGCCGAAAGCTGCTGCTGATCACCAACAGCGGCATCGCCGTCACCTCGCTGCTGTTCTGGCTCCAGGCCTTCGCCGGGCTGGAGTCCGTGGTCGCGCTCATGGTCCTGCTCGCCGTGCAGCAGGCGTTCTGGGGCCTGAACGCCCCCGCGCGCAACGCCTCCATCGCCCGTCTGGTGCCGGAGGGACAGTTGCCCGCCGCCAACGCCCTCGGCTCCACCGTCATGCAGACCGGACAGGTCGTCGGACCGTTGCTCGCCGGCGCCCTCATACCCGTCATCGGCCTGCCCGAGCTGTACCTGATCGACGCCGTCGCACTCTGCGTGACGGTGTGGGCGGTGTACAAGCTGCCCACCTTGCCGCCCCGGGCGGGATCCACGACGCGTCGCGCCGGCGTGCGGGAGATCGCGGAGGGGTTCCGCTACATCTCCATGCACAAGGTGCTGCTGCTGTCCTTCCTCGCCGACATCATCGCGATGGTCTTCGGCATGCCACGCGCCCTGTTCCCGCAACTCGCCGCGCAGACCTTCGGTTCCTACGGCGAAGGGCTCGCGCTGGGCCTGCTCTTCGCGGCGATCCCCATCGGCGCCGTGCTGGGCGGACTGTTCTCCGGCACCTTCTCCCGGGCCCGCAGGCACGGCTGGATGGTGATCGGCGCGGTCGTCGCCTGGGGCGCAGCGATCACCGGCTTCGGACTCAGCGGCAACCTGTGGCTCGCCGCGGCGTTCCTCGCCCTGGCCGGGGTCGCCGACATGGTCTCGATGGTCTTCCGCGGGGCGATCCTGCTGTCCGCCGCCACCGACGAGATGCGCGGCCGTATGCAGGGCGTCTTCACGGTCGTCGTCGCGGGCGGACCGCGTCTGGCCGATGTCCTGCACGGCACCGCGGGCTCGGCCCTCGGTCCGCGCACAGCGGTCGCCGGCGGCGGCCTCCTCGTCGTCGCCGTGATGCTGTCCCTGGCCGCCGCGGTCCCGGCACTGCGCCGCTACCGAATCTGACCCCCATGCCCCCCAGTGCCCGAACTCCGGCCCCGAGGCGGCCCAGTGCCCCGCCAGGGCCCAGAGGGGCCTAGAAGGCGCTGCGCCGGCTGATCGAGTGCTGCTCCATGAGCTTGCCGCGGGTCGTCTCCAGCCGGTGCGCGAGGATCTCGGCGACGTTGCGCACGAGCGCGAGCCCGAGGTGCGTGTCCTCCTCGCACAGGCGCAGCACCGCCGCCGCCTCGAACTCGTAGGCGCGCACAGGGCTGAAGGCCTCCGCGCCGAAGTCCCACTCGTGCGGCGGGAACAGCCAGGACCAGCCGAGCAGATCGCCCGCGCCGAGGCTCGCGACCGTCACCCGCTGCAGCGAGTTGACCCGCTGGTCGAGGGAGACGGCGCCCGAGCGGATGACCCAGAAGCGGTCGGCCCTGCCGCCCGCCTCGAAGATCCGGGTGTCCTCCGGGAAGGAGACCTCCCGCGCGAGCGCCATCAGGCTCTGGCGCTGCGGCGGGGGAAGAGCGGTCAGCAGTTTTATCGCTTTGGTCATGACGCGGGGCTCCTCGCCGAGGATCGGTTCCGGTGCTTTCCCTACGCCCATTTCAGCCGCTGCGGACGCCCCGGGCACCTCGGCGGACGGCAGTTCTCGCACAGCACCCCGAAGACAGGAAAAAGCCCTGGCTGGACGGGGGAGACCAGCCAGGGCCGTAAGCGGTGGCGTCGGAGGACAGTACGGTCGACTCCGTCACCACGTATGAATGAACCGTAAACCATCTACCGGGGTTTTCGCGCCCCCAGAACGGGCCAAGTGACCGGTTTCACTCCGGGGCCCTTCGCCGGCCGCCCCCGCGCGCTCGGTTCGGTGCCCACCCGGCGGCTCCCCACCCGCAGGTCAGGTCCCATCGGCACGCTTGCCCGGGGTCAGGATCTCGTCCAGTACGCACAGGACCGCCTCGTAGGTCAGAGTCCTTACGGCGGCCTCGTGCGCCGCCTCCGGATCGGTCGCCCGCAGGCCTTCACCCCGCGTCCGCCACGCCCGCTCCTCTCGCTGCGCGCAGTCCCGCGCACGCCGGATGCGGCGCAGCAGCTCGTCTGAGTCCACGACATCGGTCATGGCATCCGCCTACCCACGTTTCTCACTCCGATGGCCTGGATCCCGCATCCGGCCGGGAGGTTTGGCAAGGCCCGTCCCGGTGAGCCGATGAGAAGAGACCTGTGGTGCTCGCGCAGCTGGAGTCGGAATCGCTGCGCGAGCGGGAAACTGCTGTGCCCATCAGGCATCGGCCCGGACACGGCGGCCGCAGGTGTCGCCGGGGCCCGCTTTCCTCCCCCGCACACGGAGGCCGGGTTCTTCACCGATCAGGGGAGCCAGGCGATGTGCGAGGAGCACCGGACCGAACCCGCCCTCGAACGACCGGGCGCGCAGCAGACACGGCCCTCACGGTGGTGCAAACCCGCCGAGGCGCGAAGGGCGGTCGAGCGCGCTGTCACCGAACGCTGCCGGCTCACACACACCACCTGTGATCCGGAGGCCCTGTGTGACGCCCTGCTCGTCGCCACGGAGCTGACGACCAACGCCATCCTGCACGGCGGAGGCGTCACCGACTTCAGCGTCGACGTCCTCGGCACGGGCGTACGCGTCTCGGTGTGCGACCGCAGCGACCGGCTGCCCGTGTCGAGGCAGCCCGCCGACCCCCTGCGACGACAGCACCCCGGCGGCCACGGCTGGCCCATCGTCTGCCGCCTGGCCCGGGACGTACGGGTGTCCGAGCTGCCCGCCGGCGGCAAGTGCATCACCGCCGTGGTCGCCCTGGACTGAACGCTTTTTCGCAGGTGCGGTTTGTTCCCACGTGGGCAGGGCATACGGACGTTCGTGCTTCGGACCGGAGGCGCCCCAGCGGGAGTGGTATCGCTACCCCGGGCCCCTTCAGTCGGTCCGGACGGCGATCCTCCCGCGGTATGTCCCTGAAACCCTCGTTCAGGAGCGAATCCGCATGCTCATCGACACGTCGACAAGCCGTCCCGGCACCCAGACCCGGCCGACCGCCCCCAGCGGGCGGCGGCACGACGACGCACCCGACACGGCCGAATACTTCGCCCGTCTCGCCACGCTGGAGGACGGCCCCGAGCGGGACCTGCTCCGCGACGAACTCGTCACCGCGTGGCTGCCCATGGCCCATCGGATCGCCGGCCGGTTCCGCGACCGCGGCGAGTCCGTGGAGGACCTGCGCCAGGTCGCGGCCCTCGGCCTCGTCAAGGCGATCGACCGCTTCGACCCGGAGCGTGGCGCCTTCGAAAGCTACGCGGTGCCCACCATCACCGGTGAGGTCAAGCGGCACTTCCGGGACCGGATGTGGGCCCTGAGGGTGCCCCGCCGGGTGCAGGAACTGCGCAACAAGGTCCGGGTGGCCCGCCGGGAACTCACCCAGACTCCCGGCACCCCGGAACCCACGGTGGCCGACCTCGCCGCGCACACCGGACTCACCGAGGACGAGGTGAGCGCCGGAATCGAAGCCCTCGAAAGCTTCAGCACCCTCTCCCTGGACGCCGAACTCTCGGGCGACGAGGACGGCTACAGCCTCGCCGACACGCTCGGTGCCTCCGACACCTCGTACGACGTCGTGATCGACCGCGAGTCCGCCAAGGAAGGACTGCGCCGGCTGCCCGAACGCGAGCGCGCCATCCTCTACATGCGCTACTTCGAGGACATGACGCAGAGCCGGATCGCGGACCAGCTCGGTATCTCCCAGATGCATGTCTCCCGCCTCATCAGCCGCAGCTGCGCCCGTGTGCGTGCCGAGGCGCTGGGCGGCCGCAAGGGTGCCGACGACCGGCCGTCCGTCGCATGAACCGGTCCGAGCGGACGAGGAGTGAACGAACGATGCTGATCCCCCATCCTGCCGTCCTGAGAAGGCTCGTGGAGGAGTACGAGAACGTGCAGGCCGAGGAGGCGGAGCAGAACGGTGGCCGGATGAGCCCGCGGGCGCAGGACCTGGCGTACACCCTCTGCGTGTCGACCGGCACGCGGGATGTGAGAAGGGCCCTGGACGCGGCACACCGGCTGCTCGCGACCACGACGACACCGCAGGCACCGCCCGAAACCACTGAGATCGGAGTTGGATGACAGCGCCAGGACCAGGGCCAGGACCCGGGGCGACGGGCGACGAGCCGGAGCGCGAAGAGCTGGAACGGCTGCGGGCACAGGTGCGGGACCTCAGGGCCAAGGCCCGCGCCTACCCGCAGATATCGCATGCGCAGGGCATCCTCCAGGAGCGCTACGGGCTGCCCGACGCGGACAGCGCGTTCGCACTCCTGCAGCAGACCTCGCAGCGGCTCAACGTCAAGATGCGGATCCTGTCCGGGGCCGTGGCGACCGTCCCGCGCCCGGACCCGGGGGAACAGCTGTGGTTCCCCCAGCGCGTCCGCCTCCCGGAGCCCGCGCTGCGCTTCGAGGCCGACCGCCCGCCGGAACCCGGCAACCGCGGTGCCGTCCTGGGCGCCGTACTGAGCCAGACGCTGGCGGTCGTCGGCACCGACATGGGAAACGTCCAGGTGGCCGACCGGGCCAGGCGCGGTCTGGTCATCGAGAAGCACACGGGGCTGACCGCGGACTTCGTCGACTTCTTCGCCTACGTCGGGCCGACCGGCACCGCCTGTGCGAAGGCCGCCCGCGACGGCACCCAGGTCACCGTGCGGGACGTGGAGAGCGACCCGGTCTTCGACGAGCCGTCGAGGGCGGCGATCCTCGCGGCCGGCAGCAGGGCCTGTCACAGCGTGCCGCTCACGACCGCGGCGGGTCTGTGCGTGGGCATGGTCTCCGCCCACTCCGAACACACCCTCCAAGGGCTGACCAGGGCCCAGCTGAAGGTCCTGGACGTGGTGGGCGGCGACGGCGGCCGATGGCTCGCATGGCACGACCGCACCGTGGTCCTGGACGCCCTGGAGTATCTGCACGCCCTGGGCCGTCGCATGCGGGGCACGCGGATGCGAAGGGCATGAACACACGACGGTGTGCCCGTCCGGCGTCGGGGCATTCGGATTCGGGGAGGTCCTCATGAACACGAGTGCCATGGCGCGGACAGGCCGGCTGGAGGCCGAGCGGGCAGCGCGCGGTTCGGTGACCGGGGGCGCCGCCCGGGCGGGGCTCGCCGCACGCGGCGCCATCTACCTGCTGGTCGGCGCCCTGGCCCTGCAGATCGCCTTCGGAGACGGCAACCGGCAGGCGGACCGCGGCGGCGCCCTGGCCACCCTCGCCGGGCAGCCGTTCGGCGCCGTACTGCTGTGGGCGCTCGGCCTCGGACTGGCCGGCATGGCGTTGTGGCGGCTGTCGGAGGCCCTGTTCGGCTCGGTCGGACCGGACGGCCGTACACCGCGAAAGCGGCTGCTCGCGGCGGTCCGGTGCGTCTTCTACGTGTTCGTCGCCTACTCCGTGCTGAGGTTCGCGGCCGGCCCCCACGGCGGCGGCGGTGGATCGAGCGACAAGCAGTCCCGCGATGTCACGGCCAGGGTCCTGGACCTGCCCGCCGGGCAGTGGCTGGTGGGCGCGGCCGGAGTCGGCGTGGTCGTGGGCGGCGTGTGGATCGCCGCACGGGCCCTGCGGCGCGACTACCGCGACGAGCTCAGGCTCGGCCGGATGTCCCGATGGTCCCGACGGTTCGTGGACGTCACCGGAGTGGGCGGCGGCGCGGCACGCGGTGTGGTGTTCGCCGCCGCCGGCGCCTTCGCGGTGCGTGCCGCGGTCGACTACCGGCCGGACCGGGCCAAGGGACTCGACGACACCCTGCGCTCGTTCGCCCACACCCCGCTCGGCCCGTCGCTGCTCGTCTGCGTCGCGGCCGGTTTCGTACTGTTCGGTCTGTTCTCTTTCGCCCTGGCTCGCTGGCGCAGGGTCTGACGCGCGGCACACGGGGAACACGGGGGGCATGAACGAATCCGAGTTTCCACCGGAGCACCGACCCGTCGATGTCTACCTCGGTCTTCTGCGTACCCGGATGGACACGGAGGACTACAGCCGGCTCCTCGGCGTGGTCGAACCGATCCTGGAGGCGATCGAGGAGGAACGCCTTCCCGGCATGGACTTCGCGCTGGACGGGGACCATGGGGACGGCCTGTCCCAGGAGGTGCGCGACGAGGCGGCCCTGGTCATCGCCGCCGCGGTCACCGGCAGACTGGACAACGAGGTGGTCGAGATCGACCTCGAAGGAACGGGTCCTGTCAGGGTGATCACCGACGCGGACACCGCCTCCGACCCGGCACGGCTGGGCGAGATCGCCGACTACATCCGCGACCGGCACCGGCAGAACGAGGAACTGCGCGGCATCGCCGAGGTGAGCGGCCTGCCCACCGACTTCTGAAGGACGGTCACCGTTTGGGCGCCGCCACCGGCACCTCCAGCGGCCGGGCCAGGCCCACCACCGCCTCGTCGAGGCGCTGCAGATGCCTGAGCACCCGGTCGGTGATGCGCCCGTATCGCGAGGTGCCGGGCAGCTCGGACTCCAGGAGCGCCGCGATGCTCGCCCCGGTCCCGACCTCGACGGCGGCCCGGTCGTCCGCGACCCGCGCGGCGATCGCCCCGATGTTGCGCAGAATGCGCTGCCCGGCCCGCCGCAGACGGGGATCCGCCGCGATGGAGGGATGCGTGGGCAGCAGCTCGGCCATCGCGGCCAGCGAGCGCGCGTGGTACGCGCAGGTCTCCAGGAGCGCCACGACATAGCGGGCGGTGTTGCGCCGCGCCCGCATCGGGGTGACCGGGTGGGTGAGCGGCTGGGTGGCGGCCCGCAGGTCGGCCAACGCCTGGTCCAGGTCGCGCGCCCTGTCGAGCAGCTCGGCCGGGTCACCGCCGCTGAGCTGCTCGACCGCTGCCTCGGTGACCTCCGCGAGCCGGTCCAGCACGGTGACGAGCAGGTCGTTGGTACGGCGGTCCGTGTGCACCGGCAGGACGAACGCCGCCGCGATGATCCCGCAGGCCGCGCCGAGCGCCGTCTCCTCCACCCGCAGCACCAGCACCGACAGGCTGTAGGTGTGCAGCAGCGTGTACAGCACACCCAGCGCGGCGGTCACGAAGAAGGACATCAGCGTGTACGACAGCGGCGCCGTGTAGAACATCGCGAACACGCACAGCAGCACCAGCCCGAACGCCGTCCAGGTGTGGTGTCCGACGAGCCCCGCGAGCAGCAGACCGGCAACGACGCCCAGAACGGTGCCCAGCAGCCGCCGGTAGCCCTTGACGAGGATCTCGCCGGTCGAGGCGGTGTTGATGAACACGATCCAGCAGGTCAGCACCGCCCAGTACCAGCGCTGGCCGGAGAGGAACTCACCGCCCACGATGGCCAGCGACGACCCCACCGCGACCTGCACGGCGGCACGCGTGGTGGGCCTGTCCAGCCCCCTCGCCGTCTCCTCCGCGGCCTCCTCTCCCGCGTCGATCGCCGCGTCCTCGGCGTCCAGCTCCTCGCGTGAACGGGCCGTCGACGGGGTGTCTTCCGAGTCGTCCTGCGGCCCGCCGAGCGCGATCCGCAGCCCGAGCACCGCGCGGGCGGCCTCGCCGATGCCGCGGAACACGTCCTGCACGGCGGGCGAGGCCTTCGGGAGGTTCTCCTCGTCGCGGTAGCCGAGGAGCCGGTTGCGCAGATGGGCCAGGCCGGTCCCGGTGCCCACGGACACGGGCCGCAGCACCAGCAGGCGCAGCGCCTCCAGGTCGCGGTACAACGTGGCGGTCGCCTCGTCGGGCACCGGCAGATGCCCGCCCGGCGGGACGGGCGCGCCCGGCAGATGCAGGGTCAGCGTGTCCGCCCGCTCGGCACTGCGGGCGGTGAGCAACAGCAGGCCCAGACGTTCGGCGGCGATCTCGGCGTCCGCGATCCGGCGCTGCACGAGCCGCGCCGCCGCCTCGTCGGAGGTTCCCTCCTCCAGCCTGCCCTGGATCATCATGGCCGTGTCGTGCAGACGCGCGGTGCCGTCGCGCACGTCCTGCAGCGCCTTGTCGATGTCGTCCGGCCCGGCGTCCAGCAGGCCGAGCTGCGCGGTCACCAGCTGTGCCAGCCGGGCGCGGAAGGCGTCGCGCAGCCGTTCCAGGATCCCCGCGGGCGTCTCGGGTACGAGCGCGAAGCGCACCACGGCGCTGGACGCGACCGCGATGGCGACCACGCCCCACAGCTTCGGCAGCGCCGACAGGCTCACGCCGACGAACAGGGACATGAAGTAGACCTGGAAGCCGATCAGCCCGAGCGCGGTGCCCCGGTCGCCGAACCGCCGGATGTAGACGGCAAAGAAGATGAGGACGACGAAGAACAGGTCACCGCCCACGACCCGGGAGTGCAGGACCGCGGCCAGCGACACCGAGGCGAGCGCCACCGCGAGGCCCAGCGCCAGCGTGACGGCCTGCGCGGCGCGCTGCTTCTCCCGGATGGCGAAGGTGGAGACCATGGCCGCGATGGCACCCGCCACCAGCAGGCGCACGTCGGCACCCAGCAGGGAGAGCACGGCCAGCGTGAGAGCGATGGCGCCCACCGTCCGCAGGCCCGCGGCCAACCGCAGCAACCCGGGATCGTTGGCCGCGACGAGATCGCGCAGCCGTCCCCGGACCGACCCACCCGCTGCCCTCACGCCGCCGTACTCACTCCCGCTTCACGTCATGATCCGGATCTCAGCATGTCACGGCGCGACCGGACGGCCCGCCCGCTTCACGCGTCCTTACGGTCCGTCCCCTCGACGTGGGCCCGCACCTGTTCCGGTGTCATATAGGCGTCGGTGAACTCGAAGTCCTTCAGCCTGGCGGCCTTGCGGGCCTGGAAGCCGGTGCGGACGAAGTCGTCGCCGGCGAGCGCGTTGAGGACCCAGTTCGTCAGTACGCGCGTCTTGGCGACGTTCGTGCGCAGGGCCGACCAGTGGTAGCCGCGGGCGACGGCCTGCGCGGGCAGGCCGCGCAGTTCGATGCCGAGCGGCTTGGAGACGGCGTCCTTGCCGCCGAGGTCGACGACGAGGCCGAGGTCCTTGTGGACGTACGGGGCCAGTGGCCGGTTGCGCAGGGTCGCGACCACGTTGTCGGCGACGTGCTTGCCCTGCCGCATCGCGTGCTGGGCGGTGGGCGGGCAGACGGCGCTCTCGTCGTCCTTGGCCTTGTCGGGCACGGCCGCGGCGTCGCCGAGCGCGAACACACCGTCCTGGCCAGGCAGGTTCATCTCGGCGTTCACCGCGAGCCGGCCCCGCACGGTCTCCGCGCCGAGCGTCGCGATGAGCGGGCTGGCGACGACACCCGCGGTCCAGATCAGGGTGCGGGTGGGCACCACACGGCCGTCGGTGAAGGTGACCTCCTCGGGTCCCGCCTTCGCGATGGAGACGCCCAACGACACGTCGATGCCGCGCCGTCCCAGGATCTCCTGCGCGCTGCGGCCGAGCTTGTCGCCCAGCTCCGGCATCAGCTTCGGGGCGATGTCGATGAGATGCCACTTGATCGATCCGGGAGCGATGCGGGGGTAGCGCTTGACCGCGTTGTGCGTCAGCTTCTGCAGACAGGCCGCGGTCTCGGTGCCGGCGTACCCGCCGCCGACCACGACGAACTGCAGGCGCGAGGCGCGCTCCGCCGGGTCGTCGCTCGCGTCGGCCAGGTCGAGCTGGGAGATGACGTGGTCGCGGATGTAGGCGGCCTCGGCAAGGGTCTTCATGCCGTACGCGTGCTCGGTGAGCCCCGGGATGTCGAAGGTACGGGTGATGCTGCCGGGGGCCAGCACGATGTAGTCGTAGGGCTCGTTGACGATCTGGTCGGTGATGGTGCGGATGACGCAGACCTTGGCCTTCAGGTCGACGCCGATGGCTCCGCCCGGAATGATCCGGGTGCGGTACTTCTTGCTGCGCCGCAGCGAGACGGCGACCGACTGGGGCGTCAGCACCCCGGAGGCCACCTGGGGCAGCAGGGGCAGGTAGAGCTGGTAGGAGAACGGCGTCACCAGCGTGACGTCCGCTTCGTCGGGCGCGAGTTTCCGCTCCAGCCGGCGGACGCATCCCACACCGGCGAAGCCTGCCCCAACCACCAGGATCCTGGGTCGTGTCACGGTGTTCATCCCTCTCTGCGGCTCCAGGCGGTCTGCAACCGACGCCCTTCGACTGCCCTGGATCTCTGTGCGCACCACATCGATCCCACCGTCACCTCAGCCGTTCCGCCAGCTGGGCGCGGCAGGCAGACGAACGCGTCGATCACAACCATGCCCGTCCGAGTATCGAAACGCACCGGGGACGGGAAAGAATATCGATCGAGCTTCCGGAACCGCGCGGGTGACCCCTTGTCACCCCTGGGCCTGGATGATGCGGGCGAGTGCCTCCTCGGCGCTTTCCGACACCGGCACCGTGATGCTGACGCCCGTGAGGTCGAGAATCCGTTGCACCGCGGGCGTGGGGGAGATGATGTGGACGCTCCCGGGAAGATCGCGGGCCTCCTGGTAGACGCGCACGATGATGCTCATGCCCGAGGAGTCCATGAACGGCACGTTCGAGAGGTCCAGCAGAAAGTGCCGTCGGCCGTGATGCAGCTGGTTGGCCAGATGGTGCTGGAACTCCGTCGCGGTGTCGACGTCCAAGTAGCCCTCGACCGTGATCAGGGCCACGTCCTGGGCGGGCAGGCTGACCTCCACGGACAACGGGTTCTGGGCAACGGACACGTCTACCTCCAACAACGACGACTACGGACGACCACTGACGACAACTGCGGCAGCCATGCGCGATTACCCGTGATCGCGCGCGGCATGCACCGAGCCGTGTGCCGCGTCCTGTGACACGTCGTACCGAATGCGAACGGTCGGACCGGGTAACAGGTGCTGTGGGACAGGTAGCCGGTGTCGCCGCGTGCGGCGGGACCGGTCGACCGAGGCATGGAGGGCTGTTTGTGGTGAAGGAGCGGTGAGCCGGCCCGGCATGACACGGGCCACGGTCCACGTGACGACCGCGGCGGCGGCACGCGCACATGCGCGGTCGGTCGTCCAGGAGCAGTGGGAGTCGGCCATCGGCACGGCATGCGAGGAAGACGTCATCGACCTGCTTCTCGTCGTGTCCGAACTCGTGACCAACGCGATCCGGCACGGCGACGGACTCGCGGGGTTCGACGTCACCCCCACCTCCGACGGAGTCAGGATCTCCGTCCAGGACAACAGCGACGTGGTCCCGGACATGGCGTACGGATCCGGCGCCCTGCCGGTGGTGCACCACGGCAACGGCTACGGCTGGCCGCTGATCCTCCGTCTGGCACGCGAGATCACCATCGAGAAGCGGCGTGGCGGCGGAAAGACGATCGGCCTGCTGGTACCGCTACGGCCCGCGGACCGGCGCCGGCAGGGTGCCGAGCAGCCGGCCTGAGGTGCCGGGATCTCACCAGGGCAGGAAGACGTGAATGCCCTTCCCCTTGTCGTTCCTGGTGACGCTGATCTGGCTGCACAGGGCGTGCAGGAGGTGCCAGCCGACCCCGCCACCGCCTCCGTCGGGGCGGAAGGGGCGCGGTGCCGGCGGGACGGTGCTCGTGTCGGCCATGACCACATGGACGCCGTCGACGGACCTGCGCATCGTCAGCTCGAAGGGTCCTGGCGCGTACTGGATCGCGTTGGCGGCGAGTTCCGTGACGACCAGGAGAATGTCGTCCCAGTGCTCCGGTGTCGCCGGAGGTGTCACCTCCGCGAGATCGCCGAGGAACCGCTCCGCGTCCAGGCGGGCGTCCGTCACGTTGCGCAACTCGCCGGGGAAGCGAGTGACACGCTCAGGGAGCTCCCCGGGAGCGAATGTCATGTCCCAATGCGGCTCGGTCGGCATCTCACCTGTCCAGCCCCCGTGTCTACAGCTCTGTCGTCCTTGCTCTCACAACCATGGACTGTCCACGTTCCCAAGCCGGCGGATGCTACGCATGCCAGAAGCGGCAAGTGGTACGGCTGGGCCGGACACAGAAGGTCACTCGCACTCACCGGAAGACGTTGTCCGTCTCGTCCCAGCCCGCCAGTTCGTCCGGCACGGTCTGCCGCGGAGCGCGCGTACGTGCCTGGTACATCGCGTCGATCTCGAACGCGTAGTGCCGCACGATCGCGTCCCGGCGCAGCTTCATGGACGGCGTGAGCAGCCCGTTGGACATGTCGAACTGCTCCGCGAGGACACGGAAGACCCGGATCGACTCCGAGCGCGAGACCGCGCTGTTGGCGGCGGCCACGGCCCGTCCGATCTCCTCCCGCAGCGCGTTCTCCTCGCGGGCCTCCCGGCTCGGCGCGTCGCTCTGCAGCGCCAGCGAACCACGCCAGTACGCCAGGAACTGCGGGTCAAGGGTGATCAGGGCCCCCACACAGGGCCGGTTGTCGCCCACGACGACCGCCTGATGGATCAGCGGATGCATTCTCAGCCGCTGTTCGAGGGCGGCCGGGGCGACGCTCTTGCCGCCGCTGGTGACGATGATGTCCTTCTTGCGGCCGGTGATCGTCAGATAGCCCTCGGAGTCCAGCCGCCCCAGGTCCCCGGTGGCCAGCCAGCCGCCGTGCAGCGCCGCCCGTGTCGCCTCGTCGTTGTTGACGTAGCCCTGGAACACCGACGGCCCGCGCACCAGGATCTCGCCGTCGTCGGCCACCCTGATGTCCGTGCCCGGCAGGGCCTGCCCCACCGTCCCCGACATCTCCCGGCCCAGCGGCTGTGCGGTGACACCGCCGCCGACCTCCGTGAGTCCGTACCCGTCGTTGACGTAGATGCCGATCCCCTCGAAGAAGAGGGACAGTTCGCGACTGAGGGTCGAGCCGCCGGACGACGCCCGGCACACCCGGCCGCCGAGCGCGGCGCGCAGCTTGCGGTACACCGTGCGCTCGAACAGGGCGTGCTGCAGCCGGAGATCGAAACCAGGACCCGAACCGCCGCCCAGCCGGTGTCGTTCGAGGGCCGCTGCGAAATCCCGCGCCGTGTCCGCCGCCCGTTCGAACAGCGCACCGCGGCCCGCCTCCTGAGCGGCGCGCAGGAAGTTCTTGTAGATCCGCTCGAAGAGGGAGGGGACGGCGCAGATATAGGTGGGACGGAAGGAACGCAGCGCGGCCGACAGCGCTTCCTCGCTCAGGTCCGGTTCGTGGCCCATCACCATCCCGCCGCGGACGCACAGGCTCTGCACCATCAGGCCGTACACGTGAGAGAACGGCAGGAAGGCGAGGACCGACGCCTGTTGCTCGCCGGGCGGCACCACCGTGTGACCCCAGCCCGCGAGCAGCGTGTCGGCGGGGTTCGCCAGATTGCGGTGGCTCAGCGCGCAGCCCAGGGGATGACCGGTCGTGCCGGAGGTGTAGATGATGGCGGCGGTGGAGTCCGGCAGCACGATGCGGCGCAGCGAGTCGACCGTGGCGATCGGGATGAACCTGCCCCGCCCCACCAGATCGTCCAGCGCCCCCGCGTCCAACTGCCAGACGTGGCGCAGCAGCGGCAACGCCCCGCACACGGAGCCGACCGTCATCACCGCCTGCTCGTCCTCCACCAGCACGGCCACGCAGCCGGCGTCCCTCAGGATCCACTCCACCTGGTCGCGCGAGGACGTCGGATAGATCGGGACGACCTCGGCGCCCACCGCCAACAGGGCGTAGGAGAGCACCGTCCACTCGTAGCGGGTGCGCGCCATGATCGCCACGCGGTTGCCCGGTGAAATGCCGGACGCGATCAGTCCCTTCGCCAGATCCACGACCTCGTCGCGCACTTCCACGGCGGTGACCTCCTCCCAGGCGGCGGAGGAGAGGGTGGGGTGGCGCGCGAGCAACGGAAGAGTGGGGTTCAGGGCTGCCGTGTCGAAGATGCTGTCGGCCAGCCCGCCGGTCAGGGCCGAGACGGTGGGGGGAGCGAGGGCGAAGTCGCGCATGCGCTGCTCCTGAGCTGTACGGAGGGTGACCATGCCGACGAGTTCCGTTGTCGACGGTGCTCGAATCTAGCCCAGCTCAGTGCGGATGGTGACCGGAACCTGGGAAGTTGCGGTTCCGTGATGACTACTCCTGTGTATGTCGCACGCACGTCGTGACAACGTCCCGCAGACTGTCGGTCCGTGCGAGCAGGTCGCGCTGAATCCGCGCGCCCGTGCCGCCGTTCAGCAGCCGGGCACAGGTCGCCTCGGCGCGCTCCAGGTCACCGCTGTCGGCGAGCGCGTCGCCGACGTGTTCCACCAGCGCACGCACCACGGTCTCGGCGGGCAGCCGGCGCATGGTCGCGGGGTGCAGCAGCTCCTCGGCGAGACCGGAGCGCGCGGCCTGCCAGGCGGCCATCCGGAGCAGGCTGACGCTGTGGTCCGCCGGCTCGTGGCCCGCCCGCCACTCGCGCGCGGCCGTCTCGACCAGGCCCCGGGTCAGCAGCGCGACGAGGACGGCCGTGTCGGCGTGCAGGCACACGTCCGCGACCCGGACCTCCACCGTGGGGTACGTCTGGGACAGGCGCGCGTCGAAGTAGATCATCCCCTCGTCGAGGATCACCCCGCTCGCGACCATGTCCGCCACGCGGCGGTGATAGCGCTCGGCCGACCCGAAGAGCTCGGTCGGCCCGGCCGAGGGCCAACGCTGCCACACGCGGCTGCGATAGCTGTCGTAGTGGCTGTCCTTGCCCTGCCAGAAAGGGGAGTTGACACTGAGTGCCGCGATCACCGAAAGCCAGGGCCGGACGCGGTCGAGGACCGCGACGCCCTCCTCGTCGGAGTCGACGGCCACATGGACGTGGCAGCCGCACACCAGCTGCTCCTGGGCGGCGAGACCGTACTGCTCCACCATCCACTGGTAGCGGGTGCCCTTCCCCACGGTCGGGCTCACCGGCAGCGGCGAGCTGGCGAGGGCGGCCACCGTGCACCCGATCTCCCCGGCGTGCCGTGCTGCCTCCTTGCGGCAGCGGACGATCTCCGCGCTCAGGTCCGCCATCTCGGCCTGGGGATGCGTGGCGAACTCCAGCATCTGACCGTAGAGCTCCTTCTCGAACACCCCCTCGTCGGTGTCGTCCTGCTCCGCCCGGGCCAGCACCGCGGCGGACAGCGCCTTCGGTTCACCGGTCTCCGGGTCCACGAGGAGGAGTTCCTCCTCCACTCCGACGGTCCGCACCTTCAGGCCGCCTCTCTGCGACATCGCCATGGCTACGACGTCACCGAGTACCCCGCCGATCGTCACCCCAACGGGGTCAGCCACACGGTGGCGAGCGGCGGCAGCGTGAGGGTGATCCTGCCCTCCACCACCTTGAGATCGTCCGGGTTGGTGACGTCGCTTCCGCCGTAGCGCGCGGCGTCGGTGTTGAGGGCCTCCCGCCAGGCGGGGACGGAGTCGGGCGCCCAGAGGTGGTAGTCGTGGCGGACGACGGGGGAGAGGTTGGAGACCGCGAGCAGCGGGGTGCCGTCGGCGGCGAACCTCAGGAACGCGAAGACGTTGTCCTCGGCGGCGTCCCCCATCACCCACTGGAAACCGGACGGCCGGGTGTCCTGCTGCCACAGAGCCGGTGTGCCCCGGTAGACGGAGTTGAGGTCGCGGACCAGGTCCCTGACGCCGCGGTGATCCGGCTCCGCACCGTAGCCGGAAGAGACCAGCCACCAGTCCGGGCCGTGCGCCTGTGACCATTCCGACCCCTGGGCGAACTCCTGGCCCATGAACAGGAGTTGCTTGCCCGGGTGGGCCCACATGAAGCCCAGGTACGCGCGGTGGTTGGCGCGCTGCTGCCACCAGTCGCCCGGCATCTTCGACACCAACGACTGCTTGCCGTGCACCACTTCGTCGTGGGAGATGGGCAGGACGTAGTTCTCGCTGTAGGCGTACACCATCGAGAACGTCATCTCGTTGTGGTGGTACTTGCGGTGCACCGGCTCGTGCTCCATGTAGCCGAGCGAGTCGTGCATCCAGCCCATGTTCCACTTCAGCCCGAAGCCCAGACCACCGCTCTCGGTGGGGCGGGTCACCCCGTCCCACGCCGTCGACTCCTCGGCGATGGTCACCACACCGGGTGCCCGCCGGTACACGGTCGCGTTCATCTCCTGCAGGAACGCCACCGCGTCCAGGTCCTCGCGCCCACCGTGCACGTTGGGCGTCCACTGGCCCGAGTCACGCGAGTAGTCCAAGTACAGCATGGAGGCCACGGCATCCACCCGCAGGCCGTCGATGTGGAACTCCTCGCACCAGTAAACGGCGTTCGCCACAAGGAAGTTGCGCACCTCGACGCGCCCGAAGTCGAACTCGTAGGTCCCCCAGTCCGGGTGCTCGGCCCGCCGCGAGTCGCCCGGTTCGTACAACGGATCCCCGTCGAACCGCGCCAACGCCCAGTCGTCCTTGGGGAAGTGGGCGGGAACCCAGTCCATGATCACGCCGATGCCCGCCTGATGCAGGGCGTCGATCAGGTGCCGGAGGTCGTCGGGGCTGCCGAGCCGTGCGGTCGGCGCGTAGTAGGAGGTGACCTGGTAGCCCCAGGAGGGCCCGAAGGGGTGCTCGGCGACCGGCATCAGCTCGACATGGGTGAAACCGAGGTCCTTCACGTACGCCGGCAGCTGCTCGGCGAGTTGACGATACGTCAGCCCCGGTCGCCAGGACGGCAGATGAATCTCGTACACCGAGAACGGCGCCTCGTGCACCGGGATGTCCCCACGGTGTGCCATCCACTCCGCGTCGCCCCACTCGTAGTGCGGGGCCGTCACCACGGACGCCGTCGCGGGCGGTACCTCGGTGCAGCGGGCCATCGGGTCGGCCTTGAGGAAACGGCCGCCGTAGCGGGAGGTGATCTCGAACTTGTAGCGGGCGCCCTCACCGATGCCGGGCACGAACAGCTCCCACACCCCGGCCGCGCCCAGCGAACGCATCGGCAGCGCCGTCCCGTCCCAGCAGGTGAACTCCCCGGCGACCCGGACCCCTTGGGCGTTCGGCGCCCACACGGTGAACCGGGTGCCCGCCACCGCGTCGTGGGTCATCGGCTCGGCGCCGAGCACCTTCCACAGCTGCTCGTGCCGGCCCTCACGGATGAGATGCAGGTCGAGTTCGCCGAGCGCGGGCAGGAAGCGGTACGGGTCCGCCGTCTCGTGCTCACCGTCCGCGTACCCGACCACCAGCGTGTACTCGGGGATCGTGTCGAGGGGCAGCACGCCGGAGAACAGGCCGTCGCCCTCGGAGGCCAGCCGGTGCCGCTCCCCGCCGACGACGACACCGACCGTGCGGGCGTACGGGCGCAGGGCGCGGAAGGCGATGCCGCCCGCGACCGGGTGGGCGCCCAGCAGCGCGTGCGGATCATGGTGCCGGCCGGTGAGCAGGCGTTCGCGGTCGCCGGGGTCCAGCGCAGGAGCGGCAGCGCTCCTGGCGATGAGCGGGCCGGACGGCTCGGGGAGCGAGGTGTCACGCAGTGCCACGTCTTCAGCCTCCTCTTACGGCGAGACGTTCGATCGCCGCCATGGGTACGGGGAGCCAGCCCGGTCGGTGCCGGGCTTCGTACAGGACCTCGTACACGGCTCGGTCGGTCTCATAGGCACGCAGCAGGCCGTGCTTCTTGCGCGGGTCCCAGCCGGCCCGCTCGGCGTAGCCCGCGCAGTACGCCTCGCGACAGCGTCGGGCCCACTCCGGGCGCCAGGGCCGGCGCTGCCGGGCGGCGTAGTCGAAGGAGCGCAGCATGCCCGCGATGTCGCGCACCGGGGACTGGGCGCTGCGGCGCTCGGCGAGAGGGCGGGACGGCTCGCCCTCGAAGTCGATGACGAACCAGTCCCGGCCGGCCCGCAGCACCTGGCCCAGGTGCAGGTCGCCGTGGATGCGCTGGGCCGGCGGGCCGGGATCGCAGGCGACCAGCGCGCCGAAGGCGGTGCGCAGCCCCGGTACATGGGGACGCAGCGCGGGCACGCAGTGCGCCGCGGAGTCCAGGCGCTCGGCCATCGCCGCCGCCGTCCGCGCGCTCTCGTCGTGGGCCCCGGTGGGGAAGGCCGCGGCCAGCGCGAGATGCACGTCCGCGGTGGCCCGGCCCAGCTCGTGGGCCTGCACGGTGAAGTCGTCGCCGGAGGCGAGCGCCTGCAGGGCCAGCGCCCAGCCGTCGGAGGCGTCGGGCAGGAACGGCTGCAGTACGCCGAGCGTCGCCTCCTGCGGATGTGTCGTACGGAACCAGGCCACGGGCGCCGGTACCCGCCCGCAGCCCTGCTCGGCGAGCGCCCCGGGCACCTCCAGGTCCGGGTTGACGCCGGGCTGGATGCGCCGGAAGACCTTGAGGATGAACGCGTCGCCGTACACCAGCGAGGAGTTGGACTGCTCGGCCTCCAGCACCCGCGGCACGAGCCCGGCGGGCACCTGCACGGACGGGTCGCCCTCGAAGCACAGCGGACCCGCCGTGCCGGGGCGCCGCAGCCGCTCCAGGAGCAACTGCGCCGAACGCGGATCCTGCAGCGCGTCGTACACCATGAGGCCGGCCAGCGGTCCCGTCTCCGCCCTGCCGATCAGCGCCCGGCCGAGCCTCGGCGACAGGTGTTTGCGCACGCCGAGCAGCAGCTGGTAGCAGTCACCGGCCGGCGCGGCACCGCTGGGCGCGGGAACCCCGGTGGGACCGGCGTGCACCAGCAGATGCAGACAGCCCGGGAACAGCTCGGTCACGGACAGCAGACCGAGGTCCGTGACCGGCCGGTCCTTGCCCGCGAACCAGCGCTGCCGCGGCAGCCACTCGCGCAGCAGCCCGGCGAGCGAGGCCATGGGACCGGTGGCGACGCTGCATCTGGGACGGAGCGATGCGGTCTTCTGCATGGTGACGCGTCCTTTCCTCGCCTCACGCTCAGGGTCGTCGGCCGATGCGGGATGCGACTCGGGTGAGCCGGAACCAGTAGAAGCCGTGGCCCGCGAGGGTCAGCAGGTACGGCAGCTCGCCGATGGCCGGGAAACGCACCCCGCCGATGAGCTCCACGGGGTGGCGCCCGTCGTAGGCGCGCAGGTCGAGCTCGGTGGGCTGCGCGAAGCGGGAGAAGTTGTTGACGCACAGCACCAGGTCGTCCCCGTACTCCCGCAGAAAGGCCAGGACCGCCGGGTTGGAGGACGGGAGTTCCGTGAAGGAGCCGAGGCCGAAGGCCGGGTTCTGCTTGCGGATCTCGATCATCCGGCGGGTCCAGTGCAGCAGCGAGGACGGATCGGACATCGAGGCCTCGACGTTGGTGACCTGGTAGCCGTAGACGGGGTCCATGATGGGCGGCAGGGACAGCCGGCCCGGATCACAGGACGAGAAGCCCGCGTTGCGGTCGGGCGTCCACTGCATGGGGGTGCGTACGGCGTCGCGGTCGCCGAGCCAGATGTTGTCGCCCATGCCGATCTCGTCGCCGTAGTAGAGGATCGGCGAGCCGGGCAGGGACAGCAGCAGGGCGGTGAACAGCTCGATCTGGTTCTCGTCGTTGTCCAGGAGCGGGGCGAGCCGCCTGCGGATGCCGATGTTGGCGCGCATACGCGGGTCCTTCGCGTATTCGGCCCACATGTAGTCGCGTTCCTCGTCGGTGACCATTTCGAGGGTCAGCTCGTCGTGGTTGCGCAGGAAGATGCCCCACTGGCAGCCCGAGGGAATCGCCGGGGTCTTGGCGAGGATTTCCGAGACGGGGTAGCGGGATTCCCGCCGTACGGCCATGAAGATGCGCGGCATGACCGGGAAATGGAACGCCATATGGCATTCGTCCCCGCCGGACTGGTAGTCGCCGAAGTAGTCGACGACGTCCTCCGGCCACTGGTTGGCCTCCGCCAGCAGCACCGTGTCCGGATAGTGGGTGTCGATGTCACGACGGACGCGCCTGAGGAACGCGTGGGTGGCGGGCAGGTTCTCGCAGTTGGTGCCCTCGGACGCGTACAGATAGGGCACGGCGTCCAGGCGGAACCCGTCGATGCCCAGGTCCAGCCAGAAGCGCAGGGCGGCCAGGATCTCCTCCTGCACCGCCGGGTTCTCGTAGTTGAGATCGGGCTGGTGGGAGAAGAACCGATGGAAGAAGTACTGGCCCCGGACCGGGTCGAAGGTCCAGTTGGAGGCCTCGGTGTCGACGAAGATGATCCGCGCGTCGGCGTACTGCTTGTCGTCGTCGGCCCACATGTAGTAGTCGCCGTAGGGCCCGTCGGGGTCCTTCCTCGACTCCTGGAACCACGGGTGCTGGTCGCTGGTGTGGTTCATGACGAAGTCGATGATGACGCGCATGCCGCGCTGGTGCGCGGCGTCGACGAACTCCACGAAGTCGGCCAGGTCGCCGAACTCCGGCAGGACGGCCGTGTAGTCCGAGACGTCGTAACCGCCGTCTTTGAGGGGCGACTTGAAGAACGGGGGCAGCCACAAGCAGTCGACGCCCAGCCACTGCAGGTAGTCGAGCTTGGCGGTGATGCCCTTGAGGTCGCCGACGCCGTCGCCGTTGCTGTCCTGGAAGGAGCGGACGAGGACCTCGTAGAAGACCGCACGCTTGAACCACTCCGGGTCCCGGTCCCTGGCGGGGGTGTCCTCGAAGGTGTCCGGGACGGGCTGGTTGACAGACATGTCGCTGTGACTCTCCGATCAGTGGCTACGCGGACGACTGCTGGACGTGGAGCACATGTGCCGGGGCCCGCCCGGGATCCAGGCGCACATAGTTGGTTCTGCCCCAGTGATAGGTCTCACCCGTCAGTTCGTCGTGCGCGGACATGAATGCGTGCCACTCCAGGCCGAGTTGCGGCATGTCCAACGAGACCGTGGCCTCCTGGGTGTGGTGCGGGTCGAGGTTGGCGACGACGAGAACCGTGTCCCCGCCCGTGGTCTTGCTGTACGCGATGACCATGTCGTTGTCGGTGGGGTGGAAGCGGAGGTTCCGCAGCCGCTGGAGAGCCGGATGCCGCCGTCGGACGGTGTTGAGTTTGGTGATGAGGGGGGTGATGGTGCGGCCCTCGCGTTCGGCGGTCTCCCAGTCGCGGGGTTTGAGCTGGTACTTCTCCGAGTCGAGGTATTCCTCGCTGCCCTCGCGCAGGGGGGTGTTCTCGCACAGTTCGTAGCCGGAGTAGATGCCCCAGGTGGGGGAGAGGGTGGCGGCCAGCACGGCGCGCAGTTCGAAGGCGGGCCGGCCGCCGTGCTGGAGGAACTCGTGCAGGATGTCGGGGGTGTTGACGAAGAAGTTGGGCCGCATGTAGGCGGCCGTCTCGCCGGACAGCTCGGTGAGGTAGTCGGTCAGTTCCTGCTTGCCGGTGCGCCAGGTGTAGTAGGTGTAGGACTGCTGGAAGCCGGTCTGGGCCAGGGTGCGCATCATGGCGGGGCGGGTGAACGCCTCGGCGAGGAAGATCACGTCCGGGTCGGTGGCGTTGATCTGGGCGATCACCCGCTGCCAGAAGACGACCGGTTTGGTGTGCGGGTTGTCGACCCGGAAGATCCGCACGCCGAGGTCCATCCACAGCCGCAGGACCCGCAGGGTTTCGGTGATCAGCCCGTCCAGGTCGGCGTCGAAGGCGATCGGGTAGATGTCCTGGTACTTCTTGGGCGGGTTCTCGGCGTAGGCGATGGTGCCGTCGGGGCGGTGGTGGAACCACTCGGGGTGTTTGGCCACCCAGGGGTGGTCGGGGGAGCACTGCAGGGCGAAGTCGAGGGCGATCTCCAGGCCGTGGTCGGCGGCCTGGCGCACGAACCAGGCGAAGTCGTCGAGGGTGCCCAGCTGGGGGTGGACGGCGTCGTGGCCGCCCTCGGGGGAGCCGATGGCCCAGGGCACGCCGACGTCGTCGGGGCCGGCGGAGAGGGTGTTGTTGCGGCCCTTGCGGAAGGTGGTGCCGATGGGGTGGATCGGGGGCAGGTAGAGCACGTCGAAGCCCATGGCGGCGATGGCGGGCAGCCGGCGGGCGGCGGTGCGGAAGGTGCCGTGCGGGACGGCGGGGGTGCCCTCGGAGCGGGGGAAGAACTCGTACCAGGCGCCGTACAGGGCGCGCTCGCGTTCCACCAGCAGCGGCAGGGTCTGCGAGGCGGTGACGAACTCGCGCAGCGGATGCCGGGCCAGCACCGCGTCCACCTCCGGCGTCAACGCCGCCGCCAGCCGGGTGGCGACCGGCAACGAGTCGTCGCGCAGGGTCGCCGCCGCCGCCAGCACCGCCGCACGCCACGGGCCCTCGGGAACCCCGGCGGCCAGCCGCTCATGCAGGTCGCCGCCCTCCTCCAGAACCAGGCCGGTGTCGATGCCCGCCGGGACCTTGATGCGGGCGGTCCGACGCCAGGTGGCCACCGGGTCGCTCCAGGCCTCCACCCGATACGTCCACTCGCCCACGGAGGTGGGCGTGACCTCGGCGCCCCAGCGGTCGGAGCCGGGGGAGAGTTCCCGCATCGGCGTCCACGGGCCGTGCTGGCCCTCCGGATCGGTCAGTACGACGTTGGCGGCGACCGCGTCGTGCCCCTCCCGGAACACGGTCGCGCTGACCTCGAACGTCTCTCCCGCTACCGCCTTGGCCGGGTGCCTTCCGCAGTCCACCGCCGGGCGGACGTCCCGCACCGGGATGCGGCCGATGGCCGGAGTCGAACTCATGGGTCTCACCTCCGTCGTGCTGGAGACCGGGCCGTCTGCCCGGTCGGGGAATACGAGCTGTGCCGCGGAGGGGTTACCTCTCCGCGGCGAAGTGCTGGTGCGCCTTCGGCGGACCGTGCATGTCGGCGGCACCGGTTCGGGGCAGCTCTTCGGACTCCCGGAGGTAGCCGGCCGTTCGGGGCAGCTCTTCGGTCTCCCCGAGGTAGGCGCCGAGGGTGGACCGGAGATAGCGCTCGGCGGCGTCCGCGGCCTCGCGGGCACAGCGTTTGCCCATCAGTACGCACAACGTGTAGCCCGAGTCCTCGAAAGTGGCTCGCACCGCGCGATCGGCGGGGGACGCGAGCATGACGCGTTCCCAGGCCCGATACCGCCGCAGTTGCCGGGCCACCTCGGCTTTGGCCGGTAGCAGCATGACGCCCTTCACTTTCCGGGGGCTCGATCGCACGTCTCCCGACCGTCGGGCGGCGGCCGTGCGTGGGCACGCACGGATCCGTTACGGGCATCGAGGTCTTCACACATGGTGCACGTACAGTGACCCAACGTCTTGTTGGATCCTCAACTATCCGGGGTGTCGGTCACCCCGAGTGCGCTCGTGTTGCACGAATGGCGTAGTGCTCCCACTCTTGAGGTGACTCAGGAGCGATCAACGCTCACGCTTTGCGTACGGGGCTCGTCCCGCAGGGGCGAGGAGAGCGGGAGCTTCGCCGGTGAGGAGCCAACGACGATGAAGACCGCAGTGCCCTGCTACTACCACCTAGATGTGGAAGTCAGTCCGGAACGGGTCGGGCAGGTTCGGCGCATCCTGGCCGCACACCTCCGGCTCTGGGATCTCGAGACACTGGTCGAGCCCGTCTGCAGCGGCGCCGAGCTGCTGCTGAAGGCCATCGACGAGCACGCGACGGACAAGAACACGTCGATCGAGATGTGGTGGAACGGACAGCACCTGATCACCGCCGTGGCGGAGAACGACAGCGAGCTGCGTCCGGACCTGGATCTGCGCGCCTGCCTGCAGCGGATCGCCGCCATGAGCGACGGCTGGGGCTGTTGTGCCACCGACAACGGCAGCAAGGTCATCTGGTTCTCGCAGCGGGCCCGCGCCGGCGAGCGGATGCCCCTGGTGCCCCTGGCCCCCGCGCCGAACCTGCGCGAGGTCCTCAAGGTGCCCCGCGAGGTGCGGGCCACGGTGCTGGCCGGTCAGGTGCGCGCGTCGGACGGCCTCCTGGAGGACGCCCGGTGACCGCGAAGCGCCGCCGCAGGTCAAAGGCAGGGGTGCCCGTCTGGAGCGGGCACCCCTACCCGTTGGGCGCCGCCTTCGACGGCAAGGGCACCAACTTCGCCCTCTTCAGCGAGGTCGCCGAACACGTCGAGCTCGTCCTCGTCGACGACCAGGGCAACGAGCGCTGTGTCCCGGTGACCGAGGTCGACGGCTTCGTCTGGCACTGCCACCTGCCGGACGTCGGACCAGGGCAGCGCTACGGCTACCGGGTGCACGGGCCATGGCACCCGGACCTGGGCCACCGCTGCAATCCCGCGAAGCTGCTCCTCGACCCGTACACCCGGGCGGTGGACGGGCAGGTGGACAACCACGCCTCCCTCTTCGAGCGTTCGCCCAGCGGCCGCTCCCGGTCCGACAGCGCCGGACACACCATGCTCGGCGTGGTCACGGATCCCGCCTTCGACTGGGGTGACGACAGACCGCCGCGGCAGCCGTACGCCGACAGCGTCATCTACGAGGCCCACGTACGGGGCCTGACCCGCACCCACCCCGACGTCCCGCCCGAACTCCGCGGCACCTACGCCGGACTCGCGCATCCCGCGGTCGTCGAGCACCTGAAGAACCTGGGCGTGACGGCGGTCGAGCTGATGCCGGTGCACCAGTACGTGCAGGACGGTGTGCTGCAGGGCCGCGGGCTGTCCAACTACTGGGGCTACAACACGATCGGCTTCTTCGCCCCGCACAACGCCTACGCCGCCCACGGCACCCGCGGCCACCAGGTCACCGAGTTCAAGTCGATGGTGAAGGCGCTGCACGCGGCCGGCCTCGAAGTGATCCTCGACGTCGTCTACAACCACACCGCCGAGGGCAACGAGAAGGGCCCCACGCTCTCCTTCCGCGGCATCGACAACGCCTCGTACTACCGCCTGGTGGACGGCGACTGGCGGCATTACTACGACACCACCGGCACCGGCAACAGCCTGCTGATGCGGCACCCCTACGTACTGCAGCTGATCATGGACTCGCTGCGGTACTGGGTCACCGAGATGCACGTCGACGGCTTCCGCTTCGACCTCGCGGCCACGCTGGCCCGCCAGTTCCACGAGGTGGACCGGCTGTCGGCGTTCTTCGACCTGATCCAGCAGGACCCGGTGATCAGCAGGGTCAAGCTGATCGCGGAGCCGTGGGACGTGGGGGAGGGCGGCTACCAGGTGGGCAACTTCCCGCCGCTGTGGTCGGAGTGGAACGGCAAGTACCGGGACACCGTGCGGGACTTCTGGCGCACCGAGCCGCACACGCTGGGCGAGTTCGCCTCCCGGCTGACCGGCTCCTCCGACCTCTACCAGCACAGCCGGCGCCGCCCCCGCGCCAGCGTCAACTTCGTGACCGCGCACGACGGATTCACCCTGCGCGACCTGGTCTCGTACAACGACAAGCACAACGAGGCCAACGGAGAGGGCAACCGGGACGGCGAGAGCGACAACCGGTCCTGGAACTGCGGAGTCGAGGGCGAGACCGACGACCCGGGCGTACGGGAACTGCGCGGCCGCCAGCAGCGCAACTTCCTGGCCACCCTGCTGCTCTCGCAGGGCATCCCGATGCTGAGCCACGGCGACGAACTGGGCCGCACCCAGGGCGGCAACAACAACGCCTACTGCCAGGACAACGAAGTCTCCTGGATCGACTGGGAGCTGACCGGGGAACAGCGGGGACTCGGCGAGTTCGTCCGCCACGTCATCGGACTGCGTGCCGCCCACCCCGTCCTGCGCCGCCGCCGGTTCTTCCGCGGCGACACCCCGACGCACCCAGGCCAGCCGCTGCCCGACCTGGTGTGGCTGGCGCCGGACGCCCGGGAGATGACGGAGGAGGACTGGCAGCGCCCCGACGCGCACTCCGTCGGCGTCTTCCTCAATGGCGACGCCATAGCGGAACCCGACGCGTGCGGCCGTCCCGTGGTGGACGACTCGTTCTTGCTCCTGCTCAACAGCTACTGGGAGCCGGTCGAGTTCCGGCTGCCGGACGTCACGTACGGCGAACGCTGGACGACGCTCCTCGACACCGCCGTCCTGGGGGACGCCCCCGACGAGACGGAGCACAAGGCGGGCACCGTCATGAGCGTCGAGGCGCGCAGCCTGGTCCTGCTCACCCGCCCCGCCCGTACCGCGGGCTGAGCGTCAGCGTTCGCGGCGCGACGTCACGGTGAACTGTGCGCCGTCGGCGTCGCGCAGCACCGCCTCGTCGTTGCCCTTCGACAGGACGCTGCCGCCGTGCAGCTCGGCGGCCCGTACACAGGCCGCCACGTCCTCGACCGCGAAATGGACCTGCCAGTGCGGCCGAATGGTGGGATCGGGGGCCGCACCCAGGGCGCCGGACTCGATGCGCGCCACGATGTCGCCCTGGCTGCGCAGCACGACCTCGCCGCCCTCGTAGTGGACCTCGACGCGGCCGGGCCGCTCGGACGCCCAGTCGAGGACCTCGCCGTAGAAGATCGCGGCGTCGAAGGCGTCGCGCGTGTGCAGCCTGATGAAGGTCGGGGCCGAGTGCCGCCACTTCTCCCAGTCGCCGACGAGCGCTCCCTCCCAGATCCCGAACGTCGCCCCGTCACGGTCGGCCAGCAGCGCCGCCCGCCCGGGCGGGAACGAGATCGGCCCGACGGCGGCCGTACCGCCCCGCTCCTGCGCGCGCGCCACGGCCTCGTCCGCACTGGGCACGGCGAAGTACACCGTCCAGGCCACCGCCATCTGCCACATGTCGGCGACGGCGGCGAGCCCGGCCACGGGCGTCCCGTTCACCAGTGCCATACGGAAGCGGTCACCCAGCTTGGCGGGGCGCCACTCCCAGCCCAGTACGGCCCGGTAGAAGTCCTCGGTGGCGTCGCGGTCACGGCTGGTCAGACTCACCCAGCAGGGTGCCCCGGACACGGAGTCCGAGGACACGACCTTCGTCGTACCACGCGGGCCTGAGGTGTCGTTGTTCATGGCAGTCGTGTCCTGGTCTCGTCCACCGGCGGCCACCGGTTTCGTACCAGTGTCCAACCGGAACCGCTCCGGCCGCCTGTCGAGTACCCCCGGAGTGGGGCCGAAACGGCTGCCCGGCCGTCCGTCACCCGGTGGCAGGGGGCCGGGCGGGTGCCACTATGGACGAGTGGCACAGGCACCGGAACCCGCCGACGAGACAGCCCGCATCTTCGAACTGCAGGAAGAGGTCGATCAGCTGAAGGAAGCGGTCGCCTCGCACGCCGTCGTGGACCAGGCCATCGGGATGATGGTCGCCCTGGGCCGGGTGACGCCGGACGAGGGGTGGGCCGTGCTGAAGGAGGTGTCCCAGCACACGAACATCAAGCTCCGGAATGTCGCGGAACTCATTCTCATCTGGGGCCGCAACGGCGAGATGCCCCCGGAGATCGGCGCCGAACTGGAAGACGCCCTGGACCGCTACGGCCCCACGCAGATCCCCGGGGCCCCACCCGAGCGGTGAGGCGACGGGCCGCGCGGGGTCGGACGCCCGCGGCTCAGCCGGCCCCCGCGAGGAGTTCCTCGCGCAGCTGCGCGAAACAGCTGCTGAGCAGGCGGGACACATGCATCTGCGAGATGCCGAGCTGCTCTGCGATGCGGTTTTGCGTCATGCCCCGGAAGAACCTGAGATAGAGGATGGTGCGCTCACGCTCCGGCAGAGCCAGGAGACAGGGCCCGACGGCCACGCGGTCGACGACGACGTCATAGGCCGGATCGGTGCTGCCGAGCGCGTCCGACAGTGCGAATCCGTCGGTGCCGGGCATCTCGGCGTCCAGCGACAGCGCGGTGAAGCACTCCAGGGCCTCCATCCCCGCACGCACCTCGGCCTCGCTCAGCTGCGCGTGCCGGGCGATCTCGCTGACGGTGGGTCCACGCCCGGGGATCGTCTGGGACAGCTCCTTCACGGACTGCCGGACCCTGTTGCGCAGGTCCTGGACCCGGCGCGGCACGTGCAGCGTCCACATGTGGTCGCGGAAGTGCCGCTTGATCTCGCCGGTGATGGTCGGCACCGCGTACGCCTCGAAGGCGTGGCCGCGGTCGGGGTCGTAGTGGTCGACGGCCTTGACCAGTCCGAGTGCCGCGACCTGATAGAGGTCCTCCAGGGCCTCCCCGCGTCCCCTGAAGCGGACGGCGATCCGCTCGGACATGGGCAGCCAGGCCCGGACCAGGTCGTCCCGCAGCCGCCGGCGCTGCGGACCGTCCGGCAGCCGGGCGAGTCGTTCGAAGGCTTCGGCGGTGTCGGGGGCGTCGTCGTGCGGGTGTGGTTTCGCTCTGCCGCCGGTGACACGCATCGTGCGCACCTCCCTGGGACGGTGCCGAGAGGACGGACAGACACCATGGGAGATACGGACCCGGAACGGCGAAGGACGTCCGGAGCCTGATCGGCTCCCACGGACGTGCCTCCAGTCCGAAGCACGTAGTGCAGATGCCCAGAGCAGGAACTTCTAAAACAAAACGGACGAAGAGTGCGAACCCGGTATGTGCTTGACCGTCTGCTTGACCGTCCCTTGGGATCATTACCTCTGCTACAGAGGTAATCTGCTGACGTGGAACCGGAAACCTTCCCGGACGAGCTGATCGACGCCCTCATCGGCGTCCAGCGGCTTCTCCGGCGCCGTCTGCGCCCCCAGATCGCCCCGCAGCTGCGCGGCGCCGAGGTCGAACTGCTGCGCCTGGTCGTGACCCGGCCCGGCGTCGGCATCTCCGACGCCGCCAAGGAGCTGCACCTGGCCGGCAACTCGGTGTCGACGCTGGTCAACCAGTTGTCCCGGCAGGGCTATCTGGTCCGCGAGACCGACCCCGCCGACCGGCGCGCCGCCCGGCTGATGCCGACTCCCGCGGCCGAGGCCCGCCTCAGCGAGTGGCGCAAACGGCGCGCCGAACTCGTACGAGGCGGGCTGTCCCGTCTCCACGAGACGGACCGGGAGGCACTGCGCGCGGCCGTTCCGGCCCTGCGCGAGCTGGCCGACACCCTGCACGAGGAGGCCGAGGAGTCATGACGCAGGACGCTGACACCGGTCGGGCCGAGGCCGTCACCTGCACCGGACTCGCCTACACCTTCGGTGAGACCAACGCGGTCGACGGACTCGAACTGTCCGTGCGGGAGGGCGAGGTCTTCGGACTGCTCGGCCCGAACGGCGCCGGGAAGACGACCGCGATCCGGTGCATCACCACGCTGCTGCCGGTCCCCGCCGGAATGGTCCGTGTCTTCGGCCATGACGCGGCCGGGGACCGGATGGCCGTACGCCGCCTGCTCGGCTACGTGCCGCAGCAACTGTCCGCCGACGCGGGCCTCACCGGCCGCGAGAACGTGGCACTTTTCGCCCGCGTCTTCGACGTCCCCCGCGGCGAACGCGCCGACCGCGTCGGCCAGGCCCTGAACGCCGTGGACCTCACCGACGCCGCCGACCGGCTGGCCGGCACCTACTCCGGTGGCATGGTCCGCCGGCTGGAACTCGCGCAGGCACTCGTCAGCGCACCCCGCCTGCTGATCCTCGACGAGCCGACCATCGGCCTCGACCCGATCGCCCGCACCGGGGTGTGGGAGCACATCAACGCCGTACGCACCGCCACCGGCATGACCGTGCTGGTGACCACCCACTACATGGACGAGGCCGACCAGTACTGCGACCGGGTCGCCCTGATGCACCGAGGCCGCATCCGGGCCCTCGGCACCCCGGACGAGCTCAGGGAGGGGCTCGGCGAGCGCCGGCGCGCCGCCGGCGCCGGGGCCACGGACCCGCTGCCCACACTGGAGGACGTCTTCCGCGACGTCGCGGGCAGTGGCCTCGACGACCAGGCAGGAGATTTCCGCGATGTCCGAAGCACCCGCCGCACCGCGAACCGCGTCGGCTGACCCCACGCGCACAGACGGCATCGACCTTCTTCTGCGGCCGCCCCAGCCCCGCGCGGGCTGGCGGGTGCTGCCCGCCCGGGTGGGGGCGATGTGCGCCGTCGAACTGCAGAAGCTGCGCCACGACCGCACCGAGCTGTACACCCGCGCGGTGCAGCCCGCCCTGTGGCTGCTGATCTTCGGACAGACCTTCACCCGGATCAAGGCGATACCCACCGGCGGCATCCCCTACGTCGACTACCTGGCGCCCGGCATCATCGCCCAGTCCGCGATGTTCATCGCCATCTTCTACGGCATCCAGATCATCTGGGAGCGGGACGCGGGCATCCTCAACAAGCTGCTGGTCACGCCGACTCCGCGCTCGGCGCTGATCACCAGCAAGGCGTTCGCGGCCGGGGTGAAGTCCCTGATCCAGGCCGTCGTCGTCGTTCTCATCGCCGCGCTGCTCGGAGTGGCGCTCACCTGGAACCCGCTGAAGCTGCTCGGTGTCGCCGGGATCGTGATCCTCGGATCCGCCTTCTTCTCCTGCCTGTCGATGTCCATCGCCGGCATCGTCCTCAGCCGCGACCGCCTCATGGGCATCGGACAGGCCATCACGATGCCGCTGTTCTTCGGCTCCAACGCCCTCTACCCCGTCTCGATCATGCCGGGCTGGCTCCAGGCCATCAGCAAGATCAACCCCCTGAGCTACCAAGTGGACGCCCTGCGCGGCCTTCTCCTCGGCACGCACGCGCACATGGCCCTCGATTTCGGGGTGCTGCTCGTGGCCGCCGCGCTCGGCATCACCGCCGCGTCCTCGCTCCTCGGCCGGCTGGCCCGCTGATCATGTTCCGGAACGTGATGTGCGGCACGCGCGTGTGCCCGTCCGTCCCGCCCGTCCGTCAGTTCTTCCTGCGCAGCGCTTGATCACTGATCAAGGGGGTGAATTCGCTGGCCACAGCGCATTCTGCTCATTTGACAGTGCACTGAGCGCACAGATAGGAAGCAGCTCTCTGAGGTCGAAGAGGTGGACTGTGTACGAGCCGAACGTGGTCGGGGACTGGCAGGAGTACGACGAGCATGCCGGCCTGCGTGTCCGCGTCCACCGTCTGGAAGCCGCCGAGCCGCCGCGCGGACGGGACGACGCGGCCGAGGGACTCACGTACTTCTGTGTCCGGGTGACCGTCGAGAACCGTGGCAGCGGGCACTCCACCATCCATCTCGAGGACGGCCAGATCGACGTACGGATCGGCCCCGACGGTGAGGCCGCGTTCATCGACTGGCGCAACTCGCAGTTCATCGAGGGCTTCGACGTCTATCCGCTGCGCCGGGCCACCGCCGTGCTGTTCGCGGCGGGCCCCGAGGCCGGCCTCGGCCAGGTCGACGTGCAGATCCAGCTGCGGGTCGACGAGGAGTGGGCCGACCGCCGCCTGTGGGCCGGCGGTATCGGAATGCACGAGGACGCCGTCGGCGCCCACACGGGTGCGGCACGGGACAGCCTGGCCCACCAGGTGAGCAACTTCCTCAGGGACCAGGCGGAAGAGGGCACGGCCTGAGCCGCGCCCGCCCGGTCCGCTGCCCGCTCAGTGCGGGATGCCGTCGATGAGCTCGCGGGCGCCCTGACGCAGCAGGGCCACGGCGACCGATGTGCCCAGGGTCGCCGGGTCGAGCCGGCCGGCCCACTCGTGGGCGTTGAGCCGGGTCTTGCCGTCCGGGGTGAACACGCAGGCCCGCAGCGACAGTTCGCCGCCGTGGTCCATGCGCGCGTACCCCGCGATCGGGCTGTTGCAGTGCCCCTGCAGGACGTGCAGCAGCATGCGCTCGGCGGTGGCCTCCCGGTGGGTGTCCGGATCACCGAGTCCGCTGACCACGTCGATGACTTCGGTGTCGCCCTCCCGGCACTGCAGGGCGAGGATGCCCGCGCCGATGGACGGCATCATCGCCTCGGGGGAGAGGATCTCGCTGATCACGTCCTCGCGGCCGATGCGTTCCAGGCCCGACACCGCGAGCAGCAGCGCGTCCGCCTCGCCGGCCGCCAGTTTCGCGAGCCGCCGGTTGGCGTTCCCGCGGAACGGCACGCACTCCAGGTGCGGGTGGGTGGCGGCGAGTTGGGCGACCCGGCGCACCGAGAAGGTACCGATCCGGGTCCCGTCCGGGAGCTCGTCCAGGGTGAGGCCGCCCGGATGGACCAGGGCGTCACGGATGTCGTCCCGCTTCAGGAACGCGGCGAACGTCGTGCCTGCCGGCAGCGGCCGGTCGGCCGGCACGTCCTTGAGGCAGTGCACCGCGAGATCGGCCTCGCCCGCGAGCAGCGCGGCGTCCACCTCCTTGGTGAACGCCCCCTTGCCCTCCACCATGGACAGGGCGCCCATCCACTTGTCACCGGTCGTCTTCACCGGCACGACCTCGGTGCGCACACCGGGATGCAGGACCGCCAACTCGGCGCGGACACGCTCCACTTGGGCGAGCGCCATGGGCGAGTCGCGGGAGACGATACGGATCAGTTCGGGGACGGACATGCGGACACGATAGACCCCTGAACCAGGGCGCCCGTGCGGTACCGCTCGATCGCGACCCGAATCACGCCACAGGAATGCGCGGACGCGCCCCGTACGGACTGCCGGGCTCCGGCGTGTACAGCGACCAGGCCCGGCACACGCACCCCACGCGTCTACCGCGACTCCGCGACCGCGCGTACCGGCTTGTCCTCGGGCCAGGTCAGCACGGCGAGGGCGCCCACGGTGAGCATCCCGCCGGCCAGGAAGGTGCCGCGCGCGCCGGTGAGCGGCAGCAGGGCTCCGCCGAGGAGGGCGCCGGCGGCCACACCCGCGTTGAAGGCTGCCGAGTTGGCCGCGAGTGCCGACTCGGTGCGGCCCGGCGCCACCCGTAGGACCTGGCTCTGCGTCGCCATGAAGACCGGCGCCACCGAGGCGCCGAGCAGCATGAGCAGGGCGACCGCCGCCACCTGACTGCTCGCTGCCGCGTAGAGGCCGAGCAGGGCCGCCGCCTGGGTGGCCACCGGCACGGTGAGCGTGGCGCGCGGGAAGCGGTCGAGGAGCGGTCCGGCGAGCGCGACACCGGCCAGTGCGGCCGCCCCGAACGCGAACAGCACGCCGCTCATCGCGTCCTCGCCGAACCCGCCGACGTCCTCCAACAGCACGACGACGTACGTGAATCCCGCGAACACCCCCGTCACCGACAGGGCGGTGGTGGCCACGACGACGAAGAACCGGCGCCGGTCCGGGGCGACGCCGTACGCGGCATGGCCCTCCTGGGGGTGGGAGGTCGGGAGCAGGGCGGCTACGACGACGAGGGAGGCCAGCGCAAGCGCGCCGAGCACCGCGAACGGCGCGTGCCAGCCGCCGCGACCACCCAGCCAGGTCCCCGCCGGAACGCCGAGGACCGTGGCCAGCGAACCGCCGACCGACAGCAACCCCATGACGCGGCCCCGCCGTCCGGGAGGGAACAGTCCGACCGCGACCGGCCCCATCAGCACCCAGAACGACGCCTGCGCGAGCGCGGTGCCCACCCGCGCCGCCAGCACCAGCGCGTACGAGATGCTCCCCAGCGCCGACACCCAGCTGGCAGCCGCCAGCAGTCCCAGCAGCCCGGCGAGCAGGTACCGGCGGGGCACGGAGCGGGTGAGACGGGCGGCCGGCAGCGACACCACGGCCACTGTCAGCCCGTACCCGGTGACCAGCGCGCCGACGGCCGTGGGCGACACCCGCAGGTCGGCCGCCATGAGCGACAGCAGTCCCGTGGGGAGGTTCTCGGCGGTGTTGAAGGTGAAGGCCGCCAGCATCAGGGCCGCGACGACGGCGCTCCTGCGCCATGCGGCCGGACGTACGCTGCCCATCCAGGTGCCCTTCTGGGTGTCGGGAAAGAGTCGGGGCAAGCGTGCTGATCCCGCGGCACGGGCTTCTACTGTTTCGTTCCAGACCGAATCGCATCCGACCGGCATCGCCCACGGAGGCCGTCTTGCCGCTGACCCTGCATCTGGGCTCCGCCGACCTGACGCGCTGCCGGTTCGCGATCTCGCCCCTGTGCCAGACCCACGAGGCCCTGCGCATGCTGCGCCGCCCGTCCCGGCATGGCTACCACCGCGCCTGGCTGCGCCGGACGGGCCGTACCCTGGCCGGCCTGGATCTCACGCTCCTGTGGCTGTTCGTCCCGCGCCCCGGCGGCTACACCCCGGACTTCCTCGGCCCGCCGCCCGACCAGCCGTACCCCTCCATCGACGACGAACTGGCCAGGATGCGTGCCACCGACCCCGCGCTCGCCCGCGTCGAGATGGCCCGCTCGCTCGCCTGCACGCCCGGCCTCACCGTGTCACCGCCGGGGCGCGCCGCCCTCGACGACCCGGCCGGCACCGTACGCCGCCTCGCCGATCTCACCGAACTGGCCTGGCACGCCCTGATCGCCCCGGACTGGCCGCGCCACCGCGCCGTGCTGGAAGCCGACATCGCGCACCGCTCCCGGAAGGCCGCCGACGGCGGCCTCGACGCGCTGCTCACCGGCCTGCACCCCGCCGTCGACTGGGCCGGCCACAGCCTCACCCTGCGCATGTACGAGGACCAGGCGGTCGCCCAACGGCCCGACGGGCGGGGCATCCTGCTCATGCCCAGCGTGTTCGTGTGGCCGGATGTGGTCAGCGCCTACGCGCGCCCCTGGCAACCGACGGTCCTCTACCCGGCCATGGGGATGGGCCGCCTGCACACCGTCCCGGCACCGCGGCCGCCCGAGGCCCTCGCGCGGCTGCTGGGCCACCACCGCGCCGCGCTGCTCACCGGCCTGACGATGCCCGCCTCCACCTCGGAACTCGCGGTCCGGCACAGCCTGGCCCCGTCCACTGTCTCGTCCCATCTGACGGCCTTGCGCGCGGCAGGGCTGCTCGATGCGCGGCGCCAGGGTTACTACGTGCTGTACCGGCGCACGGCGTTGGGAGACGCGCTGGTGGCGGGCGGATAGGGGCGCCTCCCGAGGGCGGGCGGAATCTCAGACGGGCCTCAGGCGGGCCCGTGGGTCGAGTCCTGCCGGACGGACGGGTCGATTCCCAGGGCCGCCGGACCGAAGCCGAAGGGCTCGCTCGGATTCCGTGGGAAGCCCGCGGCGCGGCTGGACGACACGCACACGCGCATGGCGTTCGCGCGAGACGTCGGCGAGCGGTCAGAGGCCGGCGAGCAAGGAGTCGAGCGGGGCGGGTACGCGGTCGGGGTCGAGGGCCTCGACGAGGACGCGGCCGTAGCGGATCTTGCGCCCCTTCTTGGTACCGAGGAAGCGCCGCAGCTGTTGCTGTGCGGTGCGGCCCTGCTGTGCGGGCTGTCGCAGGAAGGTCTGCAGGGCGCGCAGGTCGCCTTCCGCCCGGACGAGTTCCTCCACCCGGGCCACGCCCAGGGCGCGGATGAGTTCGTCCTCCAGATCTGCCGCGCAGACGAAGAAGCCGTCCTGTGCCGCGCCGACCCGCTCCAGGGCGCGGGCGTAGTAGGGACGCTCGCGTTCGTCGCACAGTCCCGTGAGACGAAGGCCGAGACCGGGTGGCCCGAGGAGATCGGCGAACCGGCCGACGCTCATCGCACCGCCCATCGGCAGGACGCAGACTCCTTCGGCCGCCAGGTCCCGGCCCCGACGCGTGGCCAGTGCGCCGACCGCGGCGGCATCGCTCGGCCCTTCGAGCAGGACCGCCGCCCGGAGGGGCAGTCGTGCGGACAGCTCGCGCGCGAGGTCGCCGTTGCCACCGGCAGCCCAGACGGTGACCGCTTCCCGGAACGACCCCATGTCAGCCATACGACGAGTCTCGGCTCGCCACCGGCCTCGGCGCCAGGGGATTTCGGCCGGTGCCCCGGTCGTCGGTGAGCAGTTCAGCGCGGGTGGTCGGCCCGGACGCTGCCGTGGCCACGGCGGGACTCGCCCGTCCAGGAACGACTCGCCGGATTCGGCAGCGGGACGCCTGCGCTCGTGAGCCGCGGTGAATGAGGGAGTGAGTGGGGGAGTGGAGGGGGAAAAGGACGGGGGACTCGGGCGGTGTTCAGGGGGAGCGAGATGCGGAGTGAGGAAGCAGCATGACGGACATCGACGCCTTCACGAGCCGGCTGAACCCCGACATGTGCGTGGTCACGGCCGAGACGACCGCGGAGCGGTCGGGGTGCCTGGTCGGCTTCGCCTCGCAGTGCTCCATCCGGCCGGTGCGTTTCGTGGTGTGGCTCTCCAAGGCCAACCACACCTACCCCGTGGCCTGTGCCGCGGACTGTCTGGCCGTTCACCTGCTGACCCGTGACCAGCACGAGCTGGCGGCGCTGTTCGGCGGGCGGACGGGCGACTCGGTCGACAAGTTCGCAGGGGTGCCGTGGAAGCGGGGGTACGGCGGGTCGGCGGTCCTGGAGGACGCCGCGGCCTGGTTCGTCGGCACCGTGGACCGCCGCGTCGACGGAGGCGATCACGTCGGGTTCGTCCTGGAGCCCGTGGAGTGGGGCGGCCGTGCCGAGGGCCCCTTGCTGCGGCTCGACGACGTCCTCGACATCAGCCCCGGCCACCCGGCATGACATCGGCCGCGACACTCGCCATGACATCGGCCGCGCTTCTGCGCGATCGCGCCGTCTGACGGAATCTCACGTTCCGCGACCACCCCTGAGTGGCCTGTTTCATGGTCACTACAATATGAGCTCAAGACAACCATTCGGTCGGCCCGTTGGACGCGTGCCGGCCGGGGTCGCCGATGCCAGGGTCCGCTCCCCGGGCTGCGGTGATCTTCCTGCCCAGGAGGACCATTCCGCATGTTCCGACGTATTGGCACCACGGTCGTCCGACATCCCGTCTGGACGATCGTGGCATGGCTGATCGCGGCGGTGGCGATCGTCGCCACCGCACCGAGTCTGCCCTCGAACAGTGACGAGAGCAGTTTCCTGCCCAAGAGTTACGAATCGATCAAAGCGGCGGATCTCCAGCAGAGGGCGTTCCCCAGCGCCTTCACGCCGTCCGCGATCGCGCTGTACCAGCGCAGTGACGGCGGCAAGCTGACCGCCGAGGACAAGCAGGACGTCGCCCGGATCACCACCGAGCTGGGCAAGAAGCACATCGACCAGGTGCAGAAGGTCGTCCCCGGCCAGCCGTCCAAGGACGGCAGGTATGACCTGACCCTGGTCCAGATGGACAGCAAGAACGCCGGCCAACCCAAGCAGGCGGATGCCGCCAAGGTGCTGCGCGACGACGCCAAGGAGCTGGCCAAGGGCACGAACCTGGACGTCAAACTGGGTGGCTCCGCCGCGCAGGCGCTCGACCAGCAGGATTCCTCCAAGCGTGGCGAGGCCCTGATCGGCATCGGCACGTTCGTGATCATCCTGGTCACCCTGCTGATCATCTTCAGGGCGCCGATCCTGGCCCTGCTGCCCCTGATCACCATCGGCCTGGTGTCCGCGATCGCCAACGGGCTGATCGCGTACGCCACCAAGCTGTTCGACCTGCAGGCCAACAGCTCGATCTCGTCGATCCTGATCGTCGTGCTGTTCGGCGTGGGCACGGACTACTTCCTGTTCCTGATGTTCCGCTACCGAGAACGTCTGCGCGCCGGGGACGAACCCAAGTTGGCCATGGTGAACGCGGTCGGGCGCGTCGGTGAGGCCATCGCCTCGGCCGCCGGCGCGGTCATCATCGCCTTCCTCGCGCTCTCGCTGTCCACGCTGGGATTCCTCAAGCAGATGGGCCCGGCGCTGGCCATCGCGGTCACCGTCACGCTCATCGCGGGCCTGACTCTGATCCCGGCCGTCGTGTCGCTGATCGGGCCGAAGGTCTTCTGGCCCTCCAAGTCCTGGCAACGGGAGCCCGAGAACGCCCGGTTCGCCGCTCTCGGCCGTGGCGTGCAGCGCCGCCCGGCGCTGACCGCCGTGCTTTCCGGCCTCGTGCTGGTGGCGCTGTCGCTCGGCACCCTCGGCTACAAGGCCACGTTCGACCTGGCGTCCGGGTCCATGCCCAAGACCAAGGAGTCGATGGTCGTCCAGGACGAGATGCAGAAGGCGTACTCGGCGGGCGCGGCCGCGCCCACCGACGTCTATCTCTCCAGCACCGACGGCAAGCCGCTCGACAAGAGCGCCTTCACCGCGTACGCCCAGAAACTCGGGGCCGTGGACGGTGTCGCGAGCGCCCGTATGAGCCAGGTGAACAAGGACGGCACCACCGCCGACTTCACCGTCACCCTCAAGTACGAGGCGTCTACGGACAAGGCGATCGACGCGGTGGGCAGGGTGCGCGACGTCGCGCATTCCGACGCGCCTGACGGCACCGAAGCCCTCGTTGGCGGTATGTCCTCGATCTACAAGGACATCGACACCGCGGTCAACCACGACTACCGGACCGTGTTCCCCGTCGCCGCCTTGCTGATCATGCTGATTCTGGGGCTGCTGCTGCGCAGTGTGGTCGCGCCCTGGTATCTGATCGCCTCGGTGGGTCTCGGCTTCGGTGCGACTCTCGGCGCCACCGTGTGGATCTTCCAGGAAGGACAGGGACACTCGGGGCTGATGTTCATGCTCCCCGTGATCATGTATCTGTTCGTGGTCGCCATCGGCACCGACTACAACATCCTCATGATCGCCCGGCTCCGCGAGGAGGCACGCGAGGGCCGAGATCCGCGCGAGGCGGCCGGGATGGCGCTCAAGTACGCGGGTCCCACCGTGGCCGCGGCCGGTTTCATCCTGGCGGCGACCTTCGCCACGATGATGCTGGCGGGCAACGCGCTGCTCACGGAGATGGGTTTCGCGGTCTCCTTCGGCATCGCCGTCGCCGCCTTCGTGATGGCGATGTTCTTCACGCCCAGCCTGACCGCCCTGATCGGCCATGCGGCGTGGTGGCCGGGCCACGGCGACCGCGCGCAGGGACCGAGCGCCGAAGCGGGTCCCGGTTCCGTCGATGCCGGGACGCACTCGGGCGGAGGCCGGGGCGCGGCAGTACAGGACCCGGCGGGACGCCGGAACTAGTGGCAACGAATGCCATGTGACGGCATGTGACGACAGGTGTCTGCCGGGCCCGGACGGCCCGGCAGACAGCGTCGGCGCCCATCGAGCCGTCGGAGTCCACCATGCATGATGCCTGCTGTGCGACCGCAAGGCCTGCTGGTCCCCCACGTCCAGCGCCGAGGCGTCCTCGGGCGGTCAGGCGGGCGGGAGCGCATGAGCGACCGGCTCCGCGGGGCCTGACTTCGCTGTGACCGGACGCGGTCGGGGCTGCGAGCGGACCGGGCGGCGGAGTGTGAGTGGCGGCCACCGGCCGCTCGCGATGCGGTCGATGTGCGCGTCGATGAGTGCGTCGGTGAGCGCACGTGCCGCGGAGTCGTCCGGGTCCGGCCTCGACCGCAAGCCGGCGTGTTCGTCGATCGAGCGGCGTGCGACGCGGCCCGGCCGGCCGCTGGAGGAGGGCTCCCTGACGGCAAGGGGGCCTTCGGAAACGCAACCTGCCCCGTCGCCCGGCCCAGGCGAGTCAGCCCCGCAGAGCGGTGGAGGGGTCCGGCCCCGTCCCTTCGTCAGTCCCCGCGCCCGTTCCCGTGATCGGGGGCACCGGTGTCTCGACGGTGAGGGCCGACGAACTGCCCCTGGATGTCGGTGAACAGTACGCCGATGAGCGCGCCCCACCAGGCGGCTGCCATGCCGCGCCAACGCCCCCGCGAGGATGGATCGATGAATCCTCGATCACTCGTCTTCGGTCGGGGTGTCCTCCGGTTCGGCGTCGGGACCCTGGGCCCGCACCCGCTGGACATGTTCGAGGGAGTCCCGCAGCTCGGTGAGCCAGTCGTCGGTGTGGCGCTGGACCAGGCGGACGCACCAGGCGAGGGCGTCGCTGCGGCTGCGGGCGACACCACCGGCGATCAGGGTGTCGAGGACCTGTCGCTCGGGCTGGCGCAGCCGGGTCATCACGGGCGCGGCGACATGGGTGAACAGGGCGCGCTCGCCGCCGCACTCCACACCCCAGGAGACCTTCCGGCGGAACTGGTGTTCGGCCTCGCGGGCCACCTCGACGCGTGCCTCACGCGTGCGATCCCGGAACTCCTGGATCCGGCCCTGTACCGCCGACTCCCGCTCGGCGTCCGAGGCGCCCTCGGCGAGCCGGGGTTCGGGGATGCGGCCGATCACGGTGATCTCCTCGCGGTCGACCGTGAGCTCGGCCAACTCCTCGAAGAGGTCCTCGGGGACGCGGCCGGCGAACCAGCCGCGCAGCTTCTCCTGCTGCTCCGTCGTAATCATGTAATGACGATTACGCGACTCGTTCATGAACGCAAGGGGTCGCGGGGGAGTCAGCCGACAGCTCAACCGGAATGTTTCAGGCCTATTAACGAAGCGCTGTAAACCGGCCACTTGGCTGCTTCGGGCGATCAAGAACCGCTCAGTTCCGGGGTTTGAACGATCGAATTCCGTGACTTCGCGCCACTGTTTCAACACGCAAGGTTACTGAAACGCGTGGGGTCGACGTGTGTTTCCGCCGTGGACTCGGCAGACTCGCGCTCGCCGGTCCGGCACCAACCCTTGAACGGTCCGGTACACCCTCGAATCCAGCGGAAGGATGCACACAATGCGGAACACCGCGCGCTGGGCAGCAACCCTCGCCCTCACCGCCACCGCCGTCTGCGGCCCCCTCACCGGAGCCGCCCTCGCCACCCCGGACGCCGCCCCCGCCTCGCTCTACGCCCCCTCGGCCCTGGTGCTCACGATCGGCCACGGCGACAGCGCCGCTGTCGCGACTCCGATGCGCGCCGTCACCCTGACCTGCGCGCCGAAGGCCTCCGGCACCCACCCGGCAGCCGCCCAGGCGTGCGCCGAACTGCGCGGCACCACCGGTGACTTCGACGCCCTGACGGCGAGAACCGACGTGCTGTGTACCAAGCAGTACGACCCCCTCGTGGTCACCATCGACGGGGTCTGGCAGGGCAAGCGCGTCTCCTACGAGCGGACCTTCGGCAACGAGTGCGTGAAGAACTCCTACGGGACCAGCGTCTTCGCGTTCTAGGACCGGGATCGCGGAGCCCTCGCGCGCACAGGAAGTGGCCCGCAAGGTGGGGAGTGCGAGTCCCTGTCGCGAGGTACCCGGCGATCTCGCACCGGGAGTCGGTCGGGCGGAGTGGGGCCGCCCGCCGACTCCTGGGATCACCTCCGCCCCTCCCCGGGAACCCCGGGGAGGGGCGGAAAGCGTCCCCGCAGTCCCGCGCCGCCCAGCGGCGGTGGAGGCCGGGCCGCGTCGGAGACGATGCGCGGCCGACCGCCGCGCTCCCTGGCCCGCGCCCCGGCCGGGCACGGCGCGCAGGCCCGAACACTGCCTTTTACGTGTACGGGCATGAGCGGAGCGCGGTATGCGCCGTGCGTTCGGTGAGATCCCGGCTGTGACCGCTCAGTCGCCCTCGGACTTCTCCTGGGCCTGGGCGTCGGGGGTGATCGCGTCCGCGGCCTCGCCCCTGCGGCGCTGCTCGTCGGCGGCCTCACGGGTGCGGGTCTCGGCGCCCTCGATCTCGCGCAGAATTTCTTCCCCGGCCGTTTCGGGGTGCTTCTTGTCGTCGGACACGGCGTCCACCTCCGTTCAGGCCGTCGGTTCAGCTCCCCACAGCCGCTACGCGCAGGGGGACCGGGTCCGGGGGAGCGGGTGCCTCGTCGAGGCGGTTGACCTCGGCCCACCAGGACGCTCCGTCCTCGATGTGGCGCAGCAGGACACCCTCACGGATCGCCCATGGGCAGATGGTGACGGTCGTGAGCCCGGTCAGTTTCATGGCGGTGTGCGCGACCAGCGCGCCCGCCAGGCTCTGCTGGGCGCGCGGCGCGGAGATGCCGGGCAGCCGACTGCGTTCGACGGCGGACACGACCGACAGCCGGTCGATCGCCAGCCGCAGGTCCGAACGCTGCAACTGCCGGTCCACGAACGGGCCGCGGCGCCCGGGTGCCGCCCCGCACAACCGCCCCAGCTGCTGGAACGTGCGGGAGGTGACCACCGCCGTACGCGGCCCCTCCCAGCGGATCCGCGACGCGACGTCCCGCAACTGGTGCCGGACCTTGCGCCGCAGCGCCCGCACCTGCTCCGGCAGGGGCGGGTCCTCACCCTGGAAGAACTCATGGGTCAGCCGTCCCGCACCGAGTGGCAGCGAGGCCACGAAGTCCGGCACCCGGCCCCGCCCGAAGGCCACTTCGAAGGAGCCGCCGCCGATGTCCATCAGTGCGAGGGGCCCCGACCGCCAGCCCATCCAGCGTCGCGCCCCGAGGAACGTCAGTTCGGCCTCGACCTCGCCCGGGAGCGTGCACAGGCCCACTCCGGTCCGTGACCGGACGGCGCGCAGCACCTGTTGGCGGTTGGGGGCACTGCGCACCACCGCGGTCGCGAAGGCCAGCGGACCGGCCGCACCCCAGCGGGCCGCCGTCCGGCTCGCCTCGGCGACGGCCCCGACGAGCTGCTCGACGGCCTCCTCGGGGATGTCGCTCCCAGGCGTCACCTGCTCCGACAGCCGCAGGCGCCACTTGGCGGTGTGCACGGGTAATGGCACCCCGTCCGCCGCGTCCGCCACCACCAGGCGGACGGTGTTCGACCCCACATCCAGCACACTGATTCGCATGGGCCGGACGTACCCAGTTTTCGACCACCCGAACGTTCGTCAGTCGTCGCGCCAGGGCGTCAGCCGCGGCCGCCACCCCGGTACCCCCTGCCGGTAGCGCACATAGCCGGCGCCGAACCGGCGGGTCAGCGCCGGTTCCTCGTACCCCTTCGCGAACGCCCACATGGCCACGCCGGCACAGGCTCCGTACGCGAACAGGACCGGCCGGGCGAGCAGCAGGCCCTGGCCGGTGATCGCCGCGATCACGGCGACGTACATCGGATTGCGCAGGTAGCGGTACAGCCCGCCCACGACCAGATGCTCGGGGGGTGCGACCGGCGCCGGGGTGCCCAGGCCCTCGACCACGAAGCGCACATAGGCGGACAGCAGGACGACCGCGCCCGCGATCAGCGGGACCAGGCCGGCCGCGCGAAGGGCAGGCCACCAGTCGCCGGACCGCCATCCGGTCAGCCACCAGGGCAGCAGCACGACCACGGTGCCGGGCGCGACGAACAGGAAGACCGTGCTGCCGAGGGCCGCCACCTCTTTGCGCATACGACCACCATGGCAGCGCGGAGGGGCCGCCGTCTCCCTGCGGACGGCGGCCCCTCGGACCTGTGCGGCTCGGACCGGAACGGTCACATGTGGACGACCGGTGCGGCGTCCGCGTCCTGCTCGGGCACACCGCGCCGGAAGAGCAGGAAGGCGATCACGGCGCCGGCGGCGAACAGGCCCGCCGACCACCAGAAGGCGGTGGTGTAGCTCTCGATCGTCGCCCGGGCCTGCACCAGCTTGCTCGTCGCGTCCTTGCCGGCCAGGTAGTCGGTCGCGGCGCTCGCCGCCAGGGTGTTCAGCAGCGCTGTGCCGATCGAACCGCCGACCTGCTGCATCGCGTTGACCGTGGCGGAGGCGACGCCCGCGTCCTCGGCGGCCACCCCGCCCGTGGCCAGCTGCATCGCCGGCGGCATCACGAGGCCGAGGCCGAGACCGGTCACGATCAGCTGCGGCAGCACCGCGCTGACGTAGCCGGAGCCGACGCCGATCCCGGTCAGCCAGGCCATGCCGACCGCGGAGATCGCGAAGCCCAGCGGGACGACCACCTTCGGCCCGATCCGCGGCACCAGGAGCGTGGTGCCGAGCTGTGCCGCCACCATCAGCGCACCGACCATCGGCAGGAACGCCACGCCGGTCTTCGTCGGGCTGAAGCCCAGGTTCAGCTGCAGGTAGTAGGTGAGGAAGAGGAAGACGCCGAACATGCCGCCGCCGGAGATCAGCACGGCCAGGAACGAGGCCGCGCGGTTGCGGTCCAGCAGGATGCGCAGCGGCAGCAGGGGGTGGGCGGTACGGGTCTGCCACCAGGCGAAGGCGGCCAGCAGCACACCACCGGCGATCAGGAAGCCCCAGGTCAGGGCCGAACCCCAGTCGTGCGTCTCGGCGTTGGAGAAGCCGTAGACGAGGGAGAACAGACCGGCGGCGACGAGCACCGTGCCGGGTACGTCCAGCTTCGAGTTCTCGGCGTCGCGGTGGTTGGTCAGCAGCAGCCAGCCGCCCGCGAAGGCGACGACGGCGATCGCCACGTTCACATACAGCGTCCAGCGCCAGTCGAACGCGTCGGTCAGCACACCGCCGAGCAGCAGGCCCACCGCACCACCGGCGCCGGCGATGGCGCCGTAGACGCTGAACGCCCTGGCGCGCTCACGGGCGTCGGTGAAGGTGGTGTTGAGGAGGGAGAGCGCGGCCGGTGCCAGCAGCGCGCCGAAGGCACCCTGCAGGGCACGAGCGGTGACCAGCATGCCGAAGCCGTTCGCTGCACCGCCGAGCGCGGAGACCGCGGCGAAGCCGACCACACCGACCAGGAAGGCCGTCTTGCGGCCGAACAGGTCGGCTATACGGCCGCCGAGCAGAAGCAGGGAGGCGAACGCCAGCGCGTACGCGGTGACGATCCACTGCCGGTTGCCGTCGGAGAATCCGAGGTCGGCCTGGGCCGAGGGCAGGGCGATGTTCACGATGGTGGCGTCCAGCACCACCATCAGCTGCGCGAGGGCGACGACCGCGAGGATCCACCAGCGCTTGGCCGAGGCCGCGGGCTGCGCCTCGACGGCACCCGGGCGGGCGTCGTCGGTCAGAGTCTTCTGGGACATGGGAGAACCACTCCAGGGAAGTCGTTCGGGTTCGTTGGAACACGTGGGAACAACGCGGGGTGAAGGAAACCTAAACGAAACGGTTTCGTACACCTAGAGGCTAGACCACCGCGCGCGAAACGGCAACGTTTCGCTGGGCTGTGATCGCCGTTGCGTCTTGTATTCCTTGACAGGAATATAACTGCCGAGGCATATTGGGCTCATGTCCGACGCCGCGCTCTGGACCGCGCTCGCCGATCCCCACCGGCGGGCCATCGTCGCCCTGCTCCTGGAGCGGCCGCGGCCCGTGGGCGAGATCGTGGAGGCATGCGGCCTGAGTCAGCCGAGCACCTCCAAGCACCTCAAGGTGCTGCGGGAGGCGGGCCTGGTGCGGGTACGGCAGGACGCTCAGCGTCGCGTCTACGCCCTCGACCCGGCCCCGATCGCCGAGCTCGACACATGGCTGGCGCCGTACCGGGCGCTGTGGAACCGCAGCCTGGACCTGCTGGGCCGACGCCTCGACGAGACGGCGACGGACGATCCCGAGGAAACCACCCCGAAGGACTGATCCACCATGGCCGCTGAACCCACCGGCACGTACCTCACCCTGGACGACGGCCGTCCGGCCGTCCGCTTCAGCCGTATCTACGACCATCCGATCGAGCGCGTCTGGCAGTTCGTCACCGACGCGGAGGAACTCGCCCACTGGTTCCCGTCCCGAGCGGAGATCGATCCGCGCCCCGGCGGCACGATCACCTTCAGTGGCGACCCGCACATGCCCGAGTCCACGGGCCGGGTCCTCGCCCTCGACGAGCCGCGCCACCTGTCCTTCGAGTGGGGCGGCGACGAACTGCGCTTCGACCTTGAGGCTCTGGACGACAAGCGCACCCGCTTCACTCTCACCAACGTCCTGCAGGCCGCCGACACGGCCGCCCGCAACGGCGCCGGCTGGGAGGTGTGCCTGGCCGCCCTGGACGCGAAGGCGCGCGGTGAGCACGTCGGGGGGCCGCACGCCGGGGCGGGCGCCCCCTGGAAGGAGTTCTACGAGGAGTACGTCAGGACGGGTATGCCCTCCGGCGCCCCCGTCCCCGGCATGGACTGACGGCTCACGCCATCTGCCGGCGCACCAGCTCGTGCAGCCGCCCGCTCGTGTCCGCCAGCAGCTGCGCGGGCGGGCCCTGCTGGGCGACCTTGCCGTCCTCCATGACGATCACGCGGTCCGCGTCCAGGACCGTGGACAGGCGGTGCGCGATGACGACGCGGGTGGCGTTGAGGGCCTTCGTGGACTCGATCACCATGCGCTGTGTCTCGTTGTCGAGGGCGCTGGTCGCCTCGTCGAAGAAGAGGATGCGGGGCCGGCGGATCAACGCCTGCGCGATCATGAGGCGTTGGCGCTGGCCACCGGAGACGGCACCGCTGCCCGACACGATCGTGTGCAGGCCCATCGGCATCCGCTTGATGTCCTCGGCGAGTCCCGCCATCTCGGCCGCCGCCATCGCCTCCTCCGGCGTGTACGGCTCGGTGCCGCAGATGACGTCCAGGATGGAGCCGGTGAAGGGCTGCGCGTGCTGCAGGACCACGCCGCACTGGCGGCGGACGGCCGACTGGTCGAGCGCGCCCAGGTCCTGGCCGTCGTACAGCACACTGCCCGAGACCGGTCTGTCGAAGCCGATCAAGAGCCTCAGCAGCGTCGACTTGCCGCAGCCGCTGGGGCCGACGATCGCCACGAACTCGCCCGGACGTATCGCGAACGACACGTCGTCCAGGACGAGCGGGCCGTCGTCCGAGTACCGGAACGACAGCCGCCGCGCCTCGATCGCGCCGGACAGCGGGCCCGGCCGGGTGCTCGCCGTGCGTACCTCAGGCGTCGCCTCCAGCACCGGTTTGATCTCCTCGAACAGCGGCAGCGCGGCCACCGCCGACACGAACGCGCCGGTCAGCTGGGTCACCGAGGTCAGCAGCATCGTCACCGAGGTGTTGAACGTGAGGAACGCGGCCGCCGACATCACCCCGCGCGCCGGGCCCGCCAGCAGCATGAACATCAGCAGGGTGCACAACGGCAGATACACCGCGCCCATCACCGTGGTGAGGTTCTTGATGCGGCCGACCTTCTGCTGCAGTTCACGGCTGCGGGCGAACTCCGAGGCCCAGGCCGCGTAGGCGTAGTTCTCGGCCGCCGCCACCCGCAGCTTCGGCAGCCCGCGCAGGGTCTGGAACGCCTGGTTGTTGAGCTTGTTGTTGAGCACCACCAGCTTGCGCTGCCAGCGCACCTGCCACAGGCCCAGGCCCAGGAAGGCACCCGCGATGACGACGAGCATGCCGATCGCCGCCAGCGCCATCATGGGGCTGTACCAGAACAGCAGCCCCAGGTTCATCGCGCCGACGGTCACCGACTGGGCGACCACGGGCCCGACTCCCGCCATCAGACGGCGGATCGAGCTGATGCCCATCGCCGCGCTGGCCAGCTCGCCGGTCGAGCGCTCGGTGAAGAACTTCGTCGGGAGTCTCAGCAGCCGGTCCCAGACGGCCGGTTGGAGCGTGGCCTCGATACGGCCCTCCATGCGGAGGATGGTGAGGTTCTCCAGCAGCATGAAGGCCGCCGCCACGACGCTGGTGAGCATCACGGCCAGACAGACCTGGACGATCAGCCCCGTCTGTGCCCTCGGAACGAACTCGCCCAGCACCTTGCCGGTCGCGATGGGCACCAGCGCACCGATCGCCACCGTCACCAGACCGCTGATCAGCAGGCTCGCCAGGTCGCCGCCGGTGCCGCGCATGCTGAACCGCAGCAGCCGCAGCGGGCTGAGGGTCCGTTCGGGCAGCGGACGGTAGAACATCACCGCACGCGCCTCGAACTCCTCCGCGTTGGCCTTCTCGATCGGTGTCTCGCGGCCCGTCGACGGATGCACGGCCACATAACCGCCGCGCCGCCACAGCAGGGCCACCGGCGCACCCGACAGGGCCCGGTGGCCCACCAGCGGACCGACGTTGTCCCGCCACCAGCGGCCGTCCAGACGCACGGCCCGGGTGCGGACACGGGAGGCGATGGCCACGAGCTCCACCGGGTCGAGCCGTTCGCTCTCCGTCCCGCTCTGCGCGGGCTCGGCAAGCTGGATCCCGGCCGCCTCGGCGACCAGCTTGCACGCCGCGTACGAGGCGTCGGCGTCGGCGGCCGTGGCGCGCTTGCCCGAGGACTTGCCGATCGAGGCGAGCAGCGTCTGATCGGCCTGGGCGCGGACCGCCTCACCCGCCTTGATGCCGGCGGCCGTCCGTGTCTCGTGCGAGCGCTCCAGCTGCTCGATCCACCGGTCCAGGGTGGTCAGCAGCCGGTACTGCTGGTCGACCATGCTCTGCCAGACCGCCGGGTCCATCAGCAAGTCGGCGGCCGCCTCGGCGCCGTAGAGCGAGCCGTACTGCACGCTGCCCGGCGGCACCTGCATCCAGAAGACGTCGTCGTCGGTGACCTCGGCGGCCCGCTCGGTCGCCATCGGCGCCTGGAAGAGGACGGACAGGCTGCGGCCGACACCGAGGGCGAGGGCGTACTCCAGCGGGCTCGTCGTCGGCGGTACGTACTGGGGGTTGCCGTACTCGTCGTAGGACCAGGTCTGGGTGTCGGCCGTCTGGTACAGCTCGCGCAGCCCGATGCGGTGCACCACGCAGTCGCGCAACGGGCGGGCGACCAGGGTGTGCTGCGGTCCCGGGACCGGGCCGAGGATCAGCGAGCCCGCCTCCAGGCGGCCGAGGTGGTGCCAGTGACCCTGCTGTCCGGCGTCCACCGCGAACAGGTCCAGGCTGCCGGCCGCGACCAGCCACAGCACCTGCGGGCCTTCGAGGTCGAGCCGGTTCAGGCCCGAGCAGTCGACCAGTGTGCCCATGGAGCCGAGGGCGCCGAGAACGAGGTCGCCCTCGTGTGCGGTCGTCATCTCATCGCTCCCTGACCAGCGCCGCGTACGCGCCACCGCGCGTCACCAGCTCCTCGTGCCGTCCGCGTTCCACGATCGTGCCGTGCTGGAGCACCACGATCTCGTCGCTGTCGCGCACGGTGCTGAGCCGGTGCGCGATCACCACGCAGGCGCAGCCGCGCCGGCGCAGGTTGTCCATCACGACCTGTTCCGTCTCCGCGTCCAGGGCGCTCGTCACCTCGTCGAGCACCAGGATGCTGGGCCTGCGCACCAACGCCCTCGCGATCTCCAGGCGTTGACGCTGCCCGCCGGAGAAGTTGCGGCCGTCCTGCTCGACCTTGCTGTGGATGCCGCCGGGGCGGCGCGTCACGACGTCGTGGAGCGCCGCGTCCCGCAGCGCGTCCACGACGGCGTCGTCGGGAATCGAGGGATCCCACAGGGCGACGTTGTCGCGGACCGAGCCCTCGAACAGGAAGACCTCCTGGTCCACGAAGGAGACGGACGCCGCGAGCGCGCCGCGCGGGATGTCGTCCAGGCGCCGGCCGTCGATGCGGATCACGCCTTCCCAGGGGGTGTACAGGCCCGATATCAGGCGGGAGACCGTGGACTTGCCGCTGCCGGATCCGCCCACGAGGGCGACCTGTTGGCCGGGGCCGACGGTCAGGTCGAAGCCGGTGAGCAGCGGCTTGTCGAGCGGGTTGTAGCCGAAGGTGATGTTCTGCAGTTCGACGTGACCGTGCAGGCGGCGCGTGGAGTCGCCGGCGCCGGGGCGGCCGTAGAGCGGGTCGGCCTGGAAGTTCTCGACGTCCTTCAGACGGGCCACGTCGGCGGCGAAGTCCTGGATGCGGCCCGCCACGCCGTTGAGCCGGGTGATCGGTGCGGTGAAGCGCGTGACCAGGGCCTGGAAGGCGACCAGCAGACCCACCGAGATGCCGCCCTCCACCGCGCGCATGCCACCGATCCACAGGATCAGCGCGCTGTTCAGCGCGGCCAGCGTCGGCGCGACCACACCCAGCCAGGCGCTCGGCACACCGAGCCGCTGCTGCTCCTCCAGCGTGGTGGCATGCTGCCCCGCCCACTTCCGGAAGTAACCGTCCTCACCGCCGGTCGCCTTCATCGTCTCGATCAACTGCAGCCCGGTGTAAGCGGTGTTGGTGAGCCGCGCGCTGTCCGCGCGCAGCTTCGCCGTCCGGGTCGCGCGCAGGCGGATGACGACGCGCATCGCGACGATGTTCAGCAGGGCCACGCCGATGCCGAGGAACGTGAGCTGCGGGTCGTAGGTGTAGAGGAGGACCGCGTAGAGAACGACGACCACCGCGTCGACGCCCGCCGCCGCCAGGTCGCGGGCCAGGGTCTCGGCCACGGCGTCGTTGGACTGCAGTCGCTGTACCAGGTCGGCCGGGCTGCGCTGGGAGAAGAACGTGACGGGCAGCCGCAGCAGATGCCGCAGGAACCGGGCGCTGGAGAGGGTGGAGGAGATGATGCGGCCGCGCAGCAGATTCGCCTGCTGCAGCCAGGTCAGCACGATCGTGAGCAGCACGGACGCGCCCATCGACGCGAACAGCACGCCGAGCAGCGAGGTCTGCCCGCCGATCAGGAACTCGTCGATGTAGGTCCGGCTGAGCGCCGGCACGGCCGCGCCGACCGCGACCAGCAGCAGGCTCGCCAGGACCGCGGCGGGCATCGTGCCCGCGGTGCCGCGCAGCCGGGCCGGCATCGCGCCGAGCACACCGGGCCTGCGGCCGCCCTTGGTGAAGCCCTCGCCCGGCTCCATCACCAGCACCACACCGGTGAAACTGCCGTCGAAGTCCTCCATGGGCACGAAACGACGGCCCTTGCCGGGGTCGTTGATGTAGACCCCGCGGCGGCCGAAGCGGCGCCCCATGCCGTCGTAGACGACGTAGTGGTTGAACTCCCAGAACAGGACGGCCGGCGTCTTCACCTCGGCGAGGGCGGCCGTGTCCATCTGCATGCCCTTGGCGGTGAGGCCGTAGCTGCGGGCCGCCTTCAGCAGGTTGCTGGCGCGCGAGCCGTCGCGGGAGACACCGCACGCGATGCGCAGCTCCTCCAGCGGGACGTGCTTGCCGTAGTGGCCGAGGACCATCGCGAGGGAGGCGGCGCCGCACTCCACCGCCTCCATCTGGAGCACCGTGGGAGTGCGGACGGTCCTCGCCCTGCCCACGGGAACGGGACGCTTGGGCGGAGCGGCGCGCCGCCTGCTCCGCGTCTCCTGTGCGGTGCTCACGGCAGCAGCCAATCGACGGGACGCTGATCGGCCAGCCGGATGGAACCCGAGGCCAGGGTCATGGAGGTGAGGTCGAACGGCGGCCCGTCCTTGGACGACCACCGGTAACCGCTCTTCGTCGCTGACGACTTGTCCAGGCGGACTAGTACGGCGACCGGGCGGCCCGACTTGGTGAACTGCTCGCCCAGCTGGCTGTCCCCGAGGAACGAGGCGATCTGCTGGGCCGACTGGGCCGAGCGGTCCACCGACTTCACATGGCCGCGCAGCACGCCGTACGTCTGCGTCGGCACCGACGAGACGGTCAGGTCCACGGCGGCGTTCGCGGGAATGGAGGCCGCGTTCTCGGCGGGGACGTAGACCGTGGCGTAGAGGGGATCGTCGGCCTTGGCGACCTTCTCCACCGCGGCGACGTTCGCGCCGGTCTGGATGATCTGGCCGATGGTGGCGGCGAGTCCCGTGATCCGGCCCGCCGCGACCGTGCGGACGACGGTGGCGCCCTGGCTCGTACGGACCTTGAGCACCGGGGAGTCGGCCGGCAGCCGCTCGCCCTGCCTGGCCAGCACGGCGGTCACCTGGCCCGCGACCGGGCTCTGCAGGATGTAACTGCCCTCACCGTGCGTGAGGATGGCGGGCGCGCCGACCGTGGAGGTCACCGAACCGGTCACCGCCCACACCGAGGCGGCCGCCATCGCGACCACCGTCACGGACAGCACGAGCCAGCCCTGGGGGCGGGCGAAACGCACCGGAAGGTCGAGCTCCTCCGGCGACTGGAGCTTGGCGAGGGCTTGCTGGCGGAACTGCACGGAACTTCCCTCACCTGAAAACGAGAGAGGACCGGCTCGCACGAGCCGGCTGGTTTGTGGCAACCGAAGGCCCCGGAGCCGTATGACGGCTCCGGGACGCGACGATCACAAAAGGTGCGATCAGAGACCGGCGACCAGGCCCGTGACCGGGGCGGTGTTCAGGCCGGTGACACCCTCGATGGTGCCGACGGCCGTGTCGACCAGACCGGAAACGGGAGCAATGCCGTCCAGCGCACCGGTGGCGGTGTTGACCGCGTTCACCGAAAGACCGCCGGAGACGTTGTCGAGCTCGGCGTCAGAGATCTCGACGGTCTCAACACGGGGGGTGGAGTTCATGATGGAACTTCCCTTCGTATGGGTATTTCACAAGGGGGGAGCGGCCCCCCTCTGGGGACAGAGCGACGGCCGCGAACCGCGAGCGCCGGGCGCCCGTTTCCAGGAACCCTTCGCGGCCCCCGCGGTGCGATGGATCAAAGCACGCGGCGGGCCCGCGCTTCCAATCAACCAGGCGTCTCACCAGGCAACTTGGATCTCAGGGGCACCGAACGGTGCAGGTGTGCGCACGGCACGGCGGCGAGTTCTTCACATGCGCCACCGCATTGGTCCGTCCATGGCCTTGCCGCGGTGTCGACGAATCCGACACTCCCGTCCCAATGACGTAGCGGGCGCCCTCGTGGTGTGCAGATCCTTCGCCCGCGGTGACTTGGTTGCGTATTGGATGTGCAGATTCACTGAAGCCGGGATTCCGATCGATGTTCTGAACAGACCGTTGCCGATCGACTGCGGACCGTGTCAGCCCCGTAATGCCTGGGCCGTGTCAGCCCAGAAGCGCGTAGACCGTGCTCGCGCGCGCCGCGAGTTCCCCCGATTCCGCGTCGGTCATCGTGATGTCCGCGAACGCCATACGGCGGCCCAGCTTGGTGAGCACCGCCTCGATCAGGACATCCGAACCCGTCACCGCGCGCTGGAACGACGTGGACTGCTGAACCGTCGTCATGAGGCCGTACGCCCCGCGTGCCGCCGACACCGCGATCACGGTGGCCGTGTCGGCGGCGGCCATCAGCGCCTGCCCCGACAGCCCCCCGCCCTCCCGCGACAGGCGGTGCGACCAGGGGAGTCGCAGCGTGGCCCGGTTGTCGGCCAACGACTCGACCGTCAGGCCCAGTTCGAGGACCCAGGGGGCGAAGTTGGCGGAAAGGATCTTGTCGGCTTCGGTGGTGGTCATCGTCATATGAGCGATTGTTCCCCGCGCCGATTCGTCAGGCACGGGTCATGGCCGATTCGGCATCGGGCAAAGCGAGTTGGCAAACGGAATTGAACGCACCGCGGGGCCCGTGCGTACCAACAGCCATCCAGGCGCCCGAACAGAACAGCTGCCGGACGGCGGCACAGACTCCGGTCCCCCCAGGAGGTCGAGAAGCTTGAGTCACAAGCGAATTCCGAAGCGCAAGGCCGCGATCGCGGCAGGCAGCGTCGTGGCGCTCGGCGCAGCCGCAATCCTGCTGCCGAACGCCAACGCGTCGCAGGACGGCTCGTCGGCCGACGCCGCCCCCAAGACCCTGAAGGCGACCGACGCATCGGATCTCGCCTCGCAGCTTCAGGACATGCTCGGTCAGGCCTTCGCCGGGTCGTACTACGACTCCGACAAGCAGCAGCTGGTCGTCAACGTCATATCCGGCGACAAAAACGTTGTCGTCCAGGCGAAGAAGGCGGGCGCGAAGGTCCGCGAGGTCGGCAACAGCCTCGCCGCGCTGAAGGCGGGCGCACAGACCCTGAAGGCGAAGGCGACCATCCCGGGCACGGCCTGGGCGGTCGACCCGAAGACCAACAAGCTCGCGGTCACCGCCGACAGCAGCGTGACCGGCGCCAAGTGGGACAGACTGACGTCGACGGTCAAGAGCCTCGGCTCCGAGATGGCGACCGTGAAGAAGTCCTCCGGCACCTTCAAGACGCTCGTGTCGGGCGGCGACGCCATCTTCGCGCAGGCGGAGGGCGGCACCGTGCGCTGCTCCCTCGGCTTCAACGTGACCGCCAGCGACGGCAGTCCGGCCTTCCTGACCGCAGGCCACTGCGGTGTGGCCGCCAAGCAGTGGTCCGACTCCGAGACCGGGCAGCCCATCGCCACCGTCGACCAGGCCACCTTCCCGGGCAACGGCGACTTCTCGCTGGTGAAGTACGACGACGCGAACACCCAGGCGGCGAGCGAGGTCAACACCGGCGAGGGCCAGGCCGTCCAGATCACCCAGGCCGCGGAGGCCACCGTCGGCGAGCAGGTCTTCCGCATGGGCAGCACGACCGGCCTGCACGACGGCACGGTCACCGGTCTCGACGCCACGGTCAACTTCCAGAGCGAGACCGACCCGGGTGGTGTCGACACGGTCACCGGTCTCATCCAGACGGACGTCTGCGCCGAGGCCGGCGACAGCGGTGGCTCCCTGTTCACGCAGGACGGCGGCGCGGTCGGTCTGACCTCCGGCGGCAGCGGTGACTGCACCAACGGTGGCGAGACCTTCTTCCAGCCGGTCACCGCCGCCCTCCAGGCCACGGGTGCGACGCTCGGCGGCGCGGGTGCGGGCGCCGGCGACCAGGCCGGCACCGCCGATCCGTCCGCCTCCGCGGGCGACCAGGCGGGCGGCGGCGACGCCGTCGGTGGCGGCGACCAGGCCGGCACGGCGGACCCGTCCGCGACGGCCGGCGACCAGAACGGAGCCGGTGACCAGGCAGGGGCCGGTGACCAGTCCGGCGTCGGCGACCAGTCCGGCGCCGGTGCGGGTGACCAGTCCGGTGCAGGTGCAGGTGCCGGTGACCAGTCCGGTGCTGGTGCGGGCGACCAGAGCGGTGCCGGCGTGGGCGACGGTTCGTCCCAGACCGAGACCCACTGATCGACCCGATCCGACCCGCCCCAACGCGACCCGACCCGACTCGCGGTTCCGGTCGACGGTGACGGTGGACGGTCCGGCCCTCCGGCGGGAGGGCCGGACCGCGTCGTGTCCGGGCCTGTTCCTCAGGCCTGCGTACGGGCCCTGAGCAGCAGCAACGCCACGTCGTCGAGGCGTTCCCTGGCTGCCGCGCTGTGCTGTACGAGATAGTCGGCGAGCTCGTCCAGGGGCAGCTCCCCGGCTTCGGCGAGCCGCTGGCCGAGTCCGGCGAGCGCGTCCTCGATGTCGATGCCGGGTGACTCGATCAGCCCGTCCGTGTAGAGGGCGAGCACGGAACCGGGCGCGAGGTCGACCTGCGTCGTCGGATAGACGGCCGAGGCGTCGATGCCGAGGAGCGGGCCACCGGCGAGATCGAGCACCCGCACCCGGCCGTCGGGACGGCGCAGCAGCGGCGGCGGATGACCCGCCCGGGCCATCACGGCCCGCCCGCGCGCGGGATCGAGACGCAGGTACAGGCAGCTGGCGAACAGCTCGGCGCCGAGGTCGATGAGCAGCCGGTTCGTGCTGCGCATGACCTCCTCGGGCGCCTGTCCGACGGTCGTGTAGGCACGAACGGCGGTGCGGATCTGCCCCATCAGCCCGGCCGCGGTCACGTTGTGCCCCTGCACGTCCCCGATCACCGCCGCGGCCACGCCCTGTGTGGGGACCAGGTCGTAGAAGTCGCCGCCGATCTCCATGCCGTCGGTGGCGGGCAGATAGCGGGAGGCCGCGTCGATGCCGGGCAGCGTCGGCAGCGAGTGCGGCAGCAGAGCGGCCTGCAGCCCGTGGGCCAGCTGGTGCTTGGCGTCGTAGAGCAGAGCCCGCTCCAGCGCCTGCGCGATCAGACCGCCCAGGCTGGTCAGCACCGCCCGCTCGTCCGCGGGGAACGGGTGCGGTTCGGCGTAGGCGAGCACACACGTGCCCACCGGGCGGCCTGAGGCGATCAACGGCAGATAGGCCCAGGCCTCGAAGCCGTCCGGCGTGGCGAGCCTCGACCGGTACACACGCTCCAGCTGCTCCCGAGAGTCGAAGAACGCCGGAACCCCGGTGTTCAGGGCGTTCGTGCCCGGTGTCGGCTCCGACAGCGGAAGCCCGTCGAACCGCTCCACGACGCTCGCGTCCGGATACCCGTGGTGCCCCAGCACATGCAGCCGCCCCGCCCGCGAGCCGAGCACCACGAGAGCCTGGCTGCCCGCGGCCGGCGCGACCTCGTTCGCCACCAGCTGCACCACGTCCTGCACCCCCACCGCCTCGGTCAGCGCACCGGCCAGGGTCAGCACCTGCGAAATGGTGACCAGCCGGGCCGGGGCGTCGCCGGGCTGCGGACCGGCCCGGTTCATCTCCGCCACCGCCCGCGCCCGCGTGACCCGGACACTGAGCCCGGTCGTGCTGGGATACATCCGGAACGACAGCCAGTTCCCGGGCGGCCGCACCGCCACGAACGACGTGGTGTGCTGGCTGAGCAGCGCGGCCCGGTAGCGGTCCTCGTACACCGGGTCGTTGAGCCAGGGCACCGACGCCCACAGCTGGGTGCCCAGCAGTTTGCTGACCGGGAGCCCGATCAGCTCGGCCGCCGCCGCGTTGGCGAAACAGACCCGCCCGTGCAGATCGAGCGAGCACAGCCCGTACGGCAGCCGTGCCACCATCCGCGCCGCCTCCACCGTGCCGAGCGTGCCGGCCGCGCCACCCACCGGCGGAACGCCGAGCAGATCGGGTTCGTGCAGCAGCGGAAGACTGTCCTCGAGGGCGCGCTCCAGCCGGATGGCGAGCCGGTCGCAGGCCGCGGTCAGATGATCCCGCTCCCGCTCGGACAGCTCGGGCGGATGTGCGCCTGGCCAGGTCACGAAGACCGCGCCGTACGCCGTCGACTCCGTCGCCACCGGCAGGGCGGCAAGCGCGAAGGGGTACGGCAGCACGACGGCGATGCGCGGATAGCGGCGCGCCATCTCCTCCTCGCCGCCCACCCACACCAGCCGCCGCGTGCGCACCGCCTCGGCGACCGGGATCGGCGCGCTGAGCCCCACCCGCTCCCACGGCGCGGCGAAGGCCCGGGGCAGCCCCGCCATCACGGCCATCTCCAGGACCGGTTCGCGGGGCGCCAGCAGATACACCGCGCCGGAGTGCGCGTGGACGTCGTCCATCATCGACGCCAGAGCAAGGGACAGCAGCGGACGGCCCACACGCGTCCGCGCGGCCGCCGGAGCCTGTGCGGACGTCTGCGCGTCGGACACGCCGACCACCTCCTCGCACGGCCGGGTGACGGGTTCCAGGGACTAAATCTGCCCCTTGGCGGCCCGTCGCGCACGGCGAGCGGTGAGGCGACGTCACACCCGGTACGCAGAACGGGCGCAGCACAGTACCCGGCACGGTGAGAACCACCGCGTACCCCTTCGGCCGCGGACCATGCCCCCTCAGCCGATGCGCAGGGTGGTGCACGGGTTGCCGGGCGTGCGCCCCCACGCACCGCATTGGCCGGATCTTCGCGCCCCAGCGCGGTCGCGGACGCGAAGAATGGGCACGCGTTCACCACCAATCAGACCGGCGGACGGAAAGCTGAGGGGCGGGCAGTGATCCGGGTACTTCTGGTGCACGACGAGTGTCTGGTGCGATCGGTGCTGGCGCAGTGGCTGCGCGGTGAACCCGATCTCCGAGTGGAGGACGCGCCTTGGCGCAGCGCGCCGGGCCGGGCGCGGTCCCTGTGGCCCGATGTGTGCGCCGTGGACCTGGAGTGCGCGGACGCGTACGGCATCGCACCGCTCGGCGACCTGTGCTCCCGGGGCCCGGACGCGGCCCCACCGAGACTTCTCGTGCTCGCCAGTGCGAACAGACCCGGCCTGCTGAAACGTGCCATCGAGGCGGGCGCGCTCGGCTACGTCGACAAGGAGGGGTCGCCGGATCATCTGGTGCGCGGAATCCGGCGGGTCGCCCAGGGGGAACGTTTCGTCGACGACTCCCTGGGCTTCGGTTTCCTCAAGGCCGCCGAGATGCCGCTGACCCGGCGGGAGCTGAGCGTGTTATCCCTCGCCGCCGAGGGGGCCTCCGTCGCGGAGATCGCCGGGAGCCTCCATCTGTCCCACGGGACGGTGCGCAACTACATGGCGGCCATCACCCGAAAGACCGGGGCCCGCAACCGCATCGACGCGATCCGCATCTCCCAGGGGGAGGGCTGGCTGTGACGGCACGGGCGTCCAGCCGCCGACCAGCTCCCGGTACAGCGGCGAGGTCTCCAGCAACTCCCGGTGGGTTCCGCACGCCGTGCCCCGTCCGTCCATGACCAGCACCCGATCCGCGCGCCGGGCGGAGCTGATGCGGTGCGCCACGACGACGAGGGTGCCGCCCGGTCGCCGCGCGAAGGCCCGCTCGGCGCGTTCCTCCGCCTGCGGATCCAGATGACAGGTCGCCTCGTCGAGCAGGGCGAGCGGGGCGTGCGACAGATAGGCCCGGGTCAGCGCGATCAGCTGACGTTCGCCCGCTGAGAGCGCCGCCGGGTCGACTCGGGCGCCGGGTCCGCCGAGCGCGTCGAGCAGCGGGCCGAGCCCCACCGCGTCGGCCGCCGCGCGCAGCTCCGTCTCCGACACGGGGTCCTGCCGCAGATGGGTGAGGTTGTCCGCGACGGTGCCGGTGAAGACGTACGCCTCCTGGGGGATGAGCACCCGCTGCCGGGCCGCAGCGGCGGACGGCACCGCCTCCCCGCCCACCCGGATCGTGCCCCGACGCGGTTCCAGCAGCCCCGCGACGAGAGCGGCGAGCGTGGACTTGCCGATGCCGCTGGGGCCGACGACGGCCAGGTGGGAGCCGGGGGGAAGGGTGAGGCCGAGGTTGTCGATGACGGGGACGGCAGTGGGGCTGTAGGCGAAGGTCAGGGAGGTGAGGGAGAGGGCGGGGGTGCGGGCGATGCCGGGGGTGTGCGGGGTGGGGTGGTGGCGCTGAGCGGGAGGTCCCTGCTTGTCGCCGCCGGGTGCCGGGGGCGACGTCAGTCGACGTAGGACCACGGTCAGACGTGAGCCGCTCGTGCCCAGGCCGTGAACCAGGTTGCGGAGGGCCGGGAGGAGGGACTGGGTGAGGTAGGCGAGGGCGCCGACCACGGCGCCCGTGGTGACACCGCGGGCCAGCAGCCAGGGTGCGGCGGCGAGCAGCAGCACGATCGGGAACTGGCCGCCGATCGCGAGCGACGCCACGCGCAGCACGCCCCAGCGGGCAAGGGAACGGGCGGCCCGCAGTTCGGCGTCGATGTGTTCCCCCGCGTCGGCGGCGACGCGTTCCTCGGCGCCCGCGGCCGTGATGTCCCGCAGCCCCGGGCAGACGTCACCCAAGCGCCCGGCCAGCGCCTCGTCCGCGACGAGGAACGCCTCCTGCCTGCGGGCCAACGGCCGTAGCGACGCCGCGAACAGGGCCACCCCGGCCAGGAGCGGCGGCCCGACCACCAGCACGAGCGGCGGGGCGAGCGATAACAGCCCGACCAGCGCCCCCACCGCGGTGAACACGAACGACCGCGACACCATCACGAGCCCCGCGAAGGTGTCGCGCGCGATCTCCACCTGCTGGGTGAGCGCCGACAGCACCCCGTCGTCGGCCTCCCGGACACCCCGCTCGACCACGCCCTCCACGAGGCGGTCCCGGAGGGGTTCGGCCAACGCGGCGACGCCGGCGTAGACCCGCCCGGTCCCCACCGCACCCACCACGACAGCGAGCCCGGCCACCGCGAGCCAGGCGAGCCCGACATCGGCGCGTCCCGCCAGGAACCCCGCGTCGAGGGCCCGCGCCGGGGCGTACCCGGTGACAAAGGTCTGCCCGGTCTCCAGCACGGACCAGCCCCCGAGTCGTACGACGACGCCCCGGCGCGCCCACAGGAACCGGGCACCCCGCACCCGGATCCCCCCGCTCACGTCGGCCCCCCGTCCCCGAACGCCGCCCGGTACCCGGCGATCCGCAACAGCTCCGCATGCGTCCCCACCGCCCGCACCCTCCCCCCGTCCAGCCACGCCACCGCGTCCGCCCGGGCCGCCGTGGCCGCTCGATGGGCGATGAGGAGTCGGGTGCCGCCCGCGCCGTGGGCCATCAGGGAGTCCGTGATCTGTGCTTCCGTCACCGTGTCGAGGCTGGAGAGGGCGTCGTCGAGAATGAGCAGGCGGCTGTCCTGGGCGAACGCCCTCGCCAGGCCAAGGCGTTGGGACTCGCCGCCGGAGCGCGGGGCGTCGGCGCAGCGGGTGGCGTAGCCGTGGGGAAGGCGGCGGATGAAGTCGTTCGCCCGTGCCGTGCGGGCCGCCTCGCGGATGCGTGCGGGGGAGGGATGCCGCACGCCGAGGCGCAGCGCGTCCTCGATGGTGGTGCCGAGGAGCGCGGGGCGTTCGAAGGCGTAACTCACCGACCGGCGAAGGTCGTTGTGGGTCAGATGGGGGAGGGGGACGCCGTCCAGCAGGACCTCTCCGGCGTCCGGGTCGGCCAGCCGGCCGGCGATCGCGGCGAGAAGCGACTTGCCCGTGCCGGAACGGCCGACCACGGCGAGTGTCGTGCCGCCCGGGACGACGAGGTCGAGGCCGTCGAGGACGGTGCGCTCGCCGCGGCGGGCCGTCACGCCCCGCAGCTCCAGTCGGCCCGGACCGGGCGGCAGCCGGCGTGTACCGTGCGCGATGGCCGGCTGAGCGAGGACCTCGTCGAGGCGCCCGGCGGCCGCCCTGCCCCGGGCCAGGCTCGCGAACTGGCCGACCAGCACGCCGACGCCCGTCGCCAGGACCGCGTACCGCGAGGCCGCGAGGACGTCGCCGACCGACAGCCGATGCCGGGTGAGGAGAACTCCGGCCACGGCGACGACCCCCAGCTGCAGCAGTGGCGCCACGGCGCCCGCCAGGGCCGCGGCCCGTCCCTGGACCCGCCACATGAGGTGTCCCGCACGCGACAGCTCCGGCAGCGGCCGCAGAATCCGCGCCGCCTCCTTGTCCGCCGTGCCCGCCGCCTCGATGGTGCGGCGGCCGGCGACCGCCTCCGCGAGCGCGCCCGCGATCCGCCCCTGGAGCCGCTGGTAGTCCGCCACGCACCGGGTCGTGTCGCGGGCGAAGGCGCGCAGCAGGAGGGTCAGGACCGGTGCTCCGGCCAGGAACACGGCCGCCAGCCACGGGTCGATCAGGCCGAGCGCCACGATGCCCCCCACAGGACCGGCGAGCGCGGCGAGCAGTGCGGCGCGGGCGGCCGGAGTGGTCCCCGCCTGAGCCGCGTTGCCGACGAGACGGGCGACGAGTTCGCCCGGGCCGAAGCGGGCGGCTGCGCGCGGCCCCACGGCCAGCACATGCCCTGTCAGGCGGCGCCGCAGCCACGCGGCCGTCCGGGCGTCGACGGTGCCGCCGAGCACGGTCTCGCAGGCGTCCAGCAGCGCCGGCAGCAGGACGATTCCCGCGCAGTACACCACCCAGCGGGTCGCCGGGGCGTGTGCCAGGAGGAGGTCGAGGGTGCGGCCGAGAGCGGCCGGCAGGAGGAGACCGGCACCGGTGGACGCCGTGCTCATGAGACAGAGGGCCACGCAGCGGGAAGTGCTGTGCCGGGTGGCCGAGTCGAGCAGGGCGGAGCGGCGTACGGGCTCTGCATGAGTCGTCACGGCTGCGGCCTCGCATCCGGATCGGTGGGACCGCGCCCAGGACCCCGGGCGGCCCCTCCCTCGCGGGAGCGGACCGCCCGGAGCCGTGAACGCACGATGCTCGTCAGAGACAGAGCAGAATGCTCGCCGCGCTGATGCAGGAGAGCAGGCTGACGGTGCTTGCGCCACCGCCGCCGCCGGTGTGTTCGTCGGACTCCATCGTCTGCAGGTCGAGCAGTGCCATCTCGTGTCCTTTCATCGATGTCCACCCGTGGGGACGGGGTTGCGTCACGACTCCGTCAGGTTGCGGAGCCGCGTCATGAGGGCCGCCTCAGCGGCGGCAGGAAGGGCAGATGAGCGGTGGGCGGATGAGCGGTGGACCCGGCGTCCAGAGCCGCGCTCAGCGCGAGCAGGCACCCGGCCGTGCCGGTGCCCAGATCCATGGACAGCCGCATCATCTGGTGCCCGGGGAAGGCCAGTTGGCCCTGGAAGTCCATCGCGAACCAGCCCAGCGCGTCGATCTGTTCGGCCAGCCGGTCCGTGGCGCCCGTACGGGCGAGGTGCAGGATCATCCCGGAGCGGCCCTGGAAGAGGCCGGGCTGCGCGTAGAAGCGACAGGTGGCGGCGGTGAGAACCCCCTGGCGCACCAGCTCGAACTCCCCGGTCCCGGGGCCGACATGGGTCAGGTAGTCGTCGAGGACCATCCCCACTCCGGCGCTGCCGTCGCCGAGATACGGCAGCGTCCGCCACCCCTCGTCGACCTCCAGCGCCCCGCCCTCGCGCACCACACAGCACTCGAGGTCCCGGCGCAGTGCCGCACCGGCCGCCGCCGGCAGCTCCGGGTCGCCGGTCCACTCGTACTGCCGCAACAGGAACAGCGCGGGGCCGCTCGCTCCCCGCAGCAGCCCGGCCCGCCGCCGGGGCATGTCCGGCCGCGGCTCGGCGAGCCGTCGTACGAGGATCCGTGCGGCCTCCGCGGCACGCTCGCGCAGCTCCGACTCGCCCGTGGTGCGGGCCAGTTGACCGAGGACCAGTCCCAGGCCGGCCAGACCGCCGTGCAGGTCGGAGGAGAGGTTCTGCCACTTCTCGGCGAGGATGCCCTCGACCAGGTCCAGGGCCCGCTGCCGGTGGCCGAGCCGGTCCAGGACATGGGCGACGCCCGCGAGGCCGTCGTACAGACCGAGCGGTGTGCCGGCCGGCGCCGGGTCCGTGTGGTCGAGCAGCCAGCGCTCGCCCTCCTCGTACCGCGCGGCACCGGTCTCGGCCAGTGCGTACAGCACTCCGGCCGCGCCGTGGGCGAGCCCGAGCCCGCCGCCGTCGGAGAACTGGGCGATGTCACCGGGGAAGAGCCGGTCGTCGCGCTCCGGAGTGGCCGAGGCGAGGATCGCCTTGACCATCGAGTCGCGGCTGTGCGGCCGGTCCCCGGGCCGAACGAACACCGGGGCGCCCACGCCGGCGCCCCGCGTGATCTCCGCGACCGCCTCGTCCAGGAACTCCTTCGGCACGTCCGGGAACTGGTCCGCGATCACCTCGGCCAGGTGCGCCGCCTTGCCCCGGTCGACCACGAACAGGGTGGTGACGGGCAGGAACAGGGCCAGCCGTAAGCAGGCCAGCGCGTAGCGGTCGACGTCGAGGCCCGTCCGGTCGGGCGGGGCGAAGAAGCCTGGGTGGGCGACGACCTGACGGCCGTTCTCCGCCACCGGCGCCGCCGCCTCGAAGTCGAGCAGGAACACCGACTCCTCGTCCGGCGCGACCATGATGTTGAAGACGTGCAGATCGTTGAAGACGATCCCGCGCGCGTGCACCGCCTCCACCGCGCGCTCCACCGCCCCGTGGATGCGCACCGCCCACTTCGCGTAGGCGGCCACGGCCTGCGGGTCGGGGTCAGGCGTGAGCAGCGGATGCCGCTCGGCGAAGAAGGAGTTGAGCGGGCGTCCCTCCAGGAAGTCCATGACCAGGAACCGGTGGTCGCCCAGTGTGAACCAGTCCCGCACCCCCGGCACCACACCGGTCCCCGCCACCCGTTCCAGCGCCAGCTTCTCGCGCTCCAGCCGGGCGACCGCGTCCGCGCCGTCCGAGGCAAGACCCGCGTGCGGCCGCCCTTCCTTCAGGACGATCCGGCTCCCGTCCCGGGTGTCGGTGCCCGCGTACACCCCGCCGCCGTTGGAGAAGTGCAGCGCCTTCTCGATGCGGTACGGCAGTTCGCCCACCGTCGTGGTGTTGCGGGCCGCGAGATGCGGTTCGAGGAACGCGGGCAGTGTCACCCAGTCCGGCACCTGGAAGGACGGCGCCCGCCGGTCCGGCACCAGCGTGCCCGAGCCGTCCCGCACCGCCGGCACGAGCGAGCCCCGCTCGTCGACGACGAAGGTGCGCGCGAAAGCGCCGTAGCGCACATAGAGCGGACCGTCGTACCAGCGCAGATCGGTGAGGATGTACGGCCCCTCGAAACCCTCCAGCAGCCGGCCCAGCTCGCGCAGCACCTGGTGGAGCTGCTCCTCGTCGGCCGGGTACACGGTGACGAACTTGCCGCTCGTGTCGCGGGCCGCGTACTTGGTGTTGCGCAGGTGCAGCAGATGCGGGCCCGGCACGAACTTGAACGGGATCCGGCGCGGCACGCAGTAGTCCCACACGATCGCCGCGATGCGCTCCGCGTCGGCCCGCGTGGCGGAGGCGTGGATCTTCCAGCCCTGCGCCGGGCCGGGCAGCGGGCTTCCGCCCGTGTCGAGCGGCGTGAGCGTCAGCCAGTCGCCGATCCTCGCCGACCGCCAGCCCTCGGGCACCTCACGACGCGCGGTGTCGAACAACGGCGCGTCGTGCCGTCCCGGCGCTGAGAGCCGGTCCGGCGTCTCGTAGAAGTGTCTGTCCGCCAGCGCGTACACCTCGTACCGCTTGTCCATGCGTTCCCCTCCGTGGCCCGGCATCGACACTTCCAGTCGACCCGCGGTCGCGGACAGTCACGTCTGTCACGAGATCACCGTGCGGTACGCATGCGTAAAGACATGTTCGGCGAATTTCGAGTGGACCCGCACGATGAGTTCCACGGAATGCTCACAGGGGCTGCGCGCGCGTCCTTTACGCGCTGTAATTGCGGACGTGGTCAGTGAGGGCGCTGAGGGACGCAGAACGAGAACTCTGCGTGCCGAAGGTGCCCTGAAAGCGCTCACGTCCGGTCCGGCCTCGCCCGAACGGGTGCGTCGCGTCCTGGAGCAGGCACTCGTCTACGCAGGTGCGGCCTTCGCCGCCGTGTACACGCCGGGCGAGGACGGCGAACTGCTGTGCCTGGTCGAGTCGGCGGGCGTGCCGAGGACGCTGCTCGGCCTGCGCGACAGCTATCCACGGTCCGGGACCTCCCCGGTGGCCGACAGCCATCGCTCCGGGAGCCCGGTGTGGCTCGGCCCGGAGGAACTCGCCGAGTCCGGCGAGGCGCGGCGGACGCCGTGCCGGGACTTCTTCCTGGCCGTGCTGCCCGCGCGCGGCGACGACGGCGGTGGCTCGCTGCTGGCCGTCAGCCAGCGGCCCGACGGGTTCGACACAGAGGACCGCAAGTGCCTCGAACTGATCGCCGATGCCGTGGGCTGCCCCACCCCGGCCCCGGCCGTCGAGGGCGCCGAGCTGCCGTCCAACGCGTTCAGCCTCGCCATGGACAGCGGCCGGGTCGAGGTCGGCGACGACATCCTGGAGCTGTTCGCCCTCACCCGCGCCGACTTCGACGGCAAGGTCGAGACCCTGCTGGGCCTCACCGTGCCGGAGGACCTGCCCTCGCTGATGTCCGTGGTCGAGGCCGACCACATGTCCATAGGCGACCGTGAGCTGGAGTTCCGGGTCCTGCAGCCCTCGGGCCCGCCGAAGTGGCTCAGGCTGCGCGGACGGCTGCAGGCCGGCGGCGAGGGACAGCCCGCCAGGCTCGTGGGCACGGTCGGTGACGCCTCCAAACTGCGCTCCGACGTCACCGACGTGGCCCGCGTCCAGCGTCTCGCCGCCATGCTCGCCACCGCGGGCACCGTCCGCGACGTCAGCCAGGCCGTCGTCGCCGCCCTGCGCAAACCGCTGGAGGCCGACCGGATCGCGCTCGCCGAGCTGGAGGGCGACCGGCTCGTCGTCACGGTCCTCGACCCGCCCGAACCGGAGTCCTGGCCCGAGCTGTGGCGCATGGAGTGGCGCAGCGAATGGCCCGACGCCCCGGTGCGCGCCATGCCCACCCTCGCCGCCGCCCTGCGCGAGGGCCGCGCCCGCATCTGGCCCGCCGGCACGCCCCTTGAGCCCGCTCTCGCGGACGTCGGCCCCGGCGGACTCGCCGTCCTGCCGCTGCCCGCCGGCAACCGCATGGCCGGCGCCTGTCTGATCGGCTGGGACACCCCGCACGACTTCGGCCCCGACGAACGCGCCCTGCTCACCGCCTCCGCCGGTCTCGCGGGCCAGGCCCTGATGCGCGCCCACGCCTTCGACGCCGAACACGAACTCGTCGGCATGCTCCAGCGCCAGCTGCTGCCCCGCCGACTGCCCAAGCTGCCCGGCGCGGTCGCCGTCGCCCGCTATCTGCCCACCACGGCCGGCCTGGAGGTGGGCGGCGACTGGTACGACGTGATCCCGCTGCCCGACAACCACGTCGCCCTCGTCATCGGCGACGTCCAGGGCCACAACGCGAGCGCCGCCACCCTGATGGGCCAGATGCGCACCGCGCTGCGCGCCTACGCCGTGGAGGGACACCCGCCGGACGTGGTCGTCTCCCACGCCAACCGGCTCCTCATGGACCTGGAGACCGACCTCTTCGCCACCTGCTGCTATGTCGACGTCGACATGGAGGAGGGCTCCGCCTGGTACGTCCGCGCCGGACATCTGCCGCCGGTGCTGCGCCACCCGGACGGCAGCACGGAGATGCCGGACGTGGAGGGCGGACCGCCGCTCGGCGTGGTCAGACAGGCCGACTTCCCGCTGAGCGTGCTCCGGCTGCAGCCCGGCACGGTGGTCGCGCTGACCACGGACGGCCTCGTCGAGTCCGCCGACGCCGACATCGACGTCGGCCTCGACCGCCTCGCCCACGAACTGTCCCTGTCCGACCCCGCCGACCTCGGCCTCGTCGCCGACGCCCTGCTCGGCAACGCCCGGCGCAGCGACGACGTCGCACTGCTCCTGCTGCGCTACGACGGCATGACGCTGCGCCCGCAACGCGAGAGCTGGACCGTGTGGCGTGTGCCCGAGGCCGTCGGACACACCCGCCGTTTCACCCGGCGCACCCTGCGCGCCTGGGGCGTGACCCCGGACGACATGGACTCCGTGCTTCTCGTGGTCTCCGAGCTGGTCACCAACGCCCTCGTGCACACCGACGGCCAGGTCCGCCTCGACCTCACCCTTCTGGAGAACAAGCTGCGTGTCTCGGTCGCCGACTCCTCGGCCCGCACCCCCGTGAAGCCGACCAGCATCGGCTGGGAGGCCACCGGTGGCCGCGGCATCCTCCTCGTCGAGGCCATGTCGGAGACATGGGGGACCGTGCCGGTCAGCGGCGGCAAGCAGGTGTGGGCCGAGCTCGCGGTCGGGCCGTGACGTCGGCGGTGACCGTCCTGGTGACGGACCCCTGAGCCCCGAACGGGACACTCCACGCGGCAGGTTCACGCACCCGTCGGCCCCGTACGCGGCCGTTTGGCCGGGCAGCTTCCGGGGACCCGTTCCGCGGGCACTGCCGAAGAAGGAAGATGAGCCGCCGTGACGTCGCACACCAGTGAGAAGCTCGTGATCCGTCGACCGGAGACCGGCTGGTCGAAGGCCAGGCGTCTGCGCGGCAAGGGCGTCGTGCGCACCTGCGTTCCGGCCGTTCTCGACCAGGAGGTCACCCGGACGGACCAGCAGGGTCCGGAGGGGAACATCGTGCGGGGCGAGGACTGACCAGGCCCCTGACCGCGAGCACGTGCTGCGTCGCCCGACCGGCGGCGCAGCACCGTCGTAACGAACCAGCCACACTGGTCGCAGCCCGTCTTCGGGGTCCGCGACTAAGGTGAAGCAGATGAAGGCTCTCGTGCTGTCCGGTGGTGCCGGTACACGACTGAGGCCGATCACGCACACATCGGCCAAGCAGCTCGTGCCCGTGGCCAACAAGGCCGTGCTCTTCTACGGACTGGAATCCATCGCCGCCGCCGGCATCACGGAGGTCGGTGTCATCGTCGGAGACACCGCATCCGAGATCCAGGAAGCGGTCGGCGACGGATCCAAGTTCGGTCTGGAGATCACCTATATCCCCCAGGAGCGGCCCCTCGGGCTGGCCCACGCGGTGCTGATCGCGCGGGACTGGCTCGGCGACGACGACTTCGTGATGTATCTGGGCGACAACTTCATCGTCGGCGGCATCAGCACCCTCGTGGACGAGTTCCGCGGCAACCGCCCCGACGCCCAGATCCTGCTCACCGAAGTGGCCGACCCCCGTTCCTTCGGCGTGGCCGAACTCGACTCCCTGGGCCAGGTCGTCGGCCTGGAGGAGAAACCCGAACACCCCAAGAGCAACTTCGCCCTGGTGGGGGTCTACCTCTTCACGCCCCTCATCCACGAGGCCGTGCGCGCCATCCGGCCGTCCTGGCGTGGCGAACTGGAGATCACCCACGCCATCCAGCACCTGATCGACCGCCGCGCCGACGTGCGCTGCACCGTCATCAAGGGCTACTGGAAGGACACCGGGAACGTCGTCGACATGCTCGAAGTCAACCGGACCGTCCTGGAAGGCCTGGACCGCCGCATCGACGGCGAGGTGGACGAGGGCTCCGAGACCATCGGGCGGGTGGTCGTGGAGGAGGGCGCCCGGGTCGTCAACTCCCGCATCGTCGGACCCGTCGTGATCGGCGCCGGCACCGTCGTCCAGGAGTCCTACGTCGGCCCCTTCACCTCCGTCGCCGAGAACTGCCGGATCATCGACAGCGAACTGGAGTTCTCCATCGTGCTGCGCGACTCGTCGATCCTCGGAGTGGGCCGCATCGAGAACTCCCTGATCGGCCGCCATGTCGAGGTCACTCCGGCGCCCAGTGTGCCCAGCGCACACCGTCTGGTCCTCGGAGACCACAGCAAGGTGCAGATCCACACATGAACCTCCTCGTCACCGGCGCCGCCGGCTTCATCGGCTCGTGTTACGTCCGCACCCTGCTCGCCGCCGACGGGCCCGAAGCGCCGCGGATCACCGTGCTGGACAAGCTGACCTACGCCGGCAACCTCGACAACCTCGATCTCGCCCATCCCCGGCTGGAGTTCGTCCAGGGCGACATCCGCGACGCCGAACTGGTCGACAAGCTCATGACCGACGCCGACCAGGTGGTGCACTTCGCCGCCGAGTCCCACGTCGACCGCTCGATCACCGGCGCGACCGACTTCGTCCTGACCAACGTGGTGGGCACCCAGACCCTCCTCGACGCGGCCCTGCGCCACCGCGTGGAACCCTTCGTGCACGTCTCCACCGACGAGGTCTACGGCTCCATCGAGTCCGGTTCCTGGCCGGAGGACCATCCGCTGAGCCCCAACTCCCCCTACTCCGCCTCCAAGGCCTCCTCCGACCTGCTCGCCCTCGCCTACCACCGCACCCACGGCCTGGACGTCCGCGTCACCCGCTGCTCCAACAACTACGGCCCGCACCAGTTCCCCGAGAAGGTCATCCCGCTGTTCGTCACCAACCTCCTGGACGGCAGGACGGTCCCGCTCTACGGCGAGGGACTCAACGTCCGCGACTGGCTGCACGTGGAGGACCACTGCCAGGGTGTGGAGCTGGTGCGCACCCAGGGCCGGCCGGGGGAGGTGTACAACATCGGCGGCGGCACGGAGCTGAGCAACAGGGAACTCACCGGCCTGCTGCTGGACGCCTGCGGGGCCGGCTGGGACCGCGTGGAGTACGTGGAGGACCGCAAGGGCCACGACCTGCGCTACTCCGTCGACTGGAGCAAGGCCCGCGACGAACTCGGCTACCGACCCCGCCACGACTTCGCCTCCGGTCTCGCCGCGACGGTCGTCTGGTACCGGGACAACCGCGCCTGGTGGGAGCCCCTGAAACGGCGGTCGGGATGAGGTGGCTGGTCACGGGCGCGGGCGGCATGCTCGGCCGGGACACGGTCGACGAGCTGACCCGGCGCGGCGAGGACGTCACAGGGCTAGATCACGCCGCCCTGGACATCACCCAACAGCAGGCGGTCGAGGGGGCGTTGGCCGACCACCGCCCTGATCTCGTCGTGAACTGCGCCGCGTACACGGCCGTCGACGACGCCGAGACCGACGAGGAGCGGGCCCTGCGGATCAACGGCGACGGGCCCCGCCACCTCGCCCGCGCCTGCGCCGCGCACGACGCACGCCTCATCCACGTCTCCACCGACTACGTCTTCGCAGGCGACGCCACGACTCCGTACCCGGAAGACCACCCCACCGCCCCGCGCACCGCCTACGGCCGCACCAAACTCGCCGGCGAGCGAGCCGTGGCCCAGGAACTCCCCACATATGGCGCAATCGTGCGAACCGCTTGGCTCTACGGCGTCCACGGGCGTAGTTTCGTCCGCACGATGATCGACCTGGAGTCCCGTCGCGACACCCTCGGTGTCGTCGACGACCAACGTGGGCAGCCCACGTGGAGCGCGGATGTAGCCGCACGCCTCGCCGACCTGGGCCCGCACCTGGGCCGCGGCGCGAGCGGTGTCTTCCATGCCACCAGCTCCGGCGAGGCCAGCTGGTACGAGCTGGCCCGCGAGGTCTTCCGGGGCCTCGGCGCCGACCCTGACCGGGTGCGGCCCGTCGGCAGCGAGGCCTTCCCACGGCCCGCTCCCCGCCCGGCGTACAGCGCCCTCGCCCACGGGCGCTGGCAGGAACTCGGCCTGTCGCCGCCGCGCGACTGGCGCGCCGTCCTGCACGAAGCACTTCCCCTGATCCGCAAGGAGTCCCTGCGTGAAACGCCATGAGTTCCTTCGGGAACTGCACAAGTCCAGCGCCAACCGCAACTACCTGGAGATCGGGGTCAACGACGGCCGCAGTCTCCAGCTGTCGCGCGTCCCCAGCGTCGCGATCGACCCCGCGTTCAAGGTGGTCACGGAGATCCGCTGCGACGTCCACCTGGTGAAGGCCACCAGCGACGACTTCTTCGCCCGCGACAACCCCCTCGCGCACCTGCGCGGCGGCCGGCACCCCGTGCGCAACCTGCGCCGGGGCCGCAAGCCCTTCGGGTACTGGCAGCGCACCACGCTCGACCTGGCGTTCATCGACGGCATGCACCTGTTCGAGTACGCGCTGCGGGACTTCATCAACGTCGAGAAGCACTCCGACTGGTCCAGCGTGATCGTCCTCGACGACATGCTGCCGCGCAGCATCGACGAGGCGGCCCGCGACCGGCACACCACCGCCTGGACCGGCGACGTCTACAAGATCATCGAGATCCTGGGCCGCTACCGCCCCGACCTGGTGACCGTTCTCGTCGACACCCAGCCCACCGGCCAGCTGATCGTCTTCGGTGCCGACCCCAAGAACACGGTGCTGAAGGACAAGTACGACGAGATCATCGCCGAGTTCGAGGTGCCCGACCCGCAGAAGGTGCCCGAGGCCGTCCTGGAGCGGGTCAAGGCGGTCAAGCCGGAGACTCTCGTGGGAGCCGACTTCTGGGGCCCGCTGGTCCGCGCCCGCAACCGCGGCCTGAGCCGCTCCCGCGGCTGGAAGGCACTGCAGTCGGCCCTGGAGCCGCTCGCCGTCAGTCGCTGACCCCGCCGCGCAGCTTCTCGTAGTAGGCGGTGCAGGCCTCGTACGACGGAAGCAGCCCCGTCCGCTGAGCCTCGGCCGGCGACGGGGCCGCAGCGTCCTTCGGCGACAGCAGCGGGGGGCCCTCCGGCCGGACGATGCCCAGGTCCGGGTCCAGGGGGTGCACACCGTGCTCGCGCTCGGGCGCGTACCCGGTCGAGCACGGGTACACGACCGTGGCGTCGTCGGTCGGCGCCATGAAGGCGTGCCCGGGCCCCTCCGCGAGGAACAGCGCGTGCCGGCTGTCGTCGTCCAGGCGCGCCGCCTCCCACTGCGCGAAGGTGGGCGAGCCCACACGCAGATCGACCACCACGTCCAGGATCGCGCCGCGCACGCGGGTGACCTACTTGGCCTGCGCGAGGGAGATCTGTCACGCCTTTCGAGTGCCGGCCGACCGGGACGCCGTACGTCGGCCGAGGACCGCGGCGAGTGCCCGCCGCGCCCTGCGGGCCACCCGTCGCAGAGCCGAGGGCCTGCGAGTCCGTACCACCTTGACCGAGGTGGTGTCCGCACGCAGGGCGAGCGGCAGCGGGAGGAAGCGTGGCTCGTCGGCCTCCGGAGCCGCGCACAGGGCGGTCCGCCAGGTCGCGCCCCTGAGGTCGGAGACGGTCAGAGCGGCCTCCAGCACGGCCCCGTCACCGGCGGGGGAGAGTGTGCCCCGCGCGTCGATCGACCTGTTTGCCGAAGTGAGCCGCAGCAGCACCGCGGTGTCGGCCGGTACGTGCAGCGGCACCGGCGTACGCAGTCGGCCGCCCGCGGTGTCGACGGCCGCGGGGTCGAGGCGGTCGAGGCCCAGGCGCTTGCTCGCCCGGTCGACGTCCAGGGAGAGATTGCCGTGCTGGTCTGTCCAGTACGGCAGGACCACCCGCCCGCCCACGACGCCGCCTGACGAGGCGGCACGGGCCTTGCGCGGGCCGGGGCCGATGCGGGCCTCCTTGCTCCAACCGCCCAGCCTGACACGGGCGTACGTGTCCCACAGCCCGGCGCGCAGCGGTGTGCCGTCCACCGCGCCCGCCGGGTCGACCGCGGCCGTCGCCCGCAGCACCAGCCGTACGCGCCCGCTGTCCTCGACCGGCACGATTTCCCGGGTGACCTCGACCGGCTGGAAGTACTGGGCGGCGCTGGCGCGTTCGCGCACCAGCAGGTCCAGGGTGCCCTGAGAGAACCGGGCCACGGTGTCGGCACCCACCCAGGCGATCGCGTCCGCGATGTTCTTCGGCGGACCGTCCAGCGGGGTCCGGACCCCGCCGCCGGGGAAAGTCAGCGGCGAGCCGCCCGTGGTGAACTCGGCGGTGAAGTCGAGGCGCAGCGCCCCGTCCCGCCACTCGACGGTGCCGGGGCAGGCCGACAGGCTGAGCCCGACCTCCCACTCGGCGAAGGCCACGACGTCGTCGTACCGTTCGGCGGCGATCAGCGCGGCCACGACCTGCTGCGTCGGCAGCAGCCCGGCGGCGACACCGGGGCCGAAGCGCTCGGCGACGACGTGGTGGATCTCCTCGAACTGCTTGCGCCGGTAGTCGTCCGGCTTGCTGAGGAGGCGCCGGCCGCGCATCCGCTCCACCATCTCGACGCGCAGCCATCGGCGGTAGAGGCTGTCGCGCACCGCGCCCGGCTCGGTGTACTGCTCGACGACGTCCAGCGCCTCCCGCAGGTTCTTGAAGTACCCGACGGGGTCGAAGCGTTGGAAGCCCGCGTTGGACGAGTCGTCCCGGCGGACGTGGTAGTAGCAGACGTAGTCGCCGATCACGGAGACGTTGGCCGCGCGCAGATACGCCTCCGTCACGAAGACGTGGTCCTCAAGACGCCGCCTGCCTTCGGGGAAGCGCAGGCCGATCTCGTCGAGGAAGGCCCGGCGGAACATCTTGTGCGGGGTGAGGCTGTCGATGAGCGGGGCGTCCGCCACGCTCGCGCGCGGCCGGTTGCGGCGGAACAGCTCCACCGGGACCGCGCGGCCCTGGCCGGCCATCTTGCCTACGACGACGTCCGCGCCGTTGGCCACGCCGTACTCGTACATCCGCTCCAGGGCCTCGACGCCGAGGTGGTCGTCGTTGTCGACGAACATGACGTACTCGCCCCGGGAGGCGGCGATGCCGACGTTGCGGGGCTTGCCCGACCAGCCGGAGTTCTCCTGGTGGAAGACCCGGACCCGGGGCTCTTCTGTGGCGAGCGCGTCGAGCAGGGCCGGGGTCCGGTCGGTGGAACCGTCGTCGACGAAGATCACTTCGTATGCGTCGGGTGGCAGGGACTGCTTGAGCAACGAGCTGATGCAGTCCTCGATGTAGGGCCCCGGGTTGTAGACGGGGACGATGACGCTGACCTTGACCGGCATCGGGCTCCGAGCCCCCTCGGGTCGCTCGCCGTATGGGTGGGTGCGGGTGGCCAGATGCTATCTCCGACGGGAGCTTCGTCCCACTCCGGGCGCCCTTTTGGGGTCCCCGCGACCGGATCAGCCGTGCGTCTTGGTCAGCAGCTCCAGGATCTCGGCCGTGGTGCCCGGCTCGCCCAGACGAGGGAAGATCCGCTCGATGCTGTTGTCGTGGGCCTCGGAGCTCATGTCGCTCATGGCGTCGGTGGCGAGGGTGACGTGGTAGCCGTGCTCGTGGGCGGCGCGGGCGGTGGACTCCACGCCGATGCTGGTGGCGATGCCCGTCAGCACGATCTGCGTGACACCGCGACGGCGCAGCCGGACGTCGAGGCCGGTGCCGTGGAAGGCGCCCCAGTTGCGCTTGGTGACCGTGATGTCGCCGGGGTGACCGGCCAGTTCGGGAACGATGACGTCCCAGCCCTCGGGCAGGGTGCCACCCCGGCCGGCGGCCTGGGTGCGGCCGGGGACGGCGTCGCTCCCGTCCGCGGCGAACGAGACCCTGACCAGCACCACGGGCAGGCCACGGGCACGGAAGGCGTCGGCGAGTTCGGCCGTACGGGTGACGACCTCGGCGCCGGTGTACGGCTGGGTGGGCGCGCCGACTATGCCGGCCTGGAGGTCGATCACGACGAGGGCGGTGCGCGGGTCGAGTGCGGTGACGGTCAAGGGTCAGGCCTTTCGGGAGCGTGCGAGTCAGCTCGGTTTCGGTGAGTGGTCGAGGAGGGCGGTCGCAAGGAGCGGCGCGGATCCGGCAGGCATGCGCGGGGCCGGATCGTGCCGACCTGCCGTGTCGGTGCGGTGGGCGAAGAACGTCGCGGCGGCGGCGGACGCGGTCGGCGTGTCGAGGAAGAGGGACATGAAGGTGCGCAGCCGTCCGGCGGGCGAGGCGATACGGGCCGGCTCGGCCGCCGCCTCCACGGCGAGGAGTTCCTGGCCGGGCGACGGGCGACGCCGGAGAGCTTCGGTGTCACTGCTGCGTGAGCCGTTCCAGCAGGGCAAGGCCGTCGAGAACCGTGCGGCGTTCGTCCTCCGTGTACCGGTCCTGCAGGGCCCGGGCCAGCCACTCCTCGCGTGCCTGGCGGTCGCCCTCGACCCGTCGGCGGCCCGCGTCGGTCAGGGTGACGAGCTGGCGGCGGCCGTCGTCCGGGTCGGGGCTGCGCCGGATCATTCCCTGCCGGTCCAGGGCGGCGAGCGTGGTCGCCATCGACTGCGGCCGCACGCCCTCGGCCGTGGCCAGCGCACTGGCCGTGGCAGCCCCGTGCTTGGCGACCAGGGTGAGCGCGGAGACCTGCGGCGGCGTGAGCTCGTCGTCCTCCGCGACCTCCCTGATACGGCGCCGCAGTCTGCTGAACACGACCCGCAGGTCGCGCGCCGCACGCGCGGCGGAATCGCTGATGCCCCCGGGAGGGTCGGTGATCGGTCCGTCCATACCCTCACCGTAGAATCGTAAGCTGAAACTGTCCAGTTCAGCCTGAACAGTTTTCTCTGTAGATCCTCAGCTTTCTCTGCAGCGCACCGGGCGGTCCGCTCACCCCTGGCACCGATGCGCTCTCTACGCTGCCCCTGTGCGCCTTCTCCTGACGACCGACACCCACCTCCCCAAGCGCGCCAAGGAGCTGCCCGCCCCGCTCCTTGCCGAACTCCCGCGCGCCGACGTCGTGTTCCACGCCGGGGACTGGGTCGACACCGACACCCTCGACCTGCTGGAGGCCCGCTGTCGCCGACTCGTCGGTGTGTACGGCAACAACGACGGGCCCGAGCTGCGTGCGCGACTGCCCGAGGTGGCGTATGCGGACCTCGGTGGACTGCGCTTCGGGGTCGTGCACGAGACGGGCCCGGCACCGGGCCGGGAGACGCGCTGCGCCGCCCGGTTCCCGGACCTGGACGTGCTGGTCTTCGGCCACAGCCACATCCCGTGGGACACGACCGCCCCGGGGGGCCTGCGACTGCTCAACCCCGGTTCCCCGACCGACCGCCGCCGTCAGCCCCACTGCACGTACATGACCGCCACCGTGGCCGACGGCCTGCTCACGGACGTACAGCTGCACCGCCTGCCACCGCGGCGGCCACCGGTTTCGGGGTAGGGGGTCGGGGCACCCGGCAGCGGCGCCGCACGGCAGCACCTGGCACAGGGCGGCATTGTCAGTCCCCACTGGTACCAAGGAACCATGACTGGAACACCGGCAACGCTTCTGCGTCGCGCGGTGAGTCCCGCACGGCACGCGGGCTCGCCGCGCACCGTCCTGCTCGTCATGTGCGCCGGGTACTTCCTGGTGCTGCTCGACGTCACCATCGTCAATGTCGCGCTGCCCGCCATCGGTTCGGGCCTGGGCACCGACGTCGGCGGCCTCCAGTGGGTGGTGGACGGATACGCGCTGGCGCTCGCCGCCCTCATGCTGACCAGCGGGACGGCCGGAGACCTGCACGGACACCGGCGGGTGGTGCTGGCCGGACTCGTCGTCTTCGGCGTGGGCTCGCTGGCCTGCGGAGTCGCCCCGGACGTGCCCGTCCTGGTCGCCGCCAGGGTGCTCCAGGGCATGGGCGCGGCCCTGCTGCTGCCGGGCACCCTGGCCATCATCAGCCGCGCCTTCCCCGACAGAGCGGCACGCGCGCGGGCGATCGGCCTCTGGGCCGGCATCGGAAGCCTGGCCCTGCCCGCCGGCCCGCTGCTCGGCGGCGCACTCGTCGACGGCCTCGGCTGGCGGGCCATCTTCCTGCTGAACGTGCCGATCGTGCTGGTGGCCCTGGTGTGGGCCGCGGCGATTGTGCCGGAGAGCCGAGAGGCGCAGTCCCGGCGTCTGGACCTGCCCGGAGTGCTGCTCGGCAGCCTGCTGTTGCTGGCGACGACGTACGCCTTCATCGAGGGCGGACGCTCGGGCGCCGCCACACCGCAGGTGCTGACGGCCGTGATCCTCGCCGTCCTCGCCGTGCCGGCACTGGCCGTGGCGGAACTGCGTCGCGGGGACGACGCGATGCTGCCCGTCACACTGCTACGGCGACCGGCCTTCGACGCGGCCAACGTGGTGGCCGGGATCATGAACATGGGCACGCTCGGCACACTGTTCGTGCTGATGCTGTTCCTGCAGTCGGTCCAGGACCGCTCCGCGCTGCTCGCGGGCGCGGCGGTGATCCCGCTGTTCGCCCCGCTCGTGGTCATCGCGCCGTTCGGCGGGCGCATCACCAGCCGGATCGGGTCCCGCCTTCCGGCCGCCGCGGGTCTGCTCGTCGCCACGGCGGGGCTCGCGCTGTTGGTCCTGGCCGCGCCGCACTCCCCGTATCCGATCCTGCTGCCCGCGTTCCTGTTGTGGGGCACCGGCATGGGACTGCTGACCCCGGCGGTCGTAGCCGCAGCCATCGCGGCCGTCCCCGCCGAACGCTCAGGGCTGGCTTCCGCGATGAACAACACCGCACGTCAGACCGGCGGTGCGATAGGTATCGCGGTGGCGGGAGCGATCGCCGGACAGCCCACCGACGTGAAAAGTTTCGTACGGGGCTTCCACGCCGTCGCCCTCGGAGCCGCGGGCCTGTACGCGGCGGGCGCGGTGCTCGCACTGCTCCTGTTGCCGGGCGCCCTGCGTCCGGGTGACGGGAAGCGAAGGGAACGGCCGACGTCAGCGTGAAAGGCGCGGAAGGGACCGATCCGCGACATGCGTGACTCCATCGGATCCGGGCCGCTGCATGCAGCTGCGAGCGGCCCGGTCGCTGCGAGTGTGCGGTGTCACGGACCTCCTTCCCGCAGAGGTGCTGTCTTGCGGGGGCGTGCAATGCCTCCATTGCGCGGCGGCTACCCCTTCCGGGGCGCCCTCACACACGGAATTCCGGTCGACTCCGGGCCGACGGCCACGCTGAGAGGACGGGGTGCTGACACACGGCACTCCTGTACGCCGTCCTGTACGCCGTCTGCTCTCCGCCCGGTTCCCGCAATGGGCTCAGCTTCCCGTCAGTTCGGTGCCGCAGTCCGGCATGGACGACGTCACGAACCGGCACCCCGGGGCACGGCAGCCCTGAACCACCTGGAGGCGGCCCTCGCGGACCACCGGCGGTACGGCCCCTGAGGGAGATCAACCCCGCCGCGACCGCCGTACGCCCCTGAACACGACGGCCGCGAGGACGACCGCCGCGGCCACCACTCCCGCCCGTTTGGCCACCGGCACCCCGGCCGTGCGGAACAGGTCGAGGGGCTCGGCCGGCTCCGGCGGTTCCTCCACCGTCGCGACGGGCTCGACGATCCGCTCCGACAGGCAGTCGGCGAACTGGCCGACCAGCCGGTCGCCCACCTCCGCCATCACACCGCGCCCGAACTGCGCCGGCCGCCCGGTCACCGTGAGGTCGGTGCGTACCGACACGGCCGTGCCGTCGTCGTGCCCGGTCAGGGTGCCGGTCACCGTGGCGCGTGCGGTGCCCTGGCCGCGGGTCTCCCGGCCGCTGGCGATCAGCACCATCCGGTGCGCCGTCTCGTCCTGTTCCTCGAAGACGGCGGTGCCCTTGTAGGTCACGGTGATCGGACCCACCTTGACCTTCACCGAGCCGGTGACGGTCTTTCCGTCGTACTCCTCCACGGTCGCCCCGGGCATGCACGGGGCGATCCGCTCGATGTCGAGGAGCGTCCGCCAGGCGTCGTCGACCGGAACCGGCACGGTGAACTCGTGATGCAGCTCCATCACGTCCTCCTGGGATGCGAGGGACTCACAGGGATTCAAGGGGAAAGCCGGGCGGCGGATGGATCGCTCCGCCGGTCGCGGTCAGCGGGGTGCCGGTGCCGCCCCAGCGCAGGGCGACGATCTCGGCGGCGACGGACACAGCGACCTCCTCGGGCGTACGGGCGCCCAGGTCGAGGCCGACCGGTGAGCGCAGCCGGGCCAGTTCGGGCTCGGTGAGACCGGCCTCCAGCAGGCGCTTCATACGGTCGTCGTGCGTACGGCGGCTGCCCATCGCCCCGATGTACGCGGCCGGCCGCCGCAGCGCCTCCTCCAGCAACGGAACGTCGAACTTGGGGTCGTGGGTGAGGACGCAGATCACCGTGCGCTCGTCGGTATCGGTGCCCCGGAGGTAGCGGTGCGGCCAGTCGACGATCACCTCCACGGCTTCGGGGAAGCGCTTGGGCGTGGCGAACACCGGGCGGGCGTCGCACACGGTGACCCGGTAGCCGAGGAAGCTGCCGATGCGGGCCACGGCGGCCGCGTAGTCGATCGCGCCGAAGACCAGCATGCGCGGGGGCGGGGCGAAGGAGTGCAGGAACACGCTGACCGTGTCCTCGCGCCGCTCGCCGTGGGGGCCGTAGTGACGCAACCCCGTGGCGCCCAGGGCGAGTTCGCCGCGCGCGTCGGCGGTGACGGCCACGTCCAGGCCGGTCGCGCCCAGCGTGCCGGACACCTCGTCCGGCCAGACGGCGAGAGTGGCCCCGGTCTTCGCCGGCCCGTCCGTCACCGTCGCCACGGTCACCGGGCGGCCCGCGGCGACGGACTCCGCGACCGCCGCGAAGGCCGGGTCGGACTCCCTGGTGACCGGCCGGATCAGCAGGGTGATCTCGCCGCCGCAGGTCAGTCCGACCGCGAAGGCGTCCTCGTCGCTGTATCCGAAGGTCTCCAGCCGGGCCTCGCCGCTCTCCACGACCTCCTCGGCAAGTTCGAAGACGGCTCCCTCGACACAGCCGCCGGAGACACTCCCCACGACCTCCTGGCCCGGGCCCACCGCCATGGCCGCGCCGGGATCGCGTGGTGCGCTGCGGCTCACGGAGACGACGGTCGCGAGGCCGAACGGGGCCCGAGCCGCATACCACTCGGTCAGCGTCGGGAGAATGTCACGCACGATCCGCTCCTTCCATGCAGGCCGCGTCGGCCCCTCGCACCACCGCCGCCAGACGCTCCAGCGCGGCCAGGCTGTGCCCCTCGACGAAAGCGTCCACGCTCGGCAGTGCCGCCGCCATCCCGGCGGCCAGGGGCGCGTAGCCGGGGCGTGCCTTGCGCGGATTGGCCCAGACAACCCGGTGCGCCAGCCGGTGCAGGCGGCGCATCTGGGCTCCGAGCAGCGCCGGATCGCCACGCTCCCACCCGTCGGACAGCAGCACCACCACAGCTCCGCGCGCCATGCCCCGCTGCCCCCATCGGTTCAGGAACTCGCGCAGCAGCTCCCCGAGCCGGGTGCCGCCGCGCCAGTCGGGCACGGCCGCGGCGAGTGCGGTCATCGCGAGGTCCGGGTCACGGTGCGAGAGTTCGCGGGTCACCCGGGTCAGCCGGGTGCCGATCGTGAACACCTCCGTACGGCCTCCGTGCGCGGCCGCGTGCGCGAACCGCAGCAGCGCGTCGGCGTACGGCGCCATCGAACCGCTGACGTCCACCAGCAGGACGACCCGACGCCGCCGGTCGGACCGGGTGTGCCGCCGCAGCCGCGCCGGTTCACCGCCGCGCCGCAGCAACTCCCGTACGGTGCGGTGCGGATCGACGTCCCCGCGCCGCGCCGGCCGACGCCGCGCGCTGCGCCGTACCTCGCCGCGCAGCGCGAACGCGGCCAGCAGGCGGCGCAGTTGCTCGCGCTCGGCGGAATCCAGCCCGGCGACGTCGCGATGGCGCAGGACTTCGGCGGAACTGGCGAGCGCGGCCGCGGGCGGCCCCGCGTCTCGCTGCTCGTCCGGGGCGCGTCCGCCGGGCACAGGACCTTCCCGTACGACCAGCCGCAGCCGCGGCGGGGGCGCCGCGGCCGGCACCCGCCTGCCGGCTGATCCACCTCCGAAATAGGCGGCGAACACCCTCTCGTACCGCTCCAGGTCGTCCCGCCCGCCGCACAGCGTCAACCGCCCCGCCCAGTGCACGTCCGCCCGCACCCCGGGCTCCAACTCGTCCACCGCCCGCAGAAAGGCATGCACCCGCTCAGCACTCGCATCGCCCCCGGCCGCCCGCAGCGCCCGGGCGAAACCGAGGAGAACGGCATCGGCACGGGCGCCGGCGGGCTGGGCGGCCGGGCCTGGGGGACTGTCGGCCGCCGAGCCCACGGAGTCGTTGCCGCTGCCCAGTTCCGCCGCACCGCCGGCCCAGCTGCGCGGTTCAGCCCCATGGCCCTCGCCCTCGCCATTGCCTTCGCCATCGCCAAGGGCGTGCGCGTATGCCGGCCGTTCCGGTGGAGTGCGCCTGCCGGTCTGCTCGCGTCTCTGACCGGGAGTGTCGCCGGGCGGATGGTGCGCCGCTGCCGCGCCGAAGCGCCCGTCCTCCCACCCCGCACCGCCGCCCATGTCGCCTGTGCCGTTCACGCCGCCCATACCGCTCAAGCCCCCCGAGTCGCCAGTACCGCCGACAGGTCGAGGCCCCGGGCCCGTTCCGTGTCCTCGCGGTACTTCAGGACCGAGCCCAGGGTCGCGACCGCGAGTTCCGCGTCGACCTCGTCGGCGCCCAGTGCGTCCAGGGCCTCGGTCCAGTCGATCGTCTCGGCGACACCCGGCGGTTTGAGCAGGTCCTGGGACCGCAGGGCCTGCACGAGCGCGGTCACCTGTTCCGCCAGGCGTGCCGACACACCGGGCAACCGCCGCCGTACGATGGCCAGTTCGCGGGCGAAGCCGGGATGGTCGAACCAGTGGTACAGGCAGCGACGCTTCAGCGCGTCGTGCACCTCGCGGGTGCGGTTGGAGGTCAGGACCACCACCGGCGGCACCTCGGCACGCAGGGTGCCCAGCTCCGGGATCGTGACCGAGAACTCCGACAACAGCTCCAGCAGGAAGGCCTCGAACTCGTCGTCGGCGCGGTCGATCTCGTCGACCAGCAGCACCGACGGCTGCGTCTCCAAGGCCTTGAGCAGCGGCCGGGCGACCAGGAAGCGCCGGTCGTACAGTTCGCCCTCAAGGCGGTCCGCGTCCTTGACTCCGGCCGCCTCCGCGGCCCGCAGGTGCAGCAGCTGACGGGGGAAGTCCCAGTCGTACAGCGCCTGCGAGGCGTCGATGCCCTCGTGGCACTGCAACCGGATCAGCGGCGCGTCGAGCGCCACGGCGAGGGCGGACGCCAGCGCGGTCTTGCCGACACCCGCGTCGCCCTCGCAGAAGATCGGCCGGTGCAGCCGCAGAGCCAGGAAGCAGGCGGTCGCCAGCCCGTCGTCGACGAGGTATCCCGTCTCCTCCAGGCGGGCCCGTACCTGCTCCGGGCCGTCGAGGTCCGCGGCCGGGCCCGGCCCGTCCGCGATCGGGTCGCGCGTGTGCGTGATCGGTCCTCACCCCATTCCGGCGGCGACCAGGACCGCCCGCCTGGTCAGCACCCGCGCCAGGTGTTCGCGGTACTCGGGGGAGGCCGAGGTGTCCTGCGACGGCCGCGTCCCCTCCGCCGCGGACTCGGCGGCCCGCGCCACGGCCTCCGCGTCCCCGGCGCCGGACAGGGCCTCCTCGGTCACCGAGGCGCGCAGCGGGGTCGAGCCCATGTTGCTCAGGCCGATCCGTGCCTCGGCGATGTGCCCGTCGTCGCGCCGCACCAGTGTGGCCACGCCGACGATCGCCCAGGACTGCGCCACCTGATGGAACTTCTCGTAGTGGAAGCCCCAGCCGTCCGTCTTCGGCACCCGGACCTCCGTCAGTAGTTCGTCGGGCGCCAGCGAGGACTGGAGATAGTCGACGAAGAAGTCGCGGGCCGGGATCGTGCGCCGTCCGCCCGGTCCCTGCGCCACCAGTTCACCGCCCAGCGCCAGCACCACCGCGGGCAGGTCCCCGGCCGGATCGGCGTGCGCGAGGGAGCCGCCCAGGGTGCCCCGATGCCGTATGGCGGGGTCCGCGACCGTGGCCGTCGCCGACGCCAGCAGGCCCGCGTGCCGACGGACCAGCGGATCGTGGATGACGTCGTGGTGCGTCGTCATCGCGCCGATGACGAGCGTGTCGCCGTCCTCGCGCACCCCGCGCAGCGCGGGGATGCGGCCGACGTCCACGACCAGCTCGGGAAAGGCGAGCCGCATCCTCAGCAGCGGCAGCAGGCTCTGCCCGCCGGCCAGCACCTTCGCGTCCTCGCCGGCGTCGGCGAGCGCGCGTACCGCTTCGTCGACCGTGGCCGGCCGGGTGTAGTCGAATGCCGGAGGAATCATCGCCGGGCCTCCCTCACCGCTCGCCAGACCCGCTCGGGTGTACAGGGCATGCGTATGTCGTGCACGCCCAGGGGCCGCAGTGCGTCCATGACCGCGTTGACCACGGCGGGCGTGGACGCGATCGTGCCCGCCTCCCCGACTCCCTTGACGCCCAGGGGATTCGAGGTGGCCGGTGTCTCCGTCCGGTCCGTCACGAAGTCGGGCAGGTCGGGCGCCGCCGGTACGAGGTAGTCGGCCATCGTGCCGGTGACCAGGTTGCCGTCGTCGTCGTACACGGCCTCCTCGTAGAGCGCCTGCGCGATGCCCTGCGCGATGCCGCCGTGCACCTGTCCCTCGACGATCGTCGGGTTCACGACCCTGCCGACGTCGTCGACGCTGACGTAGGAGCGGATCCGCGTCTGCCCGGTCTCCGTGTCCACTTCGACCGCGCACAGGTGGGTGCCGTGCGGATAGGAGAAGTTGTCCGGGTCGGTCAGGTGCTCGGCGTTGATGGTGGGTTCCATGCCGTCGGGCAGATCGTGCGAGGAGAACGTCTCGAAGGCCACCTCCTGAATGGTCTTGCGGGCGTCCGGAGACCCCTTGACGGAGAACACGCCGTCGGTGAACTCCAGGTCGTTCTCGCTCGCTTCGAGCAGATGGGCGGCCACCTTCCGCGCCTTCTCGACCACCTTCCGCGCGGCATGGTGGACGGCGGTTCCACCCACGACGAGCGACCGCGACCCGTAGGTGTCCATGCCCTGCGGGGCCGCCTTGGTGTCGCCGTGCACCACTTCGACGTCCTCGAACGGCACCCCCAGCACGTCGGCGGCGATCTGGCTCCAGCAGGTCACATGCCCCTGCCCGTGCGGGCTGGTGCCGGTGACCACCTCGACCTTGCCGGTCGGCAGCACCCGGATGCTCGCGGCCTCCCAACCGCCGGCCGCGTACCTGAGGTCCCGCAGCACCCGGCTCGGGGCGAGCCCGCACATCTCGGTGTACGTCGACACGCCGATGCCGAGCCGTACGGTGTCCCCCCGGTGATTGCGGTCCGCCTGCTCGGCCCGCAGCTTGTCGTAGTCGAACAGCGCCAGAGCCTTCTCGGTCGCGGCCTCGTAGTTGCCGCTGTCGTAGGTCAGCCCCGCGATGGTCGTGTACGGGAACTCCTCGTGTCCGATCCAGTTCCGGCGCCTCAACTCCACCGGATCCAGGCCGAGTTCGACGGCCAGCTCGTCCATGACCCGCTCGATGGCGAACGTCGCCTCCGGGCGCCCGGCGCCCCGGTAGGCGTCGGTGGGCGTCCGGGTCGTGAAGACACCGGTGCACGTGAAGTCGTAGGAGCCCATCTTGTAGATCGCCGGATACATGAAGGCGCCCAGGATCGGGATGCCCGGGGTGACGAGCATCAGGTACGCGCCCATGTCGGCCAGCAGGTCGACCTTGAGGCCGAGCAGCGTGCCGTCACGGTTCGCGGCGATCTCGACGTCCTGGATCATCCCGCGGCCGTGGTGCGTGGCCAGATAGCCCTCGGAGCGGGACTCGGTCCACTTCACGGGCCTGCCCAGCCTGCGGGCGACCGCGAGGGCGATGGCCTCCTCGCCGTACACCTGGAGCTTGGAGCCGAAGCCGCCGCCGACATCGGGGGCGATCACCCGCAGTTTGTGCTCCGGGATGCCGGTGACCACCGCCATCATGACGCGCACGATGTGCGGAATCTGGGTGGCCGAGTACAGCGTGTACTCGCCGGACGCGGCGAGCGGGGTGACGACGACGGCGCGCGGTTCCATCGCGTTGGGGATGAGCCGCTGCTGGTGGTAGCGGCGCTTCAGCGTGACCTCGGCGCGCTGCCGTACGGAGTCGAAGTCCTCGCCCGTCTTCAGCGGCCAGACGTAGCAGCGGTTGGTGCCCTTGCCGGAGTGGACCAGCGGGGCGTCCTGACCGAGCGCGGCCTCCAGGTCCAGGACCGGGGGCAGCGGCTCGTAGTCGACCTCGATCGCCTCCAGGGCGTCCGCGGCCGCGTACCGGTCGCGGGCCACCACCACGGCCACCGGGTCGCCCGCGTACCGCACCTCGTCGACGGCGACCGCCGGGTGGTCCGGCAGCACGATGTCCTCGGTCACCGGCCAGGCGCACGGCAGCGAGCCCAGGACCTCCGCGAAGTCGCCGCCGCTGAACGCGGCGATGACGCCGGGACGATCGAGGGCCGGTGACACGTCGATCCGCTCGATGCGGGCGTGAGCCATCGGGCTGCGCAGGATCGCCATGTGCAGCAGTCCGTTGACGCTGATGTTGTCGGTCCAGTTGGTCTGCCCGGTGATCAGGCGGGCGTCCTCCTTGCGGGGCCGGGCACGCCCGACCTCGGGTTCCACGGCCTGGTCGGTCATGCCGGGACCTCCTCTTCGGAGGCGGCCTGTACGGCCCGCACGATGTTCTGGTAGCCGGTGCAGCGGCAGAGATTGCCCTCCAGGGCGTGGCGGATCTCCTCCGAGGTGGGGTGCGGGTGCTCGCGCAGCAGATCGCGCGCGGCCATCAGCATCCCGGGCGTGCAGTAGCCGCACTGCAGGGCGTGCTTCTCGTGGAAGGCGCGCTGCAGAGCGGTCAGCTCCCCGTCATGGGCCAGCCCCTGCACGGTGGTCACCTCGCTTCCGTCGGCCTGGACGGCGAGCACGGAGCAGCTCTTGACGCTCGCGCCGTCCAGTTCGACCGTGCAGGCCCCGCAGTTCGAGGTGTCGCAGCCGATCGGGGTGCCGGTCAGACCGAGGCGGTCGCGGAGGTAGTGGACCAGGAGGAGACGGGGTTCCACGTCGTCCTCGTACGTCGTGCCGTCCACCTTCACCGAGATGTGGGTCATGTGCCCTCCCAGGATCACGGGACGTGATGTACGTCACTCTAGGACTGCTTCTGGAAGGGTGCGAGAGCAGCGGAGTCATTGGTTGAGCGTTAATCCGTTGGCGTCTTGAGCACCGGCCTGCTGGACTTTCCGTGTCCTGTCACCGCACCGTCCGGGAGCAGCAATGCGCGCACCGTTCATGTCCCGCCTGAAAGGAAACGCCCCCTCTTCGAAGGACATGACGCTTCGTGCATGTGCTCAACCTCGGCATCCTCGCGCACGTCGACGCAGGTAAGACCAGCCTGACCGAGCGGCTGCTGCACTCGGTCGGCGTGATCGACGAGATCGGCCGTGTCGACGACGGGAACACCCGGACCGACACCCTCGCGCTGGAGCGGCAGCGCGGCATCACCATCAAGTCCGCCGTCGTCTCGTTCCCGATCGACGACGTGACGGTCAACCTCATCGACACCCCCGGCCACCCGGACTTCATCGCGGAGGTGGAGCGGGTGCTCGGCGTGCTCGACGGCGCCGTGCTGGTCGTCTCGGCCGTCGAGGGTGTCCAGGCGCAGACGCGGGTCCTCATGCGGACCCTGCAGCGGCTGCGCATCCCGACCCTCCTCTTCGTCAACAAGATCGACCGCCGCGGCGCCCGCCCCGACGGTGTCCTGCGCGCGATCTCCGAGCGGCTCACCCCGGCGGTCGTGCCGATGGGGACCACCGCGGGGCCGGGTACGCCCGACGCCCGCTTCACGCCGGGCCTCGCGCCGACGGCCCCCGACGTCCTGGCGGACCATGACGACGACCTGCTGGCCGCCTACGTGGAGGGCGGCGCCATTTCGCACGCCACCGTGCGTACGGCCCTGACCGCCCTGACTCGCCGGGCCCGGGTCCACCCCGTCTACTTCGGCTCGGCCATCACGGGCGCGGGCGTGGACGCGCTGGTGACCGGCATCAAGGAACTCCTGCCACCGGCCGCCGGCGACCCCGGCGGACCGGTCTCGGGCACCGTCTTCAAGGTCGACCGCGGTCCGGCGGGGGAGAAGGTGGCGTACGCCCGGATGTTCTCCGGCACCCTGCGCACCCGCGACCGGGTCCCCTTCGGCGAGGCCGGCCAGGAGGGCAGGGTCACCGCGATCGGCGTCTTCGACCACGGCGGCGACGTCCGGGCCGACGCGGTCCCCGCCGGCCGGATCGCCAGGCTCTGGGGCCTGACCGGCATCAGGATCGGCGACGCGATCGGCGAACCCCGTGAGGCGTACGAGCGCTTCTTCGCCCCGCCGACGCTGGAGACGGTGGTCGTCCCGGGCCCGGGCGTGGACCGCGGGAAGCTGCATCTCGCGCTGACCCGGCTCGCCGAACAGGACCCGCTCATCGACCTGCGCCACGACGAGGTGCGCCAGGAGACCGCCGTGTCCCTGTACGGCGAGGTGCAGAAGGAGGTCGTCCAGGCGACGCTCGCCGAGGAGTTCGGGCTCGACGTCACCTTCCGGGAGACCACGACGATCTGTATCGAGCGCCCGTCCGGTTCGGGGGCGGCCGTCGAGTTCAACAAGAAGGACCCGAACCCGTTCCTCGCCACCGTCGGCCTGCGCGTCGACCCCGCGCCGACCGGCTCGGGCGTGGACTTCCGACTGGAGGTGGAACTCGGCTCGATGCCGTACGCCTTCTTCAAGGCCGTCGAGGACACCGTTCGCGAAACCCTTGGCCAGGGTCTGCACGGCTGGCAGGTCACCGACTGCGTCGTCACCATGACCCACTCCGGCTACTCGCCCCGGCAGAGCCACGCCCACCAGGGCTTCGACAAGAGCATGTCGAGCACCGGCGCCGACTTCCGCGGGGTGACGCCCCTGGTCCTGGCCGAGGCGCTGCGGCGGGCGGGCGTGCGGGTGTACGAGCCGATGCACCGCTTCCGGATCGAGGCCCCGGCCGACACCCTCGGCGCCCTGCTCCCGGTGCTGGCCGCGCTGCGGGCCGTACCGCAGACGACCAGGACGCGTGGTGCCGACTGCCTCCTGGAGGGTGCGGTCCCGGCGGGCCGGGTGCACGAGCTGGAGCAGCGGCTGCCCGGACTCACGGGCGGCGAAGGCGAGTTGGAGACGGCCTTCGACCACCACGCACCGATCGCCTACGGAACGGTTCCCGAACGTCCCCGCACCGACCACAACCCCCTCAATCGCAAGGAGTACCTGTTGAACGTGACGCGTCGAGTGGGGAGTTGAGGCGGCAGGGACAGAACATGCCCCGGAAACCTGAAACTTACTCAAGAGTCAGAAGTATTGACGTTGTCCGGAAATCACCGGACTGTAGTGGACATGCCGAATATCCGGGCACGTCTGCTCGTGGTTCTGGTTGTCCTCTTCGGATCCCTGACGGTGGCGGGCGTGCCGTCCGCCACCGCCGCGACCCTTCCCGACTCCCTCTGGTTCGACGAAACGCCGCTCACCGTGCGCAGCGGCCACTTCGTCGACGGCAACGGCCGCGAGGTCGTGCTGCGCGGGTACAACGTCTCCGGCGAGACCAAGCTGGAGGAGAACAGCGGCCTGCCGTTCGCCTCGGTGGCCGACGCGAAGAAGTCCGCGACCGCGCTGCGCGCCCTCGGTGGCGGCAACTCGGTCCGCTTCCTGCTGTCCTGGGCCCACGCCGAACCCACCCGCGGCGCGGTCGACACGACCTACCTCGCCGCCGCCACCGCCCAGATGCGGGCCTTCCTCGACGCCGGTATCCGCGTCTACCCCGACTTCCACCAGGATCTCTACTCCCGCTACCTCTTCAACTCCGGCAGCTGGTACACGGGCGACGGCGCCCCCACATGGGCGGTGAACCTGGGGGGTTACCCGCAGGAGTCCTGTGGGATCTGCCTCTTCTGGGGCCAGAACATCACCCAGAACCAGGCCGTGACCAAGGCGCAGCACGACTTCTGGCACAACGCCTACGGCCTTCAGGACTCCTTCCTCGACACCGCGCAGAAGACCATGGCGTACGTCGAACAGCACCTCAGCGACGCGGAGTTCGCCGGCGTGGTGGGCTTCGACCCGTACAACGAGCCCCATGCGGGCAGCTACGACTCGGGCCAGACCAGCCGCACCTGGGAACAGAACGTGCTGTGGCCCTTCTACGTGAAGTTCCGGGCCCGGATGGACGCGGCGGGCTGGCAGGACAAGCCGGCCCTCGTCGAACCCAATCTCTTCTGGAACGCCAACATCGACTCCCAGAAGCAGCAGGGCGGTCTCCTGGACGCGGGCACGCTCGGTCCGCGATATGTCTTCAACACGCACTTCTACGACCAGAAGGCCATCTCCGGCATCTTCATGTGGGGCAAGGCGGCCGACGGCCAGTACGCGACCGACTTCGGGACGATCCGCGACCGCGCCTCGGCCGCGGGAACGGCCGCCGTGGTCAGCGAGTTCGGCCACCCGCTGTCGGGAACGGTCTCGGACAAGGCGCCGACCGTGCTCAAGGCCATGTACCAGGCCCTCGACTCCCGTGTGCCGGGCGCGAGCTGGTGGTCGAATCCGGCCGGCTCGGGCCCGGTGCTGTCCGGTTCGCAGTGGCAGTGGGACATCTACAGCGGGCGTCACCACGAGCTCATGAACGACAACCCCGACAAGGTCCGCACATCCGGTGACGCCTGGAACGACGAGGACCTCTCGGCCGTGGGCCTCGACGACTCCGGCGCGGCGACGCTGCGCCAGGACGGCCGGCTCCTCGACCGCGTGTACCCGGGCGCCACCGCCGGTTCGACGCTCGCCTTCACCTATGAGGACCGCTCACGCGACGGCTCGACGACCCTGACCTGGAACCCGGTTCCGAGCTCGCTGCCGAACGTGGCGACGCTGGTGGGCTCGGGTCAGTACGGGCTGCTCGTATGGCGCTCGGGCAGCGGCTCGGCACCCACCGAACTGCACCTCCCGGCGTCCTTCCCGACCTCGTCGACCACGGTGGTCTCCGACCTGGGCACCGCGTACGGCCCGCCGGCGTACACGACGTCGACCCCGATCGCCGCGGCTCCCGAACCGGGCGGCACCGGCAGCCGCCGACTCCTGCTCACCGACACGGACTCGGGCGCCCTGCACTACGCACTGGTGACCAACGGCGCCACCTCACCCTCGGCGGGCCTGCTGACCGCGGCCAGGTCCGAACTGGCGGCGTGGGCCGGCGCGCACTTCTGACGAGGTGCCCCGGGCGGGCGGGCCGGGGCACCTCCCCGCCATGTCCGCCCGGGGATCTTCTCCGACCCCCTCGCCCGGGGCACGGTCGCGCCGGTGGTCCGGCTCCGCGGCGACGTGGGCCGGCTCCGCGGGCGAGGTGGACCGGCCTGGTTCTAGTGCCGCCCACCTCGCGTCTCGCGGGAGTCAGCTGCCGGAGGTGCCCGACCAGTTCGCCTCCACATGGCCCAGCCGCACCCGCTGCGGATGGTCACCGACGGAGACGGACGTGACCTTCCGCCCGGTCGCGAAGTCGATCGCCGTGACCTGGTCGGCGCCGCTCTCGGAGATGATGCAGTCCTTGCCGTCGCCGCTGACCGTGGCCCAGTAGGGCTTCGAGGCGGACACCAGCGGACCCTCGTCGAGGGTGGCGCGGTCGACGACCGTCGCGTAGTCGTCCATCGTGCCCGCGACGCACAGCTTCGTGCCGTCCGGGTTCATCGAAATGCCGTGGTGGCGCGAGTCGTTGACCCAGGTGGTGCGGTCCTCGCTGGTCGCCGGGTTCTTCGGCAGCGTCTTCACCCGGGTGATCTTGTCGGTGGCGACGTCGTACTCCAGGAACCCGTTGAAGAAGGACACCTGGAAGTACAGCTTGGACTCGTCCGGCGAGAACACGGCCGGCCGCACCGCGTCCGAGAAGTCCTTCAGGCCGATCGCGTCGAGCCGGTCCCGCATGTCGATGACCTTGACCTGCTTGTACGTCGTCGCGTCCACGACGGTGATGTGCCGGTCGCCCTTGGTCCAGTCCCAACCCGGGGCGTCGAGGGACGTGTTGACGTCCCCGATGGCCATGTTCCAGATGTACTTGCCGTCCTTGGTGAAGATGTTCTCGTGCGGCTTGTCGCCCGTCGCGAACGAGCCCAGCTGCTTGCCGGTGTTGATGTCCAGCACGTGCACGGTGTTCGCGGTCGAGGCGGACACCGCCACCCGGGTGCCGTCGGGGGAGACCGCCATGTGGTCGGACCGGTAACCGGACACGGGGAAACGCCAGTTGATGCTGCCGGTGGCGAGGTCGATGGAGACGACGTCGGCGAAGCTCGGCCGGGAGACCACCACCGACCTGCCGTCGGGGGTGGAGTACATGTCGTCGACGAACTGGTCGTGGCCCTCGCCGACGCCGTTGCGGATCGCCATGAAGTAGATCCACTTGATCGGATCGGCGTTGATCGCCGCCATCCGCTGGTCCTTGTCGGGGATGACGTTGATGCGGCCGACCTTCGCGAAGTCGCCGGTGGACCTGATGACGTCCGCGGTGCCGTCCCAGTTGTTGCCGACGAACATCACCTCGCGCAGGGCGGCTGCGGAGGAGGAGTCGGTGGCGGCGGAGACGGCGGTCGCGGGCGCGGCGACGGTCAGGACGAGGGCGGCGGCTACGGAGCAAAGGTGCCTGGTTCTGAAGGCAGGCATGAGTGCTCTCTCCTCTGAGTGGCTGGAGTATGACGGGGGCATGCCAAACGGAATGGACACAGCCGAATCTGAAAACGGACGCCTTCAGATTCCTACTTACTGGAAAGTAAGGAAGATGCGCCCTTCTCCACAAGACCGCGGGCACGACAAAATTGCCGGAAGGGGCGGACGAGGGAGGTTCAGTGGCGGGCAGGCTCAGGGCGCCGACCGGACGGTACGGCGGCAAGACCGCCGTGGAACGGCAGGCCGAACGGCACAGGAGGTTCCTGGACGCCGCTCTCGAACTGTTCGGCGGCGAACCCGGCTACCGGGCCACCACGGTCTCGGCGCTGAGCGAGGCCGCAGGCCTGTCCACCCGGCAGTTCTACGAGGAGTTCCGCACCCTTGAGGACGTGCTGGCCGCTCTGCATCTCCAGGTCAACGACTGGGCCGAGGAAGCCGTCGTGACCGCGCTCGCCGACGTACAGGGCCTGCCGCTCGCCGAGCGTGCCACCGGCATCTTTCGCTCCTACGCCGCCAACGTCACCGGCGACCCGCGCCGGATACGGATCACCTTCGTCGAGATCATCGGTGTGAGCCCGCGCCTGGAGGAGCAGCGCCTCGCCCGTCGCTCCCGATGGGTGGACCTCATCTGCGCCGAGGCGGAATCGGCCGCCGCGCGGGGAGAGGCGGCCCCGCGTGACTACCGCATCGCCGCAACCGCCTTCATCGGCAGCGTCAACGGCCTGCTTCACGACTGGAGCGCCGGGTGGGTCGACGCGACGCTGGACGAGGTGGTGGACGAACTGGTGCAGCAGTTGCTGGCGATTCTGCGTCCGCCGGGGTGGGCCGCGCCGGCGGACTGACGGGTGCGGTGCGTCCCCTCGGGGGGTATTGCGTGCGCGTGGGCGGCAACCTCGGTGTGCTCGTCTCGGTCGGCGAGCGTGCGATCACCCCGGCTTTAGGACATCCGGAACGTTCACCGAGTCCGGCCCATTCCGCACGCCTGGTCCGTTCTCCGCGCCCAGTCCATTCACCACCCCAGGGCCTTGACCGCGCCCAGTCCCTACACCGCGCCGAGCCCGTTCACCGCGGCCAGCACCGGCGCCACGCCGTCCTCGTCCCGGATCCGCGCCCCCAGTCGCGCCGCGCGCCGCCCGAACGCCGGATCGCCGGTGGCCCGCAAAAGGGCCGCGGCCAGGGTGTCGGCGGTGAGGCGGCGCAGCGGCAGGGCGCGCGGGGCCACTCCCAGGGCGACCAGACGGGCGGCCCAGAAGCCCTCGTCGAACTGGATCGGTACCGGCACGGCGGGTACGCCGGCGCGCAGACCCGCCGCCGTCGTGCCCGCGCCCGCGTGGTGGACCACGACGGCCATGCGGGGGAAGAGCGCGGAGTGCGGGACCTCGTCGACGCTCAGCATGTCGTCGCCGACAGCCCCGAGGCCGGCCCAGCCCCGCTGGATCACTCCCCGCAGCCCGGCCCTGCGCAGCGCGCGCACGATGGCGCCGCTGAGCCGCTCGGGGTCGGGCACGGTGGCGCTGCCCAGGCCGACGTACACGGGAGGTGGTCCCGCGTCGAGGAAGTCCCGCAGAAGGGGCGGGAGTTGGGAAACCGTGTCGTACGGCCACCAGTATCCGGTAACGGTGAGACCCGGCCGCCAGTCTCGCGGCCGCGGTACCACCAGGGGGCTGAAGCCGTGCAGCACCGGCCGCTCCCGGGCCCGCCGGGCCACGGCGGCACTCGCGCGGGGCAGTCCCAGCCGCTCCCGCACCGCGGGCAGCGCCCCGGCGAAGACCTGCTCGACGGCCAGACCCACCCCGTGCCCGGCGATCCGGTTGCCCACGGCCCCCAGTGAGCGGACGCCCAGCATCGGAGGCCCGAACTCCCTTGTGGGGGCCAGTGGTTGGAGCGGCACGTCCAGGTACGGCAGCGACAGTCCCTCGGCGATGGTGTGCCCGAGCGGGCCGACCGAACCGGACAGCAGCAGGACGTCGCTCGACCGGGCGGCCGCCACGAGGTCGTCGGTCATCCGCCCGACCAGTGTGCGTGCCATCGCCACCACCCGCACCAGCTTCCCCACGCCGGTCCCGCTGCGGTGCAGACCACGCCCGCGTGAGGACTCCAGCTCGGCCCGCGGATCCACGGGCAGTGCATGGAAGTGGACCTTCGACCCCGCCACGAGCGGCTCGAAGCGGGCGTGGGTGACCAGGGTGACCTCGTGTCCGGCACGGGAGAGCCCGTGCCCGAGTCCGGTGTAGGGGGCGACGTCGCCCCGGGAACCCGCCGTCATGATCGCTACGCGCACGACCGCCAGTATGGCGCCGCCGCACGCCACTCAGCCAGAACAACCCGTGGAGAGCGGCCAGTTCAGGCCTGTCGCACCCGTTGACTTCCCTCTCTTCGGGGCCTTACTTTCGGCGCGCGACATGTTCGGTTAACCGATCCATGTTCGATATATCGAATATGGATGGAGTGCGCCGCTCGAACGCGTTGTCGAATGCTTTCCCCCCTGGGGTCCCCCCTGTCGAAGGAGCCGCATGTACCCCCCTCCGTGCTCGCCCCGAAGAGGTCTCGTGCACCGGTGCAGGGCCGCCGCTGTACGTCTCCTCGCCCTCGCCCTGACCGCGGCCGCCGCATTGCTGTTCGCGGTGCCGGGCCCGGCGCAGGCGGCGACGGCCCGTCAGATCGCCGTGCCCACCGCCCCCATGGGCTGGGCCTCCTGGAACAGTTTCGCCGCCAAGATCGACTACAACGTGATCAAGAAGCAGGTCGACGCGTTCGTCGCGGCGGGGCTGCCGGCAGCCGGATACAAGTACATCAACATCGACGAGGGCTGGTGGCAGGGCACCCGCGACAGCGGCGGCAACATCACCGTCGACACAGGTGAGTGGCCCGGCGGCATGAGCGCCATCGCCGACTACATCCACAGCAAGGGCCTCAAGGCCGGTATCTACACGGACGCCGGCAAGGACGGCTGCGGCTACTACTACCCGACCGGCCGCCCCGCCGCGCCGGGCAGCGGCAGCGAGGGCCACTACGACCAGGACATGCTGCAGTTCTCGAAGTGGGGCTTCGACTTCGTCAAGGTCGACTGGTGCGGCGGCGACGTCGAAGGGCTCGACGCGGCGACGACGTACCGGTCGATCAGCGACGCGGTCACCAAGGCGTCGGCCGCCACCGGCCGTCCGCTGACCCTGTCGGTCTGCAACTGGGGCAAGCAGAACCCCTGGAACTGGGCGCCGGGCCAGGCCCCCATGTGGCGCACCAGCACGGACATCATCTTCTACGGCAACAAGCCGTCGATGACGAACCTGCTGTCCAACTTCGACCAGACCCTGCACCCCACGGCCCAGCACACCGGCTACTACAACGACCCGGACATGCTGATGGTCGGCATGGACGGCTTCACCGCCGCCCAGAACCGCACCCATATGAACCTGTGGGCGATCTCCGGCGCACCGCTCCTCGCCGGTAACGACCTCACCACCATGACCTCCGAGACCGCCTCGATACTGAAGAACCCCGAGGTCGTCGCCGTCGACCAGGACCCGCGCGGCCTGCAGGGCGTCAAGGTCGCCGAGGACACGAGCGGACTGCAGGTGTACGGCAAGGCGCTGGCCGGCACCGGCAACCGCGCCGTCGTCCTCCTCAACCGCACCTCCGCCGCCCAGAACATCACCGTCCGCTGGTCCGACCTGGGCCTGACCGACGCGTCCGCGACCGTGCGTGACCTGTGGGCGCGCTCCAACGCCGGTAGCCACGGCACGAGTTACACGACCAGTGTCCCGGCGGGCGGCTCGGTCATGCTGACGGTCACCGGGGGGACCGAGGCGTCGAGCAGCACCTACACCGGCACGTCGAGCTTCAGCGGCGTCGCCGCCGGGAGCACCGGGGTCAAGGTCGTCGACGTCTCGTACACGAACAACACCTCCGGTGCCCGCACCGGCACCCTCACGGTCAACGGCCAGCGCTCCACCGCGGTCTCCTTCCCGCCGACCGGAGCCGGCCCAGGCACGATCTCCGTCCAGGTCGGCCTGTCCAAGGGCGCCACCAACTCGCTCACCTTCTCGGGCGCCCCGACCCTCGACTCGATCACAGTCAGACCCCAGCCCGGGACCGACGGCACCCAGGTCGTCGGCAAGCAGTCCGGACGCTGCCTCGACATCTACGACCACACGATCACCAACGGCACCCAGGCCGAGCTGTGGGGCTGCAACGGCGGCCAGAACCAGGCCTGGACGTCCACCTCCCGCAAGGAACTCGTGGTGTACGGCAACAAGTGCCTGGACGCCTACGACAGCGGCACGAGCAACGGCACCAAGGTCGTCATCTGGGACTGCAACGGCCAGAACAACCAGAAGTGGAACATCAACAGCGACGGCACGATCACCAACGTCAACGCGGGCCTCTGTCTGGACGCCTACAACAACGGCACGGCCAACGGCACCTCCATGGTGCTGTGGACATGCGGTACGGGCGACAACCAGAGGTGGACGCTCAACTAGCCCCGGCCCAGGCGCAGGAGAGCAGCACGACACCCGCGGACATGACCGCGGCGCACGCCAGCAGCCAGCCGGCCAGCAGGCGGCGCCGCAGGCCGCGGTAGGACTCCTCGTACTCGCCCCGCAACTGACGGGCACGCTCCGCCGTGCGCTGCCAGGAGGTGCGGGCGAGTGCCAGGTACTCCTCCTCGAACCGGCGCTCCACGTCCTCCCGTTGTGGGTCCGTGAGCCAGTCGAGCCGGGCACCGAAGCGCGCGGCGGCCCGGCGGCCTTCCTCCCGGGCGGCGGACAGGAGCAGATGCCCCTCGATCTCGTTGAGGAGCACCTGGGTGTCCTTGCTGCTCACGGTGCGACCACTTCCCTTTCCGGGGCCGGGGGCCGGACGTGGTGCAGGTCGAACGCCGGGGATTCGCTGCGGATGCGGGGAAGGGTGACGAAGTTGTGGCGCGGCGGCGGGCAGGAGGTCGCCCATTCCAGTGAACGGCCGTAGCCCCACGGGTCGTCGACGCCGACCGGCTTGCCGTACTTGGCCGTCTTCCACACGTTGTAGAAGAACGGGAGCATGGACGAGCCAAGGAGGAACGAGGAGATCGTCGAGACCGTGTTGAGCGTCGCGAACCCCTCCACCGCGAGGTAGTCGGGGATACGGCGCTGCATGCCCTCGGCGCCCAGCCAGTGCTGGACCAGGAAGGTGCCGTGGAAGCCGATGAACAGCGTCCAGAACGTGATCTTGCCGAGCCGCTCGTCGAGCATCTTGCCGGTGAACTTCGGCCACCAGAAGTGGAAGCCGGAGAACATCGCGAAGACGACGGTGCCGAACACCACGTAGTGGAAGTGCGCCACCACGAAGTAGCTGTCCGAGACATGGAAGTCGATGGGCGGCGAAGCGAGCATCACGCCGGTGAGGCCGCCGAAGGTGAAGGTGACCAGGAAGCCGGTGGCCCAGAGCATCGGGGTCTCGAAACTCAGGGACCCCTTCCACATCGTTCCGATCCAGTTGAAGAACTTCACGCCGGTAGGTACGGCGATGAGGAACGTCATGAAGGAGAAGAACGGCAGCAGCACACCGCCGGTGACGTACATGTGGTGGGCCCACACCGTCACGGACAGGCCGGCGATCGCGATGGTCGCGCCGATCAGGCCCATGTAGCCGAACATCGGCTTGCGGGAGAAGACCGGGATGACCTCGGAGATGATGCCGAAGAACGGCAGCGCGATGATGTACACCTCTGGATGGCCGAAGAACCAGAAGAGGTGTTGCCACAGCAGCGCGCCGCCGTTGGCCGCGTCGAAGACATGCGCCCCGAACTTCCGATCCGCCTCCAGCGCGAACAGCGCGGCGGCCAGGACGGGGAAAGCGAGCAGCACCAGCACCGCGGTCAGCAGCACGTTCCACACGAAGATCGGCATGCGGAACATGGTCATGCCGGGCGCGCGCATGCAGATGATGGTGGTGATGAAGTTGACCGCACCGAGGATCGTGCCGAAACCGGAGAAGGCCAGACCCATGATCCACAGGTCGGCGCCGATGCCCGGGGAGCGCACCGCGTCCGACAGCGGGGAGTAGGCGAACCAGCCGAAGTCGGCCGCGCCGGACGGGGTGAGGAAGCCGCCGACCGCGATGGTCGAGCCGAACAGGTACAGCCAGTAGGCGAACATGTTCAGCCGCGGGAACGCCACGTCGGGCGCGCCGATCTGCAGCGGCATGATCCAGTTGGTGAAGCCGGCGAACAGCGGCGTCGCGAACATCAGCAGCATGATCGTGCCGTGCATCGTGAACGCCTGGTTGAACTGCTCGTTCGACATGATCTGCAGACCCGGCCGGGCGAGCTCGGCGCGCATCAGCAGCGCCATGACGCCGCCCATCAGGAAGAACGCGAACGACGTGACGAGATAGAGCGTCCCGATCGTCTTGTGGTCAGTGGTCGTCAACCACTTGAGGTGCCTCATACCCCGCCTGTGTCCGGGCCCGGCACACCGGTCACACTCGGATGACGCGACGAGAATCACGGAAGCGGGTGTGACGATCCGGCCGGTGCCGGACACGAACGGAACATGAGCAACGACGAGATCTTCGCCGCTGCCTATCGCGAGCACTACTGGGCGGTCAGCCGCTATGTCGCGCGGCGACTGGACGGGCGGGCCGACGAGGTGGAGGAAGTGGTGGCGGAGGTGTTCACGGTCGCCTGGCGGCGCCGCTCGGACCTGCCCGGCTCCCCGCTGCCCTGGTTGTACGGCGTGGCACGCAACTGCCTGGCGAACGCGGTACGCGGCTACGGCCGGCGCCGCCGGCTGGTCGACCGGCTGGGCAACGACGAGACCGCGCGCGGCAGGCAGATCGTGGACAGTCCCGACGCGGAGACGGCGGGTTCCTGGGTGCATGACGCACTGGCCCGGCTCTCCGAGGCCGACCGGGAGGTGCTGCGCCTGACGGCGTGGGAGGAACTGGGCATCGACGAGGTCGCCGTTGCCCTCGGCTGCGGCAGCCGGGCCGCGTCGATGCGGCTGCACCGCGCCCGGCACCGGCTCAGAACCGAGATAGACCGCATGCGCCCCGCACCCACGGCCGGTCCGACAGCCGCGAAGGAGCACGACCATGGCTGACGAACTCGAACTCCTGCGCCGCGCCAACCCGGCGCCGTCCGACGGCCCCCACTACGGCGACGGCCCCCTCGACCACCATGCCGAGCGCCGGCTCAACCAGTTGCTGCACGAACGGCCTCCAGGCCGCCGCCGCACCCGGCTCGTGTGGAGTCTCGCGGCCACCGCGGTCGTCGCCGCGACCGTGCTGACGCTGACGCTCGGCGGCCCGAGCACGGCCCCCGCGGTCGCCGCACCCCGCGCGCTCGTCGTCCAGGCCGACTCCACCCCCGTACCCCTGGATCAGCTCGCCGGCCGGGCACAGCAGCAGATCGCCGCGGACGGTGCGCCGAAGCTGCGCAAGGGCACGCACGTGCAGTCCTGGAGCATGGGCATGAGCGAGGACAAGCCCCCGATCACGCTGCCGGAGGAACGAATCGTGCGCTGGAAGGCCGACGGCAGCCACACCGAGCTGGTGGTGGCGACCGACCCGCGACACCCCGGCCGGCCGGTCCTGCGCGACGAGGGCGGCGATCCGCACCTGGTCGAGGACGGCCATGTCATCAGCAGCCAGACGTATCCGCCGAGTTGGAGCGACGCGCCGCCCGAGTCGCCCCCTCCGGCCGACCCGGCCCGGCTGCGGGCCTATCTGCAGGAAGCCGCGTACACCCACCACACTGGGCTGACGACTCCCGAACTCCTCGACGTCGTCGCCGAGTTGCTGGACCACTGGACCCTCGGCGCCCGGGAGTCCGCGACGCTTGCCCGGCTTCTGGCGGACGCCGAGGGGCTGCGCCCGGTCGGCCAGGTGACCGACCGGCTCGGGCGGCGCGGCCAGGCGTACGTGTACGACGCTCCCGGCAACCGCCGGATGCTGATCATGGACCCGTCCACCGGCGCCGTGCTCGGCCTGGAGACCGTCCTGACCAAGGCCGAGCCCGAGTACGGCGTCAGGGCCGGCGATGTCGAGTCGTACAGCGCCTGGATGCGCTGATCACACTCCGAGCTGCCGGGCGGCGGCATCGACGGTCTGCTCCAGCAGCGTGGCGATCGTCATCGGACCGACACCGCCCGGCACGGGAGTGATGAGACCGGCACGCTCCACGGCGGAGTCGAAGTCCACGTCGCCCACGTTGCCCGGGTTGTAGCCGGCATCGATCACGACGGCGCCGGGCTTGACGTCCTCGCCCCGGATCAGCCGCGGCCGCCCCACGGCGGCCACCACGATGTCGGCCTCCCCGGACCACGGAGGACAGGTCCCGGGTGCGCGAGTGGCAGTACGTCACCGTCGCGTCGCGGGCGAGCAGCAGCATGCCGACCGGCTTGCCGAGGATGGCGCTGCGGCCCACGACGACGGCCCGCTTGCCGGACGGGTCGACGTCGTACGCGTCGAGCAGCCGCATGATGCCGCCCGGCGTGCACGACACGAAGCCCGGCAGGCCGAAACTCATCGTCGCGAAGGAGGCGAAGGTGACGCCGTCGACGTCCTTCTCGGGCGCGATCGCCTCGAACGCGGCCCGCTCGTCGATGTGTTCACCCATCGGGTGCTGCAGCAGGATGCCGTGCACGCCGGGATCGTCGGACAGTGAGCGCAGGGTGGCGACGAGTTCCTCGGTGGTCGTGGCCGCGGGCAGTTCCACGTGCCGGGATTCGATGCCGGCCTTGCGGCAGCGGTTCTGCTTCATGCGGACGTAGGTGACGGAGGCGGGGTCCTCGCCGACCAGCACCGTCGCCAGACAGGGCGCCGTGCCGGTGCGGTCGGTGAGGCCGGCCGCCCGCTCGGCGGTGTCCTCGACGATCCGCCGGGCGAGCGACGTGCCGTCCATGAGCCGGGCCTGGGACATGATCCACTCCTGGGCTGGTGTGACCTGATCGCCCAGGCGCACGGCATCGACTCCGCGTGGCCGCTCCCCGGTGGTACTCCACCTCAGCGCCAGTCACGGCCCGCCATGACCCTAACCGATGTCCTCGCTGTGCTGCGGCGGGGCCGTCGGATCGACCCCGGCGAGGAAACCGGTCGCCTGGGCCTCGATGCGAACGGCACCGATGACCCCGGCCCAGCGGGCGACCTCGGTCGCGAGCGCCCTGGCCCCCGCCTCGTCGCCGGTGTCACGGGCCTGGCTGATCACCCGCACGCACGAGACGGCCGACCGCCGGCGCGTACGGGTCCGGCTCACCGATGCGGGAAACGCCGCCTTCGAGCAGCATGCGGCGACGGAGGAAGCGGGCGAGATCGCGCTGCTCTCAGCACTGAGCGCAGTAGAGCAACGGACACTGGCCGAACTACTGCGGAATTTGGCAGTGGCCGCCGAGGCCGGGCAGGACGTACCCGCCCCAGCGCCGCACGGGCCGAGAAGGTCCAGGTCAACCGGGTGCTGACCTGGACCCTCGCGGTTCTGCCTCCTACTCGTCCCATGCCTGGATCAGGATTTCTTCGGTGATCTTTCCGTCGCGCAACGTGATCATCGACTCGGCCAGGACGCGCGTACCGTCCGAGTACTCGCAGGACTGGCTGTAGGCGGCATGGTCGCCCTCGATGATGCAGTGATCCACCTTGTGCGTCATGTCACGGCTGTAGATGTCCTCGAACAGCGCGCCGATCTCGTCGCGACCGTGCAGGACCTTGGGCTTGCTGGGTTGGGTGTTGCGGTCCACGATGCGCACTTGCGCGTCGTCCGCATAGAGCGACAGAAGGTCTGTCGCCGTGTGTCCCTCGACGCCCCGGCGCAGGGTGTCGGCGTTGAAGGCAGGGGTTGCCGCGGTGCCCATGATGACCTCCTTCGAGGGCCGCGACCCGACGAGGAGCGGGCCGCGGAGGGCCTCTCATCCGAGACTCCTCCGCCAGGGCGGCCTCGGCAAGCGCAGCCGGAGCGCTGCCCCTGATGGGTGAGCGCAGCGATGTGCCCGTGTCCGCCGGAGGCCCGGTGACGTTGTGAAAAGCATGATCTCAACACGACGTATCGTTGCCGCGGTTGGTCTCGCCGCCGGCATCACCGCCCTTGCGGCGCCCCTTGCCAGCGCGTCCGACTCGACCATCCAGAACCGGGACGGGAGCGAGCTCAACCCGATCAGCACGATTGACTCCCTCGCCGCGACCGGCATCCCGGCGGACCGCAGGGCCGAGGTGCCGCGCCCCTCCGAGCAGCTGCAGCAGCTGAACCGGCTCAACAACCTCGGGCAGCTGGACCGGGTCGCCCACATGGGAGCCGCGGGGACCGGGCTGCCCGAGGCCCTCTAGCAGACCGACGCCGCATCGCACGCACCTGTCAAGGGCCGCCCGGAACACCGGGCGGCCCTTGACTTTGCCGCAGGCTGGTCGCGTCCCGCCGAGGATCGTGAATCAAATGTCACGTGGCGAACACATGCATCCTCGGCAGCGGCGTGCCCGCCGCCGACGGACCGCTGTCACGCCGCCGTGGGAGCGGCGGATCCGGCGTCGAGGAAGTGGAATCCGGGCCCGGGGTGCATCAGGAAGTCGTGGTGGGAGATGTTCCACGCGTAGGCGCCCGCCAGTGAGAACACCACCCGGTCGCCGGCCCTGAGTCCGGGTGCGGGCACCCGGCGTGCCAGTACGTCCTTGGGCGTGCACAGCTGCCCCGCCACGGTGACCCGGTCGCTCCCGGCGGCCGGACGCGGCCACGGATGCGGCCAGTCCTCCGACTTCAGCACGGTGCAGGGCTGATCGTGGCCCTTGGTCGCCGGGGTCCGCAGATGGTGGGTGCCACCCCGGACGACGGCGAAGTCCTCGCCGTGACTGCGCTTCACGTCCAGCACCTCGGTGGCGTACCAGCCGCAGTACGCCGTCAACGCCCGCCCCGGCTCGATGCGCAGGGTCAGCCCGGGGTGTGCCTCGGTGAGCCGGGCCAGCCCGCTGCCGTACGCGGTCCAGTCGAAGCGGCGCTCCGGCTCGGTGTAGTCGACGGTCATACCGCCGCCGACGTTCACCTCGGCGAGCGGAACACCGAGACCCATGGCCCAGTCCACGACCGACTCGGCCACCACCAGCTGCTCGGCCGCCTCCAGCCCACTGGCCAAGTGGGCGTGAACGCCCCGCAGTTCGAGGTGCGGATACGTGCCGTCGGTCAGCGCCCGGACGACCTCCACGGCCCGCTCCGGATCCAGCCCGAACGGCGTCGGACGACCTCCCATCGCCAGCGAACTCCCCGCCAGCGACCCGTCCGGCACCGGCAGGTTGACCCGGGGCAGCACCGCCACCCGCCGCCCCGGCGCACACCTCCGGGCCAACTCGCCCAGCATGCGGAGCTCGTACTCGCTCTCCACATGGAAACGGCCCACGCCCAGCTCCAGAGCGGCCGTCACCTCGGCCGGCGTCTTGCCGGGACCGCCGAAGGCAAGAGCGCGGCCCGGCACCGCCTTGGCCACGTGGGCGAGCTCACCGCCCGAGGAGACCTCGTAGCCGTCGACGTACGGGCCCAGCGTGCCCAGGATCTCCGGCTCCGGGTTGGCCTTGGCGGCGTAGTACACCTCGACCCGCTCGGGAAGTGCGGCCCGGACGGTGGCGGCATGCGTGCGCAGCGCCGCCAAGTCATAGACGTATGCGGGCAGTTCGGCCGAGGAGAGAGACCGGACGCGGTCGTGGACCGCGGGGGTCGGGTCGGTCATCGGGTGCTCCCGGTCGTGTCGCGCAGGACGTCCTCGGCGAGCGGGGAGGGCAGCCGGACATAGCCGGCGTCCCGGTCCGCCTTGCGTTCCCATCGGGTGAGCAGGTTGGCCTTGGCGGGCAGGGGCACCCCGGCGAGCAGGGCGGCGAGGCGGGGCGGGCAGCCGTAGCGGTCGGAGTACGTCCGGAGCGTGGCGCGCACCCGGGCCCACAGGGCCGCCTCGGCCTGCGGGTGCAGGTCGGCGAGGGCGGCGAGCAGCTCGGCGACGTGGTTGACGAGCAGGCAGTACACGACCCGGTCCCAGCCGCGTTGTGCGTCGTACGTCATCGGGCCCGCGACCTCGGGCGGCAGCGCGGCCAGCGTGTCGGCGTGGTGTTCGGGGACCAGCTTGGTGCCCTCGAGGTCGCGGAAGAGGACCTGGGCGGGCATCCCGTCGGCGCCGACGCAGATCAGGACGTTCTGCAGATGGGGCTCGAAGACCACGCCGTGGTCGAAGTAGGCGGCCAGGACGGGCGGGACGAGCAGGTCGAGGTAGGCCGACCACCAGGCCAGGGTGGTTCGTACGTCCGCCCCGTCGAGCAGGCGGGAGACGTGCGCGGCGCCGGTCGGGTACTCATCGGCGACGGCCGCCGCGAGCAGGGGGACCGTGCCCGGCGCGAGACGGCGCGGCAGGCCCTCGCGGACGATGACGCCGAAGCCCTCGAACAGCTCGCGGTCGACAGAGCCGTCCGGGCCGGGCAGGGCGAGCGTGCGGTAGGCCGGCTCGCGGAGCACGGCGCTGCCCGGGAAACGGTCGGCCAGATCGGCGAGTGCCGGGGCCAGGGCACGGGTCAGGGCGACGGCGCCGGCCAGCTCGTAACTGCTGTTCTTGCGCAGGCAGTTGGTGATCCGGACGTTCAGGCTGAACTTGAGGAAGGTCTCCCCGTCGTACAGGGTCCGCACCGACGCGGTGGCGGCGAAGGGGCGTCCGCCCGGGCCCAGGTCGAGGATGTCGCCGCGGTCGAGCGCGGCACCCAGAGCCGGATGCGCCCGGAGCGTCTCGTACTGCCAGGGGTGGGCGGGCAGCAGCCGGTACCCCTGCGGCACGTCCGCGCGCAGCCCGTCCAGGAGGGCGGTCGCCGACGGGTCCGCGAACTCCTCGGCGATCAGGTGGGCGCGGACGGCGAGGTGCCGTAGTGGGAAGGAGGCGCCGACCTCCGGCGCGTACGCGGCCCAGGCGCGCGGGTCGCCGGTGCGGGCCTTGGGCGTCGGGTGGAAGCGGTGCCCGAACAGCAGCGACCGCTCGGAGGACAGATAGGCCGAGAGACGGTCCTGCGGGAGACGGTCGTCCGGGAGGCGGGCGGAGTGCGGGGCGGCGAGCGTCGTGGAGACGGCGCCGTGGCTGGAGGCGATCTGGTCGAGGAACTCCTCGTTGCGCACGCCCGTGCGCAGCGACAGCTCGTCGTGCGTGTACTCGGCCAGGCGCCGCCAGTCCACCTCCGACCAGCCGCCGTCGCCCTGCTCACTCACGGGGCCGGTGAACCGGTGTGCGCCGAGCAGCGAGGTGCGGCGCAGGGCGATGCGCAGCAGCACTCCGCGGCGCGGCAGCCGCAGCAGGAGGTGGCCGTCGGCGACGACCGACTGGTGCTCGGGTCCGGAGACCTCGCGCAGCAGGCAGTTGAGGAGCGTGTGGGCCACGGCGTCGTCGGCGGAGGGGAGTACGGCCGCGTTGCCGGGCGGGCGAAGCGAGATGGGGGTCCCCCCGGACGAGGTCTGGGGGAGGCTCAGCGAGGGCATCAGCGGCTCCTGCGGGTGCGGTCGTTCAGCGGGGGGAAGGACGAGGTCACCACGGTGGCGACGACGGTGACGGCGGCGGCCGCGCTGCCCGTCAGCACGGGTGCGGCCGGGCCGAAGCGGGCGCTGCCCGCCGCGGCGGCCAGACCGGCGGCGACCGCGCCGGCCTTGGAGAAGAACTCCAGTGAGCCGAACATCCCGCCCGGCGACCGTCCTTTGGCGCAGTCGGCGGCCAGGACCGACAGACACACCAGGCCGAGGGTGAGGCCCGCGCCCAGCAGCAGCCGGACGGCGATCAGCGTCGTCAGGGAACCGGCGATCCCGTGCCCCGCGAGACCGAGCGCGATGCAGGTGAACCCGAGCGCGATCCCGGCCCGGGGCCGGTCGCGGAACGCGGAGTGCACGGCCAGCGCCGACACCAGGTAGCACAGGTGAGGGAGGGCGAACAGCACGCCGGAGAGGGTGGCGGAGGTGCCCGGGAGACGGTCGTCGACCAGGGCGATCAGATAGGGGAAGGAGATGACGGTGGAGAAGACGAAGGCGAACTCCAAGGCGTACAGGGCCTTGAGGGAGATCACCGGCGTCCCGTCCGCGCAGGTCGTCTCGACGGGCCGCGCCGGCTCCGGTGCGGCCCGCTCCGGTTCGGGCAGGGCCGCCAGCAACAGGGCGGCCGTCAGCGGCAGTACGGCGAGCAGGGCGTACTGGCGGTGAGGCGACAGCCAGCCCGACAGCGAGCCGATCACGATCGGCGCCACGACCAGGGCGGCTCGGGCGCTGCCCTGCATCAGGGTCAGCGCCCTGGACAGGGCGGGACCCTCCAGGGCGGCGCCCAGGTACCCGTTGGACGCGGCGAAGGTGCCGCCCAGGATGCCCTGCAGTACGAGCGCGACGGTGAACGTGGCCAGGGAGTCCGACCAGCCCGCGAGGAGAAAGGCCACGGCGAGGCCCAACTGGGCGCGCAGCAGCAGCCGCTTCCGGCCGTGACGGTCGGCGAGCCGCCCCCACAGCGGGGCGCCGAGCGCACCGAACACGGTCGGGACGACGTACAGCACCCCCGCCCAGCGGGCCCCGTGGTCGCCCAACTCCGGCAGGATCTCGGTGAGGTACGGCGGCAGCCCGAGCGCCGCGAAGGATGCCACGAAGTAGCAGCCCGCCACCGCGTGCACATGCCCGCGGGTGAACGCCCGTTCCGGCATGCGCAGGACTTCGGCGCTCATGCCGTGCCCCCGGTGGGCAGCAGGTAGTTGGGGCCGGTCGTGTAGTGCTTGTTGACGTCCGCGGCGCCCGAACGCTCCTTGGAGAGCAGCGTCCCGGCCGTGACCATCGCCTTGACCGGCAACCGCGGTGCATCGAGGACCCGCTCGCGCAGGACCGCACCGGCGTCACCGCCCAGCCGGTCGACGGCCCGGGTGAGCCGGTCGCGTACCAGACCCAGCAGCTCGTCCCGGTGCCGAGCGAGCCCGAACGCGTAGGCCCCCGCGCACAGATGGACCGTGATGGTGGCGAACAGGTCCGCGACGGGTCCGTCCCCGGCGCTGTACGTCCGCGGATCGTCGAAGCCCCACGGCCCTGGCAGCCTGGCGGCCAGCCGCGAGGCGTTCACGCGGGGCCCGTCGTTGTCCTTGAACAGCAACCGCAGGGTGCCCGGCCCCAGCACCAGCGAGACGTTCTGCTGATGCGACTCCAGCGCGATGCCGTAGCCGAACAGGGTCGTCTGCCAGTCGAACAGCAGCGTCAGGAAGGCGTCCAGCAGGGCCAGTGGGTCGCCGCCGTGGAAGCGGTCGGCCAGCAGGTCGAGGACCAGCCGCCCGCTCGGCGCCTCGGCGAGGAGCGCGGCCAGCGGGACGACGACGGAGTCCTCGCGTGCGGCCGGGTGGCGACGGCACAGCACGGCCAGCAGCTCGTGCCCGGCGTGTGCGTACGTGGCCTCGTCGGCGTGCAGGACCGTGTCCCGGAAGCGGGGCTCACGCGCGATCACCGCCTCCAGCAACCGCTGCCCCGCCGCGCCGTCGACGAGGGTGCCCGGCTTGATGGAGCGCTTGTTGCGCAGACCCAACGTGGCGGTGGCCAGAGGGAGTTTGAGGTGCAGGGAAGGATCCGCGGCCACCGCCACCGTGCGCATCGACAGCGTGGGCACGACTTCGAGATGGGCGCGCTCGGCGAGCAGCGCGCTGCCCGCGAGGCCCGTGGTCCGCAGGGCCTCGTCCAGCGGCGCTCCCACGGTCAACGGGTGCACGGGCAAGGCCACGTGGGTGTGCTCGACCTCGGGCAGGCCCAGCAGCGCGGGCGTGGGCCACAGCTCGGGGAGCGGGCCGGTCACGGTCACCGCGGCACGCGGCACGGCCAGCCAGCGCAGTGCGAAGCGGGGATGGAACTCCGGTGCGTACGCCCGCAGTTGTGACTCGGTGAGCCCTGAGCGGCCGCGTGCGGTCGGGTAGACGGGATGGTCGAGGCGGGCGGCGAGAGTGTCGTACGCGAGCCCCGGCCATCCGGCCGGATCGTCCCCGTACCGGTCGGTCAGCCGTCGCATGACGTCGTCCCGCGTGCGGGCGTGCAGCCGCATCGTGTCCAGCGTCTGACGGCACTCCTCGGCGAACGCGTCGAAGCCGTCGCGGTCCTCGGGCTCGGCGAGATCGCGCAGCGCGCCGAGCACGGCCTCGTGCGAGGTCAGCTCGGAGGTGTCCGACTCGCGTGCCAGCAGGGGCAACCGGGCCCGGTACTCGCCCTGGTAGCCGTCCTCGGCGATCGGCAGCAGCAGGGCGTCACCGGCAGCCGGCAGGCGCAGCCAGTCGCCGTCCGGCCGGTGCACGAGAGCGCTGCGGCTGCGCAGCCCGACCACGTCCTCGCGCAGCAGGGCGCCGAGCACGCGGGTGAGCAGCTGCGTCTCGCAGGTGTCCGTCGCGGTCGGCGCGCTCACGACTGGATCTCCCAGCTCCGGGCGGCCAGGAATTCCGCCGACACCCGGTCCACCGTCCGCTGGTCGGTGCCGACGGCCCGCAGCACGCCCAGGTAGTCGCGGTTCGTGCGATACAGCTCGTGTCGCTCGCCCACGGCACGCAGCGGACGGTACGTCAGATGGACGCCGTCGACGGTCAGTTCCCCGGAGTCGGGGGCCTGAACAAGGGTGCCGGCCCGGTCGGCGCACGGGTACTCCAGACGCGCGGCGCCGTCGCGGCGGGCTTCCAGGTGGGCAGGGAGCGGCTCGCCCAGATGGGTGCGCAGCACCAGCTCGAAGAGCGGTATCTCCAGCAGCCGGGCCAGCAGCAGATCGCACTGGTCGCCGATGGCACGGTAGTTGACCTCGATGATCCTGGCGCGTCCCTCGTGCACCACGAACTCGGTGTGACAGGCGCCGAACCCGACGCCCAACGCGTCCAGTTGGGCGAGCACCTGGGCCACGACGGGCTCAGGGTGGGCCGGGACGAAGGTGAGGCGTTCCTCGATGAAGTACGGCGGGGCCGACAACTCGGTGTGGAAGCCGCCCAGCACATGGCGGACCTGCCCGTCGCCCAGCGTCTCCAGGGTGTACAGCTCGCCGGGGAGGTACTCCTCGACGACCAGGACGGCACCGGGCCGACGGTCCAGGATCTCCTTGGCCCGTGTCACGAGCTGTTCCGGGGCGTCGACCAGGACGACGTCCTCGCTGGCCACGCCCTCGCGCGGCTTGAGGACACACGGGTACGGCGCGTCCGAGGGCGCGACGGGCTCCGTGAGCTCGGCCGACCACACGGTGTCCACACCGGTGGCGGCGAGCCGGCGCCGCATCTCGGCCTTGTCCTTGGTGCGCAGCGTGGCTCGCCAGTCCTTGGCGGGGAGGCCGAAGTAGGCGGCGGCCAGGGCGGCCTGGGTCTGGAGGTGGTCGCTGTTGGTGAAGACGGCGTCGGGGCGGTGGTGTGTGGAGATCCGGGTGACGACCGCCCGGTGGTCGCGGACGTCGCACTCCAGGACCTCGATGTCCGGGTGGGTGCGGCGATGGGCGGCGGGCTGGTCGGTGAGGACGGTGACATCCAGGCCCAGCCGGGCGGCGGCGGGCAGGAAGCCCTCGGTGACGGAGTCGGTCGGATTGAGGGCAAGCAGGTAGATGCGCACGGTGTGCAGGCAACTTCCTCTGGCGGGTGGGGGGTTGGGGGCGGACCGGGCGGACGGCGCGGTCCGCCCCCGGGGAACGGGAGTTACTTCTTGGGGAGGTCCACGCCGGTGGCCTTCGCCACGTCCTTGAGCACCTGTTCGGCGGCCTGGACGCCGATGCCGGACATCCACGTCTCGTCCGCGACCTCGTGGACCCTGCCGTCCTTGACGGCCGGGAGGGCCTTCCAGACCGGGTTGGAGGTGACCTGCTTCTTCTGGGTCTTGTCGTCGACGTCGGCGGAGGTGACGAAGATCAGATCGGCGTCGGCCCGGTCGATCTCCTCGGGGCTGACGTCCTTCATGGTGACGTCGGGGTCGTTCGACACCTGGGACTTGGGCCGCTTGAGACCGATGTCGTTGAGGACGACACCGCTGTAGGAGTTGGACTGGTACAGGCGGGTCGGACCGGCGATGAAGCGGACCACGGACGCGGTCGGCATCGTGCCGCCGTCCATCTTCCGGATGGCCTCACCGAGCGCCTTGGCCTGCGTCTCGTACTCCTTGAGCTTGGCCGCGGCCTCCTTCTCCAGGCCCAGCGCCTCGGCGTGCACCTTCAGGTTCTGCTTCCAGACCCCGCCGGTGGTCTCCGTGAAGACGGTCGGGGCGATCGCGCTGAGCTTGTCGTAGATCTTCTCGTGCCGGACCTTCGACGACAGGATCAGATCGGGCTTGAGGGAGGCGATCTTCTCCAGGTTGGGCTCCAGGAGCGGTCCGACGTCGGCGGTGCCGCTCAACTCGCCCTTGAGGTACGTCGGGAAGCCGCCCTCGGTCTTGAAGTGCGGGGCGACCGCGCCGACCGGGTCGATGCCGAGCAGGGTGACGTCGTCCAGCTCACCGGTGTCGAGGACCACGACCCGCTTCGGCTTCGACGGGATCTCGACGTTGCCCATCACGGTCTTGAGGGTGCGCGGGAAGCCGGCCGAAGCCGAGCCGGAGGACTTGGCGGTGTCGCCGCCGTCGGTCTTCTCACTGCCGCAGGCGGCCAGTACGGCCGTACCGAGCACCACGGAGAGCAGCACGGCGAGGAGTCTGCCGATTCCGTGCAGGGGAGAGCGCTTGAACATGGGGGGTCGGTCTTTCTGGTAGGTGCTTACGGGTCAGGCGGACACGGCGGCGTGCCGCACCGCGCTGCTCTTCGGTACGACCAGCGGGGTGCCGGTCTCCGGGTCGGGGATCACCCGGCAGTCCACGTCGAACACGGACCTGACCAGGTCCGCGTCGAGGACGTTCGCCGGGGCGCCGGCGGCGGCGAGACGGCCGTCCTTGAGGACCACCATGTGGTCCGCGTAGCGGGCGGCCTGTCCGAGGTCGTGCAGCACCATCACCACGGTGCGGCCCGCCTCGGCGTGCAGGGCGGCGACGAGGTCGAGGACGTCGAGCTGGTGCCGAAGGTCGAGGAAGGTGGTCGGTTCGTCGAGCAGGAGCAGTTCGGTGTCCTGGGCCAACGCCAGCGCGATCCAGGCGCGTTGGCGCTGACCGCCGGAGAGCTGGTCGACGCTCTGGTCGCGCAGGGACGTGGTGCCGGTGCGCTCCAGCGCCTCGTCCACGGCCTGCTGGTCCGACGCCGACCAGGGGCTCAGCAGCCGCTGGTGCGGATACCGGCCCAGGCGTACGAGCGCCTCGACGGTGATCGCCTCGGGCGTGACCGGCTGCTGGGGGAGCAGTCCCATCCGGCGGGCGAGCGTCCGCGCGGACATGCGGTGGATGTCCGCGCCGTCCAGGGTGACGGTCCCGGCGGCCGGGGCGAGCAGCCGGCTCAGTCCGCGCAACAGGGTCGACTTTCCACAGGCGTTGGGTCCGACGATCGCGGTGACGGCGCCACCCGGCAGCGTCAGATCGAGTCCGTCGACGACGAGCCGGTCGCCGTAGCGGAGCTGGAGGCCCCGCGTGGAGAGCTGGTTGGCGGTGGTCATGTGCGGCTCCTGACGCGCTTGCTGTGCTGCGGTCGCATGTGGCTCGTGGCCGGTTTCCGGGGCGCCCGTCATGCCCGGCTCCTCTGGAGGGGCGAGCTCTGCCGGAACATCAGCACCAGCAGCCAGGGCGCGCCCAGCGTGGCGGTGACCGCGCCCACCGGCAGCCCCTCGATCGGCAGCAGGTGCTGCACCACCAGGTCGGAGGCGAGCAGCAGCACCGCTCCCGTGAGACCGGCCAGCCCCAGCGAGGCGGCCGTGGGCGGACCGGTCACGAACCGCACGAGGTGCGGCACGGCGAGCGCGACAAAGGTCACCGGACCCGCGACCGCGGCCGCGAGGGACGCCAACGTGACCGCGACGAACAGGAGTTGGAGACGAGCGGCCGACGTCCGCAGGCCCAGCGCGCCCGCCGAGTCGTCCCCGAGGTCCAGCACGGCCAGCCGGCGGTGCAGTACGAGGGTGACGGCGAGCGCGAGCACCATGGAGCCGCCGGCTCCCCACACCTCCGTCCACGTCCGCCCGTACAACGATCCGGTGGTCCACTGCAGCGCGGACCCGGCGAGTTCGGCCGGGAAGCGCACGATCATCAGGTTCACGGCGGCGGCCAGTCCCGCCTGCACGGCCAGCCCGGTGAGCACGAGCCGGGTGACGGCGAGCCCGGACCGCCAGGCGAACACGCCCAGCAGCAGGGCCGCGAGCAGGCCTCCGCCGAGGGCCCCGAGCGGGATCAGCGTCTGTGAGGCCCCGGCGGCGATGAGCGCGACCGCGCCCAACGACGCCCCGCCTGTCACGCCCATGACATCCGGGGATGCCAGGGGGTTGCGGAACAGCCGTTGCAGCACACAGCCCGCCGCGCCCAGCCCCGCACCGGCGACGATGGCCGCCACGGTCCTCGGCGCCCGGAACTGCTGCACCACCAGCACGTCTCCCGGATCGCCCAGGCCGACCAGCGCACGCAGCGCCGTGCCCGCGGGCATCCGCATCTCACCCGTCGTCAGGGACACGGTGAGCAGCACGAACAGTGCGACGAGACCGGAGACGGCGAACACCAGGACACGCCGCCGCACCCGGCTGCGGGACACGGACTTCGTACGAACGGTGGCGACGGCGGCGGTCATCGGGCCACCTTCCGGGCCAGCAGCGCCAGCAGGGGCGCACCCAGGAACGCGGTCACGATGCCCGCCTCCAGCTCCGAGGGGCGGATCACCATCCGGCCGAGAACATCGGCCGACAGCAGGAGCACCGGTCCGGCGATCAGGCAGCCGGGCACCAGCAGCCGATGGTCGGCGCCGAGCAGGGGGCGTACCAGATGGGGCGCGGCAAGACCGATGAAGGCGACCGGCCCGGCCATGGCGACCGCCGAACCGGCGAGCAGGACCACCGCGATGCCGCCGGCCAGCCGGATCCAGGTCACCGGCACACCGAGCGCCTGGGCCGAATCGTCGCCCAGGGCAAGGGCGTTGAGCGCGGGGGACACGGCCAGTGCGACCACCAGCCCGAGCAGCAGGGCCGGCAGCACCGGCCACAGCACGTCCAGGGGCCTGCCGGACAGGGAACCGGCCAGCCAGAAGCGGGCCTCGTCGAGGGTGCGCTGGTTCATCAGCATCACCGCCGACGTCCAGGACAGCAGCACGAGTTGGAGCACGGTGCCGCCGAGCGCCAGCCTCACGGGATCGATGTCCCCGGCACGGCGGGCCAGCGCCTGGGCGAACAGGGCGGCACCCGCGGCGCCGGCGAACGCGAACCACACATATTGCACAGGGTCGTTGAGCTTCAGTGCGAAGATCGCGACGACGACCGCGAAACCGGCGCCGGCGTTGATGCCGAGGGTGGTCGGCGACGCGAGCGGGTTGCGGGTGATGCCCTGGGCCACGGCGCCCGCGACCCCGAGCGCCGCGCCGACCGCGAGGCCGATGACGGTGCGTGGCAGCCGCAGCCCGGTGACCACGAGCGCCTCCCGGCCCTGGGCGTGACCGAACAGTGCGTCGGCAACCGTGGACAGGGGCACCGACCGGGCGCCGAGCGCGAGGCTCAGCGCGGTGCAGAGCGCAAGGGCGCCCAGTCCGGCGAGGAACACGGGGACGTGTCTGAGGGCAGGGGAGGGCACACCAGTGGGAGCGGCCCGTTGGGTCACGATCACAAGCCGTGAGCTTAGGTGAGCCTTCCTTTACTTATCAACCGGCTGTGAGGTGACCTCGACCTGGGAGCTCCATGATCCCGGGCTGCGGACGCCCCGTAGATCAAGTCGCCGGGCGTGAAGTAAGGTAAGCCTGACCTTGCTGGCTGTCTTTGAACCTCCCGTGCTGGAGCGCCCATGTCCGTGGCTGTGAAGGCCCACTCCTCCGGTGCCGTCACCCGTGCCCTCGGCGGTGTCTACCGGAAGCTGGGCGAGGTCTGCGAAGCGCTGACCGTGCGGGTCGTGGAACCGGGCCACGAGTCGGCCCCAACCACGGTCACCGCGGCCGAGTTGGCCTCGGACCGGGCAGCGCTCGACGCCTTCGTCGACGCCGAGGCGGCCCGCATCCAGGACCGCTACGAGGTCGCTGCCCGCCGTGACGTCGCCGCCTCGCGGGCCCTGCACGCCTACGCCTGGAACCTCGGCGTGCTGATGGGCGGGACGTGGTACCTCCAGCGGCGCGTGCCCCTGATCGGGCTCGACGACCTGCGACTGGACCTGGCCACAGGCGGGTACGAGATCACACCCGGCGCCGAACTGGCCTGCCTGGCAGGCGACTTGGTCGCCTCCCGGCCCGGTGTGCTGACGCTCCGCCATCAGGACCAGCTGCGGGCCGCGCTGCGCAAGACGATGGCTGATCACATGCGTCCGCTCCTGACCGCGATCGGCCCCACCGCGCGACGCGGGGAACGGTCGCTGTGGGGCATGGTCGCCGACGATCTCGTGTCCGGCATCTGGCACCTCGGCCGGATGCTGGGCCAGGAGGCCGACGCCGTGCGCGCCGCCACCGAAGTGCTGCCGATCGGTATGGCTCCTTACCCGTCCGGCGCCGGCTTCCGTGACCTGGTCGGAGACGACGGCCGACGGCACATCACCCGTACGCGTACCGGCTGCTGCATGTTCTATGCGATCCGGCCCGCCGAGTCCTGCGTGACCTGTCCCCGCACCGGCGACGCGGAGCGGCTGCGCAGACTGGGAAGCTGAGCGGCCGCGCGGACCGGGAAGCGGAGCGCGTCAGTCGGCCGTGGCCAGGAACTGGGTGGCCGCCAGCTCGGCGTAGAGCGGATCGGCGGCGACCAGTTCGCGATGGGTGCCGACTGCACGTACCCGTCCCGCGTCCATGACCACGATCCGGTCGGCCATCGTCACCGTGGACAGCCGGTGGGCGACGACGAGAACCGTCGTCGTACGCGCGACATCGGAGACGGTGTCCCGCAGCGCCGCCTCGTTGACCGCGTCGAGCTGCGAGGTGGCCTCGTCGAGCAGTAGCAGCCGTGGCCGGCGCAGCAGTGCACGGGCGATGGCGACCCGCTGCCGCTCGCCGCCCGACAGCTTGGTGCCGCGGTGCCCCACCAGCGTGTCGAGGCCTTTCGGCAGGCGGGCGACCAAACCGTCGAGACGGGTCGTCTTGAGCACGCGGTCGAGCGCGTCCTCGTCGGCGTCCGGGTTGCCCAGCAGCAGATTGTCCCGCATCGAACCCGACAGCACCGGCGCGTCCTGCTCCACATAGCCGATCGCCGCACGGAGCGGGGGCAACTCCCAGTCCGTCAGGCCGAGTCCGTCGAGGGTGATGGTGCCGGACTCGGGATCGTAGAACCGCTCGATGAGGGAGAACACCGTGGTCTTGCCCGCGCCGGACGGTCCGACGAACGCCGTCATGCCCCGTGCGGGCACGGCGAACGTCACCCCGTGGTGGACGTACGGCAGATCGTCGGCGTACCGGAAACGGACCTCGTCGAAGGCGAGGGCGGCCGGCTCGGCGCCCGTGGAGGGCAACGGAGCGGGCGCGGCGGCCGGTTCGGACGGCAGGCTCAGTGCCTCCTGGATCCGGGCGAGCGCGGCGGCGCCCGTCTGGTACTGCGTGATCGCGCCGACCACCTGCTGGATCGGGGACATCAGGTAGAAGACGTACAGCAGGAACGCGACCAGCGTGCCCACCTGGATGGCGCCGGTCGCCACCCGCGCCCCGCCCACCGCGAGCACCGTGATGAAGGCGATCTGCATCGCGAGACCGGCCGTGTTGCCCGCCGCCGCCGACCACTTGGCGGCCCTCACGCTCTGCCGCCACGACTCCTCGGCGGCATCGTGCAGCGTCCGCTCCTCCCGGTGCTCGGCGCCGGACGCCTTCACCGTGCGCAGCGCGCCGAGGATCCGCTCCAGCGAGGCGCCCATCACGCCGACCGCGTCCTGCGCCTGCCGGCTCGCCCGGTTGATGCGCGGCACGATCACCCCGAGGACCGTGCCCGCGCCGAGGATCACGCCCAGGGTGACGGCGAGCAGCACGGGGTCCACCAGCCCCATCATCACCACGGTCGCGACGAGCGTGAGCCCGCCCGTGCCCAGCCCGACCAGCGAGTCGGTGGTGACCTCGCGCAGCAGAGTGGTGTCCGAGGTGATACGGGCCATCAGGTCGCCCGGCTCGCTGCGGTCCACCGCCGGGATCCGCAGCCTCAGCAGATACGACGACAGGGCACGCCGCGCACCGAGCACCACCGACTCCGCGGTGCGCCGCAGTACATACGAGCCGAGCGCGCCCACCGCCGCGTTGACGACCACCAGGACCGACATGACCACCAGCGCACCGGTGATGGCCCGATCGTGCGACAGGTCGTCGATCAGGCCCTTGGCCACCAGCGGCAACAGCAGTCCGGTGGCCCCCGTGACCAGCGAGAGCAGGGCCCCCACCAGCAGCGCCCACCGATGCGGCCGTACGTAGGCGAGGAGCAACCGCCAGGCGGGCGGGCCGGACACGGTCTCTGCGATGCTCACGGCGCTCCTCGGAATTCGGCTGAAGCGTTCAGGCTACTTCGGCCTCCTCCCGCACGGCCTGCCAGTTCCGTGCCATCGAGAGGGTGAGCGGTCGGCCGGCGTGCGACGTAGGCGTTCGACGCAGGCGGTAGGCCGGTCGAAGGCCCGACTCGGCGAGGGTGCGACCCCGTTCGGACGCTGTGCGCGGATGGCGCCGCCGCCAAGGGCTTCGCCCGGGTACGGGAGGGGCTCGCCGTGGGCGCCACCCTCGACCCCGTGCTGCGCGCCACCCTCGGCCTGGACCTGGCCGTCCTCTACGGCGCGACCATCGGGCCCGTCGACGAGATCGGCCCGCGCACGGCCGTCCTCGCGGCGGATCACGCCGACGTGGTGCTGGTCGAGCCCGGAATGCCCTGCATCTCGGCCCGGCAGGTCGCCGAGACCCTGGTGCACGTGCCGCATCGGTTGCTCGCCCTGGGGGCAGCGGACGGGTACGACGCGCACGCCGTCGCACGGGCCGTGCGGGAGTCCCTGCGGTGAGCGGCGGCGCGGGACCACCGCCGCCGTTACTGATCAGTCACCCGTAGGGTCGCAAGGACGGACAGCGGCCGACGAAGGGCTCACCACCATGGCGCAGGAAGTACGCGGCGTGATCGCGCCGGGCAAGAACGAACCGGTGCGGCTGGACACGATCGTCGTGCCCGATCCGGGGCCCGGGGAGGCGGTGGTACGCGTCCAGGCCTGCGGTGTCTGTCATACCGACCTGCACTACAAGCAGGGCGGGATCAGCGACGACTTCCCCTTCCTGCTCGGCCATGAGGCCGCGGGTGTGGTGGAGTCGGTGGGCGAGGGCGTCACGGACGTCGCGCCAGGCGATTTCGTCGTCCTCAACTGGCGTGCGGTGTGCGGCAATTGCCGGGCGTGCCTGCGGGGCCGGCCCTGGTACTGCTTCAACACGCACAACGCGAAGCAGAAGATGACCCTCACCGATGGCACCGAGCTGTCGCCGGCGCTGGGCATCGGCGCGTTCGCGGAGAAGACGCTGGTCGCGGCGGGTCAGTGCACGAAGGTCGACCCGTCGGTCTCACCTCAGGTGGCCGGGCTGCTGGGCTGCGGCGTGATGGCCGGGATCGGGGCGGCCATCAACACCGGCGGTGTCGGCCGGGGAGACAGCGTCGCCGTGATCGGCTGCGGCGGGGTCGGCGATGCCGCCGTCGCCGGGGCGAACCTCGCGGGCGCTGCGAGGATCATCGCGGTGGACATCGACGACCGGAAGCTGGCCACGGCGCGCGAGATGGGCGCCACGCACACGGTGAACTCCAGGCAGCACGACGCCGTGGAGGCGATCCGCGAGCTGACCGGTGGCTTCGGCGCGGACGTGGTGATCGAGGCGGTGGGCCGCCCGGAGACGTACCAGCAGGCCTTCTACGCCCGCGACCTTGCGGGCACGGTCGTGCTGGTCGGCGTGCCGACCCCGGAGATGAAGCTGGAGCTTCCGCTGCTGGACGTCTTCGGGCGGGGCGGATCGCTGAAGTCGTCCTGGTACGGCGACTGCCTGCCCTCCCGTGACTTCCCGATGCTCATCGACCTGCATCTGCAGGGCCGCCTGCCGCTGGACAAGTTCGTCACCGAGACCATCGAACTCGACGCGGTGGAGAAGGCGTTCGAGCGGATGCACCACGGTGACGTGCTGCGCTCGGTGGTGGTGCTGTGATGACCGCGCGCATCGAACGCCTCGTCACCTCCGGCCGGTTCACCCTCGACGGCGGCAGCTGGGAGGTCGACAACAACGTGTGGATCGTCGGCGACGACCACGAGGTGATCGTCATCGACGCGGCGCACGACGCCGATGCCATCGCCGAGGCCGTCGGGAACCGGCGCCTGTCCGCGATCGTGTGCACCCACGCCCACAACGACCACATCGACGCCGCACCCGCGCTCGCCGACCGCACCGGCGCAACCATCTGGCTGCACCCCGACGACCTGCCGCTGTGGAAGCAGACCCACCCCGACCGCGACCCCGACGCCCATCTGGTCGACGGCCAGGTCATCGAGGCGGCGGGCGCCGACCTCACGGTGCTGCACACGCCGGGGCACGCGCCGGGCGCCGTCTGCCTCTACGACCCCGCACTGGCCACGGTCTTCACCGGCGACACCCTCTTCCAGGGCGGCCCGGGCGCCACGGGCCGCTCGTACTCCCACTTCCCGACGATCATCAACTCCGTCCGCGACCGCCTACTGACCCTTCCGCCCGAGACCAAGGTCCTCACCGGCCACGGCGATGCGACCACCATCGGCGCCGAAGCCCCCCACCTGGAGGAATGGATCACCCGCGGCCACTGAGAGCGGCCGGCGGATACGATCACCGAGCATGACCACCAACACACTCGAAACCATCCATGGCGTACGCGTGCTGCGCGGCGCCCTTGAGGGCCCGTCGCTCGACGGTGAACAGGCCGCGCTCGATCTGATCGGCGATGCGATGGGGCACGACGCGCAGCTGGTCGCGCTGCCCGTGGAGCGGGTGGCGGACGAGTTCTTCCGGCTGAGGTCGGGCATCGCGGGTGCGGTCATGCAGAAGTTCGTGAACTACCACGTCCGCCTCGCCGTCGTCGGCGACATCTCCCGGTTTGTCGCCGACAGCACGGCACTGCGCGATTTCGTCCACGAGACCAACCAGGGCGCCCACATCTGGTTCCTCACCGACGACGACGCACTCGACGCGAGACTGCGGCCGGCCGGGTGACCGGTCCGGGTTCTCAGTAAAAGGCGACAGAAGATGTCCGGCTTCCCCGGCACCCTCGACTCTGACAGCAGTCGTGGGGAAACGGGAGGTCGAAGATGTCCGCACCGCTGAAGGGCAAGGTGGCGCTGGTCGCCGGGGCGACGCGTGGCGCGGGCCGGGGGATCGCGGTGGAACTCGGTGCGGCGGGCGCCACGGTCTACGTCACCGGCCGCACCACCCGCACCCGCCGCTCCGAGTACGACCGCCCCGAGACCATCGAGGACACCGCGGACCTCGTCACCGAGGCCGGCGGCCAGGGCATCGCCGTCCCCACCGACCATCTCGACCCCGCACAGGTCGGCACCCTGGTCGACCGCATCGCGGACGAACAGGGCCGTCTGGACGTTCTCGTCAACGACATCTGGGGCGGCGAGAACCTCTTCGAATGGGAGAGCCCGGTCTGGGAGCACGACCTCGACAACGGACTCCGGCTCCTGCGGCTCGCGGTCGACACGCATGCCATCACCAGCCACCACGCGCTGCCCCTGCTCCTGCGCCACCCCGGCGGCCTGGTCGTCGAGGTCACCGACGGAACCGCCGAGTACAACCGCGACACCTACCGGAACTCCTTCTTCTACGACCTCGCCAAGACGTCCGTACTGCGCATGGCCTTCGCCCTCGGCCACGAACTCGGGCCGCGCGGCGCCACCGCCGTCGCGCTGACCCCCGGCTGGCTGCGCTCGGAGATCATGCTCGACCACTTCGGTGTGGGTGAGGACAACTGGCGCGACGCCCTCGAACGCGTCCCCCACTTCGCCATCTCCGAGACACCGCGCTACGTGGGCCGAGCCGTCGCCGCCCTCGCGGCGGACCCCGACGTGGCCCGCCGCAACGGCGACTCCCTCTCCAGCGGCTCACTCGCCCAGGAGTACGGCTTCACGGACCTCGACGGCAGCCGCCCGGACGCCTGGCGGTACGTGGTCGAGGTCCAGGACGCGGGCAAGCCGGCGGACACCACCGGATACCGCTGAGATCAGGCGGGGGGCACGGGCGGCAGCGGCCAGCGCGCGGAGTGGCCGGGCGGCAGCCCGAGATCGTCGCGTACGGAGGTGTAGTAGCCCTCGCGCCCGGCCCGCTGCCGCTCCAGCAGGCCCTGCCAGGCCGCGGGATCCCGCGTGCCCTCCCGAACGAATCGCTCCATCTCCAGCACCGTGACGATCCACTCCCGGGCCTGCTCCACGACCTTCGGGCTGCCCAGCAGGATGAGCGCCTCGCCATGCGGCTCCCGGGCCGTCTGGACCTCGGCGAGCAGCGGCTCCGCGTCCCGCTGTGACAGGGGATGCGGATGCGGATCGTTGCCGAGGTGCGCCGCCACCCGGTAGGTCAGCGCGACCTGCTGCTTCAACGCCTGGGCCCAGTCCGCGTACACCGCGAACCGCCGTTCCTCCCAACGGGCCACCCGCTCGCGGCGGAAGCGGGCCCGGTCTCCCCGGACGACCGCCAGATACGAGCCGAGCGCGCCGATCACGACGCCTATCAGCGCGGGGAGTTGCTGCACGAACGCGGACATGGACGCACGCTATCTGCCCTGTAGATCTTGGGGGGAGTACGTTCGGCCCATGGCTGACACCAAGCGCTTCGAAGGGTACGGAGTTCTCGTCACCGGCGCCGCCCGCGGCATCGGAGCCGCCGTGGCGCGCAGGCTCGCCGAGGAAGGGGGCCGGGTGCTGGTGACCGACGTGGACGCGCCCGAGGCCGAGAGGACCGCGGCCCAACTGCGTGAACAGGGCCTGGCGGCCGAGGCGTTGGCGTGCGACGTGGCAGTGAGGGCCTCGGTGGAGGCGGCCGTCGCGCACGCCGTCGAGGCCTTCGGCTCGCTGGACGTCCTGGTCAACAGCGCGGCGAGCTGCACCCCCGACACCCCGCTGTTCGAGGACGGGCCGGACGAGGCGTGGACCCGCGACCTCGACATCACCCTGACCGGAACCTACCGCTGCTGCCGCGCCGCACTCCCGCACCTGGCCGCCTCCGGCCGCGGCGCCGTCGTCACCATCGGCTCCGTCAACGCCCTTCAGGACTTCGGCAACCACGCCTACAGCGCCGCCAAGGCCGGCCTTGGCTCCCTGACCCGCACCATGGCCGCACACGTCGCCGCCCGAGGCGTCCGCGTCAACCTCGTGATGCCGGGCACCGTGCGCACCTCGGCATGGGAGGGCCGTGACGACGAGCTGGAGACCCTGCGCGCGCTGTACCCCCTCGGCCGGGTCGGCGAGCCGGACGACATCGCCGCGGCCGTCGCTTTTCTCGCCTCCCGCGACGCGTCCTGGATCACCGGCACCGCGCTCACCGTCGACGGTGGCCTCACCGCGGTCAACACGGGATTCCTCCTGGCGACGCGACAGGAGAGGGACGCTTAGGGTCCGTCCGGCGGATCATGCCGACGTCGCGGGCCCTGGCACGCACTCCTCCACTGCCTTGCAGCTGCACGCACCAGACCCCGCTCGGGTCGGCGACAACGCGCAGTCCCTTCCAGCCGGCCTGATCCGCCCGACAGGCCCTAGCGGTGCCCCTCATCACTCTGTGACCTGGGGCACTGCGAATGTCACCGTTTCGTCGCATCGTGGGGAAGCCTTGCAACCGATCGCGCCGGACGTCGGTCTAGGTGGCAGAGACCGCGGACAGACGACCATTTCGCACGAAAGGCAAGGCCGGCCATGGGGGACATACGCAGACGGGGAGCCGTCGCACTCGGGATCACCGGACTGGTGGCACCGCTCGCACTCGCACTGGGCACCGCACCCGCACAGGCGGCGACGAGCTGCACCACGTCGACCGGGCCCTACCAGAAGAAGGTCGAGAAGTTCCTCGGCCTGACCGTCGACGGCAGGCAGTCCGCCACCGACTGCAAGGCCATCAAGGCGTTCCAGACCAAGCACGGCATCACGCCGAACATCGGCTACGCCGGGTCCGTCACCTGGGGCGTGATGGACCTCATGAACAAGCAGAAGGCCGTCGGGAACAACCCCAACAGGGACGGCGCGTGCCCGACGAACAAGGGCCGCATCGCCTGTGTGAACCTCACCCTCCAGCTCAGCTGGATCCAGGACGGCAGCAGGCTCGTCTACGGCCCCGTCCCGGTCCGCACCGGCCGCGACGGCTACGAGACCCGCACCGGCCTCAAGAAGATCTACTGGCGGGACAAGAACCACGTCTCGAACATCTACAACGTGCCGATGCCCTACAGCCAGTTCTTCGACGGCGGCCAGGCCTTCCACTCGGTCAACCTCAGCATGTGGAACCCGCCGGGCTCGCACGGATGCGTCAACATGACGACCGCCACGGCCAAGAAGTACTGGTCGCTGCTGAAGACCGGCGACGACGTCTTCGTGTACGGCCGCAAGCCGGGCACCTGAGCAGAGCGCAGGCACCCGGCCGGGTGGCTCAGCTCTCCGGCGCGTCCCCGAAGTCCGGGATCTCCAGCCTGGCCCCGCCCTGCCGTGCCGAATCATGCGCGACGATGCCCGGCAGGGTGTAGCGGGCGGCCACCCACGCGTTCACCGACGGCAGCGACCGCGTGTTCACCGCGGTCACGAAGTCGTCGACCAGGAAATGGTGGCTGCCCTCGTGTCCGTTGTGCAGGTTGTCGAACTCCCGCGGCAGCCGGGCCCGGTCGTGCACCGGCGCCGAACCGGAGGTGAAGGCGGCCCGCAGATCCGGCGCGATGTGCTGGAGTGACGGGTCGTCAGGAGCCATGGTGGGCTTGGGCTCCAGCAGCTCGCTGATGTCCTGCACACCCTTCTTGTCCTGCCACAGCGCGACCGTCGCGAGCTGCTCCATGCTCGCGTCGGTGCCGAAGAAGCGGAAGCGGGATTCGCGGATGTGCGAGGGGTAGCCGACCCGCCGGAACTCGTTCGTACGGAACGAACCGCCGCCCGCCACCTCGAACAGCGCGGTCGCGTTGGAGAAGTCGTTGCCGAACTGGCTGACGTCCTTGTCGAAGACACCGTCGCCGCGCTCGTCGACCACACCGATCGCCGACACGCTCACCGCGTGCGTCTGCCACGCGCCGAGCACCCCGCCCACCGAGTGCGTCGGGTAGAGCAGCGGGGGATAGCTGGCGGTCGCCTTCCAGTTCTCGCCGCCGCTGTACTGGTACGCCTCGTAGAACCCCAGGTCCATGTCGTGGACGTAGTCGCCCTCGGCGTAGAAGATCCGCCCGAAGGCGCCCTCGGCGATCTGGTTGCGGGCGTGCACGGTCGCCGGGTTGTACTGGCTCGTCTCGCCCATCATGTAGGTCAGTCCGGTCGCCTTGACCGCGTCGATGATCGCCGCGATCTCCTCCGTGGCGATCGCCATGGGGACCGCGGAGTACACGTGCTTGCCGGCGTCGAGGCCCTGCAGCACCAGCGGGCCGTGCGTCCAGCGCTGGGTGAAGATCGCGACCGCGTCGACCGCCGTCGACTCCAGCATCGCCTCGTACGACGGGAAGGTGCCGGTGAGGCCTTCGGCGGCGGCGAGCTGCTCGGCCCGCTCCGGCAGGAGGTCGGTGACATGGACATCGCTCACGCCGGGATGGGCCAGGAACAGCTTGGCGAACTGGCCCGAGAACTGTCCGGCACCGACGATGCCGAGGGAGAACGTCATGGAAGGCATGCCCTTCATCAGTGGATTCACTGGTCGAGAACCAGGTTGATCTGGCTGTTGGTCTGGTTCAGGCTGGTCACGGACCTGCCGTTGCCGAAGATGTCCTGCATGGCCGGGTGCATCAACGCGTACACGTCGGCCGCGTAGTTGGTGATCGGATAGGAGAACGTCGTGAAGTCCCTCTTGTCGGCGACCGGCTTCGTGAAGGCCGAGACGTCGATGCCCTTCTTCTTGTACGCCGCCACCGCCGCCCGGGTGCCGTCGGGCGTGGCAGGGAAGACGATCCCGTAACTCCCCACCGTCTTCTGGCAGTCGTTCGACGCCAGGTATCGCACCCACTTCTTCGCGCCGGCCTTGTTGCGGGCGTTCTTGGTGATCGAGTCGGCGAGGCCGTTCATCATCGTGGCGCGCTTGCCGGTGGGTCCGGCGGGTGTGAGCGCCGTGTGCATGTCGCGGCCCTTGAACCCGGCGTAGGTGGAGATCATCCACGCCCCGTCGAACGCGGTCGCCGCCTTGCCCGCCGCCACCTGTGTGTTCGCCTGGTTGGACTGGGAGTTGTAGTCGACGAAGGGGGCCATGTAGCCCTTCTTGGCCAGCCCGAAGTACCACTTGACCACCGACTGGAACTTCTTGCTGTCGTACCGGTACTGCGTGCCCCACCGCTTCTTGTCGGTGTAGGTCCAGCCCGCGGAGGCCGCGAAGGTGCTCCACTGGGTCTGTCCGTCGCCGTCCCCGCCGCCGTTGGTGGCGAGGCCGTACACCTTGACGTTGTTCTTGTCGAAGCCGGGCTCATCACCCCGCTTGCCGTTCCTGTCGACGGTGAGATGGGCAATGGCCTTCTCGAAGGTGCCGCCGTCCTTCGGGTTCCAGGACAGCGTGTCGAGCCGTGCGGCGCTGAGGCCGGCCGCGTCGGTCTGCTTCCTGTCGTAGAAGAGGGACACGGTGTCCCAGTCCTTGGGGGCGCCGTAGCGGTGGCCGTCCTGGCCCATCCAGTGGGCGGCGAGGCCCGGCTGGTAGGCGGAGTCGTCGATGCCGAGGTCGTCCAGCGGAGCGAGCACCTTCAGGTCGGCGAACTGGCCGAACTTCTGGATGTGGTCGGTGAACACGTCCGGCTGGGTGCCCGCGATGAAACTCGCCGTGAGCTTGGTCCAGTAGTCGTCCCAGCCCAACTGGGTGATCTTTACGTGCAGTCGGGGGTTCTGCTGCTCGAAGTTCTTTGCGCAGGCCTGGTAGGCGGGCAGCTGGTTGGCGTCCCACAGCCAGTACGTCACCGTGTTCGGGCCCGAACCGGCCGCACCGCCCTTCGCGCACCCTGTGAGGGCCACCAGGCCGAGCGCCAGCGCCCCCGCCAATCGCGTGTGAAGTCGCATCATCAGTCCCTTACTTGATCCCGGTGAAGCTGATGGAACTGACGATGCGGCGCGCGAAGAACCCGAAGAGCAGCAGCATCGGGAGAGCCGCGATGAGGGTCGCCGCCATCAGGCCCGACCAGTCGACGCCCGCCGCCGGGGTCTGCGCCCGGAAGATGGCCAGAGCGACCGTCAGCACGCGCGAGCTGTCGCTGTAGGACACCATCAGCGGCCAGAAGTAGTCGTTCCACGAGGTGATGTACGTCAGCACGGCCAGCGTCAGGACCGGCGTGGACGCCATCGGCAGCAGCACCCGGAAGAAGATCCGCACCTTCCCGGCGCCGTCGAGGAGTGCCGCCTCCTCCACCTCGCGGGGCACGTTCATGAAGAACTGCCGCAGGAAGAAGACCGCGAACGGCGTCATGAACATCGTCGGCAGACCGATGCCCAACAGCGTGTCCACCAGGCCGAGTTGCTTGATGAGGACGAAGTTCGGCAGCAGGGTGAAGATGGTCGGCACCATGAGCCCGGCGAGGAAGAGGCCGAACATCTTGTCCCGGCCGCGCCAGCGCAGTCGGGCGAAGGCATAGGCGGCCATCGACGAGAAGAAGATCTGGCAGACGGTGATCATCGTCGAGACGATCACCGAGTTGAGCAGATAGCGCCAGAACTTCAGTCCGCCGCCCGCGCCGCCCTGCGCGATGGCCTCCTTGGTGGACTCCAGGCCAAGGGCCCGGGCGAAGCCGGAACCCGTGAGGTCGACCGGCAGTGGATCGGTCGGGTGGGCGTTCAGTCCGGCGTTCGAGGACAGCGCGGTGCGCAGGATCCAGTAGAACGGCAGCAGGGTGATGAGGATGATCGCGGCCATCACCGCCCAGGCCAGGATCCGGCCGGGGTTGAGGCGTCGCCGGACGGGCCGTACGCCCGTCGTCGTGGTCACGGCAGTCATGTCGACTCCTTCCGCTCAGCCGAGGTCGCTGTGGCCGGCCCGGGTGAGCCGGTACTGGATGACGGTGATCGCGCTCAGCACGACGAGCAGCGCCACGGACATCGCGGAGGCGTAGCCGAACTGGAAGCGGGCGAACGCCGATTGGTAGATGTAGTACTGGAGGACGTTGGTGGCGTTCGCCGGTCCGCCCGCGGTCGTCACGGCGACCGTGTCGAACACCTGGAACGAACCGATCACCGTCATGATCAGCACGACCGCCAGCACCGGGCGCAGCAGCGGCATCGTGATGCGCCAGAACATGCGCCACTCGCTCGCCCCGTCGACCCGCGCCGCCTCGTACATGTCGTTCGGGATGGCCTGCAGACCGGCGAACAGCAGCAGTGCGGTGTAGCCGACGTGCCGCCACACGTTGATCAGGGCGATCGTCGGGATCGCCCAGGTCTCGTCGGCGAGGAACGGAATGCGGTCGAAGCCCAGCCCGCCGATGATCTGGTTCCCGATGCCCAGCTGGTTGTCCAGGATCCAGAGCCAGACGAGGCCCGCGACGACGTTCGACATCAGATACGGCGTCAGCACGATCCCGCGCAGCAGCGCCGACTGGGTCAGCCGCTGCAGCAGGACGGCGATGGCGAGCGCCGCCACCGTCTGGATCCCGATGTTGATCAGCACGTACTCGACGGTGACCGTCAGCGAGTCCCAGAAGATCGGGTCGTGGACCATCCGCACGTAGTTGTCCAGGCCCACCCACTCGGCCGGGGTGAGCAGGTTGAAGCGGGTGAAGCTCAGGTAGATGCCCCGCAGCGTCGGCCAGAGCAGGAAGACCGTGAAGCCCAGCAGTGCCGGAGCGATGAACACCGCGGCGAGGCGCCCGTCGCCCCCGTCCTCACGGGCCTTGGCCCGCCCCGTCCTCAGGGTGCTCCCTGCTCCCTCGGCGCCGCTCAGTGGCAGGCGCGACGGGGGCCTGCTGGAGGCGATGGTCATCGGAAGACTCCCTCGGCTGCGGCGGCTCATCCTCGGCCACTTACTTTTGGTGCGAAAGAATCCATGCGTCAAGAGTCCGGTCCGGATTCTTTTGAAGTGAGGTCCGGAGCGCTATCCTGGGCTGGTTGCTTTTATGGCGAAAGAAATCATGTGGGAGTCTGACCTTCATGACCACAGTTGCCGCCAGCTGGCTTCCGCTGAGCCCCGGTGAGCGCTCGGTGGCGATCGAGGTGCTGGTCCACGGCCCGCTGTCGCGCACCGAACTCGCCCGGAGGCTCGACCTCTCCGCGGGCAGTCTCACCCGGCTGACCAAGCCGCTGATCGAGTCGGGCCTGCTGATCGAGGCCGCCGAGGCCGGATCCCCGGCGGAGGTGCGTCAGGGGCGCCCCTCGCAGCCCCTGGCGGTCGTCGCCGAATCCCGCTCCTTCATCGGCTTCAAGATCACCGAGGACATGGTCTACGGCGTCGTCACCACCCTCAGGAGCGACATCGTCGCGCGCCACGACCGCCCGCTCGCCACCCACGACCCGGCCGAGGTCGCCGACCTGCTCGCGGAGATGGCGGGTGAACTGGCCCGCTCCCACCCGCGCCTCGCGGGCATCGGCATCGGCGTGGGCGGTCTGGTCGAGGACCGTGCCGTGGTGGGGGAGTCACCGTTCCTGCGGTGGCGGGACGTGCCGCTGGCCGGCCTGGTCGAGGAGCGCACGGGGCTGCCCGTCGTCGTGGAGAACGACGTCGCCGCCCTCGTCGAGGCCGAGACCTGGTTCGGGGCCGGCCGAGGCCTGGACCGCTTCGTCGTCCTCACCATCGGCGCCGGCATCGGCTACGGGCTCGTCCTGGGCGGCAGGCGGGTGCCCTGCGCCGAGGAGGACCGAGGATTCGGCCGTCACTGGATCATCAACCCCAACGGGCCGCTCACCCCTGACGGTGAGCGCGGCAGCGCCGTCTCGCTGCTGACCATCTCCAACATCCGCTACCAGGTCCGCGCCGCCACCGGCCACGACCGGACGTACGAGGAGATCCTCGGCCTCGCCGCCGCCGGAGAACCCATGCCCGCCCGCGTCATCGACGAGGCTGCACGCGCTCTCGGCACCCTTGTCGCCCAGATCGCCAACTTCGCGATGCCGCAGAAGATCCTGCTCGCAGGTGAGGGGGTCGGCCTCATGGATGTGGCCGGAGACACGGTGCGGGAGACGATCACCGCCCAACGGCATCCGATGGCCGCCCCGGTACCCTTGGAGACCAAGGTCTCCGACTTCCACGACTGGGCCCGTGGCGCCGCCGTCCTGGCGATCCGGGTGCTGGTGCTGGGAGCGGCCGAGGTGTGAACTCGACGACCGGCCTTGTCGGATGGACGTGATCAGTAACACGGTCCCGAACGGTCAGATATGTCCATTTTGGTTGGGCTTACTCACAATGCCTTCACCTCCGGAGCCGTATGCTTCACACCATGTCCACCACTGTTGAACCCGCCTCCGATCGCTCGGCAGACGAGGTCAACGAGGAGATCCGGGCCCTGTGGCACCGGTCGGGCGGGACACTGAGCGGCGAGCAGCGCGAGGAATACCAGCGTCTCGTCCTGGAGTGGGCCGCCGCGGCCCCACAGCCGGCGCGAGCGGCCTGAGCACCGGCTGAGGCCCGCCGCGCATCGGAGCCCCGCACCGGGGCACCCCGCACCGGATGGGCCCTCTCCTCGCACTGGCCTCGGCTGTCTGCTACGGCATCGTCGACTTCACCGGCGGCCTGCTGTCCCGCCGTACCTGCCCCCTTCACCGCGATCACCATCCTCGGCCGCGCCCTGCCCGTCGTCCTCGGGCTTGGCCCTCCTGCACGAACGGGTCACCGCGCGGCAGACGGCGGGGCTGCTGGGCGCCGCGGCCGCCATCGTCCTGCTGACGCTCGGCCGACCGGTCAGCTCCAGCGCGCCGAGTAGTAGCGCCGGTACTCCTTGCGGTCCTGCTCGGCGCGGATGTAGCGGGTGGCCACCAGCGCGAGCAGACTGCCACCGATGACCAGCATGCCGGGGCCGACGTTCTTGGGGTTCGCGAGCCGGGCCAGCAGCGTCTCACCGTTCGCGGCACCCGTCGTGGGAGCCGAGGAGCCGGGGGAGGTGGCTCCGGGTGCGATCGCGCTGTGCGTGGCCGAGGTGGACGGCGCGGGCGTCTGCGCCGCGCCCTGCCCGGCGGCCTGCTTCGACACGATCATCTGGACGCCGAGCGCCTGCATCGCCTTCGTCACCGGCTGGAAGAACGTCGTGCCGCCCGAGGTGCAGTCGCCGCTGCCGCCCGAGGTCAGGCCCAGTGCGATGCCGTCGGAGAACATCGGGCCGCCGCTGTCCCCGGGTTCGGCGCACACGTTCGTCTCGATGAGGCCGGTGACGGTGCCCTCCGGGTAGTTGACCGTGGCGTCGAGCCCCTTGACCTCGCCGTCGTGCAGTCCGCTGGTGCTGCCGCTGCGGAACACCCGCTGTCCGACGGCCGGGTCGGCGACGCCGGTGATGCGCACACCGTTGCCCTTGCCGATGGCCACGATGTCGGCTCCGTTGCCCGCCGTGCCGTTCGCGTACTGGACCAGGGAGAAGTCGCTGCCGGGGAAGTTCTGCTGGACCGTCTTGCCCAGCTGCTGGTTGCCCTGGTTGTCGGCGAACCAGATGGACCCCGTCGGCCCGCAGTGGCCGGCGGTGAGGATGAAGTCGCTCTTGCCGTTGGTCACGTTGAAACCCGCCGAGCAGCGCCCGCCGGTCGACAGGATCGGCGAGGCTCCGTTGAGCCGGGTGGTGAACTCGCCCTGGGTGCGCTCCATGCGGACATAACTGCCGATGCCGGTCGCCACCTTGGTCATGCTCGACCAGTCGGTGGCCGAGACGGTGCTGTCGGCCTGCACCACCACCTTGTTCGTCCGGTAGTCCATGACCCACGCGGTGCCGGCGACCCGGGGCGCCGAACGCAGCGTCGCCGCGGCCGCCCTGAGTTCGTTCATGCTGTGGCCGACCATCTTCGACGCGACCCCGGCGCGCTCGACGTCGGCCGCCGCCTTCGCGTCGGTCACCGCGACGACCGGACGTCCGTCGGTACCGATCCAGGTGCCTGCCGTACGGGCCGTGCCCAGACTGGACACGAGCGCGGCACCGGGGTTGTCCGAGGTCCCCGAGTCGCTGAGCGGGAAGGCGGAGGTGCCGGACGGTTCGCTCGCCATGGCGGCCTGCGTCACCATCGCTCCTCCCAGGAGGAGTCCGCCGACGGCCGCCAGCCGCGTCACTCGCCGGACGATCCGTCGTCGTGCGTGCCTCATGCATGGCTCCCGAACCCGAACGCGCGGCGTCAACGCCACGGGGCCCTCCGGTCGTTGAGTGCCCTCTCTCCATACGTGGCAGCGGGCGATCGCGTTCAGCGCGCGGGTGATCTTCTCAGCTCTTGCGGCCCACCCCGCCGTACATGGCCACTTCCCGCGGTCCGCCCCCGTGCGTCTCCTCGGGACGCCAGCGCGAGCACGAGACCACGCCCGGGTCCAGCAGCTCCAGGCCGTCGAAGAAGCGGGCCACCGCCTCGGGGGTGCGCTGGGTCAGCGCCGGGGTGCCGTGCTCGTTCCAGAACCGGACCGCCGCGTCCACCTCGGGCAGTCCGGGGCCGGTGATGGTGTGGGACAGGACGAGATGGCTGCCGGACGGCAGCGCGTCCATGAACCGCCGCACGACACCGGACGGGTCCTCGTCGTCGCGCAGGAAGATGATCACTCCGAGCAGCATCAGAGCCACCGGCTGGGTGAGGTCCAGGGTGTCGGCGGCCCGCTCCAGAACCGACTCGACGTTGCGCAGGTCCTCGTCCAGATGATCGGTGCGGCCCTCCGGCGAGCTGGTGAGCAGCGCGCGGGCATGGGCCAGGACGAGCGGGTCGTTGTCGACGTACACGATCCGCGCGTCCGGGGCCAGACGCTGGGCGACCTCGTGCGTGTTGTCGGCGGTGGGCAGGCCGGTGCCTATGTCGAGGAACTGCCTGATCCCCGCGTCGGCCACGAGATGACGCACGGCGCGTCCCAGGAAGAGGCGGTCGGCACGGGCGTACTCGCCGATGGCCGGATGGAGCTCGCGGATCCGGTCGCCGGCCACCCGGTCGACCTCGTAGTAGTCGCCGCCGCCGAGCCAGTAGTTCCAGATCCGGGCGGTGTGCGGGCGCACCGTGTCGATGCGTCTGCGCAGCGCCGCGGCCGGATCTTCGGTGACTGCCGGGTTCTCCGTCACGAGGTCTGCTCCAGGAATGACTGATGATGCGGTGCGTACGACGACAACTGGCAATCTAGACGGCGGAGTTGATGTCTGCCGAGGGCGAGGGGAACATCTTTTTCGGCGCTGGGTGCCCGTCGCCCCCGCGGAACAGGTCGTTCCAGGTCGGACCGGAGCCCCCTATCTTGTGCCCCATGACCAGGATCCCGCACGACACGTCCGGCGAACCGAATCCCCTCCGCGCACTCTCCCTCGACAGCCTGCGATGTCGTACGAGCATGAAGTGGCGCACCTACCCGGCCGACGTGCTGCCCCTGTGGGTGGCCGAGATGGACGTACCGCTCGCCGAACCCGTCGTCCGCGCGGTGACCGACGCGCTCGCGCTCGGGGACACCGGATACCCGGCGGGCACCGCCTACGCCGAGGCGCTCGCCGGGTTCGCCGAGAAGAGGTGGGGGTGGGACGGGCTCGCCGTGGAGCGCACGGCGATCGTGCCCGACGTCATGCTGGGTGTCGTCGAGATGCTCAAGCTGGTCACCGCGCACGGGGATCCCGTGGTCGTGAACTCGCCGGTGTATCCGCCGTTCTACCAGTTCATCGAGCACATGGACCGGCAGGTCAGCCAGGCCCCGCTCGGCGCGGACCTGCGCCTCGACTTCGGCACGCTGGAGGACACCTTCCGGCAGGCGGTCGCCGGCGGACGCCGGGCCGCCTACCTGCTGTGCAGCCCGCACAACCCGACCGGAACCGTGCACACCGCCGAGGAACTCGCCGCCGTGGCGGCCCTCGCCGACCGGTACGGGGTGCGCGTGGTGGCGGACGAGATCCATGCCCCGCTCACCGCCTCGGGCGTGGACTTCGTGCCGTACCTGAGTGTGCCCGGCGCGGAGAACGGGCTGTCCCTCATGTCCGCGTCGAAGGCGTGGAACCTGGCGGGGCTGAAAGCGGCCCTCGCCCTCGCGGGCCCCGCGGCCGCCGCCGACCTCTCCCGGCTGCCCGAGGAGGTCAGCCACGGCCCCAGCCACATCGGCGTCATTGCCCACACGGCCGCGCTGACCGACGGCACGGCCTGGCTGGACGCGCTGCTCGCGGGCCTCGACGACAACCGGCGGCTGCTCGCAGGCCTGCTCGCCGAACACCTCCCGGCGGTCGCCCACCGGCCGGGCGAGGCCACCTACCTGGCCTGGCTCGACTGCCGCGCCCTCGACCTCGGCGACGATCCCGCGGCCGTGTTCCTGGAGCGGGGGAGGGTGGCCGTGAACTCGGGAATTCCCTTCGGCACCGGCGGGGCGGGGCATGTACGCCTGAACCTGGCGACCTCGCCCGAGGTGATCACTGAAGGCGTACGGCGGATGGCAGCGGCACTCGACTGAACCGGAGGCCGAGTGCACCTGGCGGCAGCGTGCACCAGGCGGCAGGGCGACCAGGCAGCAGACGGGGTGTCATGGACATGTGGCGGCGCCCTGTCATGATGACCCCATGCGCGTGCTGATGCCGGTCCCCGACCACGACTTCGACGTCACCGAGGTGGCCGTGCCGTGGCGGCTGCTCACCGACGCCGGACACGAGGTCGTCTTCGCCACCGAGCATGCCGGAACCCGGCCCGCCGCCGATCCACGGCTGCTGACGGGGGTGCTCCTCGGGCAGCTCGGCGCGGAGGACGAACCCAGGAGGTTCTACGAACAGCTCGCCGCGGCACCGGAGTTCACCGCCACGGTCGCCTGGGCCGAGGTGGACATGACGGCGTACGACGGACTGCTGCTGCCGGGCGGACACGCACCCGGCATGCGGCAGTACCTCGGCTCGGCTCAGCTGCAGGCGCAGGTAGCCCGCTTCTGGGCACTGGGCCGGCCGGTCGGCGCGATCTGCCACGGAGTGCTGGTCCTGGCCCGGACCCAGGACCCCGGCACGGGCCGCAGCATTCTGGCCGGCCGGCGGACGACCTGCCTGCCCAAGTACATGGAGCGCACCGCCTACCTGACCACCGCCTGGCGCCTCGGCCGCTACTACCGGACCTACCCGGCATACGTGGAGGACGAGGTGCGCGCCGCCCTCACGGACCCGGCCCGGTTCGAGCGTGGCCCCCGGGTACTTACCCGGCGCGGCACGGCGAGCGACGACACGCACGCCTTCGTCGTCCAGGACGGCACTCTTCTGTCGGCGCGCTGGCCGGGGGACGCGTACCTCTTCGCCCGCCGCTACCTTGAGCTCCTCGGGGCGTCGGCCGCTCCCTGAGGGCGCCGCCGCACGGTCCCGGACTTCGCCGCACCTGCTTAGACTTCCCGGTATGGACGACTCGTCGCTGGAGCGGCTCGGTGCGGGCAAGTACGTACTGATCACCAGCTACCGTAAGAACGGCACGCCGGTCGCCACCCCGGTGTGGGTGGTGCGCGACGGCGACACCCTCGGTGTGTGGACGCCCGCCGACTCCTGGAAGGTGAAGCGGATCCGGGCCCGCGGCGACATCCTCGTCGGCCCCTGCGACCTGCGCGGCAACCCCACCGGCAGCCAGGTCCCCGCCACCGCGGAGATCGGTGACGAGGCGACCGTCGCCCGCTACCGCGAACTCATCGCCCGCAAGTACGGAATCTCCGGCCGTCTGACCCTTCTCGGCAGCCGCCTGCGTCGGGGCCTGAAGGGCACCGTCGGTATCCGGGTCACGCTCAAGCCCTGAAACGCCGACGGCCGCGCGGTCCTCCCGAGAGGAACCGCACGGCCGCCACCACGGCGCTTCCTGTCCTACGACGCGTCCAGCACCGTGCCGGTCAGCACCGTCTCGCCGGGCTGCGACCCGTCGTTGGTGCCGAGCAGCTGCAGGCGGACGGACTCGGCGGGCTCCGCCACCTGGTCCCCGATGGTGGGCAGCGTCAGCTCCGCGCTCAGCTCACCCGGGGGCACCTCGATGTACAGGTAGACGGCTGCCTGGGACAGCGGACGCTCCGGGTCCGGCTTCTCGCTCGCGACGGATTCGAGCCATTGCGGGTCCACGTCCTTCGTGGACAGCTCCGGACCGTCGGTGACCGGTACGACCAGGTACACCGGGCCGAGGTCCACGTCCGCGGCCTCCGACAGCGTCGCCTTCCACTTCAGGGGCTGCCCCTCGGTCACCCGGTCGGCGATCGGCGTGACCGAGAACGTGGGCATCGGGTCGTCGTTCTGCACGCTGACCCCGCCCCGGTCCGAGCCGATGACGGCGTTCTTCACGGCTTTGACGAATACGTTGTCGTCCACGTCGTCGGAGTAGCGCTTGTTGCCCTTCACCTGGATCGACACGTCGATGCCGTGGCCGCCGGGGTGCACCGTCACCAGGTGCGCCTTCGCCTCGCCGGTGACCGGATCGACGACGTACACGCGGACCTGGCCGGTGCCGCGGCCGGACACCCGCACCGGCACCTGGTACATGCGGACGCCCGAGTCGCCCTCCTTGACCGTGGTGCGGCCGAGGTCCACGCGCGGCAGCGCGGCCTCCCGCACCGCCGGGGTGCCTGGGCGCCAGCCCCAGGCGTCCATCAGCCAGGCCTGCCCCTTGGCCGAACGCGGCGTCAGCTCAAGGGACTTGACGTGCTTCAGGTCGAGACCGGGCCGGGTGGCGGCGGTCAGCGGGACGCGGACCTCGCGGGCCCAGTAGGAGGCGGTCAGCGCGCTGCCAGGCAGTCCGTCGACACGGACGCGGCCGAGCGCGGCCCGCCTGCCGTGGGTGTCGGTGAGGGCCACGTCGAGCCGGGTGCCGGTGGAGTTGGGCGGCACGATCACCCGCAGGGCCAGGTCCTTGGCACCGTCCAGCGAAACCGGTGCGTCGGGCTGTACCCGCGCCGCCGATCCGGGCGCCGACCAGCTCAGCGCCACCGCGCGACGGCCGACCTCACGGGTTGTCTCCCACCCGGCGAAGTGCGGTGAGCCACCCTCGGTGTCGCGCCCGAGGCAGGCCACGTGCCGGTCCGGGTCCACGGCCGAGCACAGCCGTCCGCCCGCCACCGTGACCTTGCCGTCCGGCAGGAACCCGCCCCGGCGGTTCGCCCCGACCGCGTGCGTGAGCACACGCGCGGGGTCGGCCGAGGGTGCGCGCCGGCCCGACCCGTCGAGCAGCGGACGCACCCGGTCGTCACCGGCGACGAACAGCCGGGCCGCCGCCGCGATGTAGGTGCTGCCCGCCTGGTGCTGCTGGTTCGCGGTCAGCCGGGTGGCGGTGCCGGGTGAGCAGACCGGGTCCGGGTGCTCGGGGTCGTCGGAGAAGTCGTCCTGCGCGGGAGCCTGTGCCTGCCCGGGAGTCCACTGCGAGTTGAAGAAGTTGTGGTTGGCGCCGACCACGTACACCGCGCTGTGCAGCGCGGCACCGCGGCTGACCGAGCGGGTGCCGTCGACGTACACCTCGCCCTGCAGATCGGAGACGTCGCCGTCGCAGCCGGGCAGGATCGTCACCGACGCGACGTCCGCGACCGGATTCTGGCCGAAGATCGTCGGTCCGATCAGAACGGTGCCGCGGATGTGCCAGCGCACCGGGCCGTGATATCCGTCCTGCGCCGCGGGCGGCGGGTAGAGGCTGTCCATCGCTGCACGGTTGACGCCCTCGCCGCCGCGCGAGTGGCCGACGAGGAGGACGCGTGAGAGGTCGGCCGCCGGTGCGTTGCGTACGACCGCGGGGGCCGAGCCGGGGTGCGCGGCCCAGTCGGCCCAGCGGGCCAGGTGCTGTCGCACCAGGGACGAGCGGGCCTGGGCGCCGGCGTCCTCGGCGCCGTCGTCCTGGGCGTTGATGCCGTTGGCGGAGATCGACACCGTCACATAGCCCTGGGACGCCAGGAGTTGCTGGTCGAGCAAGTAACCCCGGTAGCTCGGGATCGACTTGGTGCCCGCCGGGCAGGGCCAGGCCATGGAGTCGTCGTCACCGGAGTAGCAGGTGGCGTGGCGGCCGTGCAGGAACAGCGCGAGCGGCCGGTGGCCGGTGGCACCCTTCGGCGCGACCACCACGGCGCGCATCTCGACCGGCTCGGGGAAGCCGGGCAGCTTCACCGGGTCGAGGGCGTACTCACCGGTGGCCGTGCGGTACTGACCCGGCTTGCCGGGGTCGACGGAGTTCGCCGGGAGCCTGGCAGGCGGCTGCGCGGCGACCGCGTCACGCCGGGCGCGCGGGGCGAGCGTACGGCCCGCGGCATCCAACTGCCGCCCTCCGGCCCGTACTTGAAGATCCTCAAGTCGCCCTGTTGCCCCTGCTGCCGTTCCCTGTTCGAGAGCGAGGCGGAAGGTGCGTCCGTCCTTGCCCGATGTCGGGTGACCGAGCAGCCGGTCGCCGGAATAGAAACCGACGCGTGCGTCCCCCATCGGCACGCGGGCGGTCGAGCGCCAGACGAGTTGTCGTGCGTCGTGCGTGCCGGTGATCCGCCAGCCGGGCGGGAGACCGCCGTCGCTGACGGCGGCTGCCGCAGAGGGTCTGGCGTCCGGCGGCGGTGCCGCCTGTGCCAGCCCTGGCGATCCCCCCGCCACCGCGAGTACCGCCGCAGCGGTGACCCATATTCGCCGGGCACGGAACAAGGTTGCCCTCCTCAAGTCCGATGTGCGGGCACCCCGTTGGTCGGCGGGGGGCCTCTCGTGTTCCGGAGGACGACTCGGGGTGTCTGTGGGTTGTCTGTGCCAGGAGATTCGGGTGGGGCCTCGCGGTGCCATCAGGCCAACCGGGGAAGGAGGCATGGGCCCCGGGCTTTCGGGACAGGACCCCTCAATGAGCCGAACTCCGTTGCGCGCCGCCATCGTCGGGACCGGCAGCCGTGCCCAGACCTTCACCCGTGGCCTCGCCGCCCGCCCGGGCCATCTGGTGGCCGCCCTGTGCGATCCGAGCCCGACGCGGATGGCCTTCCACAACCGGGTGCTGGCCGCCGCCGGTGAACCCGCCGCCACCGAGTGGGAACCGGACCGCTTCACCGACATGCTCGCCAAGGAGGACATCGACGAGGTCGTCGTCACGACCGTCGACGCGGCACACGACCGCTACATCGTGCCGGCACTGCGGGCGGGCTGCCGCGTCGTCACCGAGAAGCCCATGACCGTCGACGCGGACCGCTGCGCGCGCATCCTCGAAACGGTCGAGGCCACCGGGAACTCCCTCACCGTCGCCTTCAACTACCGCTTCAACCCGGTGCACGAGACGGTGCGCGCGCTGCTCGCGGACGGCGCCGTCGGCGAGATCCTGTCCGTGCACTTCGAGTGGCTCCTCGACACCCGCCACGGCGCCGACTACTTCCGCCGCTGGCACCGCGAGAAGCGGCACAGCGGTGGTCTCATGGTGCACAAGTCGAGCCACCACTTCGATCTGGTCAACTGGTGGCTCGCCGACGAGCCGCACGAGGTCTTCGGCTACGGACGGCTCGGCTTCTACGGTGCCGAGGCGGGCGAACGCCATGGCCTGCGCCGGGACTACGACCGCGCCCACGGGGCGGCCCCCGCCGACGGCGACCCCTTCGCCCTGGACCTCACCGCCAACGACACCCTCCGTTCCCTCTATCTGGACGCCGAGCAGGACGACGGATACCTCCGAGACCGCAACGTCTTCGGCGGCCCGGTCACCATCGAGGACGACATGGCGCTCCTCGTCCGCTACGCACGCGGGGCCACGATGACCTACCACCTCACCGCCTACTCCCCGTGGGAGGGCTACCGGGTCATGTTCAACGGCAGCGCCGGCCGCCTGGAGTTGGAGGTCGAGGAGAGCCGCTGGGCCCAGCCCCGCACCCCGGTCGCATCGGACAGCGGCGCACTGCACGGAGGCACGGCCGCGGAGCATGCGGGAGGCGCACGACTCACCCTTCGCCCGCTGTGGCGGCCTCCGCTCGACATCCCGCTCGACACCGCGCACGAGGCCCACGGCGGGGGAGACCCGCGCATGCTCGACGCCCTGTTCGGCCCCGTGGACACCGGCATGCCGACGGCTCCGGAGAAGCCGGCCCACCCCACGGCCACGGAACGGGACGGCGCCCTCGCCCTGGCCGTGGGAGTCGCGGCCAACAGGTGCTTCGAGACGGGGCGGCCGGTGGCCGTGCGGGATCTGATACCTGGGCTGTGGGGGCGATGAGGGGTGCCGGTGCGAGCCGTGCCATCGGCCGCAGACGAGCGTTCAGGTTCGGATGGGACTCGGTCGCTCCGTGCCTACATCGAACCGTCTCTCAGGACACGATCGAGTGCCGCCCGGCCTGCGGGGCCCCATGTCGGCTTGCCACCAGGCAGGCCCCGGTCTCCGTTCTGGCCCATCAGCATGAGGAACAGGCTTTTCATGGCGGCCAACCCGCGGGCGCGCCGGATCGTCCCCTCGTCTGCCTGCGCGTATGCCTCGAAGAAGGGTGAGGCGGCGTCGGCGGGAAGGAGGAGCCATGCGGCCGCGAGGTCCCACGCCGGATCGCCGGCGAACATGGCGTCGAAGTCGATCACCCCCGACAGCGTCCCGTCCGAGACGACGACGTTCGCGGGATGAAGATCGCCGTGCACCCAGAGCGGCGGTCCCTCCCACTCGGGCGCCGCGACGGCGTCGTCCCAGACGGCCCGGACATCGTCGGCGAGGTCGTCGGGGACGACGGCATGGAAGAAGTGGTCGAAGCCGTCCGTGCACTTCTTGGGGTGGTCGCCGCGGTCCTCCATGATCGGCGCGTCTTCGGGTGCCTCCGCATGGAGTGCGGTGAGGAAGCCCGCCAGAGTGTCGGCCGCGTGGTCGCCGCGGCTGATGGAGGTGTGGTCCAGCGGCTCGCCGGGGACCCACGTCATGACGGCCCAGGGCTTCGGGAAGCGCGCAGACGGTTCCCCGATCCGTACGGGGTTGGGGACCGGAAGCGGCAGGCGCGGGGCCAGGACGGGCAGCCACCGGCACTCCTTGCGCAGGAGATCCGGGGCACCTTGTGGACGCGGCATGCGCACGGCCAACTCGTCCCCAAGGCGCCACATTTGGTTGCCCCACCCACCCGCCACCTCACGGATGGCCAGCCCTGCGAGGTCCGGATGCTGCTCCTGCAGCAGGTCATGGACCAGGTCTTCGGTGATCTCGATCTCGGAGTCGGTCATGCGAAGCCAGGCTACTGGAGCCCGCCGCCGGTCCGACTCCGGCTCCGCTCGTGATCTCGCACAGGTCGACCACGTGCAGGTCCACATCGTCTCCGAGCCGCCGCCTCGCCAGTGTCAGCAACCCGGCGCCGGCGTCCAGGATCCGACGGCCAGTCACGTCTCCGGCGAGGGCCAACATCGCGGGCCGCTCGTAGTTGCTGCGACAGTTCTGCGACCGATGGGAGCCGAACGGTCCGGGTGTGAGGCAATGGCAGGAGCGCGCTACCGCGACAGCGGACTGGCACGAGTAGCCGTTATGCAGGCTCGGTAGAGCCGGCTCGGGCCTGTATGCGACCCGCCGCTCAGGACCAGGCGCGGAAGGGCTCGTCGATCAGCTGGAACACCGGCTCGCCGCGGACCGGGTCCTTGGCCGTGGACAGCCGGACCCGGTCACCGCTGTGGATGCCGATCAGCGGACCCATGACCCGGCCGCGCACCACGAACCCCTCGGCCATCTCGACGAGCGACACATTGCGCGCGGCGGGGGTGTTGCGGTGCACGACCGTGGAGTGGCGGACCGTGCCCGTGCCCGCACTGCGCTCCGTCCGCAGCTCGCCGCCCTGGCAGACCGGACACAGCAGCCGGTGGTACGTGGCGGTGCCGCACCATGTGCAGCGCTGGAAGAGGACGGTGTCCGAAGCGGCTGTCATGGGTTCGAGGACGCCTGCCGCGGAGCCGGCTGCCTGCATAGCAACGTTTCCTGAGTGGTGGTACACGCTGGTCAACTCCCTGCTCTCGGCCGGAATCCCACGTGCGCGGGTCAACCGTGCACGCACGTGCGCGGCTCACCGTGCCACCGTGCACGCCCACAATGTATGGCACTCAGTGTCACGCGTAAAGGCACTCCGTACCCTCAATTTCGTCCCAGCGCGGACTCGATCTCCTGGACGACCCGCCACAGAGGTGTGTCCCGGCGAGAGACGACGACCACCACGTCCTCGGGCTCCTCCGCGCCGTGGTGTGCGGGAGGCGTGCCGCCGAACGCCGCCCGGACGTACCCCAACGCGTGGTCCACAGCGGCGTCGGAGTCGCCCTTCCCGTCCGAACGCAACCAGGACCGCAGCGCGTTGTTGTGCGCCGCCACCACGGCGGCGGCGATCACGTCGGCCCGCAGGGTCCTGTCGCGGCCGGTGAAACGGGTACGCAGATACTCCGCGAGGGCACGCTCGTAACGCCACACCACGGACAGCTCGTACGCCCGCAGCCCCGGCACCTTCTTGGTGAGGCGGTAGCGCTGCACGGAGAACGTCGGGTTCTCGGCGTACATCCTCAGGACGAGACGGGCCGCGTCACAGACCCGGTGCACGGGCTCCTCCGCCTCACCGCTCTCGGCGAGGAAGGCCGTCATGTCGGCCAGGCACCGCTCGTGGTCGGGGAAGACCACGTCCTCCTTCGAGGGGAAGTAACGGAAGAACGACCGCCGTCCCACACCGGCGAGCGCCACGATGTCGTCGACCGTCGTCTGCTCGTAGCCCCGCTCCAGGAACAGCTGGAACGCCGCCGCCACCAGGGCGTCCCGCATCGGTGGCTTCACGGCCGCCGCCTCCGTATTCATGGACGGAACGTAGCATCGGACCGCGCTGATGGCACTCAGTGCAGCCCTGGCGGGGAACTCGGTGCTCCCACCTTTCCGCGGCGAGCGCATGGAGCGCATTGAGCGCAAAAGTGGAGGGCAACGACCGATACGGTCGCCGGCGCGGAGCTGCGGATCGGGACCGCGGCGCTGTGAACCCCGATTGAATCCCCAGGTCAGACGTTTGCGCGGCAGGCCTGCGGCGGCATACGCTGCGGCACCCGCAGCCGCCGAGGAGCACCCCATGACACGCGCCCGTCCCCGCATCCTCTACGTCACCGACCTGGCGTATCCGGCACGCGGGCGCCGCTATGGCGACGAGGACACCTTCCTCACCTCGCGCCTGCGAGAGGACTTCGACCTCGCCCTGTGCCATCCGCTGGACGCGGCCGCACTCATGGGTGCCTTCGAAGCGGTCGTCGTACGCAACAGCGGACCCGTCCTGTCCTACCAGGAGGCGTACGAGGACTTCCGTGAGCGGGCGATCGGCAGCGGGGCGCGCGTCTACAACCAGCTCTCCGGCAAGGGCGACATGGCCGGCAAGCAGTACCTGCTCGACCTCACCGCCGCGCACTACCCGGTCATCCCCACCGTCGACCGCACCGAGGACCTGCACCGGCTGCCCGAGACGGACCGCTACGTCGTCAAGCCCAGGCTCGGCGCCGACTCCATCGGCCTGCGGATCGTTTCCGCGGACCAGCTGTGCGACCTCGTGGACGGAGACGTTCTCGTCCAGCCGTGCGTCGACTTCGCCTACGAGGTGTCCTTCTACTTCGTCGACCACGACTTCCAGTACGCCCTGTACGCGCCGCACCTCGACCGACGCTGGCAGCTGGAACCGTACGATCCGACCGACGACGACCTCGCATTCGCCCGACACTTCATCGACTGGAACACCGTCGACCACGGTATCCAGCGCGTGGACGCCTGCCGGGCGCCCGGCGGTGAGCTGTTGCTGGTCGAGCTGGAGGACCTCAACCCGTACCTGTCGTTGGACGCACTGGCACACCCGGCACGGGACGCCTTCGTCAGCGCGATGAAGACATCCCTGCACCGCTTCCTCGGCACCCAGGCCTGAGCGCGCTCTCACTTCAGCGCCGAGGCGGAGGGAGACCGCATCCGCTGAACTCCCGGGGCGGCAGCCGCGTATCACTCCTCGGGGAACGGTGGAGGCCCCTGCCACGGGGCGTAAGGAGAGCACAGTGCCCACACCGCCTGTATCCGGGTCGTCGCACGACCGCCCGCCGCTGGAACCGATCCATGTCCTGCGCCCGCGCCGCACCGACGCCCTGGCGGAGTTGTTCCGGGAGATGGAGCAGAGCCGCGCCGATCTTGAGTCCGTCGCCGTGCGGGACCCGCGGTCCTGGGACGAGGGCGAGACGCAGGAACTCCCGCCCGTGCGCACCCGCGACGTCGACCCGCCGCGCGCAGGCGGCCGTTTGGGGTTCGGGCCCGGGCTGCGCCGTGCCGCCGTGACGGTCGCCGTCTCCGCGGCCGCCCTCGTCGGCTTCGGCTGCGCCCTGCTGCTGGTCGGCAGGAACGACGACGCGGCCGCGCAGGAGCCCCAGCCCACCGCGCCCGCGCAGCCGACCGCGACCGCCTCCGCCGCCGCTCCCGGCCCGGCGGACCCCGACGGCGCCGGCACCCTCCGCGACGGCGACAGCGGCCCGGCGGTGACCGACCTGCAGGAACGCCTGCTGCACATCCCCGACGTCTACAAGAACGGCTCCACGAGCGGCACCTACGACGCCACCCTCAGGGAGGCGGTGGCCCGCTTCCAGCTCTGGTATGGCATCAGAGGCGACGAGGACGGCGTCTACGGCGACGACACGCGGCAGGCGCTGGAGTCCCGGACGGCCTCCGGCACCGGCTGACCGGCCGGCCGCCGGCCCTCGAACACGGGGCAACGGGTGCGGAAATCCCTGTGAGTGAGGGACTGCCAGGCGTCACCCTGGGCACAGGGGCGACGCACCCGGCGCCCCGCCCGTTCGACCCGAAAGCCACGCCCATGAACGGCTCCCGCATCCCGGGCCTGGTCCTGCCCGTCCTGTTCCTGGTGGCCCTGGTCGTGGGCGCGCTCTGGTACTGGCGCCATCGTGGCGACGAGTGAACGGTGACCGGCCGCCGAGCCGCGTCACTCTCCGCACCGGCGACCGGTTCGCGTCACCGTCCGCACCGCGGCCGTCTGCTCCGCGGCCGTCTACTCGGGAACCGGCTACTCCAGATCCATCGGAGCCCTGATGTCGAGCAGACACACGTCGTCCCGACGCTCGCCCTCCAGCATCGCGGCGAGCAGCGGCCCCAGGGACAGGGAACCGGGGTCGTCGGAGTGGTGGCTCAGGACGGCCTCGGAGAGCCGCTTCAGGCCCCGGTCGATACTCTCCTCGGGCCGCTCGACCAGACCGTCGGTGTAGAGGATGACGCGGTCGCCCGGTTCGAGCCGGCACTCCGCCTCCACGTAGACCGGTGCCGCACTCGCCCCGAGCAGCATGCCGCGGGGACGGTCGAGATAGCGCACCTGGCCGCCGCGCAGCAGCAGAGGCGGCGGATGACCGGCCTGTGCCCAGACCAGGCGTCGCTCCGCCGAGTTGTAGCGGGCCAGGACCAGCGTCGCGGTGCCGTGGGAGTCACGGGAGTGCAGCAGCAGCGTGTTGAGCCGGTCGAGCGCACCCGTCAGCGAGGACCCCGTGATGACCATGCCCTTGGCGGTGAAGCGGAGTTGGGCCATGGTGGCGACCGCGTCGATGCCGTGCCCGGCGACGTCGCCCACCACGAAGAGGGCGTCCCCGTCGGGCAGTTCGATGGCACTGAACCAGTCACCGCCGACATGGATGCCCGACTGGGCGGGCAGATAGGCGACCTCGACGCGCAGCCCGGCCAGGCGCACGGGCCGGATCGGCAGCGGAAGCAGGGCGTGCTGGAGCCGGCCCGCCAGCGTCCGCTCGGCACGCAGCACGTCGTGCTGGGTGAGCATGGCCCGCTCGCTCTCCACGAGGGCGAGCTCGGCGCTGCGCTGCGCGGTGAGGTCCTGTACGACGCCGTGCACCTCGACGGGCGTTCCGGCGGCGTCCGGCACGGCTTCGGCGACGACCCGCAGATGCCGTAGCCCACTTGCCGTCCTGATGCGGAACGGAATGTCGAACGTCCGCCCCTCGCCGAGGAGTTCCGCGATGGCGTGGGCCAGCGCGGGCACGTCCTCGGGCAGGGTGAGCTCGGGGAGTTCGGTGAGGCCGACCGGCCCGCGCGCGGGGTTCCGGTCGAAGAGGGTGAACACCTGGGAGGACCAGGTGACTTCGTGCGTGACCAGGTTCCAGCTCGCCCAGCCGAGGCTGCCCAGTCGCTGCACGTCCGCGAGGCGCTGCTCCTGCCGGTCGGAGGAGCCGTGCCGCACCCAGGTGATGACCAGCCCCGCGCCCAGCCGCGCCGCCCGCACCGAGTAGGTGGACAGCTCGGTGACCCCGGCGACGACCTCCTGGTGCGCGAACGGCTCGCTCTCGTAGGGCTTCCCGGTGGTGAGCGCTCGCCGCAGGCCCTGCCACAGGGGCTCGGTCGCCAGCGCCGGACAGCACTCGCGGAACCGACGGCCGATCAGTTGCCGCCCGGCGCGCCCGACGACGTCGACGGCCTGTGTGGTCGCGGCGTCGATGCGGTAGTCCTTGATGCCTCCCGACGCGGCGGGCAGCGGCGTCAGCAGCATCGCCGCGTCGGGCAGCGCGTCGAACACGGCCTGCACGGTGTCCACCGAGGCGTCGGCGATGTCCTGGGAGCGGGTGTCGAACGCGCGCAGCCGGCCGGCGCACAACTGCGCCACCGCGTGCAGGTGCTGCCGGACATCGGCGCTGAACGGTCCGACGCGGGTGCGCAGGACCCCGATGCACACGTCGGGCACGTCACCGGTGGGCACGGGCAGCCAGGCGCGGGACGGCCAACGCTCGGGCGAATCCCCGATCATCAGATAGCGTTTCCGGTCCGCCGCGGCGTCCTCCAGCCAGCGCGGCTCCTCGGCCCGCAGCGCGTCGAGCGCGGGAACCCCGGCCAGCGGCGGTACCCGGTGCCACTGGGTGGCCAGGGTGTCGTCGATGCCGGCGTGCCCGATCAGCTCCAGGCCTCCCGATGACAGCAGGGAATAGATCATGACGGCGCCCGCGCCGACCTCCGGCGCGAGATGTCCCAACAGGCACCGGGCGAGTTCCTGCGGTGTGGCCACATGGACGAGTTCCCGGCCGAGCGGGCCGAGGGCCGCCGAACCCTCGTCGGTGGTGGCCACGTCGTGTGCGGAGGCGGGGGAGGACTCGGGGGTGAGGTCGGGGTCCGGTCGGGGTGCGGTGGCGGCCGGTGCCGTTGCCAGGCCGCCGAGGGTGACCCAGCACTCCTCGAGCAGTGTGCGGGTCCCGTCCGCGGCGCGTCGCTGCAACTCCTCCTCGGCGGCGTCCGGGGAGCAGCCGGTCAGCGCCATGACGGCGCCCTTGGCCTGCTCCAGGACGGCTGTCTTGGCGGCCAGGTCGCGCAGCCGGTCCATCTCGGCGCGCTGCCTGGCGACCACCTTGGCCAGCGCAACGGTGTCCGGCGCGGGGCGGGACTCAGCCGGCGTTGCGGGCTCGCTCGTCACGCGTTGAGCATCGCACATCGGGAGGTCTTCGATCGTGGTCTTGCCGGCCCGGGCTTCACTCGAAAGGGGAAGCTCGCAGGCCTCGTGCTGACGATCTGGACGGTACGGGCGGCGGCAACGTCCGCGCATCCGGTACGGCCACCGCCCCGGAGCCGGCCGGGCACGGGTGGGGACAGGTATGCCGGCGCCGGCCGGGAGCGGGAGTTCGAGGAGTGACGCGAGGGCGGGCTGCCGTCAGCGGCCGGAGTCGACCAGGGCCTGGGTGACCGTACGGACGCTGCGCGCGATGTGCTGGAGCTGCAGCACCTCTGCCGCGTAGAGCTTGATCGTGTGCTCGATGACCGACTCGTGCAGGCCCAGCGCGGGCAGGTCCGCGCGCGCGGTCTGCAGGGCGGTACGCGCGACCCGGATCTCGTGCTGGACCTGAATCTGGGCATGGCGGGCCAGGAGCACGGGGTGGCGGATCAGGGCCGGATAGCTGGCGTAGCGCGCGGGCACCAGCTCGCGCAGCCACCTGGCCGCCGAGCGCTCCCAGTCATAGGAACCGGGCGTCTTGACCTGGCACGGCCAGTCCGGGCTGATGCGCGTGGTCGTCAGTTGCATGATCATCGCTTCCGGTGTGCGGCGTCGGGAGGGTTGGTCCGACGTGGTCGGGCGGCCCCGGTCTAGGGGATGACCGGGGCCGCCAAGGGCGCTCGCACGGAAACGAGGCCCGACCGGACACCCTGGGCGCCGACGCGGGTAGGAGACGGCGGCTTCGGGTGTCCGGGGTGACGCGTGAGCAGTATTTATATATGCCGTCCGCTTTGCAAGACGCATGAAAACATTCATGCGTGATTTGTTGTGAAAGGTCCCTTTGTTATGCCGCACAACCGGAGGGGTGCGGGGTGCGGGTGGGGGCCGTCAGTCGCGCAGGAAGAAGTGGTGCTGGTCGGAGATCTGCTCGTACTCCTCGAGCCGGGCCTGGGTGCGCTCGGGGTCCGCGTCGGTCATGGCCTGCAGCAGCGCGGCGGCGATCACGCCGGGTGCCGCGTAGGAGTCGAAGACCAGGCGGGAACCGGTGCCGGTGGCGAAGACGACGTCCGCCTCGTCGGCCACCGCCCCCAGCGCCAGGTCTGTGACCAGGGCGACCTTCAACCCGGCGCCGCGCGCGACCCGTACGGCCGTGAGGGTCTCATGGGCGTGGCGTGGCATGGAGAACGCCAGCACCCAGATGCCGCCCGCCTCGCGCGACTGCAACAGCGCGTCGTAGGCGACGCTGCCGCCCCGCGTCACCAGCCGCACGTCCGGGTGGATACGGCGCGCCGCGTACGCGAAGTACTCGGCGAGCGAACCGGAGATACGCAGCCCGAGGACGGTCAGGGGGGTGGACGCCGCCAGCCGGCGCCCGATGGCGATCAGCTGGTCGGGGTCGGCGAAGTCGCGCCGCAGGTTCTCCAGGTTCTCGATCTCGGCGTCGACGGCCGCCTGCAGCTCGTTGCTGCCGTTCTCCTCGGTGGCGGCGGGGCCGCCGGCCAGCGTGCCGAGGGCGATCGACTGGAGCTTCTCGCGCAGAGCCGGGTAGCCGCTGAAGCCGACCGCCGCGGCGAAACGCGTCACCGACGGCTGGCTCACGCCCACGCGTTCCGCGAGGTCGGTGATCGAGAGGAACGCCGCTTCGGTGATGTGCTCGATCAGATACTGGGCGATGCGCCGCTGCCCGGGGGAGAGCCGGGGCCGGTCGAAGAGCGTCCTGAGCTGGGAGGCCGGGGCGGCCTCCACCTCCGGAGCCGTCTTGCCCGAGGTGATCGCGGATGCCTGTGCGCGTGCCTGCTGCGGCGATGGCACCGGTGTGCCTCCTTTGTCTCCCACAGTGCTTCAACATAGCCCACACACCGTCGTGACCAGGGCTTGTACGGCCGTATCCGGGACCGCCGGATGTGTACTCACATAGCTTGTGGGGTGTGCGTCACCGGCGGTAGATCGTGATCGAATGACCGACCTCGTCGATCGGGTGGCTGCTGTCGATCAATGCGGCCAGCCTGCCCTGGGCCTTGGCCACGGCCGAGTCCGACACGACCAGCAGCCCGCGCACCTGGCGCGGGGGCGCCTTCCGTGGGTCGGACGCGTCGATGCCGTAGTACGAGGGCACACCGCTGCCCTTGTACACCAGCCAGATCCGCTGACCCCGGTAGCGCTCGTGCAACCGGTCGGCGAGCCGGCCCAGGTCCTGGCCCCAGTCCACGTTCGAGTCGTGCAGCCGCAGATGGGTCTTGACGGGACCGCCGAACGCCTCGTTGGAGTACGGCAGATAGTAGGGGAACGTCCGCAGCGAGCTGACGGCGACGAACAGCACCAGCGCGCCCGTCACGAGCGGCGCCCACCGCCACCGCACGGCGAGCACGCAACCCGCGGCCACCGCCAGGAACATCGGCACGAAGATGGCGTACCGGGTACCGAAGTCCCGTGCCCCGGTCATGGCGGCGGCCAGCAGCACACCGGCGGGCACGAGCACGTACGGCGCGGCGGGCCGCAGTCGCCGTACCGCCACCACCACGACGGCGCCGGCCGCCCACAGCGCGAGCATGCCCAGCGGCGTCTTCACCAGCAGCGCGGCCGGCAGGTAGTACCAGCGGGACCCGGTGTACAGATGCCCGAACAGGAAGCCCTGCCACGGATAGTCCTCCAGGCCGAACTGGATGCGCATGCCGTCCCGGTACGCCTCCGGGAACGGCAGCAGCTGCACGATCAGCCCCTTCAGGCCGTGCACGGCGGGCACCTGCTGCCCCGGCGACCAGCGCAGCCGCGGATCGACCGCCAGATACGACGTCCATACGACGGCGACGGCTGCCGCGCCGACGACCAACGCCGCCGTGGCGGCCCGCACCAGTGTCCTTCGCCGGTCCCCGGAACCCGCCCGCCACACCGACCAGGCGGCCAGCGCCAGCAGCACCGGAACCACCGGGAGCACGTTCATCTTCGTGGCCAGCCCCGCACCGAGGGCCACCCCCGCCCACGGGACGTACAGCCGCGGCCGCCGGCGCGCCCGCCACAGCAGCCACGCAGAGGTCAGCACGAACCCGGCCGCGGGCACGTCGAGCGTGGCCAGCGAGCCCTGCGCGATGACGTCGGGGGAGAAGGCGTACAGGGCCAGAGCCGCCAACCCGGCCGCGGCGCCCGCCAGTTCACGCGCGAAGGCGAACACCACGAGCCCGAACAGCAGGGTCAGCACGATCATCGGCAGGCGGGCCCAGAACATCAGCCGCCACGGGTCGTTGCCGGACTCGTACAACAGATGCCGGCCGAACCGGCTCTGATCGCCCTTGTACGAGGTGTCGACGTGCGGGCCGGCGACCGCCACCCCGGCCGCGACGACCAGCTTGCCGAGCGGCGGGTGCTCGGGGTTGAGCCGCACCCGGTGCTCGTGCAGGTAGTCGGCGGCCGTGGCGACGTAGATGGGCTCGTCGATGGTCGGCGTCTGCTGCACGGCGGTCGTGACCATCGCCGCCGCCATCTGGCCGAGCAGCACGACCACCAGCAGTGGCACCAGCCACCGCCGGCCGGGCCGGGGCGCCTTTCCGGCGGCCGTCGCCCGCGGCGGGGGGTGTTCCTCGTCGTCGCGTGTGCCCGGCTCAAGGACCGAGTGCTGTTCGTGCGCCATCATCCGCCCCGCGGTGACACCGACCGCGAGTGGGCGGGAGCGATCCGGGCCCGTCTCATGGGTCCCACTTTCGCATCAGCTCCCGCCCCCGGGCGTCACCGCTTCAGGAGTCGTACCGACAGACCTTCCGTCGTGTAGACGGGTACGGCCCGCAGCCGGTCGGAGTTCAGTTCGACGCGGTCGAACCGGCCGCGCAGGTGCGGAGCCGACAGGACGCGCACCGTGCTGCCCGCGGTCGGCGCCTTGTGCTCGTCGAGCTGCAGCGACAGCACGCTGCCGCTTCCCAGCAGTACGCGCCGGGTCACCTTGAGGGCGGGTTCGTGACCCGAGCGCAGCGTCAGCTCCAGCGCGGAGGTCTCCTGCACGTACGCGCCGTGCACCTGCACGGGATGCTGCACCCGCAGCGTCCCGCCGGACACCCGCACATCGCCGTGGCCCAGCGCGTGGGACGAGGCGGCGACCAGCGTGCCGTCCTTCACCACGGTTCCGCCGGTGTACGTGTTGTGGCCGGTCAGGGTGAGGGAGCCGCTGCCCTTCTTGGTCAGCCCGCCGTCGCCGTCGATGTCGTTGCGCCAGCTGTCCGCCGCGCCGAAGCCGCCCGCCGCCGCGTCCAGCGCCACGGTCACGTCGCGGTCGAAGCCGGCGTAGCCGTCCGCCGCGGCGAACAGGTTGAGCCGGCCCCACTGCTCGAAGCCGTCCAGCAGCACATAGCCGGAGGGCAGCGCGGTCGTGCGCAGCACCTCGCGCCGCTGGGCCGCGTCCAGGTACGGCAGCCGAGTCTCCAGCAGCACCTCGGCGCCCTTCGGCACGGTCAGCGGCTCGCTGTGGCCGTGCCGGGTCAGCACGTACGTCAGGCGGGGCCCGACCGCGCGGGCGTTGGCGTCCCGGTCCGCGTACGGGTCCGTGCCCGGGCCGGCCGAGTGGGCGTAGGCGTACAGGGTGTCGGTGTTCGTCCCGGTCCGCGCCGTGAAGTAGGCGAGGGCCTGAGCGCGCGCCGCCGCCTTGAGGTCGGCGTTGGCGGGGTCCGCGAGGGTGGCGGCCGCGAGGGCCGTCGCCATGATCCGGCCGCCGATGACGTCGACGGTGGAGTGCATGCCCGCCAGGATGCGCGTGTCGCTGAGCTCCAGGGCGCGTGTGACGAGTTCCTGGAAGCGCTCGGGCACGGCGTACGCGTAGGCCAGGGAGGCCAGGTGGAAGGCGTTGGTGTGGCCGCTGGGGAAGCCGCCGTCGTCCGCCGGCGAGGTGCTGCGCTGACGCAGCAACTGTGGGGCGACGACGACCTTCGAGTCGTACACCGGGTAGCCGAGAGCGTCCGTCCTGCCGGTGTCGACGACCTGGCTGTCCTCGTTCATCCGCCAGGGGCGCGGATACAGGTAGGCGTACTTGGACGGGTTGCCCGAAGCCCAGGTGCCGCGCAGCGTGTCGACCAGTTCGGCCACCTTGCCCAGCTCGGAGTCGTGGGAGCCCGCGCCGAGTGCGGAGCCGGCCGGGGCATCGGCGGGAACGGCGTCGTCGATGGTGGTCGCCGGGGTGCCGTCGGGCGCACTCGCGATCGACGTGACCGCCTTGGCGCCCGTCCGGTACAGGTCGGTGAGCGGGCCGAGGCCGCCGGAGGCCGCGTAGCTCTGGTGCTGGCGGTCGTAGAGGAACGCCAGCTTCGCCTGGGCCGGGGTGCGCCGTGTGGTGACCTCGATGCAGTACCGCATGTTGGCCCGCAGGATCTCGGGCCGCAGCGGGGCACCGCTGTTCCAGGCGCCGCCGGTCTTCCAGATCTGGGCGAAGCCGCCGAGGGCCCGTACGACCGCGTTGGTCTCCGGTGTCCGGTTCGCCGGGAGGTTGGTCCTGTAGTCGTCGACGAACGCGAGCGGCGCGGTCGCCGCCTTGGCGTCGGCGGCCGACAGCCACGACGCGAACGTGGGTGCGGCCAGCACACCGGCCGAGGCGCCGAGCGAGGTCTTGAGGAATCCCCTTCGGCCGACGGCGGGCCGACCGGTCGACGAGGGGGAGTGGTGCCCGGCTGATGACGGCATGCGTGTGCCTCTCCTGAGTGTCTGCGGCCCTGCGGCCGGGAGGAAGATCGTGCGAACAGAAGTGGTCCGCGGGACACGTGGGGTGTGCGAATCCAGTGAGTCCCGTGAAGCTTTGAGCGAAGATCTACGGCCGGGTCCTGACCCGTCGGCGATGGCCCGGCGGCCGGGACGTGTCGTGTGCGTGAACGTGGGCCGATCCGTTCACAGGATCGAGCGGGCCAGTGCCACCGCACCCTCCACCGGTGCCGCACGCAGCGGTTGCGGGCGTGCACCGGGCACGGCTGCGGCGAGCGCGGAGGCGAACGCCTCGTACAGCGAGGGCTGGGCGAGGACGGTGCTGCCCGCGACCACCACGTCGTCCACCGCGACGCCGCGGGCGGCGATCCGCTCCACCAGCGCGGCCAGCGAACGGCCTGCCTCGGCGATCACGGAACGGGCGAGCGGCGAGCCCGCCTCCGCGGCGGCGAAGACCACCGGCGCGTGCCGCCCCCATTGCGCGGAGACGTCCGTGGCGCTCTCCAGCGCGGCCCCGAGTGCGGGTACTTCAAAGACACCGAAGGACGCGAGGAGGGCCCGGGCCAGTTCGTCGGGTCCTTCCCCGCGGTCGTGCGCCGCCCATGCGGCCCGCGCGGCCTCACGCACGAGACCCGCGGCGCCGCCCTCGTCGCCGAGCACCGCGCCCCAGCCGCCGACCTGGACGGGACTGCCGTCCGCTAGGCGGCCCACCGCGACGGATCCGGTTCCGGCGACCAGGCCGACCCCCTTGTCCAGGCCCGCGGCGGGCACGAGCAGTTCGGCGTCGCCGACGACCAGCGCGGGCGCGTCGAAGTGCAGCTGGAGAGCGGTACGTATCTGGGCGCACTGGCGCGGGGTCTCGCAGGCGTGGCCGCCCACGGCGATCGCGGTGGGGCGTGCGCCCGTCGGCAGTGCCTCGGCGACCAGGGCGGCCAGCCAGGCCGCTGCGGCCACGGGGTCGTGGGGCCGCCAGCCACTGCTTGTCCGCACGTGGTCGGCGACGGGCTCCGTCCCGACGTAGGCACGCAGATGTGTCTTGGTGCCACCCACGTCGATGCCGGCCACGAGGGGGGTGAAGTCCTGCACGGAACCTCTTTCGTCGTTGCGCTGGGCTGCGACGGCGGGCGAACCGTGCCCGGGCATAGGGGAGTTGAGGAACCCCGGGCATAGGGGAGTTGGGGAACTAGGGAAGCCCCGGGACGGGCTTCTGACGGACACGGCAGGCGAGTACCGTGAAGTTCGTTAGGAAGTTAACTAACGAAGTACAGTGCGTCAAGAGGTGTCGCCCACCCGACCGCCCGGACCGCCGTATGACTCCTGGCGGGCATGCGCGACACCGGACATCCCATCGCCGCATCCCGAAGACGACCCGCCCCCGGGAGCGGCCCGCGACCTGTGGGAGAACTGTGGAATACGACGTGGTGCAGGCCCCGCGCCTGACCGAGAGCGCCAGCGCGGTCTTCGCCGTGCTGGCCCAGGCGGGCAGCGCGACCCGGCCGCAGCTCGCGAGCCTGGCGGGCCTGTCCAAGCCGACGGTGTCCTCCGCCGTCGCGGAGCTGGAGAGTGCCCACCTCGCGGCCCACTCCGGTACGACCTCCAGCGGCACCGGCCGCAGCGCCGCCGTCTACCGCCTCGGACCGGCCGCAGGGGCCGTGCTCGCGGTGGACCTCGGCCCGGCCGCCACCCGGGTCCGTGGCTGCGCCCTGGACGGCAGTCTCCTGGCCGAGGCCACCGGCACGCGTGCGGAGGCCACCGACGCCGTCCGCGAGGCCCTCGGCGCGCTGCCCGCCGACGCCCCGCTGCGCACCATCGTGGTCGCCGTCGGTGACGTCACCCGGGAGGGCACCGGAGTGCGCCCCGCCACCGCCAAGGCGGGCCCGGTCTTCGACGCGGTGGCCGTCGCGCTGCCCCCGGGCGTGCCCGTCCACCTTGAGAACAACGTCAACTGCGCCGCACTCGCCGAGCTGCACGAGGGCGCGGCCCGGGGCCGTCGGACCTTCGGCTACCTGCGCATCGGCGTCGGTATCGGTCTCGGCGTCGTCATCGGCGGCCAGGTGCTGCGCGGGGCCAACGGAGCCGCCGGTGAGGTGGCCCGGCTGCCCTACCCCTGGGACGACGGCCTGCAGCCGCGCCACGAGGCGCTGGAGGAGCACGTCGGGGCCCGCTCCCTGCTGCGGCGGGCGGCGACGGCCTGGCAGGACGCCGACGGGCCGTGCCCCACCACCACCGAGCGCCTCTTCGCCCTCGCGGACGAGGGCCGCAGTGCGGCACGCGCGATCGTGGGCCGGCACGCCGCCGACGTGGGCCGGCTCGCCGCCGCGGTCACCGCCGTGCTGGACCCCGGGCTGATCGTGCTGGGCGGCAGCACCGGTGCGTATCCGCAGCTCCTGCCGGGTGTGCGGGCCGAACTGGAACGCCTGAGCTGGCCCACCGAGGTGGTCAGCAGCACGCTCGGCGATCTCGGCACCGTCGTGGGCGCCGCCCGGCTCGCGGTCGCCCGAGGAGTCCAAACCGTGACCGAGGCCGCGCATGCGAAGGATTGACGGCCTCCGACTCGGTCTGCCAATGTCCGGACAAGCGCTTTCTAAGTCGGCCGGGACGCCGACACCGGGTGAGCATCCCGCCCGTACGCGAAGTACGGCAGGCGCACGAGGGCGTGCTTGTGCGACGCCGGCCGTCATGGCCGGGGACCCCACCCGTCAAGGCGACACGGCCGGGCGAGGCCGTGCCCCCGGAAAGCGAAGTCTCCTTCAAAATGCACCCGTGCCGCCTCGGCTGGCGCCGTGCTTCCTTCAGTACGACGAAAAGGGATCGAAGATGACCAGTGTGGGTGTGCGGCGCTCCAGCCGACTCGGCCGCGGCGGCATGCGCCGCGTGGTTCCCCTCGCTGCCGTGGCCGCGGCAGGTGCCCTTCTGCTCTCCGCCTGCGGCGGATCGGGGTCCGGCTCGGGCGGCACGTCCAAGTCGCTGACGTTCTGGATTTCCACGGTTCCCGGGCAGGACGCGGGCTGGAAGAAGCTGGTGGCGCAGTACAAGAAGGAAGCCGGCGTCACCGTCCACCTCGTCAACATCCCCTACGACGGCTACACGACGAAGCTGCACAACGCCGCGCAGGCGAACTCCCTGCCCGACGTGGCGGCCGTGCCGTCGCTGGACCCGATCTGGTCGAACAAGCTGATCGACCTCAGCTCCATCGCCAGCACCAAGAGCAACAACATCAACGCCAACTTCCTCGCCAAGGACTCGTCCGGGAAGGTGCTGTCCATCCCCTCGGACGTCACCGCGTCCGGCCTGTTCGTCAACAAGTCGCTGTTCAAGAAGGCCGGCGTCTCCTTCCCGGACTCGCCCCAGAAGACCTGGACCTGGACCGACTTCATCAAGGCGGCGAACAAGGTCCGGGAGAAGACCGGCGCCAAGTACTCCCTGACGTTCGACCAGTCGCCGTCCCGGCTGCGCGCCATGGTGTACGAACTCGGCGGGAAGTACGTCCACGCGGACTCCTCCGGCAAGTTCTCGGTGGACGCCGCGACCAGGAAGGCCGTGAAGACCTTCGTCGGAATGAACGACGACAAGACCATGCCGAAGTCGGTGTGGACCAGCGGCGCCGACCCGTCGGCCATGTTCCAGAGCGGTGACGTGGTCGCCTACTGGTCCGGCGTGTGGCAGGTTCCCGCCTTCGCGGAGAGCGTCAAGAAGTTCGAATGGGCCAGCGTCCCGACTCCCGCCGAGCCGGTCCAGGCCAGCGACGTCAACGCCGGCGGCATGATGGTGGGATTCAACAACAACGGCGCCGCGGCCACCGCCACGAAGAAGTTCATGTCCTGGCTGTACGAGCCGGACCACTACCGCGAGCTGTGTGAGACGTCCGGGTTCCTGCCCGTCGAGAGCGGTCTGAACCCGAAGTACCCCTTCAAGTCCGAGGCGGCGCAGGCGGCGTTCAAGCTGTACAACGAGGAGATCCCGCTCTACGCCCCGATCTCGGGCTACTTCAACGGCGCGCAGACGGACTGGGTGCTGAAGGGCAAGAGCATCACCACCGACCCGACCAAGACGGAGATCGGCAAGGCGATCAACGGCCAGCAGTCGGTCGACAAGGCCCTGGACAACATCGTGGCCGGCTACAACCAGCAGGTCGGCGGCGGATCGTAGGCCTCAGGGCCGGGCGGCGGGGTCGAGACCCCGCCGCCCAGCCCTCGGGTGCCCATGTGATGCCGGGCTCATGGCGTGAGCCCACCGGAATCCCTTCCACCAGCACGGAGTCAGGAAGATGAAAAAACGCGCCTCGGACGTGTCCGCGAGCCCGCCCAGCAGACGCAACAGCTACACCATCGCGCCGCTCGTCCTCATCGCGGCCAATGTCGTGCTCTTCGCGCTGTTCTTCGTCTGGCCTGCGGTGATCGGGCTCGTCTACTCCTTCACGAACTACACGGGTGTAGGGGCGTTCCAGTTCATCGGACTGGACAACTACCACAACCTGTTCGGGGACTCCACGTTCTACGACGCGCTGACCCGGACGCTGCTGTACGCCGTGCTCTTCGTACCGCTGAACTTCGCGCTCTCGCTGCTCGCAGCCAACCTGGTGGTGAGCAAGCACGCCAAGGGCACATCGGTCGCGCGCGTCATCTTCTTCATCCCGTGGCTTCTGTCGCCCATCGTCGTGGGTGTCCTGTGGCGGTGGCTGTTCGGTGAGAACTTCGGACTGGTCAACTACGTCATCGAGAAGCTCGGCGGAAGCGCCGTTCCGTGGCAGTCGGACGCGGACCTGTCGCTGCTGGTGGTGGTGATGGCGGCGTCCTGGATGTGGACGGGTTTCACGATGCTGCTGTTCATCGCGGCGATCAAGAACGTACCGGTGTCGTACTACGAGGCGGCCTCGCTCGACGGCGCCGGACCATGGCGCCAGTTCATCAGCATCACGCTGCCGAGCATCGCACCCACCTCGTTCATCGTCATCCTGCTCAACACGATCAACGCGATGAAGGAATACCCGGTGTTCGTCGCCCTCAACAACGGCGGACCCGGAACGTCGAACAACCTGCTTGTCCAGTACATCTACCAGACCGGCTTCCAACGGGGCCAGATCGGCTACGCGAGCGCCGCGTCATTCGTGCTCATGCTCATCCTGATGGCCGTCGCGATCATCCAACTGATCGTCAACCGGCGGGTGGAGAACCGATGACAACCACAGACATGCCCCGCAAGGTCGACGCCGGTGCCGGACGGGCCGGTTCCAGGAAGCGGCCCCGCAGCGCGGGCGGCGGCGGGGCCCGGCGTGCGGTGTCCGCGACGACACTGCTGTGGTTCCTGGCCTGCCTGTACGGGTTGCCGGTGCTGTGGTTCATCCTCAGCTCCTTCAAGCCGGCCGGGGACCTGTTCTCCTATCCGTTGACACTGGTTCCGCACAACCCCACCCTGTCGGGTTACTTCCAGGCGTGGCGCAGTGCCAACTTCTCCCAGTACTTCATCAACACGACCATCGTGTGCGTGATCACGACGATCCTCACCGTGGGAGTCAGCTGCTGCACCGGGTACGCCCTTGCCAAGTACGACAACAAGTGGCTCAAGGCGTTCTTCCTCTGCATCCTGGCCACCACGATGCTGCCGGGCGAGGTCATGCTGGCCCCGGAGTTCCTGGTGGTCCGCAACCTCGGCCTCTACAACTCGTTCACAGGCATCATCCTCCCGGCCGTGCTCACCGCGACCGGATGCTTCATGTTCCGCCAGTTCTTCCTGACGGTCCCCGACGAACTCGTGGAAGCCGCACGCATCGACGGCGCCCGGGAACTGTCGATCTTCCTGCGGATCATGGTGCCGCTCTCCAGGCCCATCATGCTGACCCTCGCGATCCTGTCCTTCCAGTGGCGGTGGAACGACTACATCTGGCCGCTCCTGATGCTCAACGACCCCAACAAGTTCACCGTGCAGATCGGCATCCAGAGCATCGTCGGCGCGCAGAACATCAACTGGTCGGTACTGCTCGGCGCATCGGTCATCTCCATGATCCCGCTGATCGTCATCTTCCTGGTCTTCCAGCGCTACGTCATGAGCGCCGACATCAATGCCGGACTGAAGGACTGACCGTGCCCACCCCGCTCGACCACGAGTTCGTCCGCGCGGTGGCCCGCGCCGCCGACCGGCCGGCCGCCCCGCTCGCGGCCGGCCCCGACGAGGAACCCGCCGGTGTGGCCCACCGCGCCCTGGCGCGCCGGGTGAAGACTCTGGTCGCGGCGTACCGTTCCCCGGACTCGGCACTGCACGGCAGCGGTCAGGCCGTCGCCGCCTCGATGACCCACGTCCGTGCCCTGCGGGCGGCGCAGACCGCCACCGGTCTCTTCGCCGGCGGCGACAACGTGCAGTCGCCGCCGGACTCCGCGTTCACCGTCAACGACGTGTGCGACGCGCACGTCCTCGCCGCGGGCGCGGGGCCGGAGCTGCGCCACGTCACGGACGCGCTCGCCGAGATCGCCGGCGCCGCCACGGGCAGTCTCCTGACCGGTGGGGTGCACACCCCGAACCACCGCTGGGAGCTGTGCGCGGCGCTGGCCCGGCTGCACCGGTCGTTCCCCGACGACCGGCTGCTCGCCCGCGTCGAGGAGTGGCTCGCCGAAGGCATCGACATCGACGCGGAGGGCCTGTACTCGGAACGCAGCGCCAACTACGCGGCCCACGTGTCCAACCCCTCGCTGCTGCTGCTGGCCGACGTCCTCGGCCGCACCGACCTGCTGGACGCCGTCGAACGCAACCTCGCCACCACCCTGGACCTCATCAGGCCGGACGGCACGGTGGAGACCGTCCACTCGCGGCGGCAGGACCAGCACCACCCGTTCCCGCTGGCGCCCTACCTGCCGCACTACCGGCTGCTCGCGATCCGTACCGGACGGGGCGACTTCAGCCGTGCGGCGCGACTGGCGGCCGCCGGCGGCATCGACGACCCCGACCTGCTCGCCCAGACCCTCCTCACCCCGGACCTGCGCCGCCCGCTGCCGGAACCGGCCGCCCCGACACTTCCGCGCCACCGGTACCTCGCCACCGCGCGCCTCGCCGCACGGGCCTCCACCACCGCGCACACGGTGGTGTACGGCGGCTCGGACGTGCCCGAGCACCGGCGCATCCGCTCGGGCCTCGCCTGCAATCCCACCTTCCTGCGCCTGTTCGCCGGCGACGCCGTACTCGACGCGGTCCGGCTGTCGCGGGGATTCTTCGACCTGGGCCCGTTCCGCGCCGCCGGCATGCAACGGCTCGCCGACATCCGGTACCGGCTCGCCGAAACCCTCACGGCCGCCTACTACCAGCCGCTCCCGCCCGACCGGCGCCAGGGCGACGGCGTCCACCGGATGGCGGACGAGGGACGCTTCTCGGCCGCGATGGCCTTCCCGGACCGGCCTCGGGACGAGGTCACACAGACGACCCGCGTCGACGTGGACCTCCGGGACGACGGTGCCGACCTGCGGATCGACATCAGCGGACCACGGGTGCCCTGGGCCCTCGAACTGACCTTCCGGCCGGGCGGCGTCCCGGACGGCGCCGTACCCATCGGCGACGCCCGCTGGTGCCTGACGAGCGGACCGATGACCTACCGGGTGGGTGAGGACGAGATCCGGGTCGAGGTCGGCGTCGAGGCCGGGGAACCACTGGCCGGGCCGGACCGGAGCGACGTACTGCGATACGACCCGGGTGAGGAATACACCGTGGTGGGCGGCACGGACGCGACGACCGGGAACCGGGTCTACGTCGGCGGCCAGGGCCCGCAGACACTGACGGTCGCGCTGCGTGCCCACCGGCCCGCACCTGCCGTGTGACCCCGACACCCACGCCATGGCCACCTCAGGCATGAAGGGCTGAACCCCGTGCACCTCCCGCACCCTCCCGTGTACCTCCCCCACCAGCGCGGCCCGCTGCACGACCTGCCGGACAGCCCCGAGGCGTACGACACCGTCCTCGCCGACGTCGTCGAGCAGGCCCTGGCCCGGATCACGCCGGAGGGCAATCTCGAACACCCCGACTGCGTCGACGACATCGGCGACACCTCCCTCGGCATGACCTCGTTGCTGGTGCTCGCCCTGCAGCGCACCGGGGACCCACGCCTGCCCGAGGCGGTGCACCGCAGCCTCGCCTTCCACCTGCGCGAACGGGTCCACGTCGAGGACAACCCCGGCTACCCGAACCTGCGGATCCGCAACTCGGGTTTCCCGTACGCCCGTTACGTCCTGGAGGCGGGCAACCACCCCATCGGCGACTGGCCGAGCACCGTGTGGGCGCTGCTCCAGGCGGTCACCATCCTCGACGCCCCGGACGGCCTCGTCGACACCGGCCGGCGCGCCCAACTCCTCGACGTGGCACGGGGCTACTGGCGCTGGCTCACCGAGGCGACCTTCTTCAACCCGCAGGAGGCCGGCAACCAGGCCATCGGCTGTGTGGTCGGCGGCCTGATGCTGGCGCGCCATCTGCCGCCGGAGGAGGGGGAGTTGGTCCGCGCTCGGGCGATCGGCCTCTACGCCGACGAGATCCGCGCCCACCGTGTGAGCGACCGGGGCGCCCTGCTGCCACCCGAGCACGGCGGCGCCTACGACAACAACTACGGCCCGATCTCGCTCTCCTTTCTGGCCCAGGCCCACCGCGTCAGCGGCGAGGAGATCTTCGCCGAGGACGGTGACGCGCTCGCCCGCTACATCGACGCCCGCCTCACGGGCGGCGGCTTCGACAACGGCGGACCCCGCTACAGCGAGCAGCACTCCGGCTTCGAGTCGGTCCTCGGCCTGCGCTACTTCAGCCGCCGTATCAGCTCCGACCTGGGCCGCTACCGGGGCGACACCCGCTGGGGGCGGCACGCGGCCAAGCCCGACGGAGGGGTCGACGGCCACTTCGCCTGGATGCTGGTCTGGCAGATCCAGGACCCCACCCGCTGGCACCGCACACCGTCGGCCACGCCCGCACGGCACCAACTCCGGGCGGGCACCGTCTCGGTGGCCTTCGACGACCGGATGGCTCCGTCACTGGTCGAGGCGGCGGGCACCTACTACCTGCCGGCCGCCGTGAACCGGCAGCACGGCTTCGGCCCCGTGCTGGACGGGTTCGTGTTCTGCCGGCCCATGGGCGAGGTCCGGGTACGGGACCTGAGCGCCGACGGGCTCGTGGCGAAACTGGTGACCAAGCCGGTCGTCGGCCGCGACCACGTCCTGCGGCATGTGCGGTCCCTGTACGTCACCGACGGCACCGCCCTGTGGACGACGGTCGCAGTGGAACGCCTGCCCTCGGACGCGTATCTGCTCGCCGGGCTGCCCTACGCGGCCGACGACGGCGACCGGGTGCGCCGGACGGCCGAGGGCGCGGTGGCGTCGGCGGGCGGGCTGCGGCTGACCCATCCGACGGCGCAGGGCACGGAGCACTTCGACGCCCGTGCCGAACTCACCCAGGAACAGGCGGCGTTCGAGCTCGCCGCCGACCCGCGCGGCTACGGCAACCCCGACGAGGGCTGGCGGCACCTGGTGAGCTCCACGGCCCTGGAGGCGGGCCCGGTCCCGGGCACGCCGGACGACCTGCGCGTGTTCGCGGTGCGCTACGGCTCCCAGGAGGCGCCCACGGTATCCGTGGAACGGACGGACGCGCGGCTCACCGTACGAACGGACGCCTTCACCGCGGTGATCGGCGCCGACGACGAGCGGGGGGAACCAGGGCTGACGCTGTGCGCGGTCAGTGAGTGAGGGCGAGTTCACCGACCGCCACCACCAGGTCCGCCCGTTCCCGGCTCGCGGCGACCAGCTCGGCATTGCGCTGGTCGCTGCGCAGCACCCACTCCACCGCCTCCTCGTGCCCCTTGCCGAACTCCTCGTGCCGGGCGATCAGCCGGCGCAGGCGCTCCCGCTCGTCCAACTCGCAGAACCACACCTCGTCGAGCCCGCTGCGGACCCGCGGCCACAGGCCCGTGTCGAGCAGGAAGTAGTTGCCCTCCGTCACCACCAGCCGGGCCGTCGGCGGCACCGGGACGGCCCCCGCGATCGGCTGCTCCAGCACCCGCTCGAACGTCGGCGCGTACACCACCTCGTCGGCCCCCTGCCCGTCGTTCTCGCGCAGACGCCGCAGCAGTGCCGCGTACCCGGCCGCGTCGAAGGTGTCGGGCGCCCCCTTGCGGTCCCGGCGCCCGAGCCGCTCCAGCTCGGCGTCGGCGAGATGGAAACCGTCCAGGGGGACGTGCGCGACCCACGGCCGACCGGCCCCGTTCAGCTCGCGCACCAGGTTCTCGGCGAGCGTGGTCTTGCCCGCCCCGGGGCTGCCGGCGATGCCGAGGACCGCGCGGCGGCCGTCCCCGACGAGGGCGCGGGCACGGGTCAGCAGGTCGTCGAAGGTCAGCGGCACACAGCGAAGTGTGTCACCCGGCCGGCAGACAATGAATCCGGGCGGGCCGGGGAGTCGTCCCAGTACCACGGGGACACCACCACGGAAAGGAGCCGGTGCCGTGCCCGACGACGCAGCACAGATCCGCACACTGATCGAGAAGTGGGCCGAGGCCGTCCACCGCGGTGACCTCGACGGCGTACTCGCCGGCCACGCCGAGGACATCGTGATGTACGACGTCCCGCCACCGCACGAGGGCATCCACGGTCTCGCCGCCTACCGCGCGACCTGGCCGCCGTTCTTCGAGTGGCAGGCCCAGGGCGCCCGCTTCGACATCGAGACCCTCGACGTCACCGCCGGCGCCGACGTCGCCTACGCGCACGCGTTGCTGCGCTGCGGAACCCCGGAGGAACTGGCCGAACGCCCCACTCTGCGCCTGCGGCTGACACTCGGGCTGCGCAAGGAGCGGGAGCACTGGCTGGTCGCCCACGAGCACCACTCGTTCCCGCACGACTGACCCATGTGGCGTGCGCCACGATGTGGATGCGCCAACGTGGGGAACCGAAGGGGTATGACGCAGCTCGGGCTCCCCGAAAACATCCAGGCGTGCCTCTTCGACCTCGACGGGGTCGTGACCCGGACGGCCGTCGTGCACGCGGCCGCATGGAAGGAGACGTTCGACGCGTTCCTGCGGGACCGCGAGGGCGACGGCTTCCGGCCCTTCGACTCCGGTGCCGACTACGACGAGTACGTCGACGGACGGCCACGCGCCGACGGCGTCCGCACCTTCCTCGCCTCCCGGGACATCGAACTGCCCGAAGGCAAGACCGACGACCCACCCGACGCACCGACGGTGAACGGCATCGGCAACCGCAAGAACGCCCTGGTCCTGGAGAAGATCCGCACCGAGGGCGTCGAGGCGTACGACGGCACCCTGCGCTACATCGAGACCGTGCGCGCGCAGGGCCTGCGCACCGCGATCGTGTCCTCCAGCGCCAACACCCGTGACGTACTGCGCTCGATCAAGGCTGAGCACCTCTTCGACGTACGCGTCGACGGCGTGGTGGCCGCCGAACGCGGGCTGCCCGGCAAGCCGCACCCCGACACCTTCCTCGCGGCCGCCCGCGACCTCGGGGTCGAGCCGTCGCAGGCCGCCGTCTTCGAGGACGCCCTCGCCGGCATGGACGCCGGCCGTTCCGGTCACTTCGGATACGTCGTCGGCGTCGACCGCGTCGGACAGACCGACGCCCTGTACACACACGGTGCGGACCGGGTCGTCAAGGACCTCGCCGAACTGGGAGAGAACGCATGATCACCCACCGGTCCTACACCGTCGAACCGTGGACCGTGCGGGAGACGCGCCTCGATCTGGACGTCCTGGCGCAGAGCGAGTCCGTCTTCGCGCTCTCCAACGGCCACGTCGGCTGGCGCGGCAACCTCGACGAGGGCGAACCGCACGGCTTGCCCGGTTCCTACCTCAGCGGAGTGCACGAGGTGCATCCGCTGCCCTACGCGGAGGCCGGATACGGGTATCCGGAGTCCGGCCAGACGGTCATCAACGTCACCAACGGCAAGGTGCTGCGGCTGCTGGTCGACGACGAGCCGTTCGACCTGCGCTACGGCCGTCTCGTCTCCCACGAGAGGGTGCTCGACCTGCGGCGGGGTGTACTGGAACGGACCTGTGAGTGGACCTCGCCCGCCGGAACCACCGTCCGGGTGCGCTCCACCCGCCTGGTCTCGCTCACTCAGCGTGCCGTCGCCGCCATCGCCTACGAGGTCGAGGCCGTCGGCAGCCGCTCCCGTGTGGTGATCCAGTCGGAGCTGGTCGCCAACGAGAGCCTGCCCGGGCCGGACGGCGACCCGCGCGCGGCCCAGGCACTGAAATCACCCCTTGAGGCCGAGGAGGACATCGCCGTCGGTCACCGGCTGCGCCTGGTGCACCGCACGCGTCGCAGCGGCCTGCGCGTGGCGGTGGCCGCCGACCACAACGTCACCGGTCCCGATCGGACCACGACCAGCAGCGAGAGCAACGTGGACGTGGCCCGGTTCACGATCACCTCGGTGCTGGAACCGGGCGAGCGCCTGCGCGTGGAGAAAATGGTCGCCCACGGCTGGTCCGCCGTACGCTCGCGGCCCGCGATGAGCGACCAGGTGGAGGCGGCGCTGGCGGCGGCAGGCCACAGCGGCTGGGACGGCCTCCTGGAGGACCAGCGGGCCTACCTCGACGACTTCTGGGCGCGTGCGGACGTCGAGGTCGACGGCGACGAGGAGATCCAGCAGGCCGTCCGCTTCGCGCTCTTCCACGTCCTGCAGGCCGGCGCCCGCGCCGAGCAGCGCGCGATCCCCGCCAAGGGCCTGACCGGATCCGGCTACGACGGTCACGCCTTCTGGGACACCGAGACCTTCGTCCTGCCCCTGCTCACCTACACCGCGCCCAATGCCGTGGCCGAGGCGCTGCGCTGGCGGCACAGCACCCTGCCCGCCGCCCGTGAACGCGCCGCCCAACTCGGCCTGAACGGCGCCGCGTTCCCCTGGCGCACCATCGAGGGCTCGGAAGGCTCGGCGTACTGGCCGGCCGGCACCGCGGCCTTCCATGTGAACGCCGCCGTCGCCCACGCCGTCGTGCGCTACACGGCGGCGACCGGAGACGACCGCTTCGAGCGCGAGGCCGGCGTCGAACTCCTGGTGGAAACCGCCCGTCTGTGGCGCTCGCTCGGTCACCACGACCACCGGGGCGCCTTCCACATCGACGGCGTCACCGGCCCGGACGAGTACAGCGCGATCGCCGACGACAACACGTACACCAACCTCATGGCCCGCCTGAACCTGCTGGCCGCCGCCGACGCCTGCGAGCGCCACCCTGATCTGGCGGCATCCCTCGGCGTCGACGACGAGGAGAGCGCGGTCTGGCGGGACGCCGCCGAGGCGATGCACATCCCGTACAACAGCGAACTCGGCGTGCACGAGCAGCACGCCGGCTTCACCCGCTACCAGCGCTGGGACTTCGCCGCCACCGGCCCCGACCGGTACCCGCTGATGCTGCACTACCCGTACTTCGACCTCTACCGCAAACAGGTGATCAAACAGGCCGACCTGGTACTGGCGATGTACACCTGCGGCAGCTACTTCGACGAGGAACACGTCGCCCGCAACTTCGCCTACTACGAGGCCCTGACCGTACGGGACTCCTCGCTGTCGGCGTGCGTCCAGGCCGTCATCGCCGCCCAGGCGGGCCATCTGCGCCTCGCCTACGACTACACGGCCGAGGCCGCCCTGATGGATCTGGCGAACCTGGAGCACAACACCCGCGACGGGCTGCACATCGCGTCGCTGGCCGGCACCTGGATGGCCCTGGTCATCGGGTTCGGCGGTCTGCGCCGCGAGGGCGACTCCCTGTGCTTCGCGCCGCGCCTGCCCGAGAAGTTCAGCCGCCTCGCCTTCACCCTCCAGCTGCTCGGTCGCCGGCTGCGCGTGGAGATCGGCCCGGACAAGGCCTCGTACACCCTGCTGACCGGGCCGCCGCTGACGATCCGGCACCACGGGGACCCGCTGACGGTGCAGGGCGGCGATCCCGTCGTCCGCGCCGTACCTCGGCCACCGGCCGGCCCTGCTCCCGGACAGCCACCGCACCGCAGCCCGGGCCCCAACTCCCGCTGACCGGGCCCCGCCGACCCCTCAGCCGCGCAGCTTCAGCTCCTTGCGCCACTTCATGAACTGCTGCTCCGGATCTCCCGTGTACGACCAGGGAGTCCGGGTCGCCCGAGGGCCCAGCATCCGCAGCAGGGCGGCGGCCTCCTCCTTGTCGCCCGAGTTGCAGGCCGCATGCGTCAGGTAGTTGAGGTCGCGCAGCTCACCGGGGGCGATGCCGCTGTGCGTACGCCCCATGATCCAGCGCTGCCAGGTTCTGCGTACGTCACTGACGGCCCCGTCGTGGTTCCAGTGCTGCCCGAGGCCTACCGCCGACTGGCTGCCCTTCGCCGCGTCGAGGGCGTACCGGTACTCCTCCACGCGCGCGTACTGCACGAGCACTGGCAGGGCGCAGCCCGGGGGTGCCACGCCGGCCGCGTCGCGGGCGAAGTCGTACATGAGGCCGTGTGTGCCGTGCCAGCGTGCCGAGTAGTAGTGCAGGACCTGAAGATGACCCTCCACGCTGTACGGGTCGCGCTGGTGCAACTCGTCCCACCAGCGCGCCAGTTCCTGCCGCCGCACCCCCGCGGCGTACAGCCGGGCCACCGAGATCAGCGAGATCCACGGCGTCGGGTCGTCCAGATAGGCCTCCGCGGCCTGCAGGCACGCCGTCACCGCGGTGTCGATGCGGTGCTGGTCGATGGGCACGCCCCGGCCCGCGGCGATGGCCAGGTTGAACGCCCGGGCCGTCTCCGTCGCCGCCCGCAGTACCAGCGCGTCGCCGCTGCGGGGCTCGGCCGCCAGCCAGGTCTCCGCCGTCGAACTGCTCGCACAGGCCTGTGCGAGCAGCCGCACCCGGTGGCCGCGGGCGAGCCAGTTGGGGCCGGTGACCCGCAGCAGGTCCCTCAGGCCCTGCCAGCGGCCGATGACGATGTCGTGGCAGGTGTCGCTGAGGGCCGTGTCCCCGCAGGCCTGGTCGAAGTCGGGAACGAATCGGTCTCTCGCCATCGGGGTCTCCCTCAGAAGTCGGTGGAGAGACCCTCGTGGACACGGGAGTTCGGGGCCGTCTCGCCGTCGGGGACGTACTCCGTCTCGACGGTGCGGGTGGCGTCCAGTCGGGCGGGCCGGTAGTAGTCGCTGCCCTGTTTCCAGTACCAGAGCATGGGGACCAGGCCGACGGCGAGTCCGCCGATGCCGATCGTGATCGCCGCGGTGTCGAGCTCGCCCAGTGACTCGACGAAGATCCAGAACATGAACACGGCGCCGATCAGCGGCCACAGCCCGCCGAGCAGGAAGTTGGCAGGCGACTTCAGCAGCATCTTGCGGTACGCCACGACCACCGCGAGGCCCGCTAGGCCGTAGTACACGGCGATCTGCAGGCCGATCGCCGAGATCGCGTCGGAGAGGATGTCGCCCACCGAGCCCAGGGCGTTGGAGGCGATGAACATCGCCAGTGCCACCCCGCCGACCACGGCGATGGCCACCCACGGGGTGTTCCACCTGCGGTGCACCCGGCCGAGCGCGGACGGCATCGTACGGTCGCGGCCCATCGCGAACAGGGAGCGCGTGACCTGGATGAGGGTGGTCTCCAGCGTGGCGATGGTCGACAGCATCACCGCCACGATGAGCAGCTTGCCGCCCCAGCCCGGCCAGATCTCCTCGCCGAGCACGCCCAGCACGTTCGCGTCGTTCTCCTCGATCTGCTTCGAGGTGAGGATGACGTTCACCGCGACGGTGAACACCTCGAACAGCAGGAAGACGATGCCCACCCCGATCAGACCCGCGAGTCCCGTCGTGCGGCGGCTGTTGCGGGTCTCCTCGCTGAGGTTGCTCGTGACGTCCCAGCCCCAGTAGTAGAACGCGGCGACCAGCGCGCCCGACGCGAAGCCCGCCGTCCCGTGGAAGTGGCTGAAGCCGAACCAGGACCAGTCGAACGTGCCGGGGTTGCCCGTGTGGAACAGGGCGAGCACGGCGAACAGCGCGAGGATCGTGAGCTCGACACCGGACATGAGGAGCTGCGCGCGAACGGTGAGACGGGCACCGCCCAGCACGACGAGCAGCATGACGACGAACCAGGCAGCGCCGACCACCGTGGAGAGCGCGGTGTTGTCGGCGAGGCCGTCGTCGAACAGGGCGAGGGTCATCGAACCGGCGGGCAGCGAACCGGCCACCATGAAGATGGTCGCCGAGATCACCAGTGCCCAGCCGCTGATGAACCCGAGAAAGGGATGGAGCGTCCGTCCCACCCAGGAGTAGCTGGCGCCCGCGTTCACGTCGATGCGGCCGAGGTAGCTGAACGCCAGCGCGATACCCAGCATGGGTATCGCGCAGTACAGCAGTGCGGCCGGGCTCGCCAGGCCCACCGCTCCGACCAGGACGGCCGTGGTGGCGGCGATGGAATAGGCCGGAGCGCTGCCCGCGACGGCCATCACCACGGTGTCGAACGTACCGAGGACATTGGCCTGCAGCCCTCTGCCCCTGATGTTGCTCATGGTTGCGCTGCTTTCCGTCGTGCACGACGTGGGGGCGACCTTGCCCAGACGACGTAGGGGGAGGTGGGGGGTGACGAACCCGTCCCGGACGAACGAGGGTTGGCCTCGGGTCAGGGGCGGAGAAAGACGTGGAGCATCCCGCACGGCCGGTGCGTTGCCGGGCAGTCACAGCGTGTGTGCGAGTGATGATAGCCCCACCCTTTGAGCTTTCAAGATTGACCAGGAAGTAACCTCCCGGGCCGCCCGGGACTGCCGAGGTTGGACCGCGCGCAACGGGAAACGCGGACCGGGACACCGTAAGGAAACGACCCGCCGCGACGCGCGAGGGAGGCATCCATGGACAGCGAACGCATGGACTCCGAACCGATGGCCGACGACGCCTACCAGCCCACCGGAACCAACGAGGAACAGGCGGACGCGACGCCGCTCGATCTGCAGGACGCCGTCGACGAACGCACCTACGACGACACCCTCGACGAGGGCTACTCCCCACCGGAAAAGCCGCTCGGCGTGACCAGGTACGGCACGACGGCCGCCGAGCAGCATGCCGGCGAGACCCTGGACGAACGGCTCGCCGAGGAGGTTCCCGACGTGACCGTCCTCGCGGGCGACGACGTCGGCGACCTTCCCGGGGGCGAGGGCGAACCCGTCGACCCCGAGGCCGGTTCGCAGCGCGCGGGCCGCCTGGTCGCCTCGGGCGAGGGAGCGCACCCCGACACGACGGTCGCCACCGACGTGGGCATCGACGGCGGGGCCGCCGGCGCCGAGGAGGCCGCCGTCCATGTCGTCGAGGACGACACCGAAGTGCCGGACCGCTGAGCGCAGTTCAGTCTCCGATGTGGTCGATCTGCCGCAGTTTGTTCGTGGCGTCCAGGGCGGCGACCTTGTAGGACTCCGCCAGCGTCGGGTAGTTGAACACCGCGTTGACCAGGTAGTCGACCGTGCCGCCGCAGCCCATCACGGTCTGCCCGATGTGGATCAACTCCGTTGCGCCGGAGCCGAAGCAGTGCACGCCGAGCAGCCGGCGGTCCTCCGGGGAGACCAGCAGCTTCAGCATGCCGTGGGAGTCACCGACGATCTGGCCGCGCGCGAGTTCTCGGTAGCGGGAGATGCCGACCTCGAAGGGCACGCTGTCCTCGGTGAGCTGGTCCTCGGTCCGGCCGACGAAGCTGATCTCCGGGATGGTGTAGATGCCGATGGGCTGCAGGTTGTGCATCTGCCCGACCGGCTCACCGCAGGCGTGGTAGGCCGCGGACCGGCCCTGCTCCATGGAGGTGGCGGCGAGCGCCGGGAAGCCGATGACGTCACCCACGGCGTAGATGTGCGGCACCTCGGTGCGGTAGTGCTCGTCGACGGTGATCCGGCCACGCCGGTCCGCCGTCAAACCGGCCTTGCCGAGATCGAGTTCGGCGGTCAGGCCCTGCCGGCCCGCCGAGTACATCACCGTGTCGGCCGGTATCTTCTTGCCGCTCTCCAGGACGGTCAGCGTGCCCCGCGGATGGCGCTCGACGGCGGCGACGGTCTCCCCGAAACGGAACGTCACGGCGAGGTCCCGCAGGTGGTACTTGAGCGACTCGATGATCTCGACGTCGCACATGTCGAGCATCCCGGCCCGCTTCTCGACGACGGTCACCTTGCTGCCGAGCGCGGCGAACATCGACGCGTACTCCATGCCGATCACACCGGCACCGACGATGACCATGGAGCGCGGGACGCGTTCGAGGGCGAGGACGTTGTCGGAGTCCATGATCGTACGGCCGTCGAACTCGACGCTGTCCGGCCGTGCCGGGCGGGTGCCGGTCGCGATGACGATGTGGTCCGCGCTGAGCAGCCGTTCGTGACCGGTGACCTCGCGCAGCACGACGGTGTGCGGGTCGACGAAGCTTCCCGTGCCGGCGAAGAGGGAGACGTGGTTGCGGGAGAGCTGGCTGCGGATGACGTCGACCTCCCGGCTGACCACGTGCTCGGTGCGCGCGGTCAGGTCGGCGACGGTGATGTCCTCCTTCAGCCGGTAGCTCTGCCCGTACAGATCGCGCTGGGTGAGACCGGTCAGGTACAGCACCGCCTCCCGCAGGGTCTTGGAGGGGATGGTGCCGGTGTGGATGGAGACCCCGCCGACCATGTCGGGGCGGTCGACGATGGCGACCCGGCGGCCGAGCTTGGCCGCGGCGATCGCGGCCTTCTGGCCGCCGGGGCCGGATCCGATGACAAGCATGTCGAAGTCGGGCACCCACGGAGTCTGTCAGCCGCGAGCCCCTCTTCGAAAGGGTGAACGGGCAACGGCCGCCCAATGATCCATCGGAACTCCCCTTGATCAACCGGTAGTTGCGTCCCGTCACCGGTTACCTGCCCCCTTCGACTGCTCCAGCCGCCCGCCCGGGGGGATAATGCGCTCATGGGCCATCGACTCGGTGACACGAGCGCACCCGCGCGGCTGGCCGCACCCGACGAGGGCATCGGCCGGGACGAACTGGCGCTGGCCACCCGCAACCACGGCCTGCCGCTCGAGGCGCTCCGCTACGACGTCTCCCCGCCGGGCCTGCACTACGTACTGACGCACTACGACATCCCCTACGTCCCCGACGACACGCCCTGGCCGCTGACCGTCGGAGGCCGGGTCCGTCGCCCGCTGCAGCTGGACCTGGCTGATCTGCGGGCATTCCCCCAGATCACCACGCGCGTGACGCTGGAATGCGCGGGTAACGGCCGGGCTCTGCTCACACCCCGCCCGGTCAGCCAGCCCTGGCTCGTCGAGGCGGTGGGCACCGCCGAGTGGACGGGCGTACCGCTGCGGCTGCTGCTCGCCGAGGCCGGAGTCGGGGCCGATGCCGTCGACGTGGTGTTCACCGGCGCCGACCACGGAGTGGAGCGCGGGGTCGAGCAGGACTACCAGCGGTCTCTGCCGGTGGACGTGGCCACGGGCACCGAGCCCGAGGTGCTGGTGGCGTACGCGATGAACGGCGGCCCGCTGCCTCCGCAGCACGGCCGTCCGCTGCGCCTGGTGGTGCCCGGCTGGTACGGCATGGCGCACGTGAAGTGGCTGCGCGAAGTCACCGTCACGGACGTGCCGTTCACGGGATTCCAGCAGACCGTGGCCTACCGGCTTCGGCAGGAGTCCGGTGAGGAGGGCGAGCCGGTCACCCGGATCGTGCCGCGCGCCCTGCTGGTCCCGCCCGGATTCCCGGACTTCATGTCGCGGGCCCGCGTGGTGCGGCCTGGCCCGGTGCCCGTCGAGGGGCGCGCCTGGTCGGGGCAGGCGCCACTGGCGCGGGTCGAGGTGAGCACCGACGCGGGGCGCAGCTGGCACGAGGCCGAACTGGAGCCCGACGGAGGGCGGCGGTGGGCCTGGCGGCGCTGGCACTTCGGCTGGACGGCGACTCCCGGCGACCATGTGCTGAGCGCGCGGGCGACCGACGCCGAGGGGCACTGCCAGCCGCTGGAGCAGCCCTGGAACCGCGGTGGCTTCGCCGTCAACCTCGTCCAGCGGGTGCCGGTGCTGTGCCTGGAGCCCGACGCGGACTGAACCGGTACCGGGTCTCCAGGCGGTCGTGAGGCGGGGGTTACGGCAGCAGTTTCTCGAGGGCGACGGGGCCCTCCGTCTCCAGCTTGCGCCTGGCCCATTCGAGATTGCGCGGGGTGATGTCCCTGCCGGTGGCAAGGACGAGGTCCTCCGGTGACACATCGGTGCCGGTACTGGTGTGGAGCAGGTCGTCCGGGGTGACGCGGTCCTCGGACGACCCGGACGCGTCGGGCTGTGACGTCATGAGTGCTCCTTGGGTCCGAACGCTTCTGCTATCACCATTCAACGCCCAAGCCCGGCGTGCATCCGGAAGGGGCGGAGACATTCCATTCCCGAGATGCCGGAGCGACCGGGCGGGCGTGTAATGAGAGACAACGACCGTCCCGACCGGCAGAGAAGGCCGAGGCCATGTCACCGACCCGCACCGACGCGGGGGGATCGGGCACCGTTGCCAAAGGGGTGTTGCGACGGCTCGGGGAATGGTGTGCCCGCCACTTCGTGATCGTCATCGTCGCCTGGCTCGTCGCCCTGGTGGCGCTGCAGTTCCTCAACCGGTCCTTCGGGGGCGACTACTCCGACAACTTCTCCCTGCCGGGTGTCCAGTCCCAGCAGGGCCTTGACGTGCTGAAGAAGCACGACCCGGCGGCGGGCGGATACGGCAGCCAGATCGTTCTGCACGACGCGCAGAAGTCCGTGACGTCGCTCGGTTCGCAGATGTCCACCACGGTGGGCGACCTGCAGAAGCTGCCGCACGTCCTGTCCGCCCAGAACCCGCTGTCCACCTCCGCCTCGAAGGTCGGGCCCGTGTCCTCCGACGGGAAGACGGCCTACATCACCGTCCGCTTCGACGTCCAGCCCTCGACGCTGGGCGACAGCTACCTGAACGGAGTCGACAAGGCGGTCCAGCCGCTGCGCTCGGCCGGAGCGCAGGTCGAGTACGGCGGACCGCTGGGCGAACTGGCCCGGCCCGCCGGCAACGACCGCGTGAGCGAACTCATCGGCTTCGCCGTCGCCATCATCGTCCTGATCATCGGCTTCGGCAGCGTGATCGCCGCCGGGCTGCCCCTGCTGACCGCGCTCCTCAGCGCGATCACCGGGCTCGCCTGCCTCGGGCTGCTCGCCGCCGCCTTCACCTTCGCCACCGTCTCGCCGACCCTGGCCACGATGATCGGCCTCGGCGTCGGCATCGACTACGCCCTGTTCCTGATCACCCGGCACCGGCAGAACCTCATGAACGGCGCCGATCCGGTGCACTCGGCCGGGCACGCCACCGCCACCAGCGGGCGGGCGGTCCTGGTCTCCGGCTGTACCGTGATCGTCGCCCTCTGCGGGCTGTACGCCTCCGGTGTGAGCTTCATCGGCAAACTCGGCCTGGCCGCCGCCGTGACGGTCGTCTCGGCGGTCGCGGGCGCGCTGACCCTGGTCCCGGCCCTGCTCGGGCTCATCGGCAGACGCATCGACCGCTACCACCTGCGCCGCCCCGTCGCCGAGACCGACGCGGAGCCCGGAGCCGCACCCCAGGGGACCTGGCACCGCTACGCCCAGCGCGTGGAGCGCAGGCCCTGGCAGTTCCTGGCGGCGGGCGTCAGCGTCGTGGTCGTCCTGGCGATCCCGGTGTTCTCCATCCAGCTGGGCCACATCGGTGACGGTGCCGACCCCACCTCCTTCACCGACCGTCGCGCCTACGACCTGATGACCGACGCGTTCGGCCCCGGCTCCAACGGCCCGCTCACCGTCGTCATCGACCAGACCAACGTCTCCTCGTCCCAGCGCTCCACCCTGTCGTCCCAGGCGCAGAAGACCCTCAACTCCGTCGCCGGCGCCTCAACGGTCACTCCGCTGACGCCCACCCAGGACGGCGACGTCCTCATCGGCACCGTCTACTCGAAGCAGTCCCCGCAGGACGCCGACACCACTGCCCTGACCAACCGCATGGTCCACGACACCCTCCCGGACGCGGTCTCCGGCACACCCGCCAAGGGCTATGTCACCGGCACCACGGCGGCCCAGGTCGACTTCCGCGACATCGTGGCCGCCCGACTGGCCCTGATCATCGGCGTGGTGGTCGCCCTGGCCTTCCTGATCATCCTCGCCGTCTTCCGCGGCCTGCTCGTCGCCGTCAAGGCGGCCGTCCTGAACGTGCTGTCCATCGGGGCCTCGTACGGCGTCGTCGTGGCCGTCTTCCAGTGGGGCTGGGGCGGGCCCGCGCTGGGTGTCCACGGCAAGGTGCCCATCGAGAGCTATGTGCCGATGATGATGTTCGCGATCATCTTCGGCCTGAGCATGGACTACGAGATCTTCCTGCTCTCCCGCGTCCACGAGGCCTGGCTGCGTACCGGGGACGCCAAAGCCTCGGTCGCCCATGCCCTGGAGATCACCGCCCGGGTGATCACCTGCGCGGCACTGATCATGATGAGCGTGTTCGCCGCCTTCATCGTCAGCGACAACATCGTGGTCAAGATGCTCGGACTGGGGCTCGCGGTGAGCGTGCTGATCGATGCGACCGTGGTGCGGCTGCTCATGGTGCCCGCCGTGATGACCCTGCTGGGCAAGCACGCCTGGTGGACTCCGCGCTGGCTCGACCGGGTCCTGCCGCACATCGACGCGGAGGGCGACCAGGAGCTCGGCGCCGAGCAGGACGTCAGCGAACGTCCCGTGACGCGGGCGTGAGGACGAGCATCGTCACGTCGTCGACGACGGCGGGGCAGTGGCGTACGAGATCCGCCCAGACCCGGTCGGCGAGCACGGCCGGGTCGGTGTCGGCGAGCGCGGACAGGCGGTCGGTCAGCGGATAGAAGGTGCCCGAGGCGTCCCTGGCCTCACTCACGCCGTCCGAGGCCAAAAAGAGGCTCTGGCCGGGCTCCAGCCGGAGCGTGAGCGCGGAGTCCGGGCCGCCGTCGGACAGGCCGAGACCGAGCGGCGTCCAGGCGACGAGGTCGACCTCGGTGACCTTCCCGCCGCTCAGCAGCAGCGGCGCGGGATGCCCGCAGGAGACCATCCGGACCGCCTGGGCGTCGCGGGAGAACTCCAGGAGTACGGCGGTCGCGAACAGCTCGGCGTACCGCGAGGCCGCCGAGTCCACGACCAGCCTGCGGTCGAGGCGGGCGGCGACCGACTCCAGGTCGGGCAGGTCCAGCACCGCCTCCCGGAAGGCCCCCAGCAGCGAGGCGACCGTGGCGACCGCGGACAGCCCGTGCCCCTGGACGTCACCCATCACGGCCCGCACGCCGTGCGGCCCCTCCCGCACGTCGAAGAAGTCACCCCCCACGAGCGTGCCGCGCTCCGCGGCCCGGTACAGGCCCACACAGCGGACCGGGCCGACCCGCTCGGGCAGCGGCGGCACGACGGCGCGCTGCGCGGCCTCGGCGACCGTGCGCTCCAGGTCCAGCTGGGCGTCGCGACGACTGCGCACGTACGACACGAACACGCTCAGCACGGAGACGAAGGTGATGGTCAACAGGTCGGTGTTGCCGGGGTGGTTGAGATTGAAGGCCGGGATATTGAGCACGGCGACCACGAGTGCGCCGAGGACCGCGGTCGCCCACGGACCGTACGACAGGACGGCGAGCGGTGGGATGGCTCCCAGCAGGAAACCGATGTCCAGGGCATCGGGGCTCAGCAGCGTGGCCGCGCACACGCCGGCGATCAGGACGACCGGAAGGACCTTCACCCAGCGCGGCGGCGGCGCGCCCCGCAGCCAGCCCCGCCGGGCGTGGTCCCGGCGCGGTGACAGGACGGGCACTTTTCCCACACCACCACGCTCCTACGTCGGGGCGCGTCCCGCATGCCGGAGGGGTCGCCGTCGCGTCAGCCCGCGGCGCCGTCCAACAGCGCCTCGGCCTCCGCGAGGATCTCCGTGACCCGCAGGCCGAAGGCCGCGTCGCAGGGGTGCGGCCGGCCGGTGCCGGCGGCGGTGACCAGGGCGTCGGCAGCCCGGACGAGGGCGGTGACCGGCCCGTCGCCGCCGTCCGGAAGCACGGCCACCCCTGCCCTGCCGCGCAGCTCGACCGTGGCTCCGGCCGCCGCGGCCGGCGCCGAGAGGCTGAGGGTGAGGGTGCTCGACGCGCCGCCGACGTGGTCGAGGACCAGATGGACGGTGTCGCCGGGGCCCGGCGCCGCGGCGGTCACACGACGGGCATCGCCGAGGACCGGCAGCAGCACGGAGAGGGCGTGCGGCCCCACGTCCCACAGCGGGCCGCCCTTCGCCTGCCGCCACGGCGAGTCCGCGAACGGGCTGTCGCTGTCGCCGCCGAACAGCGTCCCCAGCCACTCCGCGCGCCCCGTGAACCAGCCCCCCGCGTCCGCCTGTTCGGTGATCCAGGCCTCGGTGCCCGGCACGAAACGGCTGGTGAAGAAGACCACCGAGGCGACCTGGGCCTCCCGCACGGCGTCGGCCACGGCCCGCCCCTGCTCCACCGTCGTCGCCAGCGGCTTGTCCAGCAGCAGATGACGCCCCGCCCGCGCCGCGCGCACCGCGAGATCCGCCTGCACGGCCGGCGGCAGGGCCACGGCGACCGCGTCCACGTCGGCGAGCAGCGCGTCGACGTCGTCGTAGGCACGCGTGCCGTGCCGGTCGGCGAGTTCCTTCGCGGCATCGGAACGGCGGCCCCACACCCCGACGAAGTCCAGTCCCGCGTGCTCGCTCAGGGCGGGGGCATGAGCCATTCCCGCCCAGGGGCCGGTACCGAGCAGACCGATGCGCATGCCGCCGCCTCTCCACCGCGCCGCCCGTCGTGGCGGCTGCTCGGCAGTGAGCCTCGCACACCCACCGGCAGGCCGTGCAAGCCGGTTTACCCTGCTCCGCGATTCAGTTGCCCGGCTGCTTAATGCGTTCTCTTTCCTCTATTGGACCTCCGGCCCGCAAGAGGGTCAGGCTGGAACCAGTTCCGGCGCCGCCGTACGCCATGTGCGGTGGGTCGAACGCCATTCGGTCCCGCGCCACCATCCGCGCCACCATCTGAAGAGGTCACGAGCACATGCACATCCGCCGCATCGGTGACATCGACATCAGCGCGATCGGTCTGGGCGGGATGCCCATGTCGATCGAGGGACGGCCGGACGAGGCACGCTCCCTCGCCACGATCCACGCCGCCCTCGACGCCGGCGTGACGCTGATCGACACCGCGGACGCCTACCACCGCGACGCCCACGAGGTCGGCCACAACGAGACCCTCATCGCCAAGGCGCTCGCCTCCCACGACCGTGGCGGGGACGTCCTGGTCGCCACCAAGGGCGGCCATCTGCGCCCCGGCGACGGCAGCTGGACCCTCGACGGGACCCCCCGCCACCTCAAGGAGGCCTGCGAGGCGTCCCTGCGCCGGCTCGGCGTGGAGGCCATCGGGCTCTACCAGTTCCACCGCCCCGACCCGAAGGTGCCGTACGCCGAGTCCGTCGGTGCGGTGCGGGACCTGCTGGACGAGGGCAAGATCCGCATGGCGGGCATCTCCAACGCCGACCCCGACCAGATCATGGAGGCCAACGAGATCCTCGGCGGGCGCCTGGTCTCCGTGCAGAATCAGTTCTCCCCGGCCTTCCGCTCCAGCGAGCCGGAGCTGGACCTGTGCGACGAGCTCGGCATCGCGTTCCTGCCCTGGAGCCCGCTGGGCGGTATCTCCCGGGCCGGCGAACTGGGCTCCACCTACGCGCCGTTCGCCCGGATCGCCGAGGCCCACGCGGTGAGCCCGCAGCGCGTGTGCCTGGCCTGGATGCTCGCCAAGTCGCCGGTGGTGGTGCCCATTCCGGGTTCCAGCCGCCCGGAGACCATCCTGGACTCCCTCGGCGCGACCGACCTCGAACTCAGCCCCGAGGAAATCGCGCAGCTCGACGCCGTCTGACACGACACACACGGTCACTACGGAGGACCCCGCCGATGGCGTCGTCGTTGGAAAGACCCCTCGACCACCGCTACCGCGGCGAACACCCGGTCCGCACCCTCGGGTACCTGTTCCGCGCCGACCGCCGCCACCTGATCGCGGCGGTCGGCGTGTTCACCGTCAAGCACAGCCCCATCTGGCTGCTGCCGCTGATCAGCGCGTCCATCATCGACACGGTCGTCCAGCACCAGCCGATCGGCAAGCTCTGGCTCAGCACCGGGATCATCCTGTTCATCCTGCTGATCAACTACCCGCTGCACGTGCTGTACGTCCGTCTTCTGTACGGCAGCGTCCGCCGCATGGGCACCACCCTGCGCTCCGCGCTGTGCACCCGTATGCAGCAGCTGTCCATCGGCTACCACTCGCGGGTCAGCGCCGGCGTCCTGCAGGCCAAGGTGGTCCGGGACGTGGAGACGGTCGAGCAGATGGTGCAGCAGACCGCCGAGACCGGGCTCGGGGCGATCACCGTACTGCTCGGCGGACTCGTCATCATCGGCGTACGCACACCGGAGTTCGTGCCCGTCTTCGTGGTCGTCGTGCCCGCCGCCGCGCTCGTCGTGGCCCGTCTGCGGGCCCGCCTGCGCACCCACAACGAACACTTCCGGCACGAGGTCGAGACCCTGTCGTCCCAGGTGACGGAGATGACCCGGCTCGTCCCCGTCACCCGCGCCCACGGCCTGGAGGGCAACGCCCTGCGCCGCATGGACGGCACCCTGAGCCGGCTGCTGACCTCCGGCATGCGCCTCGACCTCCTCAACGGCCGGTTCGGCTCGCTGGCCTGGGTCGTCCTCAACGTGGTCGGCGTCCTGGTCCTCGCCGGCGCCGCCACCGTCTCCTACTACGGCGTCTGGGGCGTCACCCCCGGCGACGTCGTCATGCTCAGCGCCTTCCTGACCACCCTCACCAACTCCACCACCACGCTGGCCGGTCTGGCCCCGGTCATCACCAAGGGCCTGGAGTCGGTGCGTTCGGTCGGCGAGGTGCTGCAGGCGCCCGAACTCGAGGACAACGAGGGCAAGACGGAACTCACCTCGCTGCAGGGCGCCGTCACCTTCGAGAACGTCGGCCACGCCTACGACAGCGGCCGGCCCGCCGTACGCGACTTCACCCTCTCCGTCCCACCGGGCGAGACCATCGCGCTCGTCGGTGCGTCCGGCGCGGGCAAGTCCACGGTGCTCAACCTGGTCATCGGGTTCATCCGCCCGACCTCCGGCCGGCTGCTGCTCGACGGCGCCGACATGAACACCCTCGACCTGCGCACCTACCGGCGCTTCGTCTCGGTGGTGCCGCAGGAGTCGGTCCTCTTCGACGGCACCATCCGCGAGAACGTCGTCTACGGCATGGACGAGGCCGACGAGGAGACGGTGCGCGCGGCGCTGCGCGACGCCAACGCGATGGAGTTCGTCGAGCGGCTGCCGCAGGGCCTGGACACCGTGGTCGGCGAGCGCGGGGCCCGGCTGTCCGGGGGACAGCGCCAGCGCCTCGCCATCGCCCGCGCGCTGATCCGGGACCCCAAGGTGCTGATCCTGGACGAGGCGACCTCGGCCCTGGACACCCGCTCGGAGGCACTCGTCCAGCAGGCGCTGGCCCGGCTGCTGAACGGACGGACGACGTTCGTGGTGGCGCACCGGCTGTCCACCGTGCGGGGCGCCGACCGGATCGTGGTGATGGGTGAGGGCCGCATCGTGGAGACCGGCACGCACGAGGAACTGCTGCGTGGCGGCGGGGCGTACACGCAGCTGCACAGCGGACAGGTCGCCTGAGGGTCCGGAAGCCTCAGGCGGCGCTGCTGCGTCGCATCCCGTGCGGGCAGCGCACGTCGTGGTCGCGGCCGAGGCTCGTCCACCAGCGTTCGCAGCAGGCGGCGTCCAGCTCCCCGCGGACGATCTCGTCGGCGGCCGTGGGCGCGGGACGGCGCGGCCCGGCGGCGGACTTGCACAGGTCGCGGATCAGGGTCTCGCGCACCACGGCGATGACCGGAACCAGACTGGCCGCGGCGAACAGGAACGCGGCCCACCGTGGGCCGTGGAGGAATTCGAGGACCGTGGTCCAGGAGAGTCCGCCGCAGGTGGCGACGTAGAGGGCGCAGAGAAGGCGGCCGGAGCGGTTCATTGGCTTCACCGTTCGTGCTCGGAGGGCTACTCTCTGTTCAACGCCTCGGGGCGCGCCGGGAATCGGGTCGAGCGGCGGTATTGCGTCAATTGAGGCCCGGGGCGCGGAAGATGTGAATGGTCCGGCCCTGCCCGGGAACACGAGGCGAAAACCAAGAGAGGGGCGCTTCGTGCTCGTTCCGGACCCGAAGGTCGTCAGAACGTTGCTCACCAGATACGCGTCGCTGCGCATCGCGCAGGCCGAGCGGGAGAAGCCGGAGGCGGCACGGGAGTTGGCGGACGTCAGCCGCACACTGTGCACGACGATGGGAGCCACGAGCGTCGAGGACGCCATCGCGAGGGCCGACGCCCTGCTGATCGCCTCGCGGGGGTCGGCAGACGGGGAGGACGGTCTGTCGTTGGCCGTCTGAGGCGGCGACGGCTTCCGCCACCGGCACGCTGAAGTGCCTTGCACCGGCGCTCAGGAGTGCCCGGCCATGACGCGCTCCTTTCCGTGGAACGCCGAACGGTACGCCTGCGGAGTGGTCCCGACCACCTTGCGGAAGCGCTCACGGAACGCCGTCGGAGACCCGAACCCCGCCTGCTGCGCGATCCGTTCGATCGGACGGTCGCTGTTCTCCAGCAGGTACTGGGCCCGCCGCACGCGCGCCCGCAGCAGCCACTGCAGCGGCGTCGTCCCCGTCTGCTCACGGAACCGCCTGCTGAAGGTGCGCTCGCTCATCCCCGAGCGCGCCGCCAGCGCGCCCAGGGTGATCTCGTCGGCGAGATGGTCCTCGATCCACTCCAGGACCGGTTCCAGGGTCGAGCCACGCGGCACCGGCGGCTGCTCGTGCACGATGAACTGGGCCTGCCCGCCCTCCCGTTCGAGGGGCATCACACAGAGACGCGCGGCATCCGCCGCGACGGCCGATCCGAGATCGCTGCGGATCATGTGCAGGCACAGGTCCAGTGCGGCGGCGGCGCCGGCCGAGGTGAGGATCTGCCCGTTGTCGACGTACAGCACGTCGGGCTCCACCTTGACCTCCGGGTAGCGGCGCGCCAGTTCGTCGGCCGCCACCCAGTGCGTCGTGGCGCGCAGGCCGTCCAGCAGCCCCGCCTCGGCCAGCACGAAGGCGCCCGCACACACCGACGCGATCCGGGCCCCGGCGTCGGCCGCTTCCCGCAGGGCGGCCAGCGCGCGGGGAGAGGGTGCTCCGGCGTGTTCCGAGCAGCCCGGGACGATGACCGTGTCGGCACCCGCGAGTACGTCGAGGCCGTGGGAGACCCGGAGCTGGAATCCGTCCGCGCGCACGTCCGGCGACTCGGCACACAGCCGTACCCGGTAGGGGCTGCGCCCGTCGGGCAGCCGTGTGCGGCCGAACACCTCCATCGGCGCCGCCATGTCGAACGGCACCACATGATCGAGAACCAGGATCGCCACGGTGTGCATGAACGACACGATAGGCGGATTCCCGCCATGCCCGTGACCTGGGCATGGTCTCGGAGAGGCGGACAGATCGCCTGGCGGGAATCCGTCGGGATCTGTCGTTTCCGCCCCTGTGCGATCACTTCGAAGATCCCTAACGTGAGCCGCGAACGGCTGATCGCACCCCGGAAGGCGCCCGATGACCAAGGTCCTGCTCTCCCTCCACGTCCTGGCGGCCATAGTCGCCGTCGGCCCGATCACCGTCGCGGCGAGCATGGTGCCGCCGGCGGTGCGCCGCGCCGGCGCCGACGACGGGGGAGCGGACGCGGCGGCCGTGGGCACGGTCCGGCTGCTGCACCGCATCTGCCGGGTCTACGTGGGCCTCGGTATCGCGGTCCCCGCGTTGGGCTTCGCCACCGCGGCCGCGATGGGCGTCCTGGGCAGTGCGTGGCTCATCGCGTCCATCACTCTCACCGCCGTGGCCGCGGGCATCCTGATCGCCTTCGTCCTGCCCCGCCAGGGCGAGCTGCTCGAACAGCTGGACGCGCGCCGGCCCGTCGAGCGGGCGAGCACCGCGCAACTGGCCATGTTCACCGGTCTGTTCAACCTGCTCTGGGCGACCGTGACGATCCTGATGATCGTGCGGCCCGGCTCGACGACCGGCGCCTGACGGCCCGGACCGACCGCAGGCGCAGGTCATCCAGACCGCGGTGCCGACGTCAAGTGCTCCTGGGGAATTCACGCCACGGTCTGCCGGGGCGCATACACTCGACAGCCGTGCCCATGCGCATGGGCCACCACACGAAAGGCGCGTTGGTGTTCCAGGATTCCCCGATCTACGACCGACTCGTCGCCGAGCGCGGCGACGTCCCCACTCAGGCTCGCAGGGAGGCCGAGCGCGTGACGCGGGAACTGGAGTACGTCATGCGACCGCTGCAGTCCTTCGGCGTACCGTCCCCCGAGCGCCAGGCCTCCCCGGGCGCCGGCTGGCAGCGCAGCGCGCTGATGCCCGGCTCGCTTCCCCACTGACCTCCCCCTCCATTGACCTCCTCCCACCGACCCCGCCGTCAACACACCGTCGTGTTGGAGCCGTTGGCGTGTCTCTGCGGCTCGGGGCCCGGACGGGCGAGCCACTCCGCCACGGTCCGGGCGATCGGCAGTCCCGTCTCCACCTCGACGAAGCCGAACTGCCCCGACTGGTTGCACTCCAGAAACCACCAGGTCCCGTCGGCGTCCTCGGCGAAGTCGAAGGCGCCGTAGGACAGTTCGGCCTCGTCCAGATACGAGCGGACGCCGACGGCGATGCCCGGCGGAACCTCGGTGGCCTCCCACGGAATGTCCGGCGAGGCGAAGCGCACGTCCACGGCGCCGGGGTCGTCCGGATCCGTATCCTCGGCGGCCGCCTTGCGGGCCGCCAGCAGCCGCCGGCCCACCACGGTCAGCCGGATGTCGGCCCGTTTTCCCACCCGCCGCTGCAGCAGCGTGGGGCCGAACGCCACGGCGGAGAAGTCCGTGTCAGGCGCGACCCGGCTCGTCGGCACCGCCCTGGGCGGATCCTGCGGGTGCGCCCCGGAGACCGGCTTGACCACCAGATCCGGATAGCGGTCGGCGAACTCACGGGCCGCCTGCGGGTACGTCGTGATCAGGGTGGCCGGGACGGGCAGCCCGCAGCGCTGGGCGAGCCGCAACTGCCAGGGCTTGTGGCGAGCGCGGCGGGCCGCGTCGGGATGGTTCATCCAGCGGGCCTCCGAGCCACGGAGCATGCCGTAGAGCGCCTGCGAGGACTCCTCGGTCAGCCACGCGGAGGGCTCGGCCGCCCGCGAGGCGACGTCCCCCGGCCTGCGCACCCACACCGACCGCAGCCCGGAGACGCTCACCAGGCGGCCCGCGGACTGGAGGTGGCCGCGGAAGGAGCCGTGCACGAACTCACCGGACAACGCGACCCCGCCGGGGAGGTCTGCGGGGTCGAGGCGGACCACCGGGACTCCGGACGAGTTGAGGTGCACGACCACCATGTCGGCCGTCACGTCCTCTTCAGAGGTCAGGATCAGCACGGTCATCGTCGACGGATCCGTGTTCAGTCGTCGAAGTGTGTCTTGGAGCCCGCGGTGGAGGTCGTGGTTCCGAGCTCTCTGAGCAGAGCCGCGTCGCCGGCGGCGACCCGGCCGTCCATGAGCACGTTCAACTGCAGCCCGGAGTCGTAGACGTACGGAGTCGTGGCCTCCAACTCCACCGCCGGACGTGCGTAGTTGAGCGCGAACGGTTGCATCGTCTCTCCCTCGTCAGTGCAGCACCGACCCAGTCGTCCCCGCCCTGCGGCGCCGCCCGGTCCGCCGACTGCATTGCCCTTCCAGTCACTTATACGAATCGAACGAGTGATTGGTTTCCTTACTCTGCGTAGTCACAGGGAGGATTCGTGACGATTCGGCACGTCGAGAGAGCCGCGCATGGTGCGCAGAGCGAGGAGAAGGACGCCGATGTCGTCCAGGTAGATCGGGTCGGGGAGCAGGTCGGTCGGCAGTACGAAGTAGAGAACGGCACCCCAGAAGACCCAGCGCGGCCCGGTCGGCAGCCCGGCGCGCCTCAGGTCGCGCCGCGCCCGCACCAGTCGCACCAGCAGGATGACGGCCACGGTGAGGATGAGCGCCGCGAGGGCAATGGTGACGACGATCACCGTTGTGGTCGGTTTCACGGATTCTCCTCCGTCCGGCGTGCCGTCCGGCGCGCCCTCTTCACGGATTCCCGCATCCGGCCGTCGTACGTGTCCTTATCGGCCGTCAGAAAGGCGTCAGGGGTTCATACCCGTGGCCCACCCGAGTGGCACGGGGTGGGAGCAGCACCTAGTACTGGCACTGCACAGCAACGTCGTGAAAGGCGTCGGGAGACGCGTGAGTCGGCGAACCGTTCCATCTCTTCCATGGAGGAGATTCATGAGCATCCGCTCTTCGTCATCCCATTCCCACGACCCCTCCATAGCCGCCCCGGACGACGACCCGGTCAGCGCCCTGGTGCACGCCGCGGTCGCCGACCGACCCCTGGAGGAGGTCGCCGACCTGATCACCCTGCTGGAGGAGTCCCCGCAGTACGCGCGGGCCACCGTCGACGCGCTGCGCGCGGTCGGTACGGACCGCTCCGTGGAGGACATCACCCGGCTGGTCACCCTGCTCACACGCCCACCGCGCGACGCGGCCAGCGCGGACGAGGCCATCCGCGCGGCGGCCGAGAACCGTCCGGTGGAGGAGGTGACGCGCCTGATGGCGCTGCTGCACCGGACGCAGACGGAACGCCACTTCGGTCAGGAGGCGGCACGGGCGGCCGCCCAGGCACGGCCCGTCGAGGACCTGGTGGAACTCATCGGCCGGCTCAGTGAGGAACGTGAGGCTCTCGCCGCCCTGCCCGAGACGGAGCCGCCGGGACAGCCGCACGGCGAGACGGAGTGGGGCCCCGGCGGCGTCTTCCCGCCGCCTGTTCCCCTGGCCCCGCCCCTCTTCGGTGCCGACCGCCCGCCGCCACGCCTCGCCCGTACGCCGGACCACCCCGCCGAGCGCCTGTCCTGGCCGGGCCTGCTCGTGGCAGCCGCGCTCTTCCTGTGCGCGATGCTCTGGTTCCCGCTGTACGAGGACGGCGAGCCCTTCGGCCTCTACGCCTCGTCTGTCGCGGTGTCGGCGCTGTGCGCGATGCTCGCCGTACTGGTGACCCTGCGGCCCGTCCCGCCCGCTCTCGCTCTCGCGGTCGTGGTGCCGGCGGTGCTCGCCGCGGCCCAGCTGTACCAGGGGCGGTTCCACTCGGCGTGGCTGTCCCGGGCGCTCGACCTCACGCTCGCGCCGAGCTGGGTCGCGGGCCTGGCCGCCGTCATTGCGGCACTCGCGGCTCTGATGGCCCTGGTCGTGCGCATCGCCTCGAACCAGCTGCCGGTGCATGCCGACGCCCGGCACCTGGCCACGGCGAACCGGTCCGACTGACCGCAGGCTGCGCACGGTCCGCAGCCCGTCACGGTCTCGCGCCCGCGGTCCCGAGGACCGCGGGCGCCCTTGCGGGGCTCAGCGACCGGAGCCCTCCGGCCGCTCTCCCGGACCGTCGGCCTTGGCGCCGTCCCCGGAGGAGGCGGGCCGCAGAGCCTTGGCGGTGTCCTTGAGCCGCTCCAGCCTTCGGGTCAACTGCTGGAACGGGGAACTCTGCGGCGTGGTGGCGGACTGCGGCCGGGCCGGGATCTCGGTGCCGTTCTCGCGGTACACCGCCAGCGCCTCGTGGGCGCGCTCGGCGGCCTCCCGGTACAGGTCCCGGGATTTCGTCATGGCATCGAGCGCCTCGGTGTACATGGCCACGAGCCCGCGCTCGCGCGCGAGCTGCTCCTCCAGGGTCATCAGCTGCCAGTCGTCCCTGAGTGCGGTGACGGCCTGCTCGGCGCCGTCCGGCAGCGGCGTCGGCAGAGTGGCGAAACGGGTCAGGGCGTCGACGAGTTCCGTCGGCCGGGAACCGTCGAGGAAGACCGTGCGTACGGAGAAGTCGTCCGCGTCGAAGTCGTCCGGGGCCGGCACCGGCGGCAGCAGGACGGCACCGCCGCGCGGGACCTGCACACCGAACTCGCGCAGGGCCCGGTTCACGATGCGCAGCTGGTCCGGTGCGACCCGATGCTCCACCATGCGGTGGCGCAGGCTCGGCGGCAGCATCCGGGCGACGGGCAGCCGGCCGCGTTCGTCGGGCGTCATCGCCTCGTGCACCACGAGGTTGACGGTCCAGCCGCCGCGCACCGAGTTCCTGAGCAGGCGCCGGATGTCCTTGTCCTCCTCGGGCAGGTGGTTGACCTGCCGGAAGCGCAGCCCCGTGACGGGCTCGTGGTCCCAGGAGGCGTCCGGGTCGTCGGGCCAGAACACCGTGGCGGGGGAGGGCCACTCCAGGTCCCACGGGCGTTCCGCCTCCGCCGCCAGCAGCCACTCCCGGCCGTGCTCCCTCTCTCTTGCGAGGGTCAGCCGGGCCCGGACGGTCACCGACCCGGCGACCGTCCAGCGCGCCTCGAAGACGGACCGGCCGGCGCTCGACGCGGTCTCCGAGTCGGGCAGCTCGAGATGGTCGTCGATGGTCTCGTCGGCCTTGAGCCGTCGGAGGGTTCGGCGTACGACGTCGTCGGGGGCGGGCCCGCTGTGGCGGCCGCGGGCCAGCCACAGTGCGGGGGAGGGGGTCGGGCGGACGGAGGGGGAAGAGCGCATGAGTCCAACTGAAGGCGGGGGCATGTGCGTAACCCAGTATCGTCGCCGCGGGTCGGGCGGAATCACCCGGGGGGTGGGCGCACGGGAAGTGCGCGGCGCACTCGGGGTGCGCGCGCTCCACCCCACACCGCTCGGTTCACCCGTGTCGCTCAGTGCACCGGGCCCGCCACAATGGCGCCCGCGAACAGGGCCCGCCCACCATCCGCTTTGGGGCGGGCTCTGTTCGCGCCCGGTCCGGTCCGGCCCGCGCCACGCCGAATGCCTCCCCGCGCGAGATATATCGGCATCCGAGATATCATGGCTGCATGGCATCGAGGAACATGACTCAAGCGGCGTTCTTCGTCCTCACCGCTCTGGCCGACCAGCCCCGGCACGGCTACGGGATCCTGCGGGAGGTCGAGGAACTGTCCGACGGCACCGTGCGGTTGCGCGTCGGCACCCTGTACGGCGTGCTGGACCGGCTCACCGCGGACGGGCTGATCGTCCTGGACCGCGAGGAGGTGCACGAGGGCCGGCTGCGGCGCTACTACCGCCTCACCGACGAGGGGATGCGGGCCCTCGACGCGGAGGCGGAACGCATGGCGGCCGGGGCCAGCGCCGCCAAGGAGCGGATCGCCGAGGGGCGCAAGGCGCCCGGAGCGGCCGCGAACCCGGTCACCAAGCCGTCCGTCAACCCGTCCGCCGGTCCCGGACTCGCAGGAGGTATGGCATGACGACGCTGCTCGAGACGCGCTACCGCACGGTGCTGCGACTGCTCCCCGCCTACTACCGACGGGACCGGGAGGAGGAGATGGTCGAGGTGTACCTGTGGGACGTCGACCAGGAGATGCAGGACCAGAGCAGGCCCACGCTGGGTGAGGTGGCGAGCGTCGCCGCCCTCGCCGTGCGCAGCAGGCTGGCCGCCACCGGAGCGCCACGGCAGTACGTTCTGCTCGGGTCGGCCGTCCGCCACTTCGCCGTGTTCGCGGTGCTCCTGCAGGCGGCCGCCGCCGTCGTCGACAGGGTCCTCAACCTGACCTGGTCGTCGACCCACGGCGCCGGCGACTGGGAGATGTTCCTGTCGGGATTCACCGGCCGCGGGCCGCTGATCGGCGTCGCCGAGGCCGCCGAATGGACGCTTCCGCTGCTGTGGACGGTCGGCTTCTTCGCCCTCCTGCGTGACCGCCGGCGCCTCGCCCAGGCGGCCGTGCTGCTCGCCGCGCTGCCCACACTGTGGCCGTTCGTCGCACCGCTGGTGACCGAACTGGCGCCGCCGGAACCGTGGTTCGCCACCACCACCGCGCTCTTCGCCTGGCTGCCCGCGCTCGCCCTCTGCGCCGCCTACCACCGCGACGCCCCCGCCGCGGTGCTGCCCGCCGGCTCACCCGGCCTCGTCTTCGCGGCCTGCGGTGTGGTCATGGGGGCGTCCGTCGTGGTGGTGCCCGCCATGGGCGACACGGTCTGGGCGCCGGCCACCTGCTTCGTCGTGGGAGCGCTCGGCTGGCTGCTGCTGCGCAGGCGCCGCACGGACCGGAGTCCCGCCTGCGGTGCCGTGGCCCTGGCCGCACTCGGTCTGCTGCTCCTGTCGGTGCGGGTGGCCGCGCTGTATCCGTGGTTGGGTGCAGGGGTCCCCTTCGTGTTCATCGGCGGCGCTTTGGGTCAGGCGGGCGCGCTCACGCTGCTGACCGTCGTGCTGGCGGTGGTGGCCAGGCGCGACCTCACGGCACGCTGACGCTCGTGGGCGCGGGCGGGCGCGTCCTGCTCGCCCGCGCCGTCGCGGTCACCCGTGGAACGAGATGTACCCGTTGCCGTCCCTGTCGTTGTTGCTCTTGGTGTACGCGTGTGAGTCCGCGCCGGCGCCGGACGGCTTGTACAGGTAGATCGTGTCCTTGTCGTTGTTCCAGATGAAGTTGCAGTTGTTGCGGTAGACGACGTTGTTGCTGTCGGAGTCGGTGCCGTGGCCGCCACGGAGCTTCACGTAGTCACCGGGCTCCAGGTAGTGGTTCTTGGTGAACGTGAACTTGTTGCCGGTCTTGTCCTTCACCACGTAGCCCTTGAGGTTCACGGTGGTGCCCGACGAGTAGTTCTTGATCGTCAGGTACTCGTTCTTCGTGTTCCCGCTGGTGCAGCTGTTGGAGTCTCTGCCCGGCGCGTCGTACTGGACGCCCTTGAGCTTCAGTGCCGACGAATACTCGGTGGCGTGGGCCGGCACGGCGGCCAGCACGGCGAGAGTGCCCGCGGCGGCGGTGGCGGCGACAAGACGTATACGCATGGAGATAGTCCCCCCTGTGTGGACATTCGGTGAAGGATCTGGAGCGTATACAACTGGGCGGATTCGGGAGCCGACTTCACCGAAATGTGGCCGACCTCGCCGGGCCGTGCTCAGTGGGGATAGGCGCGCGGCGGTCGCTGCAGGGGCAGTTCCCCGCGGAACTCCTCGATGACGGTGCTGATCTGCCGCATCAGCACGGTGTTCTCCAGCCGGTCGAGGTAGAGGTTGCGGCGAGCCAGAGCGGGTGCGTCCACGCAGAAGTACAGGGCCATCAGCGGGTTGATGAACAGTTCGCTGTCCCTGGTGCGTTCCGTGAACCGGACGTCACCGAACTCGCCGTTCACGGCCGCCGCGACCGAGCCGTTGACGATGCTCGGGTACTCGGGCGTGTTCCGCCGGGCGTGCTCCACAGCGTCGAGGTAGCGGGCGCCCTCCCGGCTCGCGCGCGGGAGGGAGAACGCGCCCAGGTAGGCGCCGGCCCGGTCCAGGGCGGCCAGGTTCTCCAGCACCAGGGAGTGGTTGACCCCGTGATGGGCGTCCACCCCGAACCCCAGGCAGGCCACGAGCCGTTCGGGTATCTCGTCCAGCCCGTGCACGGCGGCCAGGCTGGCCATGTCCTCCTCCGGGGTGCCCAGCCCGTGCTCGTCGCCCCGCATGAGGATGTCGGTGCCGCCGTCCACGAGCACCACCGCGTCCACCCCGCCGAGATGCCCGATGAGCGCGCGATAGGCGGCGCGCAGCGGCTGGACTCCCGTGCGCGGGAAGGCGTGGACCGTGGCCGGCAGATCCTGCCCTTCGAGCCACCGGGCGAGCGTGCGCTCGGGGAAGTAGTCCCCACGCGCCACGGTGTCCGGGCGGATCGCCGCGACGTCCTCCTCCAGCCACACATCCAGGGAGAGCCCGTTCAGGTCGGCGAAGGAGAGGTTCGCCAGATGGACCTCCTTGCCCGCCGAACGCAGCGCGAGGGCCAGCGGGAGACCGGCGTACACGTCGAAACCGCCGCCTGCTCCGGCGATGAGCACCCGCCTCGCGTCACGCAGGCGGGTGAAGAAGGCGGGCTCGGTGAGGGAGAACATCGGGGGACGGTAACAGGGTGAGGGTGTGTCAGGCCTGTGCGGTGTCCCGCAGGTCCGACTCCCACTCCAGGAGCCGTGCCAGTTCGTCCTCCCCGGGCCGGGACGCGGCCGGGCTCCGGGTGGCGGGCGGCGTCGAGGCGCCACCGCGGGAGATGTTGCCGCTGACGGCGATGTTGTGCTCCACGCGCGGACGGCGCAGGCTCTCGTAGAGGGAGAGCGCGGTATCGGTGTCCGGTGCGTCGCGCAGCGCCTTGCCGAGGACCACGGCATCCTCCAGCGCCATCGACGCGCCCTGCCCGGTCGCGGGGGAGGCGGCATGGGCGGCGTCGCCGACGAGCAGGGTCCGGCCGGAGCGCCAGGGCGTGCCGGCGGGCAGCTCGGTGGCGTTGGTGACCAGGAGGTCGTCACCGGTGGCGGCGACGATGTCCGCGGCAGGCGTGGCGTCCTTGCGCAGCGACGGCACCAGCAGCTCGCGCCATCCGGCCGGTGAGCCGTGCGCGAGTTCGTCGGCGGACAGCGGGTCGCCGGACACGCGCGCGAACCAGTACGTCTCCCCGTCGGGTGATACGGCGAAGCCGAAGGCGGCCGTGCTGCCGCGCACCATGGTGATGCGCGCGGCCGGTTCGGACAGGGGCGCGGCGCCGGTGTAGCCGTAGAAGACCCGCTGGCCGGCGTGGAGCGGCCGCCTGTCGGGGCTGATCAGCTGTCGGACCGTGGAGTTCAGGCCGTCGGCGCCGATCAGCAGGTCGCCGGTGGCGGTGCTGCCGTCGCTGAAGTGCGCGGTGACGCCGGCAGGTCCGTCCTGGACGGAGGTGAGGCGGGCGCCGTGCCGGACGGCGATACCGCGGCGTGCCGCCTCCTCCTGCAGCGCGGAGTTGAGGTCGCCGCGGCGCAGGCAGCGGAACTGGAGGAGGGGGTCGGCGGCCTCGCCCAGCGGCACCTGGGCCAGCTCGGCGCCCGCGTCGTCCAGGACCCGCATCGATGTCAGCGGGAAGCCGAGTGCCGTGACCGCGCCGGAGGCGTCGATCTGGGCGAGCGCCCGCATGCCGTTGCTCGCGAGGGTGAGAAACGCGCCCAGGTCCTCGGCGGAGTCGGGATGCGCCTCGTACACGGCGACGTCGAGGCCCGCCTTGCACAGGGCCAGCGCCGTCGCGCTACCGGCGATTCCGCCGCCGATGACAAGTACTCGTGCCACGCCCCACCCCGTTCGAATCCGTACCGTCACGCGCACGTACGCCCAAAGACGCACGCGCACTTGGAGGAACGCCTGAGACACGGCAGGGGTTCCGTGGACAGGCGGCGATCTCTGCCGGCGTGATGAGGTGTCGGTGAGTGAGACCACCACCCCGCTCCCGCTGGAGACGTCATGACGGACAAGATCACCCTGTCGACCTGGCCCACACCGCTGGAGCCCATGCCCCGCCTCGCCACCCACCTGGGCCTGCGCGCGGACGATCTGTGGATCAAGCGCGACGACCTGATCGGCCTGGGAGGAGGCGGCAACAAGGTCCGCAAACTGGAGTGGTTCGCCGGCGCCGCCCACGCCGCGGGCGCGGACACGCTGGTCACCACCGGAGCCGCACAGAGCAACCACGCGCGGCTCACCGCGGCCGCCGGTGCCCGCCTCGGTCTGGACGTGGTGCTCGTCTTCCCCGGTACGCCCGACGGCGCGGCGAACGGCTCCGGCAATCTCGTTCTGGACAGCCTCTTCGGGGCGCGGATCCGCTGGGCGGGGGACGGCGATCCGAGCGCCCTGGGAGCCGTCGCGGAGGGCGTCTGCGAGCAGTTGCGGCGCGACGGAGCGCGCCCCTTCCTGATCCCCTTCGGAGGATCGAGTCCGCTCGGGGCGCGCGGATACGCCGAAGGCGGCGAGGAACTGCGGGCCCAACTGCCGGACGTGGCACACGTGGTGGTCGCTCTCGGCTCCGGCGGCACCATGGCCGGTCTGGTCGGTGCCCTCGGCGAGGAGCGGGTGCTGGGCATCCACGTCGGTGCGGTTCCGGAACCGGCCGCCACCGTGGCCGGCCTCGCCGGTGCGCTCACTCACCGCACCCTCGACCCGGGCTCACTGCGGGTGCGCACCGACCAGGTCGGCGCGGGATACGCGGTGCTGCACGAACCCGTCCTGGAAGCGATGAGGACGGCCGCGGCGACCGAGGGGATCGTCCTGGACCCCGTCTACACCGGCCGGGCCATGGCGGGCCTCGTCGCAGCCGTCCGCGACGGGGACATCCGGTCCGGCGAGCCCACCGTGTTCCTGCACACCGGCGGGCTTCCGGGACTGTTCGGTCATACGGTGACGGTGCGCCGCTCCGTCACCGCACTGCCGTCCTACGAGCCCGTGTGAGGAAGCCGGTCGCGCCGCGCCGCCAGGGGGCGCGGGGCACGACCGGCTTCGGCCGGCGTCAGGCTCCGCTGGCCCCGAGCATGTCCTCGCGCTCGACGATCTTCACGCGCTCACGGCCCTGCGGCTCGCCCAGCGCCTTCTCCGCGGCGTCCAGCCTGTACCAGCCCTCCCAGGTGGTGAAGCGGACGTCGCGCTCGGCGAGGAACGCGTCCACCGCCTCGGGCTCGGGCGAACCCGGCGTCTGCAGACGGCCGTTGGCATGGTCGGCCAGCAGGTTGGACACCGTCTCGTTGGCGTCGCCCTTGGTGTGGCCGATCAGACCCACCGGACCGCGCCGGATCCAGCCCGTGACGTACGTCGACTGCAGGTGCTCGCCGGACTCCTGGATCACCCGGCCGCCCTCGTCCGGGACCGTGCCCGAGTCGACGTCCCAGGGGAGCTTGGGGAGTTTGTCGGACAGGTAGCCGACCGCACGGTAGACCGCGGTGACATCCCAGTCCTTGAACTCGCCGGTGCCCTTGACGTTGCCGGTGCCGTCGAGGACGGTGCGTTCGGTGCGCAGACCGATGACACTGCCGTCCTCGCCGAGGATCTCGGTGGGCGACTCGAAGAAGTGCAGGAACAGCTTGTGCGGGCGGTCGCCGACATCGCGGATCGCCCAGTTCTCCAGGGTCTTGGCGACCATGTCGGCCTGCTTGTTGCCGCGCCGGGTCTCTATGGAGCCCTCGTCGTAGTCGATGTCCTCGGGGTCGACGATGACCTCGATGTTGGGGGAGTGGTCCAGCTCCCGCAGCTCCATCGGCGAGAACTTCGCCTGCGCCGGGCCACGGCGGCCGAACACGTGGACCTCCAGCGCCTTGTTGGCCTTGAGGCCGTCGTGGACGTTGGCCGGGATCTCCGTCGGCAGCAGCTCGTCAGCGGTCTTGGCGAGGATGCGGGCCACGTCGAGGGCGACGTTGCCGACGCCGAGCACGGCGACCTTCTCGGCCTCCAGCGGCCAGGTGCGCGGCACGTCCGGGTGGCCGTCGTACCAGGAGACGAAGTCGGCGGCGCCGTAGGAGCCGTCCAGGTCGATGCCGGGTATGCGCAGCTCGCGGTCGGCCGTCGCGCCCGTCGAGAAGATCACGGCGTCGTAGAACGCCCGCAGGTCGTCCAGGCTGATGTCGTTCGGGTAATCGACGTTGCCGAAGAGACGGATCTGCGGCTTGTCGAGCACCTGGTGCAGGGCCGTGATGATGCCCTTGATACGCGGGTGGTCGGGGGCGACACCATAACGGATCAGGCCGAACGGGGCGGGCATCCGCTCGAAGAGGTCGATGGACACGCCGGGTTCGGCGGCCACGTCGGACTTGAGCAGGGCGTCGGCGGCGTAGATCCCGGCGGGGCCGGCTCCGACGATGGCTACCCGCAGGGGGCGCGGCATGATCAGGTTCCCTTCGAGTGAGGACAGACGACTCGAACAGGAAGCCTAAGCTAAGGCAAGCCTAAGTCGGTACGCGGGTCCGACCTATGGACTCATAAGTCAATTTTATGAGCCAGGAACGGGAACTCGAAGGCGGGCATCGGCCAACAGCAGTCGACCATGCCCGCGACCTCGAGGGAAACCCATGAACCTGAAAGGCGATCAGTGACCGCCTTGCCGAGCATCGGAACCCGGCCTCACCTCGGCCCGTCCGGTGACGACGCCTCCGACGCCACGGTCGTAGAGCGGTCCTGGGACGATCCGGACGCGTTCGCGGTGCTCTTCAACCGCTACGCCGACGACATCCACCGCTACGCGGCGAGACGGCTCGGCACGGAGGCGGCCGACGACCTGATGGCCGAGACCTTCGTGATCGCCTTCCAGCAGCGACGCCGCTACGACCTGTCGCGACCGCACGCACGCCCCTGGCTGTACGGGATCGTCACCAACCTCGTCGGCCAGCACCGGCGCGCGGAGGCGCGTCGTCTCAAGGCCCTCGCGCGCGTCGCCGGCGCCTTGTCGGCCGAGGGCGAGGCTCTTGAGGACCGGGTGGCCGCGAGGGTCAGCGCCGAGAACTCCCGACCCCAACTGGCGGGCGCGCTGGCCAGGTTGCCCGCCCGCCACCGGGATGTGCTGCTGCTGATCGCCTGGGGTGATCTCGACTACGCGGAGGCCGCCGAGGCCCTGGGCGTGCCGGTGGGGACCGTGCGCTCACGGCTGCACCGGGCGCGCACCAGGCTGCGCCAGGCACTGGGCGGTTCGGATCCCACCGCCCTTCACGAGGAGACCGAGGCCACCGAGAAGACCGAGGAGACCGATCGTGGATGACCTGACCGCACTGCGCGAGTTCGAGGCCGACGTGCCTGCGTTGACCGATGAGGCCCGCTTCGCCGCCCGGGATCGCCTGCGGCACGCCATCCGGGAGGAGAGCCGCCCGGGCCGGCTGTCCCGAAGGCTGGTGTTCAGGACCGCAGTGGCCGCAACAGCCGCGGCCGCCGTCGCGGGAGGTGCCGCGGTCGTGGCCGGGCGCGAGGAGGACACGGACGCCCCCCGGATGACCCCCCTGAGCGCGGCGCAGCTGCTGCGCAAGGCCGCGGGCCGCTCCCGGTCCGTCGCCGGCGGTCTGCCGATTCCGCGCAACGACCAGTACCTGTACACGAAGACCTACATCACGCGGACGTATGTGAAGGGTGCGAAGACCAGGACCTGGACGGACGAGAGCTGGCTCTCCGTGGACGGCTCCAAGCCCTCCTGGCGGGAGGAGTACGGCAAGATCCACCATGACCCCCCGCTGGGCAGGCACGAGGTCAGGTGGCCGCCGACCGAATACGCCAAGCTGGCGACGTGGCCCACGGATCCGGACACGCTGCTCAAGCGGCTCATGATGACGGGGGTCGAGTCCCCGGAGGCCAACGGCATGGCGTTCATGAACGCGTGCATGCTGATGACGGGACCGCGTGTCATGCCGCCCGGCCTGGAGGCCGCCACCTTCGAAGCCGTCGCGAAGATCCCCGGCATCAGGCTCGACTACCACGACGTGGACGCTCTCGGCCGGCACGGGATCGGGGTCTCGTACCCGAGGGTCACCTTCTCGTTCGTCTTCGACCCCAGAACCTATGCCTACCTGGGCCTGCGGTTGAAGGGAAGCAGCGCGAAGAAGATCAACGGCACGTGGCGGCAGGTCGGCTGGTACTACGAGATGCGGGGCCTGGAAGAGGCGGGCGTCGTGGACCGTATCGGCCTGCACCCGTAGGCCCGGGGGCCGCCGTACCGCGCGGGGGGCGGTACGGCGGCCCCGCCGGAGCTCAGCCGATGTGGTAACTGTCGCCGTACACCTTCCAGTTGAGCGGAGTGCTCAGGCACAGGTTCCCGTTGCGCAGGAACACCCGCTGCTCCGTGTCGACCCTGCTCGTGTCGCTGTGGGCCTCCTCCTGCTTCATGGCCCACACGCGCGCGTCGAGGAAGGCGCCCAGGTAGGTGACCTCGCTGCCGCCCTGGGCCGGCGGCTTCGCCGAACGCAGGGCGCGCTTGCGTATGTTGCGGAAGCTGGTCGAGTCGTCGCCGTCGCCGTGCATGACGATGGCGTCGTAGTAGGCGAACTGCCCCAGGGTTCCCAGGCCGTCCGTCCGGCCCTGCTGCAGGGCCGGGTTGAAGTACACGCGGTCGCGCTCGTCGTTCTGTGCCTGCTGGAACGCGCTGTCCTGGGCCGCCTTGCGCCAGTCCCTGGGGAAGTTCGGGTCCAGGCCGTCGTGCGAGTCGGATCCGTTCACCTGGCGCAGCGCCGGGAGGTACCTGGCGAGTACGTTGCCGGGCTTGCGGTCGGTGTAGAGCTGGACGAGGTCGAGCATGTCACCCGTGCCCGAGCAGAAGCCGATGATCCCGGCGGTGTAGCCGCGGCCGTCACCGATGTCCTCGATGTACTTGTACTGCGCCTTCCAGTCGAGCGAGGAGTTCTCCGCGCTCGACACCAGCTTCATGGCGATCTCCTTCTTCGCCGGGTCGTCGAGCCCGGCGCAGCCCGCGGCCGCCGACGCGTGCGAGGGCTTCAGGAGGGGGGCCGTGGCCAGGGTTGCGCCGACCGCGGCGAGGACGGTCCGGCGCGAAAGCCGGACAGGACGTGCGGGCTCGCTGGAGGGGTGCCTCACGGGGGCTCCAAGTCGTGGTGGGGGGTGGGGAGTTGGTCGTGCGTCGTACTGATAGGAAGGTTTACTATCAGAGCGCACGGAGGGAGCACACCCGTCGCGGGAGAAGTTCGTAGGGACGTACGAAAAAGGTACGGACCAAATGGGGGTGAGTCAGGGCAGAGACGTCAGGCAGAGACGTCAGGCAGGGGCTGCTCGGCCCAGATGACCTTGCCCTCCGGTGTGTAGCGGGTCCCCCAGCGGTCGGAGAGCTGGGCCACCAGGAAGAGGCCGCGTCCGCCCTCGTCCGTCATCGCCGCATACCGCAGATGCGGTGAGGTACTGCTGCTGTCGTAGACCTCGCAGATCAGGGTGCGGTCGAACAGCACGCGGACGCGGATGGGGTCGGCGCCGTAGCGGAGCGCGTTGGTGACCAGCTCGCTCAGGACGAGTTCGGTGGTGAAGGCCAGCTCGTCGAGCCCCCACACGGCGAGCCGGCGGCTGACGGAGGCGCGGACCTCGGCGACCGCCGCCGGGTCGTTCGGCACCTGCCACTCGGCGATCCTGTCGACGGCGAGCGCCTGGGTGCGGGCGACGATCAGAGCGACGTCGTCGCTCGGCCGGGCCGCCAACTGCGATTCGAGCACCACCCGGCACGTGTCCTCGGGCGACTCACCGGCGCGCTCCAGGGCGCCCCGCAGCAGTTCGAGCCCCTCGTCGATGTCCCGCTCGCGGTCCTCGACGAGCCCGTCCGTGTACAGGACGAGGCGGCTGCCCTCCTCCAGTTCGAGATCGGCCGTCTCGAACGGCAGCCCGCCGAGGCCCAGCGGGGGACCGGCGGGCACGTCCGGGAACTCGACGGTGCCGTCAGGCCGGATGAGAGCCGGCGGCGGGTGGCCGGCGCGGGCGACGGTGCACCTGCGCGACACCGGGTCGTAGATCGCGTACAGGCAGGTGGCACCGGTGACCGGGGCGCTGCCGCCCTCTGCGGCCTCGGTGCCCTCGGCAGCCTCGGCGGCCTCGTCCTGGTCGATACGGCCCACCAACTCGTCGAGCAGCGCGAGGAGTTCGTTGGGCGGCAGGTCGAGGGCGGAGAAGTTGTGCACCGCCGTCCGCAGCCGCCCCATGGTGGCCGCCGCGTGCAGCCCGTGGCCCACGACATCGCCGACGACCAGCGCGACGCGAGCGCCCGACAGCGGCAGTACGTCGAACCAGTCGCCGCCGACTCCGGCCTGCGCGGGCAGATAGCGGTACGCGATGTCCAGCGCCGACTGCTCGGGCAGCCGCCGGGGCAGCAGGCTGCGTTGCAGCGTCACGGCCATGCTGTGCTCGCGCGTGTAGCGGCGGGCGTTGTCGATGGAGACCGCGGCGCGGGTCACCAGCTCCTCGGCGAGCGCCAGCTCCTCCGTGTCGAAGGGCTCGGCCTTCTGCGAACGCCAGAAGCTGACCACGCCCAGGACCAGGGATCCGGCGCGCAGCGGCACGCTGATCAGCGAGTGGATGCCGTACTCCACGACCTGCGCCGCGCGTTCCAGGTCCTGGGCGTGCCAGCCGGGCGCCGAGGCGAGATGCGGTTCCAGCGTGGCCTGCCCGGTGCGCAGGCTGCGGCCCTGCGGCGAGGAGTCGACGAACCTGATCTGCCGGCCCACCTTGTACAGCGGGGCGTCCTCGCTGATGCCGCACGAGGCGGTACGGAGCAAGGGCGTCGTCGCCTCCGGCTGGCCCCCGCCCAGCACGGCGTCGAACAGGTCGACCGTCGCGAAGTCCGTGAACCTGGGCACGGCGAGCTCCGCCAGCTCCTCCGCGGTGCGGGTGACGTCCAGGCTCGTGCCGATGCCCACCCCGGCGTCGTACAGCATGTTCAGGCGTTCGCGGGCCGTCTCGGCCCGGCCGGACAGGGCGCGCAGCTCGGTCGAGTCGCGGAGCGTGGCGACGCTGCCCGGCGGGCCGCCCTGGACGTCGGTGGGCCGCTGGTTGACCGCGAGGAGACGGTCCTTGACCAGGTGCACCTCGTCGGTGGCGACGCGCCCGGAGGCCAGCAGCTCGGCGGTGTCGGCGGCGAGGCCGAGGTCGAGGACGTGCCGCCCCTCGGCGTCCTCGGGCAGGTCGAGCAGACGGTGCGCCTCGTCGTTGGCGAGCAGCAGACGGCCCTCGCCGCTGACGATGAGCACGCCCTCGCGGACGGCGTGCAGCACCGCGTCGTGATGCTCGTACATGCGGGTCATCTCGTCCGGGCCCAGGCCGTGCGTCTGGCGCAGCAGCCGTCTGCTGACGAGCGCGGTGCCCGCCGTCGCCAGGGCGAGTCCCGCGGCCGCGGCGAGCAGGACGAGCGGCAGCTGCCGGTTGGCGGCGCCGCCCACGTTCGCGGTGGTGATGCCCGCCGACACCAGGCCCACGACCTTGCCGTCGGGCGCCTTCACCGGTACGACGGCCTGTACCAGCCGCCCGATCGTGCCGTTGACCTCCTCGACCACCGTCTGCCCGGCCAGCGCGGGCGCGATCGTCCCCACGAACTTCTTGCCGATGCGGTCCGGCTTGGGGTGGGTGTAGCGGATGCCGTCGGTGTTCATGACGACGATGAAGTCCACGCCCGTCGCCTTGCGGGCGGCCTCCGCGCGCGGCTGAAGCACAGCCGTGGGATCGGGGCTGCTCAGTGCCTCGCGGGTGCCCGGCGCGTTGGCGAACGCCTCGGCGACGGCGACCGACCGGTTGCGGGCCTCCTGCCTGCTGTCGTGCCGCACCTGCAGATACAGCGCACCCACCGCGGCGACCACCAGCAGCAGCACGATCACCACCTGCAGAACGAACATCTGCCGGGCGATGCTGCGTCCCGTCAGCGCCGACCGCAGCGCCGTGAAACGCCCCGGATCCGGTTCGCCGGGGTGGATCCCGCGGTGCGTCAGTGAACGGCCCTTCGTCCGCGCCGTTCGATGCCCGTGCGTTCCGTGGGCGCGGTCGTGCGCGCGGCGGGCACGGGGACCGCCGGGGCGGCGGTGCGACCGGGCCCCGGAGCGGTCCGGAAGTCGGACCATGTGCCCATGTCTACACTGCCGGGCCCCATGAGGCGAGAGGCGTCACAGAGGGTGACAGGGTCCGCGCCGCTCCGTGTGCCGGCGTCGCGGGCGGGGGGTGCCCGCGCCGCGGCCGTACGGTCGGCCTCAGCGCTGGTTGCCGTGCGCCGCACGGCGCGTGGCGAGGAGCAGGGCGATGTCGTCGGGGCGGTCCGCTGAGTGCCGGGCGGTCGCGGTCAGGCGATCGGCGACCGCGGACAGCGGTCGGCGGCCCGGACGGGCGGCGGGGGCGCCGGCCTTCGACAGGGCGATCCGCAGGGCCGTGATGCCGTCGTCGATGTCGGTGCCGGGCCGCTCGACGAGGCCGTCCGTGTACAGCGCGAGGACGGCGCCGGGCTCGATCAGCAGCTCCGTCACGGGGTAGTGGGCCTGCGGATCCACCCCGAGCACGACGCCGCCGGGCAGATCCAGGACGTCGGTGTGGCCGTCCGGGTGACGCAGCAGTGGCGGCGGGTGCCCGGCGTGGGCCACCCGTGCCAGGCCGGACGCCGGATCCAGCCGGATGTAGCAGCAGCTCGCGAACTGGCCGGGATCGAGGTCGATGAGCAGATGGTTGGTGCCGCTCATCACCTCGTCGGGCGGACGGTCGCTGAGCGCGAACGCCCGTACGGCGCTGCGCAGTTGGCCCATGGTGGCCGCCGCCTGCACGCCGTGCCCCTGCACGTCGCCGATGACCAGGGCAAGGCCGTCCCCCGCCTCCACGACGTCGTACCAGTCGCCGCCCACCTCCATGCCCTGGGTGCCGGGCAGATAGCGCCCGGTCGTCTCCACCTGCGGGTGGGCCGACAGCCTGCGGGGGAGGAGGGCCTGCTGCAGGCCCCGGGCGAGCGCCGCCTCGCTCTCGTAGCGCTGCGCCTTCTCCATGGCGTTGGCGATCAGCCCGGCGAGCGCGGTGAGCACCGTGCGCTCCTCGGTGCTGAAACTGCGGGGGCGGTCGAAGCCCAGGATGCAGGAGCCGACCGGGCGTCCGGACGCGATCAGCGGCAGGAAGGCGCGGGCTCCCTCGTCCGCATCCAGCGGGATGCCGGGATAGGCGGCCGCCAGCTGCTCCATCGAGTCGAAGAAGAGCGGCCTGCCGGTGGTGAGCGTCTCCACGCCGGGCAGCTGGACGTCCAGGCTCACACCCTCGAACGGGGTGAGGAACCCCGTGGGGAAGCCGCTCTCCAGGGCCAGGTACAGGTGGCGGTCCTGCAGCAGGTAGATGGCCAGGTGGCAGCCGCCGAACGCGGGCAGCACCTCCCGCATGACCACGGCCGCCACCTGGCGTGCGGTGACCGCCTCGGTCAGCGCGATGGCCAGGACGATGGGTTGGTACAGCGGAGCCATCGACGGGGCCGCGGGCGCGGACGCCCTGACCGGCTCCGGCCCTTCCTCGCGCCCCGGCGCGAGGTCCGCGGCCGCCTCCGCCAGCCGGTTCGCCGGACGGAACGTACACGTCAGCACGTCCGGGCCCGGATAGACGCATACGTCGAGCCAGGCGCCGTCGTGCGAAGCGGCGTCGCTCTCCCCGCCGTCCGGGCCGGGCCGCCACAGGTGGAAGCGCACCGGGTCCGGGGACAGCAGCGCGCTGCGCAGATGGTCCTCGAACGCGGGCTGGTTCAGCCAGGGCACGCCCTCCCACAGCGGACGGCTCAGGAGCTGTGTCCGTGAGCGGCGCAGCAGCTGTCCTGCCCGCGGGTTGGCGTACAGGATCAGCCCCAGCCGGTCCAGGCAGAGCACGCCCTCGGGCAGCAGGTCGGCCGCGGCGTCGGCTGCCGCGCCGGGACCCGGGTCGACGACGAAGCCCCGTACCGGATGGGCGCCGGACGGTGTGCCGGGCGGGGCGGGGGCGGCGTACGGGCTCCACAGCTCCAGCAGTCGCAGCGCGCCGTCCTCGGAGCGCACATACAACGGCAGGGGCGGCGGCCGGCCCGCGGCCGTCTCGCGCAGCGCGGCCAGGACCCGCTGCCGCTCAGCCGGCGCGACGGCGTCCACGAGGGTTTCGACGGATGTCGCGAACTCGTCGGCGGGCACCCCGAGCAGCGCGGGCAGGCGTTCGTCGGCGGTCACGACATCCGTCACCGGGTCCCACGCGAAGCCTCCCGCGCGGCCGGCGGGCGGGCGGACGCCCGGCGGCCGTACGCACACGGGCTCGCCGTCCCAGGCGACCGACGGCCTGCCGCCGTCGTCCAGGCGCCGCAGGGCCGCGCCCAGGTCCTCCGCCAGCCGCACCATGCGATCGAGGTGATGGAGCAGCTCGGTCGCGTCCGGCGCGGAGGTACACAGCACGGTCAGCACACCGTAGGTCGTCGTCCCGCCCACGATCGGTACGTACAGCGACCCGAACTGGAACGGCAGCCCGGCCGCGAACTGGGGATAGCGGCGCATCGTCTCCGTGGCGTTCGGCAGGACCACCTGAACGCCGAGCCGGTAGGAGTCGGCCACCGGGAAGGGGCGGTCCACATGCATCCGCCACCAAGGCTTGAACAGGGGGCCCGGCAGCCCGGCGAGCACCGCGAGCCGCAGCAGCCCGGGTGTGCCGGAGCGCAGGTAGACCCCTCCCGAGTGCCCGCCGGCCGCACCGATCGCCCTTGTCGAGGCGTCGATCAGCAGCGCGGCCAGTTGTTCGGGCGTCCGGTGTGCGTCCTCCACGCTCCCAGTCATCGGCCCTACCTTGTCCCTGCGCCGTCCAGCGGGCGACACAGTAAGAATGCGCCACCACGTGCTGGTGGCGCACCTGGGCGGACACAGTTCGCACGGGAATCACGGATCCCGGACGTCGCAGGGGGTGTCCGGCCGCCCGGAGGTGACGCGGAGATCGACGGCGCCGGCGACGGGGTCGTGAGAGCGGCGTGACCACGCGTCGCAGCGTGTGACGGCGGCCACCGGCCCCCGGGGGCGCGCACGGTGGGAGCCCACCGCGCCGCCGCCCCCGACCGTCGCGCCAATCTGTGATCGATGCGGTGGCCACCTTCTCGACGCACAGCAACAGCCGTGCGACGCCCCGGTGTTGACGGTCACGGCCTGGCCGACTCCCTGTCGCGCGTTGGCCGCCCTCGCGCGACCTTGTGGGAGCGCTCCCAAAACGGGAGGATGCTGCGATGACCATGACTCCCGCCGTCCGCCCGTACCGCTCCGAGGACAGCGAAGCCCTCGACGACATCTGCGTTCGCACCGCCCACAACGGCCAGGACAGCCGGCCGGTCTACGCCGACCCCGGCATCTTCCCGGCGATCTTCGCGGCCCCCTACGTCCATCTGGAGCCGGAGCTGGCCTTCGTCCTGGACGACGGGCAGGGCAGGGCGGTCGGCTACATCCTCGGCACCGCGGACACGCCTCGCTTCGTCAAGGCCTTCCGGACGACATGGCTGCCCCTGGTCGCGGACCGTCACCCTGAGCCCGCCGGCCCGCCGAGCACCCCCGACGAGGCGATGGTCCCGCTGCTGCACCATCCCGAGCGGATGATCGTCCCCGCGACCGCCCCCTATCCGGCCCATCTGCACATCGACCTGCTCCCCGCATGGCAGGGCCGCGGGTACGGCCGGGCGCTGATGCGGACCTTCCTGCGGGCGCTGCAGGACCGGGGCGTCGCCGCCGTCCACCTGTCCATGGTCACCGTCAACACCCCGGCCAGGGCCTTCTACGACCGCCTGGGCTTCCACGAGATCGACGTGCCGGATCCCGGCCCGGTCACCTATCTCGGGCGCACCACAGGGGAGTTGGAGAAGCTGTGACGTCCGGTCACGCGATCCCCGGCCTCAGATCCAGGTGTCCAGCCACATCCGGGCGTGCCACTCGGAGTACGGGATCGTCCGGCCCGTGTAGAGCGGGAAGAAGTAGATGAAGTTCCATGCGATGAGCAGCACCAGCACACCCGCGCCCACCGTGCCGATCAGCCGGCGTCGCTCGTTCGCCCCCGGCGGCCCCAGCATGGCGCCCACCATCATGGCCACGGCCAGACACAGGTACGGCACGAACGCGACGGCGTAGAACGAGAAGATCGTGCGGTCCTGGTAGTTGAACCACGGCAGATAGCCCGCGCCCACCGCGCACAGCACGGCGCCCGCGCGCCAGTCGCGGCGCAGCGCCCATCGGAACAGGAGGTAGACGAGCGCGCCGCAGGCCGCCCACCAAAGCAGCGGAGTGCCGAGCCCCAGAATCTCCTGCGAGCAGCCGGCCGCGGCGTGACAGCCGTCCTGCCCGGCCTTCGGCCCCTCGTAGTGGAACGCGACGGGCCGACCCTGGACCAGCCAGCTCCACGGGTTCGACTTGTAGCGGTGCCAGGCGTGCAGGTTGATGTTGAACTCGTAGACGGCGTGCTCGTAGTGCCACAGGCTGCGCAGGGGCGCAGGGATCCACGACCAGGTGCCGCCGCGACCGTCGGCCCAGTGCCGGTCGTAGCCCTTGTCGGACAGGAACCAACCGGTCCACGTCGCCAGATACGTCAGCACGGCCACCGGCACCAGCGACAGCACCGACCAGCCGAGGTCCTTGCGCAGCACGGACCGGTACGGATGGAAGGCCCCGGCGACCCGTCGCGCACCGACGTCCCAGAGGACGGTCAGGGCTACGAAGAAGACCAGGAAGTACAGGCCGTTCCACTTGCTGGCGGCCGCGAGGCCCAGGAAGACACCGGCAGCCAGGCGCCATGGACGCAAGCCCGTGCCCGTACCCTCGGCGGCGTCGGCGTCGGGACGCCCGAAGCCGCCGTCGGTCGTGGGCAGGGCGGCCGCGAGACGGGCCCGGGCCCAGTCGCGGTCGACGAGCAGACAGCCGAACGCCGCCAGGGCGAAGAACATGACGATGAGGTCGAGCAGGGCGGTGCGGCTCATCACGAAATGCAGGCCGTCGACCGCCAGCAGCGCTCCGGCCAGGCAGCCCAGCAGCGTCGAACGGAACAGCCGGCGCCCTATTCGGCACAGCATGAGCACCGACAGCGTGCCCAGCAGCGCCGTCATGAACCGCCAGCCGACGGGATCCAGGCCGAACAGCCCCTCCCCGAGGGCGATCACCCACTTGCCCATGGGCGGATGCGCGACGAAGCTGCCGGGGTCCGAGAGCGGGATCACCTGAGGGTGCGCCAGGACCTGCGGGTCGGCGATCTTGCGGTCCGGCCACGTGCCCTCGTAGCCGAGCCGGAGCATCGCCCAGGCGTCCTTGGCGTAGTACGTCTCGTCGAACACGAGCGTCCGTGGCTGTCCGAGCCGCCAGAACCGGAGCGTGCCCGCGAGCACGGCGACGAGGATCGGCCCCACCCAGCCCATGGAGTTCGCGATCCGTCGGGCGAGCCGCGGACCGAGACCCATCGACTCCCAGACCCACGTGCCCGGTCGGGGGAACGGCGGGACCAGGCGGGCCCGGGTGTCGGTCGGTGGGCCGGCCGTGTGTCCGAACCGGCGCAGTCGCCCCGCCCAGGGGGTGGGCTCGGGCCGCGCGGTCGTTCGGGCGTCTTCGTCGACGTCGGCCCGGGTGGGGGTGTCACTCGTCACCGGTTCATCGTAGGGAACGCACGTGCGGGTCGTACGCCGCTCCCGGGGTGTGCGGCGCGACCCCGGTCACGTGAGTGGCGGACTTGGAGTGGATCGGGGCCGGGGCAGGGCCCCGGCCGCACCCGCGCGGCGGTCGGGGCCCTTCGCGCACCGGCTCAGGGGTGCGCGGTCAACTGGAACCTCTGTGCGGCCGATCCGTCACAGGCCCGCTGGGTGAGCTGAACGCCGTCGGCCGCGGTCGCGGCCGCGCTCAGGCACTTGCCACTGTGCCGCGCGACGAGGTGATAGCGGCCGCTCGGCTCCCGCACAGGCTGCCACTGCTGGTTCTGCCCGCCGGACCAGGACCACAGCTGCAGGGGCGCGCCCTCCGCCGTCGACCGGCCGGTGACGTCGACGACCTGCTGCGGATTGCCCCGAGCGGTGATCCGGAAGTAGCCGCCGTCGGTGGCGCGGAACTGGTACTGCTGTGCGCCGGTGTCGTTGCACGTGTACTGCTGGATCGCGGTCCCGTTTGCGGTTTCGGCGGAACGCGCGTCGGCACAGGTGCCGTTCGCGTCATTGCGGACGCTGTACCAGGAGGTCTCGGAGACCGGGCCGGCCGGCGGCTGGGTGCTGTCCGCACCGCCGAGCCATCTCAGCCCGTCGAGCAGGAAGCGGTTCTGCGTCGCGCTCGCGAACGTCGAGGACAGGGTGGTGTTGGTGTTGTAGTCCATCGCGTTGTGGCCGAAGTTGGCGTACAGCATCCGGTACTTCGTGTTCGTCCACAGGATCGGGTAGTAGCCGCTGTACCAGGACTGGTTCGGGTCGGTGCCGAGCGGGAAGCTGCTCGGGTCGACCGAGGCGAGGATCTTGATGTCGGGGTTCTGTCGCAGGTCGTTCGACCAGCTGTACCACTCGCTGACGGACGAGGTGAACGTGGCCGGCAGGCTCTTCGTCGCGGGATGCGTGTGGTCCTCGACCCGTAGGACCGCGGTGGTCGGCCCCCAGGTGTTGGACTTGAAGTCGCCGCTGCCGAGGAACTGGTCGTGATACCAGGGCCAGCTCTGCGCGTCGGTGGTGAAGGCGGAGACGTGGAAGCCCATCCAGGCCCCGCCGCCGCGCATGTAGTTCTCGAATCCGGCGCGTTGGGCGGCGGTCTGCGGCAGGTCGTCGAGGAACAGGACGACTTGGTAGCCGTTGACTCCGCCGTTCGCGAGCAGGTCCCAGTTGTTGCTCGCCGTGTAGGTGAAGCCGTTCTGCGCGGCCTGCTCGGGGAACCAGGTGTTGGCCTCGTGGACGAAGCTGATGTGCGCCGCGTCCCAGGTGCCGTTGTAGAGGGCGAGCACCTTGAACGGCTGTGCGGCCGGGGCGGCTTGGGCGCGTGGCGCGGACAGTCCCGTCAGCAGGATCGCCAGGAGGACCAGGATGCGTACGGCGCCGGATCTGATGGCATGCATCGGATGAGATCTCCCGTCCGGTTCAGGGGTAGCTGACGAGGTCGGCCACGTTCGTGGACGAGTTGGACGGTCCGCCGCGGTCGTTGACGACGTGACGGATGGTGCCCTTGCCGCCGAGCGACACGGTGACCATGTCGGTGAAGCGGACGTTCGGGTTGTCCGGAGCCTCGATGGCGTGCTCGGCCGTCACACCCGGGTCGGAGCTGAAGTAGCAGTAGCTGCCGAAGCCGTGGACCTGGTGGCTGGTGACGGAGTTCGCCACCTTGTAGGCGGCGTAGCCCTGGGTGGAGCCGTTCATCCAGGCCGCCTGATTCGGCGGGTCGTAGGGCATTTCGTTCTGGTAGAAGTACGTGCGGCCGCCGTTGCCGTTCCAGATCGTCTGGTGCTTCTGGTAGTGCTCGACGAACAGGCCGTACATCGTCACGTCGTCGCCGTTGACCACGAGCCCGGTGTCGGCGGTGTTGCTCGTCCAGCCGACTCCGCCGCCGTGGTCCGCGCGCCAGATCCACAGGTGGTCGCCGATGACGTCGTCGCTGTTCACGGTCAGGCTGGTGGTGGCCTTGCCGACGCCCGCGCCGCCGACGCGGAAGAACACGTCGTGCAGGGAGCTGGGGTCGGCGCCGTGGTCCGCCGACGAACCGCTCGGGCCCATCTCCAGCAGCTGCGCGGAGTTGGTGGTGCCCGCGTCGATCAGCAGCCCGGCGAGCTGCACTCCGTCGACGTCGGCGACGGTCAGGGCGGTGACGCCGTTGTCCGGAACGAGCGTGGCCAGTCCCAGGCCGAGCACCACCGTGTCCGGCTTGGTCACCTTGAGCGTCTGGGAGAGGTGGTAGACACCCGGCGTGATCAGCAGGTGCTTGCCCGCCTCCAGCGCGTCGTTCATCTGCGCGGCCGTCGCACCGGGCTTGACGATGAAGAAGTCGGACAGCGGAAGCGAGGTTCCCTCAGGAGTGCCCGAACTCCAGCTCACGCCACTGGAGTTGGTGCGTGACGCCGGCACGAACACCTTCCAGGCGCCGGCCGAGTCGACGTACAGGAACGGCTTCTCCCGGGTGACCGGGCTCTGCGCCACCGTCGTGTACGGCGGGTTGGGGAAGCTGGTGGCGGGCACGCCCTTGCTGCCGACGAAGACCATGTTCCAGTTGGAGCCGGTCCAGCTGCCGAGCTGGGAGTTGCGGGTGAGCCACTGCTGCTGCGAGCCCGACCGGACCTGCCCGTCGACCTCGGTGTCGGCCATGTACCCGCCGCTGGACCAACCGCCGTCGTCGAGCTGGAGGTTGCCCCGCAGATGGATACGCCGGTACGGCGCCGCCTGGGAGACGGCCCACCGGTCGGTGCCGGAGGCCGGGGTGACGGACAGGTTCTCCGCCGAACGCCAGAAGTTCTGGGTGGCGTTGCCCTGGAACCAGTCGGCCTCCGCGTGCACCGCGCCCCGGATGGTCACGTCGTCGGGGGACAGGCCGAGACCGGCGACCTGCGTGTAGAAGCCCACGTTGGCGTCGGCGTCGTAGGTGCCCGGCTTGAAGAGGAACGCCTTGCGGGCGGTGCCGAACTGGTTGGTCTCCTGCTGCGCGAACGCGGCATTGAGGCTGCTCTGGACCGTGGCGGCCGGGGTCGACGGGTCGAAGACGGTGACGTTCGGCCCCAAGTCCGGTGTGCCGGGCGGCTGTTGGGCATCGACGGGATTGACGTAGAACGACTGCGCGGTGCTCGCGTTGCAGGCGTACTGCTGGAGCTGGACACTGTCCGCGGTGGAGGCGGACGGCACGTCGAGGCACTTGCCGCTGTTGCGGTTGACGAAGTGGTAGGCGCCGTCCTCCTCGGGGACCGCCTGCCACTGCTGGTTGGCGCCGCCGCCGTACGTCCACAGCTGCACGGGCGCGCTGTCCGCCGTGGAGACGTCGGTGACGTCCCAGACCTTGGCCGGGTCGGCCCGGTTGCCGATCTGGACGCGGCCGTCGGAGGCGTCCTGGAAGCGCCACTGCTGGGCCTGTCCCGCGTTGCACGCGTACTGCTGTACGGCGGTCCCGTCGGCGGTACCGGCGCCGCGGGCGTCGACACACTTGCCGCTGCCCTTGTTGACGACGGTGGCCCAGCTCGTGGGCAGTGTCGCCGCCTGGGCGCCCTGTGCGGTGTGCGGCAGGACGGCGGCGAGACCGGTGCCGGTCGCGGCGAGCGCGAAGGCGGTGAGCAGGATGCGCAGGCGGCGGCTGCCGGTGGTTCTCGTGGATCCGGGCACGGCTGTCTCCCATTGCGGGTGGGGGGTGGGAAGTGCGTACGTCCGGGGCGGAGTTCAGCCGGTGTACTGGGCGAAGACGCGCGTGTAGTCCCAGGCCTGCTGGCCGACGCCGGAGCAGCTGTCGGCGGGGCCGCCCGTGCACGGCCGGTCGCGGTTGGCGGACCAGAAGGTGAGCCGGGCCAGATGGTGCTGCTGGGCGTAGCCGAGGATGGTGCGGAAGTCGGCGACGGTGACCTTCTCGTTCTGGTCCGTGATCCCGTTCATGGAGGAGATGCCCATGGTCCGGTAGGCCTGGTCGTCGCCGTAGCCGTAGGCACTCCGGAGCGCGGACTTCAGCCCCTCGGCGGCCTGCTTGGTGAGCGTGCCCATGTTCTTGCCCGCCCCGCCGAAGTCGAACGGCATGACGGCCCAGGCGTCGACGGACAGCCCGGACGAGGCCGCCCGCCTGATCAGGCTCGTGTCGGGTCCGCTCTGGTCCGTGCCGATGGTGATGTACACCTTCAGCCCGGGGTTCTTCGCCTTCACGGTCTTCAGCGCGTCCACCGTGCGCTGCTGCACGGTCGGGTTGCTGTAGGCGTCGGCCTCGATGTCGATGTCGATCGCCTTCAGGCCGTAGGCGTCGACGACCTTCTGGTACGCGCCCGCCAGTTCCCCGGAGTTGGAGCAGGAGCTCTCCAGCTTGTTGCCGCTGTAGCCGCCGAAGGAGGGGATGACGTCACCGCCGTTGCCGCGCACGGTGTTGACGGTCCGCTGGTCGACCCCGCCGGTCAGCGGTCGACTGCCGTCCCACTGCGGATTGCAGTGTCCGTTGCTGAGGACGAAGGCGAGCGTGAACCACTTGACGCCGGTGGCGTTGGTCACGGTGGTGGGATCGGGCGGGCTGCCCCAGCCGTTGTAGAGGTATGGCGCGACGGCCATCGGGGCGGGCGCGGCGGCCCCTGCGGGCGAGACGGCGAGGGCACTGGCGGACAGGGCGCACAGGGCTATGGCGATGCCGCCGCGCAACACGCTGGTGCGGGTGGGGGGTTGGGCGTTCATGAGGGGGGATCACAGCCTTTCGTCGGCCGCGGACGGTGGGGGTGGAGGCAGCACGCCCCGTTCACATGACTGAACTTGGGGCGTACTCGTGAAGCGGTGTGACCGGGAACCTAAAGGTCTGAACCAAACACGTCAAGAGATGAAGCCGCAGTGACACGAGTCCGCTTCATCTCTTCAAGAAATGAGCGGTGGCGGGACCCCTTCATCGGAGTCCCGCCACCGCTTTCGTTGTATCGATCCGCCTGCCCCTGAACCGCTACGCCGTGCGAAGGGTCCGCTTCGCCAGCTCGAACGCGGGGAGCATCGCCCGGTGTTCCCCGTCGTCCAGCCCTCCGAGGTGCAGGACGACCGGTCCGCGCGCGGTGGTGACGGCGAGGGCGTGCTCCTGCTTGGTCTCGTCCAGGAGCTCGCTCGTGTACTGGTACTCCACCTCGACGCCGTCGAGGTCGCCCGCCGTGAAGGTGCGGTACTCAGCCCTGCTCGCACCGTCCTCGGCCGCCACGAAGGCCTTCAGTACGGTGCGTGCGTCGTCGGCGCCCGGTTCGCCGGTCCAGACGCGGAGGAAGCCGATGTTGCCCGCGGGCTTGGCGTCGACCTCACACGCCGCCGTGACCGGGCCCTGGCGGAGGAGAGCGGCCGCGATGTCGGAGCCGAGGTCGCCGGAGTCCCCCGTACCGTCGCCCGAGGCTGCCTCGGCATCGACGGCCTTCGCCTTCCAGTTCCTGGCGATGTCGAAGGTGACGGGCAGTTCGCAGGCCGAGCCCGGCGCCCCGATCGTCGTACCCCTCTCGGCGGCTTTCGCGCCTGGGCCGGACGAGTCCGCCGTCGCCGGTGTGCTCGCCCGTGTCCCCCCGCCCGACGTCTCGGCACAGCCTGTCAACACCCCGGCCAGCAAGGCCGCATGGACCAGCCTCAGCCGTGTGTTCCCCGCCCCGACCGGCATGTGCCGTCTCCTCTCGATCAGGCAGGACACGATATCCGAGCGCCGGCGGAGGGCCCCGCTGGCAGGATGGGCGGGTGGCCTCGCTGACCTTCGACGACTACTGTCACGCAATCGTCTCCCAGACCGACCTGCTCAGAAGCCGGATCCGAGGGGCCGACACGGCCACTCCGGTGTCCACCTGCCCGGGCTGGGACCTCGGCCGGCTGCTGCGGCACGTGGGCGGAGACCATCGATGGGCCGAAGAGGTCGTACGGACGAGGGCCGTCGAACCCGTCCCCGGCGACGGCGTCGACGATCCCGCCGCATACGCGCATGTGGGCGACGACGAGCCGGCCGACTGGCTCGGCGCAGGAGCCGCTCGGCTCAGTGCGACTCTGCGCGGTGCCGGGCCCGTTGCGCAGGTCTGGACGCCGGCCCACGAACAGTCGACGGCGTTGTTCTGGGCCCGGAGGATGACCCACGAGACCGCCGTCCACCGCGCCGACGCCGCACTGGCGACCGGCGCCGAGTTCCCGCTCGACGACCGCATCGCGGTCGACGCGGTGGAGGAGTGGCTGGAGTTCTCGACCGTCCCCGAGGCCTACGAACCCGGACCGCAAGCACCCGGCCTGCTCGGTGCACGCCGTACGCTGCGGTTCCAGGCACCGGGCAGCGGCGACTGGCTGGTCGACCTGACCGGCGACCGGCCGGCCTGGAGGCCGTGGTCCGCGGAGGCCGCGGAGGCCACCGTGACCGTACGCGGACCGGTGACGGACCTGCTTCTGTTCCTCTATCGCCGCCCCGCGCCTGCCGTCGAGACCCGAGGCGACACGGAACTGCTCGAACTGTGGCTCACGCGCACCGGGTTCTGGCTGGAGGCGTAGAAGGCGCGGAACGCTGACGGCAGTTGTGGTCGGACGATCATGGGACGCCTGGATACGGGCGTGGCGCAGGACACGCGGCAGGGCGGATTGCCCGAGGTGCGCGGCTGGCCAGGATAAGGCTCGCCTCGCGGACGCGCCCCACGAGCAAGTGATCCGCATCTCGGCGGCACCGCCACGATCCTGCCCACTCGGGTTCAGCCGGCGACAACTCCTGCCTTACGGCCCCGTACCGCCCAGGCGCGCGCCCGCAGTGCGATCGTGCCGTCCGGGTGAACCGGCACCCGCTCGCGCAACGCCTCCCGCAGCCGGTCCCGGGCTGTCGGGGCGAGCGAGGCCACATAGCCGGGTGCGGGGCCCTGGCCGGCCAGGAACGGATCCCACAGGTCGGCGAAGTCGGTGAAGAGGGTGGGGACTTCGACGGGGGTGACCTCCACGTCGACCAGGTCGGCCTCGCTCCACAGCCGTCGTAGCGGGGCCGGGTGGCAGAGCGGGAATCGGTGGCCCTCGTCCAGCGCCGCCCCCGACGTCGGATCGACCGTCGTCACGGCGTCCCAGAAGTGCCGTAGGAACTCCATGCGTTCGGCGTAGTCCCATACGTATGCGGCGACCAGCCCGCCCGGCGTCACCACGCGCGCGGCCTCGGCGACCGCGGCGCCGGGCGCGGGGAGGAAGTTCAGGACCAGCCCGCTGACGGCCACGTCCACCGCGCCGTTGCGCACCGGCAGAGCCAGCGCGTCAGCTGTCGCGAAGTGGGTCGGCGGGGACGTGGCCGCGCGGGCCGCCGCCACGAATCCCGCGGACCGCTCCACGCCGAGCAGCGTCCGCGGCCGGCAGCGAGTCGCCACCGCCGCGGTCAACGCGCCGCAACCGCAGCCGATGTCCAGCCAGCGCGCCCCCGGCCCGCAGCCCAGCCAGGTCAGGAACCGGTCGGCGACCACTCGGCTCCATCGCCCCATGTACCGCTCGTAGGCGATCCCGGCGGTCCACACGTCGAAGTCCCGTTCGGCCACGATTCCACTGTGCCGCGCGGCCCGAGACCGCGCCACGCGTGGGCGCTCGGGGGCACGCGCTTTCTGAGAGGTTCCTATGAATCTGTGAGGCGGCTGAACACACCGGTGGCGCCGTCCGTATGTGGCGAGGGATTTGTATGCCCGACCGCCGTGATCCGTAGGAGAACTCTCGTGGGACGCAACACGCGCAGACGCCCGACAGGCCCACGCCGCGCAACCTTTGCGGCATTCGCGCTGATGCTGGGCGGAGGCGGGTTGGTGGCGGCCAATGTCTACGCCTCGGCGACGGAAGGCGGTTCGGGTACGGAGGGAGCGCAGACGCGCAGCGCCGCCGGCACCATCGACTGCCCTGACGTCGGCAGCAAGTTGACGCAGGTCCCGGACCAGGCACGGGGCGACGTCGACAAGGAACTCGCCTCGATGGACCAGCAGATAGCCGAGGCCTACCAGCGGCTGCAGGCGGCGACGCCGGAGCAGCGCCAGGACGGTGACTACACCGACGACACGGTCATGAAGCCGCTGAAGGAGAAGCGGAGCGAGAGCCTCGACCGCATCGGCGACGCGATGGACCAGGCCGGCCGGCGTCCCGACGGGCTCGACTCCATGGCGGACTGCTCGATGCGGGCCTGGAACAACCAGAACGGCGGCCAGAACGGTGGCCAGGACGCGGGTGGTTCCCAGAACGGCCAGCAGCAGGGGCAGGGCGGCCAGCAGAACGGGGACGGCCAGCAGAACGGCGGTGGCCAGCAGGGTGGCAACGGCGGCCAGGCCGGCAACGGGCCGGTTGCTGCGGACTACCAGGACATCAACACCGTCCAGCCCAACTCCTCGGCGCCGGACCTGAATTCGTTCGCCTCGAAGGGCACCTTCACCACCAGCTGCGGCGTGAACGCGGGCGGTCTGTTCAACTCCGACAACGTGATCGTCGCCCCTGGTGTCACCAACGGCGCGCACCACTTCCACGACTACGTCGGCAACCAGTCCAACAACGCCTTCGCCAGCGACGACGACCTCGCCAAGGCCGACACGAGCTGCGAGAACCCCGGCGACAAGTCCACGTACTACTGGCCGGTGGTGCGCCTGCAGAACGGCAGCCAGGAGCAGGACGCCGACAAGCCCGGCGGCGGGATCGAGGGCAACGCCGGTGAGATCGTCACGCCCAAGCAGGTCACGCTGACGTTCATCGGCAACCAGCGCAGCCAGGTCACGGAGATGCCCCGACTGCTGCGCATCATCACCGGCGACGCCAAGGCGTTCGTCAACGGCCCGGGCAACGCCAACGCCTCGTGGAGCTGCACCGGGTTCGAGGACCGGCAGCTCAAGGACAAGTACCCGCTGTGCCCGCAGGGCAGTGACGTGGTCCGCACCTTCAAGTTCCAGAGCTGCTGGGACGGCCGCAACATCGACAGCGCCAACCACCGCACCCACGTGGCCTTCGAGGACGCCGCCGGCAACTGCTCGAACGGCTTCAAGGCCATCCCGCAGCTGGTCCAGCGCATCGTCTACGACGTCAAGGCGCCGAGTCTGCAGGACGGCGGCCGTACGACCCCGCTGTTCGCGGTGGACTCCTTCCCGGAGCAGCTGCACAAGCCGGTCACCGATCACGGCGACTTCATCAACGTGTTCGACGAGAACCTCATGAAGGAGGTCGTGTCCTGCATCAACGGCGGCCGTGCGTGCGGTGCCGGCACGAACGAGGACCCGGGTTCGGACGACGGAGCGACCCAGCAGCCGACTGACAAGCCGACTGACAAGCCGACTGACAAGCCGACCGAGAAGCCGACCGACCAGCCCACCGCTCAGCCCACCGAGGACCCCACCACGCCGCCCGCCGGTGACGACAACGGGAACTCGGGCAACGGGAACTCGGGCAACGGCAATTCGGGCGACGGGTCGGGCAAGGGCAACTCCGGCAACGGGTCGGGCGACCAGACCGCGCAGCCCACGACCGCCGCGCCGGAGACCACACAGCCGGCGGGCGACGACGCGCCCACGCTGTCGAGCACGACGGAACCCCGCGTCTACGCGTCGTCCAAGGCATCCCGGAGCGCCGCGGGCGCGCCGCAACAGGGCGCCTCGTCCGACGACAGCTCCACCCAGGCCCAGGCGGCAGGCGGGAACGACGACGCTTCCGCCGCCGGCCAGACCGAACCGCAGGCGGTCCAGGGCGGGCTGGCGGAGACCGGCACGACCCTGTGGCCCGCCCTGGCCGGCACGGTCCTGCTGGTCGCAGGTCTGTTCCTGCTCACCCGCACACGGCGCCGTTACGTGCGCTGACGCGAAGGGGCGCTCGGACCAACCTCCCGGTCCGGGCGCCCGTCCGCGTTCGGGCCTGCCCGCGCGAGGCCCTACCGCTCGGACCGGCGGCTCGTGTGCTCGGAGCGTCTGACCCTCTCGCTGACGTCGGCCTCGACCTCGTTGCGAGGTGTTCCCGTTTCCTTCGCGTACTCGGTGACCGAGGTCTGTGCCTCGCGGGCCAGATCCCGCCAGGCACGCAAGGCGGTCTCGTACGTGTCGGTCTGCTGTCCGGGCCAGCCGCCCTGCTGGGTCGGGGGGCCGTACGAGCGGCGCAGCTCCTCGACCCTGTGGTGCGCCTGGTCGGCTGCGCGCTGCTTCTCCACCAGCTCGTCGAAATGATGTGTCACGCAAATGGAGCATATGCGGGCATTTGCGATTTCGCACGCCGGGCCGAGGCCGCAGCCTGAGCGGATGAGCCTCAGCCCTGCCGGGACTTAGCCCTGCCGGGCCTCAGTCCTGCCGGTCCAGCACCTCGCCGAGCAGTTCCCGCGCGGTGTCCAGTGCCGCGGCGCGGTCCGTCGGCACCAGGCCGATCCGGGTGCGGCGGTCGAGTACGTCGGCCTCGTCGAGCGCGCCCTCGTGGCGCACCGCCCACAGCAGCTCGGCCGCGGTCACCGGGTGTCCCGGCAGGACCCGCTCGCCGAGCCGGGGGTCGTGCTCGCCGAGCGCGAGGACGGCCGACGCCTCGGTGCCGTAGCGCCGTACCAGGTGGCGCGGTGCCGGCAGCGCGTCGAGGGCGCGAGGGGACGCGGCGCCGACGAGCGGCAGCGATGCGGTGGGGGAGGGGCCCGCGGTGAGGTGACGGCCCGCGACGGCGGCGTCCACCGCGTCCTCGGCCATGCGCCGGTACGTGGTGAGCTTGCCGCCGACCACCGTGATCACGCCCTCGGACGAGGTGAGCACCGCGTGCCGGCGGGAGATGTCGGCTGTCCTGGCCGTGGCGCCGGAGCCGGCCTCCGGTGTCGTGTCCAGCAGCGGGCGCAGCCCCGCGAAGGCGCCGACGACGTCCTGGCGCCGGACCGGGATGTTCAGGACCGAGCCGAGGACGTCGAGCAGGAAGCCGATGTCCGTCTCGGGGACCTCCGGCACATCGGGGATGTCGCCCTCGACGGGTTCGTCGGTGAGGCCGACGTACACGCGGCCGTCGCCCTGCGGCAGGACGAGGACGAAGCGGTTGGTCTCCCCGGGGATGGGGATGTGCAGGCCGGCCGGGACGGGGCCGAGGTCCTCCGCACGCAGGATGAGGTGCGTGCCGCGCGAGGGCCGAATGCGGATGCCGTCGACCAGTCCGCCCGCCCAGACGCCCGAGGCGTTGATCACCGCGCGGGCCCGGATCTCGCCCTCCTCGCCGGTGAGTTCGTCACGGACGCGGGCGCCGGAGCCGGTGAGTTCCAGCGCCCTGACGCGGGTCAGGATCCGTGCACCGTGAGCGGCCGCGGTGCGCGCGACGGCGGTCACCAGACGCGCGTCGTCGACGAGCCGCCCGTCCCAGGACAGCAGGCCGCCGCGCAGGCCGTCGGTGCGCAGGGCGGGGGCGAGATGGCGGGTCTCCACCGCGGACAGCCGGCGCGGCGCCGGCAGCGTGGCCCGCGCCGTACGGGCCGTCACACGCAGCGCGTCACCGGCCCGGAACCCCGCCCAGGCCAGCGCTGCCTGGCCCCGGCCGACCAGCGGAGTCAGGGGCAGGACGAACGGCTGCGCGCGCACCAGATGGGGTGCCGTGCGCTCCATCAGCACCCCCCGCTCGACCGCGCTCTCGTGGGCGACGTCGAACTGCGCGGAGGCGAGGTAGCGCAACCCGCCGTGGATCAGCTTGCTGCTCCAGCGGGAGGTGCCGAAGGCCAGGTCGTGGGCGTCGACGGCGACGACACTCAGCCCGCGGGCGGCCGCGTCCAGCGCGGCCCCCGCTCCGGTGGCGCCGAGCCCGACGACGAGGACGTCCACGGCCGGGCCGCCGACGGTCTCGGTCAGCTCGCGCGAACGCCGGGCGGCGGACAGGGACGATCCGGCGGCGGGGCTGTGGCTCATGGGGTGAGGGTCCTCTCCAGGATGGAGCGCAGCTCCGTGAGGAAGGCCGCGGAGTCCAGTTCCGCGTCGTCCTCGTCGGTCATGGTCCGCAGGGACAGGGTGAAGGACTGGACGATCAGCAGCAGGGAGCGGGCCTGGCGCTCGGGGTGGCCCGCCCGGACCGATCCGTCGGCGTGTCCTTCCTTCAGGCCGTCCGCCAGCAGCTCCAGGAGCGCGATCTGGCTCGCGCCGCGGCGGTCCAGCACATAGGGCAGGAGCAGCTCGGGATCGACGTCGACGATCTTCCGGAAGAGGGGATGGGCGCGGAACGAGTCCACCCCGGCCACGAGCCCGTCCACGAGCAGGCCGCGCGCGTCCGCCCCCGGCCGGCGCTCGGGTATCGCCCGGGTGGCCACCTCGACCCACTCCCGGGTCATCAGGTCACCGACGAGGGTGCGCACATCGGGCCAGCGCCGGTACAGCGTCATCCGGGAGACGCCCGCGCGGCGGGCCACGTCGGTGAGCGTCGTACGACGGACCCCGACGGCCAGGACGCAGTCCCGCACCGCGTCGAGCACCGCATCACTGTCCGAGCTGTTGTGACGAATAGGCGTCATGTGTCACAGTGTAACGTCTCGGCGCCCCACGGCGTCGCCAGGAGACGGAATCGCTCGAATCGACCGGTGAGGACGACAGTCATGGACATGCTGTGGAGTGGCTGGGGCGATCCGGCCAAGGCGGCGCCGCTGCCCGACACGGTGATCGGGCTGTTGCGCGATCTGCTCGGCGTCAAGCCGCGCAGCGCCGAGCCGGTCGGCCTCGTGGACATCGCTGTTGCGGAGGGGCAGTTGGAGCCTGCCGCGCACCACGCCCTCGCGGCCGCCGTGGGCGGCGAGGAGTACGTGCGCACCGACGCCGAGACCCGGATCCGGCACACCCGCGGCAAGTCCACCCCGGACCTGCTGCGCATCCGGGAGGGCGACACCGCGGACGCCCCGGCGGCCGTGCTGCTCCCGGCCGGCCACGAAGAGATCGTCGCCGTGCTGCGCGCGTGCGCCGAACACGGCCTGGCGCTCGTCCCGTTCGGCGGCGGCACCTCCGTCGTCGGTGGCCTCGCTCCCGCGCGGGGCACGTTCGTCGCCCTGGACCTGCGGCGCATGGACGGCCTGCTCGCCCTCGACCCGGTCTCTCGCACCGCCACCCTGCAACCGGGCCTGCGCGCCCCGCAGGCCGAGGCGCTGCTCGCCGAACACGGCTTCACCCTTGGCCACTTCCCCCAGTCCTACGAGTGGGCCACCATCGGCGGATTCGCCGCCACCCGCTCCAGCGGCCAGGCGAGCGCCGGTTACGGCCGCTTCGACGAGATGGTCCTCGGTCTCACCCTCGCCACCCCCGAGGGCACCATCGACACGGGCCGCGCCCCGCGCTCGGCGGCCGGCCCCGACCTGCGCCAGCTCGTCCTCGGCTCCGAGGGGGCCTTCGGCGTCATCACCGCCGTGACGCTCCGCGTCCACCCCGTCCCGCAGATCCGGGTCTACGAAGGCTGGCGCTTCGCCTCCTTCGAGGAAGGGTCCGCGGCCCTGCGCAGACTCGCCCAGGACGGGCCGCGCCCGACCGTGCTGCGCCTGTCCGACGAGACGGAGACCCTGATCGGCCTCGCCCGGCCCGACGCCATCGGAGCGGCCGACGCCCCGACTGCCGTCGGCTGCACGGCTATCGCCGGCTACGAAGGCACAGAGGAGGACACCTCGTACCGCCGGGAACGCGCCGCGGCCGTCCTGCGCGAGTGCGGCGGCACCCCCCTGGGCGAGGAGCCGGGCGCACACTGGGCCCACGGCCGCTACTCGGCCCCCTATCTGCGCGACGCCCTGCTCGACGCGGGCGCCTTCGCCGAGACACTGGAGACCGCGGCCTACTGGTCCCGCATCCCGGAGCTGTACGCCGCCGTGCGCGACGCGCTCACCACGACCCTCACCGAGGCCGGCACCCCGCCCCTGGTCATGTGCCACATCTCCCACGTCTACGAGAACGGCGCCTCGCTGTACTTCACCGTCGTCTCGGCGCAGGGCGAGGACCCCGTCGCGCACTGGACGCCGGCCAAGCACGCCGCCAACGAAGCGATCCTCGCCGCGGGCGGCACGATCACCCACCACCACGGAGTGGGCACCGACCACCGCGACTGGTACGTCCGCGAGGCCGGCCCGCTGGCCGTCGACGCGCTGCGTGCCGTCAAGCGGCGACTGGATCCGGTGGGACTGCTGAACCCCGGCGTGCTCCTGCCCCTCGACGACTGACCCGGCACCTCGTCAACCCCTGCCCGGCACCATCGACCCGTCCGCCCCGGAGGCACACCGATGCGACAGTTCACCGCCGTCGTCAACCCCACCGCGGGCGGATCCACGTCGGCCGCCGCGCTGCTCGCCGTGGCCCGGCTGCTGCGCGAGGCGGGCGCCGAGCTGCAGACCGAGTACAGCCGCAGCCTGGCCCACGCCCAGGAACTCGCCCGGCATGCCGGACAACAGGGCCGCGTCGTGCTCGCCGTCGGCGGGGACGGCATCGCGGGCGGCATCGGCGGCGCCCTCAGCGGCACCGGCTCCGTACTCGGCCTGGTCCCCGCGGGCCGCGGCAACGACTTCGCCCGAGCTCTCGAACTCCCCACACAACCCCCGGCGTTGGCCAAGGTGCTGCTCCATCACGAGCCGCGCCCGGTCGACACCATCGAGGTCGAGTCGGCCACCCACGACCGCACCGTCGTCCTCGGCAGCGTGTACGCCGGCGTCGACGCCCTCGCCAACCGCCACGCCAACCACGCGAAACTCCTGCGCGGCGCCGCCTCCTACTACGCCGGCGGCCTGCGCGCCGTCACCACCTGGCGGCCCGCCCGCTACCGCGTCACCGTCGACGGCGTGACACACCAGCACACCGGCTACACCGTGGTGGCCGCCAACTCCGGCTACTACGGCTCAGGACGCCTCATCGCCCCCGCCGCGCGCGTGGACGACGGCCTGCTGGACGTGGTGATGATCAGCGAGGCGCCCCGGCGGCTCTTCTTCACCCTGATGAACGAACTCAGGACGGGCACCCACGTCGACCGGCCGCAGGTGCGCATCCTGCGCGGCAGGGAGATCAGCATCTCCGCAGACCGTGACGTGCCCTACGGCGCCGACGGAGAGGTCGAGGCCGTCCTGCCCGTCACGGTCAGAGTCCTGCCCGGAGCGCTGCGCGTGCTGTGCTGAGCGCCCGGTTCAGCCGAGGTTCCCGGTCCGGGCCTCACGCCACAGGTCGACACCCCCGTCGGTGAGGTACTTGTCGATCTCGGTCAGCTCCTCGGAGCTGAAGTCGAGGTTGTCCAGCGCGGCGACGTTCTGCTCCAACTGCTCCGTGCGCGAAGCGCCGATGACCAGCGACGTGACCCGCTCGTCCCGCAGCGCCCAGGCGAGCGCCATCTGCGCCAGGGTCTGCCCGCGCCGCGCCGCGATGTCGTTGAGCGCCCGCAGCCGGCCCAGCATGTCCTCCGACAGCCACGCCGTGTCGAACGACGTGCCCGCCGCGGCCCGCGAACCCTCGGGCACGCCGCCGAGATAACGCCCGGTCAGCAGCCCCTGGGCGAGCGCGGTGAACCCGATGACCCCGAAACCCTCCTCCTGGGCGGCGTCCAGCAGACCGTCGGTCTCGATCCAGCGGTTGAGCATGTTGTACGACGGCTGGTGGATGAGCAGCGGAGTACCCAGGTCACGCAGGATCGCGGCGGCCTCACGGGTGCGCTCGGCGTCGTACGAGGAGATGCCGACGTAGAGGGCCTTGCCCTGGCGCACCGCCGTGTCGAGCGCGCCCATCGTCTCCTCCAGCGGGGTGCCGGCGTCGAGACGGTGGGAGTAGAAGATGTCGACGTAGTCCAGGCCCGTGCGCCGCAACGACTGGTCGAGCGAGGCGAGCATGTACTTGCGGGATCCGCCGCCCTGACCGTACGGGCCGGGCCACATGTCCCAGCCGGCCTTGGTGGAGACCACCAGCTCGTCGCGGTACGGCGCGAGGTCCTGCTTCATCAGCCGCCCGAAGTTGATCTCCGCGGAGCCGTACGGCGGACCGTAGTTGTTCGCCAGGTCGTGATGGGTGATCCCGAGGTCGAACGCGTGCAGGGCGATCTCGCGCTGGGTCTCGAAGGGCCGGTCGTCCCCGAAGTTGTGCCAGTAACCCAGGGAGAGAAGGGGGAGGTCGAGGCCCGAACGTCCGGTGCGCCGGTAGCGCATGGTGCCGTTGTAACGCTCGGGATCTGCGAGGTGGCTCATGGGGCACACTGTGCTCGCGCACGATTCTGAAGTCCAACAACTCCCTTTCATCGGATTCAGCGGTGTCTTCTCTGAATCGGCTCTGAATCGGGTCGGCATCGGGTCGGCATCGGCTCTGAGTAGGGTGCGGGGTGTGCCCACCCTGCTGATCGTGCATCACACGCCCTCGCCCCACTGCCAGGCCCTGCTGGAGGCCGTCGTCTCCGGCGCGACCGCACCCGAGATCGAGGGTGTCGAGGTCGTGCGGCGGGCGGCACTGGCGGCCACGGCGTCCGACGTCCTGGCCGCCGACGCGTATCTGCTCGGCACCCCGGCCAACATCGGCTACATGTCCGGAGCCCTCAAGCATTTCTTCGACCAGATCTACTACCCGTGTCTGGACGCCACTCAGGGCCGCCCCTTCGGTTACTACGTGCACGGCGGCAGCGACGTCACGGGCGCGGTGCGGGGGATCGAGACGATCACCACCGGTCTCGGCTGGCGGGCCGCCGCCAAGCCCGTCACCGTGACCGGGCAGCCGGCCCGCTCAGACATCGAGGCATGCTGGGAACTGGGCGCGACCCTCGCCGCCGGACTGCTGGACTGACCGAGCCGAAGGCATCGTCGAAGGCAGGGGCCCGGCGAGACGCAGGTCACATTCGTGTGTGTCACATCGGGCCGAGCCGTGCCGTCAGAGAGGTGTAGGCAACGACGACGACACTGGAGCACACCATGGAAGCTCGCCTGAACCTCTTTGAGAACGCGGTCGCGACCAAGGTCTTCCGGCACCTCAACTCGGCGGGCAAGGCCGTCTCGGATTCGACGCTGCCGCACGCCACGCAGGAGCTCGTGAAGCTCCGTGCCAGCCAGATCAACGGCTGCGGCATGTGCACCGACATGCACACCAAGGACGCGCTGGCCGCCGGGGAGGACCCGCAGCGACTGCACCTGGTCGCGGTCTGGCGCGAGGCGAAGGTGTTCACCGAGGCCGAGCGCGCCGCCCTGGAACTGGCGGAGCAGGGCACCCGCATCGCCGACGCGGCGGGCGGCGTCACGGACGAGGCCTGGGCCAACGCCGCCAAGCACTACGACGAGGACCAGCTCGCCGCCCTCGTGACCATCATTGCCCTGATCAACATGTACAACCGCTTCAACGTGATCGTTCAGCAGCCCGCCGGCGACTACCAGCCGGGCATGTTCGGCTGACGCGCGGCACCCGACGACACGCACGGGCCGGGCGGTCTCCCCGCCCGGGCCGTTCAGCCGCGCCACGGACGGCCGCCGACCTCATGCCCGGGGCCACGTGCGCATTTCGCGCCCCTTATGCTCCTCGCCATGAACGAGGGGGACACCGACAGACGGGTCGTCGACGGCCGTTTCGAGCTTCAGGCCCGGCTCGGTGGTGGCGGAATGGGCACGGTGTGGCGCGCCCGCGACCTGCTGCTGCACCGCAGCGTGGCCGTCAAGGAGGTCCGGCCCGCCGACCCGGACCTCGCCGAGTACGACCCGGACTCGGCACGGATGCTGCGGGAGCGGGTGCTGCGCGAGGCCCGCGCCCTGGCCCGCGTCCAGCATCCCAACGTCGTGACGATCCATCACATCGTCGACGGCGGCGAGGGCACCTACCCGTGGATCGTCATGGAACTCGTCGAGGGCGGTTCCCTCGCCGACCGGCTGGCCCGCGGCCCCCTGAAGCCCGCCGAGGCCGCTCGCACGGGTCGCGGAGTCCTCGACGCGCTGCGCGCCGCGCACGACGCGGGCGTCCAGCACCGCGACGTGAAACCCGCCAACGTGCTGCTGCGCACCGACGGCCGGCCGGTCCTCACCGACTTCGGCATCGCCGCGATCCGTGATGCCACCGCGCTGACGGCCACCGGATCGATCATCGGCACCGCCGACTTCATGGCCCCGGAGCGCGTCACGGGCGGCGACGGCGGACCCGCGTCGGACCTGTGGTCGCTGGCGATGATGCTGTACGTGGCCGTCGAGGGGCGGCATCCGCTGCGGCGCGGAACGACCCTGGCCACCCTGGCCGCCGTACTCCACGAGGACGTACCCCCGCCCGTGCAGGCCGGGCCGCTGACTCCCGTACTGGCCCGTGTGCTCGTCCGTGATCCCGCGGCGCGTCCGGACGCGGAGACCGTCGACCGGCTGCTGGCGGCCACGGCAGAGGCCGGCGACGAACCCACGGTCACCTCGTATCCCCTGGCGCCCCCGCGGAACGCCGCCTCGGTCCCGGTCCCTGATCCCTCCGACACCGTGATGCCCCGCCCCGACGCCCGACGAACGCTGCGGGCAGCGCTCGCCGCGGTGGCGGTCGGTGCCGTGCTGGCGGGCGGAGTTGTGTGGGTGGCCCTGTCGGGCGGCGACGGCGACCATACGGCGGCGCCGACGGGCAAGGACCGCCGGACGCACCGGGCAGGTTCGAGTCCCACCGCCTCGACTTCACCCCCTTCGGCCACAGTGACCGGCTCGACCGCCAAGGCCGGCAACCTGCTCACCCCGAACGGCATTCGGACGGTGATCAAGGCTCTGGAGGAAGCATCGGGAAGCGACAGCTTCGGTGACTTCTACATCTATCCGGACCACGCGTCGGCCGCGATGATGGTGGACGGCAGCCGGACCCACTACGTCGACTACGACTACCGCGCCGGCAGCGGGGCGGAGCAGGGAATCATCAAGGGCACCTTGTCCAGCGACACGGAGCCGGTGAGCCTGAAGAACTTCCGATGGGACGCCGTGCCCGCCCTGTTCGCCCGAGCCGAGAAGGAACTGAAGGTCGACAAGCCGACATCCCGGTACCTGGTCGTGAAGCAGCCGGACAACGTCTTCGGTACCCCGGCCGGAATGGCCGTCTATCTGAGCCACGATTTCAATGGCGGCGGCTACCTGGAGGCGGACACCCTGGGCAAGGTGAGGAGGGTGGTGCCGGCCGACGGTTGAGCCGTTCGGCCGGATGCAGCAGCCGGAAGAGCTTCACTCCGCGCACCGGGCAAGGCTTGGCCTGCACGATCGGCCTGCCATGGGAGACCTGATGCCCCTTCGCTCCGCCCCGGCCCGCTCCTTCCGCCTCCGTTCCCGGCTGCGCGCGACCTGTGTCGTCGCCGTCTGCGTGACAGCGCTCGGCCAGGCACCCGCGAGTACCGCCGCCGCTCCCGCACCGCGCGACGCCGACCTGCGCGACCAGCTGGAGCAGCTCGTGCACGCCCCGGGCGGACCGCCCGGAGTGATCGCAGTGCTGCGTCGGGACGGTAGGAGCGAGGTCGTGAGCGCGGGCGTCGCCGACCTTGCCACGGGCCGTCGCCCGAGCCCCGACGACCACATGCGCATCGCCAGCACGGCGAAGGCCTTCAGCGGAGCGGTGGCACTGAGCCTGGTCGACCGGCACGCCCTGCGCCTGGACGAGACCCTGGGCGAGCGGCTGCCACAACTGCCCAGCGCCTGGCACCAGGTCACCCTGAGACAACTCCTCAACCACACCAGCGGCCTGCCGGACTTCACGGAGTCCGCCGAGTTCCTGAGCATCCTCGCGGCCGACCCGCACCACCACTTCGACTCCCGCCACCTGCTCGACTTCGTCGCCGACCGGCCCCTCAACTTCCCCCCGGGCACCGAGTACCGCTACTCCAACTCCGACAACATCGCCGTCGCCCTGATGGCGGAGGCGGCGACCCGCACCCCGTACGAGCAACTGCTGCGCACGCTGGTCTACCGGCCGTTGAAGCTGCGGAACACCAGCCTTCCCCAGGACTGGCGGATCCCCGCGCCCTATCTGCACGGCTATGACGTGACCCCGCCCGAGCCCCCGGAGGATGTCAGCGAGGCCCTCAGCGCCTCCGGTTCCTGGGCGTCGGGCGGCATCATCTCCACGCCCGCCGACATGACCCGCTTCATCCGCGGCTACGCCGGCGGTGCGCTCTACGGCAGAAACGTCGTCCGCGAGCAACGGCGCTGGATCGAGGGCGCGTCCGAACCCGCGGGCCCCGGCGCCAACATGGCGGGTCTCGCCATCTTCCGTTACGCGACCCGGTGCGGCGTGGTGCTCGGGCACACCGGCAACTTTCCCGGATACACCCAGCTGATCGCCGCCACCCCCGACGGCCGCCGGTCCCTGACGTTCTCCGTCACCACCCAGATCAACCAGGAAATGAAGCCGGACCTGTTGAGCCGGCTGCGCTCGGTCCAGGAGAACTTCGTCTGCGCGCTGCTGAACCGGTCCGGCCACTGACGCGGCCTCGCATGCCGCGGCCATGACGAGGGAAGATGGGGCGGCAGGCGTTTTGGTCAACCGATGTGGAGGAGCGGGCACATGCAGCACGAGCGAGCGGGTCAGCAGGCCGGCCCCGAGGATCTCGTCGACGTCGCCCGGCTGGTCACCGCGTACTACGCGCTGCACCCGGATCCGGCCGACCCGGGGCAGCGGGTGGCTTTCGGCACGTCAGGACACCGCGGATCGTCCCTGACGACCGCGTTCAACGAGGACCACATCGCCGCGACCAGCCAGGCGATCTGCGAGTACCGCGCCGACCAGGGCACCGACGGTCCGCTCTTCCTCGGCGCCGACACGCACGCCCTCTCCGAGCCCGCACGGGTCACCGCCCTGGAGGTGTTCGCGGCCAACGGCGTCACCGTGCTCATCGACAGCGCGGACGGCTACACACCCACCCCCGCGGTGTCGCACGCCATCCTCACCCACAACCGCGGCCGCACCTCCGGCCTCGCCGACGGCGTGGTGGTCACCCCCTCGCACAACCCGCCCGCCGACGGAGGCTTCAAGTACAACCCGCCGAGCGGCGGACCGGCGGGCTCCGAGGCGACCTCCTGGATCCAGGACCGGGCCAACGACATCATCACGGCCGGCCTCAAGGACGTACGGCGTATCCCGTACGCCAGGGCCCTCACTGCCGAGACCACCCGCCGTCACGACTTCCTCGGGGCCTACGTCGCCGACCTGCCGCACGTGCTCGACCTGGACGCGGTCCGCGCCGCCGGAGTGCGCATCGGCGCCGACCCGCTCGGCGGCGCGTCGGTCGGCTACTGGGGCCGTATCGCCGAACAGCACCGGCTCGACCTGACCGTGGTCAACCCCCTCGCGGACCCCACCTGGCGCTTCATGACGCTCGACTGGGACGGCAAGATCCGTATGGACTGCTCGTCGCCGTACGCGATGGCCTCGCTCATCGAACAGCGCGACCGCTTCCAGGTCGCAACGGGCAACGACGCCGACGCCGACCGGCACGGCATCGTCACGCCGGACGCGGGGCTCATGAACCCCAACCACTACCTGGCCACGGCCATCTCCTACCTGTACGCCCACCGCAAGGAATGGCCGGCCGACGCGGGCATCGGCAAGACCTTGGTGTCGTCCGGGATGATCGACCGGGTCGCCGCGGACCTGGGGCGCCGGCTGGTCGAGGTGCCGGTGGGATTCAAGTGGTTCGTGGACGGGCTGGTGGGCGGCTCGATCGGCTTCGGAGGGGAGGAGTCGGCCGGGGCGTCCTTCCTGCGCCGTGACGGCTCGGTGTGGACCACCGACAAGGACGGCATCATCCTGGCGCTGCTCGCCTCAGAGATCATCGCGGTCACCGGTAAGACGCCGTCGGAGCACTACGCCGCCCTGACCGCCCGCTTCGGCGAGCCGGCCTACGCCCGCATCGACGCCCCCGCGACCCGCGAGGAGAAGGCGCTGCTCGCCAAGCTGTCGCCCGCGCAGGTCACCGCCGACACCCTGGCCGGCGAGGCGGTCACCGGGGTGCTCACCGAAGCCCCGGGCAACGGCGCGGCCATCGGCGGCATCAAGGTGAGCACCGAGAACGCCTGGTTCGCGGCCCGTCCCTCCGGCACCGAGGACGTGTACAAGATCTACGCCGAGTCGTTCCGCGGCCCCGACCACCTGCGCCAGGTGCAGGACGAGGCGAAGGACGTGGTGATGGCGGCCCTCGGCGGATGAAGCGGTGGGTGACAGGGCGGCTGCCCGACTGTGACGGGCCGTGACGAGGCGAACCGGCGCAGCCTCGAAGGGGTCCCCTCACCCACCATGTCGCTATCATCCTCTGAAGCGCATAATCTGGGGTTTTGCCCCGATGGGGCCACGGCCCACGGCCCCGCCGGAGTGATCATGTCCCTCGAGCGCCCGACAGACGACGGCGACGAGCTGCTCGCCAGACTCGGGTCCTTGACCGCCCAGGCACGCGAGCTGGCGGAGCTGCAGCGTTCCCGGGTCGAGCTGGCCGTCGCCCTGCAGCGCGGCATGCTGCCCCGGGACCTGCCCGCCGCCCCGGGCCTCCACCTGGCCGTCCGCTACGCACCGGCCTTCCACGGCCTCAACGTGGGCGGCGACTGGTATGACGCCTTCACCATGCCCGACGGGCGCATCGGCCTGTCCATCGGCGACGTCCAGGGCCACAACATCGAGGCGGCCGCCTTCATGGGCCAGGTCAGGGTCGGCCTGCGCGCCCTCGCCGCCGTCACCGGCGATCCCGGCGAGCTGCTCTCCCGGACCAACGACCTCCTCCTCTCCCTCGGCACCGACCTCTTCGCCACGTGCACCTTCATGCGGCTCGACCCGTCCACCGGGGTGCTGGAGAGCGCCCGGGCCGGACACATCCCCCACATCTGGGCCACCGCGGACGGACAGTCCGGCATCGCCGAGGACGAGGGCGGGCCGCCCCTCGGCATCGAGGAAGGAGTGCAGTACCCGGTCTCCCGATACCGCCTGACCACGGGCGGCGTGTTCGTCCTGCTCACGGACGGCGTGGTGGAAGGGCCGTCGCTGCATGTCGACGAGGGCCTCGAACAGGTGGTGCGGCTCGCGGGTATCGCCGCGGTCGCCGGGATGGAGGCCGACGCACTCGCCGCCGGTGTGATGAAGGTGGCCGAGCGCGTCGGCCACGAGGACGACGCGGCCGTACTGGTCGTCGGACACGATGGGCCCGACCGCCGGCGGCCGTGGACCGACGGGCCCGACCGGCGGCCGTAGCGCCGGGCCGCCCTTCTCCCGCCTCGCCGAGCGGCTGACATCGGTGTCTGATGGCAGCTGTGGTGGCTATCCAGGACCTGCGGCGGCCGGCCGTCTTCGCCTTCCAGGCGCTGACCGTCGCCGCCTGCTACTACGCCGCCGGGCGGCTGGGTCTCCTGCGCCAGCTCGTCGTCGGGGACGCGGTGGTCACACCCATCTGGCCGCCCATGGGCGTCGCGGTCGCCTGTCTGCTTCTGTTCGGTCTGCGTGCCTGGCCCGGCATCGCCCTCGGCGCACTGTTCGTCGTCATGTCCATCACCTCACTCCAGCCCGCCGTCATCGGCACCCTCGTCGGCAACACCGCCGCCCCCGTCTGCGCGTACTACATGCTGTGCAAGGTGGGCTTCCGCACCGACCTCGCCCGCTTACGCGACGGCGTCGCCCTGGTGTTCCTGGGAGCCCTCACCGCCACGCTCGTCAGCGCGACCGTCGGCGCCGGCCTCCTTGTCCTCACGGGCAAACTCGCCACGCAGAGCTTCTGGCTCGTCTGGTCGGCCTGGTGGGCCGGTGACGCGATGGGAGTCCTGATCGTCACCCCGGTCCTGCTGGTGCTGTACGGGGCGCGCCGGCAGCCGCCCACCCCCCGCTGGAAGGAGGCCGTGGGCCTGACCCTGGTCGCCTGCGTCCTCGTGCCCTTCGCCACCCACAGCGCCGTGAGCCTGCTGTTCCTCGTCTACCCGCTCCTGATCTGGGCGGCCCTGCGCTTCCGGCTCGCGGGCAGCATGCTGTGCGCCCTCTTCGCCTCCGTCATGGCCACGATCGCGGCGACCGACCAGGTCGGACCGTTCGCGGGAATACCCCGGATCCAAGTGATGATCAAACTCCAGGCGTTCAACGGCGCGATGGCGCTGACCGCTCTGCTCCTGTCAGCGGTGATCACCGAGCAGTTCAACACCAGAAACTCGGTGGAGCAGGCCTGCCAGGAACTCGTCGAGGTTCTGGAACACCTCACCGCGGGGGAGGCCACGCAGAGCCGGTTGCCCGTGGAGGCCGATGACCGGCCATGACGTCACCCGCGAGGGGGCATTGCGTGGGCAACGCCTCGATGCGGGGTACTGGACGATGTGCATCGCGACGGAAGGATCGCGACGGAAGGACGGAAGGACGGAAGGACTGCCATGACGACATTCGTGATCACGGTGCCCGGCACCTTCACCACCGACGCCGGAGCACAAACGCGAGCGGAGCTGAAGCGCGCCCTGCGCCCGGCCGATCCGCACCGCACACACATGGGGAGCGCCGAGGACCTCGACGTCCTCAACGTGAACGAGGACAACACCTTCACCATCCGCCTCACCATCGAGGCGGACAGCGGTCCCCGCGCCGAACTCGACGCCCGGCAACTCGCGGAATCGGCACTGGAGGCAGCGGGCCTGGATCCCGGTACGGCGCCGCTCGGGCCTGCCGTGATCACCGGCATCGACTCCGGGGCGTGAGCGTGCAGCTGAACGGGCCGTTGAGCGGCGAGTTCAGTTCCACAGCGGATAGGTCACCGTCCGCGGGAACGTGTCCGGCCTGGCGCCCTGGTACACGAGGGTCATCCGGGTGTAGTGCTGCAGCCGGGGGTGCTTCTTCCAGTGCTTCGGGTGATCCAGCCGTACGAAGACGCGGTACGCGTGGAACCTGCCCGCCGCGCAGTAGGGCTTGCAGTCGTTGACGATGTTGACACCCCGGGCCTTCGCCGCGGTCCGGCCCCACTGCGACCAATGCATCGAGGCCAGGCGGCTGTTGCCGTCACCGCAGGCCAGCACGAAGGCGGTGGGGCGCACGTCCGCGTGCCAGAAGCAGTCGACGAGCACGGGGACGCGGGCCTGCTGCCGCACCGTGTGCGAGGCCGCCGGCGCCGTCGGCCGGGCCTGGGACGGCGCGCTCGCCGCAGCCGCCAGCGCGGCGGCGAAACAGAGCGTGACCGCCGTACTCCATGTGTGCCTGCGCATGTCAGCTCCCCGCTGCCGTCGCCCACCGACCGTACGACGCTACGACCGCTTCTTCGACGCTACGACCGAGTGGGGGGATCCACCACTCGGACGGAGCAATGCGACGGCTCTTCGGTGACGGCTCTTGGCGGCGGGTCGTCAGCGGTGGTTCAACGCGAAGGTGGTGAGGACCGCCGCGTGGTCCGACGGCCAGTCGTTGTCGGCGACATCCGGCCAGGCGCGCGGGACGCCGGTGACGACGGTGCGGGAGTCGACGACCTCCAGGCCGCGGCCGCTGTGCAGGACGTAGTCGATGCGGTCCTGCGGCTCCGGGCGCGTCACGTCGTTCTCGTGCCGGATGTGGATCGGCGACCAGGTGTGGCCCGGTTCGCGGACCGGATCGGGATGCGCCTCGCGGTAGGAGTCGCGCAGACCGGCGGTCTCGGCGGCCCTCGTCACGGGCCAGGCCACGTCCGGCCGGTCGAGGTGGGAGGGGCAGTTGAAGTCCCCGGTGAGGATCACGGGCGTCGCGGCGTCGGCCGACTCGGCGATCCACCGCAGGGTCTCCCGCATCTGGGCCAGCCGTACGTCCTCGTGGGCGATCAGCTCGGCCGGTCCGAGCCCGTCGAAGGCCGCCTCGTACGGTCCGTACGGCGTGTAGTGGAGATGGGCCGTCCACACGTCCACCTCGTACGAGCGGCCGACGCGGATGCGGGCACCGGCCGCTCCGTAGAAGCCGACGCCGGGGTCGCCGAGGGCGGCCGTGACGGGGTGGCGGCTGATGATGCCGAGGTTCTCGCCGGCCTGGTGGTGGTGCCAGCCCAGCGCCTCGGCGAGTTCCCGGGCCGACGTGCCGGCCGTCTCCTGCAGGCCCACGACGTCGGCCTCGCTGTCCAGGATCACCTTCAGCTGTTTGGCGCGGTGGTCCTCGACCTTGGTGCCGCCGTGCCAGAGGTTCCAGCTCATGACGCGCAGCCGGGGGCCGACCAGGCCCCGCAGCCGGCTCGGGGTCACGTCCTCCAGGCTGTCCACCACGGTCCGTCCGGGTGCCGCGTCGATCGGGGCGAGCGACGGCACCGCCAGCACGGCGCACCCGGCGGCCTCGGCGGAGCTGACCCCGGTGGAGGTGTCCTCCACCGCCACGCAGTGGGCCGGATCGACGTCGAGGGCGCGGCACGCGGCGAGGTAGGGATCGGGGGCGGGCTTGGTGATGACGGTGTCGTCGGCGGTCACGGAGACCGCGAAGCGGTGGGCGCCGAGCGACATCAGTACGGTGTCGGCGACATCCCGGGGCGAGGCGGTGACCAGGGCGGTGGGCACGTCCTCCGCGGCCAGCGCGTCGAGCAGGTCAAGGGCCCCGGGGCGGGGGACGACGCCCGCTCGGATCCGGTCGGCGAACTCGCGGTGCAACGCTCCGGCGACCTCGGCGACGGGCCGTCCGCCGGCCGCGCCCAGCCAGGCCGCGGTGTGCTCGACCGGCCGGCCGAGCACGTCCGGCCGGTCGGCCTCGGTCAGGGCCCGTCCGGCGACCTGCTCCACCGCCTCCCACCAGAGCCGCTCGGTGTCGACGAGCGTGCCGTCCATGTCGAACAGCACGGCCGCCAACGAGGGGTCAGGAATACGACCCGCAACGCTTTCCACGGAAACCTTCTCTTTCTTCTTTTCCCGAGTCGGGAAACGGCACTCGGCGTCCCGGAGGACCCGGACGCCGGGGCGACGGTGTGACCACTGCGGCAGCTTCGGGCAGCCGTCTACGGCCGCTGCGCCACCAGGACCTCCTGGTCCTGGAGTCCGACGGCCACCGGTGTGCCGACGGGCAGTTCACCCGCGCGCCGGGTGGGCACGTCGGACTTGACCTCGACGCCGTCCGGGAGCCGTACCGTGACGCGGGTGGACGCGCCCAGGAAGGCGGTGGCCACCACCCGTGCCCCGGCGTCCGGATCGGGCGTGACGTCCACCCCTTCCGGGCGCAGCAGTACGTCGACGTCCGCGCCGGCGGTGACGCCCTCGCCGGTCGCGGGGACCCGGCGCCCCAGCACCTCGACGGTGTCCGGCGCGGTCATGACCCCCGGGATCCGGCTCGTCGTCCCGACGAACTCGGCGACGAACGCGGTGGCCGGGCGGGAGTACAGCTCGGTGGGCGTGGAGCACTGCTCGACCCGGCCGGCCCGCATCACGGCGACCCGGTCCGCCGTCGACAGGGCCTCTTCCTGGTCGTGCGTGACGAACAGGGTGGTGATGCCGAGTTCCTGCTGCAGTCGGCGGATCTCCTCGCGCAGGGTGGTGCGCACCTTGGCGTCCAGCGCCGACAGCGGTTCGTCGAGCAGCAGGACCCGCGGGCGCAGGGCGAGCGCCCGGGCGAGCGCGACACGCTGCTGCTGACCGCCGGAGAGCTGGTGCGGAAACCGCTCGCCCTTGTCGGCGAGCCCGACCAGGTCCAGCAACTCGGCCGCCCGCGAACGCCGTTCGGCCGTGGCCACCTTCCGCATGCGCAGCCCGAAGGCCACGTTGTCCAGCGCGTTCAGATGCGGGAAGAGGCTGTACGACTGGAAGACCATCCCGGCGTCGCGCCGGTGGGCCGGAACACCGGTGACGTCCTCCCCGTCGACCAGCAACGCGCCGGAGTCGGGCGTCTCGAACCCGGCGAGCATGCGCAGCGCGGTGGTCTTGCCACAGCCGGACGGGCCGAGCAGGGCGAGCAGTTCGCCGGGCTGGACGGTCAGGTCGAGGCCGTCGAGCGCGACCGTCGCCCCGAACCGGCGGTGCAGGCCGCGGAACTCGATGGTGGCGGCACCGTCCCGGACGGTCCTGTCGTTCTCGGGGACTGTGAGAGTCATGATGTTGTCTTCCCTCGGGAGACGGTACGGGAGGAGGCACTCCGGCCGCCGAGGGCGGCGAGGGCCAGCAGCAGCGCCCAGGTCACCAGCAGGCTGAGCACGGAGACGGCGACGGACATCTGGGCCTGGGAGCCGGAGACGTCGACGATCCACACCGCGAAGGGCTGGAAGCCCAGAAGGTGGGCGACGGTGTACTCGCCGAGCACCAGGGCGAGGGTGAGGAAGGAGGCGTTGAGCAGGGCACCGCGCAGGTTCGGCAGTACGGCCCGCAGCAGCGCCTGGGTCTGGTTCGCGCCACAGCTGCGGGCGGCCTCGACGAGGGTGGGCACGTCGATCGCGCGCAGTCCGGCGTCCAGGGCCCGGTAGACGAACGGCAGCGCCATCACGACGTAGGCCAGGACGAGGACGAAGGGGAAGTCCGGGTTCTGGATCGCCACGATCGTCTCGAAGAAGGGCGTGCGCGAGAGGTAGTCGGGCCCCCACTTCAGGACCGTGCTGATCCCGGCGACGAACGCGATGGGCGGCACGACCAGCGGCAGCGAGCAGACCACCTCGACGACCGGCCGCAGCCGGGGCGCGCCGAGCCGCAGGGCCACCATCGCGGGCACCATGAGCAGCAGCACCAGGACGATGGTGGCGGCGGCCAGTTCCAGGGCCAGCACCAGGCTGGAGACGAAGCCGCCGGTGGAGACGATCTGGCTGTAGGCGCCGAAGGTGATCCGGTCGTTGACGTCGACCGAGAAGATCACGGAGGCGCCCAGCGGGACGAGGAAGTACAGCGCGGCGAGGCCGAACACGACCCACCGCCACGGGTTCAGGCGAGCCATCGCGCGCTCCGTCGTTGCAGGGGCAGGTAGACCGCCATCACCAGGCCCGCGACCAGCACCATGTCGAGGCTGAGGGCGAGCGCCACGTTCTCCTGTCCGACCAGGACGTTGCCGGAGATCGCGTCGGCGATCTGGAGGGTGACCAGCGGGACGGAGCTGCCCACCATGGCGGCGGCGGTGGCGTAGGCGGCGAACGCGCTGCCGAAGAGCAGCACGAAACCGCCGAGCAGGGACGGCGTGAGCACCGGCAGGGCCACGTGCCGCCAGTACTGGGCGTGGGTGGCGCCGTTGTTCTGGGCGGCCTCGCGCCACTGGGCGCGCAGCCCCTCCAGGGCCGGGGTGATGGTGAGCACCATCAGCGGGATGAGGAAGTACAGATAGACCAGGGTCAGGCCCCAGAAGCTGTAGAGGTCCCAGCCCGCGTCCTTGAGGCCGAGGTGCTGGGTGAGGACGCCGGAGTTGCCGAGGGTGGCGACGAAGGCGAACGCGAGCGGTACGCCACCGAAGTTGGCCAGTACCCCGGAGGCGGTCAGCACGGCGTCGCGCAGCGCCCGGAACCGCGAGGTCACCACGGCCTGCGCCAGGAACAGGCCGAGCACGGTGGCGAGGGCGGCGGAGAGGGCGGACAGCTTGACACTGCCGAGCAGGGCCGTCAGGTAGGCGCCCTGCAAGGAGTCCGTGAGGTTCGCCGTGGTGTACGAAGTCGCGCCCGTCGCCTGGTCCTTGACCGTGAACGCGCCGTTCAGCATGGCCAGCGCCGGGATGCCGAAGGCGATCACGGTGACCACGAGCAGCGGGACGACGGCGAGCCAGCCGGGCGCACGGCGCCGCCGCTGCGGTGCAGCGGCGGACGCCGTGTCGACCCTCGGGAGGGTGGAGGTCATCCGGAGATCGCCTTCGCCCAGCCCTCGGCGATGGCAGTCTTGGCCTTGCTCTGCTGGGCCTCGGTCGGGAAGGACGGCGTCCCGGAGACCTTCGGGAGCTTGGCCGCGGCCGTCTTGTCCAGCGTGCCGGCCTTCTCCAGGGCCGTCATCAGTGCCGGACGGGCGTACCCCTTGAGCCACAGGTTCTGGCCCTCGGCGCTGTACAGGTACTCCTGCCACAGGCGGGCGGCCGCCGGGTGCGGGGCGTCCTTGTTGATGGCCTGGGAGTAGTACTGCGCGTACTGGCCGTCGCTCGGCACCGACACCTTCCAGTCGACGCCCTTGGACTTGAACTCGTCGGCGTAACCGGCGTTCAGGTAGTCCCAGTCGATGCTGATCGGCGTCTCGCCCTTCTCGACGGTCGCCGGAGTCGACTCGACGGGCGTGTAGTTGCCGTTCTTCTTCAGCTTCGCGAAGAAGTCCAGGCCGGGCTGGATGTTGTCGAAGGAGCCGCCGTTCGCGAGCGCGGCCGCGTACACACCGCCGAAGGCCGAACCCGACTTGGTGGGGTTGCCGTTGAGCGCGACCTGGCCCTTGTACTGCGGCTTGAGCAGATCGGCGAACGTGGTCGGGCAGGTCTTGATCCGCTTGGCGTCGCAACCGATGGAGATGTAGCCGCCGTAGTCGTTGAACCAGCGCCCCTGCGGGTCCTTCTGCCCGGTCGGGATGTCGGCGAAGGAGGCCACCTTGTAGGGCGCGACGAGTCCCTGCTGGGCGGCGCTGAGCGCGAAGGAACTACCGAGGTCCAGAACGTCGGGCGTGCGGTCCTGGCCCTTGCGCGAGGTGACGGCGTTGATCTCGTCCTGGCTGGAGCCGTCGGGGTTCTCGACCGTGATCTTGATGCCGTACTTCTTGGTGAAGCCGTCGATGAGGGCGCCGTAGTTGGCCCAGTCGCGGGGCAGCGCGATGGCGTGCAGCGTGCCTTCCTTCTTGGCGGCCTTCACGAGGGCGTCGAGGCCACCGAAGTCGGCGGCGGAGGTGGCGGTGGCGGCGTTCTTGCCGTCGGCGGTCGTCGACGCGTTGTCGGGAGCGGCGCCGCAGGCACTCAGGGCGAGCGCGGCGACGACGGCGAGGGAGCCTGACAGGGCGGCTGTTCTCGACTGGGACACGGTGACTCCAGAAGGGGGCGCAGGGACGCACTAGACTGAGAACTTGTCTGAACAAGTTGGCCTCAGTAATGCTGCCTGCGGTGACGCGTTCGTAAACAGTGGCGAAATTGTGACCTCCCAATCCCTGCACAGTTCGGGGAAAGCGCAGTCACCCGGCGGTCTCGATTAGGGTGGTCACGCTGTGCACAGCTGCCGACTCGGAGGGACACATTGCCGACGCGACACGAGGAGATCGCCGACGAGCTGCGGAGGGCGATCGACCGCGAGGAGTACGCGGTCGGCAGCAGGCTGCCCGCCGAGACCGAACTCGCCGCGCACTACGGCGTCTCGCGCGGCACCGTCCGTCAGGCCGTCGCGGCACTGACGGCCGAGGGCCTCATCGGCTCCCGGCAGGGCGCCCGCCGTGTCGTCCTCGCGAGTCGCCGCAGCCAGAGCTTCGCCGAGCTGCGCAGCTTCGCCCAGTGGGCCCGCGCCATGGGCCGGGTAGCGACGGGGCGCGTGGTGTCGCAGGAGTATCTGCCGGCCACCGCACAGGACGCCGCCCGCCTCCAACTGCGCGAGGGGGCACGGGTGTTGCACGTCCTGCGGGTGCGTGGCCTGGACGGCGAGCCGGTCCTGGTCGAGCGTACGGTCTACGCCGACTGGATCTCGCCGGCCGTAGAGGCGATCGACCCGGACGCCGCGTCCGTCACCCAGCAGCTCTTCGAGGACACGGGTCTCGTCTTCGCGTACGGTGAGCACGTCATCGACGCGGTCGCCGCCGGCGCGCAGGACGCAGGCCTTCTCGGCATCCGCCGCACCAGCCCGCTGCTGCGCGTCCGGCGCGTCACGACCACCCGCGAAGGACGCCCCGTGGAGTGGTCCGACGACCGCTACCGCTCGGACGCCGTGAGCTTCAGCGTGCACAACTCGATAGGCAACAACGCGCTGGCCCGCAAGACGGCGGAGTGAGACGCGTCCTTCAACTCCTGTATGAGCATGGAGAGTTGATCGTCGGCCGCCCCCGGGCGGCGACCGAAGTACCGGACGTGAAAAGGCCTCACCGACTGACCGGGCGGGCCAGGAGCTGGGTGACGTGCTCACGTACGGCGTCCCACGCCGGGGTGTGGAGCGTGCCGAGGGACGTGTCGCCCAGAGCGTTGATCGCCCGGTCGGCGCCGGCGCCACCGCCGGCGTGGCAGGGGACGTCGTCCGTGAGGACCTCGTAACCGTCCCGGACGGCGACGTGGAGGCGGTCGAGTCCGTCGTCGTGGGCGTGCACCGCGGCGGCGACGGCGAGCGGCGGCGCTCCCCCCGCCTCGCCGGACAGCTTGCGATAGCCGCTGACGAGGGGTTCCCGCCAGTGGAGGCTGAGCAGGAGGTGGTGCTTGGCCACCACCTCGGCCAGGTCGGTCTCGAAGACCCGGTCCCGGTCGAGCACGATCCCCCGGGCGTTCAGCACCAGCGCGGCCGGCAGCAGACAGCGCAGCGTACTGCCGACCAGGTTGCCGCCGACCGTCGCCGTGCGGCGCACGGCTCCCGTTCCGACCCCGGCGGCCGCATGGTGCAGCACCTCGGGCACGCGCTCGTCGATCCGGCTCAGCACCACCGCGGCGCCGAGCGCCCCGCTCGCGATGACATTGGCCTCCGGCACGTTGCGCAGCGACATCGCCCGCTCGGGGAATCCGTCGCGTTGCCAGCCCGCCCAGATCAGCGTCGCCCCGCCGACGGGTACAGCTCCTTCGGCGATGCACTCCTGCGCTTCGGACACGGATTCGGGCAGACGTAGCAGCACAGGAGCCGACCTGCTTTCTCGACGAGTTGGACCTGAGGTACCGGGCGTCCCGGTCAGGAGGCCGCCGACACGGCGCATCTTCCTCACTCGCGTGGCGGCGCGTACAGAGCTCACTGATCCATTGCGTGCGCCCCCTCCGCGGCGCCGCCCCGGATCTTCGGGGGAGGATGAGGCGTCCGGAGTGGAGAGGTGCCGTACGCGTGAGGAATGGTGGGGTAATGCAGCGGAACGAGTCCGCGCTGATCGTGCGCCACGCGCCGCCCGCAACGGCGGCCGCGGCGATCATGACACTGCACGGCGGCCTTGAGCTGAGCCGCCGGACGGCGCGCCCCTGGCAACTCGCCGCGCTCCGCATGCGCCCGGTACTGCGGGCCGCCGCCGCGGACTCACCCCCGGACACCCTGCTCGGGCAGGTCCGCTACCGGCACCGGGGCTGGAACACCGGTGACCCCGCTGACGACGCCCTGCGGGCGCTCGACGAACTGCAGCGGTCGGCGGGAGCCGTACCCACGGTCCTCGTGGGGCACTCGATGGGAGCCAGGGCTGCCCTGCGAGCCGCGTCCCACCCGCTCGTACGCGGCGTGCTGGCGCTGGCGCCCTGGTGCCCGCCCGTGGACTCCGCCCGCCATCTCGCCGGCGTAGGGCTGTTGGTCCTGCACGGTGACCACGACCGCGTGACCCCTCCCGCCGAATCCGCCGACTACATACGCCGGGCCCGCGAGGCCGGAGCCCAGGCCGGCATGGTGGTGGTCACGGGCGGCGACCACGCGATGCTCCGCCGCAGCGCCGACTGGCACCGGGCCACGACCGCGATCGTCGCCCACCTGCTGCGGCCGGAACCGGGCGCCGAGGGGCTGGTCGCGCAGGCGTACGCGGCGGACGGCGCCGTCCACCTGTAGCGGGGCCGGCGCCGCCGGCCGGTCAGGGCAGGAGCGGCAGGCTGGAGCAGTTGGAGGCGGCGGGACGGGCGTTGAGCCGGTCGATGAGCCAGGAGATCGCGTCGCCCTGGTCGGCGAGCAGTGGGGCGAAGTGGTTGATCAGAGCGCGTCCCAGGTTGGGCAGGACCACGGGTTTGTAGGCGACGTCGGCACCCTTCGCACACCAGGCGGCGGCGAGGCGTCGCGCCTGCGCGTGAGGCACGAGGTCGTCGCCGGTGCCGGTGGCGACCCGCACCGGTGACGCGGGTTTCATCGTGCCGATCCGCTGCTCGTCCAGGAAGGCCTTCAGCGCCGGCTCGGACTGGATGATGTCGCTGACGGATCGCCCGTCCGTGGTCCAACCGGTGCTGTGCACCGAGTTGTAGGCGAGCAGCGCGTCGCCCACGCACATCGTCGACAGATCCTTGAGAGCCGCCCGGCCCGCGGCGTTGAGGTGGGCGTCGGCGATCGGCCGGAGGGCGGGGTCGGACTGCAGGAAACCGTTGACCGACCAGCCCAGCGCACCCGCCAGGTCGCTGCCGTCAATCGCCTTGGTGACCTCCGTCAGGTCGGCCGGCGGGGCGCCCGAGTAGGTTCCGGCAAGGGTGACGTCGGGAGCGTAGGAGGGCTGCAGTTCGGCGGCCGCAGCGGTCGCGCCGCCGCCCTGGCTGTAGCCGAACAGCGCCACGCGCGAACCGGATGTGATCGAGGTGCCCGGCAGGGAGCGTGCCGCACGGACGGCGTCGAGGACGGCGTGGCCCTCGTCCACTCTGTTGACGTACGTGTGCAGCCGGTCGGTCGCACCCAGGCCCGGGTAGTCGGTGACGACCACGGCGATGCCCTTGGCCAGCAGGCGGTAGACGGCCAGGTCCTCGTAACCGACCGAGACCGTCCGGCCGTTGAACCGGAGCGGGTGCTGCATCCCGAGGGAGGCCGCGCACTGGTCGCCCTGACCCATGGTGCCGGGCGCCACGGCGACCAGGGGCCGTGCTCCGCTGCCCTTCCATGCGGCGGCCGGTTCGATGTAGGCGCCGGTGACCGCCACCGGACGGCCTCCCGAGTCGGTGGACTTGTACATCAGGCGGGTGGCCGTGCCCGGCAGCGGCCCGTCGATGCCCGGCAGGCTCAGCGCGAGGGGAAGGGGCTCGCTGCGCACCAGGGCGCCGTCGGCCGAGGGCAGGTCGGCGGGCGGGGTGTAGAACTCCGGGATCGTCACACCGCGGGAGACCACGGGACCGGCCGGCTGAACGGCAGTGGCCGGCAGGGAGCTGACGCCGAGACACGTGGCGGTGCTGACGGCGACGGCCAGCAGATATGGCGGCGCCGGCTACGGACGGCGCCGCCCTGTGGCTGTCAGCAGGCCCCCTCGTCCTGCCACGGCCCCCAGTCGGAAGCGGTCGGCGCCTCGTTCTGGGTCCACCACTTGGCCTTCCAGTTGTGCTTGTTGTACGAGGCCTCGTTGCCGGCGGTGTAGACCGCGCTCGAACTCCATGCCGTCTTGCACCCGTTGGGCGTCGGCGTCGGCGTCGGCGTCGGCGTGGGAGTGGGGGTGGGTGTGGGCGTCGAGGACGGCGGTGTGGCGCCCGCGAACTTCACCGAGTACTTGGCGAAGTCCCAGGAGTTCTGCGCCACGCTGGAGCAGGTGCCGGAGGTGCGCCCGCCGTTGTCGACCGGAGAGCACTGGCGGTCACGGTTCAGGGACCAGAAGGTGAAGCGGTCCATGTGGTGACCGGTGGCGTAGTCCAGCACGGTCTGGAAGTCGGCCTGGCTGAACACCTCGCCGGTGTCGCTGCGCCCGTTCATCCCGGAGAAGCCCTCATGGGCGTAGGCCGTGGCCTGGTCCCAGCCGAACGTCGACTGGAGGATGGAGTTGAAGTTGGTGAGCGCGCTCGTCTGCGAGGCCGCGCCGTTGAAGCCGCCGTCGAACGGCATGATGGAGAAGTTGTTCGGCGTGAAGCCCTGTGACTTCGCCTCCAGCAGCATCTGCTTGCCGAACCAGCCGGTGCCGTCGGCCGTGCCGGCCGTGGTCACGGAGACGTACAGGCCCGGGTTGTTCTGCTGGAGTATCTTGGCCGCGCCGATCTCGTTCTTGATCGCCGCCGTGTTCTCGTACTCCGGTTCCTCCAGGTCGAAGTCGATCGCGTGGAGGCCGTACTTGGTGATGACCTGCTGGTACGCCGCTGCCGTCGCCGCCGCGTCCGAGCATGTCTGACCGAGCTTGGTGCCCCCGTATCCGCCGATGGAGACGGACACGTCGCCGCCCCTGCCGCGGATGGTGTTGATGACCGACTGGACGGCGGTGTCCGAGGAGACCGGGGCGGTCCCGCCCCAAGTGGGCGAGCATCCGCCGCCGTTGGGGGCGAGGACGAAGGCGAGCTGGAAGGCCTTGAGCCCCGTGGCGTCCATGATGGCGGCCGGGTCGGGCGGGTCGTTGTCGAGCGGCATCAGGTAGGGGGCCGCCGCGTACCAGCGGTTGTCGAGCGCGTTCGTCGCGCCCGAGGCGTTGCCCGCTACCAGGGCTGTGGTGCCCGCGGCGGTGAGTCCGACGGCGGCTGCTGCGCCCAGACATGCGCGAAGACGTCTCACGGTGTGCCTCCGGTGGGGTGGGGGAATGCCTCAGCTTCCTGCTGTCCGGTGACGACGTCCACGCTTTGGACTAGACCAAATGCGTTCTTGGTCTAGACCATGCAATTCCTTTGCGTTGCGTCCGCTCCCGGCCGGGGGTGGGGGTTGTGCGTTACGGGCGATGTGCGGTATTTCGTGATTGATGAGCTACTACGACCTCGGCAGCCACGGTCGGCGCGTGACGACATCGTCCTCCGAGGCGCAGACGTGGTTCGACCGTGGACTGAACTGGACCTACGCCTTCCATCACGAAGAGGCCGTCCGATGTTTCGAGGCCGCCGCTGCGGCGGATCCCGACTGCGCCATGGCCGACTGGGGCGTGGCCTACGCACTGGGCCCGAACTACAACAAGCCCTGGGAGTTCTTCGACGAGCGGGAACTGGCGCGGACGGTCGAGCGCACCCACGCCGCGGTACAGCGCGCGCACACCAAGGCCGTCGCTGCCACCCCGGTCGAACGGGCCCTCGTCGACGCCCTGCGCGCCCGCTATCCGCAGGAGCGGGCCCCTGCCGTCGAGGACTGCTCCGTGTGGAACACCGACTACGCCGACAGCATGCACGCGGTCCACCGACTCGCCCCGGACGACCTCGACGTGGCCACCCTGTACGCCGACGCCCTGATGAACCTGACCCCATGGCAACTGTGGGACATCCGTACGGGCACACCCGCCGCGGGCTCGCGCACCACGCAGGCCAGGGCCGTCCTTGAGCGGGCGCTCGCCACGGAGGGGGGCGCGCGGCACCCGGGCCTGCTCCACATGTACATCCACCTGATGGAGATGTCGCCGACCCCCGAAGCCGCCCTGCCGGCCGGTGACCGGCTGCGCGGACTGGTCCCGGACGCCGGACATCTGCAGCACATGCCGTCACATCTGGAGGTGCTCTGCGGCGACTACCGCCGGGTCGTCTCCGACAACGACACGGCGATCGAGGCCGACGAGAAGTTCCTCGCCAGGGGTGGGGCGATGAACTTCTACACCCTGTACCGATGCCACAACCACCACTTCAAGATCTATGGTGCGATGTTCCTCGGCCGCTTCCAGGACGCCGTCGATGCGGTGCACCGGCTCGAAAAGGCCGTGCCCGAGGACCTGTTGCGGGTACAGAGCCCACCCATGGCGGACTGGCTGGAGGGCTTCCTCGCGATGCGGGTGCACGTGCTCATCCGCTTCGGCCGCTGGGACGACATCCTCGGCCTTCCGCTGCCCGCCGACGCGCGGCTCCACTGCGTGAGCACCGCGATGCTGCACTACGCACGCGGGGTCGCCCTCTCGGCCACCGGCCGGATCAAGGAGGCCGACGCCGAGCGCGCGCTCTTCCACGACGCGGTCACCCGCGTCCCGGAAACCCGGATGCTGTTCAACAACACCTGCGCGGACATCCTGGCCATCGCCGCGGCGATGCTGGACGGCGAACTCGACTACCGCAAGGGCAAGCGAGAGGCGGCGTTCGCGGCACTGCGCCGGTCGATCGAGCTGGACGACGGTCTCCCGTACGACGAGCCGTGGGGCTGGATGCAGCCCACCCGGCACGCCTACGGGGCGCTGCTCCTCGAACAGGGCCTGGTCGCGGAGGCCGAGGCCGTCTACCGCGCCGACCTGGGCCTCGACGACACCCTGCCGCGCGCCCGCCAGCACCCGGCCAACGTCTGGGCCCTGCACGGCTTCCACGAGTGCCTCGTGCGGCTCGGCAAGGACGGCGAGGCGCGGATCGTGGCCCAGCAGCTGAAGATCGCCGCGGCGACGGCGGACGTACCGATCGAGGCCTCCTGCTTCTGCCGTCTGGAGACCGTCCCGAACGTCACCGCCGTCGATCCCTGCTGGGACCAGGAGGCCTGAGCGCCGCGGAACACCCCCTGCGAGGCGCGGCCCGGTGCGCGGTACGGGTTTTCCGGGCTTTGTCACGATTCACGGGTGTTCGGCGTCGTACGACTGATCCGCTCGCTCCGTGGCCCCGCAGCACAGGAGGCGGCCGGGCGCGTGGGCTCGTCCGGGCTCGGTGGAGGACCCGCCGGTGGCGGTGGGGCAGCTGCGGACGCTGACGGCCGGGATCGGCACGACGCTCGACGAGGCCACGACCTGTGCCGAACCGACCCGCGTCGTAGTCGCGCGGCTCGGCTGCTCGGCGGCGGTGATCCGGGGCGACGGAGCGAACGTCACCGGCCACGAGGCGATCGCCGGCGACGCGGACGCCCTGCCCGATGCCCGGTGGGCAGCCGCCGGCGCCTGGGACACGGTGGCCCCGTCCGTCGACGGCGGGCGCGGGCAGGCGTCGCCCATCCGGCCGTCGGCCGCTCCCGCCCCGCGCTCCACGTGCCCCTGACGCCGCTGGTCGTGGCGGTTCACCGGGCCCGCTGATCCCGACGCTTCACCGGACCCCCCTGGCCGAAGCGGATCACCGCACCCACTGATCCCCGCGGGCCGCCGGACCCCACTGGTCGCGGCGCTTCACCGGACCCCGCCGATCCCGGCGCAACGTTCAGCCCGCGTGCTGCGGCGTCACCGGGCCGGGAACGGGCCGTTTCGCCGTGAAACCGTCGCCCGGCACATGTCCCCGCAGTCGCCGCCACAGCCAGGGGCCGACGTGGTCCATGGCCCAGCGCACATCGGCCCCGAGCGCCTGCCGGGCGGTGACGGGGGAGCGCGGAGGCAGCGGTTCGGTCCAGTCGTCGTAGCCGGGCAGACCGAACGTGTGAGCCATGCCGGCGGCGATCCGTGCGTGCCCGATCGGGCTCGCGTGCAGCCGGTCGTCGCTCCACAGACGCGGATCGGCGGTGAACGGGTGCGGGAAGACGTCCAGCACGACGACGCCGTGTCGCGCCGCGATGACGCGCACCCGCTCGTTGAGGTCGAGGATCCGGGGCCGCACCCGGCGCGCGACCGGAGAGATCTTGCCCAGGTCCGGGAAGGTCATGGTGGCGACACGAGCACCCGCCGCGGTCAGCCGCGCGAACGTCTCCTCGATGTTCGCGGCGACCGACTCGGGGTCGTAGCGCGGTCGTACGACGTCGTTCATGCCTGCCGTCACCGTCACCAGGTCCGGCCGCAGCGCGAGGGCGGGGGCGAGCTGATCCGTCCTGATCTGCGTGCTGGTCTTGCCCCGCACGGCGAGATTGCCGTAGGTGAGTCTTGGCTGCGCCTGCGCGAGGATCTCGGCGAACCGGTCGGCCCAACCGCGGTGCCCGCCCGCCGGACCGGGGTCGCCTATGCCCTCCGTCAGACTGTCGCCGATCGCGACGTAGCGCAGATACGGGTGCGAGACGGTCATGCCGGATGATTCTATCTTCAGTACATCCCGAGTTCAGACCCGCACGGTCGACCGGCGCTCCCGCATGTGCGGTGCGCACAGCACCCGCTTCTTGCGCACCCGCTTGCCTTCGATCGCCGCGACGGTCAGCCGCGCCGCCTCCGCCGCGATCTCGCCGAGGCCCCAGTCCACCGTGGTCAGGGGAGGCGTGAGCACCCGCGACACCGGATGGTCGTCGAAGCCGACCACGGAGACGTCCCGGCCCACCTCCAGCGAGTCCTCGGCCGCGGCCGCGTACACCCCGTACGCCAGCGAGTCCGAGAAGCAGAACACGGCCGTCGGCGAGTGCGCGCTCTGCAGGACGCGCCGCGCTACCGCCGTCGCCTCGCTCAACTCCTGTGGACAGGGCACCAGTTCGGCCCGCAGCCCGAGCCGGTCGGCCGCCTCGCCGACATAGACGTCGGCCGGCCGGTCCGGTGTGCTCGGCCGGGTCGGCGTCAGGACGGTCACCCGGCGGTGGCCGAGTCCGTGCAGATACTCCATCACCGTGTCGATGCCCGAACGGTTGTCGAAGATGACCTGGCCGGCCGTCCGGGCCCGGCTCAGGGAGTCGCCGACGGCCACCACCGGCAGTGCCTCGGCGATCGCCGCCCAGCCTTTCGCCGAGGGGTCCACGGGAGACACCAGCAGCGCGTCGACCCGCTGGTCGCGCAACTGCTTGGCGAGGACCAGCTCCCGGTCGGGGTCACCTCCCGCGTCCAGGATCAGCGCGTACCGGTCACCGGCCAGCAACTCCCGGCCGATGGCCGCCATCAACTGCTGCTGCCACAGGTCCTGGAGGTCGCCCGCGAGGACGCCGACCATGCTGGTGCGGCCGCTGGCCAGCGCACGGGCGATGGGATCGGCCTCGTAACCGAGCTCGGCGGCGGCCCTGCGCACCCGCTCCTCCGTCTCCTTGGAGACGTGCTTGCCGCGCAGGGCATAGGAGACGGCTGCGGTGGAGAGGCCCGTGGCCTCGGCCACCTCCCGGAGGGTGGTGCGCTTGGTGGGCCTGGCCATGCCGCGAAGCCTACCGGGATGCGCGCACGTCGGGGGCACACGGCCCGCCGCCCACGTCCCCGAAAGCCTGTCAGCAGCCGCGAGACGGCCTTGGCCGCAGTGCCTCCGGATCTCCGAACCCTTGACAGACCTCTTTGTTAAGCGGTTAAGTTAACCGCATAAGTGAAACGCTTAACAAACCGTGGCCAATCGTTCCAACCACTTGCCCGCCCAGAGGACCGCCCCGCGTGCCCATCGACGTTCACCAGCACATCTGGCCGCCCGCCCTCATCGAGCTGCTGCGCTCCCGCACGACACCCCCCTGCCTGGACGGCTGGACCCTGCACCTGACGGGCGAACCGCCCTACACCGTCGACCCGGCCGACCACGACATCGTGGCCCGTACCCGCCTCGCCGCCACCGACGGTCTCGACCTGGCCCTGGTGTCCCTCTCCAGCCCCCTCGGCATCGAGGGCCTCCCGGCCGCCGAAGCCGCCCTGCTGCTGGCCGCGTTCCACGACGGCGCCCTCGCCCTCCCCGCACCCTTCGCCGTGTGGGCCTCCTGCTGCCTGTCGGCACCGGACCCCGACGCCGTGGAACGCGAACTGCGGCGCGGCTGCGTGGGCCTCCAGCTCCCCGCCACAGCACTCCTCGACGCCGAGGGCTGGGCCCGCTGCGCACCACTCCTCGACCTCCTCGCCCGCCACGACAAGCCTCTGTTCGTCCATCCCGGCGCGGCCCCGCCCGCCCCCGGCACCCCACCGTGGTGGCCCGCCCTGGTCCCGTACCTGCAGCAGATGCACGCCTCCTGGTACGCCTTCCGCGCCTTCGGCCGCGCTCGACACCCGCGACTGCGCGTCTGCTTCGCCGCGCTCGCGGGCCTCGCACCCCTGCACGGCGAACGGCTCGCCGCCCGGGGCGGAGGGCGCGGCGAGATCGACTTCGACGTGTTCTACGAGACCTCCTCCTACGGCACCCGAGCCGTCGACGTACTCGTCCGCACCGTCGGCATCGACGTGATCGTCAGCGGCAGCGACCGCCCCTACGCACCGCCCGCCCTCCCCGACCTCGGCGCGGACGCCGCCCTCCACGCGCTGCGCACCGCCAACCCCGCACGTCTGCTGCACGGCCGCACCCGAATCCCCGCCCCCGTGCCCACGCAGCCCTGAGAGGAGCCACTCATGACGTACGAGTCCCTGCCCGAGCGAACCCTCCACAAGCGCGAACTCCAGGCGCTCGTGACGGACCTGGCGGCCCACCCGGACCTCTGGCGTGGGCACGTGGCCTTCTCCGACAGCCGGCGGCACTACGCGTCCCTGCACCGCGACGAGTACGTCGACATCTGGCTGCTGTGCTGGACCCGCCAGAACGACACCGGGTGGCACGACCACGACACGTCCGGGGGCGCCGTCGCCGTCGTACAGGGCCAACTCAACGAGTCCACGCCACGTATCGGCGGCAGCCACCACCGCGTCACCTTCGAGACCGGCGAGTCCTTCTGCTTCGGCCCCGAACACATCCACCGGCTCACCGGCGCGACCGACGACGCCGTCTCGATCCACGCCTACTCGCCGCCACTGTGGCGCCTGGGCCAGTACGACATCGCCGAGGACGGCCTGATGCGCCGCCTCTCCGTCTCGTACGCGGACGAACTGCGGCCGCTGGACACCCCGGCCGCCTGACGGCGTGGCTAGTGCCGCAACAGGCAACGTTCGCCCCGTCGGGACGCCCGGCACGCACTCTCACCGCACGGGCCGAAAGCCCAAGTACGTCCAGTACGAGGACTTCCGGCCGGCACGCCGAGAGCACGCACCGGACGCCGCTCCTTGACGGGCAAACGTTCCCTGCCGCGGCACTAGTTGGAAAGGGCCAGGACCGCGCGCACCCGCTTGCCGCCACCCGTGACCGACGTGACGTCCAGATGCTGTGTCAGGCAGCGCACCATGGCCAGCCCCCGGCCGCTCTCACCGTCGGCGGTGAACGGCCGTACACGAGGCGGGAGCGGGCTTTCGTCGTAGACCTCGACGGTCACCCGCTCCTCGGACACCCGCAGCCGCAGTCGGCAGGCGCTGCGGCCGTGCCGGGTGGCGTTGGCGACCAGCTCCGAGACCACGAGTTTCACGTCGTCGATCTGCTCGGCCTCCACCTGCGCCGTCCGCAGCCGGGAGCACGCCAGAAACTTCGAAGCGAGCCCTCGTGCCCGACGTGCCGACGCGGCCTCGTCGAGCAGCAGGTACTCCACTCGCACGGAACGCCCATGGGTACGCCTGTGCGCACGCATGGCGGATCACATCCCCTCCTAGGACACCCGGCTTCCCCGCGGCCAGTCCGCCCACCGGGGCCGCGGCATCTCTTGCGCGGCCGGTCCTGCCCACTCGTGATGCCCGGTGCCCGTGATCGGCAACCCTTGCGGCTCAACTCCGGGCGTGAACGGGTCAGGAAATATCAGCTCCCGGCCTCAATTGGGTAAAGCGCCGGGCCGCAGGCCGGGATTGCCTGGCAGCCTGTGGAGCGTCCGAAGGTGGGAATGGGGCGCCTGCGGAAAACGGCATCCTCGGGTGCCACGATGTCGATGGAGCACTCCATGACTGCAAAGAGGACGCAGCGCAGTCATACGGTGCTGACCTGGCTGCCGGTCGTGGTGATGGCGGTGGTCGCGGTCGGGGACGTCCTGACGGGACCCGGGGTGGGCTTCCTGCCCCTCGCCTCACTCGGCCCGGCCTTCGCCGGACTGGTCGGAGGATGGCGGCGTACGGCATGGTTCGGCGCGGCCGCCCTGCTGCTGTGCGTGGCGCTCGGCCTCTACGACGGGCTGTTCCAGGAACGCCGGGGCTTCATGGCGGTGGTGTCGGTGGTGGGCGTTACCGGCGCGAGCATCGCAGCCGCGGTGATGCGCCGACGCCGGGAGGCCGAACTCGCCAGCGTGCGGTCGATCGCGGAGGTCGCCCAGCGTGTGCTGCTGCGGCCGGTGCCGCTGACCGCGGGACCGCTCCAGGCGGCGGTGTCCTACACCTCGGCCGTGGCGGAGGCCCGTATCGGCGGCGATCTGTACGAGGTGGTGGCCTCCCCGCACGGCGTGCGGATGATCGTGGGTGACGTGCAGGGCAAAGGACTGGCCGCCGTCGAGACGGCCGCCGTGGTTCTCGGCGCGTTCCGGGAGGCGGCGCACGACGAGCCCGACCTGGTCGGTCTGGGCGAACGCCTGGAGCGCAGCGTGTCGCGTGTGCTGGAGGGCGAGAAGTTCGTCACCGCGGTCCTCGCCGAGGTCGGTCCCCGTCACGAGGTCGTCTTCCTCAACTACGGCCACCCGCCCCCGATGGTCGTACGCGAGGACGGCACCGCCGACTTCCCGCAACCATCGGCCTACGCCCTGCCCCTCGGCCTGGGCCTGCAGGGTAGCGGCAGCCCCGAACCGTTCTCGGTCGGCTTCGCCCCCGGCGAGCAACTGCTGCTGTACACCGACGGCGTGACCGAGGCACGCGACGAGAACGGTGACTTCTATCCGCTCGGTGAGAGGGCCCACCTCCTCAAGGAGGCCGACGCCCAGAGCGCCCTGGACACCCTGCGCGAGGACCTGGTCCGTCACGCCGCGGGACCGCCGCACGACGACGCGGCGATGCTCCTGATCCGCTACCACCAGCACGCGCCCGGAGAATCCGCCGGGGCGGCCGGGTGAGTTCCGGGCCACCACCGGCACCCGCAGCCGCCCTTGCGCGAGCCACGTCCTACGTCGCCCTCCGGGTGACGCGGGCGCCGGCTCGGATCGCCTTCGGGATCTCGGCGACCTCGTCCACGACCTCCATCAGCCGGTCCAGGTCCGCGGCAGGCGCGGTCGAGTCCAGCACGACCGAGTAACTGATGCCGGTCGAGGCCCAGTTCTCCGTGTCGAACCCGCCGGCCGCACTGACGCGCACACCGTCGAGCACGATGCCCGAGCCGGCGGCCTCGCGGTACAGGTCGTTGAGCACACAGCCGGCGGCGGCCAGATGAAGCAGATGCGCCCCGGTGAAGTCCGCCTCGACGGTGACGCCCTCCGTGGTCCACCGATGAGGGAAGCCGACAGCGTGCTCGTCGAGGGAGCGGAGGCTCCCGGCACTGACCACGACGCCGAATCCGTCAGCCATCCCCGGTCCTTCCGTGGTCGGCGGGCGACGGCCGGTTCAGCGCACGCCGCGTGCGCAATTCAAGCAGAATCGGCCCGGCGCGCATCCGGCGGCGGTGAGGCTATCAACCTGCTGAAGATCGAGGTCTACGGTTCTGTCCTGCGCCAAGTGGCCTCGGACCGCGAACTGAACGGCACCGGTAACGGCACTAATGTCGTCCGCATGACCGAAGACTCCCTGCGCTCCGTCACCGTCGAGCGAACCAGCACCGGACACTTCGTCGCCACGAACGCCCGCGGCGGCACGATCAGCTTCGGGACCGCTTCCGATTCCGATCCGCACGGGGAGAGCGAGTTCACCCCGGTCGAACTGCTGCTGGCCGCGATCGGAGGCTGTACGGCGGTGGACGTGGACATCGCCGTCAGCCGCCACGCGGAGCCCGCCAGGTTCTCCCTCGGGGTGTCCGGCAACAAGATCAATGACGAGCTGGGCAACCGGATGACCGATCTGCACGTCACCTTCAGCGTCGCCTTCCCGGACGGCGAGGGCGCGGAGCGGGCGCGGGCGATCCTTCCCCGGGCGGTCAAGACGTCCCACGACCGGCTCTGCACGGTCAGCCGCACGGTCGAGATCGGCACACCGGTCACCGCGACGGTCGAGGACGCCTGACCTGACCTCGTCGCGCTCGACGACCGAGCAGGTCGTCGGTCACCCCTCCCGCATCCAGGCCCGGGTGCCGAACGAGGTGCATGCCCGCGAGGCCACCGCCACCGCGCCGCGCAGCGCCTCGACGAAGCCCTCCGCCGTCAGCCGGCCCTGAACGGCGAGGTGATGGGCGAGTGCCCCGTGCAGCACGTCACCCGCCCCCAGCGTGTCCGCCACACGGACCGCGGGCACCTCCACCGTGCCACCGCCGTCGTGACCCGCCCACACGAGGGGCCGCCCTCCCCGGCTGACGGCCGACCAGAGGACCCCGTACTCCCGCAGGACCCGCAGGGTGTCCGCCGGAGTTCCCGCGCCGGGCGGGTGGAAGTCGGCCGAGCAGACGGCCACGTCCACGAACGGCAGCAGCTTCTCCGTGCCGTCCTTCCAACTCCCGCCGTCCAGCACGGTCACCCGGCCGGCGGTACGCGCGGCCCGGGCTGCGGACAGCGCAAGTTCCATGTGGTGGCCGTCGAACTCGACGACGTCACAGGCCGCCACCAACGCGTCGAGATCGGCGGGCGGGGTGAGCCGGTGGCCCGTGGCATTGGTGGAGGCGACGGCACGTTCCCCGGTGGAGGCGGTCACCAGAACGGAGGACACGGCAGGCGGCTCGACCGAGTCCGCCGCGAGGTCCGAAACGGTCACTCCCAGCCGGCTCAGGTCAGCGGTCGCCGCACGTCCCAGCGGATGGGAGCCGATGGCGGTCAGCAACCTCGCCGAGCCACCCAGGTGGCTGAAGGCCGCTGCCGCGTTCGCCGCCGGGCCGCCCGCGGCGACGACCTGCTCACGAGCCGTGAGTTTCTCGTCGGAGGCCGGCGCATGGTCCACGAGCTGGATGACGTCCAGCGTGCACAGGCCGACGAACAGCCCCTCAGGACGCCCCCTCGTCGCCGGCTCCACCCACCAGCACCTCCTCCTGCCCGGGCCTGCGGTCAGTGTACGAACCGATGGAAACGACGCCACTGCCGTGCCGGGATGCCTGCGTTGGGCGGTACTTGACGTGCGGTCCGGGACTCCTCGGGGTCAGATGATTGCGTGCGAAGATCCATAAGCTCCCAGTACGGCCGCTCGTGCCTGCGTCTCATCGCGGCCATGGCCGGCCTTCTCCTCGCTCTGTCCGGACTGCAGGCCGCACCCGCGGCGGCCGAGCCCGTCCCCAGCCCCGTACGCGGCAGCGCCTACATGGGCATGGGCGTCAGAGCCCACGACACGGTCAGTGACCCGCCCGACGTCACGGCCCCGACCGTCACAGCGCCGACCGTCAAGGCCACTCAGACCGAGGGCGTGGACGTCGCCAGCTACCAGGGCGATGTCGCCTGGGCCACTCTGTGGAGCGGCGGCGTCAGATGGGCCTACACCAAGGCCACGGAGGGCACGTCCTACCAGAACCCCTACTTCGCCCAGCAGTACGACGGCGCCTACGACGTCGGCATGATCCGCGGGGCGTACCACTTCGCGGCGCCGGACTCCAGCAGCGGCACCGCACAGGCCGACTACTTCGTCGACCACGGCGGGGGCTGGTCCGCCGACGGCCTGACACTGCCCGGCGTACTCGACATCGAGTGGAACCCCTACGGTGACGCCTGCTACGGCAAGTCCACCAGCGCCATGGTCACCTGGATCCGCGACTTCCTGAAGCGCTACAAGGACCGCACGCATCGCGACGCCGTCATCTACACGGCCACGGCCTGGTGGGACAGCTGCACCGGCAGCTACAGCGGCTTCGGTGCCACCAACCCCCTATGGGTCGCCCGCTACGCCTCGTCGGTGGGGGCGCTGCCGGCAGGCTGGAAGACGTACACCATGTGGCAGTACACCTCGTCCGGGGCGATCGTGGGCGACCGTGACAAGTTCAACGGCGCCGTGGACGTGTTGCGCAAGTTCGCCACCGGTTGACCTTCCCGCGCCGCCGACCTGCGTGAACGCCGGTCCCGGTGCACTGAGATACTCCGGCGGTGGATGCTGAGTTGACGGGGAACGGCGGGGAGTCCGACGCGACGTCGCCTGTGCGGAGCGCGTCGGCACCCGCCGTGGGCTGGGCGCTGCGCCCTGCGGTGACGGCGGACATCGAGGTCGTCGCGGAGTTGCGGGCCGAGGTCATGCGCGCCGACCTGGAGCGCCTCGGGCGCTACGACGAGCACCGTGTACGGCAGCGGCTCCGGGACTCGTTCTCCCCGCGGCACACCTCGATCATCACGGTCGAGGGTGAACTCGCGGGATGCGTCACGGTCCGGCCCGCCCGAGGCCGCCAGTGGCTGGAGCACTTCTACCTCGCCCCGCACTGCCAGGGCCGAGGCCTGGGTTCCGCCGTCCTGCGCACGGTGCTGGAGCGGACGGACACGCAGGGCATGACCGTGGCGTTGAACGTCCTGCAGGGCAGCGCCGCCCGCCGCCTCTACGAGCGCCATGGCTTCGTCGTCGAAACGCAGGATCCGGTCGACGTGTTCATGGTGCGGCCGCCGGACCGCTCGGACCGCGTGCCGTAGGAACGCGTGGCGCAGGACGACGTGGTCCGACCGGTCCGGCGGAGCGCGAGGCGGGCCGGCAGCGGTCCGGAAGATCAACAGCGCAGCGAACATGGCGGCAGACCTGCTCATGCGCGTTTGAGTCGCGCCGAGGCGTGTACGCGTTATGTATGGCCCACACGAAGATGGAGACAGAACGAAAGTACGAAGCCCCGCCTACCGGTGACACCTCGTGGCTGGCGGAGCTGACCGGTGTGGGCGGCATCGCGTCGGTTCAAGAAGAGGGCACTGACGAGCTGGACGCCGTCTACTACGACACCGAGGACCTGCGCCTGGCGGGCGCATCGGCCACACTGCGGCGAAGGACCGGCGGATCCGACGCCGGCTGGCACCTCAAACTTCCCGGGTCCGGGGACAGCCGGGAGGAGATCCAGGCCCCCCTGTCCGATGCGATTCCGGACCCGCTGCGGGACCTGGCGCTGTCCCGTACCCGAGGGGCGGAGCTGAGGCCTGTCGTCCGGATCCGCTCCACCCGCGGCACGCGGCACCTCGTCGATTCCGACGGCGCGCTCCTCGCGGAGCTGACCGTCGACCGGGTTCGGGCCGAGCCCTCGTCGGTCACGACCACCTGTGCCGAATGGACCGAGATGGAGGTCGAGCTCGCTGAGGACGCCGACCCCTCACTCCTCGACGTCGTGGACAAGACACTGAGCAAGAGCGGCATCGGCCGTGCGGCCGGCCCGTCCAAGCTGGCCCGGGCCCTGGAGGAGACGGGAGTCGGCGCGCCCCGCCTGCCGGACATGCGTACCGAGGCCGTCACCCCGGGTTCGGCCGGCGAGCAGTTCCTGACGTATGTGGACGAGCAGGTCCGCGCCCTCGTCGATCTCGATCCGGCGGTACGCCGCGACCTGCCCGATGCCGTGCACAAGATGCGCGTCACCTGCCGCCGGCTGCGCAGCACCCTGCGTTCCTACCGCTCCGTACTGGCTCGCGAGGTCACCGATCCGATCCGCGAGGAACTGAAGTGGCTCGGCGGCGAACTGGGCGCGGCGCGCGACCACGAGGTCCTCATGGACCGGCTCGGCTCGCGCATCGACGCCCTGCCTCCCGAACTGATCCTGGGACCCGTGGACGCCCGCTTGCAGGTGTGGAACGTCGCCCGGACAGTGAAGGCCCGTGAACGCACCCTCGATGCCCTGCACTCGCCCCGCTACCTGGCTCTCCTGGAGTCCCTGACCCTGCTCACCGAGCAGCCTCCGCTGCGTCGGAAGGCCGCCAGCAAGCCGCGCAAGGTGATGGCCAAGGCGGTCCTCAAGGAGTACGAGCGGCTGTCCGTCCGGATGACACACGCGCTGGAGCTGTCCCCGGGCACAGAACGCGACGTGGCGCTCCACCAGGCCCGCAAGGCCGCCAAGAAGACGCGGTACGCCACCGAACCGGCGCGCGCCTCACTCGGCAATCCCGCCAAGCGGCTCGGCCAGCGGGTCAAGCGCGTTCAGAAGGTCCTGGGGGACCATCAGGACAGCGTCGTGGCACGGGACGCCCTGCGTGAGCTGGCCGTTGCCGCGCACACGGCAGGAGAAGGAGGCTTCACCTGGGGCCTGTTGTACGGCCACGAGCAGGCCACGGCCGCGGGCCGTGAACGGGAACTGCCGGGCGCGTGGGCCGACGCGTCGAAGCCGAAGCTGCGCAAGAAGCTCGCCGACTGACCACGCGTTCCCGGACGCAGGCAACCGCAATACATCGGATGAGTCAAGTGCTGCGGGCCGGGGTTGTTGATGTGGGTGTGTTGTGCCAACTTGCCCGTCGATCTGCCGAGTTCGGCTGGCCATGACCCGCTCTCGTAATTGTTAAGGTTGTTGACAGGTTCACGAGGTGTGCCTACGTTCGCCAAGACACCCGATGTATCGATGATCCATCAGGTCTGGAGGACGACGATGACCTCGCAGCCGGGAAAGCGCTCGCCGGTTCCGATCAGAGCCGCGGTCGCCGCGCTCTGCGCCGGACTGGCCGCCGCGCTCTGCACGACCGTGCCCGCCCGGGCCGACCAGGACGCCGGCTCCCAGCCGCACGTCTGGGCGGTGGCGGGCCCCGAACGCGCCGCGGCGGCGCACGAACCACGCGCCAAGGTGTCGCTGGACGCCACTACCGGAACGCTGAGCCTGTCCGTCTCCCGTGCCGGCAGGACGGTCATCGAGCCGTCACCCGTGGGCATGGTCACCGAACAGGCCGACTTCTCCCACGACGTGCACTTCCTGCGGCGGGCGGACCGGCTGGTCAGCGAGCGGTACCGCACGAAGTCCGGCAAGCGGCTGGAACGCCGGGTCCTGATGAACGAGTCCCGTCTGTCCTTCGCCACCGCCACCGGCGCCCGCCTCGACCTCGTCGTCCGTGCCTCCGCCGACGGCGTCGCCTACCGCTACGTCCTGCCCGCCGGTCATGGCGACGTGCTCGGCGAGACCTCGGCCTTCCGCCTGCCGCCGGACGCGAGCGCCTGGCTGAGCACCTACCGCGTCGACAACGAGGGCCCGTTCGCCCAGTACACCGCTGCGAGCGCCCCCACCGGCGAGTACTCCGACCAGGCGCTCTTCGCGACCGACGGTGGCTACACCCTGCTCGCCGAATCCGACCTCACCGGCCGGTACTCCGGCGCCCGCCTCGCACACGACCAGGGCACCGGCACCTACCGCGTCAAGCTCGCCGACGATCGCGTCCACACCGACGGCCCCCTCACCACCCCCTGGCGGGCCATGGTCACCGGCGACCTCGCCACCGTCACCCGCTCCACCTTCACCGACGACCTGGCCCCCGCCTCCGAGGTCGCCAACTCCTCCTGGATCAGGCCCGGCACGGTCCTGTGGACCTGGCTCGCCGGCGGCAAGGAGGCAGGCCAGAGCCTGGCCGCCCAGAAGGCCTATGTCGACTACGCCGCCGAGCGCCACTGGCCCTACGAGGCCGTCGACGCCGGCTGGTACTTCAAGACCGACGCCTGGGACACCACCGACCCGAACTGGCAGACCGACAGCTGGATGCCCCAACTCGTCGACTACGCCCGGGCCAAGGGCGTCGGCATCGTCGTCTGGATCCACCAGCGCGACCTCGACACGCCCGAGGAACGCGCCCAGTGGCTGCCCACCCTGGAGCGCTGGGGCGTCAAGGGCGTCAAGATCGACTTCATGAACTCGGAGGCGCAGTCCATGCTCCAGTGGTACGACGCCATCCTCCCGGAGACCGCTGCCCACCACCTCATGGTCGACTTCCACGGCTCCACGATCCCCAAGGGCATCCAGCGCACCTGGCCGCAGGTCATGAGCCTGGAGAGCGTCGGCGGCGAGGAGAAGCGCACCAACACCGCCGCCCATCTCACCACCCTGCCCTTCACCCGCAATGTCATCGGCTCGATGGACTTCACCCCCGGCGCCTTCCAGCGCGTCGGTCTGCGCCCCAACTCGGACGCGGCCGAGGTCGGGCTCACCGTCGCGTACGAGTCGGGCCTGCAGATGTTCGCGGGCACCCCCGAGTCGTACGACGCCCGGCCGCTCGCCCGGGCCTACTTCGACCAGGTCCCGGCCGCCTGGGACGACACGCGGCTGCTCGCCGGACAACCGGGCCAGGAGGCCGTCCTCGCCCGACGCAGCGGCGACCGCTGGTTCCTGGGCGGGGTGTATGCCGGCGCCGCCCGCACGGCCGAGGTACCGCTCGCCGTCGGATCCGGACGGTGGCTGGTCGAGACGATCCGGGACGGCGCCGACGGCCTCGTCCAGGAGCGGCAGGTGCTGCGCGGCGGCGACACGCTCGCCGTCGACGTCGTGGCCAACGGCGGCTTCGCAGGAATCGCCTGCCGCTGGCACCCGGGCGTGACGACCTGCTATCGGTGAGTCCTGCGCACGGACCGGTGGTGATGCCGGCGGCGAGGGCGGTGGGAGCCACATCGGCCCACCGCCCCCGCTCCACAGAGACCCGCGGTCGGGTACGACCCGCGTCGGTTCAGCTGCGGCCGTTGCGGGCGTGGAGCATGCGGCGGACCGAGTCCGAGCGTTCGAGGAGCGTGTTGCGGACCACCGGGGCCGCCTTGTCGGCGGTGAGCCGGGCGGTTTCGATGTAGGCAGGATCGATGGCGTACGGCGGGAAGAGATGGTTCGTGAAGACCATCGCCGGGATCATGCCGCCCTGGTGCAGGTGGGGGACCGCGTCAAGGTAGTGCTGGGCGTAGGGGGCCAGCAGGGCGTCCTGCGCGGGGCGCCAGAAGGCCGCCGCCACCTGGCCGACCGCGTGGAGGGGAACGGCGCGGTCGACAGCGAGCCGCTGCCAGACCTCCGCCTTCGTGGCGGCATCGGGCAGAGCGGCTCGTACGGTGAGAGCGCGGACCCAGGCGTCCGGATCCGGGTCGCGTTCCAGCAGCAGGGTGGCCTCGGACGAGACGTCCCCTCCCAGTTCCGCCTCGCGGACCAGCGCACGCCAGTGCAAGTCCACGTCGTCGCCCGCCTGTTCACGCAGCCAGGCCAGGTCGTCCGCGGTCGTCGCGGTACGGGCCAGACCGCGCAGAGCGACCTGGCGGCGGCCGGGTTCCGCCGCGAGGTCCCGACACGCTCGGGCCACCGCCGCTGTCAGGTCGCCGCGCTCGCCCGGCGCAGCCCACAGCTCGGCGACGGTCGCGGCGAGGGTCAGACAGGGCTCGATCACGGCGTCGGACGTCTCGGCCGCAAGGACCGCGGTGATGCACTGCCCGGCCTCCGCAGCCGTGGCCTCACCGGTCGTCAGCATGTCCCACACGGTGGCAACGGCCACGCCCCGGGAGATGGCCGTGGGCAGGCGTGCCGCCGTACGGAAGAAGGCGTCCCTCGCCCTGGCGTCCGGGCGGATCGTGGCGAAGGTGAGGTCGTCGTCGTTGATGAGCAGGAGGTCGGCCGAGGGCGGAAGACCGGGGACGGCGGTACGTGGCTGCGTCACCTCGACCCGCACCAGCGCCGTACGCTTCAGCGCTCCGCCCTCTTCGCCGTCCGTGCTGTACGCGCCCACCGCGAGCACCTGCGGGCGGGGATTGCCGGCGGTGACGAGAGTGACGGTGTCGCCGGCACGCTCCAGTGAGAACCGGTCGGTGCCGGCCGTCGCGAGCCAGGCCGTGCGCCAGGCGTCCAGGTCGCGCCCGCTGGCCTCGGACAGTGCGTCGATGAGGTCCTGCAGCGTGGTGTTGCCCCAGGCGTGGCGGGCGAAGTAGCCGGCCATGCCCGCCCTGAACTGCTCCTCACCGACGTATGTCATGAGCTGCTGGAGGACGGAGGCGCCCTTGGGATAGGTGATGTTGTCGAAGATCGACGCGGCCTGGGCGACGTCGTGGATGGGCTGGTGGATGGGGTGGGAGACCGGGCCCTGGTCGGCCAGGTACGCCTTGAGCTTGTCGCCCACCAGGTGGCCGGCCCAGGCGTCGGTGTACCGCGTGGCACGCTCGGCGGCCCAGTGGCAGGCGAACTCGGCGAACGCCTCGTTCAGCCACAGGTCGTCCCACCAGCGCATGGTGACGATGTTGCCGAACCACATGTGCGCCATCTCGTGCAGCAGCACCTTGGCGAACAACTCCCGCTCGGCGGGCGTCGGATCGGCCCGTCGCAGGAACCCGTCCGACCAGGACACACAGCCGTAGTTCTCTCCATCGCCCCGCCGAACTCGGGCATGAACACCTGGTCGTACTTGCGCTGCGGGAACGGCATCGCGAAGACCTCGCCGAAGAAGGCGAGACCCTGCCGGGTGACGGTGAAGATCTCGTCGGCGTCGCGTTCGAGGACCTCGGCGAGGGAGCGACGGGCGAACAGCCCCAGGTCGTGGCCGTCGATCTCGCGACGGATCTCGTGGAGTGGGCCCGCGTTGATGACGGTGTTGTACACGGACAGCGGCGGCGTGTCCGGGAAGACCCAGCGGCGGGCCTGCGCCAGTTCCTCGACGCGCGCCCCGCCCGAGTTGCTGGTGACGGTCCAGGCGGCCGGGGCCGTGACGGTGAAGGCGTGCGGGGCCTTGAGATCGGGCTGGTCGAAGCACGCCCACACGAACCGGGCCTCGTCCGGTTCGAAGCTCATCCACACGTAGACCTCGCCGTCCGCGGGGTCGGTCGCCTTGTGCACGCCCTCACCCGTTGCCGTGTCGGCCTGGACGCTCTCCACGCGCAGCACATTGTGCTCGGCCAGGCCGGACAAGGGGATACGGCCGTCACCGGTGGCAGTGACCGCGATGCCGTTCAGCGTGGCGCTGCGTACCTGCGCCGCGCAGTCCACGAAAGTCTGCGCGCCCGGCTCGCGGCAGGTGAAGGTCACGGTGGAGACGCAGCGGACCTCGGGCCCTTTCGGCAGGGCCGTGAGGTCGATGTCCACCTCATACCGTTCGACGGTCAACAGCGCGGCCCGGCGCTCGGCTTCGATACGGGTCAGGCTCCGGATCCCCATGCATCCTCCCTCGGCAGACAACGGCCGCCAGCGTATGACGGAGTGCCGCGGCGAACGCAGCGGTTTTTGATCTCGAACGGGGGCGCGGGGCCTGGGAGTTGGCGCGGAGGCGGGCATACGCGCACATGGTGGGGCCCTGTTGGTCCGGCCCTGACGGCGTGCCCGCCTCCCACCGGACGCCTATGCTGCGGCGAGGCAACGGGAGGCAGGCATGCGTAAACCAGGCGTCCGGGCCCTGACCTGGGCTTGGGCGGCAATGCTGGCGTTTGTGACCATGGTGGCGTGCGGTCACCAGGACTCGGCGGCCCGAGCCCCCTCCGGAAGCGCCTCCCCGAACTCCTCGGACTCCTCGGACTCCCCGGACTCCTCGGACTCCGGGGTGTACGCCTTCCCACTGGAGAAGAGCGACCTTCCCTGGAGCGGCAGTCCGAGCCCGTACAACGCCCAGGTCAAACTCGATGACGGCCGCCGGGTGGCCATGCACTACCGCCGGGGCGAGGGGCTCGTCGAGCAGCACTACAGCCCCCGGGCGAAGGCCTGGACGAAACCGACGGTCATCCACCGCACCAGGACCGACGCATGCCAGGGCATCGAACTGCGGACCAGCGCAGGAACCGTCGCGGCGATCGCGGACTTCGGCGCCTACTGCTACGACGGCGAGCCCCCGACCGAGTCTCTCGCGGCCGTCGGCACCGGCAGCCTGACCACGTGGGACGTCGACATCAAAAAGGACTTCGACGGCTGGGAGCGGGTCTCCGTCTCCGACGACGGAAGTCGGGTCGTCTTCGGGCGGGACGTCACCCTCCGCTGGAACCGGGCCGACGGGTTCGAAACGGAGTAACCGACTGCCGGATTCATGACCTCAGCGGCAGACTGGAACGGGCGATGCCGGGAGGCCCGCACGGACCTCCCTCCCGGCTGGGACGCCGCGGCGAGGATCCCGACATGATGGGCACTGCTCCGGGCATATGGATCACGCAGTGCGATGATGACAGTCCGATCCAGTGGTGACCGGGAAGTGACATTGAACGCGACCGGAACGACGAGTGAGACGGAGCCCGACGGCTCCGGCCGAGGTGCGGCTGCGGCGCGAGCGCTGGCACGACTCGCCCTTCTCTGCGTTGCCGGAGCCGTCGCGGCGGTGGTGGCGGGCGCCGGCCAGTGGCTGATCCTTCTGCTCGGCCTGGCCGGACTCGCCGTGGCCGGCGCGGGCATCTGGTGGGCGCTGGCGCATCACGGAACCGCCCGGCTCCTCGGCGCGCTGCTCGCGATCGCCGCACCCGTCGGTGTCCTGGTGCTGTACGCGGCGTCGGGTCTGTGGGTGGTGGCCGTGACGGCGCTCGCGGCGTGGACGACCGCGCTGGCCTGCGCCAGGAGTGCACTGCGCAGACTGCGTACGCCGCAGCACATGCACTCCCACTCGGCCCGGCCGCCCCGCCGCGCCGTACTGATCATGAATCCGCGATCGGGGGGCGGAAAGGTCGGCCGGTACAGGCTGGTGGAGCGGGCCGAGGAACTGGGCGCCCGGGTGATCCTGCTCGATCTGGACACCCATCCCGACCCGGTGGCGCTGGCCCGGCAGGCCGTGGCCGAGGGCGCGGACCTGCTCGGCGTGGCCGGTGGCGACGGCACCCAGGCCCTGGTGGCGGAAGTGGCCGCAGAACACGGCCTGCCGTTCATGGTCGTGGCCGCCGGAACACGCAACCACTTCGCCATGGACCTCGGCCTCGACCGTGAAGACCCGTCGAGCAGTCTCGACGCCCTCACGGACGGCGTGGAACTCCGTGTCGACCTGGGCGACGTGGGAGGCCTGCCCTTCGTCAACACGGCTTCGTTCGGCGCGTACGCGGAGATAGTGCAGAGCCCCGAATACCGCGACGCCAAGGCGGCCACGGCGCTCGATCAACTGCCTGACCTGCTGGCGGGCGAGGCGGGAGCCCCCCTGAACGCACAGGCTGACGAGGAGCGTCTGGAGGCCCCGCAGACCCTGCTGGTGAGCAACAACCCCTACGCACGGGCCGATCCGCTCGGTGGCGGACGCAGACCACGGCTCGACACGGGCACGCTCGGCGTGATCGCGGTCCGGGTCGTCGGAGCGGCACAGGCAGCCGAACTGGCACTGCTCGGGGAGCGGGCCAGCGGCATCACCTCACTGACCGCCCGTCGCGTGGTGGTCGAGTCCGACGAGCAGCTCATTCCGGTGGCCGTCGACGGTGAGGCACTCACCCTGCCCGCGCCCGTCGTCTGCACGGTACGGCCGGGCGGCCTGCGGATGCGGGTCCCCAGACATCGTCCCGGCGCCCCGTACGTCGCACCGTCCGTCGACTGGCGGCGCATCGTCCGGCTCGCGTTCGCCCGAACTCCCGACCCGCGCGAGAAGAACCAGGAGCAGAGCGATGACTGACCGCCCGCCTCGGGAACAGCGGGAACTGCGGGGGCAGCAGGAGCCGCGGGGACAGCGGCTTCCGCGGGGCCTGTTGCGTGATCTCGCCGCCCTCGACCAAGCGCTCTACGAGTCCGTGACCGTCACCAGCACACCCGCGCTGGATTCCGCCCTGCGTCGGCTGTCCGCGGCGGCGGACCACTCCAAGATCTCGTTCGCGGTGGCAGGAGCCCTGGCGGTGTGCCCCGGCCGATCACGCCGCGCCGCCGCTCTCGGCCTCGCGGCGATCGGCGTCGCCTCGACGACGGCAAACCTGCTCGGCAAGCGTCTCGTCCGACGACGACGCCCGCACCGCGCCGAGGACTCGCCGTTCCCGGGCCGGCACGTTCCCATGCCGAAATCCGCCTCGTTCCCCTCGGGCCACACGGCCTCGGCAGTCGCCTTCGCCGCGGCCGTGGGCCCCGCGTTCCCGGCGGCCACAGTGCCGCTCGGCCTGCTGGCCTGCGCCGTGGGCTACTCCCGCGTTCACACCGGGGTGCACTACCCGGGCGACGTCATCGCCGGCGCCGTACTCGGAACCGGCGCTGCGGCCGCGGTCCTCGCGGCAGCCCGCTGGGACGGCCTGAGCGGCACGGCGTTTCGCCCCTCCGAGCTGCTGGCTCGATGACGATGCGGTGACGACTTCCACGTAGGGTCCGCCGGGCCCCACCTTCCCGAGCTCACCCACGGAGCGCTGAGCCGGCAGCTTCGGCTCGCGCCGATGTGCGACCACCCCGTGCCCAGCCTTGGGCAGGCAGCACTCCCGCAATGGCGGCTTCCCGACCTCCGGACGCCCCAGTTCCGAATTCCAAGGGGTCATGAAGATTCTGTGCGGGATGCCTGTTTAGGATCTGGAGCCTGTACGGAGAGGGAACACACGTGAGTGAAGCGGCAGGCCCCAGCTGTCCGGAGTGCGGCGAGCCCCGAGCAGCGGACGGCACTCCGGCCTGCTCCTGCGCGCGCCGCGCGTCCGACGCCCACCGCGAGACGAGGACGGCGGAGGCGGCGGACGCCGAGGACTTTGACCCGGTGCGCATACGGCCGTTCGTCGAAATCGATGTCAACTCCGGCCCAGTGGAGGACCTTTCGGCCGATACCAGGGCCGAGGAGACACAGTCGCCCAGTTCAGTGGGATCGGGCGCCGCACCCGCCGCGCCGGCCGACGAAGCCGACGAAGACATACCGATCCCCTCAACCTCCGACGAGCCGACGCCACAACCCCCCTCCGGCATCGTTCCGGACCGCCGGCGACGGCAGCGGGCGCTGATGGTCAGCGGCGCTGGAGCCGCCGTGGCCGTCCTGGTGACGGGCGGCATCATCGGGGGCCTGCTCTGGTACGACAGCCCCTCGCGCGACGACTCGGTGTCCGGCGGCGTCCGGGCGGGCCTGCCGCAAGAACGGCCCTCGGGCAACAATCCGTCGCCACAGGACCCTTCCCGTACGGCGGCCTCGCCGCAGTCGTCCGCCACGTCGACGCCCTCACCGAGCGCACCCCCGATCGGCGGCCAGGCGACACGGACCGGTGCCGACGGACCGAGCGGGAGTGCGCCCAGCGCCACGGCCACTGCCCCAGGCGCCCCCACGCCGAGCAAGCCGAGCCACCAGGCACCTGTCCTCCGCCTCGGCGACAAAGGACCGGAGGTCGTCGAACTCCAGTTGCGGCTGCGGCAGATCGGCCTCTACGACGGGGACGCCGACGGCGACTACGACCGCCCGCTCGAAGCCGCGGTCCGCGGCTACCAGCTCACCCGAGTCATCCTCCAGGACGAGTCGGGCGTCTACGGCGCGGCAACCCGAGCATCACTCGAATCCGAGACGAAGGAGCCGTGAGAAACGACCGACCAGGGGAGTTCGTTCGGCAGGGGCCGGCCGACTGAACGGGCGTCTCTCCGGCGAGCCGGGGCATCCGTAGAAGCACGGAGAAGATGAGCCCGCCTCATCCGCCCGCAGGGCCTACCGAGGGCAGCAGCAATACTCCCTGGCAGAACCGGCCAGTTGACTCAGCCGTGTGCCCGCCCGGAGCCGGTAGATTGTCCGGGGCGAAGGAGGAACACGCGTGCCTGAGCACACCATCGAGTTCGGCAAGTACGGTGCCCGCGGCATCAAGGGTCACGAAGCCGTGGCCCGTCAGCTCGACGCCCTCGCCCACTTCATCACCACGCCGATCACGGCACGCCGTGGGCTCACGGCCCGCCTGCACTACCTGACCCGTACGGACCATGCCCGCATCGCCGCCCGCGAGGCGGGTCTGACCGTCGCCGACCGCACCCTCAGGGCGTGGCTGGAAGGCAGTCGCAGCCCGTCGAGGAAGAACCTGGAGCGCATCGAGACCGCCTACCGGGCGGTGCGTCGGCACAATGTCGCCCGCTATCTGCTCACCCGCCTCAACCGTGAGGGCCGGGGGACCAGGGTCGAGTTCCACCCGCTCAACCAGTCCCAGGTCGACCGTCCCCGCCAGCGCGCAATGGAGTACCGCACGCTCAACGTGCGTCACTGGGACCGCATCGTGCAGGCCTGGGCCGACGAGGACGAGCAGGCCCTGGACGATGCCTGGGTGAACGACGTCGCTGTCGACCTCGGCTCGCAGTGGGGCCAGTACGAGTACGTCACGAACATCGGTTTCGCCGCATAGACCGCATGGGAGTCGCAGGAACACACCCACGGAACCGTGAAGGTGGCCGAACTGCCGACCTGCCGCGGTTGGGGGACCGCAGCCGTCGACGAAGGGTGATCAGGCGGACTGCTCGGGACTCTGCTCGTCCTTTGCGGCCGACTCGGCGTCGTCCGGGGTCGTGTAGAAGACGGACCTGCCCTGTTTGGTGCGCTGGGCGTGGTTCTTGGCCACCAGTCCTTCGAGTGTGGTGCGCACGACGGTGGCCTTGATGGCGCGCTCGGGGTGCTGCTCTGCGAGCGCGGTGGTGATCTCGGCGGCGGAACGTGGCTCGCTCTGGCTCGCCAGATGTTCGCCGACCAGGTCGACGAGCGTGGGGGCAGATCGTCCGGCCGTGGTCTTGGCGGCGCTCTTCTCGGCAGTTCGCTTCTTGGCGGGGGCCGTGGACCTCCTGGCCTTGGTCTGCTTGCCCTCGCCCGATGCGCGCGCAGCCTTCTTGCGGGGGGCAGGCACCGTCGCGACGGCTTCGGGGGCGGCGGGCTCCGCCGGGATGCCCAGTGCCTGCTGGATGTTCAGCAGAATGCTGTGGTCGTGCTGAAGGGAGGCCAACTGCTCCTGCAGCGCCTCGATTTCAGCGTCGAGGCGTTCCTGCTCCTTGAGGTTGCGTTCAAGGTCGCCGGTGACCTGCGCGCTGTACTGCGAAGTCAATCCGGTGATCCCGGTAGCGTTTTCGGACACGATGCTCACACCTCTTCCTGGATGCCGTGCTCGGTCGGCAACGAGCCCACGGCGTATGCGAAATCTAACGTGTGTGTGCTGTTCCGCATGCTGCCGTGCGAGAAGCAGACGTTGCTGCCGCACATCTATGTCGTAGTGATGCTACGGAACACATGTCTCCAGGCCCCGAGCAATCCGTATGTTGGGGCTTCTGGGAATTATGTGAACAGGCGACGAGGGCTGGATTCGAACCTGAGTCTCCCCGGGACAAAAGCCGACCCGGTCTCCATTCACCCGGCCCGCCGCGTCATCGCCCTTGGCCTTCGCGCTGCACACCCGCGTCATGACGCTGCGCGCTCTCGGGTGTGGGCTGTCGCGGGAGCCGCGTCACGAACGGTGCGACCGGGCGTGGGGCGGGACGAGCCACCCCTTCGAAGCGACTCGGGAAAGGGAACTTGCGCTCCAGGAAGTCATGGATCGCGGCCTGGGCCGCCTCCCTGGCCGCGGGGGAGGTGTCCACGTCGTTGAGGCAGAAGAAGTCGATGTCCTCCCCGGCCGCGAGACGAGCCAGGCGCCGACCCATGTCCGGCGTGCCCAACTGCACATAGCGGAAGCGGTAGTCGGCCGGGACGGCGCGCCCGGTCGCGATCGCCCAGTGGTGGTGGAGCGTGGACGCCGGAGCGACGTCGGAGGTGGAGCGGAAACGGGAATAGGCGGTCCGCTCCAGTTCCTCGATTCCGAGACTCTCCATCTCCCGCATGACAGACAGCAGTTGGGGATGCGGGGTGTGCAGCGACTTGTGCGTGACGTGTCTGCCGTGGAAGCGCCTGATCACCTCACGGGCGTTCTTGCCCGCGGAGTTCGGCGCCGGCTCCAGTGGGTGCGGGGCGCCGAGGCCGAGTTTCAGCGGGGACAGGGGGATACGGGCGATGCCGTTGCCGTGGAAGAAGTGCTCGGCCCGGACGGGGCGGTTGACGAAGACGTCGTCGTTCACATAGAGATAGCGCTCCGACAGCCCCGGTATGTGATGCAGTCGGCTCTCTATCGCGTGTGAGTTGAAGACGGGGAGCGCATCCGCCGGGAGTATGTCCTGGTGGTCGACCACCGTCAGGCCCGTCGCGTCACGGTTCAGCCATGCGGGGACCTGGGAGTCGGTCACGAGGTAGACGTGCCGGACGAACCCGGCGTACATCTCGAGCGAACGCAGCGCGTATCTCAGTTCGTCGTGGCTGGTGTAGCGGGAGGCGCCGGTCTCGCGTGGGGCGATGCCGTCGTCCAGGAGCGCGTGGTAGGCACGGCGCTTCGCCACCATCGTCGGCTCGTCCCCGTCGACCCATGTGAACACGACGTCGACGGGGAAGCGCACCTCGTCGATGCCCGGCTCGGAGAAGACCGCGAACGTCGGCACGCTGCGACGGCGGGTCGCCACCGAGGCCGGCTGTTGCGCCGCCACGGGGAGCACCTCCGACACGGGGTTGCGGCGCGGGGCGACGAGCGCAGGAGCGAACACGTCCTCCAGCCGGCTGCCGGGCACCGTCAGCCACGAGGGGTCCCGGTCCGGTGCCCCGCCCACGTCCCGACCGCGGCGCCAGAACTCGATGTCACACCCCGCCTCCAGGCCGCTGAGCACCTGCCCGGTGGGGCCGAGGCGCACCACACCGATACGCAGCACCGTCGCCCGTCCCAGCGCCCGCGGCAGCTTCCCGTCGGCCCACAGCACCGCGCCTGTCACGACCCCGTCCCGTCCGACGGCGCCGACGTACGCGGGGGTGCCGCCGAGGCGCTGCGCGGCCCGGGCGAGGACCGCAGCACGGTAGGCCTCCTCGACACCGAGCACCTGCCGGGACCCTCCGTGCCCGTGGTCGGCGGGGATGAGGAAGTAGGGGACGTCGTCCACTTCCAGCAGCGTGCACACCCGATCGAGGTCGGCTGCAGCGGCGTCCGCGACCGTGTAGTCGGCGACCACGGGACCGTACAGCCGTATCGGGCCACACATGACGCGGCGCAGCCCGGGGACGGCGGCCCGCAGGCGCCGCCTGGCCCGCGCCGTACGCAGCGTCCACAGGCGGGTCGACAGGATGAGCCGGAAGCGCCCCAGAAGGTCCCGGGCGGCCCGCGATCCCGCGGACGTCGCGAGGCGGTGGCGGAGGTCCATGCGCGCGGCCCCGTCAGTTCCGCTTCTCGAAGGGACTCGGGAACGGGAAGTAGTTCTCCAGGAACTCGCTCATCCCGACGCCGACCCGTTCCCGGTCCTCGGGCGGAACATCGACGTCGTTGAGGCAGAAGAAGTCGAAGCGGCGGCTGCGGCGCAGGTCGTCCAGGCGTGCTTCGGCGTCAGAGCGGCTGATGTTCACGTAGCGGAAGTTGAACCTGCCCGGCACGCCGCGGCCGGTCATCAGCGCGTACTGGTAGAGCAGCGGGGCCGTCATGGCGATGTCCTGCGGCGAGCGGAATCGGGACGCCGTCGTACGGCGGACGTCCTGCGGGAAGAGCTCCTCCAGCGCCTGCAACGTCCCGCGCTGCTGCGGCAGCGGGGTGTGCATGAAGTTGTTCGTGGTCATCCGCCCGAACCGCTCCCACAGCAGCCGTCTCACGTTCTTGCCGGCGGAGTTGGTGGCCGTCTCCTCGGCGTGCGGCTTGCCGACACCGATCTTCAGTGGGGACACCGGAATTCTCATGAGCCCACTGCCGTGGAAGAAGTGCTCGGCGGTGACCCGGCGACCGACGAACACGTCGTCGTTGAAGTACAGGTAGTGCTCCGACAGCCCCGGGATGTGGTGCAGCCGGGTCTCGATCGCGTGCGAGTTGAACACCGGCAGGACGCCCGGCGGGAAGATGTCGCGGTGGTCCACGACAGTGATCCCCGGGGCCTCGGCGTCGAGCCAGTGCGGCTTCTGGCCGTCGGTCACGAGATAGATGTGGCGGACGAAGTCGGCGTACATCGCCAACGAACGCAGCGAGTACCGCAGTTCGTCGTGGCTGGTGTAGCGGGAGGCGTTGGTCTCCTTGTCGAGGATCTCTGCGGTGCCCTGCTGCTGGTACCGGGCACGCTTGGCGCGCATCTCCGGCTCCTCGCCGTCCACCCAGGTGTAGACGACGTCGACGGGGAAGGTCACCTCGTTCACCGTCGGCATGGTGAAGGGGACGAAGGTCGGCAGCTCGCGGTCGCCGACCCGCACCACGGCAGGCTTCTGCTCGGACGCCGGAAGCACGTCCGTGATGCCGTTGTTCCGTGGCGCGACAAGGGACTCGGCGAAGATGTCCTCGGACGCCTGCGGCTGCACCCTGGCCAGCCGCCGCGGCCCGTCATCGGAGGCGAGCAGCTGCGCCCCGTCCTCCCAGAACTCGACATCACAGGCAAGCTCCGGGCCGGCGAGCAACTGGCCGGCGGGGCCGAGGTGGTTCTCCCCGATCCGCAGCGCGGAAGCCGCGCGCAACGGCGTGGGCAGCACACCGTCCATGAACAGTGCGGGGTGCTGGAGCCGCCCACCGGGCAGCGGCCTGCCGATGAACACCGCCTTCCCCGCGTTCCGAGCTTCGAGTGCGGTGAGGAAACGCTCCCGGTCGACGGCGTTCACACCGACCGTGTGACGCGTACGCGAGGCCGGCAGCAAAAAGTGGGGGATACCCTCCTGCTCCAACGCGGCCACGACCAGGCCGAGATTGGCGGCAGCGGCGTCAGCCGCGCTGAACCGGCTCACGACCCGCCCGTACAACTGCTGACCGCGCACCGACACCGGGCGCAGCAGAGGATCGGCGACCGCGGCCCTGCGCCGCCGCCGCATCGTACGCAGCTGCCACGCCCCCTCCGCGGCCTTCCGCTTCACGCGTGGTCGCATCCGCCGGGCAAAGGAACGCACGGTCACGTTCGCAGCTCCTCTTCATCAACCCTGCACGTACCTGCCTTAGCCAGACCGGCACTTGTGGCCAATGGTTGTAAGAGATGTCGCTGAAAGTTAACGTGCCGCACAGCCGGGGCATGGCTTGGCCTGCTATGCCCGAGTGCGCGTCGCGGTGTCGTCGCTACGCGGTCGCAGAGGCCCCGCGGGCCCGCCCTTGAGGCGCAGCGCGGCCGGACCTCCGGGATCGTGCCCGGCGACGGCGAACCTGGTGTGGCCCAGGGAGCGCATCACCGCGACCACGTCATCGGCGACGGCCCGCTTGGAGTACCCGGCGTGATCCGCGGTGGGCGCCGGGCCGCCGACCCGGCCGTATCCGCGCAGGTCAGCACAGACCACCTGGAAACCGCACGCGACGAGGAGCGGGGCGCCAGGCGGATCGACGTCGGTGAGGCATCGGTGTTCGCACTCACCTCCGGGTGGACATCGTCGCCGGTCGTGACGGCGCCATCACCCAGCGCACCGCGGACGTGACGGCGAATCCCAGCGGTCTGACGCACCACTCGTCGACGACCGGCAGCCTGGGCAGGCCGAGCTCCCGGGCGGCCCAAGTGGGCAGCAGGGAGACGGCGTTGGCGGCCAGGACCCCGTAGGGAAGCCGAGCGGCCAGCGGGACGGGCGGATTCAGAAGCAGAAAGCGAGCGGCCTCCCGCGCCTGTGCGGTGGCCCGGAGCTCCGGACGGTAGGCGGCGAGCAGCCGAGCGAGTTCCGCGCGGTCGCGCGGCGGATCGAGCACGCCCAACTCGCCGGCAATACGAGCGGTGTCGGCGATGTATCCGTCGCAGCCTTCCTCGGACAGAGGATTCGTCCCGTAGCGCTGGTGCGCCCGGAGGAAGCTGTCGATCTCGGCGGCGTGCACCCAGCCAAGCAGATGGGGATCGGCGGCGTGGTACTCGTCGCCGTCGACGGTGAGCCCGCGAATGCGTTCGTGCACCGACCGGACCTGCTCACACGCCTGCTCCGCGTGCGCGGCGGTGCCGAAGGTGGTCGTGGCCAGGAACGTGCTCGTACGGTGCAACCGACCCCAAGGATCTCCGCGATAACCGGAGTGCGCCGCAACGGCAGCCATGGCCACCGGGTGCAGGGACTGCAGCAGCAAGGCGGACAGCCCACCGATGAACATCGAGGCATCCGCGTGCACTCGCCGGACGGGGCGTTCAGGCCCGAACCAACGCGGACCAGGGGTGCCATGGATGAGGGCGCGATTGCGCCGGCCGTCCGGACCGGCGACGCGGGCGAAAATGCCACGGCTCAATTGCTCTCGCAGTCCGGACCCGCCGGATGGAATGAGTCTCACCACCGTGCGGCCCTCCTCCCGGTCGACTGCGGCGGGGCACGACACCGGCCGTCGCCCTCCAGTGTCCCGTGGCGGTCGGAGCAGGTGAACGGGCCAGTCGGCCTGATCAAGGACGAGCGGGCCCCGCCGGCTCTGCGCCTGCGGGGCCCGCTCACCTGTCGCCACACCTACCAGCGATACCAGCGGCCCTTACGACCGCCGTGCCCCGCGGGCCGGACCAGGAATCCCAGCAGCCACAGCACCAAAACGATGACCGCGATCCACCATAGCGCCTTGAGCGCGAAACCGGCACCGAAAAGAACCAGGGCGAGCAACAGAACCAGAAGCAAGGGAATCATTCTTTATGCACCTCCGCCGATTCAAGTGCCCCGGGTAAAGCGCCTCACGCACCGAATTCCCCTTGTTTGTTTCGGGCGCTTCCGGGAATTCGGATTTGTTTCCGCGGGCCCTCCAGTTCCTCGGGTCAGGACTTCGCGGCCCTGGCTGCGTCTTCCTCCGTCTCGGCCAGAGCCGTGGTCAGAGTGCCGCCGGCGTTCTCGAGGTGGGCTCGGACGAACCACTGGAACTGCTCCAGGTCCCGCAGGTGTTCGATGAGCAGGTCCTCCGTTGCCGGGTCGATCTCGCCGACGACCTTGATCGCCGCGCGGACGTCCTCGATGAGGCCGGTGTAGACGACGTTCAGCGCACCGAGGTGGGCGATGGCGTCCTCGCGGCCGATGGAGTAGTCGTCCCAGGTCCGTTCACTGACCAGGGCGCCGGGTGTGCCCTGGGCGACCCCACCGAGTGCGGCGATGCGTTCGGCGACGTCGTCGGCCATGTCACGGACCCTGTCGACCTGAGGGTCGACCATCTGGTGCACGGCGATGAAGTGCGGCCCCACGACGTTCCAGTGCACATGCTTCAGCGTGAGGTGGAGGTCGTTGAGGGCGTGCAGTCGCAGGCGGAGGACATCGATGAGCCGACCGGACGCCTCGCGCTCGATGCCCGGCACCGTGTACTCGGGGGTGAGGTTCTTCGCCATCACAGTCACTCCTTCTCCAGTGGATGGGGTAGGTGTTCCTGGTGCCCCACCTGCGCTCCGACAGACCTGTGAACTCGGTCTCCGGAGGCGGACACCGCCCCCAGGGCGTTGGGTGCGTGTGCTGGTCGCCCGGTGAACCGGTGGGTGGCAGGCTGCTGTGATCGGTGCGCTGAGACATGGAGTGCGAATGGCGAAGCCCGTGACCGTATTCACGCTGGGCGGGACGATCTCCGCCGCTCGGGGAGGCGCCGGGCGACTGACCGGTGCCCAGGTGCTGGCGGACCTGACCGTCGCCGCGGACGTCGACGTACGATTGCGGGACTTCCGGCGGCTCCCCAGCTCGGCACTGACCGTGGACGACCTCGCGGAACTCGCCGAGCTGATCGACGCGGCCGGAGTCCTTGGCTCAGGTGCAGTCGTCGTTCAGGGCACGGACACGATCGAGGAATCGGCCTTCCTCCTCGACCTGTTGTGCACGCATCGCGAGCCCCTCGTGGTCACCGGCGCCATGCGGCGCCCCGACTCACCAGGGGCGGACGGTGCCGCGAACCTGGCCTCGGCCATCGCCGTGGCCGGCGATCCGAGGTTCCGTGACGCAGGTGCCGTCGTGGTGATGGCGGACGAGATCCACGCCGCACGATACGTCCGCAAGGCACACACGACGTCGATCGCCACCTTCGCCTCGCCCGGCGCCGGACCGCTCGGAACCGTGGTGGAGGGCAGACCCCGCGTCCTGCTCCAGCCCCCGGCGCCCACTGTCCCCAGCCCTCTGCGCATCAACCGGGCGGTGCGGGTCGCCCTGGTCACGCTGTCGCTGGGCGATCAAGGAGAACTCATCGACGCCGTGGACGACCGTTTCGACGGGCTTGTCGTGGCGGCCTTCGGGGCGGGGCATGTGCCCGGGTGGCTGGTCCCGTCACTGGAGGACCTCGCTACGCGCATGCCGGTGGTCCTCGCCTCCCGCGCCGGCGCCGGATCGATCCTGGGTACGACGTACCGAGGACCTGGATCGGAGTTCGACCTTCTCCGTCGAGGCCTCATCTCGGCCGGTGTCCTCGACGCACCGAAGGCACGGTTGCTCCTGCATGCGCTGCTGGCCGACGGGGCGGACCGCGCACTCATCGCACTGACCTTTGCAGATCTGACCGGGGAACGCTGAGGCCGCGGCCTTCATGGGGCTGTCTTTAGCGTCGAGTTGCGGCTACCGTCGGACGCCGGTGCTCTCACTGGAGTGACGCTGCCGACTGCGCGCGGTGAGGTACTGGCGCCCCAGAAGTCGTACGGTCGCTGACACCTTGGGACGCGCACCGTGCGCCAGCAGCGCGCTCCCCTTGCGCTCTACGTCCTGCAGGCGCAGGCGTTGCACCGCGATCAGGGTGTCGAGGAATGGCTGAAGCTCGGGTTCGACGAGACGCGGCAGGCCGTCGCAGGAATCCAGCGCCGTGCCGGCGAGGCGCGCCTGGGCGGTGACCAGGCGGTCGACGGCCGGCAAGTGGTCGCCTGTGCCGTGCGCCAGGTCTTCGGTGCCGAGACCGAACCGGTCCAGTGCGTCACGGGGGATGCCGACCCGTCCCTCAGCGGCGTCCTCGGCCAGGTCCGCCAGGAAATCTGTGCGCTGCATCGCCTCGATCAAAGTCCGGCAGCCGTCCTGGAACTTCAACGCGTCCGCCTGGGACGGCGGTTCGAGCAGCGAAGCCGTGAGCATGAGGGCAGGCAACGAGTAACCGTCCACATACGCCTGGAAGTCGTTCTCCGTCTCGAAGCCGTTCCAGGCGACCTCAACCGACGCCCCGTCGAGGAAGTCCCGCACACGCGCCGCCATGAACGGATGCCGACGCGCGGTGTCCGCAAGGGCCCTCAGCATGGGCTGCTCCACGCTGCCGCGACACTCGACAGCGGCCGTGACCGTCCGATCCCAGGAGCGGAGAGCCGCCAGCCGAGCGTCGCTCTCGCCTGTGTCGATGCGGTTGTCCGTCTCGTGCATGAAGGCGACAGCCGCCACGACGGAGGGGTGGAGCCGTGCGGGGAGCAGCAGCCGAACCGCAATGTACTCAGCCGCTGCGAACCGGCGAACCATCGTGCGTTGCGAGCTGTAGTCCCTGCGCAGAGAGGGATCACTGATTCCGCACTGGTCCAGGGCGGCGGGCCACCTGCTCACGCGTCTCCTCGCTACGGGAACTGTCCGATGATCACGCAGACGTCAGCGTATCGGCACGGCGTCGGCCGGAAGGCAGCCCGTGGCTTCACCGTGCGAGCTCGACGAGAGCCTGTACCGCCCGGCTCAGCACCAGCACACCCGTGACGATCAGCAGGGCACCCAGCATCATGGGCACCAGCCACCAACCCGTGCGGATCTCCTCGTCGAACAGGGTGATGCCCAGTGCCAGGCTCACCGCCGCGTCGCCGATGGTGAGCGCGGGCTGAGATGCGGCGAGTGGGCCCGCCTGGAGGGCGTTCTCCAGCAGGAGCACCGCGGTCACTCCGGCCAGTGCGAAACCGTAGGTCTGCCAGGACGTGAGGAACGCCGCGAAGCCGTGGTCGGCGAACGTGCCCGTCGCGGACTTCAGCAGAGCGGCCGTGAGGGCGTTCCCGATCGCTGCCGCGGCACCGAGGAGAGCAGCCCGTACGGCTGCCGGACGTCCTCGCCCCGCCAGGAGAACGGCTGCGGCCATCGCGCCCAGGCACAGGCAGAGCGCCGGGATCCATCGCGTCAGGGGGCTTGGTCCGTGGCTCCGTGCGGGGCGGCGGAGGCCAGGACCAGCGCGAGGCCGGCCACCACGCCGAGCACTCCCCACCAGCCCAGTCCGGCAGCCGGCGGTGCATCAGCGGTGCGGCAATGAGCAGAGCGAAGGGCAGTTCCAGGATGAACAGCGGCTGTACGAGGGCCAGGGGGCCGTTGACCAGGGCCAGGCTGAAACACCGCCGCGCCGATCACCCCGGCCATGCCGATCACCCAGGCGGCCCGGTGGACCAGTTCCGCAAGCAGGCGCAGCCCGCTCCTGCTGGTGGCGGCCGCCTTGCGCTGGAAGGCGGTTCCCATGGCATTGCTCGCGGCGCCCGCGACGGCGAATACCGCGGCCAGCTCGATCATGCGGTGCCTCGGACGGGAGGAGTCAGTGCAGCATCCGTTCTCGTGGTCGACCCCCCGCTGTCCTCAGCGTACGCAGCGGTCGGTGGGGACGCCCACGCTGATGCCCATGCCCATGCCCATGCCCATGCCCATGCCCATGCCCATGCCCACGTCCATGCCCTTGCTCGTGCCTATGCCTATGCCTATGCCTATGCCTATGCCCTTGCCCATGACAATGCCCGCCGGGGTCTCTCCCCGGGCGGGCACTGTCATGCGTCAAGGACGGGCAGGTGCTGGGTCGGCCGAAGCGCTCAGTCTGCAAGGCCATCGATGACGGACGGGCGCGACCAGTACTTCAGCAGTTGCGGATGGACCACACGGGATTCCAGTCCTGGGTTCCCACCTGTGGCGGGGAGAAGGCCCTCAGGACCTGCCCCTGGGCGCCGTAGAAGTACGAAGTGACCGACCCGGTCTGCTTGTTGAGGTAGTAGCCGTCGCCGAGCCAGTGGGACAGGGAGTAGCGGTTGCAGTTGTAGAGGAAGAAGATCTTCCACTTCGAGACGGTCGGATCCCACACCTCGACGCAGAGGTTTCCCGCCGTACAGTCGAACAGCTCGCCCTCCGCCCGGTGAATCCAGTTGGCCGCGGGAGAGATGGTGGGAGATACGGCGGCCGGTGCCGAACGGGACGCGGCGCCGTGGGGCGCAGGCGGCGCGACCTGGACACGGTCGCCGGCGTGGGTGGCGGGGGTGGTCGCTGCCTGAGCCGATCCGGTGGAGAAGGCGGCCGGCAGGGCCCAGGCCACCACAGCGATGATGCTGAGCAAGGAGCGCTTCGCGCGCATGGATGAGACCTCCGTCAGGACGACACCGGGACGTCGGACAGCGGCACCGATCGGGCCGTCCCACATCCCGTCGGGAATGACGGTGCGGGCCGGACCGGTGACCCACACCGGCCCGCACCTCTGCTGTGTCTGATGTATCTGCTGTGTCAGTGGCTCAGCACTCGCCGCGCCACACGACACGGGTGATGGTGAGTCCCGCCTCGCCGTTGGCCTTGTAGCGGCCAGGGCCGGGGTTGTAGTGGAAGCAGTCGGTCGACGGCTGCCCGCCGAGGTACGACGTCACGTCGACGTGGTCGGCGCCCGCAAAGGCGACACCGTTGTTGAAGATGGAGCCGACGCCCAGATTGCCGGACCAGTTGCCGGCGACCTTCAGGACGAGCCGGCCGGTCTGGTTGGGGCCGCTGTAGGCGCAGAAGTAACCCTTGCCGCAACTGGGCGGGTTGGGTTCCGCGGAGGCCGCCGGCGCAGTCGCGAGGACGCCGGTGAACGCCACCGCGACAGCCCCGACTCCCAGTGCGCCGAGTCGCTTTCCGGTCAGCATGGAGCGCATCCCCCTGTTTATCAGCACGTTTATCAGCACTCGCCGCGCCATACGACTTTGACGACACGGGTGCCCGCAACGGCGTTCACCTTGTATGTGCCGGGACCCGGGTTGTAGTGAAGGCAGCCGATTTCCGTTCCGCCCTCCACGGTGTACGTCACGTCGACGTGGTCGGCGCCCGGGAATCGGATCCCGTTGTTGAACGCGGACCGGAAGGCGACGTTCCCAGTCCAGTTCCCGGCGGTTTTCATGACGAGTTGACCGGTCTGGTTCTCTCCGCTGTAGACGCAGAAGTATTCCTTCGGGCAACCGGGCGGATTGGGTTCCGCCGATGCTCCCGGCGCGGTCACCAGCACGGTGGTGAAGGCGGCGGCTGCCACCGCACCGAACGCAGCACGTTTGCGCATGCCGTTGTTCCCCCTCTTGTCGGTACTGCGCGGATCTTGGTCACGTGCGACTTCAGGCTGCCTGCCACCGGCGCCGCGCGCCAGGTGATTCGACCCTTGTCGAAAACGCCTGCTGATGCGCCTGATTGGGCGTGCACCGAGGCTGGATAAGCGAGGCCGGTTGGCGTGAAAGCACATGTCGAGGCATTTGATTCCAGGGGACCATCAGGAGCACCGTATGCCCCCTACTTCAGTTGATCACGTGACCGACTGTGAGATTTCCGTGCTCCGAGTGCATTTCACGCGCGAAGACTTGCTCAGGACTCGTGTCGCTTCCGCTCCCGATCCCTTGTGGGAGATTGTGCTCAGTCTGAATCTGCTGGCGACGCGTCAGGGACGGGCTGTCTTCGACACGTGGCGCGCCCAGGCGCGCACCCGGCTGCGAAGCCTGCCTCAGCAGCAGCTGCACCTGGTCAGGGCACTGGCCCCGCCGCGCGGCAGCTTCCCGGACTTCCTCAATCCGGCCGAGGCCTCGCAAGGGTTGTCGGAGGGCGTCCAGGCGATTCTTGGCACGTCGCGCCGGAGGCTGCGCGAGGAGATGAACGTGCTCACCGTGGCGCCGGCGTGGTTGCGTCCGCTCGCGGACGGCGAGCCCACGGCGCTGGAGACTCTCGGGCAGGCAGTGCACGGCTACTTCGACGCGGCCCTGACTCCTTACTGGTCTGCGGTGCGTGCACAGATCGAGGCGGATCGCGCCGTGCGTGCCCGGGACATGCTTCGGGGCGGTGTCGACGCGTTGCTGTCGGCACTCGGCCCGTCAATGCGCTGGCGTCCGCCGGTGCTGGAAACGGTGTACCCCCTCGACCGTGACCTCCGCCTGGACGGCAGGGGGCTGCTTCTGGTGCCCTCCGTCTTCTGCTGGCAGGCACCCATCACGCTGACCGACCCGAGGCTGCCGCCCGTGCTGGTCTACCCCGTCGCCCGGACACACCACTGGTGGTCGCCACAGCGGGCGAGCGGCCAGACCCGTACGACGCTCGAACGACTTCTCGGCCACGGACGGGCCGCCGTACTCCGCGCCCTGGAGGACGGGTGCACCACCAGCGAGGCGGCCCGACGGGCCGGCGTGACCGCCGCGACAGCCAGCGAACACGTCAGGATCCTTCGGGAGGGGGAGCTGGCCGCTTCGGTCCGTGATCGGAACACCGTGCTGCACGTTCTCACTCCGCTGGGCCTCACCCTGCTGAGGGCCAACCGGTCGGGGCAGCCCATCGCGTCGACGGACAGGATGAGGATGTGAGACACGCCGGAGGGCGGTGGATCGCAGGGTATGGAGGCGCTCCCTGCCGTCGGCTTTGTGGCAGGGCCCCGCGAAAGCTGTGACGATGGCATACAGGCTGCAGACCCGACGGCAACGTGGGAGATGACATGCCGATCAGCCGGTTGGGACTCGTCGTGCACGGAGGTCGTCCCGAGGCGGTGTCGGGAGCGCGGACCGTGCGTGAGTGGTGCGCGCGGTACGGCATCGGCTGCGTCGACATCGACGTGTGGCAGGGCCAGGGAAGCCGGCGCAGCGGACGTGACGAGATGCGGGCCGCGGGCAGTCCCGACCTCATCGTGACGCTCGGCGGAGACGGCACCTTCCTTCGCGGCGCCCGCATCGCCGCGAAGAAGAACAGCAAAGTCCTCGGCGTCGACCTCGGCAAGGTCGGATTTCTGACGGAGACCGCGGTCACCGACGTCGAGCGGGCACTGGATGCCATACACGCAGGGCAGTCCGAGTGCGAGGAGCGCATGACTCTCACCGTGCAGGCGTCGAGGCTGCTGGAGATGCCCACGGACCTGGAGCAGTTCCTCTGCTACGGCCGCGGGCCCGCTCTTCCACCGCCACCACCGCAGTCGGATCCAGCGCTGGAGGAAGGCGGGGGCATCGCGCTCGACGTCACCGCCCTCAACGACGTCGTGGTGGAGAAACTGGCCCGGGACCGCCAGGTCGGTCTGGGCGTCTACATCGCCGGCAGGCTGCTGGCTTCGTACTCGGCGGACGGCGTCATCATCGCCACCCCGACGGGTTCGACCGCCTACAGCTTCGCCGCCGGTGGACCGGTGCTGTCTCCCCGGATGCGAGCGGTGATCTTCACCCCCGTCGCCCCGCACATGACGTTCAACCGCACCGTGGTCGCGAGCGCGGACGAGCCGATCGTCCTTCGCGTGCTGCCACACTCCGGGCGGGCCGCGATGAGCGTGGACGGGCAGCCGCGAGGCATCCTCGACCCCGGCGACTGGATCGGGGTGACGGCGGCGCCCGAGCCCTTGCGCCTGGTCAGGCTCAACCCCGCCAACTTCTACGGGCGCCTGCGGGAGCGCATGCGGCTGACCGACGCCCCCGCCACAGCCGCGGACGGTGAGGCGGCGCCGCAGTTCATGTCCAGCCGACCTGTTCGGGACGGCGTACGCCCTCTTGACGCCCCGCCGCTGCCCTGACGAGCCGGACCACTCGGCCGGGTCGGGCGACCTGTCGACAACCGATGCGCCGAACTTGCCCGGCTGGTGCGCCATTTGAGCGTGAAGTGTGGCCTCCGGTACGTGCCGGGCTTCGTCGATGATCCGGGCGGCGAACACCGCGGTGGTGTCCCACCCGCCGCCGCCCTCCGAGGCCGCGCCGGAGCCGGCGCGCGCGCCGGCTCCGCCGGCCGGCGGGGACACCTCGCCTGAGCACGCCTCAGTCGTACGGGCCTCCGCCGGCCGTGGGACGCACATCCCCGGAACGGGAAGGAGGAACGCGTCAGCCCGGCACGGTGCCTGTCGCCGCGGCGGTACGGGTGGGACGCCTGGGGCTGGATCGGACCGCATCCCCTGCTTGCGGCGGTTCTCCGCGCGGCATTACCAGCGCGCGCAGCACGACCGGCCCGGGGAACGCGGCGACCTCCCCGATGTCCTGCCAGCCCCACGACTCGAACGCGGCCCGGGCGGCCCGGTCGGCCGGATGGACCAGGGTGAGCCCGAGTGTGGCGTGTCGTGCGGTCAGCAGGCGCTGCTGGAGCCGGTGGGCGATGGCGCGGTTTTGTCCGTGGGGATCGGCGACAACCTGGGTGAGCGCGAAAGCCTGTCCCGCGGCGGTGAGTCGTGCCACGCTCCGCTGTGGCGCCGGGTCGACCCCGCGCCACCACAGGTCCCTGCGGCCCACTGGAACGCCGAAGGCGCAGCCGACCACGGTCGTCGTCTCCGCGAGAACGAGGGCGAACCCGGGACGCCGGACATCGCCGGCCAGACGACGTAGGAAGTCCCGTCGGCCGCGGCACCTCTCGACGACCGATCCCGGGGTGGACTCGACGTACAGGTCCGCGAGGTCTTCCCGCAGGTCCTGGGCCTGCTGGCGGCTGAGCCGGCGCAGGCGGATCGCGTCCTTGAAGGCCGGCGCACGAGTGCCGCCGTCGAATGTCCCCGTGCCGCTGTTCATTGCGGGCTCGGCGGGGGAGCCGCCGTGTGGAGGTCGTGCAGGAGGGAGGGCGGCACCGGAGCCGATGGAGGGCCGAGGAGCAGGGGAGCGGAACCGGTGTGCGCGAGGAGCCGAGCCGTCTGCGGGGACGGGTGGTGCAGGCGCAGGGACGCGTGGGCCGCGGTCGCGTGCTGTGACGCGTCGACGAAGACGTCCGTACCGGTGCCGTCGCAGTGCCCGAGGGCCGTCAGATCGACGTCGATGGTGACGATCCCGTCGTGCAGGCATCGCTCCAGCGCGTCGCGCACGAGGGGAGCGGTGGCCGGGCCGATGTCTCCGGCCAGGGTGATCAGTGCACGCGTGCCCCGGTCGTGCCGGTAGATGTTCAGCGGTGGAAGAGTCATGACGCCTCGGTTCGTGGGATCCACCGGGTCGGATACGGCGGTCATCAGGCGGGCGGCCGACGCCGCGTCGGTCTCGGGCGGGATGACCAGCAGGTCCCGGCGGCCCGTATGGGAGGAGAGCAGCAGCGGCGTGTGCGGGACGACCGGCCGGAGTGCGGGGTTGACGGCGACCCGGGTGACACGACCGCACAGCGGGTCCAACAGGTCCGTCAGCGACGGCAGTTCGTGCAACAGGTGGCGGGAGCGTGGCCACCAGGAGCCGTCGAGGAGACCGGGGGAGGGGCCCTCGGTCCTCAGCCTGAGGCCGGCGGCCGGGCTGGTGATGGGTGTGCGGGGCGGCAGGGATGCTGTTGCCTCGAACGAAGCGGACATGACATGCGCCTGTCTCCCGGCCGTCCGGTGCGGGCGTGATCCGGGTTTCGTCGCTCACCGAGAACGACCCGGCGCGGAAGCCGGTATGCGAGTGCCCTCGATGTCATCCACGGTACTCCCGCCCGCATCACGGCGACTGTCCCGGCAGTCAGGAGGATGGCAGGAGTCAGAAGGGCGGCAGGAGTACGGTGGGGTTATCGAGGGCACCTCGCACACCGGTGACCGAACCGGTCTCGTCCTCGTCGTGCGCCGACACGGACCGCTCCGGTCCGGGGCAGGGTCCGCCCTATGACATCCGAAACTGCGCGCCCTGCGCACCCTCCGCACCGTCCCGAGGCACTGGACGAGCCGAACGGGCGCGGCCGGGTGGAGGTGCGCATCGTCTCCGACGACGCCGAAGCGGCCCGGCGCGTCGCGGACGCGCTCCGGCTGTTGTTCGCCGGTGACGAGCAGCGCAGTTATCCGGTGGGTCCCTCCGGGACGGGGACGCGACTGCACCTCACGCTGGATGCCACAGGCGCCGTCGGCCCGCTCCGCTCCTGGCTCGACACCAGCAGGGCGCCCGTCGACCGAACCCACCACGGTGAGACAGCCTGACGGCTCGCAAACTCCCTCCCCACACCCCTTCGGCAGCCCCGTTGGAGCGGCGAGCCCGGCCAGGCCCTGGCGTTCGCCCGTGATGCGTTCGACGGCGCACCCGAGGGCCATCGGCTCGGCTGTGTGATCGCCATGGCGCACATCGAGGACTGGGTGGAGTCGGACGACAAGAACTGCCTCGTAACCCCGGAGATCCAGGACGAGTTGCTGGACGCGGCCGAGCGCAGCATCCTCCACCCCGCCTACGTGTCCCGCCCTGGCTGGCAGGAGGACTTCAACATTTTTGCGATGGCCCTGTCACTGGCGGCCGAGAGGATCGCGTTGCCGCGCGTCTTCGACCAGCTGCAAGGCGCCTGCACATCGTGGCCCTGGAAGTACATGGCGCAGCCGGAAAAGGCGTACGCCCGCGCCCGGCGCAACGCCTGAATCCGCCACCCCTTCACCCCGCCAGCCACTGCTCGTCACCTCACCTCACCCCGGACTGCCCGATGACTCTGCCCCACACCCCTTCGAGCCCGGCCGACGCCGACCGCACCTTCCAGGTGGATCTGCGCGGCCTCGTCGATCTCCTCTCCCACCACCTCTACTCCAGCCCTCGCGTCTACCTGCGCGAACTCCTCCAGAACGCGGTGGACGCGCTGACCGCGCGGCACGGCCTCGAACCGGACGCCCCCGCCGATGCCTCCGCCGACGCCTTCGGCATCCGCGTGTACGCCGACGGTTCGGTGGTGCGCGTCGAGGACGACGGAGTCGGTCTCACCGAGGCCGACGTGCACACCTTCCTCGCCACGATCGGCCGCAGCAGCAAGCGCGCCATGGGGGTCCCCCCGGCCGAGCCCATTCGAGGCTGGGGGAGGATCGCCGAGCAACGCGCCGATTTCATCGGCCAGTTCGGCATCGGCCTGCTCTCCTGCTTCCTGGTCGCGGACGAGATCCACGTCCTGAGTCGTTCCGCCCGTACCCCGGACGCGCCCGCCGTGGAGTGGCGGGGACGCGGCGACGGCAGCTACACCGTCCGCACCCTGCCCGCCTCCGCACGCCCCCGGCCCGGCACCACCGTCACGCTGACGCCGCGCGCCGAAGCGGCCGAGTGGACCCGGCCGGTACGGGTCCACGAGCTGGCCCGGCACTTCGGTTCCCTGCTGCGTCACCCCGTGACCTTCCACGACGGCACGGCCGGCCCGGGCGCACCCGTGAACGCCGAGCCCGCACCCTGGGCGCGTACCCACCCCACACCGGGAACCCGTTCGCGCGCACTGGCCGCATACGGCGAGGACGTCTTCGGGTTCACGCCGCTGGACACCATCGAGCTGGACCTCCCGGCCGTGGGGCTGAAGGGCATCGCGTGCGTACTGCCCGAGGCCGTACCGGCCGGACGACGACACGGTCACCGCGTGCACGTCAAGGGCATGCTGCTGTCCGAGCATGCCGAGGAGATCCTGCCGGAGTGGGCGTTCTTCGTCCGCTGCGTCGTCGACGCCGAGAGCCTGCGCCCGACGGCATCCCGCGAGTCGCTGTACGAGGACGACACCCTCGCCGCGGTCCGTGACGCCCTCGCCGAGCGGCTGCGCGCGTGGATCGCCCGGACCGCCGCAAGCGACCCGGACCTCCTCGGCCGCTTCCTCCAGGCCCACCACCTGGCCGTGAAGTCCCTCGCCGTGCACGACGACGAGATCCTGCGGATGCTGCTGCCCTGGCTGCCGTTCGAGACCACCGACGGGCACGCCACACTGGACGAGTTCGCACGCAGCCATCGCACCGTGCTCGTGACAGCCAGCGTGGAGGAGTTCCGGCAGGTCGCCGCGATCGCCTCGGCCGCCGGACTCGGCGTCGTCAACGGCGGCTACACCTACGACCGTCAACTGGTCCACCGGCTGCCGGAGATCAGACCCGAGGTCTCCGTCGCCGACCTCGACCCGGCAACCCTCACCGCCCATCTCGACCCCGTGGACCGGGAGACGGAACTGGCCGCCGCGGCCTACCTCGCTCAGGCCCGCGACGCCCTCGCCGTCTTCGACTGCGACGTCGCGCTGCGCACCTTCCAGCCCGCCTCCGCCCCGGCCCTCCTCCTGGACAGCCGCGAGGCCCGGCACGAGCGCACCCGCTCCCAGCTCGCGCGCGAGCAGCAGGGCGGCCTGTGGGGCGACATCCTCGGCCACCTGCGCCAGGAAGCCCCGAGGGCCCAGCTGATCCTCAACCAGCTCAATCCGCTGGTCCGTACCGCCGTCACCATCGACGAACCCGAACTGGCCCGCACCAGCGCCGAAGCCCTCTACGGGCAGGCGGCGATGCTGTCCCGGCGCCCGCTCAGGCCGGCCGAATCGAGCCTGATCAACCGCTCCTTCCTCGACCTCCTCGCCCACGCCCTCCGCAAGGACAGCTGACGATGCCGACCGCACCCCTTCCCCGGAACACAGACGAGCTGTACCGGGCACTCCAGGAGAACGACCGGCGCCCCTACGGCCGCACCCGCACCGTCACCGCAGAGGAACTCGTCGACGCCGCCGAGCAGTTCGCCGAGCCCGTCCCGCTCGTCCACGCGCTCCTGGAACTCCAGGAGGCGTACACCTACGGCTCCGAGCCCCGCAAGTCACCCGTCGTCTTCGCCCGCCTGCTCACCCTCTTCGACGAGCAGCCCGACGTCTTCGACGAGCGCCTGCGCCACCAGCTGTTCTGGCGGTTCAAGTGGGTGGCCAACGCCCTGCGCGCCCTGCCCGAGGTACCGCTGAGCAGCCTGCGGCAGTGGCAGACGGAGATGCGCGACCGGTACGAGAAGGCCGGCCTCGGCCTGCAGCCGTACTACGGACAGGCCTACCAACTCGCCGCCCACATCGGCGAGGACACCACCCGCGCCTACGAGCTGTGGGCGGCCCGCAGCCGCACCCGGCTCAGCGACTGCGAGGCCTGCGAGATCTGCGAGCAGGCCCTCCACCACCTGACGACCGGCGACGACGAACGGGCGCTGCGCACCTGGGAGCCCGTCCTGGCCGGGAAGGAATCCTGCCAGGAGGAGCCCGCCCGCTCCGTCTCGTACGCCCTGCTGCCCCTGCTGCGCACCGGACGCACCGACCGGGCCCGCGAGCTGCACCTCGCCGGTTACCGCGGCTGCCGCCGCAACCCCTCGATGCCCGGGGAGGTCGGCCGGCACCTGGAATTCTGTGCGCTGACCGGCAACGAGGCACGCGGCCTGGAGCTGCTCGCCGAAAACCGGAACCTGTTCGACGAGGTCGACTCGCCGCTGGACGTGCTCAGCTTCCTCACCGGCGTGGAGGTCCTCCTCCAGCGTGTCGAACTCCTCGGCCACGGTGGACTGCCCGCCGCCGGATACGCGGGCCGCACCTGGACGGTGGCCGGCCTGCGCGCCGAGATACGGGACCGTGCCGACGAACTCGCCGCCCGATTCGACGCCCGCAACAACACCAGCGCCCACACCGACCGCCGCACGGCCCGCCTCAAGCGCGCGCCGCTCCTGGACGCGCTGGAACTGACCCTGCGCACCCGCAGCCTCGGCACCGTCGCCCCGGCCGTCCAGGCTGCCCCGCCCGCCGCTCCCGCGGCCACCACCGCACCCGAGCCGCTGCCCGAACTCATCCTTCGGGCAAGGGCGTTGAGCGAGCAGGGACACCCTGACGCACAGGCCTGCTGGACGCGCCTGCGCACGCTGGTCGCCGCCCCCGACTACACCCACCCCGACGACGCGGCCGTGGGCCCGCTCGCCCGCCTGCGCGCCGACCTGCTGACCGAGGATGCGAGCGCGGCGGGCGAGAAGGACCAGTTCACCGTCGCGGCAGCCCTCCACGAGCAGGCCGCGGGCCTGTACGACGACGCCGGGGAGCCGGGGCACGCGGCGCTCGCCCGCGCCTGCGCCCTGGTCGCCATCGCAGAGACCCCTGGGCAGGGCGCTGACGGAGCAGAGACGAAGACCGCCGCGCTCACCGCAGCACACGCGTCCCTCGTCGGCCTCCACGAGAAGACATCCGGCCTCACCCCCTACCAGGAGGTCCGTCTGCTGCGACTGCGGGCGACCGTGCTCGGCCTGCGACTTCAGGCGTCGCGGAACGAGGAGCACGTCGCGCCGGTCCTCGCCGAGGCCGACCTGCTGCACGAATTCGCCACCCGGTACGACGTCGTCGGGCAGATCTCCGGCGCCCTGCTGCTGCGGGCCGGCACCCACGCCCTCTCCGGCGACCTGCCCGCCGCGGTCACCGAGATCGACGCCCTCCGGGACCGGCTTGAGGCACACGGCCCCGCCTGGCACCTGCCCCGCACGCTCGGACTGCGAGGCCGGTTCCAGCTGGGCCTGCGAGACGCGCAGGCAGCCCACACGGACCTGGCCGAGGCTCTTCGCCTGGCCGCCGAGTGGCCCGCCAAAACGGTCGGCACCGCCCGCCTGCACGCTGATCTGGCCGAGGCCTGCCTGCACCTGGGCCGCCCGGACGAGGCACTGCGGCACCTCACGCGCTCCGCGGAACTGGAACTGCGCCACGGAAACCGCACGGAGGCGTTCTGCACCTACAGCAACGCGGCCCAGCTCAGCCTCGACCTGGGCCGGGTCGAGGACTGCATCGCGCTGCTCGACTCGCTTCTGACCGAACCGGACGTCGCGTCGGGGGAGTTGGACGACCGGCTCGCCGCCCAGCTGCGCCTGACCCGCGCCCGCGCGCTGCACGCGGGCGATGACCTGAAGGCCGCCACGGCGGAGTTCGCCGCCCTCGCGGCCGAGTCGGCAGGCTGGGACGACGACCCGGGAAGCCACGCCATGATCGCCGCGGAGACGGCCGTACTCCTCGGTGAGTCCGGCGAGTTCGACCGCGCCCGCGAGGCCGTCGACCAGGCACTCGCCGCCCACGTCCACGAGCCGCGCTACGAGCAGCTCAGCAACTGCCTGCGCGAACTCGCCCGCCTCAAGGCGAACCAGCACGGCCCCGACGGCCTGGCCGACGCCCTCGCCTTCCTCGCCGACGCCGGCCGGGTCGCGGACGAGGCCCGCGCCGCCGCCTTCGAGGCCCGCGGCCGTTCCCTGGACACCGCGCTGGCCTACGAACACGGTCGGGTCAACGCCTACGCCGGTCAGCACGAGGACGCCTTGGCCGCCCTGGACAAGGCACTCGCGCTGCTCGGCGAGCCGGGGCCACAGGACGACCACGCCGGCGAGTGGGCCGAGTGCGTCCGTCTCGCCGGTGCCGTGGAAGGGCTCTACCTGAAACGTCCTGCCCCCGCGCTCACCCGCCTCGACGCGGCGGTCACCCGCCTGACCGCCCTGGGCCACACCGAGGAAACCGAACCGCTCACCTCCTTGGCGACCCGTCTGCGCGACGAACAGTGATCCACAGGTAGTGGCGTGGTGCCGGGTCGGGCTGTCGACCCGGCACCACGACCCCGTCGTGGCTGTCCACCGTGGGCTGTCCACCAGGGAGCGGCCGGGGCTGGCAGGGGCACGGCAGGGAGTCGGGCAGCCAGGCGGGCGTGATGTGGCACTCCGGACCTGCGGGTTCGGACGAGCGCGACGGCCGACTTCGATCCTTCACCGGGTTTGCGACAGCCGCGGGCGAGCAGAGCACGGCCGCAATGCTGATGCTCGGGCTGTCGCTGGGGTGCCTGCGCGGCACCATGTCCGCGACACTGCCGGCACTGTTCCCGACCCAGGTGCGCTACGGCCCCCTGTCCATCGGCTACAACCTCGCTGTCTCCCTGTTCGGCGGCACCACCCCCTTCGTCATCACCGCGCTGATCTCCGTGACCGGGAACGACCTCATGCCCGCCTTCTACGTGATGGCCGCGTCCGTCGTCGGTGTGATCGCCGTGGCGTGCATGCGGGAGACGGCACGACGGCCTCTGGCCGCCTCGCCGCCCTCCGTGGCCACCCCGAGGAGGCCGCCCGCATGGTGGAGAGCCGGGCACCGACGCCGAGGTTCTGACGCGCGCGTGGTGTGCCCTCCGCCGGGCGGGAACCCTGATGCAATCAGGTCGACACACAGGCGAAGGAGAAGCGGTGCCGACGCAGGCTGACGCCGACGGACCCGACCCACGGCGCTGGAAGGCGCTGTGGGTCACGCTGGTGGCCGGGTTCATGAGCCTGCTGGACGTGACGATCGTGGCGGTCGCGCTCCCGTCCATGCAGCGCGACCTGCACGCTTCGGCACCCGCCATCCAGTGGGTGGTCTCCGGCTACGCCCTCACCTTCGCCCTGGTCCTGGTGACCGCCGGCCGCGTCGGTGACGCGATCGGCAGGCGCCGTATCTTCCTGCTGGCCCTGGCGGCCTTCGTCCTGTGCAGCGCGGCGGCGGGCGCGGCACCCGGCATCGCGTTCCTGATCGCCGCCCGCCTCGCCCAGGGCGTCGCGGCGGGCTGCCTCGCCCCGCAGAACTCCGCCCTCATCCAGCAGATGTTCAGAGGAGCCGAACGCGGGCGCGCCTTCGGTCTGTTCGGCGCCGTCGTGGGCATCTCCAGCGCCGTGGGCCCGATCGTGGGCGGCCTCATCCTGACACTCGCCGACGGCCCTCAGGGCTGGCGCTGGATCTTCTACGTCAATGTCCCGGTCGGCGCCGTCGCCCTGCTGCTTGGCATGCGGCTGCTGCCCAGGACGGCCCCCGGCCGCCGGGAGCCACTCGACCTGGGCGGCGTCGCCCTCCTCGGGTGCGGGGTCCTGGCGCTGATGCTGCCGCTGGTCCTGGCCGAGTCGGGCGGCGTAGGACGACTGTGGTGGCTGTTCCCGGTGGGGGCGGCCTTGCTGGCCGGCTTCGTACGGTGGGAGCGGCGCGTCGCCGCCGGCAACGGCCAACCGCTGCTGGACCCCCGGCTCGTCACGACCACACGCGGCTATGCCGTCGGCGCGGCCATCGCCACGCTGTACTTCGTCGGCTTCAGCGGAGTGTGGCTGGTCTTCGCCCTCTACTTCCAGAACGGCCTCGACTACTCGCCCCTGCGCTCAGGACTGGCGGTGACGCCGTTCGCGATCGGATCGGCCTGCGCGGCGGCACTGGCAGGCCGCCTCGTGGACCGATGGGGCCGCCTGCTGACCGTGTGCGGCCTGGTCGGCGTGACGCTGGGCCTGGGCGGCACCGCGCTGATCCTCCTCCTGGCACCCGCCCACGTGGCCGCCTGGCTCACCGTGCCCGTGCTGTTCGCAGGCGGCCTGGGCAGCGGATGTGTCATCTCCCCGAACATCACCATGACCCTGCGCGATGTACCGGTGCGCATGGCCGGCGCGGCCGGCGGCGCCCTGCAGACCGGGCAGCGGCTCGGCGGATCGGTGGGCACGGCGGCGCTGCCCGGCCTCTTCTACGTCGTGCTGGGCGCCGGCGCCCACGACTACCGCACCGCCGTGGCGACCGCCGTCGGCCTCGGCATCCTCCCCGTCGTGTGCTCGCTCACCCTCGCGGTCCACGACTGGCGCCACGATCGCCGCGCCGACCGGCACCAGAGTCCACCGGACGTCTCGCACGGCCACTCGCACGCGGGTCAGGGCTGAGGCACGTAGCGGCTGCGGGAGCCGTGTGCCGCGTGCCTACCTGCGTCGGCGAACATGGTGCGGCGAATGCCCAGGGTGTCGCCGGTGACCGGCACATGTCGTCGCCGGCCGGGATCGCGGCTCTCCGTAGGGATCGATCCCGGCCCGGCGTCGCCTCAGACACCGGCGTGGCTCCGAAGGAGTGGACTCAGCCGATATACATATCGCAGAGGGGCCTTCGCGACGCATTGCCAATGATGATGTTGCCGCCCGAGCCCGGTAACTGGAAGAGGCGCCCCGACATGCGACGTACCCCTCACCGCCGTCTGCTTGCCGCAGCGCTCGTCGCGTCGGCTGTTCTGGTTCCGATGGCGGCAGCTCCCGCCACGGCCGTCCACGCCAAGAGCGTTGACCGGCAAGACCCGTACGACCGGCAGGACCGGAACGACTACCCGCCGGGCGGTCTCGGCCCCGAGGTCACCGCCCGACTGGACGAGACGATCGAGGATGTCCGTCGGCGGGCAGGCATCCCCGGCGTCATCGTCGGCCTGTGGATGCCGGGCCAGGGAAGCTATGTCCGCGCGACCGGCGTCGCCGACACCGTCACCCGCAGGCCGATGACCACCAGCCCCTTCGTGCGGATCGGCAGCGAGACGAAGACCTTCACGGTCACCGCCCTGCTCGAGCTCGTGGACGATCATCGGGTACGACTGGACGACCCGATCTCCCGTTACGTGCACGGCGTCCCTGACGGTGACCGGATCACCCTGCGTCAGCTCGCCGAGATGCGCAGCGGCCTGTTCCCGTACACCTCCGATCCGGACTTCACGCATGACCTGCTGAGCAACCCGACGCGCTTCTTCACCCCTCGGGAAGTACTCGCGTACGGCTTCAGACACGCGAACACCTTCGCGCCGGGCACGCAGTTCCAGTACTCCAACACCAACCTCGTCCTGCTCGGCCTGGTGATCGAGAAGGTGAGTGGTCACCGGCTCGCCGACTTCATCGCTACGCGGGTGCTCCGGCCGGCCAGGCTGAGCCACACGTTTCTCCCGCAGGGGGCGGAGTTCCCCGAGCCGCATCCCCACGGCTACACCGACCAGACGCTGAGCGGTGCGGTCGCCGACGCTACGGACTGGAACCCCAGCTGGGCCTGGGCGGCCGGAGCGATGATCTCGAACCTGCACGACCTGCGCCGCTGGGCGGAAATCGTCGCGACCGGGAAACTGCTCAGCCCGCAGACCCAAGCTCAGCGCCTCAAGACGTTGCCGACCGGATTCCCCGGCACCAGCTACGGCCTCGGCATCTTCGAGACCAACGGGTGGATCGGGCACAACGGCTCCATCCCCGGCTACGAAACCGTGACCGTCCATCTTCCTTCGCGGAAGGCCACTCTGGTCATCATGATCAACACGGACTCCACCAGCGAGGGCCAGGAACCGTCCACGCTGCTGGCCCGGGCGATCACGGCGGTCGTCACCCCGGACAACGTCTACGACGGCGCGGTTGTCACGCGTGCCTCGCGCCAGACGAACGGCCCGGTGGCCGGCAAGGTGAATCGAGATCGGACAGGCCTGCATCACCTGTGAGACGTCTCTGTTCGTGGACGGTCCCACAGCCCTCGCGTGCGCGATCTACAGTGGACCCTCCCCCGGCGGAGAGGCCGGCTGCACAGGAAACGGTGTTGATCGGTGGTTACCGTCGCGTATCAGGGTGAGTTCGGCTCCAATTCGGCGGCGGCCACGCAGAGCCTGTTTCCCGACGGCACGCAGATGCCGTGCACGAGTTTCGAGCAGGCACTGGACGCGGTGACTCTCGGCAGCGTCGATCTGGCGGTGATCCCGGTGGACAACTCCGCCGCCGGCCGGGTGGCGGACGTGCACCACCTGCTGCCGGAGTCGGGCCTGTTCGTCATCGGCGAGTACTTCCTGGCCATCCACTTCGACCTGATGGGCGTACCGGGGACGTCGTTGGCCGACGTCGAGTGCGTGCGCAGCCACGTGCATGCCTTGGGACAGTGCCGGAAGGTGCTGCGGGAGGGCGGCTGGCGCACGCTGGTCTCCGATGACACCGCGGGTGCCGCCCGCGAGGTGGCGGAGCTGGGCGACGTGCGGCACGCGGCACTGGCCCCGCCTGCCGCGGCCCGGCACCATGGCCTGACGGTGCTGCGCGAGGGCGTCGAGGACGATCCGGACAACACCACGCGGTTCGTGGTCCTGTCCCGCGAGGCCGCCTTCGCGCCGGTCACGGACGAGCCGACGATGACGAGCCTCTTCTTCGCCGTGCGGAACATTCCCAGTGCGCTCTACAAGGCCCTGGGCGGTTTCGCCAGCAGCGCGGTGAACCTCACGAAGATCGAGAGCTATCAGATGGCGGCCGGGTTCAATCCCAGTTGCTTCTACGTGGAGATCGAGGGCCACCCGGAACAGCCCCATGTCGCGCTGGCCCTGCAGGAGTTGCGCTTCTTCTCCAGCGAGGTCCGGATTCTGGGCGTGTATGCGGCACACCCTCACCGCGTACGGGAACGCATCGGCTGAGCGCCGCCCGCGGCCGTCGGCGCGCGGCCACGGGCTTGAGGCACGTCACTGCGCCTGCGTCGGCTGCGAGTGAGCATGCTCAGGCTGGCCTGCGTCAGGAGCAGGTGACGCGTTCGCGCTGCGACGCCCCTGCCGAGCTGGCACCGTGGGTGCCGGGCCGCGCCGTTTCCCGGTCGTGCCCCACCGTCCCCGTCCAAGGAGCCGATGTCGTGGGCAACGAACTACAGGGCAGGACCGCCGTCGTCACCGGTGCGAGCAAGGGCATCGGGCTGGCGGTGACGCAGGCTCTGACCGAGGCGGGAGCAGCCGTGGTAGCCGGGTCCCGCACCGCGTCGAAAGACCTGGACGAACTGGTCGAGCAGGGCTCGGTGACCTGGGTGCCCGTCGATCTGAGCGAGTCGGCCGCGGCCGAGCGGCTGATCGAGGCCGCCCAGGGACAGGTGGACATCCTCGTCAACAACGTCGGTACGGCGCCGCCCCGCACCGGCGGCTTCCTCACGGTGACCGACGAGGAGTGGCGACGCACGCTCGACTTGAACCTCCTCGCGGCCGTACGGGTCACGCGAGCGGCCCTGCCGGCGATGCTTGCGGCGGGCCGGGGCTCGGTCGTCACGATCGCCTCGGTCAACGCCACCCTGCCCGACCCGCTGGTGATCGACTACAGCGCGGGCAAGGCGGCCCTCGTCGCGTTCTCCAAGGCCCTGTCCAAGGAGTTCGGTCCCAAGGGCATCCGCCTCAACACGGTGAGCCCGGGGCCGGTGGAGACCGATCTGTGGCTCGGCGGGGGTGGAGTGGCCCACACCGTGTCGGCCGCGGTGGGCGCTGCTCCCGAGGACATCGTGGCCGAGGCGAAGTCAGCCATGGTCACGGGTCGCTTCACCAAGCCCAGGGAGGTGGCCGAGCTGGCCGTGTTCCTGGCCGGGGACCGCTCGGCCAACATCACCGGCAGCGACTTCGTGATCGACGGCGGCATGATCCCCACCTGGTAGTCACTCGGCGAGGGCGGCCGGAGCTGTCCTTGAACACGGTGCCGTGGGTGGCAAGTGATGCCACGTCAATTCCCGTCTCCCAGCGGCATGTTCGGAGTCACCCCCCACACCCCCACATCCCCGCATCCCGCATCTCGTGTCGCCTTCGTGATCATGTCATCGTTCTGTGACGGTGCTGTGCTGGAACGAAGGCGCCGGGATCCCTTCGAGTCGCAACCCCCTCATAGTGATCAAGGAAGCACGAGAGAGCCGAACCCGCTTCGGCCTCAACTACGCAACTATCAGGGGGATTTCATGTCCGGCCACCACCGCAAGGCCATCCTCGTCTCCGCAGCCCTCGTGGGCGGCGCCATGCTGATGACCGCCTGCCAGGGCACGGACACGGCCACGGACACCGGCGCCACGCAGAGTTCTTCGGCCGCCGCTGGGGCCGATAACGCGGCCACCCCGTCCGGCACGTCGACCGCGGGCGGCGGCCAGAGCGCAGACAAGGGTTCCGGCGCCACAGGCAAGGGACGCAAGGACGGAGCCGGCTCCGGCGCCGACACCGGCAACGGCGAGCGACAGCCGGTCGGGCAGAGCTGCGGCGCCAACGACATCTCCTGGAGCACCAAGCCCGAGACCCAGGCCGGCGGATACATCCTGATCATCGCGAAGGCGAAGTCGGGGATCACCTGCTACCTGCCCGCCGCGCTGCCGACCGTGGCGTTCGGATCCGACGGCACCCAGGCAGGTCCCGCGGAGCAGAGCGCCGCCAAGCAGATCAAGCTGAGCGGGACCACCACCGCCTACGCCGGAGTGAACCCGAAGACCACCAACGGAAACGGCGGCAAGGAGCTGGACAGCATCATCGTCGGCGTCGGTGACAACGACCCCAACCCGGTGTCCCTGCCGGTCGGCACCATCACCGTCGAGCACCCGATCGTCACCAACTGGCACACCGCCCCGGCGGACGCCGTTCCCTTCGGCTGACAGAACTGCTGGACGTTCACCGAACACGATGGCACCGCCACGAGACCCGCACTCGTCGTCCCGGCTCAGCTGCCCGTGTGTTCCGTCCAGTTGGGGGCATTCGGAGGGCACACGGTATGCGCCCGACTCACCGAACGGACGGACATCATGCTGGCGATCCTCTCGGCGGTCCTGTTCTTCATCGCCTTCCTGATCAATGCTGCGGACATCTCCACCAACGACACCTTCACCTCGACCAACGTGATGCTTCTCGGCCTTACCGCGTTGGCTCTGCACGTGGCGGGTATCGGCAGTGGATGGTCCTGGCGCAGACGCTGAAGACCACGCGCCTGCCGCACTGGCGGCGCATCAACCCCTCATTCCTCACCCTTCTGTCTGCGGGGCTGTCGCGGGTAGTTCCACAGTGATGCGGATCCCGCCGGCAGAGCGTGGGGTGAGGGTGAGTGTTCCGTCGTGTGCGTGGGTGATGGTCTTGACGATGGCCAGGCCGAGGCCGACGCCTGCGTGGTCGGTGTGTATGCGCTCGGTGCCGCGCTGGAATGGTTCGGTGAGTGTCGAGACCAGCTCCGGTGTGAGTTTCTCACCGGTGTTTTCGACAGTGAGCACCACGGTCTTGGGGCGAACGCCGGTATTGACCCAGACGGTGCCCTGTCGCGGCAGGTTGTGGATGATCGCGTTGTGTACGAGGTTCGTGGTCAACTGCAGCAGGAGCGCTTGCGATCCGAGCGTGGGCGCGATGTCGCCGGAGGTCTCGATGGTGACGCCGTGCTTTTCCGCGAGGGGCAGCAGTGTTTCGGTGGCTTCTTCCGCCAGGAGAGACAGGTCGACTTGTTCTCGGGTGAAGGATCGCTGCTCAGCGCGGCTCACCAGGAGCAGTGCCTCCGTAAGGCCGATGGCTCGGGTGTTGACTGCGTCGAGGCGGTCGATGAGTTCGCCGGTATCGCGGTTCGGATCGGTGCGGGCCACTTCGAGAAGTGCCTTCGAGATCGCCAGCGGGGTGCGCAGTTCGTGAGAGGCGTTGGCGGCGAACCTCTGCTGTTCGGCGACGTGTGCTTCGAGCCGTGCGAGCATCGCGTCGAAGGCGTCGGCGAGTTCACGGAACTCGTCTCTGTGGCCAGGCAACCGGATTCGGTGGGAAAGCGATCCGTTCGTGGCCATGCGTGTGGCGTCCGTGATGCGAGTCAGCGGTGCGAGCATCCGGCCGGCGAGAAACCACCCTCCCCCGAGACCGAATACCAGCAGGAACGCCAGCACGACGGCCGCGGTCGGAGCGAAGGCGCGCAGCACGGCGAGGCGGTAGCTGGGCACCATGATGAGCCCGACGTGGGGCACACGAGTCAGGAACACCCACCCGGCCGCGAGCAGCACAACGCCGGCAAGCATGAGGAACCCGGCGTAGCTGAGGGTGAGTTTGAGGCGAACGCTCAACCCGGGCGCCCTGTCCACGGTCTCCTCCCTATCCACGGTCTCCGCCCTCACGTGCGGTGCCGGGTGCTGTGTCGATGCGGTAGCCGACGCCCGGCACGGTGGCGATGATCCATGGTGCGCCAAGTCGCTTGCGCAGTGCAGAGACGGTGATGCGCACGGCGTTGGTGAACGGGTCGGCGTTCTCGTCCCACGCGCGTTCCAGGAGTTCTTCGGCGCTGACGACACCGCCCTCGGCAGCGACCAGGACCTCGAGCACTGCGAACTGCTTCCTGGTCAGCGCGACGTAGCGGCCGTCCCGGTAGACCTCTCGGCGGAACGGGTCAAGGCGCAGACCTGCGATCTCTCGTACGGGAGGCCTGTTGTGGGCGCGTCTGCGGTCGAGTGCTCTGAGCCGCAGCGCGAGTTCTTGGAGTTCGAAGGGCTTCGTGAGGTAGTCGTCGGCCCCGAGTTCGAACCCGGAGGCCTTGTCGTCGAGACGGTCGGCCGCGGTGAGCATGAGGATCGGCATGCCGCTGCCGGAGCCGACGATGCGTTTGGCGATCTCGTCACCGGACGGTCCGGGGATGTCGCGGTCGAGTACGGCGATGTCGTACGTGTGGATGCTCAGCATTTCCAGAGCTGTGTCGCCGTCGCCCGCGATGTCGGCCGCGATCGCTTCCAGGCGTAGGCCATCGCGAATGGCCTCTGCCATATAGATTTCGTCCTCGACGATCAACACACGCATGCTCTCGATGCTACGAGCCGCCACCTATCGTCGGCGTATCGAAAACCACATACGGGCTGGCAACACCACGCTGCCTTGACTGGCCGCATGGTTTCAATCCCACCATCAGCACGACCAACGACGCGCCGGTTTCACCGGCTCCTTGTCGTCGGCCTGTCAGTGGTCATCGCGGCGATCATCGCAGCCCTCGGCTACCGGTTACTGAAGTCCTCTTCCCCTCCTTCCTCCTCGTCCTTGTCCTCCTCCTCGGCCGCACCATCGTTGAATGCTCTTCCCGGTGAGCACTCCGGTGCCCTTGGCGAGGCTGACGGTGTCGTCCCCGACGGCGTGACGGTCTTCGACGACGAGATTCCGGCTGTGGCCAAGCTCGATCCCGATCTGCTCAAGGCCCTCCGCCGGGCTGCGGCGAATGCCGCGGACGACGGAGCGAAGTTCTACGTCAACAGCGGCTGGCGTTCCCCGGATTACCAGAATCAGCTTCTTCGCGAGGCGGTCTCCGAGTACGGGTCCGAGGACGAGGCCGCCCGATGGGTGGCCACCGCGGCGACTTCCCCCCATGTGTCGGGGGACGCGGTCGACCTCGGGCGCTCCGATGCGACGGCGTGGCTGTCGAAGCACGGTGCCGAGTACGGGCTGTGCCAGATCTACCGGAACGAACCCTGGCACTACGAACTGCACACCGATGCGATCGGTCGTGGTTGCCCGCGCATGTATGCCAACCCCACCCAGGACCCGAGGATGCAGCAGTGACCGGCAGTGAGCGAGGAGAGCCGATGGCGCAGGTGGACACAGCGGCGACCGGACAGGGCGGCGCAGGTCGCCGCGAGGCCGGCGCCGGGACCTGGCAGGCGGCTATCCGCCGGACGATCCATGCCGGCTCCCGGCCGGAGCCCTGGAAGCGCGGCCCGGTGCTCGTGGCGCTGGCGCTGCTGCTCGGCCTGTTCATGCCGCTGCACGCGGAGATCCCGAACGGGATCGGGAACCTCGGCAGCCTGGTGGAGACCTTCCTGCCGTGGTTCGGCCTGTTCATCCCGGTGCTGCTGGCCGGGGCGCTGTGGCGCCGCTCCGCCTCCGCGGTGGCCGCGCTGCTGCTGCCGGTCACGGTGTGGCTGAACCTCTTCGGCGGGCTGCTCGGCGACAAGTCCCACCCGGGCAGCGATCTCACCCTGGTCAGCCACAACGTCGACGCCGACAACCCCGACCCGACCGGCACCGCCCGCGAGCTGGCCGCCTCTGAGGCGGATGTGGTGGCACTGGAGGAGATCACCGCGCAGGCCCGGAGCACGTACGAGAAGGAGCTGGCGAAGGCATACCCGTACCACACGGTGCAGGGCACGGTCGGGCTGTGGAGCAAGCTGCCGCTGTCGGACACCCGGCCGGTCGACATCGACACGGACTACGGGCCGCTGGCGGACACCAAGCCGGTCGACGTCACGATGGAGTACAACCGGGCGCTGCGCACCACGGTGGCCACGGAGCAGGGGCCGCTGGCGGTGTATGTGGCGCACCTCGGGTCCGTCCGGGTAAATCCCAGCGCGGGTTTTTGGACGGGCTCGCGGGACAGAGGAGTGCAGGCGCTCGGCAAGGCCATCGCCGCCGAGCGGAACGAGCGGGTGGTGCTGCTCGGCGACCTGAACGGCACCCTGGACGACCGCGCGTTCGCCGGCATCACCTCGCAGCTGCGCTCGACCCAGGAGGCGGCCGGGGACGGCTTCGGCTTCAGCTGGCCGGCGAAGTTCCCGGTGGCCCGGATCGACCAGATCCTGGTGCGCGGTGTGAAGCCGGAGAGCTCGTGGTCGCTGCCGGCCACCGGCAGCGACCACATGCCGGTGGCAGCGGGAATCAGCTGGTGAGCACGGCGCATGGGTCAGGACGTTGGTGACGGCGCATAGTGGTGGGCAAGATCGGTGGCGAGGTCGCGGAGGTGAGCCCTGGCTTCGGTGGGGCCGTGCACAGTGATGGCGCTCCCGAACGGCAGTAGTGCTCGCACGTCCTCCAGATGCAGGAAGCGGATCGTCACCTTGCGGCCGGTGGCGGATTCTTCATGGTCGTCCGGGACGAGTCGTAGGCCAAAGATCCGTTGCGCTCGCTCGATCTGGGTCTGGTCGATGGTGGCCCTGACCTCTATCGCGTGGTTGTGCTCCCACTGATCAATGAGCGCTGCAGCGACGGTGGCCAGGGTCTGGCTCTCGCGGATCCGTCGTGGCTGGTCGACTTCTTTCCACGTCGTGATCCGTTCGAGTCGGTACATCCGTGGCACTCGGGCACGGTCGGCGACGAGGTACCAGAGGCCGGCCTTGGCGAACAGCCCGTAGGGATCCACGACCAGGTCGCGTGGGCACGACTCGCGTGGGCTGTCGTACTCGATCCGTAGCCGGCGACCTCGCCGCACTGCGCCGAGCAGCGAAGCCGGTGTCGTGCCGGAGGCTCGTGCCTGACGCCAGGGACGGCTGTCCACGTGCACTACGTCGGTGAGGGGCAGGAGCTCATGAACTCGACGTGGCTGTGCAGCGGCGATCTTGGAGAGCGCGCGCCGGCTTTCGACCGATGCGTCGAGCTCCGCGCGTTGCTTCTCATCGAGCCCGGTGAGCGACAGATGATCACGCTCGCCCGGTGTGAGTCGCGTGAGGTCGAGCCCGGACCCGGGCAGCATGGTCACGCCTCCGAGGCGGCCCCGGTGTGCGGTCACCGGCAGACCGGCGTCGCGGAGCCAGTTCAGGTCTCGGGTGATGGTTCGAAGGGACACCCCGAGCGCTGAGGCGAGTTCCTGTGTGGTCACGGCATCCCTCGATTCGAGGAGCAGCATCAGGGTGAAGAAGCGGTCTGGGGTCACGCACCAATTTTTTCAGGGAATTGCGACACGATGCGGCGCATATCCCGGTCAGGCTGGTGGATGCGTACCTACCACCTGCGAGCCTGTGAGAAGGAACAACCATGACCAGATCCGTCGTGTCCATCGTCTACGTGAACGACGCTCCCGCCGCAGCTCGTTTCTACGGCGACCTCCTCGGCATGAGCCCCTCGTTCGAGACTTCGGGATACATCACCTTCGACCTCGGGCCGGGCGCTGACCTCGGTCTGTGGTCCGGCCAGTTCGAGGATCTGTCACCGGACGTCCTGCGCACCAGTGAGGTTTGCCTGGCCGTCGACGGTGGACCCGAAGAGCTCAACGCGACCTTTGAGCAGTGGAATTCCAAGGGGGTCACGATCCTGCGCGAGCCTCATGACGCGGGGTTCGGGCTGACCTTCCTCGCAGCCGATCCTGACGGGAACCGTATCCGCGTCGCACCGCGGGGCTGAAAGGCCGCAATGCGGCAGGCGCGCACGACAGGTGTCGCGCCTGCCGTCGTCCGACTTCGAGAGGACGACGAGTGCCCCACGGGCAGCGGGCTTGTGCGGCCAGGCGCTTGTTGTTGTTCAGCAGGTGGACAGGACATCGTCGACACCGTCGAGTGCCACCTCGTCCGGCAGCGGCTGCGGCGCGCCTACGGTGACCTGGGCGTAGTAGGTGTGCACCGCGACCTCCTGGAGCTGGTGCCGTGCCACGGCACCGGACGTCTGCGGCGACTGCGGGCATCCCACCAGGTCCAGCAACCGCGATACGGGCCGGCCTCCCGCAGCGCGTCCAGCAAGTGCTGCGTCGATGCGGCCAACCAGGCCAGCAGGCCGCACGGTCGTCAGGCGCAGCCGGGGCGCACTCCAGCGCAGGCTTGGCCGGGGGAGCGTCGGCAGGCCCCGCGGCGACGATGGCGTCCCAGCGGCGGCGCCCCTCGCCCAGGTGATGCACCAGATCGAACAGGGTCCACTCGGGGCAGGTCGGCACCTGCACGTCGAGGCTGGGCGCGGAGGCGACCGCGGCCCGGAAGGCCGTCGATCGGTCGTCCATGAGTCGCACCAGGACGGCGAACTCAAGTGTCGTTGTCACACCGACTGTCTCTCACTGCCCTTCCGACAACCGGACAGCGATTTTCACCGCCGACGCGGCGAGCGCGAGGTATGGGCTGTGCGCACTCCGATGACACGGTTCTCTGCTCGGATCGGGCGAGCCTCAGAAGGCAAGGGGGCACTGCTCGCACTGCTCACGCACGTCAGGCTCGATCGCAGCGGCATGTCAGTGACGCCTGTTATAACCGGGATGCGGGAGCTCAATGGGGGTGTCCCGTACCAAGGAGGGGAATGTGACTGTGCACAGACGCGCAGGTTCACTGCGTTCGCTGCTGGGCGCGTTATTGACTCTTGCCGTGGCGGCCGGTCTCGGCGTCGGCGTCGCCGGGGCGGCATCGGCGGCCACCGGCACACCCGTGGCCGTGACCAAGTACAGCTTCACCAGCCAGGCCGGTGACTACGTCGGCCAGGGCACCAGCGCCGCGTACACGCCGTCCACGGCCACCGTCAGCGTCGGAGGCGACGCGGGCTATGTGCGGTTCAGGGTGAGCACCGCCGACGAGTGGTGGGACGTCGACCTCGCGGCGCCCAAAGGTGAGCAACTCCGGCCGGGCATCTACCGCAACGCGGAGCGAGCCCCGTTCAGAACCGGGCGTTCACCCGGCCTCGACGTGTCCGGAGACGGCCGCGGCTGCAATGAGGTCTACGGGCAGTTCTCGGTCAACCAGATCGAGACCGACGCGTCAGGGGCGGTCACGGTCCTGGACGCCACCTTCACCCAGCACTGCGAGAACGCCGCAGCCCCTGCCCTCAAGGGTGTCCTCAAGTACCGCGCCCACCCTCTCTCCTACGCCTACACGAGCGACGCCGGCGACTACATAGGCCAGGGCGCGACCCAGACGCATCAGGGTGCCACCAGCACCTTCTCGCTCGGGTCCTACGGCGACGGCGTCCAGTACGGCGTGTCCGGCAAGCGGGAGTACTGGACCGCTCTGCTGACCCCGCCCGACGGCGAACAGTTCGTGGCCGGACGCACCTATCAGGCGCAGCGCAGCCATGGCGCAGCAGTGGCGGGACTGGACGTGTTCGGCAACGGACGCGGCTGCAACACCGTCACGGGAGAACTCACGGTGACCAAGCTGGCGCGTGGTGACGACGGCGCCGTCAAGGCTTTCGCCGCCACCTTCGTGCAGCATTGTGAGGGCGGTGGACCCGCACTGCACGGCACGATCCACTACTACGCCTGACGCTCTGGCGGCCCTGCCGGAGCGGGAGTTGACCGGCGGGGCCGCACCAGGAGTCGGCGGGTGCCGCCTACGGCACCGACCGGAGGACGGCCGGCCCTGTCACGTATCCGCCTCCCTCGGGCGGTGGACCGTGTCTGTGTCGGACCGCTCACGCCCAACAGGCCACCCGTGGCCGATGGTCCTGGTAGGAAGGTCACTGTGGAAGATCACTTCGGTTCGGCCGTCCGACGGTTCCGGTTGCGTGCGGGGCTGACCCAGGAGGCACTGGCCGAGCGTTCCGGCGTTTCGGTCAGCACGATCCGCGGCATGGAGACCGGCAAACGCCGCAATCCGCAGCTCGCGTCGGTGCGCCAACTGGCCGCCGCGCTCGACCTGCAGCCGGCCGAACTGGACGGACTGTTGGCCGCGGTGACGGGTTCGGTCGCGGGTGCGGCCGAGGTTACGGGTACGGGCGAGCATGCCGCGACGGTCCCGGTACCGCGTCAACTGCCCGCGCCCCCGGCGCCGTTCGTGGGCCGAAACCACGAACTGGACCGACTGGATGCTGCAATGCGGCCCAGTTCGGGTGCGGCAGGAACTCTGGTCATCTCCGCGATTGCGGGCGCCGGCGGGGTGGGCAAGTCGTGGCTTGCGTTGCATTGGGCTCACCGCAACGCCGACCGCTTCCCCGACGGGCAGCTCTTCGTCGACCTACGGGGCTTCAGCCCCGACAGCGAGCCGATGGACCCGGCCGTGGCGGTACGGGGATTCCTCGACGCGCTGGGCGTTGAGCCCGGCCAGATCCCGGTCGCGCCGCACGCGCAGGCGGCGTTGTTCCGCAGCCTGGTGGCGGACAAGCGGATGCTGCTGGTGCTCGACAACGCTGTCGACGCCGCCCAGGTGACCCCCCTGCTGCCGGGCGGCGACACCTGCACCGTCGCGGTCACCAGCCGCAACCGATTGCTGGGCCTGATCACCGGCCACGGCGCCCACCACCTGTCCGTGGACACCCTCACCGACGCCGAAGCCTGCGAACTCCTCGTCGCCCGACTCGGCTCCGCACGCATCGAGGCCGAACCCGCGGCGGTGGCCGAACTCGTCGGCCTGTGCGGCGGGTTCCCGCTCGCGCTGAGCATCATCGCCGGCCGCGCGCACGCCCACCTGCACCTGTCCCTGGCCGACCTCGCCGACGAACTGCGCGACGACGTACTCGACGTACTCGACGACGCCGACCCCGCCGCGAGCCTGCCCGCGGTGCTCTCGCTCTCCCGCCGCGCGTTGAGCGACGAAGAAGCCGAGGTGCTCGGGCTGTTGGCGATCGCACCCGGACCCGACATCAGCCTTGCTGCCGCCGGCAGTCTCACCGGCCTCGGCCCCAGCCGGACCCGAAGCGTGCTGCGCAGGCTCGAACAGGCTTCGCTGATCGGGCAGGACGCCGCCGGCCGGTACCGCATGCACGACCTGATCCGCCGCTACGCCACCACCGCCCACGATCTGGCCGACAGCACGCGAGCGGCGGCGTTGCGGCGGGTGCTCGACTTCTACACCCACACCGCGTACGCCGCCGACCGCCTCCTAGACTCCCACCGCGACCCCATCGAACTCGCCCCGCCGCCACCCGCCTGCCACCCCCAGGCGCTGTCCGACATCCCGGCGGCGATGGACTGGTTCGACACCGAGCAGCGGAATCTGCTCGCTGCTCAGCACACCGCCGCCGCCCACGCATTGCACCGCACGGTCTGGCAGCTGGCCTGGACGCTGTACGACTTCCACTACCGTCGAGGCCACCGCCACGATCAGCTCGCCGTGTGGCAGATCGCCGTCGACTCCGCGCATCAGCTGCGCGACCCCGGTGCCCAGATCCTCACGCATCGGCTCCTGGGCCGCGCCCACGTCGTGCTCGGGCACCATCAGGAGGCGATCGCCGCCCTGAACGAGGCGCTCGCCCTGAGTGAGCAGCAAGGCGACCGCGCCCTCCAGGCTCAGGCGCACTACACACTCGCGTCGATCTGGCCGGACGGCCGGCGGGCGCTGGAGCATGCCAGGCGGGCACTCGACCTCTACCGCGGCCTCGACCAGCCGATCGCGGAAGCCAACGCGCTCAACGCCGTGGGCTGGTACGCCGCCCGCCTCGGTGACCGAGACGACACCGCCCGAGAGCACTGCCAGGCCGCCCTCACCCTCTACCAGCACCACCACGATGTGAACGGCCAAGCGCAAACCCTGGACAGCCTCGCCTACATCGACCACCACAGTGGCCGCCACCACGACGCCATCGAGCACTACCGCCAGGCCATCAGCCTGTACCGCGAGCTCGACAACACCTACGAAACCGCCGACACTCTCGACCGGCTCGGTCACTCCCACGCCGCACTCGGCCACCACGAACAGACCCGTGCGGTGTGGCAGGAAGCACGGGAGCTGTATCGACAGCAGGGACGTGACGAGGAAGCCGAGCAGGTGGAACGACAGCTCGACGAGCTCGACGGCCTCGGCGAACATCACAACCCGGACGCCTGTGGGTCGTAGCGGCCGACAGCGCGAGCGCCACAGCGCCGCCCGTGACGACCGGCTGAACCGGTCGTACATGAACGGTTCGTGACCTGTTGGCCCGCCTGGCACGCCAGCACGATGGTGAGCGAACAGCGCGTGTGCGGTTCAAGGCGGACCGACCCGTTGCGCGCGGCACCGCCCCGACGCGGATCGCGTCCCGTGCGACCGCCGCGTGCCCGGCACGTCCACGCGGGGCGCAACCCGCGCCCGTCGGCAGCAGGTCACCCACGGCAACCGGTGTCCCGCCCACACACCCGTCATCCACCCGTCCTCAGCCCCCTCTTCCACCCGTCAACCGGCCGCCGCGACCTGTCGCGGGGAACGGAGCTTCATAGATGAGCACCACTGAGGGACACGGCGCTGCCGAGTCCGAAGTTCGCTGGATGCTGGCCTTCGACGCGTCGTGCTCGACGTGCCGTGCCGTGTCCTCGATCGTGTTCAACGCCTGTGACGCACGCCTGGAGGTGGTCGCCCTCGGTCGTGCCGACGTCCGTGCCTGGCGTTCGCGAGCGTTGGGGCCCGACGCGCCCTGGGCACCGACGCTGCTGAAGGTCACCACCGGCGGAGGGCAAGACGCCGCCGTGCCGGACCGAACCGGTACCGACGGCGAGTCCGTGCGGGCCTGGACAGGGCCGTCGATGACGCTTCAGCTGGTGCGACGACTGGGGCCGCGAGCGACGGTCCGCGTCCTGCGGGCGCTGGGCGAGGCACGCGACGCGAACCGCTCCCAAGTCGGCACGGGGTCCAGCCGCGCGCAGTTCCTGCGGGTCGCCGGAGGGCTCGCGGTCGCCTCGACCATCTTGTTCAAGGGGGGTACGCCCGCCTTCGCCGCGGGCCAGGACGCTGCGGCGGCCAGTGAGTGGGTCAAGGCGAACGCCGGGCGTCTGCCCACCACCTATTCCGATGTGACCGCCTTGCCGCTGGCCCACCGCCGCGCCGTGCACGCCGCACTGCCGCCGGCTGCCCGCAGCCGCCTGTGGGTGGAGCACATCGACCGCTTCCGCGCCGCGCACACCCATCCCACGCCTCGTCAGGGCACGGTCATCGAACGGGCTCGCACCGCCGCGTCGGACCCTGCGACCTTCCAGCGACGCCCGCCCGCACGTCGTCGGCACAGCGACGACCTGACCGGGTCCGCGGTCGCCGCATTCGGCAAGGAGGGCGCGGCGCAACTGCTGGCCACGCTGGGACCGGTGGAAGCCCTGGCACAGGACTGTGCGTGCAGTTCGTTCTCCGACGCGTGCCTGTTCAGCGACTGCATCGGAGGCGGATGCACGATCTCCGACGGCGGGTGCGGCGAGTTCTGGATCTGGGACTGCGACGGGACCTGCCGCTGACGGACGGGGGAGGGGGGACGGTGACAGGCGCCATTGACTGACCCGGACCGACTGCCGGGCCCGGCGGCCGTCATCGCCGGTCGCGGTCACCACGTCGGCGGTGACCGCGATCACTTACGATCCCGAGGAGTTGACATCGGGCGAAGAGAACGCAAATTCAGCCAATTGGCGGCCGGATGCGAAGTAGAGTGCTACAGCGGCGCCTTGACCACACTCTGCCGATTTAGGCAAGTTACGGCCACTTTGCGCCGTCAAGGTCCGCGGAGAAAGGGGCGTACTGTGGGCGCCTACCTGTGTCCTCCCGCCGTAGTGCACGGCGAACACGCCGTGAAAACCGGCGACATCCTGGCCGACGTGTGCAGTCGACATCCGCAGGCCCCATGGCTGGCGCGGATTGACGGCATCGCCGAGAGCACCGGAATCGCCTCCCGTGGATGGATGCTGCCGTTGGAGGCGGCCGTCGCACCCAGTAGGGAGAGCGGCTTGCGAACGCCGGGCCCTGGTCCGGCCCGTGAAGCTCTGGCCCGTGGTGGGTTCAGCGACCGGGAGGTGGACCGGGCGATCGCCGCGCTGGAGGAGATACCGGCGCCCCAGACCATCCAGGAGCGCACCGCGCCGGCCTGGGCGGCCGTGCAGACGTACGGAGAACGCGCAGCCCGCGAAGCCCTTGAGATCGCCGGGCTGCACACCGCCGACGTGGACTGTCTGATCACCAGTCACTCCACCACCCCCGCCCTGCCGGGGTTGGACCTGTCTCTGTTCAACCGCCTCCCGCTGCGCACCGACGTACTGCTGCTGCCGGCCAGTCAATGGGCCTGCATCGCGGGAACCCGTTCCTTGGCGCTGGCGGCCGACCTGGTCGCCGTGGACCCCGACCGTGTGGTGCTGGTGGTGATATCGGAGGCGCTGAGCACCACCTACCAGCCCGCCGACGACACGCTGGAATCCCTCATCGTCCGGTTGCTGTTCGCGGACACCGCCGTTGCGGCAGTGGTCACCGGCCGTCCCAGGCCGGAGTCGATCCTGCGGCTGGACGCGGCCTGGCACCACACCCTGCCCAACACCGCGGACCTGCACTGGCTGGACACTCGCGCCGACGGCACACATTTCGTCATGGACCGCCGGGGGCCGCGCGCCGTCCAGGAGACGGTTGCCGCGATGTGGAAGTGGCTGAGCACCCGCCATCAGGACGACGGACACCCGTGGCATCCCGATCTGCTGCTCGCCCATCCCGGCGGGACCCGGGTGCTGGAGTACATGGAACAGACGATGCCCGACGGGTGGCCCGCCGGACTTCTGGCCTACAGCCGGGCCGGCTACACCACAGGCAACCGCGGCGGCGCGGCCGTACTCGACATACTGCGACGCGCGCACGACGTCGGCCAGAAAACAGGCAGCCGCACCGTGCTGTACGCGGCCGCACCCGGGCTGACAGCCACGGCCCTGGAGGGGGAGTGGCTTTGACTCCCGCTCCCTCAGCGGCGACGAGTACGAGCGTTCTCCACAACCCCAGGCATCACAGGTCCAGTTCCGCCCAGACGGCCTTGCCGGCGTTGGTCCACCGCACCCCCCAGCGCGTGGTGAGTTTGTGGATGACGTGCAGGCCGCGCCCGCTGTCGTCGAGTACCTGGCCGCGGCGCAGGCGTGGTCGGCCATTGCCGGTGTCGCCGACCTCGCATATGAGGCGGCCCCCGGCCTTCACCAGCCGCACTGTGACCGGTCCGGTGGTGAACACGACGGCGTTGGTGACCAGTTCGCTGATCACCAGCAGCGCACTGTCCTGGGCCTGATCGCTGGTGTGCCATCGCCGCAGGGCAGCAGAGACCAGGGTGCGGGCGTGGGCGGCGGTGTCGTCGCGGGCGGCCAGCTGCCAGGTCGCGGTGTCCCGGCTGCGACGGCCGGTCATACGGGCGAGCAGCAGGGTCACGTCGTCGCGCAGGCGTCCCTCCGGGGCCAGATCGGTGACCACGCGGCGCGCGATCTGCTGCAGGTCGTCCCAGGGATGCACCTCACGCACCAAGTCCGTGAGCCTGCCGATACCGTCGTCGAGGGAGGCCACCGGGTCTTCCACCAGGCCATCGGTGTAGAGGGCGAGGAGCGAGCCGGGAGGCGCGGCGAACTCCTGCACGTCGAACGGCTCCCGCACGGCGAACTCAGCTCCCAGGCCCGGGTGAGGCTGCCCCGTGATGGTCGTGGCGGACCCATCGGGACGGACGAGGACGGGAGGCAGGTGGCCCGCGTTGGACATCACGACCCGGTGGTCGACGGGATCGTAGACCGCGATGCAGCACGTCGAACCCAGCGCGCTGTAGCCGGCCGCCAGGCCCGCGTCCGTGTCGTCCAGGAGCGTGACGGTCTCGTCCAGACGCTCCAGCACCTCTCCGGGGCCCAGCCCCGCAGACAACAGTGCGCGGGCCTCCATGCTCAGCTGGCCCATGGCCGCCGCGGCCCCCAGGCCATGCCCTACGACGTCGCCGACCACCAGCGCGGTCCGGTCGCCCGGCAGCGGAAAGCTGTTCACCCAGTCTCCGCCGACGCCCGCACTGTCAGGGGTGGTGGGCAGATAGACGCTGGCGACCTCGATGGTGTCGCTGCCGGCCCGCGGCAGCAGCCGGCGCTGCAGTGCCAGGACCTGGGCGTGCTCGCGCTGATGCTGGCGGGCCAGGTCCACGTGACGGGCGGTTTTGGCCACGAGTTCTTGCAGGTCGAGCAGTTCGCTGTCGCGGAAGGGGCGCTCCGGTCGCCGCCAGACTTCCGTCACGCCCAGCACGATGGGCCCCGATGTGCCTTCGGGTCCCTCCACGACCAGCGGTATGCAGGCCACACTCGCCGGCAGGTTGCCGGGTACCAACGCGCGCACCAGCCGGGGATCGCTCAGTACCCGCTCGATCGCCTCACGGTCGGGAATCACGATGGCCTGCGGCACGTCGTCGCGCGTGACCGCACCGACCAGCAGACGGCTCGCTTCGCGGGGAAGGTTGTCCCCGCACGTCAGATATCCCTCGGGCCAGGCCCGCTCCGGCACCAGGGCCGCCCGCCGCAGCCGGATGCGCTCGTGCGCCTGCTCGGTGACGGCTTCCCCCGTCCAGACGGCGAAGTCGAGGTCGACGGCCGCCACGTCCCCCCATGCCAGCAGGGACTGGGCCAGGGACTGCGCGGTCTCGCCGATGTCCAATGACGTACCGATGGCGGCCGCGGAAGCGTACAGGTGCAGCCGTCTGGCCATGGCGATCAGGGAGACCGTAAGGCCTCCCTGCGGCGCTGCGGCCGGCAGGATGCTCATCGAGACCACCAGCTCTGTGCCGTCGTCCCGCCGCAAGCGCTGGACCCGGGCAACGTGCGCCTCCCGCGTCTCGACGACGTTCCGCAACCGCTGTGTGACCGTCGGCACGTCCCCGGGTGGCAGCAGTTCGGTGAAGATGGCCCCCGGCTTGACGCTCACTCCTCTGAACGGAGCCGCGTCCAGATTGCAGCTGGTGATCCTCAGATCCCGATCGAGGTTGACCGCCCCGAGGATCTGTTCCTGACCTCCGGCCTCCCGGCCGTCCCCTTCGAGCCGGTCGGCACGGCTGTCGCTCTGCGCAGCGACAGGAACCGCGGCGGCCGTGCTTCCGGCCCGGGGGATGTAATCCGCCAGGGCACCGCTGACCATGTCGAACGGTGAAGCAGGCGAAGAGGAGGGTGTGGGGTCCATGCAGCTCACTCAGCTCGCTGACTCCGGCGCGCGCCGGAGAGGCATTCCCGAGTCCGTGCGATGGAGCCCCGAGATCCCTACCGCACACCTCCTGGATAGCACACACGCGGACATCACCGAAGGGGCAAAGGTGAGTAAAAGGACAGGTGTAGGAGCTGACAGTAACGGGCACGCACTCTGCGTCGCGGAGTCCGCGGCGAGCCCTTGTTCACCACCGGTACGCGGTCGGGTGCGGATGGGGTTGTGGCTCCAGCGGCGTCAGCCGGGCGTCGGCGCCGACCGGTGTGAGGGGCGAAAGGCCTGTCATTTCCGCGGCCGACAAACACAAAAGGCAAGGAGACCTCTCCTTACCTGTCTCAAGTTATAGCGCACTGGGGGGCTTGCGGCAAGACCCCGGTCGGCGCGCAGAATCGTCGGCCGAGGCCACAACCTGCGGAAACGGGAGCACTACGTGCGTGTGATGTACGGGCCAGGCGGCGACGTCGAACCAGCGGAGGGACTGGCGGTGCGGTTACGGGCGCTCGGGGCGGGGGAGCGCGCCGCCCGATCGTCGGAGGGAAGGCAGCCGGAAGTGAGGACGTGCACGGCAAGAGAGTCGACAGAGCTGAAAACGCCGGAGATTCGTTCGGCCAGTGCACTGCATCGGAGCACGGCTGCTTGGGAGGTATCGCGATGATCGAGCAGTATGTGTTGGATCTTCGAGAGGTTGACGAGACGCAGGTTGCCGTTGTTGGCGGCAAGGGCGCGCACCTGGGCGGGCTGACGCGGATCGACGGCATCCGCGTGCCGGGTGGCTTTTGCGTGACGACAGACGCCTTCCGACGGGTCATGGCGCAGGCGCCGTCGATCGGGGATCTGCTCGATCAGCTGTCGCGTCTGAACCCGGACGACGGGGAGGCGATCCGCACGCTCAGCGCGCAGATTCGCCGGGCTGTCGAAGAAACGGTCATCCCGGGCGACGTCGCGGCGGCGATCACGGGCGCTCACGCCCGGTTCGGCGAGCAAGCCGCCTACGCCGTCCGATCCAGCGCGACGGCAGAGGACCTGCCGACGGCCTCCTTTGCCGGACAGCAGGACACCTACCTGAACGTCGTGGGGCCGACGGCAGTTCTTCAGCACGTCAGCCGGTGCTGGGCCTCGCTGTTCACCGAGCGCGCCGTGACCTACCGCCAGCGGAACGGCATCGACCACCGTACGGTCCTCATGGCTGTGGTCGTGCAGCGGATGGTCTTCCCGCATGCGGCCGGCGTCCTGTTCACGGCCGACCCCGTCACGGGCAACCGAACGGTCGCCACCGTGGACGCCGGCTTCGGCCTCGGCGAGGCCCTGGTCTCCGGCCTGGTGAACCCGGACGTCTTCCAGGTGCGACACGGCGAAGTCGTCGCGAAGACGATCGCCGCCAAACGGAGTGCCGTTCACGCCCTGCCGGCCGGTGGCACACAGACACTGGCCATCGACTCGCAGCAGCAGGAACAAGCGGCGCTGACGGATCCGCAGGCCGTTCAGCTCGTGCAGCTCGGGCGTCGGATCGAAGCGCACTTCGGCCGCCCGCAGGACATCGAGTGGTGCCTGGTCGACGATGGCTTCCACATCGTCCAGAGCCGGCCGATCACGACGCTGTTCCCCGTCCCGGACATCGGCGACGAGGAGAACCACGTCTACGTCTCCGTTGGCCACGGGCAGATGATGACCGACGCCATGAAGCCCCTGGGGCTCTCCATGTGGCGGATGACGGCCATGGTGCCGATGCACGAGGCCGGCGGGAGGCTGTTCGTCGACGTCACCCGGCGCCTGGCCTCGCCCGCGAGCCGCGCCGGCCTCCTGGACGTCATGGGGAAAGGCGATCCACTGACCAGGGACGCTCTGGAGACCGTCCTCGACAACGGCGATTTCGTCCCGTCGCTCCCGGACGCGGGTCCCGGCCGGCCGGCGGGCGGCGGCAGTGCGCCCGCCCCCATCGAGACCGATCCGGCCATCGTCACCAAGCTGATCGAGCGCAGCCAGGTGTCCATCGCCTCGCTGGAGCGCGACATCCGGACCAAGAGGGGACCGGCGCTGTTCGACTTCCTGCTGGAGGCCGTCGAGGAGCACAAGCGGGTCCTCAGTGATCCGCTGAGCATTCAGGCGATTATGGCGGGGATGGACGCCACATGGTGGCTCAACGACAAGCTGCAGGAGTGGCTGGGCGAGAAGAACGTGGCCGACACGCTCACGCTGTCCGCCCCCGACAACGTCACCTCGGAGATGGGACTGGCGCTGCTCGACGTCGCGGACGTGATCCGCCCGTATCCGGAGGTAGTTGAGTTCCTGCAGGGCGTCCAGGACGAGGGCTTCCTGGACGAGCTGGCCAAGCTCGCGGGCGGGACCGAAGCGCGCGACGCCATTCAGGCCTACCTCGACCGGTACGGCATGCGCTGCGTCGGCGAGATCGACATCACCCGACCACGATGGCGTGAGCGCCCCACCACACTCGTGCCCATGATCCTCGACAACGTCAGGAACTTCGAACCGGGCGCCGCCGAGCGGCGCTTCGAGCAGGGGCGGCAAAAGGCGCAAGAGAAGGAACAGGACGTGCTGTCGCGCTTGCGGGCCCTGCCGGACGGGGACCAGAAAGCCGACGAGACCAAGCGGATGATCGACCGGGTGCGAACCTTCATCGGGTACCGGGAGTACCCGAAGTACGGCATCGTCAGCCGCTATTTCGTCTACAAGCAGGCCCTGCTGGAAGAGGCCGAGCGCCTCGTGCAGGCCCATGTGCTTCCTGAGAAGGAGGACATCTTCTACCTCACGTTCCAGGAACTCCGCGACGTCGTGCACTCGAACCAGGTGGACGGCCGGCTCATCCAGCAGCGCAAGGACGCGTTCCGGTCGTACCACGCGCTCACACCGCCCCGGGTGCTCACGTCGGATGGTGAGGCCGTCACCGGGGCGTACCGGCGCGACGACGTGCCGGCCGGCGCCCTGATCGGCCTACCGGTCTCCGCCGGGACCGTCGAGGGCAGGGCCCGCGTCATCCTTGACATGGCGGACGCCGATCTCGAAGCCGGCGACATCCTGGTCACGACCTTCACGGACCCCAGCTGGTCGCCGCTGTTCGTGGGAATCGCGGGCCTGGTGACGGAGGTGGGCGGCCTGATGACCCATGGCGCGGTGATCGCCCGTGAGTACGGCTTGCCGGCCGTCGTGGGGGTCGAGCAGGCCACCCGCCTGATCCGGGACGGGCAGCGGATCCGCGTGCACGGAACCGGCGGCTACGTCGAGATCCTGCCCTGACCGACCGCGCGAACAGAGTCATCCAGTCCGGACAACAAGAGCAACCTGTCCGGGCTGGATGACCTGACCAGATCGGCGCGGGCCATCCGGTCGGCGCGGTGGCCGACCAGATACCGGCCTCACCAATAGTGTCGACGCCCGGCGACGGCGTGACCCATGGAACCCATGACCCACAGAAGCGCGCCGATCACCAGAAGAATGACCCCTATGGTCCACAGGATCGAAACGCCGGTGAGAAAGCCGACGACTAGAAGGATTACACCGAGAGCGATCATTGTGGCCTCCAACAGCTGGGACTGCTCGTGGCGTTCGGGTACCCGCAAAACGGTGTTCAACTACCGAAACGTCGGGCTCCCAGGAGGGGGCCATCGCAGCCTTGCCGCCGTCGCTGGTCGATCATGGATCCTGAGGGCTGCTCGGCAGGTCTGCGCCAGGCAGGGCGTTCAAAGGGCCGAAAACATCATCAGGTCCGCCGGTTCGACTTCCTCGGCGATGCCGTCACCCGGGCCGGATCGACCAGCCCGCGTGCGTGTGCCATCACCCCCGCCTGGAACCGGTCCGAGACTCCCAGGTCGTTGAACAGCCCGGTCGGATACCCCTGACACGTGCGCTCCGCGATGCCCAGCCGTTTGGAGATCGCCGCCACGGTGAGGCCGTCACCGAGCAGTTGCAGAAGCAGGTGCTGAGTCCCGTTCCATGTCTCCGTCTGGTCGGGTGCCTTCGCGGTGGTGAACAGAGACGCACCTTCCCAGGCGCGGCTGAACACCTCGTACAGGTAGCTGACGATCGAGGGTTCCTGCACGATCACGGCTGAGGCGTCGCTGGACCGATGGGTGAGCAACGCGGTGCGGCGGTCCACAATGATCATGCGAGGCGGCAGGGTGGTCGCCGTGCGGATCTCCGCGTCGGCGCGCATGGCCTTCGTCGCGTATTCGATCGTAGGGCCGTCGAACCGTGACGCGTGCTGGTACAGGGAATACAGGCGAACGCCTCGTTCCAGCATCGCGATGTCCCTGGGGAGTGCGTCGTCGAGAACCTCCGGCGGACCGGGGCCGCCCGGCTGGCACGCGGCGACCTCCTCTCCGCATTCGCCGATCATGCGCTCCAGGAGGGCACGAACGGCCGCGCCGGACCGGACGACCTGGATGCCGCACTCGCTGTAGGAGAGATGGGCCTCGTGGTAGGTCCCTGCCAGATCGTTGAACGTACCTCTGAGGGCCGTGATGTCCTGACGCCGTCTTTCGAGAGCGGCCTGTTCCCGCAGTAGATCCCACTCCAGCGGCCGGACCGGCTTTTCGCTGGCGCTTCTCGGGTTCGCGACGACGAAGGTGTTCGTGGCCTTGCACGCGTCCGTCGTCCACGATTTGGGCCGGGACGCCAGCGCTGTCCGGGGGTGGCGAGCGAGTGAGCTCTTTCAGCCGGGCCACTGATCAGGTGACGGGATCGGTGTCCCTGCCGCAGCGCTGGTCGAGTGAGTCACCATGCTCATCGTCACCCGAGAGGGCGACCGACGGTGCAAACTCCCGCCGCATCAGCGTCCCCTGGTCGGCCTGGTGTACCTACGGCGGCACGACACCGTCGCCCAACTCGCGGCCGACTTCGGCAATTCTGTAGGACCGCCCGCGCCCCCACCGGGTTGGTCACCACCTGCATGCCCGGCCGCGCCCACGACCCGACCACCGTTGCATCCACCGGATCATCCGGATCTGCGAATGCCCACGGAACTGGCCCGTGGGTGACAACACCTCTCAGACTCCCGCGTTTCCGCGGCCGATGACGTTTCGACCCTACGGGTGGCCTGTGGTGCTCACGGGCCGACTGGGGATCGTGCACCGGTCGGCCCGAGCCCGGCGTACACCGTGCTGTCGGAATGTGTTTGCCATCGACGCGAGCGGCAACGCGAAGTCCATGAATCAATCGAACAGCGGCACGAATCAAGATTCCGTATCCAAGCGGAGTGCATCCTCCAAGGCCCGGCGGGCCACAGCGAAGGCCACTGCTCCCGCATCGCAGGCGGCAGACAAGGCAGCCGAGAAGTCCGACGACGTGACGTCAGCAGCAGTGGACACGGCCGAGCGTACGGCCGGGACGACCAACGCCGTCGTGCACAGCGCGGCCGAGCATGTCCAAGCCGGCCGCCAGGCCGTCATCGCCGCCTCGGGACAGGCCGTGGCCTTCGCCAAGACGGCATGGACGTTGATCGCCAACCGAAAGGTTCTCGCCGTCGGCGTGGGAGCGGGCGTGTCGGCTTTGGGTGCCACGTCATATCTGGCGGGCCGCCGTGCGGGCCGCCGTACCCACGGCCCGATCACCCGTCTGACCGGCGGTCGGATCTGAGGTGAGGCGGACCCCGCCACCCGCGGCGGGGTCGCCGGCCGGCACCACAACTCGCGTGACCGACGCCCGACATCGGGAGACCACCACCGCCTACCCAAAACTCCGCCACCAGAGCAGCGCCGTCGAGTGGGAGAGCACGGCCCGCCACGCCATACGTGCCCAACGCGCCGTTATCCCGAATCCCACGCCTACTGGCCGAACGCGACACCGAACGCGGCCCCCACCTCACCGCACGTGGACGTGCCTGGGACAGGGCTCACCCTCCGACCGCGTCCGCGTCCGCGTTCGCGTTCGCAGGTACCGACCTACCGACCCGCTGTGTGTCTGTGCCGCGGCAGCGGTGCAGGCGGAGTGATCAGCCGCACAACGTCAGGCCGTCACCTGTGCTACCGTCATGCGTTTGCGCGCTCGCGGCGGGCCGGTGACTCTGCCGTGCTCTTTCCATTGTTGTGTTTCGTCGGCTGCTCATTCCTACCGAGCCTTCCTCGGTACGTTCCCCATGCGGAAGGCTCTTCATGACCCACCCCGACTGCCCCAGCACCTCGCACGGTGACCTCGCCCAGCCGGTGACCACTGTCCCAACGGTGCCTGAGGCAGACTCCTTCGCTGACCTGGACCTGCCGGCCGAGGTGCTGCGTACTCTCACCGAACTCGGTGTGCACGAGCCCTTCCCGATCCAAGCGGCCACGCTGCCCAACGCCCTCGCGGGACGCGATGTCCTGGGGCGCGGGCGCACCGGGTCGGGCAAGACGCTCGCCTTCGGCCTGCCGCTGCTCACACGAATGGCCGGGCGGCGCGCGGAACCGAAGCAGCCCCTCGCTCTGATCCTGGTGCCCACCCGGGAGCTGGCCCAACAGGTCACCGAGGCGCTCTCGCCCTACGCCGACGCGTTGCGCCTACGGATGGCCACAGTCGTCGGCGGCATGTCGATCGGCCGGCAAACGGCTGCTCTGCGCGACGGAGCCGAGGTCGTCGTCGCCACCCCGGGCCGTCTGCACGACCTGATCGAGCGCGGTGCCTGCCGCCTGGGACGAGTACGGATCACGGTCCTGGACGAGGCCGACCAGATGTGCGACATGGGCTTCCTGCCGCAAGTGACCGAGGCGCTCGACCAGGTGCACCCCGACGGTCAGCGGATGCTGTTCTCGGCCACCCTGGACCGCGACGTCGACGACCTGGTCGACCGCTACCTCCACGACCCCGTCGTCCACTCGGTCGACCCGTCCGCGGGCGCGGTCTCGACGATGGACCACCATGTTCTGGTCGTGCATGGCCCCGACCGGTACGCCGTCACCACAGAGATCGCCGCCCGCGACGGCCGCGTACTGCTGTTCATGGACACCAAGCACGCCGTCGACCAGCTGACCAAGCACCTGCGGGCCAGCGGAGTGCACGCCGCGGCCCTGCACAGCGGCAAGTCCCAGCCGCAGCGCACACGGACCCTGACGCAGTTCAAGAATGGGCAGATCACCGTCCTGGTGGCCACCAATGTCGCGGCCCGTGGCCTGCATGTCGACGATCTCGACCTCGTCGTCAACGTCGACCCGCCCACCGACCCCAAGGACTATCTGCACCGCGCGGGCCGCACCGCCCGGGCCGGTGAGTCCGGCAGCGTCGTCACACTGGTGCTATCGGGCCAGCGCCGCGAGATGAGCGATCTGATGGCCGGAGCCGGCATCAAGCCGACCATCACCAAGGTGCGCTCGGGCGAGGCGGAACTGAGCCGGATCACCGGCGCCAAGCCCCCTTCCGGCACCCCGCTCGACGGCGGGCCGGCCACGCCCCGGCCGAAAAACACCAACGCACCCTTCCGCGGCATGGGCACCAGCAAGGACACCGCCCGCGCCGCCGGCGGCAAGTCGCGGAGGGCCGGCGAGGCCCGCAAGCTCGCCGAGGCCCGAAAGGCAGCCGCAGTGCGTCGCGGCGGCTGAGAGCCGAGGCCTCTTGACCACAGATGGCGCCGAGCCTCTTTCGGCATCGGAGGACGTTCCCTGGCTGTTCCCAGGAGTGAGGCATCCGCTTCACCCACATGCGTGATGACGTAATTGCGGTCCGCGTCCCGCAGCCGGTCGGCGTCCGACACTGATCCGTTGAGCAGCCGCTGCATCCAGTCCGCGGTCACATGTCCGGCACGCTCCGACAGCGTCCAGCTGTTCCTCTTCGGCAGCTCAGCCAGCAGTCCCTCGTTGAACCGCGCGAACACCACCCCGAGGCTCGGGCCGGTTGAACAAGAATCCCAACGAACCGGTCAGCGCGGACAGTTCGGCATCCCACTCGGGTATCTGCTCAGCCGTCACACCCAACACCATGCCCGGTCAACGACACCACACGAGCTCCGTCACGGATCTCCGGCTGTAGTACGTGGGCCTCGGCTGACGTAGGCGGCGGTTCCGGCGGCGGTGAGTACCGCTGCGACCACGGCCGCGGGTCGGCTGTCGGCGGCCTGTGTCTGCCAGGTCAGCGCCTCCCCCGCGGTGCCCATGCCCGGGAACACCGCCGCGCCGAGCGTCCACCCGAGAGGCAGGAACCACGAGCGAGCGGTGCCGACCGTGGCCGTCCCCAAGGCGGTCAGGCCCAGCAGGCCGGCCGCGTCGCGGACGACACATCCGAACGGCCCGAACCGCGTGCCGGTGAGCAGTGTGGCCAGCAGCAGCATGAGTACGCATCCCAGGGCCGTGGCCAGGTGGGACATCCGCAGCCCTCCCCACGGCCTCGCCGCCGTGCGGTCCAGGGTGTCGTCGGGGCCTCCGAGCGTGGTGGTGGCGACGGCTACCAGGAGCAGGACCGTCAGGGCGAGTACGGTGCTGCTCACCTCGCCCTCAACGCTGAAGGCCGTCGCCAGCAGCCACGCGATGGCAGTGCCCGCGACGGCCGCGCCGAGCGCCGCCGGCACCTGGCGCGAGCGGACGTAGAGCGTCAGGCCTGTCATCGGGCGCCTCCGCTCAGGAGGTCGGTGGTGTCCTGGCACTTCTGGGCGGCCTGATGGACGGCGACAACCCGGGCTTCGGCCTCGGCTCGCGGCAGTGCCCGCAGCCCCTTCCAGAGCTTGACGGCGTCCGGGTCATGGAACTCGAGGCCATCGGGACCGGCGGTCGGCTCCCGGTCGAGCAGCCAGTAGGCCGCAGCGGTGGCGACTGTGAAGTTCCGGTTGTCTCCGCAGCTGAGAGGGCTGGTGAACACTCCGGTGAGCATCGTCGGTTCGAGCCGTCCCGGGTGGGCGAGGCGACCGTGCTTGTCGACCGTGATACTCATCAGCGCGGTGTCGGCCCGCGACCTCGGTGACGTAGGAGGAGAGAACGTGGAGGTGTCCTCATGTGCCTCGACGATTGATGTCTTCGTCAGGAGTTCCAATGCGTGCCGGGCCTTGGGGGTCACCTCGGGCAGCAACCCTTCGTGCGCCCGGCTGACGCAGACCCGCGGGGCGTCGTCGGTGCACACCAGTTCCTGGGCGACCGGGTCGAGCGTCCCTTGGAGGTAGGCATCGCCGGTCGGCACCACCAGGGCCGTGACCGTGGCCCCGATGGCCAGTGGCAGCAGCGCGGCGAACGCGAACTTACTGTTTTGGACGGCGAAGAGCACGACGCAGGCCACCGCCACCGCGGCCATCCAGAGTGCCTGGGCGGCGCTGACTCCGCCGTCGACGGTGTCGTAGTCGCTGAACATGCTCATCCCCATCGCCGGGGAGAACGCCGCCGTGAATCCGCCGTCCGGAAGGGCGTGGGGCGCGAGGAGCAGTAGCGCGAAGCCGATCGCGGCCAGCGCGGGTGCGGTGGCGAGCGCCGGCACCAGGCGTCCGACGGCCAACCCGAGCCAGACCGAGGCGATCATCGCGACCAGCCCGACGGCCACGACGGCAAACGCGGCCGGCGGCAGGTAGCGCGCCGTGTCGGCGATCCGTGGTGCCGCCGCGAGGAGCGTGACCAGGTAGGCGACGAGCACCGCCAGGGCCGTCGTGGCCAGGATCGGCACCATGCGCTGCGGTCTCGGGCGGGGCACGGCGGCGAGCAGTTCGGCGACGTTCGCCCGGTGCTCGCGATAGGACTGCCAGGCGCCGGCGGCCATCGCAAGGGGCGAGAGAACCGCGAGGTATTCGCGCTGCGTCATGACCAGCGCCATCCACCCCGTGGACCAGCGCCCCGCGGTGGCGTGGAGGACGATCGTGCCGGCGACGGCGATCAGGAGCGCGGCGCCGAGGGCGGCCGAGCGCCGGAGCTCGATGCCGAGGATACGGTTCATGCGTTGCTCCGGTGCTGGCGCAGGAGTGCGGAGTAGCCGCGCTCCGCCGGGCTGTCGCCCGCGTCGCCCTGCCCACCGCGGGCGATCAGGTCGTCGGGGGTGCCCTGGAAGAGGAGTCGGCCTTCGTTCATGAGGATGACATCGGTGCAGGCGGCGACGACGTCCTCGACGAGGTGGGTGGAGACCATCACGCAGCTGTCGACGCCGAGGTCACGCAGCAGGTCGCGGAAGTCGAGACGTTGTTCGGGGTCGAGTCCGACGGTGGGCTCGTCGAGCAGTAGCAGTTCGGGGTCGTTCACGATGGCCTGGGCGATGCCGGCCCGGCGCAGCATGCCGCCGGACAGCGTCTTCATCTTGGCGTCGGCCTTGGTGGTGAGACCCACCCGATCGATCGCGCGTTGTACGGCGTCGGGTATCGCGGTTTTGGGCATTTCCTTGAGCCAGGCCATGTACGCGACGAACTCGCGGACAGTGAACCGCGGGTAGAAGCCGAACTGCTGCGGCAGATACCCCAGTTTGCGACGCACCTCGCGCAGGTCGGCACGGCCGTCCACCTGCGCGCCGAGCAGCGTCAATGAGCCGCTGGCGGGCTTGACGACGGTGGACAGCGCGCGCATCAGCGTGGTCTTGCCGGCGCCGTTCGGGCCGAGCACACCCTGCACGCCGGCAGTCAGCGTCAAGTCGAGTCCGTCGACGGCCAGGTGCCGGCCGGCCCGGACACGCAGTTCGTTTGCGTGGACGAGCCAGGGATGAAGGCTGGGAGCCGTTTCGGCAGCATGTACCGCTCGCATGGGTCTCTCCTGTTTATCCTGTTGATGAGGGTCAGTTGCCACTGGTCAGGCGTCAGTTGCCACTGGTCAGACGGCGGAAGCGCGTGGCGGCGAGCGGTGTGACAGCGGCAAGGGCCACGGTGGCCACCACCCAGTCCCCGGTGCTGCCCGGCTGCAGTACCGGGGACAGGGACTGGGCCGCCACACTCGGCAGCAGGACTGCCGCGGACCAGACCACCGCGAGTCCGATCGCCGCGCGTCGTACGCCGATGAGGGCGCCGAGCACGAGGGTGGCCCCCGTGAACGCCAGGCACGGCAGCAGGGTGAGGGCCAGCGAGGTTCCGGTGCTCACACCCGCCACCAGCAATGCCGGAACCACGACGACGAGCACCGCGAGCGTCCGCCGCAGCACCATGGCCAGGCCGGCTGCCGGTGTCGTGGCGATCAGTTCCCAGGCGGGGTCGATCCGCCGGCTCCATGCCACCGCGACGCCGGGCAGCGGAGCCACCGGGGCCAGCAGTGGCACGAGCGACGGCAGACTCGGCTCGGCGGAGTCCAGGAGTACGCCACAGCCCAGCACCGCGACGGTCACCGCGAGCCAGGGCAGCAGCGTCCACGCGAGCCAGCGTCGGTGCACGGCCGCTGCTGGTGTGCATTGCCGGGTCGGCGACGGGCTCGCTTCGATCGCCTGGCCGAGCGAGACGGCGACACGGTCGAGCAGATCCGTCGTGGCAGGGGTGGCCTTGGCGGCCAGTGACTCACGGCAGTTGGCGCACGCGTCGAGATGGACCTCGATCGACCAGAGCGCGGCGTCGTCGAGTCCGTGCCCGCCGTCCGCGTAGCGGGCCAGGATCGTGGTGGTGGGATGAGTCATGAGAGCGCCTCCCGCAATGCCGTCCGAGCCCGCCGCGCGCGGGTTTTCACCGTGCCCTCCGGCATACCGAGCAGCACCGCCGTCTGACGGACCGACAGGTCATCGAGCACCATCGCCTGCAGCACCTGCCGCAACTCCGGTGGCAGCCGCAGCAGCGCCTGTTCGAAGTTCTGGTCGACGCGGTTCGCCATCACCTCGTCCTCGGCGGCCGGCACGGTCGTATCGAGCAGGGCAACCGTCGGCACCCGCTCCTGCCGGGCACGTCGGCGGAACGCGTCGACGAGACGGTTCGCGGCGATCGCCCAGAGCCAGCCGACCGCACTGCCCTCGGTCACGGAGCCCGCATAGCTGCCGGCCGCACGCCAGACCGCCAGGTAGGTCTCCTGGAGCACGTCGGCGACGACGTCGTCGTCGGCGCAGCGGCGGCGGAGCCGCACCGCCAACCAGGGCGAAGTACGCCGATACAACTCGTCGAACGCTGCCCGGTCACCACCGGCGACGCGACGCACGAGTTCTGCCTCGTCGAGGTCTGTCATCCCTTTCACGATCAGGGAGACGAAACGACCGTCCATTCAGGTTCTCGGACGCTTCGGCGGCTACCGAAGGCAACAGCGCTTTACGCCGAGCGCGAGGTCGTCCACATCGCCGACCGGCCCGAATCGCACCGTGGGCAGCTGCCTGCCCTGGATCGCCTCGCGTACGCGGGCCCCACGCTCGCTGGCGTCGTTGCCGGGCGCCAAGTCGACCCTCACTGTGCAGGGGTTCGCCGGAGTCGTCGGCCTCGACGACAGCGCCCCCGACGCCCAGCCGGCCGTGATCACTGGCTACAAGGCCGCCCGGCGGCTTGGCCCACCTCAAGAACTGGCGGGGGCCTCGGCAAGATCCGCACCGACCCGAAGTGGGCGACCGCCATGGTGCGGGCCCTGCTGGTGCTGACAAACAGCGAAGTCTCCCGGTGACCGATGATCTACGCCGAAGTCATCCGCCCACGATCAGGACGAGCACTCCGGCCCCCGCCCACACCAGACCCGTGACCAGCAACTTCACGATGCACAGTGCTCATTGGAGCACAGGCCACTGGCACCGGCCCCAGTCCGCCGGGCCGACCGCGTCCGGGCCGTCGACGGACATGACGAACTTGCTGGGGAAACAGATCGCGCCTTCGGGAAAGTGCACGATCCTCGCTCCCTGGGCGCTGGCCTGGCGCATCAGAGCCCGGACCTCACGCCGACTTTCGCGCAGCGCTTCAACGTCTCGGGGGTCAGCTCAGACCATAACGAACAAGCCAGAACCCCCGGCTGGGCGGCGGAAGCCCAGTCGGGCTGTGAGCGGTGACCTGCCGAGGGCGATCGCCTCCCGGTGGAAGGCTCCATGAGGCTTCAGCCGGACGATCGTCCCCGTGGACCGGTGGTGAGGCCCGGGGACGCTGTCACCTCCACGACCAAGCACTGATGAGCAGTCAAATGACCTCGTTTGTCTCGCTGTTGACAATGCGCAGGGTGAAACGGGGCGCGTCCGTGGCCGCGACGCATGGCGGTCGGCTGGGGGATGAGGTCGCACAGCAGGGTGGTGAGGTGGCGCAGTTCCTGGACGAGGGGCGGGCGGGGGAGCGGGACGTTGCCGCCCTGGGGTAGTGGAGCGGGTGATGTGCGGGTGAACCTGGCCGATGAGTTCCGGGACGATCGGAGGGTTCCCCGACGGATTCGTCAAGGAAATCGGGCTGCGTTGGGGCTCGGTGCCGGGCAACATGACGGGGTGTCTGATCTGTTGTGGGATGACGTCGAGGGCTTCTTCGACGTCGGTGAGATGGGGTCGCTGCCGGACGTACGCGTCCCTGGCCCCTCGGTGGAGGACTGGCAGGCGGTCCTCGACCTGATCAGCGCGAGCGGCTGGAAGTGCCAGTACTCCGAGGGTGAGGTCGTGATGCCGGTGCCCCGGGCGGAAACAGTGTTGTCCCGCTCGGCTGATGCCGAGTGCCCGAACTTGCGAGTCTGGCCGGCAGCCGAAGTGCTGGCGATCTTCCGCTTCCATGCGGCGGAGGAGATCGACTTCGACGTTGATCTGCGGGAGCTGCAGGGCCAGCAGAGACTCGATGTGTTCTGCGGCTTCCTGCGGGCGATCGGGCGACGGCTGGCCAAGCCGGTGCTGATGGATCCGGAGGGCGACTGCGGTCATCCGGTGCTCGGGTTCGATGTGGAAGCCGATCGAGTCGTTCTGTTGGCTGAACTGCCGGTCAGTTGATCACGGACGCCGGCTGCGGTTCGTAGAAGGGTGCCGTCGCGGAGCATCGCAAAGAGCACGTAGGCCCGATGGCGAGCGAAGCAGAGCAAGGCCTGGGTGCGGTGCTCGCCCTTTGGCGGCGTTCTCGTCGTAGTAGGCCTTCGATGCCGGGTGGGCGAGGTCGGCAACGCGCACAGGGGAAAGGCCCGCTTGAGCTGTTTGTTGCCGCATCGGGAGGGCTGTTCACCGCGGTTCGAGGATCTCGAACTCTGGTTACGGGAGCACTGTGCTTTGAGGTGCGGCGCGCAGCATGGCGTCGCCGACGTGTCCTGGTGCTTGTTCCGAGGGGTGAATGGATGTGCGGCGCGGGCGCGGAACGCGCCGTGGTCAGGCTTTGACCTGCAAAATCACGGCCTTCTGCAACACGCTTGAGGCGGCCTACGCGGTTGTGGCGATGCCGCCGTCGACGGGGATCACGGCGCCCGTCAGGTATGCGCCTGCCCGGCTGGCGAGGAACACGGCGACACCCGCCATGTCGTCGTCGCGGCCGATCCGGCCTAGTGGGGCCGACGCCGCGATCGCCTCGCCGAACTCATCGAGGGTTGCAGCCATTGCATTCCCGTCTCCGTCAGTAGCACCCGGCCGTAGATGCCATTGACCATGCCGAACAACGCGGGCATCGAGAAAACGCCGAAACCGCCAATCCATACCCCCGGCGCCCGCGCCCCCAGACCGACCGCCACTGTCCCACCGGCAAGGATCAACATGACAAAGCCGGTGCGCCGCCAGCTCTTTCGCCGTGCGGCATCACTGTGGCCGATCAACGACATGGGCCATGTTCCTGATGCCACTGACCGGGGCGGTCAGAAGAGCGGACGCAGCCAGCGAAGCATTGGCCCGAGCATCAGGGACTCGGCAGTCCGCCCACCCATCAGCCGTGCGGTTTGCCTTCGTCGGCGATGCTGCGACTGCGCAGTGTCCTTTCGACGGTGAAGCCGAGTTTCTCGGCGGCGGCACACGAGCCGGTGTTGCCGGCCATGGCCCACCGCTCGATGCGGTGCACGTCGAGCGCTCGTGTGCCTGTCTGTGATGTCAACGTGCACACTGACGGTTTCCCGTTCGACCGAAGGACTGAGCCGTGCCCGACCGACCTGAGATTGTGTGCATCTGCGGCTCTACCCGGTTCGTGGACGAGATGCGTGCGGCGAACCGTGCTCTGACCTTCGCAGGTGTCATCGTCGTCGCGCCAGGCGAAGCAGACGAGTTGATCACCAACGAGCAGAAGACCGCGCTGGACGCCCTCCACCTGCGCAAGATCGACCTGGCTGACCGGGTTCTGGTCGTCAACCCCGGCGGGTATATCGGCGAGTCCACGACCAGGGAGATCGCATATGCCCACGCCACCGGCAAGCCGATCTCGTTCACCGATCCCGTCTGACCAGTAGACGCTTCGCGGTCCTCGGCGCCAACATTCCGCTTCACCACGATCATGGCCGCAGGCCGCCGGCGCGGTGCCGGGCGGCCTGCTTCTGGGGATGTTCCCGAACCTGGTGCTGATTCCGCTGCTGGCCGGGATCCTGCTCGTCTCCGCGGTCAAGCTCGCCCGTCACGACTGACATCGGGCGGTAGCACAGCACCGCATTGCGCAACTTCTGATAGCCGGAACTACCAGCAGCGCTTTGGACGCCGTTTGCCGAACCGGCAACGGGAGTGGCATGACCGGGACGCGGTGGGCGACGGTTGGCGGATGAGCAACGACATCGCAGCGGGATCGCCCGCGTCCGGCTTCCCCTTGCCTGCCGACGGATATGTAGGAGACCCCGAGGTGCGGGCGGAATGGGACAGCCGGTACTCCGACCGGCACCAGTTGTGGAGCGGCCGGCCCAACGGAGCGCTCGTGGCCGAGGTCGCCGGGCTCACTCCAGGGCGGGTGCTCGACGTCGGCTGTGGCGAGGGTGCGGATGCCGTCTGGCTCGCGGGCAGCGGCTGGGAGGTGACCGCGCTCGAGGTCTCGGGCGTGGCGCTGGAGCGGGCGGCCGGGCACGCGCGGGACGCCGGCGTCGCCGTTCGCTGGGTGCACGCCGCACTCACCGAGGCGGTGCTTCCGCCGGCCTCCTTCGATCTGGTTTCCGCGCAGTACCCAGCGCTGCTGCGCACCCCGGGCGCCGCGGCCGAGCGGGCGCTGCTCGCGGCCGTCGCGCCTGGTGGGGTGCTGCTGCTGGTTCACCACGCGGGGATGGACACTCAGCACCCGCACGACGGCGGCTTCGACCCGGCTGACTACGTCTGGCCCTCGATGGTCGCCGATCTGCTCAACGACGACTGGGAGGTGGAGGTGGACGAGCAGCGACCACGGGTGGCACCCGACGGTGGCGCGGGCGCGCACCATACCGACGACGTGGTGCTGCGCGTGCGTCGGCTGCGCTGAGGTCCTTCGGCTCGCGGTAGGCCCGGCAACCGGGCAGGCTCGATGACCGCTCCATTGACAACGGGCTGCGGTGGTGACGGCTGGCCGGCACAGGTTACGTACGCGCCGGTGGGCGTCGCCGCTGGAGAGCCCGGTGGGGTGGTGCGTGAGGATGACGAGGACCTGGGCGGCGTTGCCGGACCGGCGCGGGTGCCGCTGGGGGCCGCGCCGGTCCGCGCTATCACGGCCGGGCTGCGGGAGGCGATGGACGAGGCCCGCCGTACGGGCGCCGTCCTCGCCGCCCGGGGCCGCGACGCCCGCACGGCCCGGGTCTGGACACCGCTCGGCCACCGGGGTGGGGAAGCGTGTCGAGTTATCGCTGTTATCGCTGTTGTCGCTTCGCCTTTTGGCTTGCACCGGTTGTGGTCAAGACTCGCCGGGTTACGGGTCTGTCCCAGCCGGCGGCGACCGCGTACAGGTGCGCAACGGTGACGGGAACCACCCTCCCGGCCCGTCGGCGGCGCAGTGCGTCGGGGCCGGTTTTGCGCACGGGACGGCGGCAAGGGAGGGGCTCGGCCGGGGTGCGGGAGGGGCGATGGGGGAGGGGCGTTGCCCGGTGGTGGTGGCAGTTGTGCCTGAACCTCCGTGTAACAGGGGTGTATTGGACGGCAGTTGGACACAACGGCTCGCCCGGCCGGGAGGCTCCTAGTGATCGAACCGCCCGCCTGTACCGACTCGTACAAAGCAGCCGGTACCCCCATCGATCCTGAGGAAGAAACGATGCGCGTTCACAAGCTCACCTCCGCTGCACTGGCCGTCGCCGCCGGTCTCTCGCTCGCGGCCTGCCAGAACGACGACGCCGGCACGAAACAGAGCGACCCGTCGTCCCCGTCCAGCGCGTCGTCCTCGGCCGGTGGTTCGGGCTCGGGCGGTTCGGGGGGCGGCGCGAAGAACTCCGCCGGGGCGGGCTCCGGCGCAGCCAGTTCCGGCGGGACGGGTTCGGCTGCCAAGCCCGGCTCCGGCGCGCACGCCAAGGTCGGCAAGTGCCGCACCGACGGGCTGGAGATCACGGCGAAGAACAACACCATCGACGGCGACCCCGACGCCACCGTCGTGGTCGAGCTGACCAACCACAGCGGCGGGGACTGCACCCTCTCCGGGTACGCGGGCGTCGACCTGAAGACCAGCGCGGGGGTGCTGTCCGCGAGGCGCACCGGCCAGCAGGCCGACTCGGCCGTCCTCAAGAACGGGAAGTCGACGTACTTCCCCATCAACTACCCGTTCAACAAGTCGGGCGGCTCCGGTGTCCGTGTCACCGGGCTGGTGGTGACCCCGCCGAACGAGACGAAGTCGGTCACCCTCAACTGGCCGGGTGCCGCCACGCTGCCCGTCACGGACGGCTCCGGCTCCCCGGTGAAGGTCGGCCCGGTCGGAAGCGCCGGCCAGGGCGGCTGACCCGCACGTCCCGGAATGCTCATGCCGTACCCGGACGGTGGGCCGGTTGAGCAGTTCCAGCGAGACGATGCTGGCGCCGTCCTTGGGCAGCAGGGCCACCGCGACGAGCGCGATGAGCGCCCCGAGGAACACCATGGTCAGCATGGTCCAGCGCGCCAGTTCAGGCCGCTGGTGATGAGGCCGCCGCCGACTGGCGCCTGCCCCCACCAGGTGCAGGAACCCGCAGCGCGTCATCCCTGGCTGGAGCGGAGTTTTCCAGCGGCCCCGGCACAGGTCATCAGGCGGTGTGCATCGAGACGCTCGTGGTCGTGGCCAGGACGACCGCCACCCCGATGGGGCAGATCGTCGAACGCATCGAGAGCTTGCAGACCGAGCGCGGCCGGGCCGATTCCGAGTAGCGGCCGAGAGGAGACTCAGTGCCCTGGCGGTGGCTTCAGTCGTTACGGGTGACCGGCTCGGGATCGGCGTCGAGCGCATCGAGCACTGCGTCGCCGTTCGCTCTCGCCCACTCGGTCAGCATGTGGATCGGATCGATCAGCGTCGCCCCGAGCGGGGTGAGTTCGTACTCGACGCGGGGCGGCACCTCGGCGTAGGCGTGGCGGCGGATGAGTCCGTGCGCCTCGAGTCGTCGGAGTGTCTGGGTGAGCACCTTGCGGGAGATGCCGCCGATCAGCTCGATCAGCTCGCCATGGCGCACCGGGCCCTTGCTGAGGCCGTAGAGCACAACCGCCGTCCATTTGTCGGCGATCAACTCGACCGTCAGACGCGCCGGACAGTCGGCGAGAAAGGAGTCGCCGGGACCGAAACCGCTCATGGCGCCTACGGTACCTGCTGGTTCCTATCGGAAGCCTAGCCTGGGTTCTCTCCCCCCTTCCCAAGCCAGGAGAGTCATGCGAGTCATCACCCAGCAGTCGCTCGGCGGTCCCGAGGTGCTCACCATCGTGGACGCGCCCGAGCCCCGGCCCCTCCCGACCGAGGTTCTCGTCCGAGTCAAGGCGATCGGGCTGAACCCGCTGGAGGCGCGCCTGCGCGCCGGCGAGTTCCCGCTGCTCGGTCGGCCACCATTCGTCCTCGGCTGGGACATCAGCGGTGTGGTCGAACAGGCGCCGCAGACGTGGCGGTTCAGGCCCGGCGACGAGGTGTTCGGCATGCCGTTGTTCCCGCGGGCGGCGAGCGCGTACGCCGAGGTCGTGGCGGCGCCGGCGTTGCACCTGGCACGCAAGCCGGCTTCGCTCTCGCACGTCGAGGCGGCGGCGCTGCCGATCGTCGGGCTGACGGCGTGGCAGGGCCTCGTCGACCTCGGCGGCGTGAGCGAGGGCGACCGCGTCCTGGTCCACGGCGGAGGTGGCGGGGTCGGCCACGTCGCGATCCAGATCGCGAAGGCGCTCGGCGCGCACGTGATCGCGACCGCCGGCGGGAGCAAGCGGAAGTTCGTCGAGGGGTTCGGCGCCGACGAGGTGATCGACTACACGGCGGTCGACTTCACCGAGGCGGTCCGCGACATCGACGTCGTGCTCGACACGATCGGTGGCGACACCGTCGAGCGGTCGCTCGAAGTGCTCCGCCCCGGCGGTCATTTGGTGACGGCGGTGGCCGAGGAGGATGCGGAGCTCGTCGCCAAGTACGCGGCGGCGGGCATGCGCTTCAGCGGCATCGGGGTCGACCCTGACCCGGTCGCCCTGCGAGGCCTCGTCGAACTCGTCGAACAGGGCAGACTCCGGGTCCACGTGCAGGAGACCTTCCCGTTCGAACGCGTCGCCGACGCGCACCGGCTACTCGACGGCGGTCACCTCCAGGGCAAGCTCGTCCTCACCGTCTGATCCCGTCATTGGGGCCTCGTGTGAGCGAGGCCCCAATGAGACCCCAGCGAAGGGAAAACTGCACGTCGCGGCTCAGGTCACGATCGATCATGGCGTCGTGGTGGAGATGCGCGACGTACTCCGGCAGATGCACGGTGACAGGGCCCTCTGCCTGTGGAGAGGAGTCCGGCTCCAGGTCTTGAGTGGGGGCCACCCATCACCATGCACTGCTCTTTGCTATCAGGTCTGAGCATTGCTCCTGCCGGGCCGTATGGGTGGTGGTTGGGGTGGTCAGAGGGGAAACGGAGTCGGTCTGTCCATCTTGGGGGACGGCGGGTCTTTCCGTGCCAGCCCGGTCCACTGCGCGGCAAGTAGTGCCAGGTAGTGCGGATTGAGAAGGAGGTACCGCCGCCACAGCCGACCCGGTTCCAGCGCCAGCCGCCCCAGCCACTCCAGTCCGTGCTTCTGCATCCAGACGGGTGGCCTGCGCAGGATTCCGGCGTGGAAGTCGAACGCGGCACCGACCGCGAGCAGAGGCATCGGCAGCAGCGGACGCATGGCGTGCACGAAGACTTCCTGGCGTGGGCAGCCCAGTCCGACCAGGACGATCCGTGCCCCGGATGCGGTGATCCGGGCGGCAAGTTCCGCGTCCTCGTCGGGGCGGGCGGCGCGGAACTTGGACGCTTCGTGACCGGCGATCTTCAGGGCCGGCAGTGTGTTGTGCAGGTTCAACATCAGGCGGTCCAGCGTCTGCTGGGTCGAGCCGTACAAATACACCGACAGGCCCTCTTCGGCCGCTGCGCGCAGGACGTGCTGGGTCAAGGTCGGGCCGCACACCCGGTCGGTGAGGGCTGCGCGGTGCAGCACGTTCAGCGCCCAGCGCACGGGTTGTCCGTCAGGAGTCACCAGGTCGAAGGAGTTGAGGCGGGCGCCGTGCTCGCGGTCCAGTACGCCCGTCATCACGCCGTGGACGGCCAGGGCGGTCACGGCGAACGGGCGACGTTCCCGGGCTGCGGCGAGCACGTCGTCCACCGCCCCGGCGTAGCTTGTGACGTCGACGAGGACTCCGAGAACGTTCCTCTTCACCGGGTGGGGATCCATCTGTCCACGTTGGCCTCGTAGGTCTCATGCATGATCATTGGCACGTCGTACGTCAACTGCCACTCCGGATAGTGCTGCTCGAAACGGGCGTTGGAGCTGATCCACCAGACGTGGTCGCCGGTCCGGGGAGTGTCGACGTGCTCGACGAGCATCTCGTTTCCGGAGATCTTCTCTGCCAGCGCGATTGCTTCGAGATTGGAGGCGTTGGAGTGCCGGCCACCGCCCAGGTTGTACACCTCGCCGCTGCGTGGGTTGCGGAAGAAGGCTTCGAACGCGGTGACCACGTCATGACTGTGGATGGCGTCCCGCACCTGCTTGCCTTTGTACCCGATGAGTTTGTACGTGCGCCGCTCCATGGCGCAGCGCATCACGTAGGCGAGGAAGCCGTGCAGTTCTGTGGCGGAGTGGCCCGGGCCGGTGAGAGTGCCGCCGCGGAAGCAGGCTGTCCTGAGTCCGAAATAGCGGCCGTACTCCTGGACCATGACGTCCGCAGCCACCTTCGAGGCGCCGAAGACCGAGTGCAGGCAGGCGTCGATGGACATGTCCTCGCCGATGCCTGCGGCGTAGCGGTGCCCTGGGGCGATCTCCCAGCGCGTCTCCTGCTCCACCATCGGCAGGGAATTGGGGCGGTCGCCGTACACCTTGTTGGTGGAGCAGTGGATCAGAGGGGCCTCGATGCAGTGCTCACGAACGTTCTGCAGCACATTGAGCGTTCCTGCGGCGTTGATGTCGAAATCCAGGAACGGGTCGCGTGCCGCCCAGTCGTGGGACGGTTGCGCCGCTGTGTGGATGACGACCGCGATGTCCCGGCCGTAGCTCCGGAACAGGGGTGCCAGCGCGCCCCGGTCGCGAATGTCCACGTCATGGTGCACATAGGACGTGCCGAGGTCCACGGACAGACGTTCCACGTTCCATGCGGTCGACGCCTCCGGTCCGAAGAACTGCGAGCGCATGTCGTTGTCGATGCCGACGACGTCGAGTCCCAAGTCGGCGAAGTGCCGTACCGCCTGGGACCCGATCAGACCGGCCGACCCGGTGACCACCGCGACACTCATACCATCGCCTCCTGAGGAGAGTTGACCTTGACTTGTCGAGGGCTTGGAGCCCGACGCGAGCGTTCGCCCGCGAGCAGGATTCCGGCCGCCCAGTAGAAGGGAGCGGCGCCGAATGGTGATTCGAGGATGACGCCCAGCATGGCGACGACAAGAAGAGCGATCACCAGCAGCACACACAATGACGTCAGTTCGTCGGGCGGTCCTCTGCGGATTGTCCGGGCCGCCGCGGTCAGAAGAGTGACCAGCAGGCCGACGACAATGGTGAGGCCGACGAAGCCCAGTCGGGCAAACGAGGTGATCAGGTAGTTGTGGGGTGAACGCACCCCCATTCCGCGACCGATGGGAAGGTCGCCATTGGACAGTTGAAGAAAGTCCGGTCCGAAGCCCACGCCGACGGCCGAGCGCACCGGATCGTCCAGGGTGTACGTCACGACCCGCTCCCACGCGATCAACCGTGCGCGCTTGGTGCCCTGAGCGTTTTCCACGAGTTCCGAAGAGGCTGTCCCAGGCGCATTGAGCGCAAGGAGACGTTGGCCGGCCGGAGACATCGGAAGCACCACGAGCACGGCAAGGACCGCGACTGCTCCGAGCAGTACCGCGCGAAGGGTGAGACGGCCGTTACTGCCCGCCCGGAACATGACGGCCAGCAGCACGCAGGCACAACAGGCGATGATGCCGGCTCTGTTCACCTGTGCCAGAGCCGTCACGAGCGCGGCGCTTGCCACCGACGCGTGAAGCCAGGTCCTTCCTCGCCTGAAGCGCAGGACCGACATGCCTGCCAGCACGCCGAGGACCGCCACGTCGAAATCGGTCCTGATCTCGAAGATGCGCGTACTGCCCACCTCGGGCAGCGTCGCGGTGAATTCCGGTGCGAGTGTCGCCACCACCATCCATCCCAGGTGCAACAGCAGCCCGCCGTGGATCAACCGGACCGTTCGCTCTCTGCCGCGATCACTCACCTTCTGGTAGCTGCCCGCAGACAGATAGGCGATGGCGGCATAGGCGAAGGGAGCTGCGTCGCGGGCGGCAGTGTGCACATCGTCCCGCACGGCGAGCAGTCGGAACCCCGTCAGGAGCAGCAGCAGTCCGACCAGGATTCCCGGCCCGTAGAGGCGAGCGTGCCGTTTGGCGGAGAGCGCGCTTTTCCAGATGGCCAACAGGAAAGCCGCACCCAGCAGGGCATCGCCGATGTAGAGCGGCCCCGCCTGCATGTGCGAAATCCAGCGGCCTCCGGTGAGCAGAACGGCGACCGCCACCACTCCGGCGATCATCCGGTGGTCACCGGCGGGTTTCCCACCGGGCGGACGGCGGCCCATGTTCGCGCCCACGGCCATCTCGTTCCTGTGCCATCTCGTTTCCACGAATCACTCGCCCTTCCAAGCCGTCGCGCCGAGCCGCCCTTCCTACGTCGGCACCTCGACGTGGTTGCCTGCGACGCGTGTCGCCTCCTCGTACGCCCTGGCAATGCGGGTGATCCAGGACCGCTCCGTGAAGTGGTCGGCGTACACCTGTCGGCAGTGGTCGCGGAGCGACGGGAAGCGGGTGGCCGCCTCTGCCACAACCGGGGCGAGCGGCTTGCTCCACTGCGTGACCAGGCCGGTGCCGTGTTCCCGCACCGAGTCGGCCACCGACGAACCCTCGAACGCCAGGGTCGGAAGCCCGGCCGCCAGAGCCTCGATCTGCACGCAGGGCTGGACCTCGTACCAGCGACTGGGGAAGATCAGGCCGCGCCAGGAAGCCATCCGCCGGCACAGTTCGGCCCGGTCGAGTTGGCCGAGGAAGCGGACCGAGGAAGGGGCGGCTGCCTTGCAGTCGGCGAGGAGCTCGCCGCCGCCGACGACGTCCAGCGGTTCGTGAGCCGGCCACTGACGCAGCAGTTCCAGGACGCCCTTCTCGGCCGAGAGGCGCCCGGCGACGAGCCAACGGCCCGTGTCGTGTCCCGGCGTCTGGTCGGACTGGGGGGCGTCGACGAAATTGGGTACGAGCATCAGGCGCTCGGCCGGGACACCGGCACGCCGGTACGTCCGCTCGGACAGCCCGGAGTTCACGACGATCCGGTCCGCGCGGGCCAGCAGCGGGTCCCGAGCAGGGCCGTGGCGTCCGGCCCACGCCAGTGGCAGCGTCGCGGCCCGGGAGCCGCGGTAGCAGCCGTATCGCAGGGCCGCCCAGGGGTCGCCGTCCGGGCAGCTGGTGCACACGGCGCCCGCACGGTAGAGCGTCGCCGCAGCGCACATGGGCCGGTAGTTGTGCAGGGTCGCCACGAGCGGGCCGACCCAGTGCCTCACCCAGGAACGCCCGAAGTTGGGAAAGAGGTTGTGGACATGCACCACGTCGGGGGCGAACTCACGCAGCCGGGCGAGCGGGCTGTTGCCCCGGCCGGACGCCACGCGCGCTGCTGCCCGCAGCGGGTAGAGCGGATCCCGTGCCAGTTCATCGGTGTGGGCGGCGAACAGCTCCACCGTGTGGCCCGCCGCTCCCAGCGCACGCACCTGGTCTCGTACGAGCGCGTTCTCTCCGCTGGGCTTGCCGGCGGTGTAGAAGCTGTGTACTACCGCGATCTTCATGACAGGTCGCCCTTGGTCGTCGTCAGCCGCAGCCCGCACGCTCCACGGGCAAGAGCTAAATTCGCGCAACCGGCGACCCCTGCCGGTGCTTTGGGGAGGGCGGTGCCGTAAGCCCACCCGTCTGGCGCAGCGACGGGCGTCATCTGGACCGCATTGGGCGAAGAACGGTGCGTTTCTGACCGGTTCTGCTCATTGGGTGAGAGTTCCGCGCGGTTGAGCGTCGCGACCCGACCCATCGAGCACACGTCGGACACACTCGATTGCGTCCCCAGCCTGCCGCACCCCGAGTGATGACCTGATCATGACGAATACCCTTCGTCGGCTTCATCCCGCGGACAGGTGCACGGACCCACAGTGATCCTTGGAGCCGGTTGGAGATGACCGTGACCATTCGGGAAGACGTCCCCCATGTGCCGCTGACAGGGCGTACACGGAGGCAGCCCGACCGGGCTTCGCCCCGCACCAGACGAAGACGCCACCACAAGCCCGCCTGGTATCTGCCGACCGCGGTGGCCGTTGACACCGCGGGCTCGGCCGTGCCGGTGTACACGGCCTTCCGACTGGCAGGGGAAGCACACGCGGTGTGGTACGCGGTCGTGGTGGCCTCGATCTGGGTGCTCATGCGGGCCACGCGCACCCGGTACGCATGGCGCAACCTGGGAGAGAGCGGCAATGCCGACCTCCTGCTGCGGGACTGGCTGATTCTGCTGGGGCTGCTGATCGTGCTCCGAGCGGTCAGCGATGAGGATTCCGTCCTTCCTCTCGCGTTGACCGGCCTGGTCGCGTGCCTCCCGAGCACCGTGGTCTGTCAAGGGCTGACGCACCGTCACCTGTTGGCCCGGCGCCGTGACGGACGAGCCGTCAGCCGGGCACTGGTGATCGGCGAGGCATCCGCTGTCGACGGTCTGGTGAGCCGACTCGCGCGCCGTACCGACCACGAGTTCGTGGTGGTCGGGGTATGCCCGATCGGCGAGGGCAACCCCGACCCGGTGGCCCCGGTCGCGGCACGGCTGGACGAGCAGGGCCCGGCGAACCTGTCCGGTGACGCCTTGCCGGCGCTGGCGGCGGCTCGAAGGCTGGACGTGGACCTGGTCCTCGTCATCTGCGGGCCGAGCATGGCGGGTGAGCGCCTGCGACGGCTGTCCTGGGCCGTGCACGAGGACGGGCGTCCGCTGGTCGTCGTGCCCGGTCTGACCGAGGTGACGCAACGCCGGGTCAGGGTTTCGTCCGCGGCCGGTGTGACGATGCTGCGCGTGGCCCCGCCCCTGCGCCGTGGCACTGCCGTGCTGCTGAAGGCGGTGACGGACCGGGTGGGCGCCGCGTTGCTGCTGATGGTGTTGGCCCCCGTATTCGTCGCGTTGGCGATCGCCGTACGGTGGGATTCGCCGGGAGCGGTCCTGCACTGCCAGATCCGCGTCGGCCAGGGCGGCCGCCAGTTCAACCTGGCGAAGTTCCGCACCATGGTCGCCAACGCCGAGCAGTTGAAGAGCCGGCTTGCCCGGACCAACGAGCACGACGGGCTGATGTTCAAGATCCGCAGCGATCCCCGGATCACGCGCGTGGGCCGGGTGCTGCGCCGCTTCTCGCTGGACGAGCTTCCCCAGCTGTTCAACGTGCTGATGGGGCACATGTCCCTGGTGGGTCCGAGGCCGCCGCTGCCCGAGGAGGTGGCGAGGTACAACGACGTCGAGCTGCGACGACTGAGCGTCAAGCCGGGGCTCACCGGTTTGTGGCAGGTCAGCGGGCGCTCCGACCTGTCCTGGGACGAGACCGTCGCACTGGACCTGCGCTACGTCGACAACTGGTCTCCCTCAGTCGACTTCGGCATCCTGCGCCGCACACTGCGGGCCGTCGTCGAGGGCAACGGTGCCTACTGACTGCTGATACGCCGGCGGCCGCCGGGCGGTCGGCGAAGCAAGCGGGTCAGCACGCCTCTTTGAGATCCTGGCGGGACAGCTTCCCGGGCAGCAGGCCGCGTTCCCGAGCGACCCGCACACCGTGCAGACCCGCCCCGTAGCGCAGGCAGCCCAGCACCAGCGCACCCGCGGTCGCCGCCTTGGCCGCGAGGACCAACGCCACGGGGCATCCGCCCTCGAGCGCTCCCTGAACGGACCACAGAGCCACCCAGATCAGCACGGTGAGACCGGCAGCCTGTGCGTACGCCTCCGCGACCGGCCGCCGCGTGGCCGGGAAGAGCCGGTTCAGCCACGCATGGAACAGAGCCTGTTTGACGAGCTGACTGGCAAGCACCACCACCATCAGCCCGTGAACCCCGCAGCCGAGGAACAGCGCAAGGGCCGTTCCGGCGACGAGAACCAACAGCTGCACCACGGAGATGACCAGCTTGCGCCCCACCGCGCCGATGGCTTCCACCAGCGTGCCCGAGAACTGCGTCACCAGACTGAGCGCGCTGACCAGGCCCAGGATCGGGACCAGCTCCGCGCTGCCTCGCCACTGGCTGCCGAGGAGCAGTGCGACCAGCTGCTCGCTGCTCGCGCCGATCACCGCCCACAACGGAAAGAGGACCAGCGTGGTCAGTGCGGCGCAGTCGGCATAGGAGGCGCTCAGCCGGTTGCTCTCGTTCTGGATGCGGCTGAAGGCGGGAAGGAGAACCTTGCCCGCCGCCGCTTGGATCTGTTGCAGTGGAAGCGACGCCAGGAGTGCGGCGCGGTCGTAGAGCCCGGCGGCGGTGACACCCACGTAGCGGCCGATGACGAGCTTGCCGAAGTCCTCCGTCAGGTATTCCAGGAAGCCGTTGACCGACACCTTGCCGCCGAACCGCATGACCTCATGCATGGCACGCACGTCGAACAGGGGAAGCAGCGAGTGCCGGACCATGAGATAGGGCAGCAGCGCCTGCAGCAGGTACCAGCCGAGCGTGCCGTAGACGAGACTCCACACGCCCGCGCCCAGCAGGGCGGAGGAGATGCCGATGACGCAGTAGCCGACGACGAAGGAGAAGAAGTCGGTGAAGGCGATGGCTCGGTAGCGCATGCCACGGCTGAGCAGTCCGGTTGCGGGGGCGCCCAGGGCCATGAACACCAGAATCAGCGCGGCCGTCCGGATCAGGCTGGTCAATTCAGCGGGGCCGCGCAGCAGTTCGGTGGCGCACGGCGCGATCAACCAGATCACCGCGAAGGAGCAGCTGCCGGCGGTGAGAGCCAGCGCGAAGATCACCCGCACGTCGCGGCCGGTGAGGGACGGGCGCTGTACCACCGCGGAACGCAGACCACCCTGGGCGAAGTTGTGGGCGAAACGCAGCACCAGGTGAGCCAGTGCCATCAGCCCGAAGTCCGCGGGGGTGAGCAACCGGGCCATCGCTGCCGCGTAGGGAATCTGGACGGCGATACCGGCCGCGCCAGCGAGATAGGTCCAGCGCACGCCTTTGACGGTGACGGAGGTCAGCTGCGTCACGGGTGTACCTCGGTGGGGGTTTCCATGGGGCTCCTCGTGTCCGCCTCATGCGGTTCAGGCGAGGACCTTCTCACGGTGCTCAAGAGCCGCCCTGGCAGGCACGCGAGGGCCGCGGCGAAGTAGCCCCAGAGGCCTAGCGGCGCGCGGCGCGCGAAGTGCCGAATTCACACGTACGAGTGATCGGTTCGTACGTGGTGGCGACCGTTCTTCACCGTATTACCGAATTCCCGGCTCCCCTGCCGTACCGCCAAACAGTGCACCGCTCCAGTTGTGCATGAAAAGTGAAGCAGGCGTGCGCTCATATCATTTTCGGTGTTTTGGAGAAACTTCTCCACCTTCCTGTTGAATTCATGGAGAAAGTCATGCGTGTTGCCGTGACCGGTGGGGGCGGTTTTCTGGGTTCGCACCTGTGCGAGGCATTGCTGCGGCGTGGAGACGCCGTCGTATGTCTGGACAACTTCAGTACGGGCCGACCGAAGAACATCGCACACCTGCGGAATTACCCTGCGTTCGAACTCATCCACACCGACGTGAGCGTGACCGCGGACGTTCCCGGTCCGGTCCACGCCGTCGCCCATCTCGCAAGTCCCGCGTCGCCGCCGGACTATCTGCGTCTGCCCCTGCAGACCCTCGCCGTGGGCAGCAGGGGCACCGAGAACGCCCTGGAACTGGCCCGGGTCAACAACGCCCGTTTCCTGCTCGCCTCGACGAGCGAGGTCTACGGCGATCCGCTCGTGCACCCTCAGGACGAGGAGTACTGGGGAAACGTCAATCCGGTCGGACCGCGCAGCGTGTACGACGAAGCCAAGCGGTACGCGGAGGCCGTCTCCCTGGCCTATCGGCGCAGCCTCGGCGTCGACGTGGGAATCGTCCGGATCTTCAACACATACGGCCCGCGCATGCGCAAGCACGACGGCCGGGTCGTGTCGAGCTTCATCGCCCAAGCCCTGGACGGCGAACCGCTGACCATCTACGGCGACGGAAAGCAGACCCGCAGTTTCTGCTACGCGGACGACCTGGTCCGCGGCCTGGTCGCGATGCTGGACTCGTCCGAGACCGGGCCGTTCAACATCGGGAACCCGGAAGAGTGGACCGTGTCCGATCTCGCCGAACTCGTCCTCGACATCACGGGTTCGGATTCGCAGATCCAGTACCACCCACTCCCCACGGACGACCCGGTCCGCCGTCGCCCGGTCATCACTCGTGCCCGTGAACACCTCGGCTGGTACCCGGAAGTTCCGGTGGCGGACGGAGTGCGCCGGACCGTGGAGTGGTTCAGGAGCCGGCCGCAGGATGACGCCGCCCAGACCGGCCCGATCGCGGCGGCTCAGAGCGACACCTCCCACCTCCCCCCGCCGCACGGCGACAGGCCGCTCCCGACCCCCACGGACTTCGCGGTCTGACACGTATTCGAGAAGGACGGGAGGTACCCCATGCCGGATCGCACCACCGTGCTGGTGACCGGCGGCGCCGGTTTCATCGGCAGCCACACCTGTGTCGAACTCCTCGGGCACGGCTATGACGTCGTGGTCGTCGACGACTACTCCAACAGCTCGCCCGGCGCGCTGGAGCGCGTTGCGAAAATCGCCGACCGCCCGCCGATCGCCGTCCACGAGATCGACGTCCTCGACCGGCGCGCCCTCTCCCGGGTGTTCGACCAGCACGATGTCGACGCGGTCATCCACTTTGCCGCGAAGAAGGCCGTCGGGGAGTCCGTCGAACTGCCCGTCGAGTACTACGACAGCAACGTCGGCGGCACCACGGCACTGCTGCGCGTCATGCGCGACCACGGCGTCCACCGCCTGGTGTTCTCCTCGTCCTGTTCGGTGTACGGCAACGCGACCAGGGTGCCGCTCACCGAGCAGGACCCGGTAGGCCCTACCAACCCCTACGCTGCGTCGAAGTGGCTGTGCGAGCAGGTGCTCGCCGACATCTGCCGTCATCTGCCGGAGTTCTCCGTCCTGGCTCTGCGCTACTTCAACCCGGTCGGCGCGCACCCCGGCGGACTGCTCGGCGAAGTCCCCCGGGGTGCGCCCAACAACGTGATGCCGTACCTCGCCCAGGTCGCCGCCGGGCGGCTTGCGAAGCTCAGCGTCTTCGGTGACGACTACCCCACGGCCGACGGCACGGGCGTGCGTGACTACATCCATGTGATGGACGTCGCCGAAGGCCACCGCGTGGCGCTGGAGCACCTCGACGACGAGAACGGCATGCGCGTCTTCAATCTCGGTACGGGGCAGGGCACTTCGGTGCTGGACCTCGTCGCCGCCTTCCAGCGCGCCTGCGGTACGCCGATCCCGTACGAGATCACCAGCCGCCGCCCCGGCGACGTGGCCGCCCTAGTCGCGGACCCGGGCGCCGTGGCCCAGGCCTGGAACTGGACCACGAGCAGAGACCTCACCGCGATGTGCGAGGACGCATGGCGGTTCCAGGAACTCAACCTGTCCGGTTATCCGGACTGACACGGAATTGGGGCGAGCAAGATGCGGCTGACCGTCATCGGAACGGGGTATCTCGGCGCTGTGCACGCTGCGTGCATGGCAGACATCGGACACGAGGTGCTCGGCGTCGACATCGACGCCGAGAAGATCGCGGCGCTCAACGAAGGCAGAGTCCCCTTCTACGAACCAGGGTTGCAGGACGTGCTCGGCAGAGCCGTCGGTTCGGGGAAACTGCGCTTCACCACCTGCCTCGGCGAGGCAGCCGAGTTCGGCGATGTGCACTTCGTCTGTGTGAACACCCCGCAGAGCCGGGACTCGTCGGCCGCCGACCTGCGGGCGGTCGACACCGTCATCGACGCGCTGGCGCCCCGGCTGCGCCGCCGCTGCCTGATCGTGGGCAAGTCCACGGTTCCCGCGGGAACGACGGCCCGACTCGCCGCGCGCGTCCAGGAGGCTGCCCCGCAGGGCACGGCCGTCGAGGTCGCCTGGAATCCGGAGTTCCTCCGGGAGGGCTTCGCCGTCCAGGACACGCTCCGCCCGGAACGGCTGGTGGCCGGCGTTCTGTCGCAGCGAGCGGACCAGATTCTGCGCCAGGTCTACGCACCGATGCTGCGCGCAGGTGTGCCCTACATCAGCACGAACCCGGCAACCGCCGAGCTGGTGAAGGTCGCCGCGAACTCCTTCCTCGCCACGAAGATCTCGTTCATCAACGCGATGGCCGAGGTCTGCGATGCAACAGGCGCCGACGTGACGACCCTGGCTGACGCCCTGGGCTACGACACCCGAATCGGCCGCCGCTTCCTGCGCGCAGGACTCGGCTTCGGGGGCGGATGCCTGCCCAAGGACATCAGGGCGTTCACGGCGCGCGCCGACGAACTCGGCGTCGGCAGCGCTGTGTCGTTTCTCCGCGAGATCGACGAGATCAACGCACGGCAGCGACGGCGCACCGTCGACATCGCCCGGGACATGGTGGGCGGAGAGTTCACCGGCCGCCGCATCGCCGTCCTCGGTGCCACGTTCAAGCCCGACAGCGACGATGTGCGCGACTCGCCCGCTCTCGCCGTTGCCGTCGCGCTCCACCGCGAGGGTGCGGACGTACAGCTGCACGACCCGCAGGGAATCGACAACGCCCGGGCCGCTTGGCCCATGCTCGGATACGCCCCCGACGTGGACAAGGCTTGCCTGGGCGCCGATCTCGTCCTGCATGCGACCGAGTGGAGCCTCTATCGCCGGATCGACCCCGTCGCGCTCGCCGCCGTGACACCCGCGCGAAGGATCCTTGACGCGCGCAACGCCCTCGACGCGTCGCAGTGGCGGGCCGCCGGATGGACTCTGCGGGCGCTGGGTCGGCCCACGCCGCCCGCCCTGCCGAGCCAGCAGGCGGCCGCCGACCACGTGCTGTCCGCCGACCTGGGCTGAACCCCGCGGCCCGGCTGAGGCCACGGGACCGAGGGGCTCCCCGAATCGGTCCCTGGTCACAGCAGGGCACCCTCACCTCTCCCCGGGCAGAATGGCGTGGTAAAGCCTTTCGGCGATTTCCGCTTTCGCCGTCCATGTGTGCTTGCGAGCCCACGACAGCGCGGCTCGTTCCATGCAATGGCGTGTCTGTCGCTCCGTGAGCACACCGCTCAGTGCCCATGCAATGCGCTGGGGCAGATCTGCAGGGTTACCGAGCGGCACGGAGATCGCACCGCCCGGCGCCGAGAAGTCACTGATGCCGTGGTGGCCGAGATGGACGACGGGAAGACCTCGGGCCCACGCTTCCAATGTCTGCGTGCTGGAGGAGTCCCGCAGGCTGGTCATCAAAAACGCATCGGCGTCGTCGCAGGCCCGAAAAACCTCTTCCCGGGGCAACAGGCCACGGAATTCCACTGATTCACTTACGCCCAGGCGGTGAGCGAGTCGTTCCAGAGGCAGTCGCAGCGGCCCGTCGCCGAGGATCACGAGGCGGGCCTCCGGAATTTCCGACCGCAGATGTGCGACCGCCCGCAGCGCCAGTTCGGGAGTCTTGCGCGGGTGCAGTCTGCCGACCCACAAGACGGTGGGCGGACGGACGGGGCGGGTCTGCTGGTCCTGCGCCGGCTCTCGGATCAGTGACTCCTGGATGCCGTCGGCCAGCATCAGATGAGTGACAGCACGGCTCAGACGGCGGGCCAGTCGCTCGGTGTCCCGGTTGGTGGCCAGGACCACCGCAGCCTTGCGCAGAGTGCTACGACACGACGGCCGACGGCTGAGGCAGCGAACCCACACCAGCGTTCGCAGCGCCTCCTGCCAGTACGCGGCGCCCATGAAGCGCCGATGACTGTGCGGTGCGGTCTGGCCGCCGCCGACGGGGCCGAACACCAACGGCGGACCCAGGCGACGCAACGCACTGCCGCCCTGCAAAGATCCGTAGGAGACGTGGTGCACAAGGTCGGCCGCATCGAGCCCGTGACTGCGGGCGTAGGCCAGAGCCCGACGCTGCCAGCCGTCATAGCACTTGACCTCCTGGGCCATGCCGCGCAGGAAGCCCGGCAGCAGCCCGGTCCACGCAGGGGCGGCCGGCGGCGGGACAACGTGCACCTTGATGCGTTCGCCCACCGCCCCCAGGTCCTCCACTCGGCGCGTGATGTGCAGCACGTTGTCGAACTCGTGGTGCGTCAGGACCTCCACCGTGTGCCCGTGTCTCGCAAGCGTTTCGGCCCAGCCCCAGCCGATGGCCGGCTCGCTGCCACGCGTTGGATCGCAGGCGAACGCGACCAGCACGATACGCAGTTTGCGTGCCGTCTTTTCAGACCCAGGGTCGGCTTCACCTACGGTCTTCGTACGCATAGAACCCCTACCTCATTCGCCGTGCCGTCCTGCCGCCAGGCATATTGCTTCGGCTGGGGTGGGAATTCATTGATGAAACGTTTCTCTCGATGCGTTTTCGTGGCCATTTTCCCCCGAACGGCTCACGAATTCCCAGTCCTGGTATACCCGCGCTGTCGTGGCTACCGGATACAGGGAACCGTGGCACCTATTCTGTGCGGGGCATTCACCGCCGAATAAATTGGATGGGGCATCTTCTGCCCTGTGAGGGGTGCACGTTGGACCTTCGTGGATATCTGAAAGTACTGGCCAGACGCTGGCCCACCATCCTGATCTGCCTTGTACTCGGTATCGGCACTGCCGAGACGGTGATCGCCCTGAGCACGCCGGTCTACGCGGCCCGCACCCAGCTTTTCGTAGCCACCCGCTCCGGTGTGGACACCGCCGAACTGAACCAGGGGCAGTCCTTCTCCCAGGCGCGTGTCCAGTCGTATGCGGCCATCGTCGCCACCCGCCAGGTGACCGAGCCCGTGGTGCGCGAGCTACGGCTGAAGTACACGCCGGAGCAACTCGCCACCCGCATCACCGCCGAGGCTCCGCTCAACACCGTGCTCATCAACATCACGGTTCGTGACACGGTTCCGGCGCGCGCGGCGCGTATCGCCGACGCCGTCGCGGAGCACTTCGCCGCTGTGGTCGAGGAGTTGGAGACGCCGAAGAAGGCCGCCGCCTCACCGAAAAAGGCATCCGGCCACCCCGCCTCGCCCGTCTCGCTCGGTGTCACCGAGCAGGCGAACGTCCCGAAGCGTCCCATGTCACCGAACAAGCTGCTCGACCTCGCGGCCGGAGTGCTCGGCGGACTGCTGCTCGCCGCCGCACTCGTCGCGCTGCGCGAGGCGCTCGACACCACGATCAAGACGAGCGACGGCCTGGCGGAGCTCACCTCGTTGCCGGTCCTCGGTTCCATCCCGTTCGACAAGGGCGCGGCACAGCGGCGGGTTGCGATGGACACCGCCAGCACCTCCGCGCGCGCCGAGGCCTTCCGCAAACTGCGCGCCAACCTGCAGTTCACCCAGGTCGACGACAGGCCGACGGTGATCGTCGTGACAAGCCCGGTGCCCGGCGAAGGAAAGACCACCACTTCCGTCAACCTGGCGCTCTCGCTCGCCGACGCGGGAATGCGGACCTGTCTGATCGACGCCGACCTGCGCCGCCCCTCCGTCGCCCCCACCTTCGGGCTGGTCGAGGCGGCCGGACTGACCACCGTGCTCATCGGCCAGGCCCGGGTCGAGGACGTGACGCAGCAGGCCGGCGGACGGCTGGCGGTGCTCACGAGCGGTCCGGTGCCTCCCAACCCGACCGAGCTGCTCTCCTGCGGCCGGATGGCCGAGGTGTTGCGGGAACTCGCCGAAAGCTACGACGTGGTCATCGTGGACAGCGCTCCTCTGCTGCCGGTCGCCGACACCATCGGCCTCGCCCCGTTCGCCGACGGCGTGCTGCTCGTCGTACGCGCCTCCAAGACCGGCCGAGACCAGATCCGCGACGCCGCCGAGTCGCTGAGCCGGACCGGCGTACGCATCCTCGGCGCCGTCTTCAGCATGTCCACCGCCTTCAAGAACAAGGGGTACGGCTACGGCTACGCGCCGGCCGAAGTGCCCCTGCCCCGTCCGCCGGCCGGCGGCGAGGAGCCCGTCGAGGCGACCCTGCGATCTCCCGCCGACGAGCAGTGAGCAGTCCTGCACCGAACGGCCTTCGGGGCCGGATGCATGGAGAAGCCCCATGAGTACCGACAGGCTCCGCCGCCACCGCGAAGAGGGCCCGGCGACTGCCTTCAAAGTGCTGTTCGTCTGCACCGGCAACCTGCATCGGTCGCCGGTGGCGGAACGGTTTCTGGGCGCAGTACTGCCGGAGCCAGATTTCAGGGTCCGCAGCGCGGGCACCGCTGCCCGGCCGGCACCGCTGGACGCCGTGACGCGCACAATCCTCGGCGAAATGGGCGGTGACGTACGGGAGTTCACGGCCCGACGGCTGGACGTCGGCCACATCGAACGGGCCGACCTGGTGCTGGGCCTGGAGCGGTGCCACCGGGAGGCTGCCGTACGGCTCTGCCCGTTGGCACTGCGCCGCTGTTTCACCCTCCGGGAGTTCGTCCGGCTCGCGGAGGGGACCAGCGCCGACACACCACGCGAGACGGTCCGGCTGGCAGCGTCCCGGCGCGGTGTGGTGGTTCCCCCGCCGGGCGAGTCCGACGGCATCGCCGACCCTTACGGCGCCTCCCCGGGTGTGCACAAGGCGCGGGCCCTGGAGGTCCGCGATGCGGTGTTGACGCTCGCCGGGATCCTGGCCCCCTGACGCCACCGCCTCAACCGAGACCCGGAGGTGGTCCGGATGACGAGGCAGCCGCTGCCGCCGCTCCCGTACACCTGGCGCGGCGGCAGCGACCGCTCCGCCGGCTGTTCACGGGGCAGCCGCTGCGCCGATTGCTCAGCGATGACAGGCAGCCGCGGGGCGCACCGTCGACCGCAGCGGTGTCACCAGGGCCTGCCGCCAGATGGTCGGGGCACGGTCGGCCTCCGGTTCGCGCAGGTGCAGCACAAGCGTGCGGCTGGACTGCCGGGGAAGCTCCAGGTCGACGGTGTACGCCGGATGGCCGCGTTCTGCGCCGGGGATCATCTCGACCGGGTGGCCGTCCAGGGTGGCCCGGGTCAGGCTCGCTCCCGTGCCGGCGTAGTACGTCACGAGCAGCCGGTTGTCGCCCGGGTGGGTCCGGTAGGGCGGGGTGTCGACCCGTTGGGTGACGTAGTGGGGGAGGCCGGAGGACGGTGCGCGGTTGGTGAGGGTCACGGTCGCGGTGACCGATCGGCCGTCGTCCGTGCAGGCACCCGGCGCCCAGATGATGCTGCGATCGAGGTAGTAGTCCAGCTTGGTGCCGGCCGCGTTGTTCACGACGAGCCCCGCGAAGGGGCCAGGAGAATCGGGGAGCGCGCCTGAGAAGGGTCGCGACTCCAGCAGCCGCTGCTCGCCCTTGTGCGCGCTCCACACCTGCAGCCGGCCTTCCCGTTGCACCTCGTGCACGGCACCCAGCAACGCGGGGATCAGGTGCGGGTCGTCGGTCGCCTGCATCAGCCGTCCGGCGGCGGCGCGGGCGGCCTCCGCGAAGTACGCCTTGCGCTGGGCGACGTCGTCGTACTTCGCATACGCGGCCCGCTCGGTGACGTCCACGGCGTTGTCGGCCGTCAGCGAGGTGCCGTCGGGCAGCCGGGCGGGGCCGGCAGCGCGCAGCAGCAGGCCGAGCGCACCGGGGTCGATGGCGATCGCGCCGTCGAGGCGCTGACCGCTGTGACTGTGCCAGTCCGCGGTCCAGATGCGGGCCGCATACGGAAAATGGGGACTCATGTTGGAGTTGGCCCACAGACTCTGGGGTCCGTTGTTGCCGTATTGGGCTCTGAACTCGGCTCCGAGGTCGATGTCCGCGTGGCTGCCGTCCATCTCGATGTTGTTGCCGAAGTGCTCGAAGGACAGGCGGCCACGGTCGGCCCGCAGTACGGCGAAGGCCCCTGGGAGGCCTCCGGTGCCCCGGGCCTCGGCCGTGTTCTGGAAAGCGAGGATGTAGCGCCGTTGCCCATGCGACCCGAGCATGGACGGCACCACACGGGCCGCGACGGCGACGTCTCGGGTCTGTGGGACGAGGCGGTCCAGCCGATCCGTCAGCTGCGCTTCGGCGCGGTCGGCGGCCGGCAGCCACGTGGACTCGGGGAGGTGGTGGACATCGTCCCGTACCTCGGCCGCGATGTGCGCGGCCCGGGTGAACGCGGACGCCTGGCCCTCCAGCTCGGTGAGAACGTGCGGGATGCCGCCCGCGCGAGCGCCAGCCGAGAAGCGGGGGACGGCCCGCACGAGCGGCGGCAGCACATCGCCGGCCAGTCTGTCCGATGCCGCTGCGATGCCGCGCACGGTCTCCAGGGGGCTGCCGGCGAAGGGTAGGTGGGCGGCGGTGTACCAGGCCGGTCCGGTGGTCAGGCTGTGTGCTTTCGCCGCGTGTTCGGCTGCGGAACGCACCAGTCGCTCCGGCTTGGATTCTGCCGGGGCCCCCGCGGCAACGGCCTCGGTGGGATGGGACCCGGCCGAGGCCGCGACCGATTCCCGCAGCGCGTTGAGGTCGGCCTGGGCGGCGAGGAGTTCGCGGTGGGCGAGCACGCCGGTGCCACCGATCCAGGCGGCCGCCGCCGCTGGAACAGCGGCGGCGGCAAGCAGCACGCTCCTGGCCACAGGGCCGTGAACGCGTCGGCGTACCCCGCGGACGTCCCGGGCAGACCCGGGACGCCGCAGAGGGAAGGACAGACGTGCTTTGGGCACCGTCATGAGTTGTTGCGACGACGCATGACCAGCATGGTGCCGGCACCCGCCGCGACCAGAGCGGCCGCAACACCACCCAGCACGATTTCCTTGGTGTGGTCGTCGGAACCGGTGTCCGCGAGGTGGCCGTGGCCCTGGTCATGGCCCTGGTCATGGCCATGCTCGTGGTCGTGAGGGTGGTGCGGCTTCGGTGGGTAGGGCGGGTAGGGGGTGTGCGACGGTTGTGGGGGGTAGGGCGTGTGCGACGGATGCGCGGGATACGGGTTGGTCTGGGCGTGGGCGGCAGCAACGCCTGCCAGGGGTGCTGCGAACAGCGCAGCAGCCACGGCGGCCGACCCCACAACAGATCGCCATCTCGGCGATGTCGTCATCTCTTCCACTCTCCTCGACTTGATTAGGCCCGTGCGGCGAGGGCAGCGCTCAGGACCCGGATAGTGGAATGAATAGGACATTGCGGTCGTAAATAACATCATCTAGCGCATTAATCACCGGATGGTGTAGCGGCATCAGGACGCAGCCGCAGCCGCAGCCGCGCCGCCCGGAAGCGTCGGCGTGCCGCGTAGGGCCGGTTACTTCACCGGCACGATCGCGGGAAGTCCTGTGCGTTGCGGGCAGTGAGCCTTTTCCGTCCTCAGCTTGAGCTGGCCAGATGGAGGGTGGGGACGGCTTGGGCGAGGCTGGTGATTTGGGTTGTCGAGCAGCGGAGCTTGCGGAGGATCCGCCAGGACTGGCGGAGGATCCGCCAGGACTTGAGGGTGGCGATGGCCTGTTCGACCTGGGCCCGGACCTTTGCCTGGGATCGGTTGACGGCCTGGTGATCGGCGGAGAGGCGGTCCCACCGGCCGGGGTGCGGGAGGCGGACCGTGCTGCCTGCGCACTGGTAGCCCTTGTCCGCCCAGCAGGTGATGCCGGTCTCGGCGAGAGCGTCGATGATGCCGTGCTCGCGGGGTGAACCTACGTATTCGATTACGTAGTTCTACTGGCCCCTCCGGAAGGCAGCGTTGGGAGACTCGCCCCATGAGCTTCCTGGCGGGGCCGTGGTGTCACGCCGGGGAGCTTGCTGCCTCCCTGCTGGGCAACCGTCGCCGGCGGTCCGACGGGGAGCGAACGCTGTCCAGTCAATAGAGCCCAGCTGAACGTTGGAGAGTCCTCCGTTGGTTTCCAAGATTCGTGTCCTTCTGGGCATGCTCGTGCTCCTGGCGCTGGCCATCGGCGCCATCGCCCTGCTCGCGGCCATGAAAGCCGGTGCCGTCTGGTTCACGATCGTTCCTCTCGGCATCCTCTTTGTCGGCGCGTCCGTCGTCCGGTCGCTCGGATGGTTCGACAAGAAGGCCGGTGGCTGACCGGGCGGCTCGCAGGTGAGGGTGGATGGTCTCCGAGTGGATGACCACGCGGTGGCTGGATCTTGAATCGTGTGGGGAGCGCGGGGGCGTGGGGAGTGAGAGCGCGGTTTCCGTTGGCTGGATGAGCTCGGGGGAAGAATGATCACGCGCGTGTAGCGTCCCTGCCACGAGTGATGACTGGCGGATGGACCGGATCGGAAGCGCACTGCGAGGAGAGAATCCCGCCGTGCTCAGGCGTCTCGAATCGGCTTTCGCGGTGATCGGAGACGTTCAGTTCCTGCCGGGCTATTCAGTGCTCCTGGCGGATGACGCGAGTGTGCAGCGGCTGTCGGACCTGCCGAGGGCGAGGCGATGGGCGTTCTTGTCCGACATGGATCAGCTGGGCGAAGCAGTCGAGCGCGCGTGCAGGCGGTTGGATCCGGCATTCCGGCGGGTGAACCTGGAGATTCTCGGGAATTCCGATGGCTTTCTGCATGCGCACGTGTGGCCGCGGTTTGAGTGGGAGCCGGCGGAACTCGTGGGTAGGCCGTTGTGGCCGTATCCGCGCGAGAGGTGGAGCGACGAGCGGTTCGCGCTCAGTCCGCAGCACGATGTGCTGCGGGAGGCGATCGGCGAGGAACTGGACCAGTTGCAGTTGCGCGCTAACGGAGCGGTGCGGATCAGGTGTCGGCGGTGAGCTGTGCGGGCCTGTGCTTGGTTTGCCGCCGCGGCGCCTCCGCCAGGTCATCGATGTCCTCGGCGGTGCGGCCCGGGCTGGTGGCGGGCCGGGGGAGTGGTCGAGCAGGCCGTTCTCGCCGTGCGCGCGCCAGCGGGCGTACCACTGGCCGGGCGGCGGCGCGATGGTCCGGCCTCGGCAGCAACGTGCGTGATCGGCCGGCCGGCGTCGATCCGCAGGCACGACCGCAGACGTCGCTCGGGGGTCAGCGATGCGTTCCGGTGCCCCCTGCTGTTGGCGCTCCTGACTCGGCGGACGCGTTCATCGGAGCCCTGGGATCTCTGGGCTCCCGCGTGAGTGACTGTGCCTGGCGTCAGCGTGCGAACTTTTCGATGGCCGCCGGGGTGGCGGGGGTGAAGAAGTTGACAAGGTTGCCGTCGGGGTCGCGGAACAGCAGCGACCGATTGCCCCAGGGCATCGTGGTGGGTTCGTTGACGAAGTCGGTGACGAAGCCGGTCAGGTTCTCGTGAAGGCGGTCCACGTCGTCGACGCGGAACTCGGTGATCACGCTGTGATTGTCCGCCGGGCGGGCAGAGCCCGGGGCGAACAGCGGGACGGTGCGGGTGCCGGCGATCGCAAGGGTGGCGCCCGCGGTCTTGAGTTCGGCGAAGTCCTCGGTGGCCCACGTCGCCTGCACTCCTGTGGCTCGCTCGTAGAACTCGACGAGGCGCGCGACGTCGCTGGTGATGATGCGGATCGAGACGAAGTCCATGGGAATCTCCTTGGCTGCGGGGAGGCGTGCACGTCGCAGGCTAGAAGAAATAGTGGACAGAATCGGTCCTGTATTCACGTTAGGCTGCGGACATGCCTCGACCCACCGGCCGCGTGCTGACACTGCTGGAGCTGCTGCAGTCGGGCGGCACCCGGACGGCGGCCGAACTCGCCGACCGGCTCGGCGTTGAGGGGCGCACCGTGCGGCGGTATGTGGATCATCTGATCGACCTTGACGTGCCCGTGGAGTCGGTGCGTGGCCGCTACGGCGGGTACCGACTCGCCCCCGGGTACCGTTTGCCCCCGCTCATGCTCAGCGATGACGAGGCGCTGGCCGTGCTGCTCGGCTTGGTCGCCGGCCGCCGAGCAGGGTTGACGACGGCGGAGCGCACGGCGAGCGAGACGGTATCGGCGAAGATCCGGCGGGTGCTGCCCAAGCATGTCGCCCGCCGGCTCGCCACACTCCTGGAAGCTCTCGCCTTCACGGATCAGCCCGGCGAGTTCGCCACCCCGGACGCTGGGGTCTTGCTCACCATCGCCGATGCGGTGCGCCACCGCCGACCGGTCTCGATCCGTTACACCGACCGCGACGGCCGGCGCAGCGAACGCACGCTGCACGCGTACGGGATCATCGCCCATTCAGGCCGGTGGTACGTCACGGGCACGGACCCCGAGATCGGCGAGGCCCGAACCTTCCGGCTCGATCGCATCGCAGACGCGAGGACCCTGCCCGGCTCATTCGAGGCGCCCGTGGGTCCCGGTCCGGCACAGCGCGTGTTGTCAGGGTTCGCCACGGCTGAGTACCGGCATGAGGTGACCTTGCGGATCCACGGGACCGTTGAGCAGATCCGCGCGCACCTTCCCGCCAGCGTCGCGAGCCTGGAGGAGCACGCGCCCACGGCAGGCAAGGACCGGGCGACCGAGCGCTGGGTGCGCGTCGAACTACGGGCGGAGCGGCTTGACTGGTTGCCTCCGGTACTCGCCTCACTCGACCGGCCGTTCGTCATCGAGCGCCCCGATGAACTGCGCGACCTCGTCATCTCGCTAGCCGATCGCCTCGCGTCCTACGCCCGCCAGGCCTGACAGCGAGGAACCAATGTCATGAGATGGCACACCTGGCCTTCAGTCCGCCTGCCGTGCCCGCTGCGGGTACGCACGCAGGTTGTCCTGCATGCGGCACACGGACGTTCCCACGCGCGTATCGCTCAGTTATTCGATGTTGACTCCGTGGGCGCGGGCGAGTGCGTCGAGTCCCTCTGCCCAGCCTTGGCCGAGGGCGCGGAGTTTCCAGATGGGCTGGCCGGCTTGGGTGTGCCGGTACAGCTCGGCGATGACCATGGCTTTGATGTGGGGGTCGGCGGGCGGCTCAAACGTCCACGCGTCCCCTGAGAGGCAGTTGATGTCCAGGGCGGCGTGGGTGAGGGATGCGCAGGTAAGGCCGGTGTCGACGTCCATGTTGATGGCGATGGTCAGGCGCCGTACCCGTTCGGGCAGGGCGGACAGGTGGACGGTGGCGCGTTCGACGGTGTGCGGTCCTTCCTGCTGTTTGCCCAGCAGGAGTGCGGCGCCGTCGGCGGTGGCGGGCTGGTTGTAGAAGACGAAGTCGGCGTCGCCGGCCACTCGGCCGTCGTCGGCGGTGAGGAAGAGAGTGAGGTCGGCGTCCGCGCCGGCGAAGCGGAAGGAGATGCCCAGCCCCTGCCAGGCCTCCTCGGGCAGGGGGAGGGTCTGCCCCGCCACCAGCACGGCCGCAGCGGCCGGCGGGGGCACAGGTGCAGGCGACGGCGCATTGAGGTGGGTGTGCTTCCACGCGGCGAACGGGGTGATGCGGTAGGGGGCGCCAGCCGGGGCCCCGTTGTCGGGCGGGGTGTTGGCGCCGAGGGTGCGGTCGAGGTCGGCGAGGGAGGGTTCGCCGGCGTCGGGTTCGTCCTGGGCATGGTCCAGCAGGTCCTGCAGGCCGGGCACTCGGCTCGCGTCGAGGGGTTTGATCGTGCTGGAGAGGTTGCCCGAGGCGGTGGTGGTGACGGAGCAGGCGACGTCCTGCCCGATGTCCAAGAAACGCAGCGCGTCCTCGTTCTCGCGCCAGGGGGTGGACTCGGTCGCCTGGCGTGTCCAGCGGCCGTAGGCGACGAAGCCCAGGCGCTGGGTGTCGGGCAGGCGCGTGATGACGGCGAGGTCGATGGCGGTGATGCCGGGGGCGGTGGCGAAGCCCTCTTTGAGCGTGGCGACGAGGTGGGAGCCCAGGGAGGTCAGCCACCACAGGATCCGGTCGCGCCTGGTCAGGTTCTTTAGCGTCGGGCGACCGCTGGAGGTCAGGCCGGGGGTCTGGGTGGGCATCGCGTCGAGGTCCTGTTGCCGCATCAGCACGGACAGCACTGAGCCGTCCACGCCGACGGCGCAGCCGGCGGCCGGATTGTCGGAGAAGGCGGTGTTCACGGCCTCGCAGACGGTGTCCTCGTCGTTGGCCAGCAGGGCCTGCCACCACTGCGTGGCCTCGCCGGCCATCCGGTCGTGGATCGCGTGAAGCCGCATTGTTTCTGCCGCCAGGTAGGCAGGAGCGTCCTCTTCGGCCCGCCGTTTGGCGGCGGTCCGTTCCGCACGGGCCAGCTGGCTCACACCCTGGAGGTGGAAGGTCCGGGCTTCGGCGAGCGCCCAGGGCAGACTCAAGTCCGGGGGCTGCGGGATCACGGGCAGATGCGCGGCGGGGAACGACTGCAGATGGACACTGGTCATCTGCTGCCGCAACTCGCGCAGTTGGGCGATCGCGGCATCGCGTTCGGCTTCTTGCTGGGCTCTTTCCGCCTGACGGCGTGCCCGATCCAGCTGCGTGGCCGACGGCGCGACGGCTCGGGGCCGCGGATTTCGACGGGTGCTGGTCCGCCGCCGGCCGCCGCCGAGGGAATTCGACGCATAGAACGGGCCGAGCCCGGACGAGACCCGGGCGCCGCCGCTGCCGACACTGATCCGCGCCGCACGCGGACCGACCGAGGTACGCACCCCGCGCGTCGAGACCCGCACACTCATCCCCGGAACACCCACACGGAAACCGAACCCCATGCAGCCCACCCCTTTCTCCGGGAAAAGTGTGACACCGACATCCATCCCGGGAGCCGCTGTCCGAGATATTCACCGGGGGAGCGCGCGGGCAACGCGTGGAGAGCCTGACGGGCTGCCTGGGCACGTGGCGCAAGATCGTGCGTGCAGCTCGTCGCCAGGCGGGTTTCAGTACGTCGACAGGCTGGCCTTCGAAGACTCATGGTGTCTGTCCCGCCACGGCAAGCGGAGCGCCATGGCAGGCCGTGGGCCTCTCTGGCCTCCCTGGCCGGTCGGCCGTTGTGCGTGACTTCTGAGGCGTGCGCGGACGGTGCTGGTATGGGTCCGGTGGGTTGTGTGGGTGTCTGCGCTGGGTAAAGGCCTTCCTCGGCCAGCACCCGGAGCAGAGTGTGCATTGAACCGTTGACTTATCCGGTGGGAGCAGTTCGTGGTCGGGCTGGCTCCCCGTAGTGTGCTGGAGGGTGCCGGTCGGGGTGACTCGTGAACCGTGTGCCGAACTCTGGCTCTCCCGGGATGTGTTCCTCCTCCGGCGCCCGTCCGCGGCTTGACTCAACAGAGGCGTGACCTGGGCCTTGGCCCCTTCCGAAAGCCGACGTGTCGGCCGTGGCCGTCTTGGCCAGCTCGCCTGGAGGTACCAGCCTGATCCTCCTGATTGGCGTCGACCCGCAAAACCACGCACACGGCGACGGCAACGGACCCCACTTGGGTGGGCCCGTTCCTCGGTGGGGAGATGAGACGTTGAGGGGGCGTTGCTACACGACGCGCGCGGCGCGGGCGGCGGCCATCCACGCGGGGAACTCCTGGAGCAGCCGGTCGAAGAGGAACTCGTCACCGACGGTCAGCGGAGTGCGTCCGGCGTGGAAGAAGCCGGCGTTGTCGACGACGCGGCGGGCGGGGACCGCGAGAGTGTCGAGCTTGCGCAGGAATGCGAACTCGTTGTCGGCGGGGTCACCGAAGCCGATGAACTGCCAGAACAGGGGCAGACGGGCGGCCTTGCACAGGTAGCGTTCGGCGGCAGACTTGCTGGTGGGCCCCCCGTCCGTCTGGAAGATCACCAGAGCGGGGGAGTCACTTGCGGAGTCGATGTAGTGGTCGATGACCTCGTCCATCGCCCAGTGGTAGTTCGTGCGTCCCATGTGCCCGAGGTTCTCGTGCAACTTGTTGATGCGGCCGCGGTGCCCGCCGAGCATGAGATCGGTGGATCCGTCGACGTCGGTGGAGAAGAAGACCACCGGAACGGTGCCGTCGTCGTCGAAGTGGGCAGACAGTGTCAGTACCTGCTCGGCAAGGTGCTGCATGGTGCCGTCCGCGTAGTAGGGCCGCATGGACCCTGAGCGGTCCAGCACCAGGTATACGGCGGCGCGTACTCCCTCCAGCCCGTGGTTGCGGATGCTGGCGCCTGCTGACTTGTAGAGGCTGACCAGGTCGGGGGCACGTTCTTGCACCTTGGACAGGCTGATTGCAGAGGTGCCCGCACTGCCATTGATCTCGATCACCCCTCCAGGATGTTCTGAAGTCGCCGGTCAGTTCCTGGGTTTGCCGAGTTTTCTTCCGCGGCACGTCCTGTTGTTGCGTGGCGACGTGGGGACCTGCCTGGCATGGAAGGACGAGGGGAGCGGGCACCAGGTGCAGTGCGGCATCCCGGCTGATCCTTGCTGTCAGAGGTCTGTGGTCACTGAACACCCGGTCCGAGCCCGACCCAGAGGTCGTCGCTCTCATGGATGACGTAGATCGGATCGGTCTTGGCCTTCCAGTCAAGTGGAACTACGTAGTAGCGACCGTTGCGTTCGATGAGGAGCCGGAGTCCCGTATAGCGGTACGGCAGACGTAGGTCCTTACGGCGCAGTGTCTCCTCTTGGACCCCGGGTGGGGGCAGGCTCAAGGGCCGGGAGCTGAGGAGTATGACGCTGGGCCAGCTTTGGACATGACTGGCGCGGGCCTTGGCGTCGCCTTCCCCAAGCTGTAAAGCGGTCTGTGTGAGTGCCCAGAACGTGCAGACAGCGGCGGCGAAGAAGAGCACTCCTGGACGGCGTGCGCCCTCTGGGCGGCGGCCATGTGGGATCTGGCTCAGCAGGAAGCCGACTGCAAGGGTGACAGGAGCGGCCCACTCGTACGGCTGGATCTGGGACCAGAAAATGAGCAGCACCAGTCCGGCTGCCACGACCACCGGGTAGTAGCGCGCCACCGACGCGAGGGCCGTGGAAATGTGAGCACGCTGCCCGGACCATGGACGACCCGTGGAATGCCGGACACCAGTCGTCGCGACCAGGATGACGACGGCAGCCACCAGAACCGGAGACCGCACCAGCTTCAGGCTCTGCAGCACCAGCGGGGCGAAACCGAAGTCGAGGGAGTAGACGGAGATGTGGAAGTAGCCGAAGTACTGGCTGCTGTACATGGCTCCCAGATAGAACATGAGCGCGGCGATGACGGATGCCTGCGCGATCACGGTCTTGAGGAGAGCGGTCTGGTTTGCCGCTCGACCCTCGACGCCTGTCTGCTCATAGGCCGGCCGCGGGCCCTCCGCGGACTCACTCACGTGCTGTCAGGGGGAGTGACTTCGGGGGCGTCGGGAGTAGTCCGGGGAGTGGCCGACGGGGCGAGGCTGACATCGCCGTCGTGGCCGCAGCCGGTGCACGTTGGGGGAGGCGACGGCGAGGGGACAAGGGTGGTGTCGGATGGGGATGACGAGGTGGGCGTCGGTGACGGGACCGAGCCGGTGCCGGACGTGTGCGGTGACGACTCCGGAGCCGTGGCGGAGCTACTGGTCTGCGGCTCGGGATGGGAGGAGCGGCATCCAACGATGACGGAAAGGGACGAGACGGCGAGCATGCCGACAACGACCATTCGTCCTACCCTGCCCGACATGCGCCCTCCTTCGCCGCGTGCGAGCGTAACGCCGTCCAGACAGCCGCACGGGCGACCCGCGGACGGAGCCGGGCAACGTCATCCGAGCGGCGCACACGCGAACTCATCCATAGCGGGAGCATCCCAGCCGCTCCGGGCCTGCCTCACGGCGCAGGCCTGACAGGTCCGTTGCGTCAACTCCTGTATCAACTCTGCGCCGGCGCTGCCTTGATCGCCCCGGCAGTCAGGACACCGGAACCGGCGGTACGGACAGATCCGCCCCCGTGCTCCCGGCCCCCTGCACGCGATACCGGCCGCCGCCGATCGGCACGGACCGCTCCCGCATCACCGCGGCAACGGCATCAGGCCAGCGCGTTCGCTCCGACCACGTCACGTTCACCAGGTCAGCGTCGTCCAGGATCGCGCCGTCCAGGTGTGCGGCACTCAGGTCCGCGCCGCGCAGAACAGCACCACGAAGCACCGCGCCGGTCAGGTCCGTGCCGGTCAGATTCGCACCGTCCAGGGTCGCGCCACTCAAGACGGCACCGCTCAGGACCGCGCGGGGCAGGTCCGCTCGGGTTAGGTACGCGCCGTTCAGGTTCGCGCCATTGAGGCGCGCGGCGCTCAACTCCACGGCACGAAGATCTGCGCGGGCTAGATTCGCGCGGGTCAGGTCCGCAGCGATCAGGTACGCGCCACGCAGGTCCGCGCGGGTCAGGTCGGCAGCGATCAGGCGTGCGCCACGCAGGTCCGCACCGCGCAGGACAACGCCGCGCAGGTCCGCACCCGTCAGGTCCACGCCTCTCAGATACTGGTTGGTGAGGTTCGCGGTGCGCAGGTCCGCGCCGGTCAGGGGACGGTGCTGAGCGCCGCCGGCCAGGAGCACCCGGGTCCACCAGTTGGAGGCCTGAATGCGCAGCGCGGGGCGGGGAGGGCGGACCGCCGCGGCGAGGCGGCCAAGCAGGGTGTCAGGGCGCGTCTTCACGGACCTCACCCTCCTCGGGTACGGGCGGAAGCGACGATGCTGCGGCTGCCCGACGGCCCTGCGCCGGCGTGGATGAGGGCCGCGGTCCGACCTCCACACCGGAGAGGATGCCGCGGATCGTGGCTGGGGCACCAATGCCGAAGATGAGGGCCGGCCATGGCCCACTGATCTGATCATGCGCAGCGGTGGCCACAACGGATCCCAGCACGAGCCCGGCGGCCAGCACGAAAAGCCGCGGCCACAGCTCGCCCTCCTTACGCCACGGCCAGGTGTACCCGGCCGACACCACGGCCGCAGACAAGGACAGCACCGAGGCCGCTCCTCCGCCGGCCAAACCCCACAGCGCCGCCTGCCACCACGTCATCCCCAGACGATAGCTGCTCAACACAGCTATTCACAGGGCAAGTTGGAGACCGCGCCGGCGTCCAGGCCACCGCGTGCCAGCCGCAGATGCCTTTCCGCAGGACCCGTCATGAGGTTGTGCCTCGCCGGAGTGGCTCAGGGGGAGCAGTGGCCACGGCATGGCGAGGGGGCGCACAGGCGGAGGGCATCGTGCGGGTGTGCGCCGGGCGGACGTGGGGGCGTGCACGATGGACCGGATGAACTGGGACGCGGACTTCGCACGGCCATAGAGATGGCAGAACAGCCGCTCAGCAGAGCACGGCGCGTCGGAGCGGAGCCACGGCGAGACGTCGACGGCCAGGACCAGCCGCCCATCAGGGAACCGCGGCAGCGGCAGGCTGGCCAGCACAGTCCGCAGCTGCTCGACATCGATGTGACCGTTGTTCAGGCCGCCGTACATCCCGCCGTGACCACGCCGGTGCTCAGGCATCAACGTCAGATCGACTGGCGACTTCACCGGGCCGTTCGCACACAGCACTGCGTCGGCAAAGCTCGAACCGTTCATCGCGCCGGGCGGTCAGACACACATAAAAGTCGCCCCGGAACCGGGACACGTGGGCCAACGCATCCCGTCCAGGCCCGGACCGGGGCAGAGCCATGTTCACAGCCTTCGCGCTGATCTGATCCCCATGGCCCGCATCACCGCGGCTCGCGCGACGCCGGCCGGTTCCTCGTTGCGGGGGAGGAGTTCGAATGCTGCGGGTCCGGACAGGCCCGCCGCGTCTACGTCACCGAGGTGGCCGGCAGGCGGCGGAACCTGACCCACGAGGAGGAGGCGGCGTTCTGGTCCTGGGCGACGGTGGAGGTGCTGCGGCACACCGGCATCCGGATCGAGGAGATGCTGGAGCTACGGGACATGGACGCCGTCGCGGACCTGTTTCGTGCCCGACGTGCGGGTGGGACGCGACGAATTCGGCCGCGCGGCGCTGCACCCCTGGTACACCGAGGCCATGCGAGCCTCGAGAACCACGATCCACCAGGTGACCAACCACATCGTGGACTTCGACGACGCGACCGCGCCAGAGGCGTCGTCTACTGCCGGGATCAGCTCGAACGGCTCTCCACCGGTCATTGGGAGGCCGGGTAACTGCAGCACTGGGACGACTACCTGCCCGTGGACGGCGAGTGGTGCTTCCGGCGGCGGAAGTTTCACCGCTGGTAGCTGGCGGACGCACTGTCCAGACCCGCACACGGCACCGGCGTGAACGACGGCAACGACCTGCTGGGCGCCCGCCAGCTGCCCGAGTCCTTCCCGACCTGGGCACCGTACTGGGGCTCCGCCGACAGCCACTCTCCCCACGCCTGACCGCCCATGCCTCCCGACGCGCGGATGACACTGCGCGGACCGCACCCGCCGGGCCGGGTCCGGAGGTGGCCCGGTCAGATCCCGCACCTCAACCAGTGCCCGACCCGCACGACCGCCTCAAAGCCCTGATCGAGGCATGGGAGCGCAGGCGGGCGAGTGCAGATGGGTCGATGCCGGCCAGCAGGCGCCAGGCGGTCGGTGTGGAGGCGACGGGGCCGAACACCGCCGCCTGGTCACGCAGTAGGGCCAGGGTCGCTATCGCTTCACCGCCGTCGGCGAGCTTGACCGCGAGATCGACCGCGATCCGGCCGGGATCGTGTCCGGTGCCACGCGGTCGTAGCCGGCGCAGTGCGTCCGTGAAGGCGCTGGTCAGGCCGGTGACATCGGCCAGCAGGCGGGATCACGGCGTGGCTGACCACCCCGTGACCGTCGGCCGACACGACGAGCTTGAGGCGCGACCGGGTAGGGGGCAGGCAGAAAGTGCCATCCTGCTGTGATGACAGAGACTTTCGACAAGCCTCATCTTCCCAGTTCAGAAGGCACTTTCGCCTTTCCGATCACGACTCGAACACTGCCGCAAGTGAAACGCGCAGGCTAGTGCCTTCGGAGCACCTCATGAGCCAGCCGCCCCCTCCCGGACAGCGTTTCGACGAACTCGGCAGCCTGCTGCAAGCCTATGCACAGACAGGCTTCACCTTCGCCGACACGGCGGAGACCCCTGGTCCCGGCCTGGCCTCGTATCTCAGGATCGCCGCGAGGGACCCTGAACGCGCGGCAACGGCGCTCCGTCAAATTGATGACCTACTCTCCGTCGGGCTCTTCTCCGAAGAGACTGCAGATGAAGTGGAAAACCTGCCGCACATCCGCCCGCCAACGGGGGCGAGCGTGGAGGATTGCCTGCGCATCGTCAGAGGCCATCTCTACCAGCTCCTGCAAGACCCATCCCGCGTCCCTTATGCGAACCCGCAGAACTCGTGGGAATGGAACAAGCGATTCCCTGCATTGAGTCAGCTGCTCGGAGCCTACTTTCATCGGGACTTCTCGTACATCTACGATTCACGCGATGAGGCTCTCGATGAGTACGTCAGCGAAGCCCTACCAGAAGACCGTGCACAGGCAGTGCAGGAGATGAGTGAACTCCTGGCCATGGCGTCCTCGGATCAGGAACTCGACACGGCAACTGAGGCGCTGGGGCTCGACCTTCTGCCGCCGCAAGGGATGTCACTCCGGCAATGGCTCGAGATGATCGGCCGCAGGGTCGCTTCGGCGTAGCAGCATGTCCCACCAGCCCCCGTAGCCTGCGCGTTCGAATACGCACAACGGTCGACGTCATCGCCGCCGCCTTCAACATCACCCAGCGCAAGGGTCGGCGGGCCGGTCTCCGTACATGCCCAGGGCTTCGGCGTAGTCGCGGCTTGAGTGGGTTTGCCCGATGCGTGCCGACGGTGGCCCGGACGCGGGACAGGCACGAGCTTCCAAGATCATGTGAGTGTCGAGTCCAGTGATCCCTGCGGAAGTCCGTGCCTCCGCCGTATCCTTTCCCATCCCGCCCGCCGTGGAGCGCGTCATGCCCGGCCCGCCGTTCTGCGACGAGGCGGAGACGGGGCGGCACGCGCAGGGCCGCTCCTCCTCACGCCAGTGCGTCGAGCCAGCCGTCGCCGGGTGGGGGGACGAAGAAGTATCCGCCTCCGACGGTGAGGGTGTATTTGGCCATGGCTTCGTCCTGCAGCCGGTGTTGGACGGCCTCGAAGCCTTTCTCCAGGTCGCGTTGGAAGCAGGAGAAGATCAGGCCCTGGTCGTCGGGGCTGCGTTGGTAGTTGTAGCCGCGCCGGACCAGGGGCGGGGGATGGCGTCGGTCGGGTGCTGCCCTGCGGACGTGGGCGTCAAGTGGTGTGATCTTGCCATCGGGGTCTGAGGTGAAAACCGCGCGCTCGTCGGCGGGGGTGCCATCGAGCCAGCGTCCGTCTCTGCGGCGGCCGATGATGTGTTCCTGGTCGTGGAGCGTGTCCCGGTCCCAGAAGTCGGTGGCGAGCCGGATGATCCGGATCACTTGGTAACTGCCTCCCACAGCCCAGGCCGGCTCGCCTTGGCCTGCCTGGACGGTGGCTCGTTCGGCGATTTCGGCGGGGGAGGCGGGATTTCCGTAGCCCTCGGTGAAGTGGAACGGGTTGCGGGCCAATCCTCTGCCACTCTCTGTGCGAATCTCAGGGCGCACGCCTTCCATGCGCCATCGCACTCGCCACTGGGGCAGCTTGCGCAGCATCTACTTGGCCGCTTCTTGCGCCGCATCGGCCGACGTGGCTGTGATCTGAATCAGAAGGTCGCCGTGGGACTGGGCCGGATCCAGAACGTCGCCGCCGAACACCGGCATTTGCTTGAGATGGCGGGGTCTGTCCGCAGATGCTGATAGTGCGCTTGCCCCCAGCGCCAACCAGGCAGCGATCTTGCCGCTGTTGACCGCTGCGACAACCGGGTGCGCAGCGTGCAGTGCCCGACCTCGCTGGTCTTCCCCCATCGCGATGTCGAGGGCTATCACCTGCGCATGCGGCAGGGGTGCTGCGCCCCGCAGATGGGCTGGCGCCTGGTCGGGATGCGTGGATTCGCTGCGCAGGGGTGCGATGCCGGCAACGGTGAGGCCGCCGGTACCGACTGCGGCAGCGGCGATCGAGGCGCGCAGCATGCGCCGTCTGCTTGTCGCGGTCACCGTTCAGCCTCACCCCGAAGAGGCCGACCGTCTAATCTCCGCCTGGTCAGCTCTGTGGTGACCTCAAGCAAATTACTCCACCCCCGCCATCAGAGCCTGTCGGACAAACCACCGTGTCCAGGAAGAGGCTGTAGGCCCACATGTCCTGGCTCTCGGGCGCGGCCCCGTCGCCCGAAATGATGCCTCGCAGGAGCCAGCCCGGTCCGTCGCAGCCCAGCATCCTGACCTTCATACGTCCGGACGGCTTGGCCACCGGGAGGTCGACGCGAAGCTCGACTCCCGCTGGACCGGCCCATTCCTGGGCCTGCCCGCCCGATGCCTTGATGCTGTCGCCCAACTCGCCGCGTACAGCACCCCAGTTCCGGCTCGCGCTACTCCTGAACGCCTGAAGCTGAAGCGCGGTGCTCCCGTGAACCACCGTCACAGCAACCGGCGCTCCACCGCCTCCCGCCTCCATCCGGATTTGGTCATGACTCGACGGCATAGGGATCCTGAGTCCTCCCAGGTCCATCAGGCTGACACCGGCCGGACCGACTTCACTCACATCCCACGGTCCCGTAGCTGTTCCTCGCGCTATCGGCATGAGCGGATCTCGAGCCTCCAAGACCTGGACCGACACAGACTCGGCATCTTCAAGCAGTTGATCGACTTGAAGATCCGTCAGCCCCGCCCTTTCGATCGCCGCGCGCAAGCAAGCCAGCACCTCCTCCATGGAGAAGCTCTCCTGCCCCATGGAACGATGGGCCGCCCCTATATCGCCCAGCAGAGCCGCCGTCAGGTTTTGGCTGCCAGGCTCGGCCGCGGTCCGCCTGTTGTGCGCAGCGGCTTCGAGATGGAGCAGGAGCTGGCACGCGGAGAGGATCACTCGGCCAGGTGTGAGTTCATTGCGGAGCGACAGGTCCGGATGATGCCCGTCGCCGACACGGCCGTCTCGACGGAAGTCCTCGATAGCACGCTTGGCCAGAAGCCGGACGCTATCCTCCATATTTTCTGGCATTCTGAATAATCCTCGCGATCACAATTGCTGCGGCGATGGCTACTTCTGCCGGTCCGTGTGCACAAGGAGCCACCGCTCCGTCGATCATCTTCTGACCCACCCCGGGACCCCGGGAGACGGTACTGGAACGTGTCCGCGCTTCGTCGATCATTTCCTCCGCAGCCTGCTGAGTCTTCCCGCCCTCCACGGAGCTGGGCTGGCGTCCGGTCGCGGGTGGAGGTGTCGCGCTGAAAGGCGACACCCGTGGTGGCCAGGACACCGGTACCCAGGGCAGCGGCGGCGATCGCGCCGCCGATAACTCTCCGTGTGCTGACCTGCTTCCCAGAAGGGGTGGCCGTCGGTGGCGGTGATGGTGCCGGTCTTGGTTCCGGCGAGCCCGTCGGTGTCGAGGGTGATGTCGACGAGTTGTTTGTCGCCGTCTCCCTTGATCAGAGCGGTGACTTTGCGGGGTCCTGTGTCGCCGGTTTCGGGGTCGGTGGCGAGTATGGTGTCGCCGACTTCGACGTCCTTGATGGGTTTGCGGGTGCCGTCAGCCATCAGCACGGGGGTGTCGCCGGTGAAGCTGTTCGGCAGAGAGCAGCTGCCGAGCTTGGAACCGAGTCTGCCCTCGAACATGGCGCCGAGGCCTTCGCCGAGCATGCCGGACAGGCAGCCGATGGCGGCGGATTGGCCGACCTGGCCCCAGTTGACCTTGCGGCCCGACAGGCGCTGGGTGAGCCAGTCCAGGCCGCCGTCCATGAGGCCGCCGGCGACGCAGCCGGCGATCATGGGGTTGTTGCCGGTCGGGTCGGTGTAGGTGGTGGGGGAGGCGAGGGCGTACTGGACTGCCATCAGCCGGGTGCGGTCCGCGTTCGCGGCCACCGGCACACTGCGGCGCGCATGCCGGAGCTCGCCGGGGGTGGCGGGCCTGGCCAGAATGATCTCGACCGCGTGCGGCATCACCGTCGACCCCCCTGTCGTGCACGGTTTGCAGGCCCGGGACGTCGGCCGGGGGCGGGCAGGCGGGCGTGGATGTATTCGTGGTGGCGCAGCGGGTCGAAGGGCTCCCACTCGGCCACCGCCAGGTCAGCGGCCGTGGGCGGAGCCGCATGCTGCGGGCAGCGCTGGGCACGCCAGCGCAGCTGCTCGGCGTAGGGGAGGGGGCCGAGGTCGTAGACGGCCATGACGTCAGCGGGCAGGGCCAGTTGACCGTTTTCCGCGGTGGCCGGCATGAGCGTCCAGGTGCCGCCCGGGGTGCCGGGGGTGAGCAGCCTGGAAAGAATCACCCAACCCCGACCCCGACCCCGACCGCGAGGCGAAGCTGGACCGGATAGAGGAGGTCCTGCACCGTTTCCCGGACCGGGTGTTCGCCTTCGACGAAGTTCGGCCCGCTCGGAATCCGGCCGACCGCAGGCTCGTGCTGGGCCAAACGCAAACACCCTGACCGGCAGCCGGCCACCTACCACCGCACCCACGGGGTGCGCTACTTCCACGGCTACTACTCGGTCGGCGACGACCGCCTGCGGGGCGTCAACCACCGCAAGAAAGGTGCCGCGAACACGCTGGCCGCGCTGAAGCCGATCCGCGCCGCCCGGCCCGACGGCGCACCTATCTACGTGATCATGGACAACCTGTCTGCCCACAAGGGCACCGACATCCGTCGCTGGGCGAAGAAACACAAGGTCGAGTTGTGCTTCACCCCGACCTACGCCTCGTTGGGCGGCGGTCAGGGAGTGTGGGTATGCGTCTTTCTGCATGAAGTTCCGGAATGCTGCCGGTGGGTCGCTCAGTGCGGGGGCGGGTGTCCGGTCAGGCTTTCTGGTGTGCAAGATCCTTTCGATTGGGCTGTCTTCTCCTGGCCGGGGCCGTTTCTGCCTCTAGGGGTGGAGGTCGGTGGCTTGGGTGAGGAGGTGGGCGGCGGTGTGGTGGCGGCTGTGGGGGCGCAGGAGTTGGCGCATGGTGTCCAGGTGCCGGGTGGCGCGGGCGGAGTGCAGCAGGGGGTAGGTGTCGAGGAAGGCTTGCCAGTGCACGGTGGCGGCGTCGAGGTGGCCTTGGGCGAGGAGGGTTTCGGCGAGGCGGGCTCTGGTGAGGGTGGTGGCGCGGCGTTCGTCGGGGGTGCGGTGTCTCAGTGAGGCGGTCAGGGCCTGGACGGCCTCCCTGTGGTCGCCGAGTGTGGTGAGGATCTGGGCGCGCTGGTAGTGCAGGGCCCCGGTGGAGTAGGTGGTGAAGGGGCCGGGCGTGGCGTGTGTCTTGTCGTGGAGGCGTTCGGCGATGGTGAGCGTGTTCAGGGCGGCGTAGCGGTCGTGGTGGGCGCGTGTGACGGCGAGGTGGGTGTGGGTGTAGGCGCGCACCGCCGCGGGTGCGTGGCGGGTGGCGTCGGCGGCGCGTTCGGCGACGTGGTGCACGGCTGGGGTGTGGTGGCCGAGCTCGTGGGCGTGCGCGGACAAGGCGCGCAGGGCGATGGCGAAGGCGGTCATGTCGTCGGCGTCGGCGGCCAGGTGGGCGGCGGTGCGGTAGCAGTGCTGGGCGAGCGCGTCGGCGCCGCAGTCGGCGCCCATCAGGCCGAGGAGTGTCGTTAACTGCGATGCCTGGGTGAGTAGTTGGCGGTGGATGGTGTCGGTTGCGGGGGCATGGACCCAGCCGGTGACGCTGTGGCTGAGGTAGTAGTTCAGGACGGGCTGGACGTGGCCCGCGCCGTGGTCCTCGGCCGCTTGCGCGAAGAGGCGGGCCATGGTCTGCATGTGGTCGACCTCCGCACGCCCGACACGGCCATTGCGGCCGGTGCTCGACGAGGGGCCATGCCGCGTGGCTGCCTTGGGGCGGGCGAGGTCTGCCGCCTCCGGGACGGCGAGAGCGGTCAGGGTGAAGACGCCGGCGGCCAGGTGATGGCGTCGGCTGGGGCCGGTGTCCGTGCTGGTGAGGATGGCGAGTTTGCGTAGCGGGTCGGCCTCCCAGGAAAGGCCGCTCATGGCGGTACGGGCTGGGGCGGAGGTCAGACCGGCGTCGTATGCGGTGATGGGCCTGCCCAGCCTTCGGGCCAGCGCTTCGAGCAGGAAGGCCGGTACGGGCGGCCGGGGTGTGGTGCCCGACAGCCAGCGGGAGACCGTCGACCGGTCGCAGGCCAGCTGCTGTCCGTGTTCGGCGGCTACCACCTTGACGGCCGCGGCGAGCTGAGCCGGACTCCAGTCGGCTTCCTCCATGAGGTGACGCAGACGGGTGTTGGGTGTTCTGGGCACGTCCTGCCTCTCTGGCTCCGGTCGGCCAGAGAGGCCCCCGTTTTCACAAAGGTTCAAAGTTGCACTGGTTGCAGCGGATCCACCGCCTCGCCCCCCTGTGCGGCCCAAGCCCGGGTGACTGTACTGGATGTACCCGGCAGCCAAGCGCCCCCAACAACGGGGTGTGGCTTGCTGGGTTCGTTCTGGCCGTACCTGACCTGGACCCGGCGATAGGGAGGTGCCCGATGGGCGCTCCGGCACGTGACCGCTTGGGCGTCACGGATCTGGCCGGCCTGTACGGCCCGGACGCGGTCCGGGACACACCAGCCGCAGAGCTCCCCGCTCTGGCCGCGCGGATCCGCCGGTTTCTGATCGAGAAGGTGTGTGCGTCGGGCGGGCATCTGGGCCCGAACTGGGGGTGGTGGAGCTGACCCTCGCCCTGCACCGGGTGTTCGACGCGCCCCGGGACACGCTCGTCTTCGATACCGGGCACCAGGCGTACGTACACAAGCTGCCGACCGGCCGCGCCAAGGAGTTCGACGGTTTACGCCGGTCTGGCGGGCTATCCGGATCCCCGTCCCGAAGTGAATCGGTGCATGACCTGGTGGAGAACTCCCATGCCTCCACCGCCCTTTCCTACGCCGACGGCCTGGCCAAGGCGCGCGCCCTGAACGGCCAGAGGGAGCGGGCGGTCGTGGCGGTCATCGGCGATGGGGCGATGACCGGCGGCATGGTGTGGGAGGCACTGAACAACATCGGCGGCGCTCCCGACCGGCCGGTGATCGTGGTCCTCAACGACAACGGCTGTTCCTACGCCCCCACCACCGGGGCCCTGGCCCAGCACCTCACCGCCCTGAAGCAGAGCGGAGGAGCCGAGGCGTGCCAGAACCTGTTCACCGAGCTCGGCTTCACCTACTTCGGGCCCATCGACGGGCACAACACCAGCCAGATCGAGGCCGTTCTGCGGCGGGCGCGCGCCATGCGCCGTCACGTGGTGGTGCATGTGATGACCGTCAAGGGCAAGGGCTACGATCCGGCCGAGCACGATGAGGCGGACTGCCTGCACGGGGTGGGCACCGTCGATCCGGCCACCGGTCGCCCCGCCGCCCTGAGTTCCGCCGAGCCACGGTCGTGGACGAGTGTGTTCGGCGAGGCTCTCGTGGAGGCGGCGGCCGAGCGTGAGGAAATCGTCGCGATCACCGCTGCGATGCTGCGGCCCACCGGCCTGCACCCGATGGCCGAACGCTTCCCCGACCGGGTCTTCGATGTCGGCATCGCCGAACAGCACGCGGTCACCTCCGCGGCCGGTCTGGCGATGGGCGGCTTCCACCCCCGCTTCGCCTTACCCCGGCAACTGACCGCCCCCGACGGCCAGACGGGCACCACGTGAACGGCCGGGACAAGGCCGAAGAGGCAATCGAGCGGGGGCTGAGCTACCTCTCCCACCAGGTCGAAGGCAGGGGTATGCCGGCTGCCCAGCTTGCCACCGACCGTCTCTTTCATCATTGCTGCTCAGGCACCGAGGCCCGCGCGCGCGTGCTGCGACAGTTCGGCATCGACCTCGGGTTCAATCCGGCAGACGAGGCGTTCTCGGCCATGCTCGCCTTGTCAGTGCTGCCGGCACCTTGCCTGAGTCCCACGGCTGGTGCTGCGCTGGTCCGGCAGGTCGACAGCAGCCGCTGGCAGCACAGGTTCCGGTTCTTCCCGGCCGTCGGCCAATTCGCCGCCGATACCGACTGTACGGCTCACGCCGCCAGCGGCCTGTCCGCGCATGGCGCCATGCCCCGGCACAGGCTGCATGCCGTTGTGCGGGAACTGGGCGACGCAGCCGCCCCGCCCGCAACGGGATCCACCGAAAGGGGCCGTCGCCCCGGCCTGCATCCCGGGGTTGTGATGGTCTACTGGGACGATGGGGCCGAGCCGGGCGCCACACCCAGGGGACGCAAGCACGACCCCGTCGTCTGCGCCAATGCCCTGCACACCATGAGCCTGGCCACACCATCAGCGCTCACCGAGAATTGCCACCGGACCATGGCAGCCACCCTGGACTACGTCAGAGAGCATCTCGACTCCGGACGCTACCGGCACGGAACGCGCTACTACCCCTCACCCGACGCCTTCCTCCACGCGGCATCGCGCCTGTGCCTGCACACCACCGCACACATCGCCCCACTCACCGACGCCTTGCGGACCGCCCTCGTCCAGCGTGAGGCATACCTCACCACCCAGGAGGCAGCGGATGATCCACTCCAGTTGGCCCTGCGAACCATCGCGGCCAACAACCTTGCCCACACACACGCACAAGACGAACGGCGCGCCGCTCTCGTACGCCACCAACGACCCGATGGCTCCTGGCCCGCCCGCCCCTACTACCGCCTCGGTCGTGTGCCCCTGTACTTCGGCTCGCCACAGCTGACCACTCTCTTCGCCCTCGCAGCCCTGCACCCCCACAACCCACCACGCCGTGCCGCCGCCCTTCCACACACCGGCCAGACCAGTAAGGCACTGACACAATCTGAGGAGCCGCGATGAGTACCGATCTGCTCGCCCCGTACCGCATGATCAATCAGCGGCACCGTGACCTCACTCGGGAACTGCTCGCCTGGTCCCTCCGGCTGTGCTCTTGCGGGCAAGGCGCCGCCTGGCATGCCCAGACGGCCTACGTTGCGGCCACCTTCGAGACTTGTGGCGCACCATCCGATGCGACCCTGGACGAGAGCCTGCTCGGCGGGAAGTACATCGTCTTCTTCCTGTGCCTGGATGACGGTCCGACGGACCAACTGGCCAATCTGGAGCAGGAGCTGCGCAGTGGTCGCCCGGCGGCGAGTGGTGAGTGCGGCGTCCTGTGTCATGCGCTGCTGGACGAGATGAACAAGCGGGCCCTGGACACCCAGCAGTTCACGACTGAGCTTGCGGACTTCTGCTCCGCCATGGCCACGGAAGCCCAGCACGATGTCCGCACCATGACCGAGGAGCAATTCCATGCCCTGCGGCGGCAGACCATCGGCAACCAGCCGTACATCACCTGCTGGCGGGCTATCCGCGGCTTGCCCGTTCCCACCCCCGGGTCCGAAGCACAGGAGTTCAACGAGCTCGCGGTGGAGGCGGTCTACCTGGTCAACGATCTGGCGTCGATCACCAAGGATGAGGAGGAAGTACTGAAAGGAGCCGCTAACGCCTACGTGACATCCAACTGGGTCCTCTTCCACGCCCGGTCTCCAGGCGAACTGCATACCGCAATTGACACGGCCATCACGCGATACAGCCGCATCGTCGACACATTCGTCCACGCACCCCAAACGCCATTCGCATCCCTCTTGTCCAGCATCGTGGACGGCAACCTGGACGCACACCTCAGTCTGACCAGCATGCGCTACCCCGGATCGGCGCAAATCTTACGCGTACTCCCACATATCGGATCCTGAAGGCACCTCAGGAGCCCCGCCGAAGCGCGCCGGGAAGGCAAGAGGGGCTTGCGCACCGCTCACGACGAAGCACGTGCAGGACGGGCGTCTGCCATCGCCCAGGAACAGCGGGCTGAGGGCTCACCTCCGGCTCATCCACGTGAAAGTGCAGTTCAGTGCCATGCTGCGACCCGATGGGGGCGCCCTCTCAAGACGCGGCCGGCCGTCCGCCGAGTGGCGGCAGGGTAGCAATACATCCCAGGTCTTAGGGAGGAGCGGAACCAGCCGTACGTCGGAAAGGCTCACGTCGATTCGATGTAACCGCAGATAATCTCTCTGATGGAGATCCTTGCTGTGTGAAGTATGGACAACGCCGCCTGCGCACCCTATAAATACATCCCATGTTCCAGGTCCTTGTTGTTACAGGCCGGACATCTCCTCGACGCTTCAAGGCAGGGGCTGACATGGCCATGACGGATCAACGTGGCTTCGCAAGCAGAAAGCGCGGGGCGGGATGGCCGAGTTGACGACTGCTGGAGACGTGGGCGACCAGGACGGCGATGCCTGGCCGTACTTGAGTGAGCGGGAACTCGCAGCCGGGGAGGCTTCGATGTCGAACTCGGCGATCGCCCGAGTCCGAGTATTCCAGCGCCGCGAATCGGCCCTGGGCACTCCTTCCGGGCGCAAGCCAATTGACTCAAAGGCGGCGTAACCAGGCCTAACCGGACGCGCCTTGCTCCCCGTGGTGGCGAACGTGCCGGCACATGTGGGCGAGCTTACTTTCATCGCCGGCTCATTTAGTGACGACATGAACTGCCAGGTGTCCGGACGGAAGCAAGTCGGTCGTCGATCGCATTCGCCACTCCAGCGTGCACAACCAGGCCTTGCCCGGCCGGCGGATGGGAGCGCTCTCATTTTCAGATCCGACACCGAGAGGTACTCATGCACGAGCACAGGCCACCACCGCGCCGGAGACGGTTCGCGCAATTGTTCGCATCTGTCGTAGCGCTGCTCGCCGCGGCCCTTGCGGCGCCGCAATCGGCGTCCGCCACGACGGTGTCGGACATCAACGGGTCTACCGCGGGCAACGCCGCGATCAGGTCGGTCGACCTGGCCGGAACGTGGAGCTTCACGCCGAAGGGCCGCGCGGCGACGTCGATCACCGTGCCCGGCGGCGGTTGGTACAAGCAGGGCTTCACCGACGTGAACGAGGCGACGTACTCGCGCACCGTGACCGTGCCGGACACGGGGCAGCCGCAGTCGGTGTGGATCGAGTTCGGCGCGGTGAACCATCAGGCGACGCTGTCGGTGGACGGGCAGGTGGTCGCCACCCAGACCACCTCCTTCACGCAGTCGAACTTCGACATATCCGCCTTCGCCGCCCCTGGCACCACCCACACGATCAGCGTGAACGTCAAGGGCCGCTATGCCCTGATGAACGGGAGCCGGACCCTGGTTCCCGACGCCGCCCAGTGGTCCGAGGCGATCCCCCAGGGCATCTACCGCTCGGCGTTCCTGCGCGTGTATCCGGCGGTGTACGTCAGCGACGCGTTCGTGCGCACCTCCGTGGCCAACCAGACCCTCAGCTACGACGTGTCCGTGACGAACAGCTCCGGCAGTTCGCGGTCGGTGACGCTGACCGGCACGCTGGCCTCGGACAACAGCACGTCGTTCAACTACCCGTCGCTGCCCAGCAAGACGGTCACCGTGGCCGCCCACTCGACCGCCAAGGTGACGGTCGGCCCGGTGGCGTGGAACCTCGGCTCCTCCTCCTACTGGTGGCCGAACGTGCCCTACCGCTCCGGGTACCGCGCCCAGCTGCACCAGCTGTCGGTGCACGCGTCCACCGACGACGGCCGCACCAGCGACGCCTCCTACCGGTTCGGGTTCCGGGAGACCACCCAGAACGGCGAGTACTACTACCTCAACGGCGTGCGCGTGAACTTCCGCGGTGACAGCCTGCAGGGCGCGGACTACGACCGGATCGACAACGGCGGCAAGGGCGACGCCTATGACACGCTGCCCGGCTTCCTCCCGCCGTCCACGGGCAACGGCGGCTGGCCGCAGGCGGTCGACAACTATCAGCGGCTCAACTACAACGTGGTCCGCATCCACCAGGAGCCGGCCAGCCCGTACATGCTCGACGTGGCCGACGAGATGGGCCTGATGGTCATCGACGAGACCGCGATCCGCGGCACCTGCAGCTGCCAGGACTTCGTCGCAGGGCACGACAACATGGTCAACCACGCCCGGGCGCTGACGCTGCGTGACCGCAACCACCCGGCGATCATCCGCTGGAGCCAGAGCAACGAGGCGGACTACAGCAGCTTCGACTCCGAGTCGTTCGAAAAGGACCTGTACGCGGCGATGAACGGCAACGACGGCACCCGGCCGATCAGCGTCGACACCGGCTCGGCAACCAACCCGTACCCCAACATGCTGAACGGCAACTTCGCCGTCTACTCCCACTACATCGACGGCATCGGCAAGTACGGCGAGGCGCGCGCCAACCTGACCGGCCGGCCCGACGGTGAGGGCGAGTACGTCTGGGACAAGTCCAACACCAAGCAGGGCTTCGAATGGTTCGCCACCGCGACGATCGCCAAGCGCGCCAAGGACGCCAGCGACCTGCGCCCCTACACCCTGCTGTCCGGCTGGGCCAGTTTCGTGCCCGGCGTGAAGAGCACCGACTTCGTCCCCGAAGAGGGCGGCCATCCCGTCTACGGCGCGGACAACCTGTCCGACCCGTGGAGCAACCCGCAGATCCAGCGGATCCAGGCCGCGTTCAACCCGGTCGCCGCCGTCGACCTGCCGTACTGGTCGGCCTCCGGCCAGTCGGACACCAACGGCACCTTCCCGCTCCCGCAGGCGGTGGACACCTACTCCTTCAACAAGACCGTCACCCGGAACATCACCGTCTTCAACGACGATCTCAGCGGTACCTCCGTCGGCCTCAACTGGAAGGCGCGACTCGACAAGCCCGACGGCACGGTCATCGCGTCCGGAAGCGAACCCCTCACCATCCCGCTCGGCTCCCGGGTCAGCCAGCCGATCTCGTTCACCACGCCCGCCAGCGGTAACCGCGTCTACCTGGAGCTGTCGACCACGAAGTCGGGCAGCACCACGTTCACCGACTCGGTCGAGTACCTCAACCTGGGCAACCCGACGACCAGTGTGGACGACGCCGCCACCGCGGTGACCTACACCGGCAGTTGGAGTCACGCGAGCGACGAGAGCGGCCCGTACGCCGGCACGAACTCCTACAGTGACGTCACGGGCGACAAGTCGACGCTGAGCTTCGTCGGTACCGGCGTCACGCTGCACGCCGTGACCGCGCCCAGCCACGGCATCGTGGGCATCTCCATCGACGGCGGGGCGGAGACGCTGGTCGACGAGTACTCGGCGGACCGTACCGGCGACGTCGCGGTGTGGACCAGCCCCCGGCTCGCCTCCGGCACGCACACGATCAGCGTGCGTGTCACTGGCACCCAGCGGGCCGCTGCGACGCACGACTGGGCCACCGTTGACCGCTTCGAGATCGCCAACCAACCCAAGGAGGGCACGAACTACCGCATCGTCAACCGCAACAGCGGCAAGCCGCTCGCCGTGGCCGGCGGGTCGACCGCGGACGGCGCGCTGGTCGTCCAGACGGCAAATGGCGGCGCCTGGACCATCGACGCCGCTCCCGGGGGCGCGTACACACTGAAGTACGTCAGTAGCGGCAAGGCGCTCGATGTCGACGGCTACTCCTCGACCGTCGGGCTCCAGCTCCAGCAGTGGACACCCACCGGCGGCACCAACCAGCAGTGGTACCTGCGGCCCACGGGCGACGGGTACTTCACCGTCGTCAGCCACGACAGCGGGCTGGTGGCGGACGTGTACGGCTGGGACACCGGCGACGGCGCCAAGGTCGTGCAGTACACATCCGGCGGCGGCGCCAACCAGCAATGGAAGCTGATACCGGCGTGATCCTTTCACGACCATCACCCGCATCCTGACGGCTGCGGAACCCGACGTGCGGTCGGCCGGGCACCCGGCCGACCGCACGCCTCTGTCCCCGTGGACATACAGCAACGACCCGAACAGTGTGGGGCGGCCCCAGGGCCAGGGGTGTTGCAAAGTCCGGTGATCTTGTAGTTGCGCTGGTCAGGCGATGCCCAGGAGGGCGAGCGGGCGGGTGAACGGCTCGTAGGAGACGTGCCGGATGCCAGCGGCGATGTTGCGGTGTCCAGCGGCGCGGAGGGTGTTGATCGCCAGGTTGCGCAGGGCCGCCATGTTCTCGGGTCCATGGCCGGTGCGGATCTTCGAGGCGTCCTCGGCGAAGGTGGTGTCGCGGACGAAGTGCAGCCGGTTCTCGATGGTCCACTGCGACCTGGCGAGTTGGCCCAGGCGCTGGGGCGAGGCCTGATGCGAGGTCAGGTCCGTGATCGCGTAGACGGCCTGGCGGCTGATGACACCGGTCGTGAGATTCGTGCGGTAACGCAGGATGCGCACGGCCTGGGCGGCGTGCGGGAAGTCCAGGCCGAGGTCGGTCACGGTGAGGGCTCTGGTCGCCCGGGTTTCCCGGCGGCCGTGGCCGATCTCGCGGTCGTAGCGGCGGGCGGTGACGTCCTTCCACGGCAGCGATCGCAGCCGGCGGTGCAGCTCGGGCTGGTTGGCCTTGACCACCAGCAGGTAGTGCGCCTTCTTCTCCTCCACCAGGAAGCACGCGTGGGCGCGCTGGGTGTGCAGGGCAACGGCCGTGACCGTGACCCCCGTCAGGTCGAAGGGCGCCAGTAGCGCGGCGAAGCAGGTGATCTCATTAGTCTTGTCAGGCACCCGCAGTTGGGTCACGGTCCGGCCGTCGCCGGTCATCGCGGCCAGCAGGTGGGCCGCGGGCGTCTGGCCGCGTCGGGAGCCGCGGGCGGTCTTGCCGTCGATCGCCACCGAGTCCGAGCCGGCAGGGGCAGCGCCGGTCAGATCGGCCAGACCACCGGGGCACACCAGACCGACAACCCTCCGAATCGTGGCGGCACTCGGCGCGACGCGTACGCTCAACGCCCCCGCGACCCGGGCACCCAGGCGGGCCAGGGCATGCTGCGGCGCGTTCGCGGACCACTGGCCGATGGCCGTATATGAGCGTGCTCCGGCGACCACTGCCGAGGCGGCAACCAGCAGCACCGCCACGAACGGGTGACGCACCCCTCGGCGCCGACGCGGATCCGGCAGCAGCCGCAACCGCTCCACCAGCGACAACCCCGCCATGCCCTCCAGGGTGGGCGACTTGACCAGACAGACGGTGGCAGACTGACGACACATCGAAGCTCCGGCGGTACGAGGCGACTTGGGAAGGTCACCCCGTTCAACCGGAGCTTCGTTGCGTTTGTGACGGCCTGGCCCGCCCCCCCCTTGGACCGCCGCGACCTACTGACTCACGTGATCACCGGACTTTGAAATGCCGCTCGGTTGACAATTGGCGAGAGCCGGGATGCATCCGAGCGATCGGCTCCGCGGTCAGTCCGTGACCGCTCGGTCAGGTTTCGGTGGGTCGCGCGTCACTCGGCGTCGGGCCCGGCGAGGGGTGGACGGCTTCACGCTCGGTGGCGGCCTGGTGGAGGAGCATCACCTGGTAGCCGCCGACCCGCTCGGGTTCCTGGCCGGTGAACCGTGCGACCACGGTGCCGTCGGGTGTGGTGAGGGTGCGGCTCGTTCCCGATTGGCGGTACTCGCCGCTCCCCGACTCCCAGGCCTCGCTGGTGATGGTGATGTCCGACCAGCGGATGGGGCGCATGGTGTGGCTACTGCCGATCACGAGGCCGTCTTCGAAGCAGTAGAGGCGCTCCAGGCGGCCTCCTCGGCGTCGCTCGAAGCGGGGCCACAGGGCGAGGCCGGCCATGCCCAATCCCATGAACAGCCCACCGGTGATGAGTACCTCGTCGGGCCAGAGCGGGGCACCGAGGACCAGCAGGTAGCTGGAGGCTCCGAGGAACAACAGGCCCATCGTCATGAAGAACCCGTCGCCGACTGTGGACTTCGGGACCGCGAAGCCCTGGTAACGGCCCAGGGCGCCGGCGGCTCCCACCGCCAGCGCCGCCTCGTGTTCGCTCATGTGCCCCTCCCCGCCTCCACGGCCCGCCCCCGTCGTGCGGGGTCCCGCCCTTTCCTGGGGAGACGATGGGGAACGCGTGGGGGTTCCGCGACCAACGTGGCACGCCCCGCCGCGGAGGTGGATGCCTCCACCGCCATGTTCCCCGGCCCGGGGGCGCGCAGCAGGCCCTACGCTACGGGACAGCAGCAGGACGCGACCGGGGGCGACGTGAGGAGTACGCAGAAGGGCATGGCCGAGTGGGGCTATGAGCTGTTCATGGAGCGGTACCGCGAGCGGCGCTACGGCCTCGCTCGGGAGGGTGATGCCGGAAAGGGCGTCCTCCCGGGCGGATTCGCACCGTGTTTGGTAACCCTGTTCCGGTTGCTGGCGTCACGGGACGCGGATGGTGCCCGCGAGCCCGTTCCGTTGTGGCATCTCAGGGCACTCGCCCGGACCGGTCACCTCGCGCGTGCGGCCGAGCTGGCGTTCACGATCAGCGACGAGCCCAAGCAGGGCGAAGCGCTGCTGGCGCTGGTGGAGGAGGCGGCCGGCGCGGGAGACCTGCTCGGGGCCCAGGCGCTGGTCGACTCGATCCGTGTGAGGGACTGCCACGATCGTGCCCTGGTCGCGCTGGTGCCGGCGTGGGCCAGGGCCGGTGAACTCGACCGAGCCCTCGCGCTGGCGGAGCGGGTCCGCTATCCGCACAACTGGAGCATCACCTGGGCCCTCCTGGCGAAAGCACTGGCGGACACCGGGGACTTCCGCCGCGCGCTCGACTTCGCCGACCGCGCCGCGGGCAGTGCGTCCTCACGGGTGCTCACCCTCCTTCTCGACGTGGCCACCGCGGCCGGCGACCACGTCCGGGCCGGTGACCTCGTCGACCGTCTGGAGGACCTCGCCCGGGGACCCGACGCTCGGGGGTACGACCGGGGCGGGCCGCGGCCGCTGACGGCGATCCTGGTCCCCGAGGTCGGCCGCGGCGACCTGGACCGGCTCGACGCCCTCCTGCGCCGTCCGGGCATATCGCCCCTCTACCCCGCAGTCATGGTCGACGTGCTGGAGGCGGCTTCTGAGACCGCCGAAGTGGACGTGGTCCTTGCGCTGGTGGAGCGGACGCAGACACTGCTCGACGCCTGCAGCCCCACCTCCTGGCACGCCGACGACCTGCGGACGGCGGCGGCGCTGATGCTGGCCCGGCACGGTCGGGTCGAGTGGGCCATGGCCTTCGCCGACGCGATGAACGCCCCCCACCGCCGTGCGGGTTGGCAGGCGGAGATCGTCGGGGAGCTGGCCCGCGGCGGGGACACGGGCCGGGCCGAGACGCTCGCCCACGCGATCACTGACCGACGGGCACGAGCCAGAGCACTGATCGCCGTGGTCGAGGAGTTGGCCCGGCGCGGGGAGACGGACCGAGCCCAGGCGCTCACCCGGGCGATCCCCGACCTCTGGGCGCGGGGGCACGCACTGGTCCCCGTGGTCGAGGAGTTGGCCCGGCGCGGGGAGACGGAGCGGGCCGAGGCGCTCGCCGACACGATCGCCTTCCGCGAGACACGGGACCGCGCCCTGTTCGTCGTCGCGGGGCTGGCCGCGCCGTCCGACGCCCGCAGGCTCGCCGCACGACTCGCCGCGCTCGGCGGCTGGTACGGGATCACCGGTCTCCTGGAACAGTTGGCACCCCAGGGGATAACAGCGGTCACCGATGCCTTGACCGCGTGACCCGTGACGGCGTAACGGTGGGCCCCCGGGACCGGTCACCCTGGGCCGCGGCAGGAGAGCGCCTCGCACGCTCCTGGGCATCGCCTCACCAGGGCAACTACAAGATCACCGGACTTTGCAACACCCCTGGCCCCAGGGCCCTCGCCCCGCCACGCACCTTGCCCCCGGCAAAAGAGGCCGTATCCGGCCCAAGGGCGACACTTTCGGAAAGCTGAAGCGCTTCCCGCAAGAGAGTTTCGATACTACGGTCGCGCAAGATCCAGATCTTATTCCCGATCATCCGGAGGGTCGCGCATGTCCGCGCGCTACTTCGAAAGCTTCGCACCCGGCAGCGGCAGGCTCACGCCTCGCTCGGCCCTCGACTCCGACGCCCCCAGGCTCGACCTCGACGGTGCGTGGGCATTCCGGTTCTCGACGACGCTGCGTCCGGAACCGGACGGGTTCGAGGACCCGGAGTTCGACGACGGCTCCTGGGACCGGCTGCCCGTGCCCTCGCACTGGCAACTGCACGGCTACGGGCGGCCCGTCTACCTCAACATCTCCTACCCGATCCCGGTGGACCCGCCCTTCGTCCCGGACGAGAACGAGACCGGGGACTACCGCCGGGTCTTCGACCTGCCCGCCTCCTGGGAGGGCAGCCGTGCCGTGCTGCGCTTCGAGGGGGTGGACTCCTGCGCCCGGATCTGGCTCAACGGCCGCGAGCTGGGCGTGACGTACGGCAGCCGCCTGCCCGCCGAGTTCGACGTGACCGCGGTGCTGCGGCCGGGCCGCAACGTGCTTGCGGTCCGGGTGCACCAGTTCTCCGCGGGCAGTTACCTGGAGGACCAGGACACCTGGCGCCTGTCGGGCATCTTCCGGAACGTCTGGCTCCAGGCACGTCCCGCCGGCGGGGTCCGGGACGTGTTCGTGCACGCCGGCTACGACACCGTCACCGGCGAGGGCCGACTGCGTGTGGAGGCCGACGCGGAAGCGCCCGTACGGATCAGCGTTCCCGCCCTCGGCGTCCACGACCGACCTGTCACCGACGAGTTCGTCTTCCCCGCGGTGCGTCCCTGGAGCGCGGAGGACCCGCAGCTCTACGAAGCGGACCTGGCCACCGACAGCGAGCGGGTGCGCATCCGGTTCGGGTTCCGCACCGTCGCCGTCGGCGAGGACGGCGTGCTCCGGGTCAACGGCCGCCGGGTGGTGCTGCGCGGGGTCAACCGGCACGAGTTCGACCCCGACCACGGCCGCACGCTGTCCCTGGACACCATGCGCCGCGACGTGGAGCTGATGAAGCGGCACAACATCAACGCCGTACGCACCGCCCACTACCCGCCGCATCCGGCCTTCCTCGACCTGTGCGACGAACTGGGCCTGTGGGTCATGGTCGAGTGCGATCTGGAGACCCACGGCTTCGAGCATGCCGACGAGGAGCGCTGGCAGCGCAACCCCTCCGACGACCCGCGCTGGCACGACGCCTTCATGGACCGCGTCGAGCGCACCGTCGAACGGGACAAGAACCATCCGAGCGTCATCATGTGGTCGCTCGGCAACGAGGCCGGGGACGGCCGCAACCTGCGCGCCATGGCCGAGTGGGTCCACCGCCGGGACCCGTCCCGCCCGCTCCACTACGAGGGCGACCGGCTCGGCGAGTACACCGACGTGCACGCCGAGATGTACCGTCCACCCGCCGCCGTCGCGAGGATCGGCCGCGGCCTGCTGCTGCCGGGTGAGATCTCCTACCCGGCCCGCCCCGGCTCCGGCGATCCGGCGGACGACCCGCGCAACCGCAAGCCATACCTGCTCACCGAGTTCGCGCACGCGATGGGCAACGGCCCCGGCGGACTGGCCGAGTACGCGCAGCTGTGGGACGAGTACCCGCGGTTGCAGGGCGGCTGGGTCTGGGAGTGGATGGACCAGGGGCTGCGTACCCGCGACGCACAGGGCCAGGAGCACTTCGGATACGGCGGCGACTTCGGCGAGGAGCTGCACGACGGCAACTTCATCTGCGACGGCCTGGTCTTCCCCGACCGCAGCGCCTCCCCGGGTCTGCTGGAGTACGCCAAGGTGATCGCGCCCGTGCGCATCGGCCCGGGCCCGCAGCCGGGCACGCTCGCGGTGGAGAACCACTACGACGTGCTGGACCTGTCCCACCTGCGGTTCACTTGGTCGCTGGAGGGGGACGGGACCGAGCTGGCCCGAGGGGTGCTGCCCACTCCCGAGGTGACGGCCGGGGAACGCGGCCGGCTGCCGGTGCCCCCGCTCGACCCGTCGGCGCGGGACGAGGGCGGCGAGCTCTGGCTGACCGTCCAGGCGGAGCTCGCCAAGCCCGCCGACTGGGCGGCCGAAGGGCACGCGGTCGCCTGGGGCCAGCTCCAGCTCTCCTCGGCCGGCCGCCGCCGCCCGACCGGCGCTCCGGTCGCGGCCCGCATCGCGGGCGAGCACGTCCTGCTCGGCCCCGGCCGCTTCGACCGGACCACCGGCAGCCTGCTGCGCATCGGCGCGGCGGCTGTGCGAGGACCGCGGTTGAACCTGTGGCGGGCCCCCACGGACAACGACCTGGGCTGGAGCCAGCGCGATGCCGCCTACTGGAAGGGGCGGGGCCTGGACCGGCTGCGGCACCGCACCGTCTCCGTCGAGACCGGCCCGGACGGCCTGACCGTCGTCGTGCGCAGCGCCGCCGCCGCGGCCGTCTGCGGCTACCTGACCACCTACCGCTGGGACAGCGACGGGGAGCGCCTGCGGGTGCGGGTCGAGACCGAGCCGGTCGGCCACTGGCCGGAGCGGGGCGACGACTTCGCCGACACCATGGTGGACCCGGAGCTGCCCCCCGAGGAGTACGCGGAACAGGTACGCCGGGACAAGTCCCGCTCCCTGGCCCGTATCGGCCTGGACTGGGAACTGCCCGAGGACTTCTCGCACGTGGAGTGGTTCGGCACGGGCCCCGGTGAGGCCTACCCGGATTCCCGGCAGGCGGTCCGCGTCGGTCGTTTCCGCGCCACGGTGGACGAGATGCAGACGCCCTATGTACGCCCCCAGGAGAACGGCAACCGTGCGGACGTCCGCTGGGCGGCCATCGGCGACGGGGCCGGCCGCGGGATCCGCGTCGAGGGCGGGGAAGTCTTCCACCTTGCCGCGCGACGCTGGACCGACCGTCGGCTCGACGCCGCCCGGCACCAGCACGAGCTGATCCCGGACCCGGTGGTCCACCTGCACACCGACCACGCCGTCCAGGGCCTGGGCACTGCCGCGGTGGGCCCCGGCGTTCTGCCGCCGCACCGGCTGGAGCTCGGGCCGGCCCGATTCACCTTCGTACTCACGCCCCTCGGCTCGGTGTGAAACCGAGAACAGTACGCCGTACCTGCTCACCAACGACTCAAGATCACGATCTACGGCTGGAGTACTTACTCCAGCCGTAGATCGTGATCACGGATGGGAAGGTCAGGCCCGGGACGCTCCGAGGAACCGCAGCACGGCCAGGACGCGGCGGTGGTCCGCGTCGACCACGGGCAGGTCAAGCTTGGCGAAGATGTTGTTGATGTGCTTGGCCACGGCGCTTTCGCTGACCACCAGCGCCTGCGCGATGCCGGCATTGGAGCGCCCCTCGGCCATCAGGCCGAGCACCTCCCGTTCGCGGGGGGTCAGCCGCGCGAGCGGGTCGCTGTCGCGCCGCAGCAGTAACTGGGCGACGACCTGCGGGTCCAGGGCCGTGCCCCCGTCCGCCACTCGCCGGACAGCCGCCACGAAGTCGGCCACATCGGCTACCCGCTGCTTGAGCAGGTAGCCCACACCGCTGGTGTTCGCAGACAGCAGGTCAGCCGCGTACCGTTCCTCCACGTACTGCGAAAGCAGCACCACCGGCGTCCCCGGCCAGCGCCGACGGATCTCCATCGCCGCCCGCACCCCCTCGTCGGTGAAGCCGGGCGGCATCCGGACGTCGATCAAGGCGAGTTCGGGCCGGTGCTCCGCCACTGCCGCCAACAGCCCCTCCGCGTCGCCGGCTTCCGCGGCGACCTGGAACCCGCCCATCTCCAGCACCTTGATCAGGCCGACCCGCAACAACACCGAATCCTCGGCGATCACCGCGCGCACGGCAGCTCCGCGGTGATGGTGGTGGGCCCGCCAACGGGGCTGCTGACGTGGAAGGCCCCGTCGAGGGAGCCGACCCGCTTGGCCAGCCCGGTCAGCCCCGTGCCGGCGGCGGCGTCGGCACCGCCCAGCCCGTCGTCGGTAACGCGCACTCGCAGCACCTCGCCGACCTGACGGACTATCACCTCTGCACGCATCGCGTTGGCGTGCTTCGTTGCATTGGTCAGCGCCTCAGAGATCACGAAGTACGCGACTGACTCCACGTTGGGCGCCACCCGCTCCTCCAGATTGACCCGCAGCCGCACCGGCAGGGGCGTGCGGGCGGCCAGCCCGGACAACGCCGCGTCCAGACCTCGGTCTTCGAGCACGGCCGGGTGCAGCCCCCGCACCAGGTCATTGAGTTCGGCGATCGCCTCCTTCGCCTCCAGGTGCGCTCTCGCGATCACCTCGCGGGCATCACTCGGCAGGTCCGGGCGGGTGGCAATGGCCAGACCCAGGTTGACCGCGAGAGACACCAACCGCTGCTGGGTGCCGTCGTGCAGGTCGCGCTCGATCCGGCGGCGCTCCGCGTCGACGGCCTCGATCAAGTCGGTCCGGCTCACGGCCAGCTGATCGACCCGCTCCTGGAGCCGCTGCGCCCGGCTGGGCCCGAGCAGGCCCAACGCCAGCCGCGCCTCGGCCCGGGCTACTGCCCGCGCGGTCCAGGGCAGGGCGCACAGGAGGAGGAGTCCAGCCGCTGTGTAAGCCGGCAGCTGGGTCAGGTAGCCGAACCAGTCCTGGCGGATTGCGGTTGGCAGCGCCCATGACCAGGCGTAGGCGATGACGCCCGCCAGGCACGCCGCTGCCACCGCGAGCACCAGCAGCTCCAGCAGCGCGAGCAGCGGGCCCAGCAGGAGGTGGTAGCCGATCTTGCGCCAAGGCCGCGTCGCCGCGAGCCACCGGGCGGTCGAGGCCCACGTCCATTGTTCCGGCGCGGTGGGGGTGAGCCGGGGGACGTCCACACCGATGAGTACCCGGTGGCGAGCCCGCTGAACGGCCGTCAGCACCGGGGTGCCGAGCAGGACCAGGGCGGCCGACATGGAAACCGTAAAGAGCCAGTTCCCCGTCCTGGCGGTAGTCGCCGCCGCCCAGGCCCACACGGGCACCAGCGCCAGGTGCGGCAGCACACCAGCGGCAAGAAAGCCGGTGTCCCGCTGCGCCCGGAGGACCGTGCGTCTCAGTCCAGCTGGAATCGTCACGGCACGACGCTAGGGCACCGCAGGAGGACGGTGCCATGAAACCTGTACCCGATCTCATGGTGAACCTAGTACCAGCTGTAGATCTTGATCTTGGCCTGTGGGCGGACAGCATCTCGGGTCGGTAGGTCGGCTTCTGCCGGCCGCTGGCAGGTGGACCGGGCCCGGTGGAACAGGCACTATGCCCCGGTGAGCATCGTCATCAAGTTCTTCGTGGCACCGGACGCCGAAGCTGCCGCTGCTGTCGCGGAGGGTGGTCCCGACGGGGTCTTCGAGTCCCTGACCTTCGGCAACTTCGATGTCGAGGAGGCTCTGATCGAGTGGGAGGGCATCTTCACCGGTCGGGGCTTTGAGGAAGTCCTTGACGACGATGTTCCCGAGACTGGTGTCGACCCGGACGACGGCGAGGGTCCGCTCGTCCTTGCCGTCTCCGGCACCCTTCGAGATGCCCTGTGCACTGCCGTCGAGCACCGGCTCGCTGAAGTCAGCCGGCTGTGGGTGGCCGAGCGGGCGGCAGACGGCGAGGTCTTCGACCCCGAGATCGCCGTGTGGATCCTGAGCGGCGTGGCCGACCTGGCCCGTGCCGTCCGCGAGGGAGACGAGAACCTGTACTGCTGGGTGGCGTAGAAAGGGCACGGCCACCGTTGATCATCGTCGGTTGTGTGGACAGACGAAGATCAGCCGATGGCCGTGGGCCACAACGCAGACCCTGCCCGGTGGCAGCCGGTGTTCGACGACCTGATGGCGGGTGTCGGCGTACACCTGAACGTCCCCACCCGCGTACGGATGAACGCGGCCGTTCCTGAGACGGTGAGGAACGCTGGCGGGCACTCTGCTGCGTAGTCGGTGTGTGGCGGCAGGGGGTGGTCGGCGGTGGTCTTGGATCCGCGTCGCTGGTCGGAACTACGACGGTTTCGGGGGTTGTTGGAGTCCGGGGCGGCGATGAGTCCGTCGGAGATCGCCCGGGAGACGGGGCTGGACCGCAAGACGGTCCGCAAGTACCTCGCGGGTCCGGCGACCCCGCCGCGTCGCTCGCCCAGCGGCCAGGTGGTGCCCAGGAACAGCGCCCGCGCCCGCGCTTTCGGCAAGATGCAGGACGTACAGGGGAAGTTGACTGCCGTCGGCGCGGCCGATGACGCCTTTGCTCGCTCGAACCCGGCCGAGGACCCCGCCTGGATGCACTACTACGACGACGCCCAGCACCACGGCGACACGGCGCATGCGCTGTTCGATCTTTCCATCCACGCTGACCAGGACCCACGGCGGGCCGCGCAAGGCTTCGCAACGGCGGTGGCGGGCACGGCGACGACTATGCGCGCTCGCGCGGCATTTCCCGTACAAAGCTGGCGTCGCTGGTCATGGCCAAAGGTGACCCAGTGCAGGCGGCCACCATCGGGCACCAGGCACTCGACGACGTTGGCCGACTCACCTCGCAAAGGGCGGCCGACGACCTTCGGGAACTCCGCCGATTCGCCGGGCAGCACCGCACTCTGGAAGAGGCCGTGCACCTGCGTCAGCGGATCACCGCTACCTTGCAGGCATGACGATCTCGGCCGTCCCTGAGGCCTGCGCCCTCGCAGGCTTCGACCCAGCATGCGCTGAGCCCGTTCGGATCGCCGAGAACGAGATATGGCGTCTTCCCGGCGAGGTGATCGTCCGCATAGCGCGCGGCGGCCAGTGAAAGGCGGCTGTGCGTGAGGTCCGCGTGGCCCGTTGGCTCGCCGAGAACGAAGTGCCGGCCGTCCGCACGTTGCCGGTCGAGCAGCCGGTCGAGGCTGCGGGCCGCCCGGTGACGTTCTGGGTCGAGCTCTCGCCGCACGGGATCGGCACAGTTCGGGATGTCGTCACACTGCCGAAGATGCTCCACCCGTTGCCCGTGCCGGACTTCTCGCTCGACCGGCTCGACCCGTTCGTACGGGTCTCCGAGCGGATCGACGCGGCAACCTCCCTGTCCGAGGATGACCGCGGGTGGCTGCGTCATCGGCATGCGGAACTCCGCGAGTTGTGGGAGCACGGGCCCGTCGGTCTACCCGAGTGCGTCGTGCACGGTGATGCCTGGGTCGGCAACGTCGCCCGCACGACATCCGGGCCGCTGCTGATGGACTTCGAACGGGTCTCCGTCGGCCCGCCGGAGTGGGATCTCGTTTCCACAGCGCTCAAGCTGACGACGACTGGTGCGGTCTCCGAGGACGAGTACGCCGAGTTTTGCGAGGCGCACGGAACGGATGTCATTGAGTGGGAGGGGTACGAACTCCTCGCTGGGGCCCGCGAGTTGCGCATGACGACCTACGCGGCCCAGCACGCGGCGAGGCGCCCCAAGTGGCGGGCGGAGGCTCAATACCGCGTCGACTGCCTACGCGGGCGTGCAGAACCTCGCCCCTGGCACTGGAAAGGGATCATGTAGTGGACAGACTGGCGCGACGCCCCGACCTGCTGTTCTGCTATGACACGCTGCAGTTCGACGCTGTCATCGAGGCTCTCCTGGGGCGGATACCTGAACGCATCCCGGCGTCCGCACCTGGCTACCGTGCGGCCGCACTCGCAGCGCGTGTCTCTCCGGGCCTCATCCGCGCCTCCGGCAGCTCGGCGGTCGGCATGCTGCTCACCGACCTCAGCTATCAGGAGTGGGAGATCCTCGATGCGTTTGAGTATGTCCGCCACGACCTGCGGGAGGTCACGTTCTCCATGGGCAAGTCGGGATGGGCGTAGGTCTGGCCAGGCGACGACGTCCAGGAAGACGACTGGGACGCCGAGGGGTTCCAGGCCCGGCATCTCGCGGAGTACGCGGCACGCTGTGCGCGAATCGGTCCGCGCCTCGCCGCAGGAGCCCAAACGGCATCCGAGGGCCCCCGGATGCCGCGTCAGGCCTACGCCGCAGCGGGGTTGTGCACGGGAATCCTGGCGAACGGCTCGTTCCCCACCTCGGGCCATGGCCGTCTTCCCCTGAGTCTCCGCAGAGGCCACCTTGCTGCTCCGGAGAACGTGCCGGAATACCGGCCCTGTGGTGATGCCCTGGTCGGCCATGTAGTCGAGCCAGCGGGTGAGCCGCGGGACGAGCTGGATGTCCGGCCGGTCCAGGAGCACGAGGTTCTGCTCCTCGTCGTGCGTCTTGTCTTCGGGGAGCCAGACCAGGAGGCCGCCGTTGATGGAGGTCAGGTCCTCGATCTCGAGGTTGGCGTCTTCGACGCTTCGGCCCAGGAAGCGGTACCCGAAGGCGAGCATCGCCGAGTCGCGTTAGCCGATCGGCCGGCTGTCGGCCTCCGCCTTCTCCATCATCGGGATCAGGTAGGGCAGCGTGATCGGGAATGCCCGCCGAGTGCGCAGCGCGTGCTTGTTGTTCTTCCGGTAGTTCTCCAAAAGCCGCAGGTAGAGGCTGTTATCGGGCTTCTTCCCTGGGGGCATGGCGGTCTTGATCAGCGACATGTACGTCATCTGGTCGACCACCACTCGGAAGGTGGGGCGTCCGTCCGCTGGTCGTCGTGATCTCCCTGAGCCAGGTGCAACAGCCGGATCGGGTGCATTGCCTTCGCAGGAAGGTGGCCTGGGCGGGGCAGCTCGCTGCGCAGGTCGTCCGGGACCCGCTCACTTCACACCGCAGACCCGGTGAGAAATTGCGGATGAACCGGGAACGGACAGCGAGCAGGGGCCGGGCGGTGCAAGGATGCGGTGCGGCAGCCTCGTGGCGCACCTGGGGATACCGCTCGCTGATGTTCGATGTCGGCGGCCAGGCGGAATTCCCCACGGACGGCCAGTTGCGATGTAACGGTCCGTGACGAACATCGGGGCCGAGGCGCCCGCCGGCCGTCTAGTTCGGTCTGTACTGAGGTGGTCGCTCAATGGGCAGCCGCATGAGGTGTGCCTGGCGGTCGGGTCTACGTGTCTCGTTCTGCGGTGAGGCGCTGAAGTAGGTCGAGCAGGGTTGCGCGGTCCGCGTCGGGCAAGGCGGAGAAGCAGGCGGCGAGCACCTCGTCAGCAACCTTGTGGCCGGCTGCCAGGACCTGCTCACCGACGGGCGTGAGATGGTGCTCGATGCGCCGGCCGCGTCCCGGTCGGCGCTCCGCGAGGTCCTGGGCCGTGAGGCGGCCGACGAGCGTTCCGAAGGCTTGCTCGGTCTGAAACGTCGCTGCGGCCAACTCGCGGGCCGATGCCCCGGGTGAGCGGCTGATCGCACGCAGGGCGTCCCACTGGGCCAGCGTCGTGCCGATGGCCGAGAGCGCGCTGTCGAGCGCCCGGTGCTGTCGATACTGGGCTTGTTTGACCGCTCTGCCGAGTTCTTGCAGCTCACCATGCATGGAGCGAGTCTACGTCATAACCAAGCTAGCTTATATAAAGATGTTTAGTTATGCTGGAGGGCATGCTCACAGACGCATCAGCCGTGTACGCCGACCTGTCCCTCACTCTGTCCGAGGCCGGAGCCGGCAGGCCGGTCCTCATCCTTCACGGCGGCGGAGGCCCCGCCACAGTCGCCGGCCTCGCCCAGCACCTCTCCCGCGTCGCACACGCCATCACGCCCGTGCACCCCGGCTGGGACGGCACCCAGCGCCCCGCGTGGCTCACCGGCATCGACGACCTTGCCCTCGCCTACCTGCACCACCTGTGCGACCGTCGGCTGCGCGATGTTCTCGTCATCGGCTCCTCGCTCGGGGGCTGGACAGCCGCCGAGATGGCCGTACGCGACAGCGCAGGAATCATCACCGGCCTTGTCCTGATCGATGCCGTCGGCGTGCAAGTCGAGACGGAACCGATCACTGACTTCTTCGCCCTTGACGCCCGCGGCGTCGCAGAGCACTCCTGGCACGACTCAGACCGGTACTACCTCGACCCAGCCGACGTCCCAGCCGAAGAACTCGCGCGCAGACAAACCAACATGGCCACCATGCGCATCCTCGCCGGCGACCCCTACATGCACGACCCCAAGCTGCTGCGCCGGCTCGGACGCATCCAGGCACCCGCCCTCCTGCTCTGGGGCGAGAGCGACCGCATCGTCACCCCCGCCTATGGCGCGGCGTACGCCGACGCATTCGGCAACGGCCGACTCGAGGTCATCCCCAAGGCCGGCCACCTTCCGCAGATCGAACAACCGGAAGCCACCTTCTCCCTGATCGACGCCCACCTGCGCCAGACTGCCGTTGTGGACGGGTACGCCGGGTCAACGCCCTGACCTCTGACGGGCCGGTCTGCGGCGGTTGCTACTCCAGCCCTGCCCGCCTGTGCGGTGTCTGCGGGCAGATCGTTCCCATCGTGGCGCGGGCCGACGGCTCCAGGCCGGACACCTGCGACCGGTGCTACAAGCGACACGAAAAGACCTGCGCCATCTGCGACAGGGTCCGCCCAGGCCACCACGTCAACGGCGGCCTGGGACCGTTCCACTGCGACACGTGCCGCCCTCGCGAAGAGTGCGCATGTGCCCTGTGCGGGCACGTCGCGAAGATCAAGGTCTTCTGGCCGCGAGGGCCGGTGTGCAACTCCTGCTACAGAACAGCCCTGTCGACCCCTGCACCGTGCGCCTCGTGCAACCGGCAGCGCATCCTGATCGGTCAGACGGCCGAGGGAACCCTCCTGTGCAAGGCGTGCTCGTTCCCCGACGAACCGGTCGAGCGGTGTTCGGCCTGCGATGAGCCGGCGGACCTCTACTCCGGCCGCCGCTGTCCCCGCTGCACCCTGGCCGCCCGCGTGACCGATCTGCTCTCCGCGGACGGCGCAAGCCTGGCCCAGCTACTCCACCCCCTCGCCGCGGTACTGACCGGAGCGGATAACCCCTACCGCGTCCTGCAGTGGCTGCGCCGAAGCCCTGCCGCCCATCTGCTGGGCCGCTTGGCACTCGATCCCGAAGCGCTGAACCACAAATCCCTCGACACGCTGCCGCAGCGGGCTGCCGCCGCCTAGGTGTGTGGGCTACTCGTCACCGCCGGCATCCTGCCGCCACGCGATGAGAATCTCGCCCTCCTCACCAACTGGGTCGCACGGACCGTGGCCGAACTGCCAACGCGGCACGCCAACCTCATCCGTCCGTTCGCCGAGTGGCACATCATCCGCGACGCCCGCCGACGCTCATCCCGCGGCCGTTACACCTACGCCGCACACAAGGGTGACTGCGGCAACGTCCTCGCCGCCATCAACTTCCTGAACTGGTTCGGCACCCAGCACCTGAGTCTCTCCCAGCTCCAGCAGCGGCATCTGGACACCTGGGCGATCGAGCGGCCAACCCTGCGCTCCCGTTCCATCCCCTTCCTCCGCTGGAGCACTGCACGACGCCTCTGCCCGCCCGATCTGGTCATCGAGCGCTCAGCCGCCCAACTCCCGGGCCACTTCCAGGCAGAGTAGGAGCACCGAAAAGAGCTGCTGCGCTGCTTGAACGACACGGCGTTGCCCCTGGATGTCCGCGTCGCGGCTGCTCTCGTCCGCCTCTACGCCCTCCCCCTGACCCGCATCGTCGAACTCACCGAAGACCACATTCGCCGCGATCAGGGGCATACCTACCTGACGGTCAATAACCACCCCTTCGTGCTCCCGCCGAAGCTCGCCCGTCTCATCGACGATCAGCTGCAGTACAGCCCCCGGCACAGCAACGCGGCCGGGTGCAGATACCTCTTGCCCGGTCACAGCCCTGGACGCCCGCGCAACCCCCTCGGCCTCGCCGACGCCTTGAGACACCACGGTCTGCCCGCCCGCGTTGCACGGAACACCGCCCTGATGGACGCCCTAGTAGACCTGCCGCCCATGGTCGTCGCCGCCCTGCTCGGTATCCACCCCAAGACAGCCGAACGCTGGGCCACCTTCGTCGGCGGGAACTGGTCCGAATAGTTGGCAGCGCGACGGGCCGACCCGTAGGGCTAGGCAGTTGAGCAGGGCAGTGTTCCGAGTCTGCGCTATTGGGGGAGGGTGACCAGGATGCGGCTGTGGACACCGTCGGCGTCGACGTGGTCGTGGGCCTTGGCGATGTCGTCCAGCGGGTGACGGTCGCCGACGGCGACGGTGAGGGCGCCGACGGCGGCGGCGGAGGTGAGGTCGCGGGCGGCTTGGCGTTTGGCCTCGGCGGGGAAGTCGTCGCTGCCGAGCAGCCGCAGGGTGACGTTGTTGAACAGCAGCGGCCAGAAGGGGATTTCGGTGCGGTCCGAGCGGGTGGCGTAGGCGGCGATGACGGCGTTGTTGGCGGCGACGGCGTTGTCGAGATCGGCGTTGTCGGACAGCGCGACCTCGATGATCCGGTCGACGCCCCGCGGCGCGTGCGAGCGAATGGCCGCGGCGGGGTCGCCGGTGTCCAGGGCGACGGCGTGGGCGACGGCCGGGTCGACGCGGTCGAGGTCCGCGGTGCGGCGGACGGTGGCGATCACGGTGGCGCCGGCCCAGTGGGCGAGCTGGGCGGCCAGGGAGCCGACGCCGCCGAGAACTCCGTGGACCAGGACCAGTCGGCCGTCGACCGGGACGTCGGCGAAGACGGCGCGGTGGGCGGTGATGCCGGGGATGCCGAGGCTCGCGCCCAGCTCGTCACTGAGGTGGTCGGGCAGGGGTGCGGCCTGTCGCGCTCACTGGCTTGGCGGGCGCTCTGGGCGGTGGCCTACTCGGCGTTGCTGGCACTCTCATAACCACAAGAGGAACCCGTAAGGCTGCTCGTGAGGCTGCGTGAACCGAGCATGAGAAGTGGCTTCGGGATCGTCGAGTCGATGTATTTAAAGAGGTGAGCCGTCATGCGCAACAGTTGGCGACCTCAATGGAAGTCGGTGAGCCCTTCGCTTCTCTTGCTAACTGGCTCTAACAAAAGCGGGTTGATCATGTGACTGTCCGCTTGATCGCTCGTTGATGTGGGCATGGGGAAGCGTCAGTCGCGGCCGTGGATCGTGTCGGACGAACTGTGGTCGCTCATTGAACCGTTGCTGCCCAAGCCGCCGCCGAAGCAGGTCGAGGGACGGCCACGTGTGCCCGACCGGCAGGCCCTGTGCGGCATCTTGTTCGTACTGCACACCGGGATCCAGTGGGAGTACCTGCCCCAGGAGCTGGGCTTCGGCTCGGGCATGACGTGCTGGCGCCGTCTTGCGGCCTGGAACGAGGCCGGCGTGTGGGGCCGGTTGCACCAGCTGCTGCTGAACAAGCTGCGCTCGAAGAACCAGCTGGGCTGGTCGCGGGCGGTGATCGACTCCTCCCACGTCCGGGCCGCACGCCGGGGCCCAAAAGCGGACCCAGCCCGGTCGACCGCGCACGCCCGGGCAGCAAGCACCACATCATCACCGACGGCCAAGGGATCCCGCTCGCGGTGTCGCTGACCGGCGGAAACCGCAACGACGTCACCCAACTGCTGCCGCTGTTGGACAAGATCCCGGCAGTGGCCGGAGTCGTCGGCCGGCCGCGCAGGCGGCCCGACATGCTCTTCGCCGACCGCGGCTACGACCACGACAAGTACCGCCGGCTCCTGCGCGAGCGCGGCATCCGGCCCGCGATCGCCGAACGCGGCCAGCCTCACGGCACCGGCCTGGGCACGTTCCGGTGGGTTGTCGAGCGGACCATCTCCTGGCTGCACGGCTTCCGCCGCCTGCGGATCCGATGGGAACGACGCGACGACATCCACGAAGCCGTCCTCGGACTCGCCGTCTGCCTCATCACCCACCGCCACGTCCAGAGGCTTTGTTAGGGCCAGTGAGAGCGGCAGGTAGGGACGGACGCCGCGAGGATCCGGTCGAGGTGCGTTGCTCTGGAAGTTGGCCACCATCCCGTGCAGGCCACAGACCCCGCTGATGGTTGCGAAGTCAGGGAGGTGACCACGCCGTGCGTGCTCTTCAGCGGTGTGGGTCGTTGGACGGATCATGCAGACCAAATGGGTGACGCGGCCAGTCAGCGGCCTCAGTTGTCGTCAGAGCCGTGAGCCAGGGGGCAGCTATCGCGCATTCTCGTCCGTCCCCATGAGACTGGCTCCCCTGGTGGGGAGTGGTGAGTCGTGACGTCGGGTGTGATCGACGCGCGAGCTATCGATCTGCCTGCGGTGAAGTGCCAAGTTGATGCGGTTCTTGAGAACTTCTTGGCCGAGAAGGCTCGTGCGGGGGCTGGCCGGGGGCATCCGCCGGAGGTGGTGCAGACCGTACGCGACTTCCTGACAGCTGGCGGGAAACGGATCCGGGCGCTTTTGTGCGTAGTGGGCTGGCATGCCGCCGGTGGCCGTGGTGATGCGGCGTCGGCGGTGCGGGTGGCGGCGTCGCTGGAGTTGTTCGTGGCCTTCGCGCTCATCCACGACGACATCATGGACGACTCGGTCAGTCGCCGCGGTCGGCCCGCGGTCCATCGTGTGATGCGTGCCCGGCTGGGAGCTGGCGAGCGGGCCGAGCGGCTGGGTGCGGGCGGCGCGTTGCTGGTGGGCAACCTGGCCCTGATGTGGGCGCAGGAGCTGCTGCACACTGCCCCGATCGAGTCCGGCCGGCAGCGGCTGGTCCATGGGCTGTATGACGCGATGCTGGAAGAGGTGATGTACGGGCAGTACCTGGACGTCATGGGCACGGGCCGTGGCGCCGATGACGTCGAGGCGGCCTTGCGGATCATCCGGTACAAGACCGCCACGGCAACCATCGAGCGGCCGCTGCAATTGGGGGCTGCGGTCGCCGGGGCCGATGGGGCCACGATGGAGGTTTTCACCGGGCTGGGCTTGCCGCTGGGGGAGGCGTTCCAGCTGCGGGATGACCTGCTGGACGTATTCGGCAGCCCGGACGGCGCGTGCGCTCCGGGCCTGAGCGACCTGCGGGAGGGCAAGCGGACCGTTCTGCTGGCCCTGGGCCTGCAGAAGGCTGACTTGGTCCAGCGGGAGCGGCTTGGCCGGCTGGTGGGCCGGGCCGCCCTGGAGGAGCGCGAAGCCGAGGAGATCCGGGGCATCCTGCTCGCGACAGGGGCACGCAAGGAGACCGAGCGGATGATTACTTCCCGCTACGACCACGTCTTGCGCGTCCTGGACGGGGCCGGCTTCCCGCCGTCTGCGGATCGTGCTCTGCGTGGGCTGGCGGTCAAGGCCACCCAGTACACGTCCTGACCCCTGCGGCCGCGACCCTAGGGCACCAAACGTCAACCGTGGCGCGTCTACAGCGGTGTCACCGGACCCCCGAGCAGGAAGAACTCGTGATGACCGAGCAGGTTCCCGATCGTGTCGCCGGATATGAGCGCCGGTTCAACACGCTCTTCGAGGAGTACTTCCACGCGTTGAGCGCCGGGCTGGATGCGCCGTCGTTCAGCCGTTTCACTCCGGAGTGCCTGCGGTTGCTGCGGGAGTTGTCCTTGCGGGGCGGGAAGCGGATGCGGGTCGTTTTGCTGCATGAGGCGGCGCGTCTGGTGACGGACGAGCCGGTCGAGGGGCTGGAGGCTGCGGCGCTGAGTATCGAGCTGCTGCAGACCCACGGCCTGGTGCACGACGATCTCATCGACGACAGCCCCACCCGCCGCGGCGGCCCGTCCACCTACTACGCCTACCGTGAGCGGTTTCCCGGCCATCCGCAGGCGGCCCTTGGTCTGACCGTGCTCGCGGGGGACCTCGCCCTCGCCCTGTCGCTGCAGGTGCTGCTGGAGGCGAAAGTGCCTGTGGCGGTGCGGCAGGCCATGGTCGAGGTGCAGACGCGGGCGGCGGCCGACACGTTCGTGGGCCAGATCGTCGACCTGGAACGCGACTTCGCCGCCGCGCCGGGAGAGGAGGTCCTGCACTGCGTGGCCGACTACAAGTCCGCCCGCTACTCGGTTCTCGCGCCAATGCAACTTGGGCTCCTGGCCGCAGGCGAGAAGCCGGCGCTCTTCGGGAAGGAGCTGCGGGAGTATGCGCGGCTGGTGGGGATCGGCGGGCAGATGCGCGACGACTACCTGGATCTGTTCGGGGACGCGTCCGTCATGGGCAAGCCGACCGGCACCGACATCCGCGACGGCAAACACAGCTACACGGTCAGCGCCTTGCTGGCGGCCGTCGACGACGCCGAGCGTCGCGTGGTGGAGGCCGCGCTCGGCGACGCGTCCTGTCCGGCGGAGACCATCGCCGCCGTCCGGGAGATCGGGGAGCACTGTGGTGTGCCGGACAGGATGGAGGCGGACATGCACCGCTGCGCGGCGCAGGCCACCGAGGTGGCCGCCGGCTGGCGGTCACGGTGGCGGGAAGAGGCGGTCACCTTCTTCGAGCAGGTGCCGCTGTGGAGCGTCAACCGCACCTGGTGACCGGCCCGTTCGGGCGCCTACGGGGTGCTGACCTGGGATGGTGGGGCCGCGCGTCAGCTCCGTTCGGATGCTCCGCACGCTGCCTTGACCAGGACGAGATCGGCGGGGCTGGGAGCCAGGAATGGGTTCATGCCCATCACCTCATGAGGTCGAAGACGGGTGAGCTGACGGCCGCGCCGATGAGGAACCCGACGCTGACCTGGCCGGCGGTGTGGCAACGCAGCCGGATGCGGGAGCAGCCGATCAGCACCACCAAGGGAGCCAGTACGAGCAGCCAGGGGCCGAAGACCATTGCGAGAATGGTGAAGGCGCCGGAGGCGACGGCGGAGTGCACCGACACCTTCCAGAAGAAGGTGATCACCAGGAGGGCGAGCAGAACGGCGACCATCGCCGTCACCAGGGCCGTCACCTCGACGGGAGCATCGAACCTGTGCAGCAGTGCGGTGCCGGTGATGACCGAGGCCATCACCCCTGGGGCCGCCACAATGCGGTCTTGCCGCCGCCGCACATGCCGGTCTCCCCAGTACTGGCGGTGCTCGCCGAACCGAAGAATCAACGTGGGCAGCACCGCCGTGAACACCGCCGCGACCATGCCCCAGCCGATGCCGGCCCAGCCGTCGGTGTGCCAGCCCAGCAGCGGGGCCAGGAGCAACATCCAGTTCCGGGGCTCGCCGCCGTCGCTAAGCAGCCACGCCCAGCGCGCCTCCGTTCGAGGCACCACGACCTGCACCGCCAGGCGCCCCTGGCCGGGCGGCGCGGCTGATGCGACCGGTGAAGCAGCCGAAGCCGCAGCCTCGTCGTCCGGCACCCTGAAAGCCCCCGTCCCTCACACGATCACGCTCTCGCCGTGCGCGGCGTTCACCGTCCAAACGACACTCGCACCGGGCCGGTCACGACACCGGTACAGCGTGCTCGACACCCGTCGACGCTGCCTTGGCCCCCGCGCGCGGGAGGCGGTCCGGGCGGCGAAGGCGGTAATGCCCAGCGCCGCCAGGCCCACCGCCCAGCAGCAGGCAACTGGCTGGCATCACCTGCAGAGCGACGCGTCACCACCCAACGGGATTCGCAGCTTCTCGACCTGGGGCTTGCCTCTCACTCAACGTCCGATGAGAAAGCTCAACCTTCACTGCGCAAGGTCACAGACCTCGACTGTCCCGTGTCATCGATGTTTGATCGTGTGTCATCGATGTTTGAGCGGCTTCGATGACGCGCCGTCACTGAAGCAGTCCCCTACCTGCAGGCCGTCGACGAAGCGCTCACCGGGCGGGGCATCCCGCCGGGCACCGTCCGCGCGGACTGCACCCATCCCCAGCGCGGGCGCACGATGTACCTCGTACTCGTGTGGGACATCAGCCGCACCGCCGGAGTGGGCGGTCTACGGTTCAACTGGGAGGAAGAGACCGGCTGGGCCTATGCCCTGCGCCGGACGACGTTGCCCAGGTGGCTGAGGACTACGTGTGCACCTGGCGTACGCCCACCGGCGAGTACGGTGCGGAGTGGGACGGGGCACCACACGTGCGGGACACGATCGAACGGTTCCGCGCCACCCTCAACGAACCCGGTGGTGTCTGGACGGGCACGGGTGAATGAGTCCAAGAGGGGCAGCAGCACGGCGGTACTGCGCCGCGGCCGCGACGCGATCCGGGCATCGTCGGCGTGACGACGATGAGATGGATGTTGGCCAGGCGGCTGGCAAGACCGGCCTGCGCAAGGCCGATTGCGCAGGCGAGCGCATCCAGCCTTGCGCATTGGGCAAGCCTCCGAACCCCTTACCGGCCCCGCTACCGTCATCCCTACCAACTCCCCTACCGGCAGCCGCTGTAGGCTATGCAAGGTTCCCCTGGTCAGACCCCGTAGAAAGGCCCGACCGCACACCCCGACAACCCTCTTTCTCTCTCTGTCGCCCCACTTGAATGTCTGTGGAAGGTGGTAGATGTGGGGCGGACGTCGAGATCATCGGGTGAGGGTCTGCGCGGCTTCTGGCGGGCCCCGCGTCGCCGGGCCCGCAGCGGCGCGGCCAGGGGGCCGCGCCGGGAGCAAGGAGGGATGGACGGTGGGGCGGCTCGAAGATCTACCCGTACGGATCCACGGGTGCGGTGCGCGCGCACGTTCTGGCTGCGCTGGGTGTGCTCAAGGTCGCCAGCCCCGACCAGATCCACCGGCTGACGTGTCCCGGGCAGCGACGCCTTCCGCCTCGCCCAGACCGGGCCAGGGCTGAGCAGGCGCACAACGGCTGACCGCAGCAGTCTGAACCGCCCGAAGGCTGATCATTGTCGCCGAGGAGTGATGATCAGTATGTTCGTCTCACCGAAGGTTGGGACTGCGGGGCCTCAGGGGGTTTGATGCTGGACTCGCTGGTGACAACGGCCGCTGGTGCGCTTTCCGCCACAGCGGGTGTGCTGGTCGGCGGTATCGTCACGCGCCGGGCTCAAGATCGTCAGTGGACCCGTGATCAGCAACTTGCCGCCTACCAGGAGCTGTTCAGTCACTACGCCAAGTTCACGATGGAACTCAGGCGAGCGCATGGTGACCGACGCGGGTGGGATTACGACTGGGGCGAGTGGAGCGCGGCCTTGATACGCGTAAGCCTGGTCGCTCCCACGGAAGTTGCGACGGAAGTCGACAATTTCGGCCGTGCTATCAACTCCTTCCTGGACCAGGTGGAGCGAGGCGAACGCACCCCACTGCGTGACCCGCTGAGTCCGGAGGAGTTCGAACAGGCCAGACAAGCATCCGCCCAAGCGCAGGTGAAGCTGGTCAACGTCATACGACGTTCACTGAGCAAGCATCACAAGGGGCTGCCCTTTGGGATCGGCGGGTAAGGCAACGACCCCAGCATGCCGGGGTGCTTGTTGATGTGCGGAATTCCTGTTGGCCGCTGCCAGGTGCTGCCAAAACTCACCAACATTTCTAACCCCACTGATGGCGAAGTGGTGTCGAGACTCACCGACATGCGCTGTCATCCGACATCGACAAAGCCGGAGCCCCGCACAAACCGTGCCAGACAGAGGAGCCCGACAACCGCCATCACCGCGAACGCCAGCCACCTGACCTCGGCGGAAGCCCGCATACGCACCTCCAGCGGCTGTCCCGGCATGCTCCTGTCGCCATGATGACCAGGCCCCGCGCGACAAGGGCAGGGCGCGTGGAGGGCGCAGAACGGCACTACGCCCTCCGAGTCGCGCCTCTGGCCTTGTCGCCTAGCAGCTCCGCATCACACGGGGCGGAACGGTCAGTCGTACCCCTCGGCCACCGGAACGGCGTGCTCGGCCTCGTCCAGCCAGCCGATCAGGGAGGTACGGGCCCGGGCGACCCGGGAGCGCACCGTGCCGATCGGGCAGTCGCTGACGAGGGCCGCCTCCGCGTAGGGAAGTCCCAGCATCTGGGTGAGCACGAACGCCTCGCGGCGGTCGTCGGGGAGCGTGTTCAGCAACTCCGCGAGCGCGACGCCGTCGTCGAAGCCGGGCAGGCCGCGCGGCCGGGTACGTTCGACGAACGACTCCCACTCGCCCGTGTCCGACAGGCGGGGGCGGGAGGAGTTGTGGCGGATGCTGTCGATGACCGCGCGGCGGGCGATGGAGAACAGCCAGGTGCGGGCCGAGGAGCGGCCTTCGAACCGGTGCAGGCTGCCCAGGGCGCGCAGGAAGGTCTCCTGGGTCAGGTCGTCGGCGCTCTCGGGGTCGGCACCGAGGTACGTCACGTAGTGGCGGACGTCTCGGTGCAAGGCGCGGACGAAGTGGTCGATGGCGTCGGGATCACCGCTGCGCGCGGCAAGCGCCCACGCCGTGATCGGGTCTTGTCTCGGGTTCGTCGTCGTCTGTTCACGCGAGGGAGGCAGGGCAGGAGTGATCACCTGGTGTCTGTCCTTCTCTGTGCCAAGGATCCGGTTTCCGGGCAGGCAGGCGCATCAGGGCAGCAGGCAGCCCGGCACCGGTGAGGGGGTGTCGGCCGGGCGCGGGCGCACGGCCGGCCCGAGGCGGGCAACCGACAGCTCGATGACTGCGGACGGGCGACTGCCTGGACGAGCGAGGACCTGCCGGATATGGGCACCGCGGCAGCACCGTTCCTCTGCTGCGCCGGCAGTGGGGCCTTGTGGTGCGGGGTGGTATAGGCGGCCGTCCTGTACCACCCCTTCGTGCGCCGCTACCGCCGGGCGGCCCGTGCGCGGGTGACGGCGAGGCCGCCCGCGAGGAGGCCGAGGACACCGACGACGAGACCCGCGATGCCCAGGCCGCGGGCGGTGTTGTCGCTTGCCTTGGCCGACGACGAGACCGCGCTGACGTTGGCGGCGTCGGAGCCGGCCGCGGTCAGTTTCAGCACGGGTGCGAGGTTCTCGGGTTCGGCCTGGCCGGGCTGTTGCTGCTCGATCCAACGGACGATCTTGCCGTCGGAGTAGCTCTGCAGGGCCTTGAAGACCAGTTGCGCGGCGCCGGTCGGGAGCTGGCCGAAGGCCACGGTGAAGTCCTGGTACTGGCCCGGCGCGATCCTGCCGCCGGTCCAGACGATTTCGGAGACGGCGGTGGTGATGTCGCCGTCGTCGGTCTTGATGGGGGTGCGGAGTCTGGCGGTCTTCGTCTGGGCTGTCCAGCCGGTGACGGGCTGGACGAGGACGGAGGGGATCGGGTGGTCGGTGGGGAAGACGACGTCGAGCTTGACCGTGCCCGCGGTGTCCTCCTCGTTGGGAACGCGGAAGGTGATCGTGCCGTCCGTGGCGCCCTGCGGGTAGCTGTCGGGATGGACGGTGACGTGGGCGAACGCTGCGCCGGCGCTGCCGATCAGGCCGGCTGCGGTGAGCGCGGTGACCGTCAGGGCACGGCGGACCGCACGGGAGGACACGGTGGGTGTCGCGTACATGAGGGACTCCATCGGGGGACGTGGGAGGCCATCGCGGCTGCGGTGTGCGGCGGCGACGCGGATGGCAGGGCGCGTGCAGCCATGCGGGTGCGGTTTCGGGGCGCGGGGGTGGCAGGCCCCCGGTCCGCGGGAGGCCCGCGGCGGCTCACCGTGTGCCGCAGCAGCAGTCGCCGCGTCGACTTCTCGTGCCCTTCGCGGCGCCGGCGGCACGCCTGCGGCGGCTGTCCCTCCGGTGCTGTGGCCTCCGGCCACCGGAGCCTGGGCCTCGGGAGCAACGTGGCAGCTTGTCGCAGAAGCGACCACACGGCCGCCTCACCGCACCGTAGCCACCAGGCGGCCACCATGGCTGCCGCGAGATGAGCAGCGAACATCCGCGTGACGTCCCGGTGGTCCGTCATCACGGCCATAGACGTTCGTGGAGTCGACGCGTCGAAGTACAGGTGGAGTCCGAGCTGCGTCACGGCCATGGCGCCGCAGATCTCAGGCAGCGAGCGTTCCCTGCCGCACAGCGGCACGGTCAGAGCGAGCACCACGGCGAAGCCGGCCCCCACCGACCAGCCGGCAGGCGGCGGATGTCCCGCCATGCGGTGGCCGGCGGCCGCCAGTGTCACGCACAGCGCCGCGAAGACGGCGGCCCGCAGAAAGCTCACGCTACTGCCCTCCCGCGGCGACCCGTACGGTCCGGGTCTCCGTCACCTCGTCGACGGCCGACGTCCGTACCGTGACGGAGAGCTGCCACGCCCCCTGCATGGGGATCTGGAACCCCTTCGCCACCCATCGGCTTCCGGACTTCACGAGGGCGGCTTTGAGCGGGCCGATGCCTCTGCTCGGCAGCGTGAGCGCGACATCCAGTTCGGGAACGCGCTCGGGTGTGCGGCGGGGGCCCAGAACGACGGCCCGCAGGGTGTTGCCGCCCGGCCGGCCCGGCGTCAGGGTGAGGTCGACGGTGCCTCGGCCGGCGCCCCCCAACTGGCCGGTGTCGAAGGGCACGGCGAGGCTCGTCGTCCGTGCCGTCGACCTCGGCGCTGCCTCGGTGTGGGCCTCGGCGCGCGGGGGCTGGGTGTTGGTGAGGACGGTGGTCACCGCCAGCACCAGGATCCCGACGGCCGCTTCCATCGCTGCCGTTCGCCGCAGGGCCCGCCGGTAGACGTCGCCGTCGTACGGCACTTCGCCATACGGCACTTCGTCGTCGCCGCCCGTTCGCGGGGGCGGTTCGCCGTGGGCCTCCCGCAGCGAACCGCCCGCGTGCCCGACCGCCCCGACCGGTACCGGCACAGGCACGCAGGTACGCTGCGTCGTCGATCGCGCCCGGTGTCGCAGTTGGGCCGCCCATCGGCGCGAGTAGAAGGCGGCCGTCAGCATCACCAAGACGCCGTAGACCTTGAGCAGCAGCCACCTCCCATAGGCCGTCGCCACCAGCGCGTCCCAGGAGCCGGTCTGACGCCACGTCTGGTAGACCCCGGTGAGTACCAGGACCGCGACGGAGGCCAGGGCGACCGCGGAGAAACGGCTCACGGCCCGGGTGTCGGCCCGTTCCTCGGCTGGGGCGCGCCACAGCATGGTCACCAGCGCCGACAGGCCGCCCAGCCAGCAGGCCATGGCCACCAGATGCAGGATGTCGAACGGGATGGCGGCCGCCACCTGGATGCCGACCGAGGCGTGCTCGGCCAGGGACCAGGTCGAGGCCAGGCCCACTGCCAGCACCACCGTGGCGCCCGACAGACCTGCTTCTCCCCTACGGATCCCACGCCCCGCCCGTCCCGCGGAACCCGGGCCGCAGCCTCGGGTCAGCAGCCGGAGCAGCGGATACGCCGCCGCCAAGAGCAACAGCCGTATCAGCAGGGCGATTCCCGCGGTGGTCCCGAGCGTGCCGCGGAGCACGGAGACGCTCAGCGCACGGCCGGGGCCCTGCTCCGACGCGTACGGGCCGCGGAGCGTCAGCAGAGCGACCGTGGCGAGGGCCATGGACCACCACCCGACCCGCAACAGGGGCAGCAAGGACCTGCGGGCGGCGGCGCCGGGCCGGCACAGCAGCACGAAGGCACTCACCCCGACGAGCACCGCGTAGCCCGTGTAGTCGAGGTACCGGCCGCACCCGTACAGGATGCCGGCCGCGCTCGCGTTGGGTGAGGCTGCGGTGGGAGCGGCGGCATGACGGGAGGCGCTGCCGACCGAGAAGACGAACGCTCCGGCGACGGGGTGGGTGTCAGCAGAGATCACGTGCCACGCCACTGTGTAGGTGCCGTGCGGCAGGGCGCCCGTCAGCAGCACGCCCACCTCGGCCGCGTTGCCTCCCACGCGCAGCGGACGACCGTCGTCCACCCGCTCGCCGGCCGGGCCGAAGACCCGCACCGAGTCGTCGAGAAGCCCGACGCCTTCACCGAAGTCGAGGACGACCTGCCGCGGCGCGCTCGCCACCACCGCGTTCGCAGCCGGGTTCGTGGCCATGAGGGCGGCGTGAGCCGAGGCTCTGCCAGCAGTGACCAGCGCCAGTCCGAGCGCCGCGACGCAGAACGCCAGCGCCGCGACCAGCGCTCTCAGGCCCTGCTTCGCCCTGTGCGGCGAACGCGTCGTCATGCCCAGGAACGATGACCATGGGGCTTTGCGATCGCATCGCCGTACCGTTGGCCCGCCGTAAAGTCGCCCTCATTCCGGGCTGTGCGTCAGGGTGAGCGATGGGGAGATCCTGTGCGCGGGACCACTCACTACGGACCGGCAAGGCTCGCCCGGCGGGTCGTCAGCGTGCCGCAGCCACGCCCCGGGTTCGGTGCGGGCGGCGCGGCACCACCGCCACAGCCAGGGCCGGGACGGCGGCGAGGACGAGCCAGACAACGGCGGCCGGGAGACGGAGGTCGAGCAGGGAGCCGGTGGCCACGCTGCCGATGAGGACGATCAGGCCGGAGATGGAGGACAGCGCGCCGATGGAGAGGCCGATCCGGCCGTCCTCCGCGAGGTCGGGCACCCATGCACGGGCCGCTGGGACGACCAGCATCTGCCCCACTGAAGGTCACCGTCGACAACGTGGTGACCACGGATCTGCAGGAGAACCTTCGCGGCATCGAGCGGCAGATCGAGCAGGTCCGCCAGGCCGCCGCCCCCGACGAACCTTCGGACGACGACGAGAGGGGCGAGGCCCTGGCGGTCACGTGGCTGGTGCCGGCGCGCCACTATCGGTAGGTCATGCTGCGAGCGTCTCACCGATGCGGCCCGGTCCAGCAGAACCGCTCCAGGCACCGAGCCGCCGAAGGCGCGAAGGAAGCGTGCAAGTCAGGCGGTCCGTGCAGCACCCTGCGGCCACACCACATCGACGGGGAGGCCAGCGTCGCGCGCCTCCAGGACGGTGTCCGCGGTGCCTCCCACGCCTGACGGCGGTTCGCCGTTCCACACGGCGACCGGGAGGCTTGAACGAGCCGAACCTGGTGCTCGCGCAGCAGCGGCAGCACGTACTGAGCGGTGTGGGCGCGGGTGGCCGGCCACTGGCTCCCGGTGAGCTGGTGCAACACCGTGGTGCGGGCCGGATCGACTCCGTGGGCAGCCGGGTCCTCCAGCATCTTCACCAAGTACGCGGTCGAGTCGACGGCGCAAAGGCACGCGACCCGCCAGGGCGTGCCCACTCCCATCGCCTAAACACTGCGGGTATACAGGCCGCGTATACATGGTGTGTATAGTGCTGGGTATGTCCATCGGTAATACCCTTCTGGGGCTCCTGGAGTCCGGTCCGCGCCATGGCTACGACCTGAAGCGGGCCTTCGACGAGAAGTTCGGTCATGACCGGCCGCTGCACTACGGCCAGGTCTACGCGACGATGTCCCGGCTGCTGAAGAACGGCCTCGTCGAAGTCGACGGCGTCGAGGCGGGCAGTGGGCCCGAGCGCAGGCGGTACGCGATCACGGACGCCGGGATCAGCGACGTCGAGCGCTGGCTCGCGACGCCGGAGAAGCCCGAGCCGTACCTGCAGTCGTTGCTGTACAGCAAGGTCGTCCTCGCGCTGCTGACCCGTCGCAACGCCGCCGACATCCTCGACACGCAGCGCTCCGAGCACCTGCGCAGCATGCGGATCCTGACCGACCGCAAGCGCAAGGGCGATTTCGCGGACCAGCTGATCTGCGACCACGCCCTGTTCCACCTCGAAGCGGACCTGCGCTGGCTGGAGCTGACCGCCGCGCGTCTGGACAAGCTCGCCGGGGCGGTGACCGCGTGACCCGTGTTGATCCTCCCGGTTCCCTGCTCGCCGCCCAGGACCTGCGCAAGGCGTACGGGCCGACCACCGCGCTCGACGGCGCCGACTTCTCCATCCACCCCGGCGAGGTCGTCGCCGTGATGGGCCCCTCCGGCTCGGGCAAGTCGACGCTGCTGCACTGCCTCGCCGGGATCGTGCCGCCCGACTCCGGGTCCATCACCTACAACGGGCGTGAGCTGGCCACCATGAACGACGCCCAGCGCAGCGCGCTCAGGCGCTGCGAGTTCGGCTTCGTCTTCCAGTTCGGTCAGCTGGTGCCCGAGCTGACCTGTGTGGAGAACGTGGCGTTGCCGCTGCGGCTGAACGGCACTTCCCGCAAGGAGGCCGAGAAGGCGGCCCTGACCTGGATGGAGCGGCTGGAGGTCGACGACCTGCGCAAGAAGCGGCCCGGCGAGGTCTCCGGCGGTCAGGGGCAGCGGGTGGCCGTGGCCCGGGCGCTGGTCACGAGCCCCCGGGTGCTGTTCGCCGACGAGCCGACCGGCGCACTCGACTCCCTCAACGGCGAGCGTGTGATGGGGCTGCTCACCGAGGCGGCTCGCTCCACCAACGCCGCCGTCGTGCTCGTCACGCACGAGGCACGGGTCGCCGCCTACTCCGACCGCGAGGTCGTCGTACGGGACGGCAAGTCCCGGGACATGGAGCGGGTCATATGAAGACGCGCCAGTGGTCCAGGGACCTGAGTATGGGGGTCAGATTCGCTGTCGCCGGCGGGCGGGAGGGGTGGGCGCGGATGCTGCTCACCGCCGTCGGCGTGGGGCTCGGTGTGGCACTGCTGCTGCTCGCCACCGCGGTGCCGAACGCGCTGGCCGTCCGGCACGACCGGGAGGAGGCGCGTAGCGACCTCACGTACGCGTTCAGCGAGTCGCCGATGCGGAAGGCGGACAACACACTGCTGGTCCGCAACGCCGGGACGGTTTTCCGTGACAAGGAGGTGCGGGGGCGGGCGTTGCAGCCCGAGGGGCCCAAGGCGCCCCTGCCGCCGGGGGTCTCGAGGTTTCCGGGGGCGGGCGAGATGGTGGTCTCCCCCGCGCTGAAGCGGCTGTTGGAGTCTGGCGAGGGGAAGATGCTGCGGGAGCGGCTGCCGGGGCGGATCGTCGGCACGATCGCCGAGCCCGGGCTGATCGGTGCCCAGGAGCTCGCCTTCTACCGCGGCGCCGACGATCTCGTGTTCAAGCAGTACAGCGGCGGGGTCGAACGCATCGACCGATTCGGCGCAGGCTTCAAGACCCCGGAGCGGAAGGACCCCGTCCTCGTCCTGCTCTCCCTCGTCGTGTTCCTGGTGCTGCTGTTGCCGGTCGGCGTCTTCATCGCCGCGGCCGTGCGGTTCGGCGGCGAGCGCCGCGACCGGCGACTCGCGGCCTTGCGGCTGGTGGGTTCGGACAGCCGGATGACCCGGCGGATCGCCGCCGGCGAGGCCTTCGCCGGCTCCGTGGCCGGCCTGGCCTTCGGCGCGGTCTTCTTCCTGCTCGTCCGGGAGTTCTCCGGGTCCGTGGACCTGTTCGACGTGAGCGTGTTCCCCAGCTATCTGGTCCCCTCCCTCCTGCTCGCCCTGCTGGTCGTGGTCGCGGTCCCGGCGGCCGCCGTGCTGGTCACCCTGTTCGCGCTGCGGGGCGTGGTGATCGAGCCGCTCGGCGTGGTGCGCGCCGCGAAGCCCCCGCGGCGCCGGCTGTGGTGGCGGATACTGCTGCCCGTGGGCGGGCTCGGCATGCTCTACCCGATGATCGGCAAGGACCGGTACAGCAAAGACTTCAACCAGTACCAGGTCACCGGCGGCGTCCTGCTGCTGCTCGTCGGGGTGACCGCGCTGCTGCCGTGGGCCGTGGAGACGGTCGTCGCCCGGCTCGGCTCCGGCGCAGTCGCCTGGCAACTGGCCATCCGCCGGCTTCAGTTGAGCAGCGGAACGGCCGCCCGCACGGTCAACGGCATCGCGGTCGCCGTGGCGGGCGCCATCGCCCTGCAGATGCTGTTCACCGGGGTGCAGGGCCAGTACACCAAGCACACCGCCAACGACCTCACCCGGGCCCAGATGCACGTGGACCTAGGAGACCAGGTCCCGCTCGCCCGGGCGGCGGCCGACTTCAAGGCGACCAAGGGTGTCGCGAAGGTCTACGCCTTCGACGAGGGCTCCGTCGGCGAACGGCGCGAGGCCGCCGACGACCAGGACTACGCCCAGGTCGCCATCGCCGACTGTGCGTCCCTGCGCGCGGTGGCTTCCCTCCCCTCCTGCAAGGACGGTGACTCCTTCGTCGTCCAGGGTGGCGCATACGGGGAGGCGACGCCCGGCATGTCCAAGCCCGGCAGCACGCTCTGGTTCGACTCCCGCGACGAATCCGGTGCTGCGCGGACGCGGACGCCCTGGACCGTGCCGGCGGACGTGAAACAGGCGAGGTCGATCACGGACCCGGCAGGGAACAAGCGTGGCGGCCTGCTGCTGACGCCGGGCGCGCTGCCCTCAGGCGCCGTACATGGTCTTCGCGGCCAGATCTACCTCGCGCTCGACCAGGGGCTGGCAGACGCGCCCGACCATGCGCGGAACACGGCCCACCGTCTCGGCCTACCCGCCGACCCGGTGATGCTGGTGTCCAGCAAGAGCGACGACACCTACGCCTCCATCCGCACCTTCCTGTTCGTCGGCGCCACCTGCGTACTGGCGCTGATCGGCGCGAGTCTGCTGGTGTCGCAGCTGGAGCAGCTGCGCGAGCGCCGCAAGCTGCTGTCGTCGCTGATCGCCTTCGGCACCCGGCGCCGCACACTGACCCTGTCCGTGCTGTGGCAGACCGCGATCCCGATCGGGCTCGGCCTGGCGCTGGCCACGGCGGTCGGGCTGACGCTGGGCGCGGTACTGCTGAAGATGACGCACAAGGCGGTGGACGTCGACTGGGCGAGCGTACTGTCCATGACCGGTATCGGCGCCGCCGTCACCGTGCTGGTGACCGTGCTCAGCCTGCCACCACTGCTCCGGCTGATGCGCCCGGACGGCCTGCGCACCGAGTGAGCCATACGGCCCGAAGGCCCCTCTCCACCAGAACCGCCGGCCAGTGTGCTGGATCGTTCAGGCGGAGGGGGGCCTCGGGTTGCTCGTCGTACGGGCCTCGACCCGGAATCTTGGACACGGGCTGTGCGGCTTGGGCCAGGGTGGTTGATGTTGTGTCGACTGCTGTCTCGTCAGCAATGGGACTGCGTTGTCCGGGGGGGTGCCTCTATGTCCTTCGTCAAGGCACCCCTGTCGGGTTTGGGGTGATTCGGTCTTGCTGGGGTCATGCGGCGAGCTCGACGTCCGCGGGCGTGCGGGATTCGTAGAAGGTGCCGTCTCGGAGCATGGCGAACAGGACGCTGATGCGTTGGCGGGCGAGGCGGAGGAGGGCCTGGGTGTGGGTTTTGCCGCGGGCGCGTTGCTTGTCGTAGTAGGCGCGGGAGGCGGGATCGGCGTTCATGCAGGCGAAGGCGGAAAGGAACATGGCGCGTTTGAGCTGGCGGTTGCCGCCTCGGGGCGCGTGTTCGCCGTGGATCGAGGTCCCCGACGACTTCGTGGTCGGGGCGAGTCCGGCGTAGGAGGCCAGGTGGGCGGCGTTCGGGAAGCTGGTGCCGTCGCCGACGGTGACCAGCAGGACGGCGGCGGTCCTGACGCCGACGCCGGGCATCGACGTCAGGACCGGGGAAAGAGGGTGGGCCTCCAGCAGGGCGTTGATCTGGGCTTCCAGGGCCCGGCGCTGTTCGTGGACAGCGGCGAGCGAGCGGGCCAGGGAGGGCACGACGATGTCGAGGGTGCCGGTCCCCGGGACCACGACGGTCTGCTCGTCCAGCGCCTCGAAGACATCGTCGATCAGCCGCTGGGCCATGCGCGGGGCCTTGGGCCGGATGAGCTCGACGAGCCTGCGGCGGCCGGCTTTGCGCAGTGCGGCGGGGGAGCCGTAGCGCTCCACCAGCCAGGTGACGGCCTGGTGGTCGAGGCGGGGGCCCAGAACCCGCTCCAGCGACGGGTGGAACTGGGTGAGCAGGCCGCGTATCCGGTTGGAGGTGCGGGTGGCCTCGGCCGCGAGGTCCTGGTCGAAGCCGACGAGGACCGTGAGTTCGGCGGTGATCTCGTCGGTGAGTTCCAGCGAGCGCAGGGTGTGCGGCATGGTGCGGGCCGCGTCCGCGATGACCGCAGCGTCCTTCGCATCGGTCTTGGCCTCGCCCGGATACAGGTCGGCGATCCGCCGCATCGCGAGTCCGGGCAGGTAGGCGACCTTGCAGCCGGTGTCCCGGGCGACCGCGAGCGGGAGGGCTCCGATGGAGGCGGGCTGGTCCACGATCACCAGCACGGTGCCGAACTTCGCGGCCAGTGTGTCGAACACGGCCCGCAGTTTCGGCTCGCTGTTGGGCAGCTGCTTGTCGAAGACCTTCTTGCCGGCCGGAGTCAGCCCGTGCCCGTGATGAGAGCTCTTGCCGACGTCCAGGCCGAGGAACACGCCCACGTCTTCGGTGTCGAACATCGCGCCCTTCCAGGGGAGTTGATCGTGCCGGCCTCGGCAGTGGTGTCGTACGCGCGCATCCACGTTATGCAGACCTGCCGCCCGCGAGCTGTCCGGCGTTGCGCCGGACCGGGTGGTGGCCGGACCTCTGATCAGCGTCTCCGACGGCACCTCCCGGGCCCGGTGACACCACCCCCCAGGTCATCCGTTCGACAGGGGGACACAGTCATGCCGGGCCCGGAGGCCAGCGGCCCTCTTGCAGGACCGCGGAAAACATAACGGGGGGGCAACCCCCGCTACCGCAGGTCAAGGTCGCCCTCAACGAGCTCGCCGGCCCCGCCACCCTTCATGTCTTCGGGTGGCGGGGGCGTTGACCGGAGCCCCCACCTCCGGTCAACGCCGCCCCACCAGTCCTTCACTTGAGCACAACACGCCGACAGCGGGCACCCGAGGAGGCGTAGCGCTCACATCGGACACTCCACTGAGTGGACGGTTCGTGAGTCTATGAGTGGTTCTGGTGTCACCTGATGGTGTGGGCGAAGCCGGAACGTGCCGGTCCGATGCCGGTGGCCTGCTGGGATCGGTGGGGTGAGTGAACGCAAGCCGTACCAGAGCGACTTGACGGACGAGCAATGGGCGTTGATCGAGCCGGTGCTCACGGCCTGGAAGAACCGGCACCGTTCCGTCAGCGGCCACGAGGGCCGCTACTCGATGCGGGAGATCGTGAACTCGATCCTCTACCAGTCCCGGACCGGCTGTCAGTGGGCTCTCCTGCCGAACGACCTGCCGCCGAAGAGCGCGACGTACTACTACTTCGCCGCCTGGCGGGACGACGGCACCGACCGGCAGATCCATGAACTCCTGCGCTGCCAAGTGCGGGAGAGGAACCGGCGATTAGAGGACCCGACCCTGGTGATCCTGGACACCCAGAGTGTCCGGGCGGCCACCGGGGTCCCTGCGGCCACGACGGGCAAAGACGCCGCGAAACGGGTACCGGGCCGCAAGCGGGGACTGGCCGTGGACGTCCTCGGCCTGGTCATCGCCGTCACCGTGCCGGCCGCGAGCGTCCACGACAACGCCGCCGGCATCACTCTGCCCGACCAGGTCGCCGTCGCGGCCGGCGGCTCGGTCAGCAAAGCCCTGGTCGACCAGGGCTTCAAGAACCAGGTCGTCACGCACGGGGCCGCCCTGGGTATCGACGTCGAGATCGTCCAGCGGAACCCTGAGGAGCAGGGATTCGTTCCGCAGCCGAAACGGTGGCGGGTGGAGCAGACGTTCGGGATCTTGATACTGCACCGGCGGCTGGTCCGCGACTACGAACACCGCCCGGCCTCCTCCGCCTCACGCGTCTACTGGGCCATGACCCACGTCATGGCCCGTCGGCTCACCGACACGAACACGCTCACCTGGCGCGATCCGCGGATGGCCGGCGCGTGAACCTGAACCCTCTCCTCCAGGCACTCGACCTTCAGGAAGACGCCGCCCGGGCCCTGGCCGACGATCTCCGCACCCAGATCGACGCCCTGCAGACCCAACTCCGTGAGGCCGAACTACGTCTGGAACACCTCGCCATCACCCGCACGACCATCATCGGCCTCGCCGACCGAATCCCGGCCCAGACGGTCGCCCCAGCAGGAAGTCTGGAGCTGCCCGAGCACCCGGACTACCCCCGCATCCTCGCCGTCTTCAACGACACCACCGGTCCGCTGAGGGCCCGAGACATCTGTCAGGCCCTCGACTTCGAGCTGCTGCCGAAACACGTCGAACGCACCCGCGCCAAGATGAAACGCCTGGTCACACTGGGAATCCTCACCGAGGCCGAGCCCGGCACCTTCAGCAAGAAGCCGTAACCAAGTCCGGAACGGACATCAACTCACGAACCGCCCGCTCACTCCGGCCTGGGCGTCCGGCTTTCGCGTGTTGCGCGCCCTCGGCCCATGGCGGCACGGCCGGACCGGACACGGCACCATGCGCCGGGCGGCACCGCGGGCGTGGGCCTTGTGGGAAGCTAACGGCAGGTCGCCCTCGTTCTGTGGGCTGAATGCCACCGGTGACGGGCCGAGTTGGTCGGGGAACGACAGGGCCCCCACGCCACCGCCGAGTGGTTGACACACCACGACACGCAGGCGTGCTCGACCGTGACCGGACAGCCTGGAGCGTGGCAAAGAGCCCCGTCCAGGTCGTCGGGGATTCTCTGCGCCGGTTCGGCGTGAACAGGGTCGACCTGCTGTACCAGCACCGCGTCGACCCCGACGTGCCGATTCGAAGGGGCCCCGGGCGGCGGAGGAGCTCATCGGAGCGGGCAAGGTCAAGCACTTCTGCCGGTCCGGGACCGAGTACTTCCTGCGGTGGCGGGAGCCCGCGAAAGGGATCCTGCCGACGCTGCTTGAGCTCGGTATCGGATCTGTCCCCTTCAGCCCGCCGGCAAGGCCCAGGCGGGTTCGCGTTCTGCTCCCGCACCGCACCGCAGGGCAGCGCCTCGCTAGGTGAATTCCAGCAGCCCCCGGCGGACCGCCTCGGAGACCGCCGCCGCCCTGTTGTCGACGCCGAGTTTGCGGTAGATGCGCACCAGGTGTGTCTTGACGGTCGCCTCGCTCAGATACAGGGCGCCCGCGATGGAGCGGTTGCTGTGCCCGTCGGCCATCAACCGGACGACCTGTCGCTCCCGCCCCGTCAGCTCCGGTGCCGGACTGACGACCTGCCCGACGAGGTCGCCGACCACCCCCGCCGCGAGTCCCAGGCCGCCCTCGGCGGCGCTGCGCACGGCCCGGAAGAGGTCCTCGGGCGGTCCGGCCTTGAGGACGTAGCCGCGTGCGCCGGCCGTCAGCGCGCGCACGACGTCGGCTCGCCCCGAATAGCTGGTGAGCATCACCACGGGCAGGCCCGGAGCCTGGGCGGCGAGCCGGCGGACCGCCTCGATCCCGTCGATGCCGGAGCGCATGCCCGCGAAGCGCAGGTCCATCAGCACGACATCGGGTGCCAGTGCGAGCGCCAGGCGGACGGCTTCCTCGCCACTTCCGGCCTCCGCGATCACCTCAAGGTCCGGCGCCCCCTCCAGCAGGGCCCGCACCCCGGCCCGTACGACCGGATGGTCGTCGGCGATCAGCAGGCGCCGCGTCGCGGCCGTCATTGCGCCGCCGCCGCGGAGACAGGCGCCTGCGTTCCCGGCCGCAACGAGCGGGCGGGGACGGTGGCCCGGATCCGCGTGCCCTGCCCCGGGGCGCTGTCGACTTCCAGATCGCCGCCGTCCTGGCGTAGCCGGGCCCGGGCCGAGGGCAGGCCGAAGCCCCGGCCCGACCGGACCGATCCGCCGATGCGGGCGGTGTCGAAGCCGACTCCGTTGTCGCACACGTCCAGTTCGACCCGGTCCGTGAGATGGCGCAGTGTCACTGACACGTGGGTGGCCTGCGCGTGTTCGCGGACGTTCGCCAGCGTGCTCTGCGCCACGCGGAACAAGGTGGTGGCGCTCCGTTCGTCCGGGCCGAGGGCCGGGGTGCCGACCGAGCGGAACCGCACCCGCCCGGCGCCACCCGGCTGCTGAGCCCGGGCGCACAGCAGCTGCAAAGCCCCCTCCAGCCCGGCCTCGGCGACCGTGGGCGGGGTGAGGTCCTGGATGATCCTCCGGGTCTCGGCGAGCCCCGCGTCCAGGCCTTCGGCGACCGCGCGGACCCGCGTCCGGGCCATGTGGGGCCGTTCCTCCCACTCCTGGTCGGCCGCCTGCAGCAGCATGAGGTTGCCGGACAGTTCCTGGGCGAGGGTGTCGTGCAGGTCACGGGCGATGCGCGCGCGTTCCTCGAGCGTGCCGTGGCGGTGCCGTTCGTCCGCCAGTACGTCGCGGGTGCTGCGCAGTTCCTCGACCAGCCGCTGGCGTTCCGTGACGTTCCGTTGCTGGGCCCGGTACAGCGCCACGGTTCCCCAGACGGCCGCCACCGGGATCAGTACCATCTCGAGGTCGAACCCGCCTGCGGTCCGGGTGAGTTGACCGACGAGCAGGCCGGTGACGGCGCTCAGTGCCACGCCGGTGGCACGGCGGCCGAGGGTGTCCAGGACCACGCAGGCCAAGGGCACGGCGCACCAGATGTAGGCGCCGGTCAGGGGCGGCGGAGTCAGGAGGACGAGGATCGCCCACAGCAGGAGGAGGGCAGCGATCCAGGTGTGCCGGACGAGCCTGCCCAGCCTCGCCCACAGTGCCAGCCCGGCGGCGTACGTCATGGCGAGCAGCCCGCTGACGGTCACGATGTCCCAGCACAACGGGATGTTCAGCCGGACGAGGCGGACCAGCGCGGCACCGACGACGAGGAAGAACAGCAGGTGCGGCAGCTGCCTCGGGTCGAACCGTCTGCGGCTGGCCGGCGCGGAAGCGTGGACGAGGCCGGGGTCGGTCACGACAAACCCCCTGGATGAATGATCCATTGGGACAAGGGGGCCGAGTCTATCCGCCGTCTGTATGACCCATGTGAAGGGTGAGGCCGCCGTTCCGCCGGTGGGAGAGCCGGGAGAGTACGGCAGCCCCGCTGGCGGTTAGGCCCCCGGGTGCAGTCCGAGCCAGCCCGGCGTGGGGTCGCCCTTGACCTCGCCGAAGTACAGGGCGAAGGTCTGCCTCCAGCGCTCCACCTCGGCGCGGTCGGCCATGAAGCGGGGGAAGCCGTCCACATGGGCGTTGGGGTACTCCCACATCTGCTTCAGGCCGGCCGGGGGAGTGACGTCGGTGCGCACGGACCAGCCGTTGAAGGACTGCTGCTGGTGCTCGGTGGACAGCTGCCAGTTGAGGAAGAGCTTGGCGGCCGTGGAGTTCTTGGCCCGCTTGAGGATCGCGGTGCGCTGGCCCCAGGCCATGAACGGGTGTCGCGGGTCGATGACGAACTTCACCGGGGAGGACGTCGACGGGACCGCCGAGCCGGCGGTGCCGATACCGATCGGCTTCTGCCCGCCGAAGACGGCGTCGCCGGGGGAGTTGCTGCCCCGCGCGAACTGCACGTCCTGCGCGGCAAGCCTGGCCACCCACTCCCAGCCGTACTTCTGGGCGTACAGCGTGTAGAGGTAGAGGACGGCGTCGTCGTCGTGCGGGTAGGACGAGGCGATCTTGCCCTTCCATTTCGGGTCGACCAGGTCGCGCGGCGTGAGCCGCACGCCCGAGCCGACCGCCGTCGTGCTGTACACGAGGCTGAAGGCGATCGCTCCCGTGGCCACCCACGCGCCCTGCGGGTCCTTGAACTTGTCGTAGACCTTCGAGAACCCGGCGGGCTTGTAGGGCAGCAGGCGGTCCTGCTGCTTCCAGCGGTCGAAGTCCTGGACGGTCTGGAACTGCACGACGTCCGGCACGAGGGTGTCGGTGGCGAACTGGTTGTCGACGCGCACGTCGTGGTACTTGCTGTAGTCGACGATCAGCGTCAGGTCGATGTCCGGGAAGCGGTCCTTGAAGGCGGCCTTGGTGCCGTCCTGCTGCGTCGGCGTGTCACCGCCGGCGTAGACGACGAGCTTCCCGCCCTCCGCGAGGGCGGCCTGGTAGAGCTCGTCGAGCGACCTGGTCTCCTCGCGCCCGGCCGAGCGCCCCGACAGTGCGGGAGAGGCCGAGGCCGGGAGCGCCGAGGCACCGAAGGCGCCGGCACCGAGGGCGACGCCGGCACCGGCGGTGAGGACACGTCGTCTGCTGGGGAAACTGGGCATGCGAAGAGACCTCTCTCAGGGGGGTGGCACACAAGACCCGGCGCGCGCCATGGGCGATGGTCATCCTGCTGCGGCCCACCGCGACTTCGCGTCGTCCGTACGGAGAAAAGAGACCTCCATGAGGTGGAAGCCGCGTTCAACCGATCGGTTGAACGCGGCTTGTCAGGCCCTGGTGTCGTCGGTCTACCGCGCAGGAGGGGCGGTGCTCCGACGCGGGATGAGCGTGGGAGAGAGCGTGACCTGTACCGATGCCTTGTTCCGGGCGGTGATCCGCTCGAGGAGGAGACGCGCGGCGTTCGCGCCGATCTCCGGCCCGCCTGGTCGACGCTCGTGAGCACGATCGGGCCGAAGGAGGCGAAGGTCGTGTTGTCGTAGCCGGCCACCGAGATGTCGCCGGGAACCGACAGCCCGGCTTCGGCGCAGGCCTCCAGCACCCCCATGGCAACGATGTCCGCACCGGCGAAGACGGCCATGGGCCGGCGCGGACGCGCCAGCAGTTCCCTGGCACCGTCGTACCCGCCCCGCTGGGTGTAGCCGGTGGAGACGATGTCGATCTCCTCCGCGAGGCCAAGGGAGCGCATGGCGTGCCGATATACGCCGCGCGCACTCGGCACCAGGACGACGAAGGCGAACAGCAGCAGAGCCGGCAGCGCGAACCACCAGGGCGGGGTGATGCGGCGATGGTGCGCCTTCGCCGCCGGCTCCGGGCAGGGTATGCGGTCGTCGTGGTCCGGGAGCGGAGTGGCAGACGGAAGCAGACTCCCTGCTGGCCTCAGTGTTCCTGGACAGGACTGCCGCTGCGGCGCGCTCGCGGATCATCGCATCGGGCCGAAGCCTGCGGCTGCGTGTCGAGGCCGCATCGTTGCTGGACGACCTGGGCCACACGGTGCGCACCCGGCCCGACCGCACTGGACACCCTCGACATGATCTGGGAGCACCCTCCGCACAGCATCGAGCGCAAGCTCCTCATCGCCCGCGACTACGTCACCCGCCACGGACACCTCGCCCCCCGGTGGGCCGAACACCACCAAGGCCTGCACCTGGGCCGCTGGCTCGCCGAGCGCCGAAAGGATGCCAACACCCGCCGCCTGCCCCACTGCTACCAACGGGCCCTGAACGAGATCTACCCCTGGTGGAACGCCAAAGGCAAGGCCGAATGGAAGCGCACCTACGCCTGCGCCCGCGCCGCCGCGCGCGACAACACCCTGATCTTCCCCAGCCCGCACCAACTCACCGGTACCGTCCCTCCGCTCACCCAATGGCTGACCCAGCAGATCGACAACCTCGACAGACTTGAGCCCTGCCAGCACCACCTCCTGGGCGACCTCCCCATGGGCCTTGACCCCGGATTTTGGACGCCGGAGACACTTGGATCTTGATGGTCCGGGTGGTCAGGAGTCCTGCACAGATGGCAATGAAGCACTATCCGTCGGTGTTCAAGGCGGACGCGGTCGCGCTGTACCGGTCGAGGCCGGGAGCGACGATCAAGTCGGTCGCCGAGGACCTTGGGGTCAACACCGAGACCTTGCGGAACTGGATCCGGGCCGACGACGGCCGGCGCCAGGGTGCCCACTCGACGCCTCCGGCGGCGTCGGCCCAGGCCCGGAACCCGGTGGAGGCCGAACTCGCCGCCGCGCGGAAGCGGATCCGCGAGCTGGAGGAAGAACGCGACATCCTCCGCAAGGCGGCCCGGTATTTCGCCGGGGAGACGCGCTGGTGACCCGCTTCCAGTTCGTTGCCGATCACCAGCGCCGTCACGGCGTGAAGCGGCTGTGCGCCATCCTCGGGATCGCCCGTTCCAGCTTCTACTACTGGCGCCGCACCGCACCCAAGCGGGCCGCTCGCCAGGCTGCGGACGCCCAACTCGCGGCCCGGATACGTCAAGTGCACCGGGACTCGGACGGTACCTACGGCGTCCCGCGGATCACTGCCGAACTCCGCGACGACGGCCGGGCGGTGAACCACAAGCGCGTCGCCCGTGTCATGCGGACCATCGGGCTCACCGGAGTTCGCCTGCGCCGCAGGCATCGCATGACGGTCCCGGCCCCGTCCGCGGCCAAGGCCCCCGACCTGATCGGCCGCGACTTCACCGCGGCGGCGCCGAACACCAAGTACGTCGGTGACATCACCTACTTGTCGACGGACCAGGACCGCATCCGGCACCTGACCGTCGCCCTGCCGCCCCACTACGCCGCCCGCCTCTTCGACGCCCAGGAAGCCGGTGCCACCGAGCAGCAGCTGAACGAGATCGCCGCCGAAGCCCTCAAGGAGGTGTACTTCCAGGACAACGGCCGCCGCGCTGGACGTCTGGAGGAAGTGCGCTTCACCGACATCGAGCACCTGGAGTTCGACCTGTAGAGGCCTCGGCCGATGGCACCGATCGCTGCTCAGGTGTGGTCGGGTAGTGGATTGCGACGGCTGCGGAGGACTGCCGTCACGCCGGTCAGCGGGCCTAACCGTTGGAACCGAGTCATCGCCCAGGCGATTTGGGGCGCAGTTCCCTGAACTGCATTAGTAATGACTTGGTAAAATAGCGGCTCGTTGCTTGGTGATCCGGGTCGCTCGCTGCGTGGTACAGAGTGCGAGGGGTATTGCCCTCGCAGAGGTGGGTGCAGTCCACGTTGGGCTCCGGGCAAAAGAGTCGCCGACGACCGGACTGCCGGACAACCACCCCGCAGCCAAGCGCACTTGCCAGCCCGCGAAAGCTTCTGGCAAGTGCGTTTGGCATGCCCCTTTTGTTACATCGTCACAAACATCATGCGTCGGTTGCGTCACTCCCTGTGACTGTGGTTTTTCTGTACGCGGACCCTCGTCGGCGACCTGCCCGGAGCCCGGGGGCCACTTCGGTTGTCTGACCCATCCACCTTTTGTGAGGTTTACGCAAAAATGACCGAAAATAACAGTGCGCAGCAGGGCGGCGTGTTCCGTCGCGCTGGCAGGTGGTCCACGGCGTCGGCCGTGGTGATCACCGAGGTCGCGCAGCACTACGCGGTTCCCGGGTCCGCGCTGGAGACGGTCGTCCATCACGCGCACACCGGCGCGGTCTGGGGGTTGGGCTTCCAACTCGCAGCCATGCTGGGTACAGCGGTGTACAAGGCCCTGCCGTCCGACGGCTCGTTCACCGTGTCGTGGCGCGTCAACAACAGGGGTGACGGTGACGCTTCGACGAAGGCAGACACCGTCCCCCCGGCGGCGCAGGTAGCGTGCGCGACGGAGACGGTTCCCGAGATCGAGAAGCATGGCGTCTGAGGACTTGGACGCTCGCCACGGGACCCCGCCGTCAGGTGGGGCCCCGTGGTCGGAGTTCGAGCAGCTCTACCGCGCCAACCATGGCAAGCTGACCGCCTATGTGACACGGCGGGGCCTTTCGCCAGCGGACGCCAGCGACATCGTGTCGGTGTCGTTCGCGGACCTGTGGAAGTCCTGGCAGAAGAGGGAGCGCCCGCAGGATCCGACGCCCTACCTATACAAGATCGTGCAGATGCGGACGATCGATCATAGGAGGCGGGAAAGGCAAGCGGCCCGGGCCGTGGACTTCAACGCATCAGACGCCGAGACAGACGCTGTGGGACCTATTGAGGACGTCGCCGCTTCGGTCGAGCCGGAGATGGGATACCTGCAGGCCATTGCGACGCTACCGGAGCGCCAGCGTGCGGTTCTCACCCTCCATGGGATCGGGCTGGAGGACACCGAGATTGCGGCCGCAGTCGGCCATTCGGCAGACCGTTCACGACCGCCTGGTATGGCTTCGGCGCACGCTCCAGAGTCGCCGACCGCCGAGGTTCACGCAAACCGCGGCGATGCCCACGAAGCAGCCCCGCCTCCCCAGGACGGCGCGGAGCTGCCGCCAGACTTCGAGGCCTTCTACCTTGGCCACCAGGAGATATTCCACGAATATGCGGAGGCTCACCTCGGTAGCCGCGCGACCGCCGAAGAAGTTGTGCACACGGCGTTTGTGAAGCTACTCGCCGACTGGACCGAACTGCTGCGCTCGGAGAATCTCGAACAAGGCGCATGGGCGATCGTACGGCGCACGGTGCACGACCGTCTGAAGCTAGAGAGTCGGACTACGGCATTCGCCATAAAGGAGCAAATCGCCCAGGCCCTGGTGGCCACCCGGGGCCAGCTACAGATAAGCGGATCCGTGTCTGGTCTGTACGAGGCGATTGCGGAACTACCCGACCGACAGTTCGACGCGATCGTGCTGCGCTACGTGCTCGGCTACCCCACCTCCAAAGTCGCCTGGTACATGGGTGTTGATGAGCGAACTGTCGGATATCACCTGCGCCGCGGTAAGGCGCGCTTGCGCCTCACACTTGACATGCCTGGCCCGTAAAGGAAACCAAAGGCCAAAGGCTCACGCCGACGTCGTCGTCGCGAGACGGCCGTCGGCCTGCTGGCCGGCCAGGGCCCCCGCGCGCCACGGGAAGTGGTGCCTGACGTCTCGTCGGCGACTCGCGGCCGCTGCCCAACATCCCACCGGACTGGCGGACCCAAGCCGCTGCGCCCGCTACGCCCATCGTTCGAGGCTTGCGACTCCCCTTCTCCGGCACCGAGTTCGATGTCACCAGCAGGGACTTCGAGATCCGCGGCTCACAGGACAGCAGCGGGTTCCACGATCTCTTCAGTGGAGGCGTGTTCGTAGAGTCGGTCGAGGTGACCGACACCAGCGCGAACGCGCCCCACGCAGAGCAGACAGATCATGCGATTAGGTGGTTTAGCGCAGGAAAAGACGCGTACTGCGACAGTCTCCTGTTTCCTGGCGGCGAGGCGTGGAGGTGGTCACAACGGGGAGCGGGTACTGCGACGTTCTGCTGCAGTGTGTCGGCTGTCCTCGCGCTCGGTGAACACCGACCAGTGTCAGGAGCGCACAATGCCACCTTCTGGGATTGACCCTGCTGCTTTTCCGTGTCTGGAGGCGGACTTGGACAGGGTCCGTGACGCTCTGGGACCGGTGCGTATCCAGGGCAGGCCCGAACTCGACGCGCTCACACAGGAAGGGCCCGGTACGTCCCGTGGCCTGGTCCGTCCCACCCTTGCTCTGCTCTCGTACTACGTTCTTACGGATCCTTCGGTGCCGGCCGATGACCGGGCAGTGCTCGCCGCCGCAGCCGTCGAGATGCTGCACCTGGGCGCGCTCTACCACGATGACGTCGTGGACCACGCTCACGAGCGCCGGGGCCGCCCCAGCGCCAACGCGGTATGGGGTGACCACCTGGCCATCCTCGCCGGGGACTGCGTGATGCTCACCGGCCTGAACATGCTGGCGCAGCTTGGTCAGCGCGAAGTCGTCGAGGGGACGATGGCGAATGAACGCATGTGCGCCGGCATGGTGATGGAGGCGGCCGACCTGTATGCGGTCTCGCGCAGCGAGCAGGCCTACCTCGACGCGATTGGGGGCAAGACGGCGCATCTGTTCGCCCTGGCCTGTCGGCTGGGGGCGGTGCAGGCAGACAGGGACGGCGGCCGGCAGGAGAGCCGAGAGGAGGCGCTGGCCGGGTTCGGCTGGCAGTTCGGGTACGCCTATCAGTTACGCGATGACATTCTCGATCTGACGTCGACCGTTGAGGAGTTGGGTAAGCCCGTCAACACCGATTTGTCCGAGGGTGTCTACACCCTGCCTGTGATCCGTGCGGTTTCCCGCGACCGCGACCTCGGCCGCCTTTTGGGCAAGGAGATGACACAGGAGGAAGCCGCACGTGCCCGGGACCTCGTTGTCGCCTCCGGGGCCGTGCAGGAGGCGCAGGCGGTGGCCGACGCGTACATGACCGAGGCCGCTGATCGGCTTTCCCACCTTACCGATCACTCTTGTGCGCTCGATGGTCTGACAGCCTACGCTCGGGCCGTACTCGACCGGCCCACTGCTTCCCGTCCCGCGGTTATCCCCCACCAGGTCCGGCAGGCCCCTCAGCCCCAGAACAGCGCGCACGCTGAGCAGGTCACGAGGCGGCTGAAGGGCTGGCTCGTGGAGACCGGCATCGCCGCCACCCCAGCCGAGGCTGACCATCACCGGCTGTCGGGGGCTCTGTCGATGATTGAGCGGATCATTCCTCGGGTGGCGGATGAGGCCGGCAACGCCGACAGCAATGACGATGACCTCTTCGAAAGGAAGCAGACCAGCGCAGCGTTGGGCATGCTGTTCGGTATGTGGGACGACCTGTTCGAGGATCCACAGCTGACGGACCCGCGCGCTGTTACCGCGCTGAGGGAGGGATTGGTGGCGACATTGCGCCAGTCCCCGGGCGCACCGTGGACGCACGGCGCGATCCCGACGTCCTGGGCGCAGTTGTGGCCGCGCCTGTGCAAAGGCAGGACAGTGCGATGGCAGGAGGCATTGCTCGACAACATCGAGGAATGGCTCCACGCCTGCGAGCGTGAGGCACGCCACCGCATCAGCGGCTACATCCCCTCACCAGCGGACTGGCTGCCGCTGCGGAGGTCGACCGGTGGCTTCGAGGTCGGCCTGGCGTGCTCGGAGATCGTGCAGGACCGGGAGATGCCGCCGGCGGTGCGCAGCCACCGCCTGGTCCGACGTCTTGAGGATCTCGGCTTCTTCGTCGTCTTCGCTGAGAACGACCTGGCGGGCGTGGACCAGGACGAGGCTGACCAGGTCCCCTACAACCTGGTCAGGGCGATCCGTCATGAGATGGGGTGCAGCCGCGCGGAAGCCATCGAGCGGGTGGAGCGCCAAGTGGCGGAGAAACGTGCCCAATTCAACGCGGTATACAAGTACGTGCCCGTGCTCTTCCGCACGTTGCCCGGCCTCTCCGGTCAGGGTGACCGGTATGCGGCGATCTACGATATGTTGAAACTGTTTTTCGATCTACGGCAGGGCGAGTCCGAGAGGTACCAGCCGAAGACCACGGCCGTGGGACCGGACCTGGAGCGTCTGCGTCGTGAGATCAGCCGGCCTGCCGCCCCGGCCCCGTCCACGCGGTAGTCCCGGGGGCTAGAGAAAGACGGTGTCCCTGTGCGGCTGTTTGTACAGGGACACCGCCCTCATCGATTCGCCGCCCTCCCGAACGGCACCGGGCCGTCATCCGCCTGACGGCCGATTCGCACAGCGGCTGCCAGAGCGGACCGGGTCCGCCGGTAAAAGGCCAGCAGCCCGATGAGGCCGACGGCGGTGAACCAGGCCAGTTGGATGGCGAAGTCCACGGCGGACACCGTGGCGGAGAAGCCCGCCGCCGTCGCGGTCTGCATGGCACCGTATGAGGGCAGCCAGCGCACCATGCCGCTGTCCGCCCCGCCACTGGCGAGGGGATTCTGCAAGCCCAGGTCCACGACGCTGATCATTACAATGGCGAACATGCCCTCCACCTCGCGGCGCAGGAGCGTGCCGAGGGCGACGCCCAGCGCGCCGTAGGTCATCGCCGTGCCAAACAGCGCCGCGCCGAGCAGCACGGGCTGCCGGGGCGACCAGAAGCAGCAGATGACCGCGGTGGCGTACGAACAGACGGCCACCGACGCAATGACCAGGCAGGCGACCTTCGCCAGCCCCAGCGGAACCCGGGGAAACCCGGCCATGGACAGACGGCGGTCGAATGCCCCATTGCTGAAGGTTGCCGCGAACATCATGAATCCGATGATCAGCGTGACCCCGTTCAGCGCCCCGGTGATCTGGGTGATCTTGTCACCGTCGGCGGTCAACACGTGACTGGTGCTGTGCAGCCGGAACTGCACCGGCTCCTTGGTGACAGCCCAGCCCGTCATGATGACCCACACAGGGAGAAACACCGCCACGAGCAGCATGGCGAACCGGTTCCTGGCGTGCTCCACCAGGCCATAACGTGTGGCGATCTTGAACAGCCGCAGCCCTCGCCTCACCGCACCTCCTCCTGCCGTCCGTGCAGCACACCGTCCCGCAACCGCCACACCTGATCGAGCCGATCGGTGTCGTAGGCCAGATGCGAGACGACGAGAACCGATCGGCCGGCCGCACGCAGGTCCCCGACCAGATCCCAAAAACGCAGGTACGTCTCCCAGTCGAACCCCTGGTACGGCTCATCCAGCAGCAGCACCTGCGGGTCGTGCATCACCGCGAGCGTCAGATTCAGCTTCTGCCGCGTGCCGCCACTGAGCGTTCCCACCAGGGCCCCGGCGTACTGGGCGAAACCCAGGATCGCCATGACCTCCTCGGCCCGCCGCAGATCCGGAACGTCATAAGCCGCAGCGAAGAGCTCTAGATGCTGACGCACCGTGAACACATCGTTCAGCACCACCTGCTGAGGGCAGTACCCGAACCGCCCACCGTGCCGGACCACGCCCCGCTCCGGCCGGAGCTCCCCCGAAAGGATCTTCAACAGCGTCGACTTGCCCGCCCCGTTCTCGCCGACAATGCCCACCACCGAACCCGCGGGCAGCGCGACATCGATACCGCGCAATACCTGCCGAACGCCGTAGGAATGATGGACTCCCTCTGCCTCCATCAACGCCCCCCTCTCCCTCACCCCCGAGGCAGGCCATATGGATGCCCCACAACGGCCAACGAACCAAAGGCCGCATGGAAACGCCACAGCACAGTCGAGCCAGGACAAGCCGTCATCGGGCAGATGCGTGCGACGACGGGATGGGCGGCACGGAGCGGATTGCCGCCGGAGATCAGGGCGCGCTCACCGGTACTGGGGGCCTCCCCCTGAGTGGTGGACACGCTGATACTGGATCTGCTTGATCCGGAGGAAGCGAGAAGACCGCCGATGGCGATGAAGGACTATTCGGACGAGTTCAAGGCCGATGCCGTGGCCCTGTACGAGTCCACACCCGGGGCGACCTACAAGAGCATCGCTGCTGACCTGGGCGTCAACCGGGCGACCCTGCGGGAGTGGGTGCTGCGGGACCGCGAACGCCGCGGCGTCACGGCCACGGTTGGGAGGCCGGCCGCCCGACCTCGGGAGGCGATGGCGTCCGCTGATCCGGACGAGCGGGTGCGGCAGTTGGAGGCCCGGGTGGCCGAGCTCGAGGCGAATGAGCGCAAGCTCGCCACCGAGCGGGACATCCTCCGCAAGGCGGCCAAGTATTTCGCCGGGGAGACGAACTGGTGAGGAGCCGCTTCCAGTTCGTTGACGACCACCGGGACACCTACGAGGTGAAGCGGCTCTGCCACGTCCTGGACGTGAACCGGTCCGGCTACTACAAGTGGCTCGCCGGCGCCGAGGCCCGGGCAGCCCGCCTGCACAAGGACCGGGTCCTGGCCGAGGAGATCCGCGAGGTCCATAGCGAGTCCGGGGGCGCCTACGGCTCCCCGCGGGTGACCGCCGAACTCCGCGGGAAAGGAAGGCGGGTCAACGAAAAGCGGGTCGCCCGGATCATGCGGACGTTCTCCATCACCGGCATCCGCCTGCGCAGACGCGTCCGCACCACCGTCCCGGACCCGGCCACCTCACCGGTTGCGGACCTGTTCCAACGGGACTTCACCGCCACCGAGCCGGGGCGCAAGTACATGGGCGACATCACCTATCTCGCCCTGGAAAACGGGGAGTTCCTCTATCTCGCGACCGCGCTGGAATGCTTCAGCCGCAAGGTCGTCGGCTGGTCCATCGCCGACCACATGCGCACGAGTTTGGTCGCCGACGCACTGCGGATGGCCGTCCGCACCCAGGGCAGCCTGGACGGCGCCGTGTTCCACTCCGACCACGGGGCCCAGTACGGATCCCGGGCCTTCGCCGGCCTCTGCGACCAGCTCGGGGTCACCCGGTCGATGGGCGCGGTCGGCACCAGCGCCGACAACGTGGCCTGCGAAAGCTTCCACGCGTCCCTGAAAGGCGAGACCCTCCGGGGCGCCCACGACTACGGTGACGCCGGCACCTGCCGCAGGACCGTCTTCGCCTGGCTGACCCGCTACAACACCCGCCGCCGGCACTCCGCCAACGGCCACCTCAGCCCCGACGAATACGAACGCCGACACCACACCGCTAAACTCACGCTCGCCGCGTGATCAATAACCGCGTGCCCACCTTCACGGGGGAAGGCCCGGCGAGCCGTCGGTGGTGCATGAGCCATCCGATGCTGCGCTCGATGGTCCATCGTCTCGGGATGATCGTGAACCCGCGGGCGCCGGGCGGGCGTTGGACGGGGTGGACGTCGATGCCGCGGCGGGTGCCGTGGTGATGAGGACGGTCGAAAACGACCAGGGATGCTGCTCGCCTCAGTTCGTTCGTTGTTCAACGGAGTGGGGAGCACGGGGAGGGGTCTGTAAAGCGAGCGGCTCTGTCACGTAATCGGCTCTGTCACGTAATCGGTGGTAGCGCTGCGTGGTGATCACTGGAGGAGGATGCGGTGGCGGAGCAGGGGGAACCCGGCTCGGCCGTGCATCTGCCTCATGATCCGCTTGGTCCGCGTGTTGACGCCTTCGGTGCGGCCGTTGTGGTGCGGGAGGGTGAGTCCGGCGTCGACGGCGGCGCGGTCGAGTTCGAGGCCGTTCGCGAAGGAGCGCAGGTGGGGCAGGTCGGCGGCGCAGACTTTGGTGATCCAGTCGGTGAGCTTGGCGTCGTTGCCTTCCGCTGGGGTCAGTAGCTGAGCGAACTCGCCGGTGAGCCGGGCGAGTTCGGTCATCTCGGGGCAGGCTCTGGTGAGTTCCCGCAGCAGTGCGGTGTCCTTGTCGCGCAGGCTCTCGGGGCGGGTGAGCAGGAGGCGGGCGAAGCGCTGCGGGGTGGTGACCGGCTTGTCGCCCTCAGCGCGGCCCTGGGTGATGTTGCGGTAGAGCAGGTTGAGGCTGCCGGTGTATCCCAGCTCCTTGATCTCCCGGAAGAGTTGGAGGACGGGGACTGCCGGGTCGTCCGCGCGGCGGATGCGCAGGTGGTCGCGGTAGGGGTCGACGAGCGTGGGCCTGTAGCGGGGTGCGCGGCGGTCGCCGGTGGGCTCCTTCATGCGGGCGTAGCGCTTGACGGTGTTCAGGGCGACATCGAGGCGGCGGGCGCATTCGAGCAGGCCGACGCCTTGGCCGAGCAGATTGTGGACCCGCTGCCAGCGCTCGCGGGTGGTCTGCTCGTGTAGGCCCCCGGGCCGGGCGGGGTTCACAGCGGTCGCCCAGCAGGCGGTGTGGGAGCGGACCTCGGACAGGACCTTGCCGCACAGGTTGCTCCACAAGTGCCACCTGTCGCTGACCTGCACCGCCTCGGGGAGGGCCTGGCGGATCGCCTCGCCATAGGAGCCGGAGCCGTCGCGGCAGACGTATGCGGACCCGGGATGCTCGCGCAGCCACGCGACCAGGGTCTGGGCGGTGCGGTCCGGCAGGACGTCGATCCGCTCGCCGGTCTCGGCGTCGATGATCACGGTGGCGTAGCGGTGCCGGCGCTTGAGGGCGAAGTCGTCAATGTCGAGCACGCGCGGGACGCGCAGCGGCTGTACCGCCCTGCGCATGAGCATGCGCAGGGCGGTCGAGCGGGAGATCGCACAAGCCAGCACGCAGGAGAGGCGGGCGCCCGCCCGGCCCGCTAACTCCTGCACCACAAAGCCGAGTTGGTCGGCCAGGCGGTTGGTGCGACGCTGGTAGCGCTCCACGACGCCGGGAACCTGCTCGCGGAACGTCTGCCGCGGGCAGCCGAGTACCGGGCAGACCAGGCGCCGGATGCGCACCGACGCCACCACCCGCCGTCCGTCCACCGGCACGTCCGCGACCACCCGTCTGTGGAAGCCATGCACCCGCCTCGTCGGCTGCCCGCACAGCGGGCACGGCACCGGGTCGTCGCGGGTCCGCGCCGACACCCGGATGACCTCACCCTCGTCCGTCACGCCCTCGACGACGAGGGCCGACAAGCCCGAAAACACCACACCCACAAGCTCATTGACATCGCGCACACCATGGCAACGACGACCGTCACCCTTCGCTACCACCGATTACGTGACAGAGCCGGTGAGCGTACAGACCCTACGGTGTTGACAGTCGGGGCTCGCAGGGACTGAGGCGGAGGTCCGGTCCCGCCCGCGGCACTTCAGGGTATTTCTGCACCTGACCGCTCGTAGTTGTTTGAGGCGGCCTCTGCTTCGGGGGTGAGGCGCCGCTCCCGGGTGTCCGCCGAGGCGGGGCAATACCGCCGAGGTGAAGAGCCGACCTCTCGTCAGTCCCCGCTGGGAGGCTGCCAGGACGGCATGGAAGAAAGGTCGTCGGCATGGGGCAGTTTCACGACCGTACGTGTTGCTACGTATGGCCGACGACAGCCGTTTTGTGTAAGCGTGTTGTGGAGAGGCTTGGTTCCGGAAAAGCCGTTCAGTGGGGGTCTGGTGGCTGGACAACGTCATGGCCCTGACGGGCAGTTCGCTGGACATCCTGGAAGCCTTTGGGGGCTGGCTTTCTGCGCCGAGAATCTGCTCGCCAGCGCGGGTGGCGATGCGGTGCGGTTGTGGGACTGCTCCGAGGGACGACTGGTCGCGGTACTAGCCGGTCACCGCGCGCTTGTACGGGACATCGCTGCCAGCAGCACCGGCCGGATGCTGGCCAGCGTCTCGCACGATGGAGAGATACGGCTGTGGGATGTGCCCGAGCGGGAGCTCAAGCAGGTGGCGCGCAGGGAACTGGCCCGGTCTGCGTGGTCGGTGGCTTTCAGCCCCGACGACCAGATGCTCGTAGTGGGCGAGGACGACGGGCAATGGAGTGTGTGGGACGTGCCGTCCCTGTCCCCTCTCAAAGACCTTCCCCAGCTGCCAGGGAGCGGCATGGTGCAGGGTGTGGCCTTCCACCCCGACGGGGACCGGCTCGCCGGGGCGAACATGCTCGGCAAAGTCTGCGTTTCGGCGGTCAACGGCAACCAACCCCTGATCAAGATGGCCCATCCGCAACGGTGGCCCAGGGCCGTGGCCTTCAGCCCAGACGGTGATCTTCTCGCAGCGGGCGGGGAGAGCCCGGGCATCCGCCTATGGGACATCCGGGACGGCGCGGCGCACTTCGAACTCCCACAGAAGTGGGGAGAGAGTAGGAGACCCTTCGAGGGCGTCTGGTCGATTGCCTTCCATCCGCACCACCCCTTGCTGCTCGCAGGCGGTTCTGGAGATGCGTCCAGTGTCTGGCTCTGGGACTACGAGCGGAGGGAATGCGTCGCCGAGCTCGGTGGGCATGCAGATGAACGCGTCGTCCGTGTTGTCTTCAGTCCAAGTGGCCGGACCTTCGCGAGCGCGGGCATGGATGGGACCATCGGGCTCTGGGACACCGCCACACACGAGCGACGCCACACCGTCGTCGGCGGCATCGGCCGGGTGACGAGTGCTGCGTTCAGCCCCGACGGTCGGCTGCTGGCCACCGGATCCGACTCCGGGACGGTGCGGGTGTGGCACACGGCCTCCGGCGCTCAGGCGCTGCGTCTGTCGGAGGAGCATCTGAACGATCTCGCCCATATCTATGTCACCACCTCGGACTTGGCCTTCGACGGATCGGGCGAGCGCTTGGCGTCGACCGGAGGCGGCGGGATGACAAAGGTGTGGGACATGCGGACCGGCGAGCGTCTTGTGACGCTCATCCCCTCGATCAGCAGCGGCCAGGCTCCTCCGTCGTCCGTGGAATTCATCGGTTCATCGCTGATCATCTCTGGAGGCGAAACACTGCAGTTGTGGAACGGGGCGGCGGACGAGCCAGCGCCCATTCTTCAGATGCCTGGGAAGATCCACGCGGTGCGAGGCCAGGACGACCAAGGGATCGCCGTCGTGGCCGGCGCGAAACTCCGCCGCGCGGAGTCCTTTTCGGCGCTGGAGAACGCTTCCGACATCGATCTTCCCTGCTGGCCGAAGCATGCGGCATTACAGATGGACAGCGAGCGCGCAACAGCACTGATCCACGGGTACGAAGGACTGGTGCTGCTGGATGCCCACAGCGGCGAGCCACTCGCGGACCTGGCACGTGACCTGCCGGGAGAGCCTTCCGGCAGTGCGACCGCCGTGGCTCTGAGCCCCGACGGCACCTTTTGCGCCGCAGGGGCCGAAGACGGCTATGTCCGGGTGTGGCACAGGGCGACAGGCGAACGCGCCACCAGCTTCCAGGCCCACGTCGGACCGGTGACCGTCTTGTGCTTCGAGCCGCGTGGGTCCGTCCTGGCGACCGGCGGCCACGACGGCGCTGTGCGCCTCTGGCAGGCCCACAGCGGTCAACAGATCGGCGGCACGGATGTGCCACCACTGCGGGCGCCCAACGTGACCAGCACCCACCCTGATCAACCCACCGCCGATGACCTGCTGGGAACGGCACGCCACGTAAGAACCCTCACCAGTCTGGTGTGTGCCCGCGACACCGATCCACCCCTGGCCATCGCGCTGCTCGGAGGCTGGGGGGCGGGAAAGTCCAGTGTCATGCTCCAGATGCAGAACCAGGTACGGGAGCTGGCCGCGCGTTCGTCAGCCGCCAGGCGAAACAGCGGCCAGAGCGCCTTCGTGTCCAATGTGCGCCAGATGACCTTCAACGCCTGGCACTACAGCGACGACCGGCTGTGGGCTGGACTCGCCACCCATCTCTTCCGGGCCCTCGCTGAACCGGACCGCCCAGACGGGCCGGAGCCCTCCACGGACCAGGCTGAGAAACGACGTCATGAACTCCGCAACGAGCTGACCTACTACAAGGCCAAAGAAGCCGCACTTTCCGAATTCGAGGCCGATGGACAAGGCAACGGACTGGCATCGCCGGTCGATATCGGCATCCGGATGTGGCGGCGGCTGAGGATGGCCAGCCCCCACGTCCTTCGTGCACTGGCAGGATGGGGTCTACTGGCCGCTGCCGGCTACGCCGGATACCACTGGCTCGACTCGGCGTATGCCCCTGCAAGTGCCGCCGCCCTGGCTCTGTACAGCGCCCTGCGGACCATCGGCAGTATCGCGTCGGACCTCCGGACGGGCATTCCCCAGTTCCCCGACATCGAATTCGAACGGGAACAGGTCAGCGCGCAGATCGCTAAGACCGAGGACAGACTGGCTCAGGCAGATGCAACCGTACGCCTCTCCCGGCTACTGGAGGATCTCGGCAATTCCCGCGCCTATGCCGCCGACCGGGGGCTGCTCGGGCGTATCCACCAAGACCTCGAACAGTTACAGGATGATCTCGACCGGGCCCGCCGACAGTGGTCCAAATACCAGACCGGGCAACCACCCCTCGAAAGAATCATTCTCTATATCGATGACCTCGACCGCTGCCCGCCCGCGCGGGTTGTCGAGTTGCTGGCCGCCGTACACCTCATGCTGGCACTGCAACTTTTCGTGGTCGTGGTTGCCGTGGACCCACGCTGGTTGCTGGGAGCCCTGGAATATCACTACCGCGAACTCTTTCCAGGTGAGAACACCACAGATCGCGCGGGAACATCACCTCCGGTCACCCCGCTCGACTACTTGGACAAGATCTTCCAGATCCCGTGGACCGTACCGACCAGCTCGCAGGAAGCTGCCGAGAGTTACATCAGGGCACTGCTCACCGACCGCCAGGCTCCGCTACCGGGTACGGAGCGGACCAGAGAAAACGGCAACGCCCACCAGAGGGCACCGCGCCCCGGACTCGAAGAGCCACGTCCCTACTCGGCCCCTTCCCCGGTCTCACCGGATGAGCCGGTTCGCCACGGCACTTCGCGGTTGTCTGGTCATCCCGGACCCGGGTGGACGCCGCTGGAGGTCCAGCCGTCACCACTGCGTCTGACCGAGGCAGAGATCGTCTCCCTGGCTGCCCTCGCCCCTCTGCTTCCTACACCACGGGCCGCGAAGAAGCTGGTCAACCTCTACCGACTGGTCCGCTTCGGCATACCGGAAGCCGAACTCCCTCGCTTCCTCAACTCCCACGAGGAGTACTCCGACCACCGGGCGGTACAAGTTCTCCTGGCCCTCCTGGTGGGCCATCCCAACGCCGCCCCGATCCTCCTGAACGCCATTCAGGAAGCCGACCCGCAAGACGATCTCACGACGTTGCTGGAGGCTGCTGGCCCTCAAGGCAGCAGTACCGCGCACGTCATCCGCCAGATCGGCAACCGACAGAGATTCCCCTCCACGGCCGGTCCGTATCAGAGATGGTGCCGCGAAGTCAGCCGTCTGAGCTTCCACACCTGGAAGGGATTGCGCCCCGACAACGGCCCAGCCACACAGCCTCCTCACGCATGACCTGGCCCGCTGAGGCATGAGTACGGGGCCTCTTGGCAGCTCGGAGTTGCGAGACCAACCGAGGTCCAGGAGAGTCTCCATCGGTGCTTGGAGTTGCGGCGGACGAGAACGCCACTGGCGCACAGGCCGACTAGGGCGGCGGACAGGCCTGCGGCCCAGTGCAGGGTGCCCGGCGCTCCGAGGCAGCCGAGCACACCGAACGAGAGCAGGAGGAGCCCGAAGGCCTCCCGGCCGATCTTCGCGTCGGAGAGCACCGACCCAGTGATGTCGGTGGTGGCGACAACCGGGTCGTCGTTCGACGGCTGATTTCGCTGAGTAGTCACGCCGCGCACCATGAACAGCGGGCGGCGTTAGTGTCGCGTGCTCAGCGTGGGGGGCGGGACACCCCGGACATGTAGGCGCTGATGCCGCGCCGGTTGATCGTGCCGCCGGGGATGATCCGCGCGTTCGCGGGCGGGGTGGGCACCTTCCGCTTCGCCCGCTTGGTCTGATCCCCGCCGATCAAGTGCGTGTTGTCGATCTTGGCGGCGCAGTCATCACCCCGGACTTCGTCGTACGGGCGGCGGCACCCCTTGCGATACACCTCGAGCGCGTCAACGCGCTGCCCCGCCGTAGCCTTGAAGCTGCCCCGGCAGTCGGCGACGCTCGCGATCTTCGGCGTGACCTCGATCTCGGCGGCCACGACCCAGACGTGGGAGAGGTCCGGCGCCTCCCGTTCGGCGGCCGGTGGCTCCGGCGGTGGAGCGGTCTTCTGCTCACGCGCAGGTGCGGGCGCTGAGGCGGACGTGGGGGCCGGCTCGGGTGCCAGCCAGTCGAACAGCCTCTCCTGCAAGTGGGAGCGGCCGGTCTCGGGCGAGAGGGGGGCTGTCGCGGTCGTCACCGTTCCTCCGGATCACTGCGGGATTGACGTAAAGTGCAACCCCCTTCACCCCCGGAACGTCAACGGCCGTGATCTGTTACACCCAAGCCTGTGCTCCCGCCTGCAGAAGGCGGGAGCACAGCAGAAGTCTGGACCACCAATTCACCACAAGGTCGGGTCCTTTTCTGGCTCGATGGCGCCGGGCATGCCGGGCGGCACGGCCGTGGCGACCAATTGGTCCCAGGTCTCGTATCGGGAGGCCATGATGATGAGGAGCTGCGCGGTGGCGTACGCGTCGAACGTGGCTCGGTGCCGATGCGCGGGGGCTTCGCTCAGGTCGGGCTGCACGTGCTTGATGAGGGCATCCAGGCTGTAGCCGCTCAGATCCGGAAAAGTCTTCCTGGCCAGCCGCAGGGTGTCCAGGACGCCGGTGGGCTCCCAACCGGGCAGGTGCGCGCTGAGTACGCGGTAGTCGGTGTGCGCGCTGTGCGCGCAGATCCAGGTGTTCCCCAGGAAGTCCCGCACTTGGTCCGCGACTTCGGCCCATGCTGGCTTGTCGGCCAAGTCGTCGTTGGTCAGGCCGTGCACCCGGGTGGCGAAGGGGGTGACGGGGCGGTTCGGGCGGGTCAGCCACCATCCTGCGGTGCTCTTGTCGGGGCGTCCGTCACGGACGGGCAGCGCGGCGATTTCGACGAGGTCGGGCGGGTTGGTGCCGTTGCCTTCGACGTCGACGACGTGCAGCACGGGCAACGTGCCGTGATCCATGGAGTGTCGCGTCCGTTCTCCGCCAGCCTCCGGCCGGGCGTCCTGCCCAGCCGGAGGCCCCTTGTTACCAGCCGTGCAGCGTCAGGGCGCCGGTCTGCCCGAGGCAGCCGCGCAGGCCCGCCTCGGGGTATTCGATGATGTCTTCGGGGAGGTCATGGTCGGTGAACCACTCGAGCGCAAGGCACTTCTCGGGCTCCTTGTTGGTGGGCGCTCCCTCCCATTCAGTGGCCAGGAAGAAGAATCCGATGCGGTCGGAGCCGTCTTCCTGCCGGTGGTGCACGACGTGCAGGAGCTCCAAGTGGTCAGGGTCGACCTTGACGCCGGTCTCCTCGAACAGTTCGCGGGCTGCCCCGAAGGTGAGAGATTCGCCCTGGTCGAGCTTGCCGGAAGGCAGATGCCACCGGCGGAAGCCGTAGGGACCGCCTCTCTGTGAGAGAAGGATCTTCTCGCCCGCGCGGAGAAGGACGTGGGTGTCGATGGTGGGCTGGGCCAGCTGTGCGCTCATGATTCCTGGGGGGTTGGGGTGGCGACTGGAGCACCTGACGGTAGCGGGAGGGCGGGGAGCGCGTCGGCGATTCGGCGCGCGACCTCCGATGGGGGTATGTCGGTGCTGTCGATCACGATCACCTTGGACCCGAGGTCTTCGAGGATGTTCGCGGCATCGCGGTACAGATCGACCTCTCGCGCGGGCGCCGCGGGGTCGGCCCGGAAGCGGTGGGTGATGCCGGCCTGGACGATACGGTCGGCGATCGTGCCCGGGGAGGCGGTCAGGATTACCGCCAAGTCAGGTTGCGGCGCATAGTCGTTGAGTAGCAGCAGGAAGTCCATCGGGACACCGTCGAGCCGCTGGAGTACGAGGGTCGAAGCCAGGTACCGATCGGAGATCAGCAGCTCGCCGCGGCCGAGAGCGGGGTCGATGGTTGTTTCGACGTGCCGGTACCGGGCGGCTGCGACGAGGCAGGCCAGGGCCAGGCCGTGGAGTTGACCGCCATACGTGCGGGTGAAGTCCCCGAGGAAGTCACCGCGGGGCGGCTCGACCGTCCACTGTGCAGGGACGCCCCGCGCGGAAAGCTCGGCTTGCAACTCCCGGATAGTGGTGGACTTGCCTACGCCGCTCGGGCCGTCGATCGAGACGAAGACGCCTTTGCGGTCCCCGCTCATGCAGCTTCTCCGATCCCGGCCTCGTTCCGTTCGTGCTGCTCGCGGGTGAGCATCGCGAGCGTGGAACGGACCTCGGGCAAGGGCACGTCACCGAACTGGATGCCCACCGAGAAGTTGAATTCATCCCGCTGACGCATGGACTCGTCGGCGCCGTCCTGGGTGAGATCGACATCCCCGTAGGCGAGCAGATCGTCCGGGTTGTAGCCGGCCTCTTCGGTGAGGGTCTTCCACACGGGCGTACCCGGGTAAGGGCGGAACTCGAAGACGCTGGCGCGAATGCCCCCGGGGTTGCGGTCGGCGATGTCCCACAGGTTCCGGATGTGGCGCACGGTGGCGTCGAGGTCTTCGCGGGTCTCACCGGGGTAGCCGAGGATGAAGTAGCCCTTGACACCGATGCCGCGCTCAAGGAGTCGGCGGGTGACGCGTTCGGTCATCGCGGCGTTGATCCGCTTGTCCATCACCTGAAGGATGCGGTCGCTGCCGGACTCGATCCCGAGAGCGACCTCCCGAAGCCCATTGGCCACGAGGACATCCAGGTCTCCATTCGTGAGGCGGTCGAGAACGTTGATGCGGCCGGTCGCGTCCCATACGTACTTCTCGCCGATGCCGTTGTCGGCGAACGCCTTCATGTGCTCGTAGATCACATCTCGGACGCCGAGGAAGAGATCGTCGACGAACCTGAAAGCGGTGACACCGTACTCGCCGTGCAGCGCTTCGAGTTCGCCGATGATGTTCTCTGGAGTGCGAACGCGGATTGTCACATCCTCGTTGGCGGTCCAGGCCGCGCCGCAGAACTTGCAGTTGTACGGGCAGCCGCGGCTACCGACGATGTTCGCCTCCATGTGCCCGGTGTTGGCGGCCGCCGCCAGCCAGGCGGAGCCGCGGCTCACTGCGAGGCGGCGATCGGTCACCGAGGGAGAAGCGCGGTACGGGTCCTGGGGCAGGAACGCGCGGTCCACGTAGGGCAGGGCGTTGATGTCGGGGCCGAGCATCCGAACCCTGGTCCGTCCGTCGGTGATCCCCACGCCTGTGGTGCCGAGCAGCGGATCCCGCCACAAGACCTCGGGGAGCTCCCGCCGGCGCTGTTCGTCCTCCAGCAGGGCGGTGACGCGCAGCTCCCCCTCGCCGATGACCAGCGCGCGCAGATTGCGCATCCGCGGGTCGGCGAGGATGCGTGTGGGTAGCGCCTTGGCGTGGTGCCCACCGACCATGAGGGCAATACCCGGATCGAGCAGGTCGGCGATCTTCGCCGACATCTCGTAGGTGGGGGCGAGGAGGTTCATGGCGGCCCAGCGGGGCCCGGCCTCGTTCACGATTCGGGCCGTCGCCTCGAGACCCAGACCGTGGGCTTCGGCGTCCAGTACGCCGACGTTGTAGCCGTGCTGCTTGGCGTACGTAGCGATGTACGCCATACCGAGCACGGGAAGCGTGTAGTCGTTGGTCCGGGGCCGCAGGGTGTAGTCACGCAGCGGCGCGTTGATGAACAGGGCATCCAGCGTGTGACGGTCGTCGGCGCCCGCGATCAGCGGTAACTGCTGCATACGTCCTCCATGTCATCGGGCATGCGCCCCCCAGGTGAGGGTCGCGAGGGTGAGGGTGTGCAGGGCAGTGCGATCGTTCCCGGCCCAGCCGGTCCACAGCGGACCGAACGCCTTGTCCTTCTTGTCGGGCCAGGCGTAGGCGGGGGCGATCTTGGCGGCCCAAGTGCGTACGGCCAGGTCGTCGTGCGGGTAGACGCTGAAGTCACCGGTGAAGTCCGTCGCGGCGGCCGCAGCAGTCCACCGGCCGATGCGGGAGATGCGAGTGAGCTCGAGGGCCAGGGCGTCGGCGTGCAGACACTCCCACTCGCGGTGAATGCGCTCGTACTCCGTTGCGGCTGCCTGCAGGGCGCTGTGATGGAACTTCGCCCCGACGGCGGCGAACTGCTCGTCGGCCAGATTGAGGACCGCGGCCGGCGTGGGCGCCACGGCGAGCTTGCCGTGTGGGCCGTCGACGGTGGTGCCGTAGGTGGTGCACCAGGTGCGGTACACCTTGCGGGCCTGGTCGGCACGTACGACTTGCCGGAGGATCGCCGTGGTGATGGCGTCCCACAGCCACGGGTTCGCCAGGCGCTGGGTGACGCCGAGCTCGGCGAGGCCTCCGCTGAGGGCGGCCGGGGCGGCGGGCGGAAGGTGCGCGGGGTCGGTGCTGACGAACTCGGGCTTGGCGTCCTCAGTCCCGTCGACGCACGTCAGGTGCAGGCCGTTCCGGTCGTGGGACACGGTCCAGATGCCGGAGGCGGTGCGAACGGCGCGCGCGCGTGTGCCGTCCTCGTACGTCTGCCAGGCGGGGTGATCGGTGGTCAGGACATTGCTCATCGGTTGGCTCCTCGGTGTGCCGGATGTGTTCGCCGTAGCCTCTCGCGTCCCAGCCGTGCGACGCGCCGCGGCCACGGAATTGAGGCGTCAGCCGATGAGGGCGTGTTCGATCAGGTAGGCGCGCATGCGCTGGTACTCGGCGAGCGTGCACGGCCGGGACTCCTCCGGTGTATCGCCCGGTATGGCGGCCGACGGCCAACTGTCCGGCGGCGGCATCAGCTCCTCGGCCGCGTGAGACAGCTTCTTGCGGCGTGGGCCGCGCGTGAACAGGGTGACCGTGTGTGGCTCCATCACGGCCTGGTGCACCATCGACTCGCCGAGCGTGTAGGCGCTGCCGGGCCGCTCGACGGTGACGACGGCCGGTTCCAGGTCCGCGCCGGTGAACGGGCCCTCCCAGCCGTTGGTGCGGCGCCGAATGACGTGCACGTAGCCACCGGTGAGGATCCGAGTGGCGAAGGCATAGCAGTGGTCGTGCGGTACAAGCTGGTTGTCAGGCCGTGGGTTCATGTTCAGCCGGATCTCGAACCCACGGTCCGGGGCCTGGTACAGCGAGAGCCGATTGAGCAGCAAGGTGACTCGGCTAGCCGCCAGGCGGTCCGGGTCGCGCAGGACATCCTTGACGAGTTGGGTGAGCGTCTCGCGGTCATCGGCGAGGCGGTCGAGCACATTGCGGCTGATCCGCTGGAACTTGCGCAGACTGTCCATGTCCAATGGCGGCACGGCGTCCAGCCACGAGGTTGTCGTGGTCAGCACGGGCCACCTACCGGGGCGGGGGAGGCCTGCTCGAGGAGCTGGCGGGCTCGCCGGGTAAGGGAGGCGTACGCCGCGCCGGACAGGGGCCGCTCGCGGCCGGTCACCGGCTCCGTGGTGGCGAGCAGTTGCACAGTGGCCGTCGCCCCCCGGGTCGCGCACAGCGTGCCCGGGTGCACGGTGAAGAACTCGCCGGCGCCGAACGGGCGCGCGTACTGCGGTCGACCGCCCTGCGCGTCGTCCGGGTCGCGGTACATCTCCAGCATGGTCGTCCCAGCCATCGTGAGGACCGCTACGGGGGCGTGGACGCGCCAGGGCGTCATGGCTCGCGTGTCCGAGACACGCAGATAGACCGTGCAGGCGTCCGGCGTCCGGAGCGGCAAGTACGCGTAGCCGTCCATTCGGAACGAGCCCTCCGCGCGGGCACTGCCGGTGTCGAGGAGCGGCAGGATGCGAGACGCGAGAGGAGAGAGCCAACCGGTGGCGGCCGACACGGTGATGTCAGGGATGTGTATGGGATCGCGGCCCTGCGCCAAAAGCTGGCCGACGAATCCCGGGAGGACGGCATCCACTGAGTGGCCCCTTCAGAATGAGTTCGGATGGTGTAGGCCGTGCTGGGGCCCCAGGGGGACGTGGCCCCAGCACCATTTCCGCCCGCGCCGTAGCACAGGCATCTCCTGCGCCGGGGCGTTGGCCCTCGTTCCCCAGACCACCGTCCGGACGGGGGGAACGAGGTGCTGGCCCCTGCCGCCGAGGGGGGTTGCACCCGGCGGCAGGGAGTTTCATCGGATCCCGCGCTGGCGCTCCATGTCTGTGACGTGTCTGCGCGACCAGGTGAGCTCGGCCCGCGCTGCGTGGGAGTAGTGCCGCACGACGTCCTTGTCGAGCAGGAATCCGGCGATCGTGCTGTCCTCGAAGTACGAGAGCGCTTCGGAGAGGTCGGCGTAGAGGGGGATGGAGTCCCGGTCTTGGTAGGCGTCGCTGTCGCGGGCCGGACGTACCGTCAGCTTTTCCTCGATGCCGTGGGCCATCGCGGCGACGTAGGCGCTGAGCGCGAGATAGGCGTTGGCGTCGGCGCCGGCGAGGCGGACCTCGATGTGGGCGCCGTTGCCGTGGCCGGTGATGCGGATCGCGCAGCCGCGGTGATCGAGGCCCCAGTTGTAGCGGGTGGGGGCGAATGAGTGCGGCTGGTAGCGCTTGTATGAGTTGACGGTGGGTGCGTACAGCGGGGCCATGTGGGGCGTCGCCGAGAGCAACCCCGCCAGGGCGTGCTTCATCGCTGGTGGCAGGTCCTCGCCGCGGCGATGGGCGAACGCCGGCTGGTCGTGCTCGTTCCATAGGGACACGTGCAGGTGCAGGCCGCTGCCGACGCCAGTTTCCGGAGCCGCCATGAAGACCGCCGTCATGTCGTACCGCCTGGCAACGGTAGCGACGATCTGGCGGAAGACCGCATAGTCATCGCATGCGGCGAGCGCATCGCCGTAGGCGAACGTCACCTCGACCTGCCCCGCCGCCCCTTCCGTCTTGAATGCCTCGTAGACGATCCCGGCGTCGCTCAGCGCCTCGCCCAGGTGGCGAAAGAAGTCATCGACCACGGGCGGGTGCTGGAGGCCGTAGTCGAGGTTTTCACTCCATGCCGGTTCCCGGCCGGACGGCCCGTCCGTGTACAGGACGAACTCGGCTTCGACGCCTACCTTCACCAGGTAGCCCAGTTCACGCAGGCGCGCGAGCTGTGTTGACAGCATGTACCTGGGGGCCACGCCCACGGGCATGTCGTCGTCGTGGACGGGCGTGCCGAATACCAGGGCGGTGCCGGGCCGGTGCGGCAACATGCGGACGTTGTCGAGGTCAGGCGTGACGAGGAAATCACCGAAGCCCTCGGCCCAGCCGGTCAGCTCGAAGCCGTTCAGAGGCGTCATGTCGACGTCCGTGGCCAGGATGTACGAGCACATCTCAGCCCCGTCTGTCATCCGCTCGAGGAAGACCCGGGCGTTGAAGATCTTGCCCTGGAGTCGCCCCTGGATGTCTGGTACGGCCAGCATGATGTCGGTGACAGATCTGTCGTTGAGCAGGCGTTGAAGGGTCTCCCTGGTCACCGGTCCTGCGGGCCAGGGCGTATCGGTGGTGTTGGCCGGTGCGTTCATCAGAAACCCTCCAGCATGGCTTCGCTGCGCTGGGCGGTGTGGGCGGCGGTGAGCTGGTAGTCCCGTTTGCCGCGGGTCAGCCAGGTCCCCCAGGCCAGCAGCAGCGCGGCCAGCAGGGTCACCCCGGCGTAGTTGAAGGAGTCCGTGGTGATGGGGGTCGACTGCGGAAGGCAGAACACGACGGTGATGACTACGACGTAGGCGACGGCGATGACACCGATCGGCTTTCGCCAGCGCCCCAGGCTCCACCGGCCGGACTGGTAGGCGCGGCCCTTGCGCAGGGCGAGGAAGACGGGGATGCCGTAGGCCGGCGTCATGCCGACGGCGTTGATCGCGGTGATGGCACCGTAGGCGGCGGGCGACCACAGGGCGGGCAGGGCGAGTACGAACGGCGCGACGATGACGAACCACACCGCGCGTGTGGGCGTTTTCGTGCGGTCGTTGACGATCCGCCAGCTCTGCCAGCCGGGCAGGGCACGGCTGCGGGAGAAGGCGAAGACCATGCGGCTGGCGGCGGCGACCTCGGCGTTTCCGCAGAACAGCATGGCGACGATGACGACCAAGAGCAACGCCTTGGCGCCTGATGCGCCGAGGACATCGAGGAAGATCTGCGCGGGCGGCACCCCAGCCGCGGAATTCTGCGTGGCCGCGTAGTCCTGCATGGCGAACAGCAACCCGGCCAGGAGCACGAACCCGGCCGCCCAGGAGACCCATATAGAGCGCACGATGCCGCGGGGTGCCGACATCTGCGCGTCGGTGGTCTCCTCGGCCACGTGGGCGGAGGCGTCGTAACCGCAGAACGTGTATCCAGCCAGCAGACTGCCGATGAGCGCCACGTAGAAGGGGCTGGAGAAGCCAGTGTCGTTGTGGAAGTGCGTGAACACGAAGCTCACCGACTGGTGCTTGGCCGGGGCGATGGTGAGGGCGCCGACGATGACGGCAACGCCGATCAGCTGCCAGTACACCGAGATCGAGTTCAGCACGTTGACCAGGCGCACACCGGCCGAGTTGAGCAGGCCGTGCACGAGCAGGATGCACCCGAAGACGGTCATGGTGGAGCCGTCGGTTGGGGTGATGCCCCACTGCAGTTGCGCGAACGCTCCGGCGAAGGCGGCGGCACCGTAGTCGATACCGGCGATCGCGCCGAGCAGGCCCAGCAGGTTCAGCCAGCCGGTCACCCAGCCCCAACGGGGCCCGCCGAGCTTGTCGGCCATGAAGTATGGGCCGCCGCTGGTGGGATAGGCGGAGACGACGTCGGCTAGGGACAGACCGACCAGCAGCGTCATGAAGCCGATCACGATCCAGCTGCCGAGCATGACCACGGGCCCGCCGTGGCCCAGGCCGAACCCGAACAGGGACATCCCGCCGGCCAGGATGCAGATGACCGAGAACGAGATCGCGAAGTTCCCGAAGGGGCCCATCCGGCGGGAGAGCTCGGGCTTGATGCCGAGGTCTGCGAGGAAAACGTCATCCGAGCTCGGTGGTTCAACCTTGCTGGCACTTCTGTGAGACACCAGAGATCCACTTTCAGAAGGGAAGGGGAAGTGTGGGGACAGATCCGGGGAGCGTTGAGCACGCTGCACGGGCGGAGGCGCGCGACTGTTCACCACAGGGGCCGCTCCCGCAGCGCGGTGGCGCGGATGCGCAGGAACTCCGTCGTCCAGTCGTAGCTGCGGCCCAGACTGACGTTGATCGTCTGCCATGGCTCTGGAGTGGCGTAGGGACCCATCGCCTCGAACACGGCCCGCGCATCCTCGCCGCAGGCCACTAGGGCATGCGCGAGGTGGTTGAGATCCAGTGGCGACAGCCATCCGTGGTGGACCGGCGGGACGGACGCGAACCAACGGTCCCGCGCCTGCCGTGCGTAGTGCGCAACCTGGGCGGTCTGCCAGAACTGCAGGGCGCTCCCCTGGCCGTTGCCGTGCCGCTCCCGGTAGACGTCCATGAGCGCGTACAGGGGGAGCATGTCCAACTCGAGGTTGTTCGGTTCGCTTGCGACTGTCCAAGCCGCGTAGTTCATGGCGGCGGACAGTCCGTTGCGGTGGAGGTGGAATTCCCGCATGCGGTGATGCCCCTCCCGGCTGCCGGGATCGCGCTTGTTGATCTCCTCCAGAAGCGGCCACGGCCCCCGGTAGGGCATCGTGGGATCTCCTAGCTGATCCCATGGAATCGGGCGAGATCGCCAATGAGGGTCGAAGTGATAGGGGTCGAAGGGGAGTTGAGCCAGGTGCAGCAGGCAGATCCATGGCACCGGACAATCTGGCCAGAGGGCGATCGCCTTCAAGCAGGCTTGCAGTGCCAGACCGGCGGCTCGTGAGACCAGGCTCTTGTTCTTGCCGCTGCGATGGGCCTCGATCGCGGCCCGTGTGAGCACCCGTGCCCACATCGTCGATGCGTCCGCGCTGTTAGGTTCCTCGTCCAGCCACGTTTTGAAGACGCCGCCCGCTCCCGCCTGCGCGGCTAGGAGCTGGCTGCGCCTCGTGCGCAACGACCAGTTCGGGCCCGTCCTGGCCAACAGGTCACGGGCGGCCCGATAGCGCCCCATTTTTAGGTCCTCGAGAGCCGCACGTAGATCTGTGTCGGCACCGACCGGGCTCACTATCAGGTTCATGTCATTGGGTGTTGCCATTCGGTCTCCGCTGCGGGCGGAGGTGGCATTGGTCGTTAACGAATCGGGCATGGAAGGCCTCGTCGTTGATTGGTGGGGGGAGTCGGAGTAGCGATGCCGCGCCGCAACGTGGCAGCCAACGCGGGGTATATGGGTGTCAGTTCTCCGCGGACCAGTCCCTCGCCACCATTACGGTCCCTCTTCGGCGGATCGGCTGTGGCCGTAGGCGACGAGTTGCGCCACCGCCAAGGCGGGGCACAGGTCGCCCGGTCCGTCCATCGGCACCACCCAGTAGCTGAAAGCGTCGTCCGGGTTGCTGAGGTCGAACCGCGGAACGCCGAGGAAGGAGTCACGGGCAAGGCACTCGGCGCCGCGCTGCTGCTTACTCCACTCGGGTCGATCGGCCGCACTCGGTGGCACGAGGGCGTAATACCGGCGGCTGTGCTGATCGACGAAGACGGGGCCGCCGTGCAGCACGTCGGCGAGGAACTCCTTCACCTTCTCCGGTGCGTCCGACCCGGCCGCAGCGTGGATCAGGCCGGCTTCCACGCGGACGGCGGTGAACTGCATGCCGCACCGCAGGAGAGCGATCCCGCCAGTGCGCCACTCTTCGAGCGCCCGGTCCCTACTATCAGCGGACAACAGCAGCCACGTACCCACCGCAAGTTCGCGATCCTGCCGGGTGGTTACCAGTACGCCCGCTGACGAAGCGTCGTCGGTGTGCTCCCTGGAAGTCTCCGGGCTGGTCATGACGCCTCCCGGCTCCGTGGACCCTCATTCGGGTCGACGCTGGGGATGGTGAAGTTGGCCCACACGTCCTTGCCGCTGTTGGCGGGGGACCATCCAAAGTCGTCGGCGAAGGCCCTGACCAACTGCAAGCCCCGGCCGTCCTCGGCGTCCGTTGCCGCGCAGGACGGCACGGGGAGGGCCCGGCTGAAGTCCCGTACGCAGACGTTCAGCGCTCCGGGCAGGCGCGTGACGGTCAGTCGCGCACTCCTCGCTCCGGTGCGCGCATCCGGCGGCACGTGCTTCAGGACGTTGGTCAGCAACTCCGAGACCGTCAGGGCCACCGGGGCTGTCAGGCCATGCAGATCCCACAGCTTGAGGTGTGCTCGCACGATGGTCCGGACGATGGGCACGGCCTCCGAGGTGACATCGAGGTCTATCTCCAGGTGTCCCGGCTTGCTACGTGTCGTCGCGCGCACGCCGGTTGCTGGCGGGGCGGGCAATTCCAAGAGGTCGGCCATCACAGATCCACTTCGGTCTGGCGGAATCCTCACCAACGAGGTTCGACTGCGGTGTGTACTGGTGTGGAACCGGTCAGCGACTATTCAGTCAGGCCGCGAGACTCGCGTGCAGATCCGGATGCGGAGAGCTGAGATATCCGCATCGCGACCAAGGGGACGCTGATGCCGCAGCCCGAGAAGGAGCTCAACCCCGACGCCTCGCCGGAGGCGTGGTTCGGTGCCGAACTGCGCTACTGGCGCAAGCGCCAACCCGGCTTGCGCGCTGCCCAGTTAGGGCCAATGGTGCAGGTCAGCCCGTCTGTGATCTCCAAGATCGAGAAGGGCGAGTACCGGTGCAGCCGAGACCTCGCCGAGCGCTTGGACGCCGTCCTCGAAACGGGAGGGGTCCTGACCCGTGCGTGGGGAATGGTGTTCGGCGATGCGGATAAAAAGCGGTCTCAAGCGGAAAGTGCCCGCAGGGGGTCGGTGGAGGGGACCATTCAGGTCCACCAGGGGCGCATGCTGGGCACAGATACCTCAGCCCAGCAACCTGAGAGCCTTACGTCAGTGGACCGACGCGCCTTCCTGGCTGCCACCAGCCTCGCCGCCATCGCCCCGATAGACCTCGCTAACCTCGTCGCTCCGACCGCGCCGCCCGAGCTGCCGAAGCGGATCCGACCAAAGGAGCTTGATCAGCTGCGCCACGTCGCCGACGGCATCCACCGCTGGGACAACGCCCAGGGCGGCGGGGGCCTGGTCGGCGACTTCGCGAGCCGCTCAATGGCGTGGGCCGTACGGCTGCTCTCCGTCGACTGCCCTCAGCAGCTCCGTCTCGAACTCCTGGCCAGCGTCGCCCGGCTCGGCATCGTGGTCGGTGCTACGCACTTCGACGCCTACGCCCACGACGATGCCCGGGTTGCCTTCAAGGTCGCTTCTGAGTGCGCGGAGGCGGCCGGCGACTGGTGGCTTCGGGCAAAGACGTTCTCCTTCCTCTCCCGACAGGCCACGTGGCTGGGCGATCCAGACGAAGGCCTGACGTACGCGGAAAAGGGACTTGTCCGGTCCGACCGGCTCACGCCGACGATTCAGGCCATGATGCACAGCGCCCGCGCCCGCGCTTTCGGCAAGATGCAGGACGTACAGGGGACGTTGGCTGCAGTCGGCGCGGCCGATGACGCCTTTGCTCACTCGAACCCGGCCGAGGACCCGGCCTGGATGCACTACTACGACGACGCCCAGCACCACGGCGACACGGCCCACGCCCTGTTCGATCTTTCCATCCACGCCGACCAGGACCCCGGGCGGGCCGCGCAACGCTTCGCAACGGCGGTCGCCAGGCACGGTGACGACTACGCACGCTCGCGAGGTATCTCCCGTACGAAATTGGCGTCGCTGGTCATGGCGAAGGGCGACCCGAAGCAGGCAGTCGCCATCGGGCACCAGGCGCTCGACGACGTCGGACGGCTCACCTCACGGAGGGCGGCCGACGACCTTCGAGAGCTCCGCCGATTCGCTGGGCAGCACCGCACGTTGGACGAGGCGGCGGAGTTGCGCCAGCGGATCACCGCTACCTTGCACGCATGACGATCTCGGCCGCCCCTGACCGCGCCGCACTGGACGAGGCCTGCGTCCTCGCAGGCTTCGACCCGGCAGGCGCTGAGCCCGTTCGGATCGCCGAGAACGAGATATGGCGCCTCCCCGGTGGGGTAATCATCCGCATCGCCCGCGCCGGCCAGTGGAAGGCGGCCGTGCGTGAAGTCCTCGTGGCGCGTTGGCTTGCCGACAATGCAGTGCCAGCCGTCCGCGCACTGCCTATCGAACAGCCAGTCGAAGCCGCGGGCCGCCCAGTGACGTTCTGGGTCGAGCTCCCGCCGCACGAGGTCGGCACCGTCCGGGATGTCGTCACGCTGTTGAAGCAGCTGCACCCCTTGCCAGTTCCGGACCTGCCGCTCGACCGGCTGGACCCGTTCGTGCGGATCGCCGAGCGGATCGAGGCCGCTACCTCACTGTCGGAAGACGATCGTCGGTGGCTTCACGATCGGCACGTCGACCTTCGCGAGCAGTGGGAGCACCGGCCCCAGGGCCTGCCGGACTGCGTTGTGCACGGTGACGCGTGGGTCGGCAACATTGCCCGGACCGCCAACGGTCCGATCCTGATGGACTTCGAACGGGCCTCCGTCGGGCCGCCGGAGTGGGATCTCGTCTCCACCGCCGTCAAGCTGACGACGACCGGCGCCGTCACCGCGGCCGCGTACGCCGAGTTCTGCGAGGTGTACGGGACAGACGTCACCCAGTGGGCCGGGTACGAACTCCTCGCCGGAGCTCGCGAGTTGCGCATGACCACCTACGCAGCCCAACACGCTGCAACACGCCCAGAGTGGCAGGCCGAGGCCCAGTACCGCGTCGACTGCCTGCGCGGTCGTGCAGAACCTCGCCCATGGCACTGGAAAGGGATCATGTAGTGGACCGACTCGCGCAAGGCCCCGACCTACTGTTCGGCTACGGCACCTTGCAGTTCGATGACGTCCTCAAGGCGCTGTTGGGGCGAATACCCCAGCGCACTCCGACGTCCGCTCCCGGCTATCGCGCGGCCGCACTCGCAGCGCGCGTTTACCCAGGTCTCGTCCGTGCGTCGGAGAGGTCGGCGGCCGGCGTGCTGCTCACTGACCTCAGCTCTGCGGAATGGGAGATCCTCGACGCCTTCGAGGATCTCCACTACGAGCTGCAGGAAGTCGCTCTCTCCACGGGTAACCAGGGATGGACCTACGTCTGGCGAGGCGGCGACGTCCAGGAAGGCGACTGGGACGCCGAAGGTTTCCAGTCCGAGCACCTCCCTGCGTACGCCGCTCGCTGCGCGCGTATCGGGCCCCGTCTCGCCGCGGGCCTACCCAAGGGCGAGTAGCCCAACCGGTATCCGAGCATGGGAGATGTGCCCGGATGCCGCGCCAGTTCTACGCCGCCGTCGCAGGGTTGTGCACGGGGATCCTGGCGAACGGGTCGTTCCTCTCGGCACGTGCTGGGCGCACGTAGACCTCCCGGGGGACCCGGGAGCCCGGCCGCCAACGGCCTGCCCGCTCCAGTTCATCGTCTGTGGCACCCCACTGGGCCAGTTCGGTCGCGGCGCCCGCGCGGACGCCCTGGGAGCTGACGTGCCGGCCATCGGTGACCAGCCCGGCCGCGTTGAACCAGTGCTTTACACGCTCGTTGACGGTCTGCCCCCGAACGCGCAGACCTCGGGTCGTGGCCGTCTTCCCTCGAGTCTCCGCGGAGGCCACCTTGCCGCTCCGCAGAACGTGCCGAAATACCGGCCCTGTGGTGATGCCCTGGTCGGCCATGTAGTTGAGCCAGCGGGTGAGCCGGAGGACGAGCTGGATGTCCGGCCGGTCCAGGAGCACGAGGTTTTGTTCCTCGTCGTGCGTCTTGTCTTCGGGGAGCCAGACCAGGAGGCCGCCGTTGGTGAACGTCAGGTCCTCGATCTCGAGGTTGGCGCCTTCGACACTTCGGCCCAGGAAGCGGTACCCAAAGGCGAGCATCGCCGAGTCGCGCAAGCCGATCGGCCGGTTGTCGGCCTCCGCCTTCTCCATCATCGGGATCAGATAGGGCAGCGTGATCGGGAATGCACGCCGAGTGCGCAGCGCGCGCTTGTTGTTCTTCCGGTAGATATCCAAAAGTCGCAGATAGAGGCTGTTTTCGGGCTTCTTCCCTGGCGGCATGGCGGTCTTGATCAACGACATGTAGTTCTTGATGGTAGTGACCTTGAGGTTCCGTGCCATCAGGTGTCGGCTGTACTCGGTGTACGTGGCGGTGGTGCACGGCACCGCCACGCGGTCGTGCTGCGCACACCAGGCTTTGAAGGCCTTCATCGGGCCCGTCTCGGTCGGGTCCGTGTCTTCCAGGATGGCGGCGGTCTCGTCGCTGACGTACAGGTCCCGCTCGCTGTACTGCGGGCCGTCAGCCGCGGTCGGGATGTCCTCGCCCGGGTACAGCACGGTGTTGAAGTCGACTAGGTTCTGTCTCTTTGGTCAGCGTCGGGTCCAGATGAGGATGCTCGCGAGGTGGAGTGCGGCCTGGTAGGCGATCGCGAGCTTGTCGGTTCGTGTGGCCAGGCCGCGCCACTGCTTGAGGCGGTTGATGCACCGTTCGACGGTGTTTCGCTGCTTGTAGACCTCGCTGTCGAAGGCGGGCGGACGGCCACCGAGCCGGCCTCGCCGCAGGCGGTGGCCGACTTGGTCAGACGGCTGGGGGATGACCGCACGGATACCCCGGCGCCGCAGGTGGCTGCGGATGGCGCGCGAGGAATACGCGCGGTCGGCCAGAACGGCCAGGGGCCGGGTCCGAGGCCTGCCCGGGCCCCTGCGGGGCACGCGGATGCGGGACATCACCGTCTCGAAGGCGGGTGCATCACCTGCCTGGCCCGCGGTGACGGTGAAGGCGAGAGGCCGTGCGCGGCCGTCTGCGGCCAGGTGGACCTTGGTGCTCAGCCCGCCGCGGGAGCGTCCGAGCGCGTGATCGGCGGGCTCGCCGGAGCGGGACGCCCCCTTTTGAGTGCTCCGGCAGCGTGCTGGTGAGCCCGGACGACGGTGGAGTCCACCGACACCGTCCAGTCGATGTCGTCATCGGCGTCCGCTGCCGCCAGGACGGCGGCGAGGATCATCTCCCAGGTGCGGTCCACGGCCCATCTGATCAGCCGCTTGTGAGCGGTCTGGAAAGAGCCGAGCTCGTCGGGCAGGTCCCGCCAGGGTGAGTTGGTGCGGTACTTCCACGCGATGGCCTCAAGAGTGCGGCGGTGGTCGGCCCATCGCCGCCCGCGGACCGGATCCGCCGGCATCAACGGCTCGATCCGGTCCCACATCGCATCGGTGATCACTAATCGGACAGACACATCCGATCAACTGACCAACCCATCAAAGAGACACGCGCTAGTCCCACCCTCCTCCTGTGCGGTGCTGAGAGGGGGGTTTGCGCGGTCGAGGCGCTGCTGAAGGTCGTCAAGGGCGGCTCGGTACCACGGCGGATTAGTGGGCTCTCTCCAGCCGGTTGGTGGTGCGAAGCGCGGCGAGGGTTCCCACTGTGGGGGTTCTACGTGGCTGGTCTGCTGGGCTTCCTTGTGTGCCTTGCGCTCTCGTTCCTTCTTGCGGCGGTCGATCTCCTCGACAATCCAGTCCTCGTGCTTGTCCAGCAGGCTCCGGAGCTGCTCGCGCTCACGATCACGCTCGGCCTGTGAGCGCGAAAACACGATTTCGACGTTCTCGGAACTGGGCCTGGGCAACTTCCACTGACGCTCGCGCTTGCGTCGCCGCTCAGCCTCGTGGGCGAGCCACCATTCGATGTCCACGGAGGGGAAAGAGTGATCGTCCGTTGGCGTCGCATCGACAATGAACGGCGTGCGGCTCCTCCAGTTCAAGGCTCGGTCGAGGGCTTTCGCCCAGTGGTCGTCATCGGTTCCGTGCTTTCGCTCGTCCTTGTCACCCATCGTCTGTTCCCTTGTCACCGTCACCAGCGTGCGCAGGTGTTTTGTGTAAAGACAAGGCTTTCATGGCGGTCTGGTCACGTTGGCCTGGGTGAGTAACTGATCGTTTCAGAATGAGGGACCGCCATCGTGGTCTTTGCTGGTCAGTGGGGCTGGTGTGATGTTCGGGTGGGGTGCTCGTGCTGATCGGGAGCGTGATCGTTGACGCGTGATCGTCCGTCATCGCTGGACCTCGGTGTTCGCCAGGACGAGCAGGGCCCGCAGGAGGGTGGTCGCGTGCCGGGCGTTCATGCGGAGCTTGGTCAGGATCTGCCAGGTCTTGAGGTTGGCGACGCCGTGTTCGTTCGCGGCGCGTTCGCGGCTGACCAGGCGGTTCGCCTCCTTCTCGGTGGCGGTGAGGCGGTGGTTGCGGGTTGCTTTGCGGCCGGTGATGATCACCGGGTCGTCGTCGGGCTTGTCGTCCAGACCGACGAAGCCGAGGTCGGCCAGGGCCCCGAGCCCGGCCTCCCGCAGATGCCCGGTGATCTTGTTGTGCCGGCAGGCGGTGATCTCGCTGGAGCCGCCGGGCCTGGCCGCGGATATCCAGATCAGGTTGCCCTTCTCATCGGTGAGCGCGAGAAACAGCAGGCCATGAGCCTTGCTCTTGCCGCTGTAGTTCTTCCGGTTGTCCCTCCCGGTGCGGCGTCGGGTGCGGATGAGGGTGCCGTCCAGCAGAACCACGACCCCGCCCAAGCGGGCGATCTTCCTCAGCGCTCGGTCCAGGCGCGGGGAGCGGGCGGCGAGGAGTCCGATCACTTCCTGGACCCAGCGGCGGATGGTGGAGGCGGACACGTCGTTGCCGCCGGCCATATCGGAAAGACGCTGGTCATGGCGGAGCGCGGCGAGCACGACGATCGCCTGGGTGCCGGGGCCGGCCTTGCGCCAGCGGGACCGCATCTGGCTGCGGCGGCGACGTATGAGACCGGCGACGAGGTCGATGGTCCGCTTCGACAGCGGGAGGCGGACCTGGTAGACAACATCGTGAGCGCCCTCGGCGGGCTGGTTTGTCTTCACACACTCACCAACTCCAGCCGGGGGCCCTCGTGTTACGGCGGGAACCGGCCGCTCCGCTGCCGTCCTCGCCCGTCAGCGCGGCAGGTAGCGGCCGGATCCGGTCCGGGCCAGCCAGCCCCGGTCGGAGAGTTTGCGCAGCTGACCGCGGACCGGCTCGACCTTGCCCGGTGTGGTCTCACGGCCCAGGGCGATCGCGACGTCCCTGGCCATCACCGGCCCGCCCGCGCCGGCCACGATTTCCATGATCCGCCGATACTCCGGCGTGAGGACCTCCATCCCAATGCCCTCCGTCCGGTCCGGCACCAGCCGCATCCCACCCACACCCGGCCCGACCGTCACCCGCTCCGGCTCCGGCTCCGGCTCCGGCTCCGGCTCCACGATGCGCGACGGCTGCCGGCCGCCGTCGGTCGCCTCGGCCCACTGCCCGAACACCACCTCGGCGGCCTCCAGCCGGGCCACCTCGGCATCGATCCCGGCCAGCTCCTTGCGCAGCAGTTCGGCACGTTCCGCCAGCTCAACCCGCCGCTCGACCGTCCAGGTCAGCACGTCCGTCATGAGCATCCCTCCCGCCGCAGAACCTACGCAGCAGCCCAAGTGCCCCGTACGAGAAGGCCAGAGGCCGCCCGTGACGGATGATCACGTGCTACCGATCTCCACCCCGGCCAGCACGAGCACCCCTGCGAGACATCACACCAGCCCCACTGACCAGCAAAGACCACGATGGCGGTCTCTCAATGGACGTCCGTGGAGCCCCCAGGCCCCGGCAGCGGCGTTTGACGGCTTTGCTGCCGGGTCGGCTGCCGACGCTCAAGGGGCCTTCCCCATGGCGCCGACCTGTCCGTCCACACCCGAGCGCACCGCATGCGGGTCGGGTCAGGGAGGCGACTCCAGTCAGGTGAGAACCCTGTGCCGGAGGCGCCTCGCAGGCCAGGCGATGTGCGCCGGGGCAGTGCCGCGGGCACCTCGGCTGCTTCGGGGGTCGTCGAGACGGACCCGCCGTCGAGAATTCCCGACCTCGCCCTCTTCTCTCATGCGCTCTCTTCGCTGAGGCGGTCGACTGCCCACGGCAGGAGCTCCTTGGCCACCGCAAGGCTGAACGGCCTCACCAGCGAACGAAGTTCGGCGCAGGCGGCAGGACCGAGCGTGATGTAAGGGAGGGCGGCCAGCCTGTCGGTGGTGTGCTCGATCTCCGCCCTGCCATGCGTACCGTCCTCGGTCAAGGCCAGGTGGGGTCCGTCGTCGAGCCATCCACGCTCACGCAGGTTCTGCACGGCCTGTCCCCACTGCTCCGGCGTCCATGCCCGCGAGTCGCGCAGCACCCCTGCGTCGATGTCGCCTGTGGCAGCGTGCGTGACGAGAGCCTCGAGCCCGCTCAGTCCGGCAGTCAGTAGTGCCGCCACGTGACCGTCGCCACGGAACTCTCGCAACAGAGTCTGCGCGTGCCAGAGCACGAGGTGGGGTGCGCTCGGCCACGGCAGTGCGGCGTGCGCGGCGAAGAGGGGGCGGCCTTGTGGATGGCGCACGGTCACTTCAGCCGCGGTACGGGCTAATTCCGCCGCGCGGGCCAGCGCCGACGAGGAGACGTCCGCGCCGAGGATGCGGCGGAGCGTGGTATCGATCCCGGTAAGCCGGGCGGCGGCGAACCGCTGCGGCGTGGCGGCTTCCCACGCCGCGGGTATGGCTCGGCGCACCAGTTGGGGATTGAAGTTGTAGAACGTGGCGATGACCAGATCCGCCGGAGCGGCGCCGAGCGCGGCGGAGCGGGACGCGAAGTACCCCGTCCTGGCGTCCACGCCCAACTCGGCGTACTGGCCTGCGGCTTCGGGCGAGAAGTAGACAGCGCCGTGGTAGGGCTCGAGAGTTCTCCAGGTCTGGCGCGCGAAGGCCAGGCTGTCGCGGTCCGTGTTCTGCGTCATGAGGGGCTCTCCGTCCCGTGGCGGATGAAACGTTGCTGTTCATCGAGCACACGACGGCGCGTGGGGCACGCCCAACCGTACCGTCTGGTCGGTACGTTATCGGAGAGCGGCTCCGGCGACTACTGCCCTGCAACCAGTTCTCTCCTGACCAAGGTGCGCATGCATCCGCGGCACACGACCGCGTTGGTGCGGGCCCTCCTGGTGCTGACGCACCACCAGGTGGCTCGGTGACCGATGATCTCCCCGCAATGACCGTGTTCTGCGGCATCGACTGGGCGGAGCGCCACCACGACGTCGCCCTCGTCGACGAAACCGGCACCCTGCTGGCCAAGGCTCGCATCAGCGACGATGCGGCCGGCTACAGCAAGCTCCTGGCCCTCCTCGCCGAGCACGGTGACAGCCCCGAAGATCCGATACCGGTGGCCATCGAGACCAGGGCTGCGCGAGGTCAGCTACCACGGCTGGCAGAAGCCCGGCTGGTCCCAGCCGGGCCTGACCCTCGCGTGGACGGATGGCGACGGCCCCGCTGCCCTCCGCCTTACCCTGCACGGTTCCGCGACCGACCCGCGTCAAGCCGCCAACGCCATCGCCGCTGCGGCCAGCGCCGACCGCCAGCGCCGAGGCGTCCCCATGCCGGCCTGGCCGGGCCCCACCGGCTTCCGCGTCACCGACTCAGGTCCCCAACAGGGCGGCATCGCCGCGATCCCCTGCCCAACCCCCGCCACGCCCCCGAGCCCAGCCTCCACCCTTCAATGAGAGGCGAAGCCTATGCGTGCCAGATACCATTACGCCGCACTGTTCGTGCTTCTCGCGGCATTTGTGGGCGGCTGCTTGACCAGCGCATCTGCGGGTCAGCCGAAGCCCGACTGCACTGGGAAACACAGCTTTATCGGCGTCCGCGGGTCAGGTGAGCATGCGGGGTTCGGTGACACAATCGGGGCAGTGAAGGATCGGCTTCAGCAGCCCGCCCCCGTCTTCACGGGCTTCGAAGCAATCGACTACGTCGCCGTGGACGTGCTAGACCCCAGACTCTGGGGAATGTACGACGCTAGCTACCGTCAGGGAGTAGATCAGCTGACTAACGCGCTGTACTTGAAGAATCATCAATGTCAGAACAACACCTACGGCATCGCAGGATATTAACAGGGTGCCGACGTGGTCGCTGGGACCCTCAATAGTCTCTGGAAATCCAACTCGGCCCGGGACCGGCATATCGCCGACCAGATTGAGGCTGTAGCACTCTTGGGTGACCCCCGCTACAATTCCAAGGACACTTCTGTAGCAGCCGTAGCCCACCAGCGCGGAATACCGATTCTGACCATTGTGCCGTCCGACCACGGTGGCGTCAGGCCGGTCTTTCCTGAGGCCTTGGCTGTCAAGGTGCGCTCCTGGTGCCTACCCAAAGACCTAGTTTGTGATCTTGACCCGGTCACGGTAATCGCATGTGCGAGGGGCTCTTCCTCGTGTGCAACGCGCCTCGCCACCCAAACTGCCCGTCATCTTTTTGCCTACAAGACCACCGACAATACGACCCGTGCTGCCGACTGGCTGGCGCACAAGGTGCGCAGCTCCATCGCACCATCGGAATCGACATCCCCTGTCCAGTCGGCACCTTCCGACTCCCCATACGTGGGTGACTGGCACGGAACGCTGCTGCAAGATAATAACCAGGTCTATACCATCGATGTCCATTACACCGGCGGACAGCTGGGAGAGAAGGTAGCCACCGTCAGCTACGCCACCCTTGGATGCAGCGGCCAGTGGCTCCTCGCTAAGGCTTCAGCCCGCGCAATTGTCGTACGTGAAGAGATCACCAAGAATTCCCACTGCATCCCAAAGGTAGACATCACATTGACACCCCTGGGTAAGGACACCCTGGATTACAATATCTCGACGCCAAATAGTGTGACGGGGCAGTTGCACCGACGCTGAAATCGACATTCGCCGCCCAGGGCTGATGCGTTCTCAGTTGGCGAGATGAGCTGATCGCCTGCGTTCCCGCAGCCGCAGGCCGGCCTGGTAGTCCCGGCGCAGTACTGCACCGACCTCCCCTCAGAACCGTACTGGCCCTTCGTCCGTTCAAGTAAACCCTGTCAATTCCGTGTCCTCGCCACCACATGTCGTCCTTGTCGAGACCGACACCGCTTGGCGCGTCAACGCTCAGGTGCGTCAGGTGCGGAAGTAGGACCCGGCGTCCAGGTCCTGCATCAGGGTCGGCCCGCTTGGTGCCCAGCCGAGGAGTTCCTGCGTGCGCGTGCTCGAGGCGGGGATGTCCATGGCGAAGAAGCGGCCGATCCAGCCGAAGTGCTTCTGTGCGTCCTGCGGTGCGATCGAGGTCACGGGAACGTCGAGTCCTCGTCCGATGGCCTCTGCGATCTCCCGTGTGGGGACTCCCTCCTCGCTCACCGCGTGCAGGAGCGTTCCCGCCGGGGCCTTCTCCAGTCCCAGGCGGGTGATCCGTGCGGCATCCGACCGGTGCACTGCCGGCCAGCGGTTCGTGCCATCGCCGACGTAGCCCGCGACCCCTTTCTTACGGGCGATGGCGACCAGGGTCGCGATGAGCCCGTGGTCGCCGTCGCCGTGCACGGTCGGGGCGAACCGCACGCTGACCGTGTTCACGCGGCGATCGACGTACTCCAGCGCGAGGTTCTCGCTGCCGCCTCGGGGGGACTCCAGGCCGTGGAACGGTGACCTGTCGTCCTCGGTCGCCAGCCGGCCCTGCGCCGGGCCGGCGACGCCGGACGCCAGCAGGAACGGACGGCCTGATCCGGTCAGGACGTCGCCGATCGCCTGCACGGCGGCCCGTTCGGCCTGATTGGAGACGGCGGGGTTGTTGAAGTCGTGCTTGTTGGCGAGGTGGAGGACGGCGTCAGCGGTCGCGGCGCCCTCCCGGATGCTGTCGAGGTCGTCGAGGTCGCCGCGGCGGACCTGGGCACCCTTCGCGTCGAGGGATGCGGCCGAGGTATCGGAGCGGGCGAGCCCGACGACCTCGTGGCCGGCGGCGAGCAGCTCGTCGACGGTGGCCGAACCGATCCACCCGGATGCTCCGGTGACGAAGACGCGCATGTGAATGATCTCCTTCGATGCTCAAGCCTGGTGAACGAGGCAAGCGATGTCAGTTGCTGACGTCAGTAACTGTCGTCACTGTAGCTGCCATGTCAGCTGCTGTCATCACTAGAGTGGTGGGCATGGTGCGATGGGAGCCCGGGGCGCGGGAACGACTACAGGCAGCGGCGATGGACCTCTACATCAGTCGCGGCTACGACAGGACGACCGCGGCCGACATCGCCCAGGCCGTCGGTCTCACGGAGCGGACGTTCTTCCGCCACTTCGCCGACAAGCGTGAGGTGCTTTTCAGCGGCCAGGAGCTGCTGGAGCAGGCGTTCCTGGACGGCGTGGCTGCGGCTGCGCCGGACGCGTCACCGCTCGAGATGGTCGAGTCCGCCCTGTCGGCCGCGGCGCCGTTCTTCTCGACCGAGCGCCGCGACCACTCCAGGCGGCGGCAGAGGATCATCTCCGAGAATCCCGCGCTGCAGGAACGGGAGTTGTTGAAGTTGGCTGGGCTGGCCACGGCGGTCGCTGCCGCCCTCCGATCGCGGGGGGTTCCCGAGGCGACGGCCACGCTCGCCGCGGAATCCGGGGTGACCGTGTTCGGCGTGGCCTTCGGGAAGTGGATCGCCGAGGGTGAGGAGCGGTCGTTCCTCGACATCGAGCGCGAGGTGTTGGGCGAGCTCGTGGCGATGGCCGCCGGTGCGACGTGATCAGCGTAGCGATGGATCAACCGGGTGAACTCCCGACGACGTCCTGGCCTCGCGGTAGTGATCAACTGCGTTCGGGCCTCGGCGCCGGCCCGGCATGTCGTGCGCGCTGTGGGCGAGAGGGATGGCGTCGACGAACCGGCCGCCGAGCTGCTGGCGTCCGGCTGTCTGGCCAGCCTGCGGATGTGCGATGAGGTGAGCGCCGGCAGTGTGGCGTTCCCCTCGCAGTCCACCGGCACCTTCGGGTTCCCCAGCACGAGGAGTGCCAGATCAGCGTGGCGACCTTGCGTGGCGCCGGCACTCAGGTCGGACGATCAGGGCTGATGCGTTCTGACCTCAGTTGGCGAGATGAGCTGATCGCCTGCGTACGCGCGGTCGCGTGGGAACGGTTCGCCCGGTTCGGCAACGAGAGACGCGACCCCCGATGATCAAGGTTGTTGAAGCCTTTGATCACGAACAGGGGTCGCGTTCGCGTGCCATCTTCCCTGATCGGTGTCCTGCAGCGCCACTGCGAGGACATCGACTCCGCCTGCCCGGATCCGGAACTGACGCAGTTCGCTTCCCTGGCCCAGGTCTTGGACCGGATACCTGATCCCCGCCGGGTCCGGGGCCGCCGCTACCGCCTGGGCTCCCTGCTCGCGCTGTGTCTGGTCGCCGTCCTCGGCGGAGCCACGTCCCTGGCCGCCATCTCCCGCTTCGCCGCCGATGCCGACTCCGACCTGCGCGAACAACTCGGACTGACCTCCTGCACGCCGAACGCCTCCACGCTGGGACGACTCCTGTCCCGCCTGGACGGCGATGCCCTGGACGACACCGCGGGCGTCTGGCTCGCCCGGTACGCCGCCGACCCGGTCGACGAACCCGGCGACAGGCTGGTCGGCCTGGCCGTCGACGGCAAGACCGTGCGAGGATCCCGCACCGACAGCAGCGCCGTCCACCTGCTCGCTGCCGCGCTGCACTCCTGCCAGACCGTGATCGCCCAGCGCCAGGTCGCCGCGAAGAGCAACGAAATCCCTGCTTTCGCCCCGCTGTTGGACCGGATCGACCTGCGCGGCGTCGTCGTCACCGCCGACGCGATGCACACCCAGCGCGCCCACGCCGAGCACGTCATCACCGCTGGCGGCCACTACCTCCTGGTCGTCAAAGGGAACCAGAAGAAGCTGCGTCGGCAACTGCGGCGCCTGCCCTGGCGGGAAATCCCTCTGCAGGCCCGCACCACTGGGGCGGGGCACGGCCGCCGAGAGGTCCGCCGCCTGAGGGTCTGCACCGTCCAGCCGGGCCTGCTCTTCCCCCACGCCGTCCAGGCCATGGAGATCAAACGCCGCCGCACCCACCGCAAGACCGGCAAGGTCGAGACGAAGACCGTCTACGCGGTCACCAGCCTGCCGCCTGAGCAGGCCAGTCCGTCACAACTCGCCGAACTCGTGCAGGACCACTGGTCAGTTGAGGCGCTGCACCACATCCGAGATGTCACCTACAGAGAGGACGCCTCGCGAGTACGAACCGGCACCGCACCCCGCGCCATGGCCACCCTGCGCAACCTCGCCATCGGACTTATGCGCCAAGCAGGTTGGACCAACATCGCCGCGGCAGCCGATCACTACCGGTCACGCCCCCAGCATGCGATCGCCCTGCTCTGGCTCACAGTCTGAGAACGCATCACCCCTGGAGGGCTTGCCAGCGCCGTTCGAAGTCGGTGACTAGCTCGGTGATGTGGTCGGTAGTGATGGGTTTGTTGTATTGGGCGGTGATGTCGCGGGCTGCGCATTCTCGCGCGATGGTCTCGAGGGAGGGCGTTTCGCTGCTCTGCCGTTGCCGGGCCCAGAGGTGGTAGATGCGAAAGGGCAGCAGGTAGCGGCGCAGGGTGGCAGGGCTGACGGGTTTGCCGCCTCGGCCGTGCAGGCCCTTCATGGCCAGGTGCGCGGATAGCTGTTCGGCCATGCGTGTTGAAGCGAGGGTCTCATCGTTGTGTTCGCTGTGAAGTTCCGTCCAGGCGAGGTAGTACCGGTCAACGGTGGTGAGGCCGGTCGATTTTTCGCTTGCGATGTTCATGTCCGCAAGTGGGTCCGGGCCGTCCTGCGGGACGGCGGTATGCGCGTGGCCGCTGCGTTGCTTCTTTGCCGGTGCTGGGCGTGGAGTAGGCGCTGTCAGCACTCGTTCCGCGTCCGGCTGTAGGCGACTGACGTGTTGTACACCCGGGGCTGCGGTGGCTTCGCTTGGTGCATCGAACGCTCCCTGTCCGACTGCGGGGGTGGTGCGGTCCTGTATGCCCGCAGCGGCCAGGCCGGAGGGGGCCGTCTCCGCGAGCGGGACGCCGTAGCGGGCCAGGCGCAGCGGCATCAGGGACTGTACTGGGGCCTTGCGGCGCCAGGCGCGGCCGAAGCGGGAGCGCAGCCGGGCCTGGTAGACCAGCCGCTCCTGCTCCAGCTTGATCACCTGCTCGTAGGAGCGCAGCTCCCACAGCTTCATACGCCGCCACAGCAGGAACGTCGGGACCGGCGAGAGCAGCCAGCGGGTGAGGCGGACGCCCTCCATGTGCTTGTCGGCCGTGATGTCGGCGATGCGGCCGATCGCGTGCCGGGCCGCCTCGACGGAGACCACGAAGAGGATCGGGATCACCGCGTGCATGCCCACGCCCAGCGGGTCCGGCCAGGCCGCGGCACCGTTGAAGGCGATCGTGGCGGCCGTCAGCAGCCAGGCCGTCTGCCGCAGCAGCGGGAACGGTATTCGTATCCAGGTGAGCAGGAGATCGAGGGCCAGCAGGACGCAGATGCCTGCGTCGATGCCGATCGGGAAGACGTAGGCGAAGTTCCCGAAGCCTTCTCTGAGGGCCAACTCGCGGACCGCCGCGTACGAACCGGCGAAGCCGATGCCGGCGATGGTCACGGCGCCGCACGCGATGACGCCGATGAGAATCCGGTGCGTTTGGCGCAGTCGGCTCGGGCGGTTGGCCTGGTCGGGGGGTGCGGATTGACCGGGCCCGGCTGTGCTGTCTCGGTTGGGGCGGGCGGCTTCTGGGACGGCTTGGTGGATATGGCGTGGGGCCTGGTGCATGTGGGGGCGCGGCGGGGCGGGGTCTGCCTGTACGTGGGTGAGTGAGGCCGGGGATGGCGTCATCGGCTGTGTACCTCGCCGCGGGGGATTGACTGCAGCAGTTTGTTGATGAGGTGGGTGGTTTCCGTTTCGAGGGAGCAGTCCAGTGCGGCGTTGACGTGTTGAATGCGGGTGATGGCGGTGTGCAGGCCGCTGCGGTTGCCGCGGGCGGCTTCGAGGCGTATCCAGTCCCGGTACAAGAGCTCGGCGGAATCATCAACCTCGAGGCCGGTCGCGATGGCCTGGCGGGCGGCGCTGAGATCGTGGTGCGGGCCGGCGGGCGTGCGGTAGGTGGCCACCGTGTGGGCCACGTCGATGATGCGGGTGACCATTTCCTGCTGGTAGGGCTCGGCCCAGGGCAGGGCCTTGCCTCCGAACGGCCGGCCGCGCACCAAGGTGAGTGCCTGTTCCAGGTCGGTCAGGCCGGATGGGCCCTGCGGCAGTGCGCGTTCGACGAGTTGGAGGAAATGCGTCCAGTCGCAGCGCACGGCGGCAGTGAGCCGGTAGGGGTCCTCACCCGTTTTGCGGCGTGGTACGTAGACGTTGCCCGTCGAGTCGCTGCCCAGGGAGCTGCGCAGGCCCTGCATCCGCGCGTTGAGGGTGCTTGTCGACCAGGGGTTGATGGGATCCATGTCGGCACACAGGACATCCGCATTTCGCCCGGGCCGAAAATACAACAGCGCGGCCAGCTGCGCCATCCTCGGCCCGTGGCCGGTGCTGTCCACGCCCGTCACCTCAACCGGCCCCAGGACCCGGATCTCGGGGGCGTGCAGGTCGTGCGCCTCGCGCTCTTCCGCGACCGGCACTGTGGGTTTGTCGGCGGAGGGTGCTGGGTCGTCAGCTTCTGCGGCCCCTGCTGCGGCGGTGGAATCGGCGGCAGCCGCGGGCGCCGGGAGCGAAGGCACCGCTGTGTCGGTGCCGGGGCCGGTCTTGTCCTCGTGTCCGGTCGGCGATGTGGTGGGGGAGAGGGGGCGGAGCCCGGATGGGTCGGTGCTGGCGGTGAGCAGGGCCGGGAAGACCTCGCCGTTCACCTCCGTTGCCGCTGTCGGCGAGGGGATCGGGGCGGGGGTTGCGGGCGCGTTGGGCTGGTCCGGCGATGCCTGCTGGGTCTGCGGCATGCTGTCGGGTTCGTCCGGGACGTCCTGCCAGGGTCCGTCGGCCGGGTGGGGCGGCTGCCCGGACACCTTCAGGGCGGTGGTGATGTGGAGGTAGGCGGCGTGCTGAAGGCGTTGCACTGTGATGTCGGTGCCGGCGTGGTCGAGGGTTTGCGGTTCGCTGGTGGAGGCGTTGAGGATCTCCGCCTCAGGGAAGTGAGTGGCCGCCGTGCTCGCTGGGGCGATCAGGGTGACGGGCACTGTCCCCGCCCGGTCGATCAGGTCGGCGAACTGCCAGGCGGTGTCCTCGTCCAGGGGGGCAGCGCACAGCAGCAGATACGGCTGATGCTGGGTTTCGGGCATCTGGTGTGCTTCCAGGAGGCGTTCGCTCAGGTCGCGCAGTGCGTGTGCGGGCTGGCGCATGTGGGCGATCCGCGCGGTGGGCAGCAGTTGTGGCAGGTCCTCGCCGAACCCCACGGTGACGACCTCGACTTCGGCCGCCCAGGGGCTCATGCCGAGTTCCAGGGCGAGTGAGGTGCACACCTCGGTGATGTGGAGCGGGTTGCCGTCCAGCAACAGCGCGGGCAGCCCGGCGAGGTTGTGCAGCAGCAGGTCGCCCGCCGCGGTGCTGCCGATTGTGACCAGCCCCGGATACGGCGCCGGTACGTCCCGGGCCATCTCCTTGTCCAGGAGCGCGGCATCGGCGGGCAGGGCCCACCATCCGCCCTGCCCGCTAGTGAAGGGGGCTACCGGTTCCTGGGTGAGGTCCTCGGGCAGCACCTCCACCGTACGGGTCCCGATCCGGGCGGCCCGCAGCGGCGGCAGGACCGCGTCGTCCTCCTCCTGCTGGGCCAGGTGGTGGGCCAGGGTCCGCAGCGCCACATCCAGACGGCAAGCGCCGCCGGGCTCGGCGGCCGCCGCCAACTGGGCCTCCGCGACGGACGTCTGCGACGCGATGGCGATCTTCTCGCCCGGCTTGCGGCGGCGCCGCTGCAGCGTCCTGCGCAGGGCGAGCGCCCCGGTGATCGCGGCAGCGAGCAGCGCGCCGGCGCCGAGCACGATGCGCAGGTTCAGCGGGCTGCTGGCCGGGGCCGTCGCCGGGGTCTGGGTCGCGGGAGCAGCGGGGGAAGGGGAAGCGGAGCCGTCCGGCTGCGCCGACGCCGACGGGGAGGGGGCGGAAGCCGGGGCGCTGGCGCTGGGTTCGGGCGTCGCGGTCGCCGCTGCGGACGGCGAGGACTGGCCTTGCCCGGGCTGCTCGGCCGGGCGGCTGGACGGTGTGCTGGGCGCCGACGACTGCGGTGTGGGCGCCCGGGTCTGGCTGGGCGCGGGGGCCTGTGCATCCCCCGAGTCGTCGCCCGGCTTCTGCATGCCGTCGGGGTTCTGAGGGGTGGGGGGAGTGGTTTCCTGGCTGCCCGACTCCTCACCCTGGTCTCGGTCTTGGGGCGGCTGGCCGGTTGGGGCACCGGGCACGGTGACCTGCTGCCCGGGGCGGATGACGTCGGGGTCGGTGATCTCGGGCAGGCCATGCGGCTGCGGCTTGCCCTGGCTGGCCTCGAACAGCTGCGGCCATGCGTCGCCGTCGCCGAGCTCCTTCTCGGCGATCTTCGACAGGTAGTCGCCCGAGTGGACCGTGACGACGTGCCGCCCCTTCTCGTCGCCGGCCGGAGCGCTGTCACCCAGCTGCGTGCGGAAGCCTCCCGCGGCCGGAGCGGTCTCGGGCATCTGGAGCTGCCAGCCGGGTTGCAGAAAGCTGTTCGCGCGGAAGACCGTGCCGTCGACCATGGTCCGGCCCTCGTTCAGGTCGGCGATCTCCCGCCACCGCTCGCCGTCTCCCAGCTCCTTCTCGGCGACGCCCCACAGACTCTGGGCGGGCCGCGTCTCGCGCACCGTGTATGTCGAGCGGGACGCCGGTGTGCTCGCCGCAGGCGTCTGAGCCTGCTCGGTCGCGGTGGTCTGCGGCGTGTGGGTCTGGCCGGGGACGGGGGCCGCCGTGGTGGCCGGGGCGGCCTGGGCGTCGGAGGCCAGCGCCGAGCTGGTGGGCAGCAGCACCAGGATGCTGCCGATCAGGAGAGCGGCGGCGCGCTGCGAGGCGCCCATCCCGCGCGGGGCATGCCAGGTACGGCCCCGCACCTGCGCGATCAGCTCGCGCACGGTGCAGAAGCTGAACTGCGCCCAGCCGATCCAGCCCACCGCGACGAGCAGCAGCAGGAACACGCTGCCGGTGTCCTGCCGGTCCAGCAGGTGCAGGGCGTCGTCGTGGGTGGCAGCCCAGATGACCGGGGTGGCCCAGGCCAGCAGCAGCGGCAGCCCGGCGACCGCGACCGCCAGCACCACCGCGCTCAGCAGGGCCTTGCAGACCCGCGCCAGGGTGCGGCCGGCGGTTGCGGTGGGGGAGGGGGTGGTGCTCATCAGTTTCCTTCGGGAGCCGTGACGCCATGCAGGAGGGTGGCCTTGCCGTGGCCGGTCACCGACAGCGAGCCGATCCCCGCCACGGACAGGAACTTCGTGTCGTAGGTGCCGGTGACCGTGACGGTGAGGGTCTTGTCGTGGCCGGACACGCTGACCGTGCCGGTGGCACCGGCGGAGCGCAAGTAGGCCTGGGCTGCGGCGGCCGCGGCCTGCGGATCCACGACGGTCGCCCTCCCGCTGATCGCGTCGGCCGGATCGATGGCCTGCCCGCCGGCCCGCGCGGCTTCGCCGGCGATGTAGTCCGCGCGTTCCGTGGCCCGCATCGTGCTGCCGCCGTCGACGGCGACGCCGATGATCCCGAGCAGCGCGATGACACACACCGCGACGAACACCGTGATGCCTCCCCGGTCGTCCAGCCGCACTCGCCCCAGGCACATTTGACGGACGGTCATCAGTCACCCCGCTGCCTGTACTGGTCCACTACCGAGGTCGCCGTCGAGGTGAGTGTCTTGGCTCCTGGCACGCCCGGAAGCAGGAGGTCTGCCAGATTGACCGTGCAGGTCACCGTCACGGTGACGGTGCCGACCTGTCCCACGGGCACGCTGAGACCACCGGTGTTGATGTTGACGGATGTCGACGCGCACCTGATGCCCTGGTCATTGAGGGACTCGGCTGCCGCCGACTGCGCGGCACTCTGGGCGGTGGCCGCTGTGCGGTGGATGGACGCCTCCCGCGCCGCGTCCTCGGCCGCAGAGTCGATCTTCGCGCCGGAGGTGACGATCCGGCCGCCGGCGATCGCCAGACACAGAAACATGATCAATGCCGGGAGGACGATCGCCGCCTCGATCGCGGCACTGCCCTCATCGCTGCGCAGTCTGCGAGCCCAGCGGGCCATGGATCGCACGTGATTCACTCCCCCGGGACCGTCCAGCGCTCCACGGGGCCGGACGCCGACTGGCTGACCTGCAGGCCCGACACGCCAGGAATCATCGACAGGGCCGTGCCGGACACCTGAACCTGAACGCGCTGCCCACTGCTGCTCGCGGAGACGCTGTAGCCGCGCAGGCTGTCACCCGCGGTGCGCCCCAGCACGGTTCGCGCCTGGGCCGCACCGTCAGCCGGGCTGGAATCGTAGGCGCGGGCAGCGGTGAGGCCCTCACGGGCAGCGGTCAGGGCGATCTGCCGGGCGTAGTACCACATGGAGGCCTGGATGACGGCGACCGTGGCGAGCAGCACGAACGGGAAGATGATCGCCATCTGGATACTGGTGTCCCCACGGTCCTCGCGCCATCTTCGCCCCTGCCACCAGTCCTGCAGTCGCTCGGGAGGCTTCATCACAGGCCGTTGAGCTTGCCGTTGTACTTGTTGATCACGACGGCGATGGTCCCGGCGATGAGAACGGCGCCGGTGACGGCGGCCACCCAGATGATGACGGTCGTGGTGGAGATGTCGCCCCGGTCCGGTCGGCGGGCGGCCTCCTCAAGGCCCTCCTGTACGCGCGTGGTCAGCCGGAGGACCGCACGATTCGCGCGCTCCCAGGCGTGTGCTCCCCGTCGGCCACGTCCCGGTCCGCGCGATGTGGTGTAGGGGCCGGTGTGCGGGTGCGTGGTCGCGCGGAGCACAGCACGGCGGGTGCGGGCTGCGGTGAGCTTCATGTTCCATACCTCTCTCGAGCGTTGACCGAGTTGAACGAGTGGGTGGTCTCAGACGGTGAGCATGCGGATCACTGCGGGGAAAGCCATCAAGAGCATCACCAGGACGGCCAGGAGGGCCCCTGGCGCGGTCATCTTTTCGCTGGCCGTGTTGGCCTCGGCGGCCTGATCGGCGAGCAGTTCGGCGTTGAGCGCGGCGGTGCGGGCCCGCAGCGCCTTGTAGACGGCGGCGCCGTCGGTCGCCGAGCCGCGCATGATGTCGGCGACGTCGTCGAGGACGGGCAGGTCGTACTCGTGGGCGAGTTCCGTGAGTGCTTGATACGGCGGGATCTTCTCCAGCCGGGCCCGGCGCAGTGCGCCCTGCAGATACAGGAAGGGCCAGCCCTCGCCGACCTCGGCGGCCTTTTCCAGCGCCTCGGCGGGGCCGGCGTCGGCGGCCCGCTTGAGGGCGACCAGGTCGAGGTAGGCGGACAGTGCGTGCGCGAACTCCTCCCGGGCCCGTTTGGCCTGGTCCCGCACCGCGAGATCCGGGGTGATGAACAGCAGGGCGGCGATGATGAGTCCGACGCCGGCGGGCACGTAGAACGGCAGGCCCACACCTGCGATGATCCACGGAATCGTCGCGATCACCGGGCAGAGCAGACCCAGCGCGGCGAGCGCAGTCTTTTTAAGCATGAACTGGCCCGGCCCCTGCCCGAGCAGGGCCAGGTTCGTGGTGGGGACCCGCACGCCCGGGAGCCGCTCGAGGCGGGCCAGCAGCCACCGGCCCCACCGCTCTTCGCGGTCCAGCTCCGGCTCGGGCATCGTCAAGGTGCCCGGGGCGCTGCGCTTCAGGGCCGGCGCCAACGCGGGCTGGGGCTGCAGGAGTTCCCGGATCAGCAGCGCGACGCCGGCGCCGAGGGTGCCGCCGGTGAGGACAACGGGAAGCACGTTCACGAGGCGGCTCCTTCCGGCTCCCGGGCGGCGATCGGCAGATCCGGTTCCGGCGCGGGCGCAGGAAGTCGGACGGTGCTGGCCGGGTCGGGAAGGAGGAAACGCGGGATGCGGCGGAACAAGCCGAGCTGGCGCATCAGGGCGAGCACGCCGATGAACCCGGCGGCAATAAAGGCGAGCACCAGTTGTCCCAGCAGCGTGGCGTACGGCTTGGTGTAGGACGGCACGAAGAACCCGGCCGCGACCACCCCGACGGTGATGATGGTCATCCACCGCACCGTGGTACGCGACTTGGCCCGGTCGGCCTCGATGCTCCGCTTCCCCGCGACTTCGCTACGGACCGTGCCCGCCAAGTCCTCCAGTGCCTGGGCCAAGCCCGGCCCGCGGTCGTTGACGGACAGAATGAGCGCGGCGATGACCTTGTCTGAGGTGATGTCGTTGAGCTCATCACCGAAGGCGCGCAGCGCCAGTTCCGGCCGCCAGCCCAGGCGAAGCCGGTCGGACAGATTGATGATCTGCCCGGCGAGTTCGTCCGGCGCCCCCTGACGGCTGGTGACCATCGCCTGTTCCAGTCCCATGCCCAGCCGCAGCAGACCGGCCAGCCGCTGCGTCCACTCGCTTAAGCCCTCCAACTGGCCAATGCGGTCCTGCGCCATCCGGGCCGACGCAGTCAGCCACGGCACGCCGATGACGGCCGACCCGACCAGCACGCCGCCCACGAAGTTCCCGGAAAACAGCCACACGGCCCCGAACACCACCACCGCCGCGACCGCGAGGGTCCGCCGACGCATCCGGACGTCCTCGGATTGCTCCTTCCCGGCGCGCGGGGCCTGCCAGCGCAGGTGCAGCGGAGCCCGGCGCGGCGCCGTGGTGCCCACGCAACCCGCCACGACACCGATCAGCCCGCCGACCACGGCCATCCCGCTGAGCAATCCGAACAGCAGCGTCATCGGCCCGCCCCCACCTTCAGCGGCAGCGGCGCCGGCCAGGCCCCATACGCCTCCTGCAGCAGGCCTGAGTCGAAGCCGACGCGGCGCAGGTCATCGACGCAGCCCGGGTCCATCCTCGGCACCGCCCGCAGATCCCCCCACTCACGGCCGGGGGAGAAGATCTCATTGGTGGCGGGCCGGCCCATCTCGCCGATCCCCGTCAGCTCCAGGACGTGCGAGACGTAGCGGTGGCGGCGGCCGCCGATCTGCGTCTCATCCGTCATGTCGACGTACACGATGAAGTCCAGGCCGTTGGCGGTCTGCCGGTAGGCGAGCTGCTCGGACAGGTTCTCCTGGGCGAGTGCATACAGCTCGGCGATCCGGTCGAAGATGATGTCGGGGCGACGCGCGTGGATGGTGCACAGGTTGCCGCCCGAGCCGTTCGTCAACGCCTGCATCATGGCGACGACTTCGGGGCCGCGGACCTCGCCGACCACGATCCGCTCCAGCGACATCCGCAGCGCGGGATGCATCAAATCCAGGAGCGTGATCTCACCGGCGCCACGCCCGGTGACGTCCTTCTCCCCGTTGGACTCACGGCCGACCAGTGAGACAACCTGGCGGTGGTAGCCGTTGGCGTGGGCGAAGAGTTCGTCCTCGGTCTGGATGGTCGCAAACCGGCACTCCGGGTCGAACTCCTTGAGCATCGCCCGCAGCAGCGTGGTCTTCCCGGCCTTCTGCTTGCCTGCGATCATGATGTTCTTCTCGGCGCGTACGCACGCGCCGAGGAACTCGCGCAGGATCGGGTCGATGGTGCCCAGCCGGACCATGTCGTCGAGGTCGGCGTGGGAGACCCGGTGCCGGCGGATGACGGCATAGGTCATCGGCCCGAGCCCGGTGATGGCCTGGAGGCGGGAGCCGTCCTGCAGGGACAGGGCGAGGGTGGGGTTCGCGGTGGAGATGGTGCGCTCACTGTGCCCGGAGCCGCCCCGGGCCAACTCCCGCAGCAGCTCCAGCAGTTCCTCTTCGGAGTCCGCGATCGGGCCGACCCGGCGGCGTTCGCCGTCGCCGTAGTCGAGCCACACCTCGTGCGGACCCTGGATGATGATGTCCTCGACCCGTTCATCGTCGAGGTACGGCTGCAGCCGGCCGGCCCGAAACAGCAGGTCGTACACGGCACGCCGCAGCGCCTCGTCTTCCTGCGGCGTCATCGCCTGGGCGTCCGACCACAGCGCGACAGCCTCGGCGATCCAGTTCAGGCACCGCTGCTCTTCGCTGGCCCGGTCCATATCGGGCTTGGTCTTGAGTAGTTCCTCGCGCTGCTTGGCGACCTGGGACGCAATCTCCCGGGCCACCCGGTAGTCGACGGTGATCTGCGGAGCCGCCATACCCAGCACCTGCGTACTTTCGGCAGCACCGGCAGGTGCCGGTGCACCGTTCGTCTGCTGTCCCCACTCCTGGGGCAGCGGCGCCACGGTGGGGTCGGGGTGCAGGGGCCTAGCGTGCATGGGTCACCTCCCCGCCTGCTGCGCGCAGACTGCGTGGATCGAGGCGGGCCCGCCGCAGGGCGGCCCGCTGGACCAGCAGCGTGCTGGTCGTGCGGGCGGCCTTCATCAGCGGCGACTTGGTGAACCGACGGGGCTGTTCGGCGCCGTCGGACAGCACGCGGGCGTCGTCCGGCGCATGCGGCAGGGTGGCGACCACCGGCACCTGCAAAACGCGCTGCACCTCGCCCGCGGGGTAGGGGCCCTCGTTGATCAGTAGCACGCTGACGTCGCCGACGCGCTCCTCCAGTGCCCGCACCCGGCCCTCTGCCGCCTGCAGGCAGCGCAGGGTGTTGCGGACCACCACGAAGGTGGCGTCGGCCTGCTCGGCCAGGACCCCGGAGGGGCCGTACGCGCCATGGCGGCCGAGGTCGATCAGGACGTCGTGGCCGCTCTCGGCCTCGATGCCGCGGAACATCTGCGCCAGGACTTTCCAGACCTGGCCGAGGCTTGCTGACTGCGCGGGGTCGGTGAGGCCGGGCAGCAGCAGCCGGTCGCGCGGTGACTCCTGTTTGCCGTCATCGCTGCTCAGGTCGATCAGCTGGCGCCAGAAGGCATCGCTGAACTCGCCTTTGCGGGCAGCAACACTGAGGTTGCGCAGCCCGTACCGGTCGCCGAGGGTGCCCTGCAGCAGCCCGTGCAGCACGGCTCCGCCGTCCGGGTCGCACTCGGCCAGGATCATCCGCCGGTCCGCCTCCAGCGGCCACGACAGCAGCAGGGCCAGCGCGCTGGTGGTCACGCCGGGTGCGCCGCTGCACCCGGCGAGCGCGATCACGGCCATCAGTTGCCGTCCGGGGCAGCGAGTACCAGGCGCAGGGTGCCGGCTGCCTCCCATGCGGCGGCCGTGGGGCCGTCGGTGGCGGAGGTGGCAACGTCGACGACCACGATTCCCGTACCGGGGGCGGCGCTTGACACCTTCACCACCTGGCCGTCGATGGTCTGCGGCGCGGCGTCGGACGTCTTGCCCGTGTCCGTGGTGCCCTGGGCCGGGACATGCACCAGCTCTACCCTCTGGCCCGGCACCAGCGCGGTGGCCGGGATCTGCTTGGGCTCCAGACCGATCGGCACCAACTGCTCACCGGCCTTCACCAGGTTGTCCTTCGTCACCTGCGAGGGGGCGAGCATGGCGCCCGGCTTGAGCTCCACCGCGGCCCGCTTGCCCACCACAGACTTCAGGTCGTCGGCGCGCACCGCCTTGACGGCCGGGTCCAGGGCGACGGACGCCCTGCCCAGGTCGTCCTCGGTGAGGACCTGGCCGACCTGCACGTCGCGGACCACGGTCACCACGTCCGTGCGGTTGCCGACCTGCAGCAGCAGGACGGCAACTCCCGCCCCACCGGCGGCGATCAGCGCCAGCGACAGGGCAATAACGCCTGGTCGTCGCCTACGAGCCGACACCCGCGGCGGCGCCACCGGTCCGGCCACGCGCCCCGGCTGCGGGACACCGTTCGGGGCTGTGTCTGCACGTTCTTTCGTCTTGCTCACGGTTTGTCCTTCCGGCGGCGCTACCTGACGACCTGGACTTCGCCGATCGCCACTTGCACGTTGGTCTGCCGGACCTCGGTGAGCTGGCCGGCTTGTCCGCCGCCCTGCCAGTTGATCGTCCACGTCGAGGTCGCGGTCACGGGGAACTTGCCGCTCTGGGCACTGGCCGAGGTCTTGGCGTACACGTGTCCGCAGGTCGGGGACTCGGCCATGCCCTCCGACGATGTGTAGGGCGTGCCCGGGCCATTGCAGGTCACGGAGGCGCCGTCGCCCATCGCCCACACGATCTTCGACACCTTCGCGGTCGCGGTGACGGTGACCCCGCCCGCCGTAGCCGATGCGGTGTTCGGTCCGTACGTCGTGGCGCTCTCGTTGACCCACATCCACATCGGGACACCCACGGTGTACTTCCCCGCCGCGCGCGGGCTGGCGAGGTCCGGACCGAGCAGCGTCATGGAATCCACCGCGCGCTGGGCCAGCACCTGCGGGTCGACCTGCGGCGCAGGAGCCTGGCCTGTGCGCACGACAACGAAGCTGGCCGGGTTGTCCTGACCGCCGTCCGAACACTCCATCAGGTACAGGTCGTTCTTCTTGGGGTCTTCGCCCTTCCAAGCCGGGTGGTTGGCTGGAGGCTTCGGATCGACCTTGGTGTAGGTGCACTTCACCTTGCTGTCGCTGCCGTCACCGCCGCCCTGCGAGCCACCCGCCTGCCCGCCGCTGCCTCGGGTCTCGTCACCGACGCCGACGTCGACACAGAACTTGATGACCTGGCACTTGCCCGCGCCGACGTCCGGATCGTCGCCGGCGTGCGTGACACCCGCCGAGGCCAGTACGAGAGCGCCGGTGAGTACGGCGAGACGTCGGGTCAGCAGGACTGCTCTTGAGCGGTCAACTTCGTGACCATCCACTTCGTCCCCCACTTTTCAAGCGTTGCGGTGCTGACGTATTTGATGAGCCGCGTCGTTGGCAGCGGGACCTTCTTCTTCGATGCCTTGTCGATCAGTGTCCAGTGCGTGGTGTCGACGCAGTCCGCGACCGTGGCCGTGGGGACCTTGGCGTCGGTCACCTTGACGACCTTCGGACTGATCACCGGCTTTCCGGTCGTCACCTGCCCGGCCTCCCGCATAACCGAGAGGTCCTTCTCGATGTCGGCCAGGGCCTTGAAGGTGGTGTTCTTCTTCAAGTCGGTGCCCGCGGAAGAGGCCTTGCTGTAGGCCGCGGTCTGCGCGTCCCAGGAGCTGGTGTACGCCGCGATGACGGCGGCGCCCTCGGCGTCGACGGTCGAACTGGCAGACGGCGAGACAGCCGTCGGGGTCGGGCTGAGCTTGGACGACGTGTTCGAATCGCTGTCGCTACAGCCGGCCAGCGCCAGCACGCTTCCGGCGAGGAGCAGCGCAGTTGCGTGCTTCCGGGTGCGAACAGCGGCGATAGTGAGCCCCGATGGGCGTCGTTGTGTAGCTGTCACGATGTCTCCCCGTACGACGCGGTGCGGTCGACCGCTGCCCCCGGCCTCCGCCATGCGACGACCCAGAACCGCGGCCTGGTCCAGCTGCGGTAATGCGTTTGCGTGATCGCAAGGTTACGCATATGCCAGCCAACTTCCCAGCGTGATAGATGAGTTCACTCGCACAACTCGGGACGTATCCGGTCACTTTCGGAACCGGATATCGATTTGTACTTCTGTGTCTTCACTCGTCGCTCCCGCACACCGTCAGGGCGTGTTCGCCGAGCCGAACGAACCTGATGAGTCCGCTGCGGCAGGAAACGAGATTCGAACACGTCGGTTCTTCTGACGGCCAGCCTCGGTGGTGTTGGAGGCCACCGGCTGCCTCTCGCCCAACCCGCGCGTGTCGAAGCTGACCACCCCACCCTTGAGCTCCTCGGCCAGCACGACCTGGACAGCGGCAGCACGCCGCCGGGAGAGGACGTCGCCTGGGCGGCCGATCCGACATCGTCGGTGAACCCGTACACCCGGATCACCGTGCCCACCTGCGGCTCGATCTCCCGGGCAACGGAGGCGATGCGAGATCGCGCCGAACTGCTCAGCCGCGCGCTGTCCTTGGCGAAGAGCACCTCCGCCTGCAGATCGACGGTCACCTGTGTGCCTGCGTCCTCGCTACGCTCGGCTCCCTCCTGGTCCTCGACCACCCGTCCAATGCCGACGGGCTGCGAACCGAGATCGAGAACCTTGGGCGGTGCGAGCGTCGCGTGGGCATGGAGCGTAAGTCCGGGACTGGCCGAGTCGATGGCGAGCAGCGCGCGCCCGCTGGATGCGGCTGTACGCGGACCGGGAGCGGCTGCTGCCTGCCCGGCCGAACCGCCGGCCCAGATGCTTGTCGCGACTGCGAGGGCGAGGAGCGGAGCGGCGATCCGCGATCGGGTGGTGGTCATGCGGACGCTCACCTCACTCACTGATCTTGATGTTCGCGGTGTCGAACAGGGGCAGTTGGAATCCGACCGTGCTCGACGAGGGCGAGGGGAACTGCATGAAGACATGGGCGCTTTCGCCGGCCTTCAGCGTGGACAGGCCGGTCGTGGTGAGGGGGCGTCCCTCCGTGTCGCGCAGCACGTAGTAGCGCTTCTTGTGGGCGAAGTCGACGAGGGTCGCCCCACCCAGTGACGGGCCTGTCCTGAGTACCTTCAGCTCGTCGCCGCGCAGTTCGGCGGGGACCGCGGCCACGGTGGACGCGTCGTTCTTCAGATCGCCGCGGACGGTGACGTAGCCGGCAGGGTCCCGCTTGGCTGATGTGATCGTGAGCGACAGGCCGCCCTGTCCCTGGAGTTCGGCCAGAGGCGTGTCGGTCTGCAACTGCTCGTGCAGAGCGGAGCCGCCACGTGCATCCGATGCCGCCGCCGGACGGTCCTGGTCCCGGCCGCCGCCCGAGCAGGCGGAGACGCCCAGGCCAAGGCCGACGGCGATCGCCAGTGCAGTGAGGCGTCTGCCGAACGCTGTGGTGTCCCGACTGGTCATAGGGCTGCTTCCTTTCGGTGAGGGATCTGGAGGTGGTCATCGCGGCGCAGGGGCCGCGCCGGCGACATGAGCGGGGACACGGGGAGCGGACGCGTTTCACTACTGCCGGACCGGCGGCCACACGGTGATCACGTCGCCGTCGAGGGTGACGTGCCGGCCGGGGAAGCGACCGCGCACCGCGCTCAGGTCGGCGAGGCCGAAGTCGCCGCTCCCGCGGACCACGCACGCGTCACCCACGTATGTGACGTCCTGCGTCCGGGCGGGCCACTCCCCGTCGATGGCGGGTTCTGTAGTGCGAATCTGACCAGGCGCGTGCAACATGCTTCGTTCCCTAACGTCGGTACACAGCAAGGAGTTTCCGAGGCGATGCCTTGCTGTGCAGAAGTAAACTAGAGGTTCGCGTGAGCAAATCTCAAGGGGTTTGGGGCGTAGTTGCAAGGCTGCGACATTCGGCCCCGGCACCCGGGGTCTCACAGCTCGGTCCACGGCCGTGGCTCGCCGCCGGCCAGAGGCGCCCAGACGTCACCGGTGGGCCCCCGTTCTTCGAGGTCGTCCAGGACTGCCGCTCCCATCGGCACCTGCCGGGCCAGCGTGCCCACGAGAGGGTGCGCCGCCATCATGGCCTGCAGGTCGCTGATCCGGTGGTCCAGGACGTACCGGGAGGCCCCGGTCAGCACGAACAACACCCGGGGGAACACGGGATACCAGCGCAGCCACACCGCTGAAGGAGCGGCCGGCTGCCGCGCACGTGCCCGCCCGACGGGCTGTGGCTCGTACGACCACAGCCGCGCGTACTCGATCAATTTGGAGGCGAGCCGTTCGCTGCCCATCGTGGTGCGGTCGACCTCGACGAACGCCCGCAGCTTCATCCGCTCGTCGTCACCGATGAGGGTGTAGTGCATCACCGCGTCCGTGATGATCCTTTCGCCGTCGCTGAGCGGGTGGGAGACCTCCGGTGTCCAGTCCAGGTGGCCGTGCTCGTCACCGCGCCGGCGGGCGTCGGTGACGAACGTGAGGTGGGTGCGGACCACGGTCAGGGTGTGGGGCGTCTTCAGCGAGGCAGCCGTGGCCGAGCTGATCGGGTACGGGGGCCGTCCCCGCAGAGCGGGGAAGTCCTTCGTCAGCCGGGCCCCCTCGCTGGTGAGGTACCAGGCGCGGGACCGGTTGGACTGCGGCAGCACCGTGTAGTCCACCAAGCCGTCGCGACGCAGCTTGTTCAACGGCGCGGAGACGGTCTGCCGCGCGGCGCCGGGCCGCAGCAGTTCGTGGAGCTGGTTCGTGGTCGCCATCCGGTGCTGACCGAGCACGGCCAGGAGCTGATGCGGCAGCGGCTCGACGGGGCTTGGCGTACGACCGGACGACACGGTCTCGAAGGCGGTGGTCACTTGTATCCCTTCATGTTCAACTGGACGTTCGGCGGGGTGGCGGGGGCGTGCTGGGCGAGGAAGCCGCTCACTCGGGTGAGCTGGTTGCCGGCCCGGTCCGTGAGCTGGTCCAGCGCAGCTGCGCCGGCCGTGGCCCGGGCGGCGCGCTCCAGTGCCGCAACCTGGCGTGGGCGGGCGTAGTCGGCGAAGACTTCGTCCAGGTGAGGGCCGGTGATCCGGACGGGGCCGACACGACGGCCCTCGACGGTCAGCGACATGTAGTGCTCGAACCGGTCCAGCGCGGCGACCACGTCCGGGCTGGGACGGTCGCCCCACTCCGCGGTGATCGGGGCGACCGCAGACTGTGAACCCGCGGTCGACGCCAGCGTGGAGGCGTTCTGCACCAGCGACAGCCGCACCGGAATGGGCAGGCGGGCCAGCAGCTGCGTCATGCCGTGGACGTGGACCTTGTACTTGCGGAAGTCCTCGAACATCGCGGCGATCGTCTCCGGGGCCGCGCCCGTGAGGGTGATCAGCTCGTCGAAATACGGGCGGAACGGCACCCGCTGGCCTTCCGGGGTATCCCGGCGGGAGCGCACGGCCCGCAGCAGGTCGCGGGCGAGCAGTGCGGTGATGAGCCGGTCGGTGGGCCCGTTCCCGCCCGGACACACCCACACGATCATCCGTGAGTCCATCGCGGCCCGGATGTTGTAGACGCCGGCCGGCTGCCCGAGGAACGCCCGGGTCACCGGGTTCGCGGCCAGCCGGGCGATCGGGTTGAGGACGACGCCGAACGCGTCGGTGGGCAGCGTCGGGAACACCGTCCGCCACCAGGAGCGGGTCTCCTCGTCCAGGCGCCCCTCCACCGCGGTGAGCGCCGGAATACGGAAGGCCGGATCCGTGAGGAGAGAACGCAGGTGAAAGACCGTCGCCTGGTCCTCGGGCCGCCCGGCCTGGCAGGCGGCCTCGTTGACGGCCACCAGCACCGCCAGGGCGGCGGTGAAGATGGTCAGCGCGCGGGGAGCGGTGGCGTCGTCCCACCTGAGCACGGACGCGTAGGCATCCGCGGTCGCCTCCACGACCTCGTGCGCCACCTGACCCTGGTGCATACCGATCGGATTCCAGCAACTGAGCTGCGGAGCAGGCCCGTTGGCGTTCAGGTCGATCAGTGCGATCCGCTGCATCAAGTGGTCGTGGGCGAGGAACGGCAGGGCGCGCGGCCAGGAGTCGCGATGCGGGTCGACGAACATCAGCCCGCCGTCGGCGTGGGCCCAGCCGATCGCCTGGGCCAGAGCGCGTTCGGTCTTGCCGCCGCCCGCCTTGCCCACCCCGACCTCGAACAGCGTCTCGCACGCGTAGGTGGCGACCAGGCGCCGCCGGCCGTCGGATCCGCGGTAGATGCCCTGCAACAGCAGGTCGGGATCCCCGTGCTCGAACGTCGGCAGGTCCCCGGCCAGCAGCGGCAGTCGGCAGTGCACCGTGGGTGGTTTGAGCAGCCCGGTCAGCTCGTCCAACCGGACCCAGTTCGCACGAGGCGGCTGGCAGTGCCCCAGATCCCAGCGGCGCTCGAAGCCACGCCTAGTGGGCCAGTGATCGGCGCCGAACCGCCACGGGCCCACCCGCCAGCCGCGCATCGCCCAGCGCGAGCCGCCGCCGAACACGTCGAGGGCGGCCTGGAGTTGACCGAGGCGGGCCTGGGCGCGCCCTTCAACGTTGGACGCGCACATCACCAGCAGCTGCACGCGCACCAGGTGGTCGTCCTCGACGAGCTTGCCCAGTGCTTCCTCCGGGTCCACCCGGCGGGGGACCGGCGGCATGACCAACCGACGCCCGCCCCCGCCCTGCTTGCCGGCCACCAACTGCTGCAACTGCCAGGCCAGCGAGTCTTCGATACCGGTGGCGTCCTGCCGTACCCACCGGGCGGCCCGCTGGGCCTCCCGCCTCTCCGCACGCCGCGCCTCCGTCATCAGCTGCAGCCGGCGCGCCCGCAGCGACCATTTGGGGGCGCGCTGGATGTCGAGCCGGATCTCGGCCAGGTCACCCAGCTCGGCACGGAGGTCGGAGACAGCGTCGATCAGCGGCTGCAACGGGTCGGGGGCCAGCGGGACTTCACGCAAGGGCGCGCTCGGCTTGCCACGCAGGATGAACTCCGCCCGCACCACGTGGTCACGGGGCTTGTCGACCAGGGGACGGGCCCGGTTCACGGTCACCGCAGGGCCGAACGGCGTGATCGACAGGAGACGCTCGCCGCCTGCGGGGCCTTCGATCCGGTACCGCAACGGGCTGGAGCCGTCGGCACGCAGCCTCAGCTGCACCGTCTTCGACCGGCGCGGCGCCCACCACGGCATGGAAGTCGAGGCCCGGGCGAGCTGAACACCCCGGCGGAAGATCTCCTCGAAACCAGGGTCGAAGTGCCGCGACGGCACGAGCTCCAGCGCCATCCGCTCAGCCGAGGCCTTCCGGGCCAGGTGGCGCACCACCAGCTCGCTCGCCATCCAGACGACGACGGCGACCGCGGCCACCACCCACCAGTAGGTGAGCACCCAGCCGGCGGCATGAACGATGCCGGAGATGAGGCCGAGCACCTGTCCGGATGCCGTTGGGTCCGACTGGCCGGTCAGGTACGGGGCTGCGGAATCCACGTCGCTGCTCCCTTCTTGTTCGTGCGGGTGAAGAACCAGTCGGTGATGCGGAGGTCGGTGAAGGTGCCGCCGCGGTCTACGCCGGCCCACACCAGATGGACCACCGCCTTGTTGCGACTGCCGTGGCGGCGGGCGATCGCGGCCTGGATGCGGAAACGGGCGGTGGCGAACGCCGGGGCCACCGCCTGCCCCGGGTCGGGGAAAACCTCTGGCCATTTCGCGCGGCCGGCTCCGGTGGCGTCCGCGCGCAGCAGCGCGCGACCGGCGGTGAGCAACTCCCGCTCGTCGGCGGCAGGAAGATCGGCGGGCCAGGCCGCCTCCAGGTTCCGCTGGACGGCCCGGTCACCGGCCACGCCCTCGCCGTGCGGTGGCAGAGCGGACGCGACGGCCGGCGGTGTCGATGCGGCGGGCGTCGCGGTGGCAGCCGCGTGGGCGGTCAGCTTGCCGGTAGGAGGCGCAGCGGCCGCCGATGACGCATCCGTGGTCACCTGCTTGGTCGGCGAGGCGGCCGGGGCCTGCGGCTGTTGACCGTGCGGCATGCCCAGCAGAGCGAGGCCGGCAATGGTGAGCACGACGGTGCTCAGCAACAGCAGACGCGAGGAGCGCGGGGTGGTGGTCACAGCAGCCGCGCCCCTCCCGCATAGCCGGACATCGCGTCCACCGCGTCCAGCCGGACAACGGTCCCCGGGCGGGCGGCGTTGACCATCTGCCCGCCGCCCAGGTAGATCCCGACGTGATAGATCGTCAAATCGCGTCCGGGAGCGGTGGCGTAGAAGACGAGGTCACCCGGCATGAGCGCACCCGTGCCAAGGCCCGCGGGAATCCGCCGGCCGACACCGGCCTGGGCGGCCGCGGTGCGCGGCAGTCGGATGCCGGCCTTCGCGTACGCGTACTGGGTCATCCCGGAACAGTCGAAGCCCTTGATGTTGGCGCCGTTCTTGCCGCTGGGGGAGCAGCAGAACCCGTACGACGGACCCTTGGCGTTGCCCCCGCCCCACGAGTAGGGCACCCCCCGCTGGGAGAGCGCCGCCTCGATCACGGTGCGGGCCTTCCCGGAGACGTTCTTGAGGTCCGGGTCCTTGGCGGCCGCCCTGTACTGCTCGATCCAGCCCAGCACGCCTGCCACGTACTCGCTCGAGTGGTTGTACTGCAGGATCGCCGCCGTGAGCTGGGCCCGCTTGGTCAGGTCGCGGCCTCCTGTGCACAGGTAGATCGCGGCGCCGAGCGCGGCGTCGTCGGCGTTGTGGGGATCGGCAACCTTGTCCCCGTTGCCGTCCTCGCCGGTCGACTCCCAGGTCGAGGGCATGAACTGGAATGGCCCGACGGCTCGCTCACCCTGTGAGGCGCCATCCCACCTGCCACCGTCGGTGTCGGGGAAGACAGTGGTGTTGCCGCCGGCGCCGGAGCCGTTGAGGAGCACCCCGTAGATCTTCGGGCGGATGTCGCCGTTGTCGGCGATGTTCCTGCCCACAGCGTGGTTGGACTCGACCTTGGCGATCCCGGCGAGGATAGGCCAGCGCATGCCCTCGCACTTGGGCACATACTCACCGACGTGCTGAACCGCCTTCTTGTAGGCGGTCAGCATCCGCGGCGGGATGTCCGCGGCGCTGCCGCCCTCGGCGATCCCTCCGTCGTCCTGCGCACCGGTCTTCAGGGCGACGTATGCGCTGATCGCGTTTCCGACCGGCGCGGCGCAGCACACGGCGGCGAACATCAGCAGCGCGACGACACATCCCCACCGCCTCATGCGGCGTACCGGCGGCCTCACTCGCCCTCACCGTCCTCGTCCTGCCACCGATCCCGCACCTGGCGCAGGCGGCCCAGCCGGTCGGCGTCGGGCTCGGTCCGCCGCATCAGCTCCCGCATCCGGTCCCGTGCCTCGTCCCGTGGGTTGCGTGCGTTCCCGCCCCCGGGATGAGCGGGCCTGCCGAGATCGGACCGAGGCACTGGGGGCGGGCCCTGCCGAGGCGGGAGCGGTGCCGGCGGCGGAGCTGCGGGACCGCCCGTTGGTGGGGCGGGGCGCGCAGGCGCGGCCGGGCGGGGGGTGGCAGCCGGAGTGCCTACGGCTGGCAGGCGGCGGTTGGCGAACGGACCGGAACCGCCGCTGTCGTCGGTGTGGTCCCGCAGGACCTGGGCCACGTGTCGCCCCGTGTCGCCCCAGGCCCGGCGGTCTTCGCGGACGGTGTTGCCCCAAACCCGCACCTGCTGGCGGGCGTCCTGGGAGTAGCGCGAACCCCCCGACCGGGCCCGGCGGACGTTGGCCGGCAGACCGACCGTCGCCCCGTACGCGGCCCGGCCGCCCCGGTTGAGGATGCGGTACCCGCGGAAGCGGACCAGCCGGTTGTGGGCCCGGGTCGACAGCAGCGTCCGATCGCTGTTCTGGTCGTGCAGCACCTGGCCGGTGTTACGGTCGACGACCTGCCCCTGGTCGTTGCGATACCGGTCGGGCGGGCCTGACGGCCGACGCGGCCCCGCACCGCCTGAACCACCGCCGCCCGACGGGCCACCCGCACCCGGGTCCCCGTCGGCCGTGGGCTTGCGCCACTTGGCCAACTGCTCCCGATCCGGACGGCGGCCGATCAGCAGCCAATGCGCACCCTTCCCGCCAAGCCGTGCGCCCAGCCCACCCACGGCCGCGGCCGCGGTCAACGGGGCCAGACCGCGCCCGGCTTCGGCCGTGGCATCGGCGAGGAGTCCGCCGGTGTCCACCGGCATGCCGGCGCCGTCGACCAGGGAGGTGAGTGCGCCCATCAGTCGCTGGCGGGTGCCGAGCATGCCGAACCTGCCGCCACCCCCGCCGGTGAAGGCGCGCAGCCCGCCGCCGTATCCGCCGATCGCGGTAGGGGAGTTCATGGCGAGGGCGGCGCCGAGTTCGGAGGTGTCGCCGGGCATGTGGGTGCCGCCGACCTTGGCGTAGCGCATCCGCATGGCCATGCGCCGTCCGAAGGAGGTGATGCCGGTCAGCAGCCTGCGGTGTCCGGCCGCGCCGGCGATGGCGAGCACGTCGATGAGCAGGATCCGCTCGACCATCAGGTCGGGGCCGTTGGTGATGGTGGCGTCGATGGCGATCCCGAAGAAGGGGATGAAGGCGCAGATCCCGACCACGGCCAGGACGGCGATGCCCCAGATCGACAGCCACTTCCACACCGACTGGCGCGCCGGGCCGGGCAGCATGCCTGCGACGAAGGTGACCCCGCCGACGGCCGCCGCTGCCGCGCAGATGCCCTGGGTACCCAGCAGCACGATCGCGCTGGACAGCAGCATGCCGCAGATGAACAGGGCGGCGATCAGCAGCAGGAAGGCTCCGCCGACCCGCCACCAGGTGGGCTGTTCGGCGTAGGCGGCACACGACTTGCCGACCGGTCCGGCCTTCTTCATGTCGGCGAGGAACGCGGCGAACTCCTGGTCCTCCGCGCTGACGACCGGATTGGCGGCATCCAGCAGCTCACCACCCGGAGTGAGTTCGGGCAGCGCCCCTGCGGTCCCCTTGTCGCCGTCGCCGCGCTGGCACCATTTCTTGGCGGGCCCCTTGACCAGGCGGCAGGGATCGTCCTTGTCGTCTTTGGCCGTGCCGGCCTTATAACCGCCGGTGATCCACTTCAGGTGGACCGCGTAGGCCTTGCGGTCGGCAGGCTTGGCCGGGTCGAGGATGCGCCCGTACTGGAGGAGCATGTACGGCTTGACAATCAAGGCGTTGGTGATCGAATCCTGGATGGGCCGGGCCACTTCCGTTGAAGAGACCGGTCCTTCGCCTTCACGCTGTTCGCACTTGATCTCGGCGTTGCCGGCCATGCCGGCGCATGGGTCGTAGCTGGCGAGCTTGCCGCCCCAGTCGTAGGAGTTGACGCTCTCCTGGGCGACCTCGGCGGCCACCTGCTGGGACTGCCCCAGCGGCCCGTCCGGGCCGAGCATGGTGTCGGGGCGGATGAGAGCCGAGGCAGCGATCGCCCCGATGAGCAGGGTGAGGAAGATTTCGCCCAGACCGCGGCCGACCCGGCCACGCACGATCATGAATCCCGCGAACACAAACGCCCAGGCCAGCAAGAGCCCCTTGATCCCGAGTGTGTCGACGACCACCGTGTCGTAGGTGTCGGCGACCTTCTGCGCGGGCTTGGTGAGGAGCTTGAGCAGCGGGAACCGGAAGGCCACCTCGATCGCCCACCCGGCCAGCCCGACCAGCAGCCTGATCAGGGTGAACAGCCCGGACAGGGCGAAGGCCAGGGCCTGGGTCTTGAAGGCGACGATGGAGCCACCTGAAGCGTTCAGGTCGTACCCGTCGATCGGCACACCCTCGGACGAGTAGATGTTCAGCGGGGCGAGCAGGTCTCCGGTCTCGCTGTTGCTGCCGGCCGCGTACACGACCTGGGTGTTCACCATGAGGAACACGCCGGTGAGCAGCACGACGAAACCGGCCGAACGCAAAGTCGCACGGTCTGGACGGAACACGTCAGCGCCGCCTTCGCCCAGCGGCGCCGCGCAGCCGCCACACCACGAGAGCACCCACACCTGCACTGGCAGGCACCAGCCTCCACGCCCCGCCGGCCACGTCCTGATGACCGGCGGAGGCAGTGGTCGCGGCGCCGCGCTCGCAGTACGCCTTGGCCGGGCCCACGATCAGGGCGCAGGGATCCCGGTGCGCGGCGTCGGCGGCGAAGGCCTGTCCGGTGTGCGGCCACCACCCCTGCGGCACGCCCACCCCGAGGGCGAGCACGACGACGGCGAGCACGGTGAGGACGCTCACGGCGGCGACGCGCTTCGAGCGGGCACAGGACAACGTGGTCATCAGACGGTTTCCTTCGGACGGGTCTGTGCGGCCTCACCGGCAAGCGGCTTAGGCACCGTGGGGGAGACAGCGCTCGTGCGGCGTCCCGGCGTGGTGGTGATGGACGTGGTGATGCGCTCGATGCGGGGGATGGAGACCTTGATGCGGCCGGTGTTCTGCCGCGGGCACGTCAGCAGGAACTCGCCCTCCCGGCCGCGCTGCCCGACGGGGGACAGGCCGGTGGTCACCAGCCGCAGCAGTTCGCCGTCGGTCGGGTCGAGGCCGACGAACTCCAGCCCGCGGCGGGCGCGTTCACGGTCGGCGGTGCGGGCGAGTGCCCGGTAGGCCATCAGGCCTCGGTCGGGCCCGAGTTCCTCGGCGTCGTGCGAACCCGCCAGGAGCCCGGCGCCGTGCTTGCGGCCGTCGTGGAGGATCTCGTGGACCAAGGCCGTGCCCTCGGCGGACGAGGTGAGCCAGTACAGCTCGTCCAGGACCACCGCGGTGAACCGCTCGGGGTCCTCGAAAGCCGTCTGCCGGGCGATCGCGGCGATCAGGTAGAGCACCGCCCGGCCGATCAGCGCCTCCAGCGGCTGCTGGTGCAGGATCTCAGGGTTGGCGAACGCCGCCTTCGGAGGCAGCTTCAGACCAGTGGTGGTGATCACGATCATGTCGGAGGCGCTGGAGGCGTCCAACCTGACCGGCGGCAGCGTCGGGTCGAAGACCATCCGGGCCAGGGAGTTGGTCGCCACGACCCGGATGAGACCGGCGAGGGTCGCGGCCGCGTCCTGCCGTTTGCCCGCCTCGCGCGTGGCCATCTCCTCGAGGACCTCAAGGACACGGTGCATGGACGGGGCGTCGCTGAGGGCGGCCTGTTCGACGGCGTGGTGGAGGACCTCGCCGTTGGTGCTCATCGGGCCGATGCCGAGCTGCAGGGTGAGGTAGGACAGGGCGTAGTGGCGGCCCTCCGGCCCGTCGAACATGCGCAGCGGGTCGATGGACACCTCGGCCTGCGCGGCGTCGATGATCTGGACGCGGCCCTTGGCCGCGGTGCGGGCGAAGGTGGCCCACTCGCGCACGGGGGTGCGGTCGATGCAGATCGCGCAGCCGCCGCGCGCCCACACCGCCTCCGCGATCAGCTTCTGCAGGACGCTCTTGCCCGCGCCGAGATCCCCGACGATGCCCATCGACGCGGATGCGTCCACCTTGGGCGCATCCGCCACGTTGATCATGACGGGGCGGGTGGAGCCGCTGTCCTGGTCGATGCCGAGGAACATGCCGTTGGGGTCGCCGACCTCCGCAGCCGTGAAGGCCCCGCCCAGCGCCCAGTCTTCGGAGACCTGGTGCTGGGTGAACTCCCGTACGACGCCCGGCCGTACGGTGCCGGGCAGCCCCAGGGTGAACAGGGCCTCCTGCAGGCCGGCCGGGCGCACGGCGCGGTAGTCGGCGCCGCCGAGCAGCGCGGCCAGGGCGCGGGCCCTCGCGTCGCAGACGGCGGCGGTCGGCCCCCACACCGTCAGCACCGTCACCGACTGCACCTCCACCTCGACCGACGTACGGGACAGGCGGGCGTCCAGCTCGCCCAGGTCACGGGCGGCCTCGGTGAGCGAGGCGGGCATGCCGGTAGGGCGGGCGTCGTACTGATCGGCCTGGTCGATGAGTTCGTTCTTCTTGCGCCGCACCTGGTCGCGAGCCTTCTCTGCGGGCACGAGCGTCAGGTCGACGGTGTAGTCGACGGGAAAGTCGAGCATCTCCAGCTGGGTGAACAGGTCGGCGGCATCCTGGCTGATGGCGGGCGGGCACTCGGCCAGCGCCAACTGCGCCTGGTAGCCCACACCGTTGTCGGACTCGACCTGCAGCCAGCGCCGCCCCAGCGGTGATCCGGTGTTCACTCGCCACCAGGCCTTGCGGCCCGACCGGGTGATCCGGCCCGCGCTCTTGAGCTCGTCGACATCATCGAGGTCGGGGTCGATGCCGCCTTCCTGCAGGCGCACCTGGCCGAGGTCGGCGTAGCTGGGGGAGCGCAGCACCCCTTCACGGATCTGCCCGCCGTACAGCTCGCTGGTCTCGGCCTCCGCCAGCAGCGGCTCGGCAAGGCCGCGGTGGAGGGCGTGCTGGATCATCCACACGATCTCCGCCGGGCGGGCCGGGCGGAAAGCGATGCCGCCGGCGAGCGCGGCCTCCACCCGGGAGGCCTGCTCGCGGTAGGAGCTCACCTCGCGCCGGGCCACCGGCGCCAGCCGCATGCCCAGCATCGGCGCGACCTCGGCCCACGCCGCACCGAGGGACGCCGACACCTGCAGGCCGCCTGTTTCGGTCTGCAGGGGCACGGCCAGCCACAGGGTGCGGCGGTGCATCTCCTGGCCGTCCAGCAGATCCAGGGTGGCCTCGACGTTCTCCACCCACGGGTGCCGGCCCGCACCGGGTGCCTGCTCGGCCGGCTCGATGCCCTCGATCATCCTGAGGGCGATCTCGCCCGGGTCGACCTGCGCGCACATGCCGTACAGGCGCGGTGCCCCGGACAGAGAGCGCACCAAGTGGGTGATCTTGGCGAGCTGTTCGTCGCGGACGGGGGCGGGCACGTAGGTGCCCTGGACGGTCTCCTCGCGCCGGCCCTGCGCGTCCGGGCCCGGGTGCAGGCGGTAGACGGCCCACACGCTGCCCTGCGTGGACCACACCAGGTGCCCGGCGATGTGACGGATCGGCACCCTCATCGCGCACCCCCTTGCTGGGCGAGCGCGAGCAGCTGCTGCACGCCCGACACCGGCCCTGCCGCTACCGCGGGAGCAACTGGCTGTGTGCGGCGGGGTGCGGACGCGCGGTCTGTGGCCGGGCTCGGGTGCGGCGCCCGGGTTGGACCCCGCTGAACCGCGCGGGAGGGTGCGGCGTGCACAGCGGGATGGGGAGCGGGCGCGGGCGCGTCCTCGATGGTGAAGCCGCCGAGCAGCGGGTGGTCAGCGCGGTCGCGGGCGGCCCGCCCGCCGATCCGCCCTCCGCGGGGCTGCCAGCCGAGCAGCACCCAGCCCAAAGCGGCCTGCATCGGGGCACGGCCCCGGACCTTCGGCCGGCGCACCATCCAGATGACCAGGCCCCACCCGACGATGGGGACCGGCCCCATCCACGACCACCAGCCGATGGTCTTGATCAGAAGGAAGCCGCCGCCGACGGCGACCGCGATCTGCGCGGGCGTGTAGGGGCCGAGCGGGATTTTCCAGTCGGCGACCTTGCCCAGCACCCAGGGATGGCGGCGGGCGGAGGTGTAGAAGCGGCCCACCCGTGCCGCGGCGGCCGCGCTCACAGCCAGCCCCCGGCCCCGAGCGAATGGTCACGAGAGGCCGGGAGTTCGGACCGGACGATGCCGGGAACGGCGGGAGCGCCCTTGGGCGGGTTCTTCACCTCGTCGGTGAACATGTTCGCCAGGTCGTTGCGCGAGTTGTACAGACCCAGCGCGATCACCATCAACAGCAGGGCACCGATCCCCGCCTTGAGGCTGAACTTCTGGATCATGATGACGACGACCAGACAGATCAGACCGGCCTGCAGCCCCTTGGTCGCCCACTCCTTGAACATGTTGATCCAGCTGTTGCCGAGGTCGTCCAGCTGCCCGGCGAGCATCAGGCTGTGCACGGTGTTCATCGCCCGCCCCCGTCCTGGGCAGTCCCGGACTGAAGCGCGGCGACTTCCCACCGGCCGGAGCGGGCCTTGAGCGTGAGCTCGTACGCCAGCGGCCACCGGCCGGTCGCGTCACGGGCTTCCACCGAGGCCAGGACCCGCACCTTCGTGCCGTCCGCCGGCACCTGCTCGGCGGCCGCGGCCTCCTCGACGGCCGACACCTCCTGGACGGCGACCGCCGCGTACGGGGCGGGGGACACGGCGGTGAGCTTCACGCCGGGCGCGAGGTAGCGGTCGACCTCACCGGCCCCCGTCAGGTAGGCGGCGAGGAACTGCCCGAGAGCAGACGACAGATCACCCTCCGGAACGGGCACGGCGTACGACGACTTCGCCACCTCGGCCCGGGCCGGGCTGGCCACCACGCCAGGCGCACCGGTCACCGTGAACGAGGAGCCCGCGCTGTCGCAGACCACCGGCACGGCGTAGAACCGCACCGATCCGCCTGCGAACTGCGCAGCCACCGTCACCGACCACGCACCGGCGCCGCGCTGCGCACTGCGCACCGCCGTCACCGACTGAGGAGCCGATTGCGCATCGGCGACCGGGTCGGGCAGCTCGACGTCCGGCGCCATCGACTGCGCAAGCCGCGCCTGCGCACTCGTCTCGTCGTCCGCACTGCTGCGCAACCACGCGCCGACGAACACCTGCGCATAGCCGCCCGGGTCGGCGGCGTCCGACGCGGTGCGCATCGCAGTGGGCTTGGCCGCCGCTGCTGCCGCGACCGTGGTCGGGGTGGAGGCGACGGCGACGCACAGCGCGACGGGGCCGGCCGCGATGACGGTCCAGACCGCCACACGTGAGAGGCGTACGCGGCGGCGCATCGCCTCCAGCCGGGCGCCGGCCGCCATCGGAGCAGCGGCCTCGCTCCGTGCGGTCTGCTTGCCAGGGGACATGGTCAAACTCCCAGGTCAGAACGGATGTTGCTGACCTCGAGAAAACCCGCCGACCCCGACCCGACCACCGACCACGAACCCCCGACCACGGTCACGATGGGGACACGAAGTCCATGGTCGGGGTCATGGTCGGGCCGACCACGACCCCAACCATGGGCCAGACGTGAGCTGGCGGCAGGCCATCGCGCCCGGCGCGCGTTGCCCAGACCGGCGACCGCCAGGCGATCACGTGCCGCCCGGCCACAGGGCCCGGACACCGATGCGCAGACGGAAGCCGGCCGGGCCGCGACAGACGCCTGCGCAGTACGCGAGACGGACCTGCGCAAGAGGAGATCAGGAAGTCCGGGCGGACTGCGCAGCCTCCCCAGCACAACTCGACTGCGCAGGATCCCCAGACCGGTTGCGCAGCCCGATTGCGCAACGCCCGCCCAAGGCTGCGCAATCACCGAGCGCCCGGGCCGAAGGCGCCGTGGTAGGCCCGGCCATGAGCCCGACCACGGCAGCTAGACGGCTCCGTTGCCGGATCGTGACCGATGGTCGGGGCTCGTGGCCGCCGGTGTGGTCGGGGCCGGCGGGTGAGCTGACGACATGGAACACACGTACGCCTCCACACCCACGATCCCCGGCCGCCCCACCTCGGCGGGCCCGGTGTGCCGCCGTGGCCACAGCGCGCGGCACGCGTCGGGGACACGGCAGTGAGCCGCTTCGGGGCGGGGATCCACCGGGGCGTGATGGCGGCCGATCAGTTCACCCAGATCGCCAACGCGCTGTTCCGTGCTTCTGCGCTGTCCTTCAAAGCGAAGGGGATCTTCGGGTACGTCAGTACGCACAGGAACGGCTGGCAGGTGACCGTCACCGACCTCGTTCGCCTGGGCCCGGACGGACGCGAAGCGGTACGGACCGGCCTGCAGGAGCTCGAGGCACACGGCTACCTGATCCGTGAACGCCAGCGCCGCCCGGACGGCACGCTCGGCGAGATCGTCTACTGCATCACGGACCGCCCGGCCACCTTGGACATCGCGCTGATCGAAGGCGACTTGATGGTCACGGCCCCCGAGGCCGAGTACGCCGACGGCCTCCCAGCGGGGATCCGGCGGGGCGTGATGGCGGGCGATCAGTTCACCCAGATCGCCAACGGGCTCTTCCGCGACCCCCAGTTGTCCTTCAAGGCCAAGGGCCTGTTCGGACTGCTCTCGACGCACCGGGACGGCTGGCGGATGACCGTCTCCGACATCGCCCGCCGCGGCCGCGACGGTGACTCAGCCGTCAAGAGCGGCCTGAAGGAGCTGGAGAAGCACGGCTTCCTGGTCCGGGAACGCGAGCGCGGCCCAGACGGCACCCTCGGCGCGGCCGCGTACTTCATCACCGACCTGCCCGCTCTGCAAAGCAGCAGGTCACAACCAGAGTCGGGTTTTCCACCAGTGGATGACCCTACGTTGGCTGATCGGTCCACTAAGAACACCAACAGAAAGAAGACCACTCAGCAGAAGACCAGCCCCCTCCGTCCGTGCCGCGGCGACACGTCGCGACCACCTGGACGGACGGACCGGCCGCACACGCCGACGTCCCCGCCGGCCGCGCCCGCGACGGATGAGATGCACCCGGGGATCCGGCTGCTGCTCGAGCTCGGGGCGGCCCGCCCCGAGCTGCTGCTGACCGGGCAGGCGCTGACCGATCAAGGCCGCATCGTGACCGCGATGCTGGAAGCCGGCTGGAGCCGCGAGCAGCTGCATCACGTCGTCGCCGCGAGGCCGCTGCCGAATCCGGTACGGACCACGGTCGGCGCGATCATCGCCGCTCGCCTGCGCGCCGCCCAGGCCTACCCGCCGCCCGCCCTCACGGCCGGCCACCACGACACGCCCGCCGGGGACGACCAGCCGCCGCAGCCGGTGACCGCTTCCGCCGCCGCCCGCACGGTGGGCGAGGCCCTGACCTACCGGGCCCTCGTCGAATGCGCCGGCTGCGGCCATCCCGCAACCGCCCCCGGCGAGGACCTCTGCCCGGCTTGCCTCGGCTGGCCGCTGTGCCACACCTGCCCGGGCCCCACCCCCCGGCGCGCCCACCCGGACGGCGACGGCCGCTGCACCACCTGTGCCTCCGCATCGACCGACCACCTGGAAGGAAGCACCTCGTGACGGACACGCTCCACACACCGCCGCCGACCGCGGTCGCGCACCACGAGCACCCCTTCACCGGCCACCCGAGGCGGTGGGAGAAGGAACGCGCCCGCGCCCTGCGCACCGGCCACGTCCGCGACCACACCTGCTCGGCCGACTGCGAACCCGTGCTCGTCCACGAACGCACCCCGTGGGGCTGGCTCGCCTGGACCGTCCCCGGCGACGGCAGTCCGCCCGAGATCCCCCACCAGATCGGTGTGCTCACCCCGGCCGCGACCCGAGCGCAGCGCCTGGCCCCGCGCTGGCTGACCCGACGCCCCGCCCGACGCATCGCCCTGGGCAGCGTCCCCGGATCCCTGCGACTGTCCGCCGCGTGCGTCGCCCTCATCAGCGTGCTGGTCGGCCTGTTCGAGATAAGCCGCGGCGTCCCCACGGATGTCGCGCTGCCGGCGATGCTCCTTGCCCCGCTGCTCGCCGAGCACCTGCCCGACCGGATGGACGCCCGGGCTCGCGAACACGTCCACATCGTCGAAGGCGACGGCCCCTGCCGCTACCTGCAGCGCCTCGCCGCCCTGCATACCTCGCTCGTCCAGGCCGCCGCCGGCAGCGACCGCTACGAACTGCGCCGGCCGGCCGAGATCGGCCAGCACCTGCTGTGGGACGCCGCCAACCTGCTCCAGACCCGCGACGCCCGCTCGGCCCCAGCCGAACTCATCGCCCGCGAGCGGCTGATGCTCCAACTCGCCCACCAGGTCACCCAGATCCTCAAGCACACCGCGGACGACAACGCACCCGGAACGAACCAGGCCTGCGCTCCCGCACGACCCCTGAGCCCGTATGCGCCTGGCGCCCGACCGACGACCCATCCAGGCCCCCGTCATGCACCGACCCCACCGCCTCAGAAGGGAAGCCTCCCCATGTCCCAGCCCGAACTCAGCCAGGCCGTCCCCACCCCGGACGTCTACTTCCTGTTCGCGCACGAGCCCTACTACCCGGCCCCTGCCAAGGAGATCAACACCACCGTCGTGGCCGCATCCTCCCTGCTGCACCCCCGCGTACAACAGCCCGACGGCGCCCGCATCCACGCCCTCCTCGTCCATGGCCGCCGACCCGGCGAGATCGTGCCGCTGTCCACGCTCACCCACGAACTCGACGGGGGCGAACGCTGGCCCGAGGTCGGCGACTGGGAGACAGCCACCGAAGACCTGCTGCAGCTCATCCGTGCCCACGACTGCGACGCCCTCAATCTAGGCCTGCCTGAAATCGCTCGCGCCCTGGTGTGCAACGGTCCGCACGGCGAGATCCGTGCCGTCGACCCCGCCTCCGGGGCCCATTGGACGTACGGGTCGGCCGACCGTGTCGAGGTCCTCGTCGAGGTCGGCAGGCACCTGGCTTGGGCGGAAGCAGGATCGCCCCTGTGGCCCGGCGACGGTCTGCTTCCCCCGCTCAACTCCGCGGATGCCAAGTGATGATCGGCTACCAAGCCTGCGAAGTCTGCGTGGAGCTCCGCCGGTTGGTGGCCGGGCTCCGACAACTGAATGGCTCAGGGCCGGTAGCCGCCAAAGGCCTGTGGCCACCCCCGATTCGGAGGGTTACGGTCCGGTTCCGGAGTGGGGCGGGAGTTGCCGCCCGAGTGAGTGCCGATACCGTGGCACAGCGATCATCCCGTGCGCGCTGCACAGGGCGGTCGCCGAAAGAACACGACAAAAAACGGGGATACCTTGCTATGGCCCACCCGGCCCGCTCTGCCCACATAGGCCCTGCCACGCGCATTGGAGCGTTCGCCGCGGCCGTACTCTCAGCCGCGGCTACCTTGACCGGATGCTCTACCGCCGACAGCGCTTCCGAACCCGCGGGCGCTGCGCCGGCCGAGAGGCCGTTGCTCACCAAGGCCGAGGCGAACACGACGGTCGACGCCTATCAGAAGCTCAACAACCAGGCCAACGCCAAACGTTCCGCCTCACTCATGGCGAAGGCGGAGGGCGGCGCCGTCCTTGCGATGGACCAGGCGTACTTCACGCAGATCCCAGCCCTCGACAAGAGCGACGTCGCGGACAATATCGCTCCGTTCGTGTACGTCAACCGCACCTTCTACATCCCGCCCGCTTCCTCGAAGGCCAACTGGTTCCTGGTGCGCACCCAAGGCGCGCACCTCACCCACGGCAAGCCGGGCAAGCTGTGGTCAAAGGACATCAGGTTCCTCGTCTTCAAGCGCTCGGGTGACGGCTGGCGGATGGTCGTCGCCCGCGACTTCGAAGGGTCCGAGGTGGCCAAGGTGCCGCACATCGCGCTCGACAAGGCCGGGCTGATGAAGGTCGCCGACCCCGACACCAAGATCGGTAAGACGGCACCCTCGCAGCTGCCGGAACTAGTCACCGATCTGTGGGTGACAGGCGGCCGCAACACTCCGCTCGCCAACACCTCAGCCCGACGCATCGGCAGATCCTGGTACACCGAGCGGGAAAACAACCTGGACGGGCACGCCTGGGTCGACTTCAAGAAGACCGCCCCCCGCGCCGGGGACGTCTTCGCCGCGAAGACCGCTGACGGCGGCGCGCTCGTGTTGTCCGACAGCGCTGTCGATGAGACCTTCCTCGCCAAGGACCTGCAGTCCTACATCAACCTCGGCGACTCAGACAAGCCGTTCGTCAAGTACAACCCGGACGCGCAGATGTACAAGGTCGTCCGCCACTACGCACAGACTGAGCTCGGACTCATCTCCGCAGCCGGCAAGCCTGCCGTCTATTCCATCGGCACCCAGGTGACCAAGGTGGACGCCACACCAACAGCCGACATCAACTCATGATGGCCGCTCACGTACCGCGGCGGATCCTTGCCGCACCGGTGCTCACAGCGCTGGCGTCGTCCACATCAGAGATGCTCCGGCGCAGGAACTGAGCGATGGCCGGTTCCGCGAAACCGTACGGCTTCGCGGTGGAGGGGTGGCTGGCCTCTCCATACCGGCCATCGTGCGGTATCTGGTCCGCCGGGAGTTCGTCGATCCCATAAACCAGAGGCCGCGGTCTTACGGTATCCCGCCTGCGACGCGGTTCGGCGCGCTGCAGTCAGGACGTCGAGGAGCGGCGGGCGGCCAAGTCCTCGAGGCGGGAGCGTTTCCAGCGCTGCTGACGGGGGCGGCCGCCGCTGCCGCGCCGGTACTCGTATCCGTCGGGCTCCTCGAGGTCGGGCAGGAGCCCGTGCCCCAGCGCGCTGATGAAACTGTCGGCGTTGTTGTATCCGAGGATTCGGGCTGCTTCGGCGGCGCCGACCAGGTCCTCGTTCTCGTCCTGGTCGGCCGGCGGCAGCACACCGCGCTTGCGGGCGACGGCAACGACGGTGGCCCGGCGCCACTTCTTGCGCGCCCGGCCGCGGCTGCCTTCTTCCTTCTCCAGGGCGTCCGGCTCGGGCAGTTCGGGGATGCGCCCCTGGTAGAGGGCGCTGGAGAAGGAAGCCGTGCTGCTGTAGCCGAGGAGGCCGGCGACCTCGGGCGTGCCGAGGAGCTCGTCGGGATCCCCATCCGCCGACACATCAGGCCGCGCCGCCGGAGCGGAGCTGCGCCGGCCCTTGCCGGGGCGGTTGGACACCCAGGTGACGATCGTGCCGCGGCGCCACATCGGGCCGTCGGCGTCCTCGTCGGGCTCGGGGAAGTAGCCGGGCCGGTCGCGGAAGTAGCCGTCGATGGTCGACGTGCGGGTGTAACCCAGAAGCTGGGCCACCTCCCGCTTGGTCAGCAGCTCGTCCTGGTCAGCCTCGAGGACCGCGGCCGGCAGCGCGCGCTTCTTCGGGGCACGCTGCGCGAAGAATGCGGCAACCTCGTCGTGGCGCCAGAACCGCTTGCGGCCCTCGGTGTGCGCGACCGCGGGGAAGCCGCTGTCCGGGGTGTTGCTCCACTCGCTGACCCGGGGCTTGCTCGTGCCGAACTCGGACACGATCTGCGCGGTGTCCACGAGCCGGTCGGCGGAAGACATCGGGTCCCCTTGGAAGAGTCAGCACAGCGGGGCCGGCACTCGGACGAGCGCGACATGTTCGATAATGCCAAAGTGGGCGGTTTGTTGTCCAGCCTGACGGCAAATCCGTCTACAGCACTTCCTCGCCCAGCAGGCACACCCCGCAGCGTGCCGCACGCTCCGCCAGTTCCGTGTAGGCCATGGCGGCCGGCGCGGCGTCCCAGGTCACGAACGCGAGAGCGGAGACCGCCTCGTCGCGCGTCATTCCCTCCTCCCACGCCGCGCCCGCAGCGGCGCACCGCTCGGCGAGTTCGGCGTCGGACAGGCTCGAGGTCTCCCGGCCAACACCGGTCCGGACGTCGGCGACGCCCTCGCACCAGGCCCGGTGGCCCGCAGACAGCAAGTCGCGCAGCGTGCCCGGGTCGCTCACGCTCCGGGCCTGGGCGGCGAGCTCGAGCAGCAGGGCGGTGGGGTTCATCTCCATGGTCATCTCCTCATCCACTGTAGGGGGCGCCTGCCGCGCCGCGGGCATCGGCCGACGCGGCAGGCGGTGGTCATCAGCTGTGAACGGTGCAGCCCTCGCACAGGGCGCGGCCGCCGTGGCGAGCCAGCTCGGGTTCCTTGCGGGGCTCCTTCTGCAGCGCCGCCCGGACCTGCTTCGTGAGAGCGGTGAACTCCGGACCGTCGTCCGTGCAGACGACGCCGGGGTCGGGCGCCCCGCACTGGGCGGCGTGCCGGATCAGGTCGGCGATGCGCCAGTCCGCGCGGAAGCTGCGGAAGCTATCGCCCCGCACCCGCTCGACCTCGGCGTACAGGTCGGCCAGCCGCGGCCGCCGCCCGATGGAAAGCAACACGTCGTGCTTGGAAGCGAAGACACACAGCGAGCAGGAGCAGCGGGAGGTACCGGACCAGTCGCCGGCACCGGGCACGGAGTCGTACGTCCAGGAGTACGGAACCGGCGCGTCGGCGTGCCACTCCTTGACGGCGGCGGTGGACCAGTCCTTGACGGGCAGCCACTCGTCCACCACTCGCGCCCCGTTGACCTGCACCGTACGGAAGGCCGGGCGCTTCTTGCGGTCGGGGCCCTCATCGCTGCGCAAGCCCATGACCTTTAAGATCCGCACCGGTCGGCCGAGCTCGCGCTTGAGGCGGTCGACGAACGGCGTCCAGGCGGCGGAGACCACGCTCTCCTTGGCGCTCTTGCGGCAGTACGGGCTGCCCATCCGCGGGAACCGCCCGTACGCCACGATCTCGGTGAGCAGACTGTGCGGCATCCGGGTCCCGTCCGGGCCCGGCATCGTGCGGGTACCTCCAGGTGCCGGCCGGCGGGCACCCCGAACGCAGCGCTCTGCAGGGCAGCGAGCTCGGACACCCCCGGGTAGCGGATGCCGTCGAACACGACGGACGGCCACTCCAGGACCCCCAGGCTGGAGTGGTACGAGATCACCCGGTCGGCCACGCCGGCGGTGCGGGCGGCTTCCATGAACACGGCCATCATGACCGCGCTGTCTTTCCCGCCGGACAGCTGGGGCGCGAGCAGATCGTAGGAGGTCAGATCGGGCGTGATGGGCGGGCGGCTGCTGGGGCGCGAAGGCATGTCAACTCCAGTGAGACGAGCAGCGGACGGGGAACTCAGGGCGGACGGTGCCGCGGGTGTGCAGGGGGGCGATGGTTCGGGGTCGGGCTGGACCGGGAGCGTCACGGCGTTTCACCGCCGGTGGCCTCCTCCGGCAGACCGGTGCTGGCGAAGAGGGACATCTGCCCGTCCGGCGCGGGTGCGGGCACGGACGTCGAGCAGCGGGTCTCCGACCGCCGGGCGGACGGCTGTACCTCGGGGGCGTGAACGGCGGCCTCCTCGGCTTCGCCGTCGGGCGCGTGCGTGCAGGGGCAGATCCAGCGACAGGGCCGCTGGCCGGGGCCGTAGCGGATCACGGCGACGACGAAGCCGCGCCGGTCGGTGATGGTGCCGGCGGCGTCGTCGACGCGGGGGCCGTTGCGGCTGATGCACTGGTCGTGGTGTCCGGTGCGGCAGGGGTGGCAGGTGCCGGCCTCGCACGAGCACCACCGGTGGAAGCCGTGAGGGTAGGCGTCGTCGATCTTGCGCAGTGCCTTGGTCCAGGCGTTCGTGCGGACCCAGGCGCCTTCCTCCTTGGCCATGGGGGAGGCCACGGTGGAGGGGACGGGGTCGAGGATGCCCATGATCGATGCGCCCACGTAGCGCAGCCAGGTCGTCGTCATGCGTCGTCTCCGAACAGGGTTGGGGTGGTGTGGAGTTCCTTCATCCAGGCGAGGAGGCGGGGGAGGTTGGTGTCGGGGCCGAAGGCGAGATAGGTGCCGTCGGCGCTGGTGCAGCCGAAGGCCTGTGCGATGCGCAGCCGCCGGCGGGAGTTGACGCGGCCCATGTGGACGGCCAGGCCCCGCTCGCGGGCCTCAAGCGCGAGGCGGTGGGCGGCCGGTGAGGTCTTCCACTCGGTGGAGCCCGCGAGGAACAGCACGTCGATCAAGTCCCAGGGGATGAGGCCGTGTTCGCTGCCGTCCTGGGCGGCGAAGGCCGCCGGGATGCCCAGGGAGCGGATCGGCTCAAGCCAGGGCAGCGACTCGGGCAGGGTCGCCGCGGCGTCCATCGGGACGTCGGGGGCGACGGCCCACAGGCAGCGGTCCGGGCCGTAGCGGTCGAGGGTCGCCTTGAGCCAGGTGAACCAGGCCTCGGCGCCGGGCCAGCCCTTGCCGAACTTGCCATTGTCGCAGGCGTACAGGCAGCCGGGCGGGATCACGTTGCCCTGGGCCGGGGTCGTCATGCAGGCCAGCAGTCCGGCCCGCATGGCGGCCCGTGCGTCATCCCCGGACGGCGTGGCCAGGTACAGCACGGCGCAGAAGGCGAGACGGATCGGGGAGTAATGCCAGGTGAGCGCACACGACAGGTCCTTCCGGGAGAGGGGCGGGATGGTCAGGCGAGAGGGAGCTGTGCGGTGGAGCCGGAGATCAGGGCGTTCCACGCCGGCTCGAAGTTCGGGTCCTGTTTGTTGATCACGCGGGCCGGGGCGGTCGCGAAGAGTTCCTCGGCCATCGGCCATGCCTTCGTGCGGGGGCGGGTCCAGGAACGGGCGCGCCCGTACTGCGGGTCGCGTTCGACGGCGATGCCGTGACGTCCGCCCACGGTGACCAGCCGCTGTGCCAGCTGCTCGGGGCGTCCGATGTCGACGCGCTCGGTGGATCGCTTCACTGGGCGCCGTTCGCCGGCGTCAGACAGGAGGAACAGGCGGCGCACGTGGTACAGCGCCCACGGCATGTCGAGCTCACGCTCGAAGGCCTCCAGGCAGGCCCGGTCCCGCGGCTGGGAGGGGTCGAACATCTCCAGGAGGGTCTTGCGGCCGTAGAGCTTCGCGTTCGGGTTGAGGCTCATCGCCGTGTACTCCAAGCGCAGCACCTCGCCCGCGATGTCCGGGTGCGTGCGCATGCGCTCAAGGTGGGCGGGCAGGGCGCCCATGGAGACGGGGAAGCAGCAGAACGTGCAGTAGCTCTTGGGCCAGTGCACCTTGAACCGCCTCAGGAGGTAGTCCTCCACCTGCTGGCGGCCCCAGCCCCACTCGATGAGCGGATACACCCCGGTCCGGCCGGAGAGCTTCGAGGCGGTCTCGTCACGGAGGCAGCGCCCGGCTTCATCGGCGTTGAAGCCCATAACTTGGCGGAACGGGCGGTGACCGCCGAAGACGCGGGCGAGCCACCAGTCACCGACGTCGCCCTTCGCCCACAGACTGCACTTGCGGGTGCCGGCCTGCTGGGGCACCGTGCCGACGGACTCCAGGTCGTCCCACAGCGTCCACGGTCCCCGGGTGAAGAGCTGCTCGGGGTGGCGGGAGTCGTCCAGGACCGTGAAGCCGTCGGACTTCAGGTGCCCGTTGCGGGCCAGCTGGACGAGGCGTACACCGTGCTCGCGCAGCAGCGGGAGCATGAACTCCTCGACCAGGAGCCGGGTTTCGGGCCACTCGCTGCCGGTGGCCATGTACAGGACGGCGGTGCGCTCCAGATCGATGCCGTGGGCGTCGGGGTCGGTGAGCATCCGCGCGAGGTAGGCGGTGGAGTCGGCTCCCAGGCCCCAGTTGATGACGGTGTCCAGGTCGTCGGCGCTGCTCAGGCCGGGCAGCGACAGCGTGTACGCGGTGCGAGGCATGGCCTCCGTCACTCCTTCCGGGCCCGTGCCCGGCCGAACGGCCGGGCACGGCAGGGCGGTTGGGCAGGTCAGCGCAGGGCGGCGAGCGCGTGCGCGGGATCGGGGACCAGGACGGCGCGCTGCTCGGCGAGCAGACGGACGTTGCCGTCGGCGCGCACGTCGCCGGTCGGGGGCGGGACGAGCACGGGCCGGTTCAGGCCGGCGGCGACCTCGGCGGTGTGCATCGCAGCCTCGGAGTGGTCCAGGGCCTCGACGAGGACCACTGCCCGCACGAGCGCGGCGAGCAGGGCGGCGCTGGCCCGGAGCGTTGCTCCGCTGGCCGGGGTGCCGGGCGGGAACAGGCTGGCCACCGCGCCGCCGCTGGCGGGGATGGAGCTCAGCAGCTGGGCGTGGTCGTGCGGGTGGGCGCGGTCCAGGCCGCGGGGCAGGACGGCGAGCGTCGCGCGCCCGGACTGGGCGGCGGCCCGGTGGGCGGTGGCGTCGACGCCGTAGGCGAGGGTGGCGGTGACCGTGTGCCCGGCCTCGGCGACGGCGGTGGCGAAGGCCTTCGCGCGCGTGAGGGCCTCGGCGGTGGCGGCCCGGTTGCCGGTCACGGCCACTGCCCGGGCGGTCAGCCGAGACAGCTGCTCGTGACCGCGCACCCACAGACCGAGCGGGCAGTCGGGGCCGAGGTCGGCCAGGGCGGCGGGCCACGCGTCATCCGACGGGATGACGAACTGGCACCTCAGCTGGGCGCTGGCGAGTTCCTCGCGCGGCTTGTACTGGGCCAGGCGGCCGCTGGCGTCGTGGTCGACGCCGTACTGCCAGATCTCCTTGGCGGGGTGATGGGCGAGATGGGCAGCGACCTGGTGGGGGGAGAAGTGCGCGGCGAGCGCGGCGCGGGCGGCGCGCTCGGCGGGATCAAGTGGTGGGGCGGCCGGTGCGGCTGGGCGCGGTCACCGCGTCCCAGGAGCGGCGCGGCGGCGACTGCCACCAGTCGGCCGGTGCGGCGGCGGGAGTTGCGGCCTGGCGGCCTTCGGCGCGGGGCGCGGGCTCGGGGGCCGCGGCAGCACACGGTGCCGGGGCGGGCGCACGTCCGGCGAGGACGGCGGGCAGGGTGTCGTCGATGTAGGCGACGTGGTGGGCGAGGTCCACGCCGACCTGGGCCGAGTCGAGGTGGAGGCCCGCGCGCAGGGCCAGGTTCCCGGTGGCGATCACGTGCACGGCGTCGGTGAGGCACTCGGCAGCGTGCCGGGCGAGCGGCCCGGTGACGGTGCAGATGACCGGGACCGGCTCGCCGTCGCGCCACTGCCCGCGGGCGCGGTCGTACTCGCGCGGGACCTGCATCACGGTGAACCGGGCGGCGGGCGTGCCGCGTTCGGTGTGGCGCAGCTGCACGGTCCCGTATACGCGGCCGCGGATGACGGCGGTGGTCTCTCCGCTCATGGAGGTACTCCTCGATGCGACGAACGGTCTGGCGGTGCCCGGGAGCCATCCGGTCAAGTTCCATAATACCTATATTGCGATGGAGTGTCATCCCCTTTTTCCTCGACAGGGAGGCACCCGCCCCATAGAGGCCGGCCGGGGCCTACTTGCGTTCCGCCTCAACCCCTGCGGCAGGCTGGGGGGTTCGGCAGGGCCCGGGCCCCTCACAGCAGGTCGCGGCAGCCGGGTTGTCCCACTGGCAGGCTGGGCAGCGCCAGAGGAGGCCGGCGGCGAGAGCCGCGGCGAGGATGGGCTCCTTCTGTATCCGTACGGCGTCGGCCGCGCTCAGCAGCGCGTCCAGCAGCGGCGGCCTGGGTGCTCCTTCGGCGTTGCTGTCATCGAGCACGATCGTGTCCTCGACCTTGACCCTCAGCGGCACCGTGTCATCGGGCCTCACGAGATGGTCCGGGGCGCTGTCGAGGTGGACGGACACCCGGACGGCGCCGACCTGGGGGTCGAGGTAGGCGAAGACCAGGACGCCGTCGACCTCCAGATAGGGCAGGCCGCCGTGAATTCCGGCGTGGAAGACGGCGCCACGGTTGGCGCGCTCACAGTCGACGGCGTCGGGGAACTGGAAGGCGAGCGGCACGATCCGTGGGCGGCCCCTGCCTCTGACGGTCTCGGCGTACAGCGAGTAGCCCTGGTCCGGGAGGTTGTCGCGGCCGGGCGTCGCTGACGCGCTGGGCGTGCCAGGCGGTCTCCGGGTCGTCGGGAACGGGCGGCAGGGTCACGGGGTACGCGGTGGGCATGCAACTCCCCTTCGGGGTCACGCAGATGGGGGCGGCGTACCGGGCTAGGCCCGGGACGTACGGGCTAGGGCTGCTCCAGTCCCAGGGCGGTGCGCAGTAGGTCGAGCAGGGCGGCGTGGTCGGCGGGCAGGACGGCCTCACGCAGGACGCGCGTGCGCAGGATGGGCACGTCCAGGCTGATCCCGACCGGGATGTCGGGCGAGTCCGGGCGGAACACCAGCTGGTAGTGCCGGGCAGCGATCAACCATGCCTCGTACCGGTCGGCGGGCCGTCCGCTGCGGGCGGTGTGCCCCTCGTCCGGCGTCAGCTCGGGGCACCGGCACGACGGGTCGGCGCAGGGACGGGACGCGGGATGGGAGGCGAGCACCGGGCGGGAGCGGTAGTGGGCGGCGGTGCCGTTGAGCATCGGACAGTTCGCCGCGGTGTACGGCTGGCACTCCGGGTGGAGCGCAGGTTCGGGGGAGTAGCCCTGCTGCTCGTCGGCAGGTCGGACGATGACGAAGAACTGCTCTTCAAGGGGCTGGGAGCAGATCTGGCACAGGCGCTGGAGGAAGGCGCGCCGGGCACGGTCGGCGTCGAGGCTGCCGAATACGGCGTGCCCGTTGTGGATCAGGGAGACCCACGGCACGACCAGCCCGCCGGCCAGCGGCCGGGCGAGGCAGCGCACGGGGATCGCGCGGCTCATGGAAGTCACGCTCCTTTCACGGGAGTTGCGGGCAAGGACGGCATGCCAGGGCCGGGGCCGGGGGCAGCGCTCGGCGCGCTGCGGGCGCCCAGCTGCGACGGAACGGTCACGCTCCAGCCGCAGGAACAGCGCGCCACGGTCGCGCCGTCGTACACCTGACCGCCCTTGCGCTCGCGGCCCCCTCCGATCTGGCCCCGGTCGGACGGCCGGTACCAGCCGGACGGCTCCCCGGTGCTGGTCAGGTGACGGGCCTCGGGAGCGCACAGCAGCCGCAGGCCTGCGTCCGCCACGGCGGCCACCCTGAAGTGATCCCACTCGGAGCCCTCCAGCCGACCGGCGAGCTGCGTTCCGGTGGCGCTGCGCAGCTCGATCCGGCCGTCCGGCCACGCGCGCGCGGACGCGCCGGGCACGCTCCAGCCGACCGAGCCGTCGGACTTCCGGGGGATGCCGTTGCGGTGATCCGGCGTCATCCGTGCAAGCAGCCGGACCGAGACCATGGAGGCGGACGGGCGGCGGTGGTCAGCTGTCTCGGGCGCGGCCTCGGCGATGGCGGCCAGCCAGGCCGGCGCGAGCGGGTACGCCTGCGGGTGCAGCGTCAGCAGGGCGGCGCGGTCGCGGCCGTTGCCGGAGCACACGGCGGCCCGGACGAAGTCCGAGAAGCGGGCGTACCGGCGCACGGATACCGGACCGCGCCCGGTGGCGAACCATGTCTGCTGACGGTCGGCGAGCGCTGACAGGTCCGCTGTCTCCAGTGGGGCGGCTGAGGGGGACACGGCGGAAGTCCTCTCGGGAGCAGGGCCGTTGGGCTGTCTTCGGTGTGGTGGGCCGGGCGGGGTCAGTTCTGGACGGGGCCCTTGGCCTGGCTCTCGGCGCGCCACTGCGTCAGCTGACGGACGCATGCCGCGCTGTCGGCGAGACACTCGTGCGCCGTGTCGGGGGAGGGGTGGCGGAGCACGTCGGTCGCGTCCCCGTCCGGGTCGTGCAGGTGGGCGGTCCACCCCGCGCTGCCCTTGCCGGTGCCGTGGATCTCCTCCGGGTGGTTGGCGGAGCCCTGGTCGTCGATGCGGATCGTCCAGTCGCCGACCAGGGGGACGACGACGGCGGTGCGGTTGCCTCCGGTGCTGGTGAGACTGCACCCCTGGAAGGTGGCCAGTTCGAGGGCGCGGATGAGGATCTCGTCCGCGCCACAGGGGATGTCGCGGGCGGCCGCCGGTCCGGTATCGAGGCGCTCGCGCAGGGCGGTGACCACGTCCAGGGCGGTTGCCGTTCCGGCCGGTGCCTCGGTGAAGCGGGCGTGCAGCTCGGCGAGGACGGCGGTGGCGGTCGGTGCGCCGGGCAGGTGGTCGACGATGTTGGTGTGGAGGAGAAAGAGCCTTTCCGCCCAGTGCCGGGCGGGGCGCTCGGGGGTGCGGTCGCTGAACTCCTGGCAGGTCAGGTCGTAGGCGCCGGTGATCCCGTCGCGGGTGAGGGTGCGCAGGGTGCGCGTGGCGGCGACCAGGCGTGCGGGGTCGGCGAGCGGGAAGAGGCTGCGCGCGTCGGTGCCGTGGGCCTCCCACAGGACTGCGTCCCACAACGCGGCCAGCGCTACGGCGCGTTCGGCCTGATGGGCGAGACGAGCCAGGCGCCGCGGGTCGCGCTGCGTGCCCTGGGTGAGGGCGGCTCCGGCCTGCTGCTGGAGCGTGAAGGCGTGCTGAGCGTGCGAGGTGAGCAGCGCGGCGGCATGGTGCAGATCCACAGAGATCCCCTCCGAATGGCTAACGAGTTCCGTAATACCTATTAAAGAGGGCGGGGCAACTGCGTTTCTCCGCGTTGCCCCACCCTGAAACCGCAGATCAGGGCCTGGGCGGTGGAGCGCTGAAGGTCACCTGGATGCCGTCCAGTTGGACGGCCACGGTCCGGCCCGGGCCGTTCAGGAGCCTCGCGTAGGCCCTCAGCTCCCTGTCGTAGCGCTCGACCTCGCGCTCCGGCGCCTCGAAGCGGGCTCCGGGCCGGATCGCCCCCCAGGGCTCCAGCAGCCGCGCCACGCGCACCGCGCTGGGCTGCGGCCCGGGGTAGATGAAGAATCCGGGCGTCTGTGTGTAGTCGACGTCGACCAGGCCGTACGGCATGTGCCCGGCCATGGCCAACTCGACGGCCAGGGCGCGGACTTGCTCCACCTCGATCAGGTCGTCCGACAGGCCGGGCAGATCAGGCGACGGGGTCGCGGCGCGCCGGGCGGCCTCGTCCTCGCTGTTCGCGCTCTCGGCGATCCGCTGGGCCCACTGGGCGTCGTCGTAGGTGCGCACGACTGCCCCGGTGAACTGGTCCACGAGATCCCACCCGTCGCACGCGGAGGCTGGCGCGACGTGAAACCGTGCGTCGGGCTGCTCGGCGGGCGGATCGGAGAAGAACACGTGCGCGCTGCCGTGCGGCTCCGTCGTCGCTAGTCCGGCACGGCGCAGGAGGTCGGCGAGGAACGGGGCGACGGCGCGGGACTCCCCGGAGGGTGTGTGCCACCAGGCGATGTGGCACGTCCGGTCCAGGCCGAGCGGGTGGGGGACGGGCAGGTCGGAGACGGCCCACCGCTGTTCGGGGTGGGTGGGGAGGGCGGACAGGGCGGTCCGGGCGCGCTTGACGGTGGCTGACAGCCGCGAAGCAACGGCGGTCTGCTGCGGCATGAGGCGTCGACGGATGTGGTCGGCGGTGTGCCGGGCGGTGGCCTTGTCTTGGTTCTCGCTGGGGCGCGGGCGGGGCAGGGCGGTCACCGTGATGGGCTCGATCGCCAGGTTCTGCGCGGTGGCTTCCTCGGGCAGAACCGCGGTGATGGTGATCCGGGTCCGGGGGCGGTTGGGGACGAGTTCGAGGGTGCGGCCGTCGGCGAAGATGATCCGTACCCGGTCCGGGGTGCCGTCCTGCTCGGTGCGGTGCGCGCCGAGCTGCTCGGCGACGTCGCGGGCGAGGATCTCCAGACCGGCGGGGGTGGACAGGTCCATCACGGGCTCTCCTTCCGCCTGCGGCGCGAGGGCTGGTCATCGGGGCGGTCGGCGTGGCGCTGGGCGTCTGCGCGGTAGTCGTCGGCGGTGTATCCGGTGTCGCACCAGGGGCGGCAGAGCTGCCCGGGCGCGGCCCCACAGGTCTCGCACTTCTCGCCGAAGTCCTCGGGGCTGAACGGCGGCAGGCTCACGGGGCGGTCTTGATCTGCTCGGCCACCTTGCGGGCGGACAGGACCGGGGTGGTCCTCGCCAGTTCGCCACAGCTGGCCTCCCAGATCTGCGCCGCATTCGACGTGGAGATCTGGAAGTTGGTGGCCGGACTGATCCGCCACGTGCGGCCGTGCGGGTCGGTCACGGTGTAGGTGAGGTACTGCGGGGCGTCCTGGCGGCCGTTGTCGCTCCAGGTGAGGCCGGCGGCCGTGAGAGCGCGGCCGAGCTCGGAGCAGCGCTCCGGGGTGGCGTGGTCGAAAGATGCCACGGGGTGTCTCCTCGCTCACACTCGATCTGACATGTTCCATAATACGTAATTGATGGGGTGGGGCAACTGGATTTCCTGGGGCTGCCCCACCCCTCCGGTGCCGGTGCGCCTACGGGCGCGTAAGCATGTTGGTCCTGGGCGGCAGGGCGGTGAATGCCTGATTGTCGCGGTAGTCGGACACCTTCACGTAGCCACCCGGCATCGTGTCCAGCCGCAGCTGGTCGGGCCCCCAGTTCTCGATCACCTCCTGGGGAAGGTTCTCGACGTCGTCCGCCTCAACCTGGCTGGCCCACCCGGTCAGTTCGACGCCGAACAGCCGCCGCGACTCCAGCAGGACGGGGAACAACTGCCCGACGTCGTCGACCAGGGCAACGGCGCGGGCCTCGTGCGGGCCGGGGCACTCAGCGAAGGTGGGAGCGTCCGGGCGGGTGCGCTCGCCCAAGGTCATCAGCCAGCGCATGATCACACCTTCTCCTTGGTCCCGGGGTACGCCTCGGCTCCCCTGCGGCGGGTGTGAGGTTCGGGGAAGCCGTCACTGAGATGTTCGGGTTCGCGTGTCACTGGTGAGAAGCTGCCTTTGCGCTGATCAGCAGCTATCTGCCGAGCCGATCACGATGGCAGTGGTCCGAATCATGTGGTGACGTAAAGCCGTATCGTCCGGTGTCACCTTCACCGAACCTCCTTCGTGGCGAGCCTGCCATGGTCCGTCCTTTCGAGCCCACCGGTGGTGCAATGACCAATGCCTATGCGGTCCCGAGTGCCGTGCCGTCAGCACGCTTCCCGCGAGATCGGCAGGATGCCCGATACCCGACCACCAGCCTCCGGCTACACCGGAGTACTCAAGGCTGACCGTCCGTGATCCGCTTTCGGTGCTACGGGCGGTGAGAATGGACTGATGCGATACGCGTGGCGACGGTCGTTGCGACCCCTGCAGGCCGAGAGCAGTGCCCGGACCGATGCCTTCGATGGCGGGTGGGATGTCGGCAGTCCGGTGCGGCTGGACGAGATGCGGGATGTGCCGGTCGTTGTGGTGTTGGGGGAGCGCGGTGCGGGCAAGTCCGTGGCTCTGGAACAGGAGCACGGCCTGCTCAGGGACCAGGGTGCAGAGGCGGCGCCTTGGCTGCATCTGGGCCGGGACGTCGCCGATACGGCCTCGGCGGGCAGCACACTGCAGCAGCACCTGCATGGGCAAGGAGACGGGCCGCGGTATGTGCTACTGGACGGGCTGGATGAGGGCCTGAGCGACATCCCTGGTCTCGACAGAGTCCTCCTGCTGCAACTGCGGGCGTTGTCGGAGCCACAGCGCGAAAGGCTGCGCTTGCGGATCACCTGCCGTACCACCCGATGGCCCGAGGCGCTGGAAAGCGGGTTGCGGGGGCTGTGGCCGGATGCGGACCAGGTGACGTTGATGACGCTGGAGCCTCTGACTCGGCACGACGTGGAGAGCGCGGCCTGGCAGCGCGGCCTGGACGGGGCAGCGTTCGCCGAGGAGGTGAGCGGCCGGGGCCTTGCGGCCCTGGCAGAGCAGCCTGTCACGCTGATCCCGCTGCTGGATGCTCAGGCCGAAGGAGAAGCTCTCCCCAAGACGGTGGCCGAGGCCTACAACCAGGCCTGCCGCAGGCTGTGCACGGAGAGCTGGCCGCAGGGGTTTGTACAGCGCCAGGAACGGCCAGCGGTGGATCACCTGCTGGAAGTGGCCCGCTGGGCGGCAGCCGCTCTGCAGTTCAGCCGCGTCCCGGCCCTCGCCGACCGGGAGCCGGCGCGAGAGGGCGAACTACATCTCGACAGCCTTGTCGACCCCGCCCTTCCCGGACTCGTTCCGCAACTGGAGTGCCGCCGCCATGAACTGCTGCACCTGACCGAGTCCTCCTTGCTGACACCGGTGGGGCAGCGGCGCTGGGTGTTTGCCCACCGCAGCTACCAGGAACACCTGGCGGCGCAGTACCTGCGTGAGCACATCGCCCCGGCGGTGCGAAGCGAGCTTTTGTGGGCAGGCAGCGGCTCAGCGCGCCACATCGTGCCAGAGCAGGAGGAGATCGCCGCCCGCCTCGCGGCCGACGACCTGGAGCTATTCGAGGATCTACTCGTCCACGACCCGCGGGTCCTTCTCCTGGCCGACCTGCCCTCGCTGTCGGCCGACTACCGGCAGCAGGCCGCCCAGGCACTCCTGGATGAAGCCCCCGACGAGGGCTTCGACCGCATCGACTTCGCACTCCTCAAACGGCTGACCCACCCCTCTCTGTTCGCACAGCTGACCCCGTTCCTGGTCCGCGACGCCGACCCGGATCAGACGTACTTGGCTTTGTGGATCGCTGCACAGTGCCAGCCAGCCCAACTAACGCCCGCGCTACTGTCCTTCGCGGAGGACATCACGCTGCCGACGCGGCTTCGCTCCTTCGCTCTGCACGCGATCGCCGAGGGAACCGTGCACGGCGACGAGGTCGTCGCCAGAATGCGCGCCCTGGCCGCGGACGCGAAGACCGGCGTTGCCGAAGCAGCGCTGGACCATCTGTGGCCGCAGCACCTGCCACTGACCGAGTACTTCGACCTGCTCCCTGCCCAACGGTCGTTCACCTACCGGCCGGAGCTGGAGAAGGCCATGGACCTGATTTCGGCAGAGCATGCCGACGAGGCTCTGGCCTGGTGCCGCACAGCCCTTGAGGACCAAACCCCCAAGTCCCTGATCGCCACTGCACTGCTGGCGAGGTGCATCCACATCATCAGCCACCCTGGCCTCGGCAGCCCGGTGTCCCGCGAGGAGCAGGCCGGCCGGGCGCTCGTCGCCCTGGCGGCCTACCCGGAGCTGTCCCACACCAGCGACGCACGCACCCCACTCGAATACCTGCACGACTCCTTGAATGCCGTGCCCGTTCTGCGCCGCCGTCTTGCCGACTACGTCCTGCGCCACAGCAGCCAGGAGCATGTACTGGAACTCACCTTCACCACCCCGGAGGTGGGGCTGTTCCCGGACGAAGACCTGCTGTACTGGGCCGAGCGCTGGCCGGACCTGCCACAAGAGATGCGGCGTACGGCGCAGCCGCTCTTCAGCCGCAGACAGCGGCCGGATGACGCGCGGCTGCACGAGGCCATCGAACAGGCCCGGCAGGCCGATAACGAACTTAGGAACGCCACCGCCTGGTGGGACGCTCCGCCCCCCGAGTGGCAGCTCCGTAGGCAGAAGGGCGAGCAAGAGCAGCGGCGCCGCAACACCTTCGACGAGGACCAGTTCACCGCAGCGCTGGAGGCGGTCCACACTGCCGCCCCGGACCAGGTCCGCGCTGCCTGGCGCACGGTCCTCGGCCACATCTACCGCACCCACGACGGTCGGCCCTCCGACGGATCCTTCCACCTCACCGCAGTGGCCGCAGCACCGTCATGCCCGCCCATGGACAGCGCTCTGCACGCGAAGCTGTTCCACGCCGCCCTGCACGTCCTGGCCACCGCCCCCGCATGGAAGCCGCACGACGTCTCAGCCTGGGGCACCGAATGGACCGACGTACCAGAGTTGACCGCGGCAGGATTCGTGTCGGCCGACGCATGGCAAGCCACAGCGCCCGCAACAGACATCGAGCGGTGGACCGGGTGGGCGCTCGCGCTGGCCACGATGACACCCCCCGCGCAGGAGGCGGACCTGCACCACAGCCTCTTCAAGCGGTGCGCTCGCCACGCCGGCCACGCGTTCGAGGCCGCGCTTGCGACATGCCTGGACCGCCTCGAGTCCTACCGGCTCACCGACCTGGTCCGGTTCCTGCACACACTGGACGCGATGGACGCCCTCGCCGTCGTGCGGGCCTGGGCTGCTGCATGCGACCGCAGTGACGCAGCCTGGGCTGCCGTGACGGTCACCCTGTCCGGCCTCGGCGACACCTCTGCCCTCGCCCAGGTCAAAGACACCGTGGCAGCTGGCCCGCCCCATGAAGGGGCAGAACCAGACCCAGGGCGCTGGATCACCGCGGCCTGCACTCTCATGTCCTACCCCGACCTGCCGGAAAGCTGGCCGCCCATCCGTCAGGCGTTCGAGGATCCCGACCTGTGCAGGGCCGTGATCGACCGTATGATCATCGGCGGCTCCGATCGCTGGCCCGCAGGCGTGGCAGAACTCGACGTAGACGATCTTGTCGACCTCTACACACGCCTGTGCGAACGGGAGGAACTTCACCGGCCCCGGACCGAGCACGAGCCCGGTGTCGCCTACAGGATCACCCGGGAAGACACCCTCCACGACCTCGCCGACGCCCTGCCCCAGCTGATCGCCAGCAAAGGCACACCGCAAGCGGCCGACCACCTCGGCCAACTGGCCGCCTCCACATCCCGCCACACGTCCTGGCTGCGGCGCCTGGCCCGCCGCACCGCCCGCCAGGCGGCCCAGCAGCAGAGCCGGCCGCTGCCCGCGCACCAGTTGAAGAAACTGGCGGCCGACCACAGCCTGCGCGTGATCACCGACGAAGCCCAACTCCTGGACGTTGTCATGGAGGCCGTCGACCGAGTCCAGGAAACACTCTCGGGCCCCAACGGGATGGCCATCCTGCTGTGGAACCGCGCCGCCGCAGCCGATTACAACGCGATGTGGCCGACATGGGAAGAAGACTTCAGCGACCTCGTCATGGGCCTGCTCAAGATCCACCTCGGCGGAAGGCGCATCATCCTCAATCGCGAGGTCCAAGTCGACCGCCCAGGCGCCGGAGGAGGCCGCACAGACATTCACATCCAGGCGGCCGACCCCTCCCACGACACCGAGCCATTCACCGTGGTCATCGAAGCAAAAGGCTGCTGGAACCGAAGCCTACCCACAGCGCTCGCCGAGCAGTTGGTCGCCCGCTACCTGCGCCGCCCCCGCACCGCTGGCATCTTCCTCGTCGGCCTCTTCGACTGCGACCAGTGGCACTCCGAGCGGCGGCAGCACTGCTCGCCAGGCCACACCCCGCAGCAGATCGAGCACGAGCAGCAGGAACTGGCCGCACAGCAAGATGCCCTGGTCCGCGCACGGGTCCTCGACTGCCGGCCTCCCGGAGCCCAGACCGACTGACCCCCTTCGTCCGCCCCAACCGAGGCAGGACCAGACTGGCGCCCCCTTTGGAGTGGCGGCTGCCGGAATCCGCCTGCGCAGAGGCGTCCGGACCACTGTCCGGGTCCGCGGTGCGATGCCGTGCTCCGGGTCTGTCCAGTGTGTGGCGCGCTGGGGCCCCGATGGCGCGGCAGGTGAGGAAGAGGGGGCGGCTCACGCTCGGGGGCCTGGGCATGGCCCGGCCGCCGTGGCCGGATTGCACGTCCACACAGCCCCGGCGGCCCTCCTATGGTGTGGACCTTGGATTCCTCACCGGGGGTGGCGATGGCGAGCCGTTACTACAGCAACGCTGTGATCATGGCGCTGATGGATCTGTCCCGCGGGTACTGCTACTGGCCTGACCCTCCGTGCCCCACACCGGTGATCCGTGAGGTCAACGGGGTGCCGATGACGAATGTGCAGATCGCCCACATCCGCGCATTCGAAGCCAATGGGCCCCGGGCCGATCCGACCTGGCCGGGAGACGTGAACAGCTTCGCCAACCTGCTGCTGCTCTGCGAGCCTCACCACAAGCTGATCGACGGGAAGTACCGCGACCGCTACACGGTGGAGGAGCTGGAGAGCTGGAAGCAGCGCCGGGAGGGCGAAAGCCTCCAGCGGTTCAAGGACACCCGCGTCCTGAGTGAGGAGGCGCTGTCCGACGCGATCGCGAAGGCGCAGGCTGACCTCCTTGACCAAGTGGGGCCAGCCCTGGAGGAGTTCCGGCGGTTCGCGCCCCAGATGGCCGAGTTGCTCGGCATGCTCACCACGTCACTGGCTGACCCTCGAGTGCACGGGTTCGGTCTCTCGCCCGACACCGTTGAGCTGCTGAACACAGCCGCCTTCCGGCTTCGGGAACTTCCGGACACCGCCCCGACGCTCGCCCACGCCGCACGGGACCTCGTCGCCGCGCTGGAAAAGGCCCCGCAGGTTGAGCGCGCGACGGCTGCCCTCAAGATTCAGATTGACCGTCTTGAAGATCTCGGAGGTCGTCGTCGGTAAGCCTTCTGCTCGCTCGTGACCTGCGTGGTGCTGACCTGCTGGCCGGTGACAAAGGCTGGTCGCCGACGTTCGGGACCACGCGGTCTATAGAGGAAGCCCAATATCGCGGGCGGCGTTCTGAAGCATTTTCTCGCGCTTCTTGGCGTAACCGAATGGGTGTTCGTAGTACGTGAGGCATTCGAGCCGACCTGCTCTGAGGACTGGCTGGGCCCATCGCGGCATCATATGCAGTGCGCACTGCCCGTGAAAGTCGTAGCCTACGCCTCCATGTGTCTTGAGCAAGTCGCCGACTACGGATACGTCGCAAGTTCGTGTGTTGGAGAGTGCGCGTAGACCAAGGCCGGTGACCGTTGCGGTCGTCAAGATCGCGGCAATTGCGGGGTCGGCGATCTGTAGCAGGCCAGCGATAACCTCTGGGCTGGGGTGCATCCGCAGGCCGTCCGGGCGTGACGGAGAATACTGGATCGTGTCGGCGCCTGGACACAACGGCTCATCCATGCGGCCACTTAGCACTGTGTGTCCTGGAAGGGCGTCGGAGAATACAGGCTCTGGCAAAGGTCGGCTTACCGCTGTCATCTTCAGTGATGTTCCACTCTCTGTCGGACAGAGAGGTTGTGGCGTATTCAGCAAGGCCGCCCGCGCTGCGGACCGGGCCCTGATCACCCGGTGTGGCACGCGGGCCAGATGTGGGGTGCCGGTCCAAGGCCGGTGCCACAGCGCGGTAAGACGCAAGTTCGCGGATTGGCGCAGCGCGAGCAGGACTTCCCAGACTCGGTCCCACCGACTGTTGTGGGCGCGACAGAAGATGACATGCCTGATCCCCAATGCGGTGATCCAAATAAAAACCTGTCCCCTCAGCGTGTCAGCGGCCTCGGTATTGGATCTCCAATACGGATTCTTGCCCAGTTGGGTAAGCATCTCTTGAAAGAGCATGCGTGAGGGATACCGCGAGGGCGCAAGGTGAACGGTTATCCGCCCCTCTTCTGGAGCATGGGCCAGCAGAGCCGCACGCATGAGCGCGGGGTCGTCCACGGGGTCGACGATGACCTGGACCGGTGGAGGACCAGGGGGCGTAGGTGTCCCATATGGCATCGACGGCTGTAGGCAGGGCCACGGGCTACGGATAGCCATGGGCGTTCCCGCTTCCCTGTTGGCGAGTTCGGTGCATGTACGTGCAGAGCGGCACTCCATACAGAGCAGTACAGGCTACGGGGAAGAACTCCGGAAGGGCGCCCTTGGGGGGGCCGGGCCTGCACCGGCCTGGCCATATCGCCAGCATCAAGTAGCGCATGTTCTCGCTGAGTGAAGGCGAAACGGCCCAGAGCCCACTCGTTCCAGTGACAGCCTCCTCCGATTCGGTCACGCCGCATTTAGCCTCAATCCACGCTGTGCGGCACCCGACCGTGCCGCCTCTGTTACCTCTGCCGGGGGAGGCTGTACTTGAGCGCTGCGCCGCTATTCACTTGCTGGTCTTACAGGTTCTGCCGACGGTGATCACCGTGGACGATGAGTCGGAGACGGGTCTGGAACGGCCCCGCGACGAGCTGAGGCCTGCTGCCGTCCGTCAGATGCTCAGGCTGCGGGAGTCGGGGGAGCTGACCACCGCGCACATGAGGCTCATTGCCGAGTCGGTGGACGTGAGTCTGCGGCAGGCGTGGCGCTGGCTGGCCGAGGCGGAAGGGTCCGGCTCACCGGAGAAGCCCGAACGTAGGCGTTTCCGGATCACCGAAGAGATCATCGATGTCCTCGCCGACTACCGGGGCAACGTCAAGCGTGCCCACGAGCATCTGGTGCGTGAGGCCAAGAGGGCGGGGGAGAGGCCGATCGGCCTGACCACGCTGCACGACGCCATCGCCCGTGACCTTGACCCCGGTTTCATGGCCGGGCTGCGGGAAGGCATCCCAGCTGCCCGCGGTTTCGATCCCGCCTTCCAGCGCCCGGCGGTCGCCCGCAACCAGGTGTGGGAAGGGGATCATAAGCAGGCCCCGACCGTCGTGATGATGCCCGACAAGAAGCTGTCGAACGTGTGGGTGACGTGGTTCGAGGACCGTGGCACCAGCAACGTGATGGGCTGGGCGGTCACCGCCGGCTCTGCGCACCGCGGATCGGTCCTGGCGGCCGTGCGGGCCTCTGTGCTGCGTGAACCCCCGTACGGGCCCGCCGGCGGGCTGCCGCACCTGGTGAGGGTCGACGGTGGCTCCGACTTCATGTCCAAGACAGTCCGGCGGACCTTCGGTCTGCTCGGTGTGCCGATGCACAAGGTGCGCAGCGCCCGCCACAAGGGCGGGATCGAGCGGCTGAACGGCACCGGTGTGACCCGGTTCTTCGCTGACCTGCCCCGCTACACCAAGGCGCCCCTGCTTGACCACCGTCGCCGCGTCGGCGACCAGGACCCGCCCCTGACCTTCGAGGCGTTCGTCGACAAGCTGCGCCAGTGGGTTGAGGAGCACAACACCCAGCACGTCCTTGAACGGACCGGGATGACACCGCTTGAAGCGTGGCTGAGCGATCCCACCGAGATCCGGCCCGAGCCCAGCCCGGAAGAACTGCGCGCGTTCATGCTGGAGAGCGACAACAAGATCCACAAGGTCACCAGTCACGGAGTGGAGTTCCGTAACCGCTACTACATGCCGGAGAAGGGGGTGGGACGCATCGGTCTGGAACTGCGCGTGCGGTGGATGCCCCACCACGACCACGAGATCGACCTCTATACCTTCCGTGGCAACCGCTATCTCGGCCGGGCCTTCCTCAGCAACGAGGCCAGCGAGGAGATGCGCAAGGCAGTCCTCAGCGACCGTGACGAGCACAGCGAGGTGCTGCGCCAGGCCTTGAAACGCTCCGCCGATCGCAGGCGGGAACGCCACCTGCCCTCCACTCAGCCCGAACTCCCCGTCCGTGCCCTCCGCATGACGGAACAGGAGGCACGCGCCGAACTGGAGGGCACCACCCCATCCACACCGCCGCGACGGCGCGTACAGCCCTACCAGCCCCTGACCCCGCTCCCGCCCACCTGGCGGCGCCCCGGCCAGACCCCTGTTCCTTCAACGGAGGACGACGCCTCATGACCACTGCTCCGAAACGCAAGCACATGCCCAAACGCCGCGCTGCGCCGGACGCGGGTCAGCCCGCCACGGCACCGCGCCGCCGGCCTGACCTGCGTCCGCAGTTCTTCCTCGGCCTCGAGGACTCCACCCTGGTCGCCACCGACACCCTGTTACAGATCAAGGACACCGTCATCGACACCGTCGAGTCGAAGGCCATGTCCGTGATCTACGGCGACGCAGGGCTCGGCAAGAGCTTCAGCACCCGCGCCACGATCCAGGAAATGAACCCGGACCTGATCCTCCCCTTGGACTTCGCACGCTCCCGCCCCGGCCCGAAGGACCTGCGCGAGGAGCTGTTCCACCAGATGAACCTCAGCTGCAAGATGCCCGGTACCCCCACCGCGTTCGACAAACTGCTGCGCGAGACTCTGCCGCGGCGCCCGTACGTGATCGTGTGCGACGAGGCCCAGCAGTACCGGCGGGAGAACTTCGAGTTCCTGCGCAAGCTGTGGGACAACTGCGACCCCAAGCCCGCCATCATGTTCGTCGGTGGCCGGGAGGCCTACGAGACCCTGCAGAGCGACCCGGCGCTCGCCTCCAGGATCTACATCCGCCTGGAGATCCTCGCCATGACCGAGGACGAGGTCCTCAAAGCCGTACCCGACTCCCACCCCGTGTGGCGGGACGTCGACGAGGCACTGCTGAAGCGGATCGACACCCAGTACACCCTGGGCTCCTTCCGCGAGTGGGTCAAGGTGACCAAGCACGTCCTGAAAGGCATGGAGCACTTCGGCGCCGAGCAGGTCGACGACCGCATCGTCGACTGGGCCCTGGCCCGATGCTGACCGAGACTGCTGCGCAAGGGTGTGCGGCCACGCAGCCGTTTCCCCTCGCCGACGAGCCCGCGCCCCGCGAACTGCACTTCCTCAGTCTGGCCGGGGCAGGCACCGTCGCGACTCCCGGCCTCACGGCAGTCCAACGCGCACTCGCCGATGCCCACCGTCAGCAGCGTTTCCTGTGCGTGCTGGGCGACGCCGGCGTAGGCAAGACCTTCGCCGTTCACACCACCGCCCTTACCCGCTTTCCCGAGGCGCACCTCCTGCTGCGCCTGGGCGCCAGGCCAGGACCGGCTGACCTGCGCACTCACTTGCACTACGCCCTCGGGCTGAAAGGCGAACCGCCCGGCGACCCGGCGGCCTCCGACTCCCTCATCCGCCGCGCGCTCGACGCCGGGCCGCACATCGTGGTCGTCGACGAAGCTGACCGGATGCCCGACACCTGCTTCGAATACCTCCGCTTCCTGCACGACGACCTTCCCGCCGGACTCTGCGTGGTCCTGATCGCCGGACAGGGCGGTGAACGGGCCCTGCGCGCCCAGCAGATGCTGCACACCCGCACCGCGGCCTGGCTGACCCTTGTGACGATCGCCGGCGACCAGCTCGCCCGCATCATTCCCGCCCTGCACCCGCTGTGGCACACCGTTGCACCGGATCATCTGCGGATGCTGGACGGCCGCTTCGCCCACGGCAGCTTGCGCCGCTGGGCCCTGCTGACCCACCACGTCCAGCGCGCCCTGGCCGCCGCCGGCGCCACCCACCCCGACTCCGGCCTGCTGTGGCAGGTCATCCGCCGCATCGACACCTCACGCCAGCCATGACCGTGACCTCACCCGCCCACCTCGTCACAGGGCCGGCGCCGCCGCCCGTCACGCTACTGCTGGACACCCACGACGACCGCACCATCCACGCCGCCGCCTACCAGCGTGCGCACCCCCACCGCGGCCGCATCACCACCGACCCCACCCCCCACACCAGCAGCCTCGCTTACCTCGCCCTGGACCTGCTGCGTGCCATGGGCCGCGACAGCTTCTCCCGCCCCGATGCCGAGCGGATGTCCACCGATCCGGCCTGGCGCGCGGTGACCTGCTGGACGCTGCACATGGGCCTTGCGGAAGCCATCGTGCTGCGCGCCCACCGCCTCACCCCCGAGCGCCTCAAACGCCTGGCCACTTGGCGCACCGAGACCGGTATCCACCTGATCCTCATCGCCCACACACCCACCCCGGCCGACGAACAGCGCCTCAACGAACGCCTCACCGCCGCCAACCTGACCGACCTCACCGCCGTGCGCGGCACCGACACCATCCTGAACGCCATCGGCCCGGCTGCCACCGGCCGACGCCACGGCCCGCCCCCGTCCGACCACGCCTATCCGCTGCCCAGCCTGCCCCGCAGCGGAGTCGCCGCCTTCCGCGCCGACTGCTGGCGCCGCCAGAACGACCTCGACTTCGCCCACACCGACGGTCAATACCGAGCCGGCTATGCCGCCGCCCGTACCTGGCTGGCCCGCCACCCCCCACCACCGCCACCCCCCGACACGCCTCAGGCCGAGGACGCCGGTCCGGACGGGGCCACCCCCTGGCGGAACATGGAAGGCCTGCGCCTGTTCCTGGCCCGGCTGACCGTCCTCAGCCCCAGTCCCCAGCACACCCTGGCCCGCGTCCGCGGAGCCCAGGCCGCATTCCTCAGCCAAGCCCTCCTGCTCAACGTGCCCGACGACCTCGCCAAGCACGGCGGCCCCGGCATCACCACCGTGCCGATCACTCCGCGTGTGGCGCACATCCTCACCACCCAGCTGCCCAACCCGCTGCGCGCCGCCGCCGTCGCCGCCCTGCTGTTCACCGGCACCAGCCAGTCACTGCTGTCCATGACCCAACTCGCCAGCGTCGGCGAGCACGCCACTCTCCTGGCCATCGACCGCGACTCCCGGATCAACGTCGGCGTGCCACCCGGCCCACGGCACCTGTACGCCATCCCGCCCCGCGCCCGCCCGCTCCTGGCCGCGGCCCTGGAATTCCGCCGCCGCACCCCACGCACCGCCGACCACCTCGGACTGTTCGCCAACTGCTTCGGCACCTCCGAACGCTTCGACCACCTCATCCGCGACGTCAGCCTCCACATCCCCACCGTCCTCCACCCCCACACCACAGAGGACTGGCACACCGTTGCCCGCTGCTGGCACCTCAACACCCCCGCCCCGGCCATTGCGCCCACCATGCCCCCAGCACCCGGAGCACACCCGTGACCCACCCGCTCCCGCACCCACCCAACCTTCTGGATTCGGCAGCCTTCGACCTGCCCTACCTACGGGCGCGGGCATCCCAATGCCGGCTCACCGACGACGAACTGACCGCGCTGACCGGCATCCCCACCGCCGACTGGGAAGCCCGTCTCACCCCGCAGAGCCTCAGCAGCGCGGCGATGATCGCCCTGGCCCACATCCTGAACACCTCACCCGAATCCCTGCTCTGCCAGCCCGGCACCGCCCGCGCGGGCCCTCGCCACAACCCACAACTCACCCCCCAGGCCGCCGTTCTGCACGCCGCCCTCATCGAAACCGGCCCCGTCCACCCCGACGACCTCGCCTCCGCCCTGGAATGGAAACCCACACGCCTGACACGAGCCACCGCAGCTCTCAAGGCCCATCTCGACCAGCCCAACAGCCCGCAGCGCTTGATCTCTACCGAAACGACCATCCATCTGGCCGCCACACCCGGACTGCTGACCTCCCGCCAGCTCGACAACCTGCACCACGCCGGGCACTGCGCCGCAGCACTCAGCCCCACCGAGGCCACCGCCGCAGCACGCCTGCTCCACCACACCGTGCTCGGCCTGCCCGTTAACGCCTCGGCCGCTCAGATCCCGCGCCTGATCAACCGGCGCCTGCTGGCCCCCGTCGGCCCGCCAGCCCCCCACCCCGACCTGCTGTTCGCCCTGGGCCTGACTGCCTCCCCGATGACCGAACACCCGCCGGAATCCGCCACCACGGTACCCACCGGCGCCCAGGCCGCCCTCGCCACCCAATGACACCCGCCCCGCGGCCCCCGGCCCTGCCGCCGGCAGCCTGCTCCGATCACCAGGGATCCCTGACATGACTTCTGTACCCGGCCGACTGGAAAGAGGCCAGTACTCCTGGCAGCTGGCCCGACCAAGCCCGCCCTGGTGCCGACCCCCGCACCGAGCACGGCCAAGACCGCGATCGATGACGCCATCAAGGCCGGCGGTATGACGTGCCTTCATGGAGACGCCGACGCCAGCAGGACACTCGCCGCGCTCCGCAGCACCGCACGCGAGCAAGTGATCTGGGCATGGCTCGGTTTCCGCTCGTACGCACCCTGCGCGAAGACCTCTTCCGCGCCCTGAGGATGGACGGGCCCGTGCCCCGCAAGCAGCCGAGGTGCTGATGGAAGTCCGATCGAGCGCGGCATCACGTCACACGACTTACTCCGGGGGCGCCATGAGCGACCTCGTGCCACATGCCGGTGAACAGCGCACATGCTCATTCCGGGCAGCCGTATCACAGCGGCGCTGGCAGATGCCATGAATCCCATCAACGCTCTGGGAGAGACGAGCGTCGACCTTCTGGTGTGCGGGCCCGGCCTGCACGAGCCACCGTCATGGGATCTGCTGTGTACTCCGCGGCGTCCGCCCGTCAGGGTGGTCGTCGACAGCCGCGATGACGTCGGATTCACGCGTGCTGCCCTGCAGATTTACAACCCGGCGGCAGGTCACCTGGTGGTCCATCCCGCTGAGCCCCACCGTGAGCGACAGGTGTGGGACGAGCTGAGCCAGGCCTTGGGGGAGGGGCCACCGCCTCCCGAGGGGTCCTCACTGGTTCATGGGAAGCGTGAGCACAAGGCTGCCTACGCCGTGGCCCGGACCCGGGCCGCCCGCACGGTGACGTTGCTGCGCACCCATCTCATGCACATGGGCATGTGGACCGACCTGGTCCATCTGCACCGCACCACCCGGGTAGCACTCATCCTGGTCCACCACGCCGAACTCCCCGAGGACCTCAGGCATCTGCTGCAGCACTGCGACCACCAAGTGACCGACACGATCGGGGGCATGAGGACGCTTCACTGCATCCCGCAGCTCGGTGTATGCCCCTGAACACCACCCATACTCAATGAAACAATAATACGTTGTTTCATTGAGCAATGAGGTAAGCTGGGCACATGGCACATGATGCTCGCGATGAAGCCCGGCGGCGGTTGTCTGCCCTCGCGGAGGGCCCAACCGCTCAGTGGGGTCCGGCGCGCAGCCTGGAACGCGATGCCGTCCTGCTGGGGCGGCTGCTGATGACTGCCGCCAACTACCAGCAAACCGGCGGCCGTGCGGCGGACGTGACCCCGGATGATCTCGGTGCGGCGCTTAGCTTGTTCGAAGACATGCGGCATCAGCTGGACCGGTTGGAGTCCCAGGTGGTCATCGAAGCCAGGCGCCGTGACATGGACTGGCGTCAGATCGCGCAGCATCAGGGGCTGAACTCGCAGCAGGCTGCTTCGCAGCGTTATCAGCGGCTGATGACCCGCCTCGAAGAGATCCGCCAGGGCGTCAGGTAAGAAGGGGAAAGCCCAGATGACGGACCAGCCGCAGGAACTGTTCGCCGCTGTCGACTCGCTGCTTGCCGCCGTCGACGACGGTACCGTGCTGCCTTTGCCGGCCGAGCGGGTAAGACTGCGTGAGGCGGCCGGGCTGACCCGGGCCGCCATCGCCCAGGCGCTTGGTACGCGGGTGCCGAGCATTGAGGGGTGGGAGGCCGGCCGGTCCGAGCCGACGGGGGAGCGCCGCGAGGCATACCGCCATTTGCTCGAGGGGCTTGCTCAGCGCCATCCCGCCCCCTCGCCCTCCAGCCGGCCCGCAGCCCGACCGAAACCGCCTTCTGTGCCCTCGACCCAGAACACACCGGCGCCGACGGCACGTCCTGCTCGATCGAGCGGACCAACGCGTGCTGCCGACGCACGGTTTCCCAACGGGCCGCTGGCGGTGCTGGACGGGGACGGCACCGCCTACTGCCTGGGCGGGGTGCTGCTGGAGTGCCCCGCGGCCACGATCCCGCAGCTGGCTGACTGGGTGCTGCGTCAGTCCGGGCTGGGCGCGGAGAGGCTGCACCGGCACGGCAAGGACTCGGACCCGCTGATCGTCCTCACCGCTCAGGCAACTGCCCGCTTCGGCCTGCCCGCGGAGCTGGAGGACCGCCGGGGCCTGCGCCTGCCCGACGATCATCCAGTGGTGCGTCAACTCGCCCGCGCGAAGTGGAAGCTGACGCGCCGTGGGTTCGGCCCCTGGCCGCGTATCTACCGGCCGGCCCAGGACGGGCGCCGCCAGTGCGTGCAGCTCGCCGTCCTGCCCTGGGGCGCCCTCGACGCCCGTTCCTGGGGGACAGCCGACCAGCTGGAGCCGGCTGAACTCGCCCGCCTGCTCGGCACCTACGCCACCCGTGTGCTCACCCCCTGCGGCTCTACCGCCGTCACCGGCCTGGAACTGATGACCGCGCTGCGCCCGCCTACCCGCGCGGTGAAGGACCCCGTCACCGGGAACTGGGTCTCCGGCCCGATGCCCGGCTCGCTGACCGAGGCGGTGGAGTGTGCCCCGCCCGAGGCTCCCGACGGACACCCGGCCGTCGCCGCCTTGTATCCCCGCTTCCACCAGCGCACCCCCGACCAGGTGTTGGACGAAGAGGCCTACCAGTGGGCGAGGCCGCTGACGGACGAGGAGTGCATGAAGCCCTATGTCGTCGGCATCGACGTCAACATGGCCTTCGCCGCGGCCGCCAACCGGCTGACCGTCGGCCTGTCCGCCCCCGTCCACGTCCACCGCCCGGCCTTCGACACGAAACTGCCCGGCTCCTGGCTGGTCGACCTCTCCCACATCCGCCTCGACGAGCGCCTGCCCAGCCCGTTTACCCCGCACGGCGAACGCCCCACCGGCCCGGCCTGGTACGCCACCCCAACCGTCGCCTACGCCGTCGAACTCGGCTACACGATCACCCCTCTCGAGGCCTACCTGCGCTACGAGCACGGCCCCTACCTGGACGCCTGGTACACCCGGCTGCGCGACGCCTACATCGCCACGATGGCCGACCTCGGGATCACCCCCGGCATGCCCGAAGAGCAGTACCTGGCCGCGATGGCCGGCCACCAGCACACCGACCCCGTCCTCGCCGCCGTGCTCAGCGCCATCAAGGCCACCGTCAAAGGCGGCATCGGCAAACTCCGCGAGCGGGCCCGCAGCGGCGGCTGGCGACCGGGCGAGCCCTGGCCCGCCCTCGCCCGCCCGACCTGGCGCCCCGACATCCGCGCCGCCGTCATCGCCAACGCCCGCGTCAACATGCACCGCAAGATGCTCAAGCTCGCCACCCACGCGGACCTGTACCCGGTCGCGGTCCTCTCCGACTGCGCCGTGTACGCCTCCGACGGCCCCAGCCCGCTCAACTTCCTGCCCTACCGGGACGGCAAGCCCCTGCCCGGCGGCTTCCGGCTCGGCGTTTCACCCGGGATGGTCAAACACGAGGGCACCCAGAGCGTGCTGTGGGCCGAAGGCCTGCTGGAAGAACATGGCCCGGACGTGAACATCGCCCGGCACATCAAGACCGGCATCATCTCCGGCCAGGACGAAGGGGAGTAGGCACCGATGGGCATCATCGCCGACAGCCTCGACCAGGCCGACGCCGCACACTTCACCCGCCCCATCCCGAAGTCGGCCCAGAAACAGATGCAGTTCCTGGTCCGACAAACCAAGGGCACCAGGGCCGCGGCTGACCTGCTGGGCATCACCCAGCGCACCGTCGAGCGCTACGTCAAAGGACAGCTCAAGCAGCCTCGCCACGACCTCGCCCAACGGCTCGCTGACGAAGTCCGCAAACGATGGCAGCCCCGAGTCCGCGACCGGGCGAAACGACAGGCCGCCACGACCAGCGGCATCGTCATCGACACCCGGGCACGCTTCGGCTTCACCGCCGCCCCCGGTACCACCGACGACCCGCGGCTGAGGCCCATCACCCAAGGCCTGCCGCCAGCCTACGCAGCACGACTCTTCGACGCCCACGCCGCCGGAGCCACAGAGCAACAACTCCAGGACATCGTGACCGAAGGACTCCAGGAGATCTACTTCAAAGACCGCGGACGACGCGCACACGGCCTGCTGGTGGACTTCACCGACCTCGACTACCTCGACGTCGACTACTGAGCAGAGCGGCCCCCTCCACCAAGGGCCCCCGCCTGCTGAGCCAAAGCACAATAGTTGTCACCAAGGCAGGCGTGCTGTCACCAGGGCCACCGGGCGGCGAGTGCTGAGCAGAGTTCGGGACCGCGGTGCAGTCTCAGCTGTCCAACCCGGCTTCCCACTTGCGCCGGCGCAGCAGGTGGTCGCTGAAGAGGTGTCGGCTCCGGTCGAGCAGTTCACCCACCTCCGCGTCGCCGCGCGGCCCGTCAGGCGAGGGATGCCAGCGCTGCACTGATTGCGCGGCCCAGGTGCGCAGCTTCACATCGGGGTCCTCGAAAAGACCGACAGCCGCCCGAAGCGCCACGATGCCGCCGCACGCGTCGAGCAGCCGGAACGCACCGACGCGGACGTGCCGCGGACGCTCGGAGCTGATGCGCTCCAATAGCCAGTCGGCGGGCAGGTCCTTGGCCGAGGGCAGGAGGGCGGCGGCGGTCTCGCGGACGACTCCGGCGGCAGGGTCGTCGAGGAGCGGCCACAACTGCTTCGCATCCACGCAGTCCAGTGCCCGCAGCCCTGCCACCGCTCGTGCCCGCACCCCGGCCGCCGGGTGTACGAGCAGCGGTCGCAGCAGCCTGGCGTCCGCGCGGTTACCGCACTCGGCCAGCCCGATGACCGCACCGGGCGGCAACTCGGGGTTGTCCGGTGCCGTGCACCGCTCCCGGTACCAGGTCGTCGGGTCACCTCCCTGCTGTCGTACGACGTACCGGGCGCAAGCACGCACGAGCGCGGACCGGTCGCTGAGAAACGGTTCCGCCTGCTCTGACCACCCTGCCCGTCTCAGTGCGGTGACGCCGGCCGACCGGGTACGCGGGTTGCGTGCGGACAGCAGTGGAGGCAGCACACCCTCGTAGGTGTCCTCATCCCCCAAAGCCGTGAGCGCCGCTGTGGCACACAGGTCCTGGACCACGGTGTCCTGGTCCCGGGCGGCCGCGCGGGCCAGCTCGGCGGGACGGAGTAGTCGGCCCTCGATGGCCAGCCGGTACGCGAATCGCCGGACGATGCGGTCGGGGTCAGCGAAGAGAACAGCGAGCTGCCCGTGGGATGCCTGGCGCAGGATCTGGCCGAGCACATCGACGCCGAAGGCACCCCTGTCGCGGCGGCCGACGCGGAGGATGAGCGGCGCGAGGTCGAGGGCAGCGTGCACGTTCAGGGCCTCGCGCAGCAACTGCCGGGCGTGCTGGCGCACTGGGCCGACCCAATCGGCGCAGCGGATCACGACCAACGGCAGCAGACCGGGGTATCGGACCGACTGGCGCAGCGCCTCCTGACGGATTCGCCCGTCGCGGTGGCAGAGGGCGAGTGCGAGCCGAGGCTCGCCGAGCTGAGTCAGGTCGGCGGGCAGTGGGGCGGAGTGCTCCCACCCCGGCAGGAGCTGCGGGCGGCGCCAGGCCACCTCACGCACTCCTGCGTCCAGCGCGAGCCAGTCAGCGGGGTCGGCGACATCCAGCGTGCTGTGAAGCGGCGCACCACCCGCGAGCCGCGTCGCTGCCGCTGTCCCGTCCTCGATGTCCTCAAGCATTCCCGCCCCTCCAGCAGTCGTACCCGGTGATCGTAGGAGGCGGGGTTCGCGTAGGGCGCGCGAAATATGGCCCGTGATCGCCGAGGGCTGCCGCTCGGCACCCTGCTCACCAGAAGCCGAACGCGGTGACATCGCCCCTGCTTCGCTTGCCGCTGGTGACAGGTAGCGCGTCGCATCGGTGACAACGACCATGCTTTGTCCTACTGAAGCTGCAGGCCAGCGGATGCCGAGGGTGACAACTATCGGGCTTCGGCACATCGTTGTGGTCGGGTAGCCGGGTCACGGCAACGTGACCCGGCTACCCGACCACAGTTGTGATGAGCCGAAGCACGTTGGTTGTCAGACAGGCAGGCTTGTTGTTACCAGATCGAAGCGCGGGCCCTTCCAGGGTGGCAGGCGGAATGCGACTGCTTCGGCTGGCGCCATAGCACTTCAGTCGGTAATCCGCTTGAACTGCAGGCGGGTGGGCGTGGCAGGCTTACGCGGTGATTGTCGAGCTGGCCCCCGGTTTTCTGACCTGGGGCGATGTGGATCCCGCCCGTCGCTTCTTCGACAGCGCGTCGGCGCCGCAGGTGGTGCGGTCGCTCGGGCCTGCTCGGAGGGTGCCCAGCCGCCCTGACATACCCTTGGGCGACCCGGTGATGAGCGCCTGGAGTTCGGGCGAGGGGCAGCCCTGGGCAGATGCCATGTCGCACGCCCTCGCCGAGCGCTACGGCCGCTGGACCGCGGGCTGGCGCTGGGCGCACGACGAAGGGGACTTCGACGGAGGACCCGTCGGGAACTGGTGCTGCCCGCGAGACTCGATCACCACTCCGCAGGAGACGCTCGCCCGCGTCGTCGCGGCCCTCTGCGAGTGGCGCGAGTGGCTGGAGAGTCTCGCTGGGTGGTTCGACGCGTACCCGTTGAACCTGGCCGAGGTCGACGACCAGCGGATGTTGTGGGAGCGCGCCGCCCGAAACCTGATTGTGCAGGTGACCGACCGGACCGGCTGCGGCAGTGGCTGGCACGGGCACTGCCGTCAGGTGCTCACCTGGTTCCTCAGCCGCTGGAACGTCGCGCCCGACGTCGCGGAGAAGCTGGTCGACGAGGCGATCGGCGGGCGGTTCGAGAGCTGGACCGGACCCGACCTGGCGCTGGTCGAGGACGTCGCCGAGCGACTCTCGCTCTCGCTGCGGCCGGACCACGCCGAACGAGCGGGCGGGCTCGCGCAGGACCACCTTGAGCGCTGGCTCGCGCTGCGCGAGACCGTGCCCTGGCACGAGGCCCCGGACGGGGGCGGCGGGGAACCGGTGTTTCCGTCACGCGACGGTGCGGTGGAGGACATCCGTGCCTTCGACGGCGCCATCGACCCCGCCCGCGTCGAGGGCCTGCTCGCCGCCCTGGAACTGCTGCGGGCCGACGCGGCACGCGGCGCACGACTCGACTTCGAGCTGCTCCGGCGCTGGCAGCAACATGTCCTGGGCTCAGAGCGGTTGCCGCCGTTCCGCGAGCTGCCGGCCTTCGCCAAGGGGGGCCGGGAACGTTACGGCATCGGCCCGGACACCCGAGCTCGCCTCGATGCCTGTCTGGCTGAGAGCGCGCGGAACGCCGAGCGGTCCCTTCCGCTCACTGCTCGGGCTGCACGTGCCTATCTCGACGTGTGTTTCTTCCATCCCTTCGACGACGGCAACGCCCGGTCTGCCTTCCTTGCCCTCGTCTTTGTCCTCGCCCGCGAGGGCGTCGCGCTCGACGGGGTCAGCCTGCTGCGTCGCGTCACCTTCCAGGCCGATGAGCGGCAGGACGCGTTGACCCTCACGCGGTACGTCGACATCCACCTCGCGGAGACCCGACGCAACACCGCCTCCCTCGGCTCCTAGCCGTTGGACAAGAAGGCGCTGCTGAGACCATCTGAGTTGCTGGATCGTACGGATCCGTCCTGCAGCCCAGACCGCGGCGGCGTACCGGAGCCGGTCACAACTGCCCCGCCTCCGCGCTGCTGGTGACAAGTAGCGTGCCGACCTGGTGACAACTGCCCTGCCTCGCCGTACCGAAGCCGCAGGTCAGTAGGCACCGATGGTGACAATTATCGTGCTCCGGCTACCCGACCACATCAGGCCGGCGAGTGAGGAGCAGCGTCTTCGGGCTGCGCCTCGGTCGGGGAAGTAGTTGTTGGCGCCGGTACGTCGGGGGCGGTGTAGAAGACTGAGCTGCCTTGCTTGGTGCGGTGAGCCTGGCTCTTGGCCACGAGTCCTTCGAGAGTGACGCGCACGACCTTGGTCTTGATTCCGCGTTCGGGATGGGCCTGGCCGAGCGTGGCGGAGATTTCCGCAGCGGAGCGTGGTTCGCTCTGCTCGGCGAGGTGGCGGCGGATGAGTTCCACAAGGGTGGGCTGGGTTGTCTTGGAAGCGTCTGCGGTCTTGGCTGCGGGCTTCTTGGCGGCTGGCTTCCTGGCCGTCGGGCTTGCCTGCGCGGCCGTGGCCTTCCTCGCCCTTCGCCTGCTGCTTGGTTCGGCGCTGGTTTTCTGCCGGGGAGAGGGCACTGCGGTGCTCTCGGGCGTGATCGCCGACTTTGCTGGTGCTTCGGTGATGCCGAGTGCCTGCTGCATGTTCACCAGCACGGTGTGGTCCTGCTGCAGGGCGGTCAACTGTTGTTGCAGGGCGGTGATTTCCGCACTGACGCGTTCCTGTTCCTTGAGATTGTGTTCGAGGTCGTCGGTCACCCGGGCGATGTACTGCGATGTCAGTTCCGTGGTGCTGGTCGTGCTCTCGGACATGGCGCTTGACCTTTCCTCGTGTGCGGCCGTGAGGGCGGCGTCTGCGGGCCGCTCCTGACGGGGGCAGCGTCCTGTCGGCCAGTGCCGAACGGTGCCGCAGAGCGGACGCCATCACTGCAGCATGTGCCTTGGCGTAGTGATGGTACGGACCGGCGGAGCCGGTTGTTCCCGCGCAGGCGGCCTTTCTCGGCCCGTGGCCGGCCTCAAGGCAGTGGCGCCTGGCATCTGCAGGACGGTGCTGCTGGGCGGGTTCGTGTACGGGGCTGGGGCAGTTGCCAGAACACTTCGTCGCTCTCCCGGTTGTGCTGCCAGGCTGCCAGCGTGCGGGTGGTCACCAGCCGGTCGAGGAGTTCCCCGGTCTGCTGCGGGGAGTGTCCGCACAGGCGGGCGAGGACATCCATGTCGGTGCCGTGGTGGGTGTCGGCCACGGTGTGCGCGGCCAGCACGAGGACGGTCAGCCGCAGGGCGGGCGGTGCGGCCGGCAGGGCCAACGGGGCGGGGTGCAGCGCCCAGTGGGCGGCGCGGCGGCGGGCGCGGCGGCCCGGCGCCTGGTCGAGGACCGCGGCATCAAGCAGCCGCGCCCGCACGGGCAGCGACCTTGCATCCGGCGGCTGCAGCCAGCCGGCGTGGGCCAGTTCCTGCCACAGCTCCCGATGTCCGCGCAGGCGCATGCCGCGCAGCAGGCCGGTCGGCAGCCGGACGTGGCCGCGGGTGTCGGCGCGCAGGGCGCACTGCAGGCCCAGCAGCCGGGCGGCGGGAGAGGTGAACCGGGGCAGCGCGGCGCCGAGGTAGGTGAGCATCTCCCGCACGCGCACCCGCTCGTCGGCCTGCGCGGACGGCCCGGTGTGTTCGGCAGACGGCGTGCGGGCGGCGTCGTGCGGCCGGGAGGGGCTCAACAGTGTGTCCGGCACCACCGCGGTATGGCTGGTGGCCGCCGCGCAGGCGGCGCAGGTGTCGGCCAGCCGCCAGGCGCGACCGCTGCCCTCGAGGGTCAGGGCCAGCAGTACCGGCCCGGCGCATCCGCGGCGCCGCGGATGCCATACACAGCCCTGCACCCGGCACTGGCAGCTGCGCAGATACGCCGGCAACGCATCCGCGCGGGCATGGCAGGCCAAGTGCGCCAGGGCGGCGGAGCGCGCGGAGGAAGCGGTGAGGGGAGAAGTGTGGGCGGTGCAGGAGGGGCAGACAAGCGTGGGACCGCCCGCGTGCGGACGCAGCTCCACGGTCCAGATGCGCCGCACTGCGGCATGCGCGCCGGCAAGCCTCATCGGCTGCTTGTCCTCCCGTCTGTCCGCGCCGCGGTGGTCGGTGCCCCGGTCGCACGGGGGCCGGGACGGACGCACCGTAGTGCAGATTGCTGCACCGTGGATATCACCGTCCCTCCACCCTCGACGAAAGTGCAGAAACCCGCACTGACGGGGCAGGGGTCTGCACCGTCGGATGGTCAGGTGACGATCTTGCCGCCCGACCCCGACCTCACTGCGCTGCGCGTCGTGCTCGCGCGCCTGCGGGCCGAACGCGGTTGGACCTTCGACGAACTCGCCGACCGCAGCGGTCTGGCCCGGCGCACCCTCATCGACCTCGAACACGGCCGCACCACCGGCAGCGTCACCACCTGGCACACCCTCGCCCACACCTTCGACGTGCCCATCGAGCACTTCCTGGGCACCCTGTGCGACGACCACACCCCGCCCGGCACGGCCGCTTCCTGAACCCCCGCTCCGTCCCGGCGCGCACCACGCAACAAATCACCCGATCGAGCACTCAGGCATAGAACAACCATCCGCAGTAACGCTCATGTGTGCGGGCTTGTTGGGCTGGCCGGGGGACATACCCCCGACACGTTGCTCACGCCTGCGTGTCGCCTGGCACGGTCCGGGCCATGTGCCCCACACCCGCCCCCGACGGCCGTCACCGGGACGGCAGCCCCCGCGCCGCCCACCGCCCCCGCCCGCTCCGGGTGACGACCACCAGCCCCAGCCGCCTGCTGCGCGCCGGCCAAACCGGCCGCTGCCGCCACTGCGGCCACCGCATCGACCTCTACCAGCGCCCCGACCAGCGGCCCATCGCCCTGCACCCCGCGGAACTGGCCGCCGCCGACGTCCCCGAATCCTGCCGCTGGCACCTCAGCGGCGGCATCGCCTACCCGCACGGCGACAACAGCGCCTGGTGCCGCATCCCGCATGCCGTGCTCTGCCCCCACCGCACCCCGACCTGCCAGGCCGGCCCCCGCCTCGAGGCGATCCGCCGCCAACTCGCCGTCCGCACCCGCCGCCTGATCGACACCGGAGGCCTCATCCCCGCCTCACCCGCCGCCCCGCAGCCCGCCTCCCGCACCGGCGGCCTCGGCCGCCCCGTCGTCCAGCTGCTGCTGTGCCGCTACCTCGCCCAGCAGCGGCTCGAGGACCCGCGCTGCGTGGCCCAGACCCGCCACCGTCACCGCTGCCCCAACCCCATCCTCGCGAGCCCGGCCGGGGTGTGGAAACTACTGCCCGCCACCGCCCGACACGGCCAACTTGCCCTCCCCGACGCTCTGATGGCCGTCTACGACCTGGGCCACCTCTCGTACGGCGAACAGCTGCGCTGGCGCACCCAGCGTTTCCCGGCACACGCCACCGCCCCCGGCGCCGCCGACCTCGCCCTGGCCGGCTGGCAGCCCTTCGACCCCCTCCTGCACGCGGCGCACATCCACACCCACCTGCCGCCCCCGGCCCGCCCGCACCGAAGGGGCTGACCCATGCCGCACCACGCACTGGAAATCGTGCTGACCCGCCCCCTGCCCCCGGCGGCCCTGCACCGCGCCGCCCGCGTGCTGCCGCTCGCCGCCAACCACGACGCCACCCGCCTGATGGCCCTCATCCCGGCCAAGACCCCCCACCGGGCCGCCCGCCGACTGCGCCACCGGCTCGGGGAACGACTGCCCATCGACGTGATCACCACGCACTACCCGGACACCGAGCACAAGGTGCTGCTCAACGTCGCCTTCCCGCCCGCCGCGCACGCCGCCCTCACCGCCGCCGCCCGCCGCGCCCAGCAGACCCCCGAACACTTCCTGGAACTGGCCCTGCGCCGGGCCCTGGCCCAACACGCCGACCAGGAAATGGACCGCCTCGACAGGGCAGTTGGCCAGCTGCTGGCCCACACCACCCCCGCCTACCTGATCTCCGCCGTCGGGCACGCGCTCACCCGGCTGTCCGAGAGGCCCACCCCGTGAACCCCACCGACGAACAGACGGCAGCCGCCGACGCCTTCCAGGCCGGCGACCACCTGGCCCTGCAGGCCGGCGCCGGCACCGGCAAGACCACCACCCTCGCCCTCCTCGCCCGCACCACCACCCGCCGCGGCCGCTACCTCGCCTTCAACCGGGCCATCGCCCAGGACGCCCGCACCCGCTTCCCCACCACCGTCCAGTGCAAAACCGCCCACGCCCTGGCCTACGCCGCCATCGGCCACCGCTACACCCAGCGCCTGAACGCACCCCGCCGCCCGGCCTGGCAGACCGGACAGGCCCTCGGCCTGACCAAAGCCCTCCGCATCGCAGAACGCGAGATCTCCCAACGAGCCCTCTCCCACACCCTGCTGCGCACCGTCGCCCGCTTCTGCCACACCGCGGACGAAGCCATCACCCGCCACCACGTACCCCGCCTGCGCGGCCTGGAAGAGACCGACCTCCACGCCCAACTCGCCGCCCACATCGTGCCCTTCGCCCGCAAAGCCTGGGCCGACCTGCACCACCTGGACGACGGCGCGGTCCGCTTCGACCACGACCACTACCTGAAAATGTGGGCCCTCACCCAGCCCAGGATCGACGCCGACTTCCTGCTGCTGGACGAAGCCCAGGACACCAACCCCGTCGTCGAACACATCTTCCTCAGCCAGCGCGACCACGCCCAGCTCGTCATGGTCGGCGACTCCGCCCAGGCCATCTACCACTGGCGGGGCGCCAAGGACGTCATGACCGGTTTCGACGGCACCCAGCTCGCCCTGTCGAAGTCCTTCCGCTTCGGCCCTCACCTCGCCGAGGAGGCCAATCGGTGGCTGGCCATCGCCGACGCCCCCCTCCGGCTGACTGGTACCGAGACCGTGCCCACCGAACTCGGCCCCCTCACTCGGCCCGACGCGGTGCTGTGCCGCACCAACGTCGGCGCCATGGCCCACGTCATGAGCCTGATGACCACCGGATGCCGGGTCGCCCTGGTCGGAGGCGGAGACAGCCTGCGCGCCCTGGCCCTCGCCGCCCGCGATCTGAAGGAAGGCCGCCGCACCACTCACCCCGAACTCGTCCTGTTCCCCTCCTGGGGCGAACTGCAGGACTACGCCGCCTACGACCCCGCCGGCCGCGACCTGCAGCCGCTTCTCGACCTCGTCGACACCCACGGCACCGACGCCATCCTCGCCGCCGTCGCCTGCCTCGCGCCCGAACAGCATGCCCAGGTCACCGTCTCGACCACCCACAAGGCCAAAGGCCGCGAATGGCCCCGCGTGAAGATCGCCGACGACTTCACCCCGCCCCAGGACCCCGACCAGGACACCGATGTGCGCCAGGCCGCACCCGCACCCATCGACGACAGCGAGGCCCGCCTCGCCTATGTCGCCGTCACCCGCACCCGCTCCCACCTCGACCTCGGAGGCCTGTCCTGGATCCACGACCATCCACACGGCATGCCATCTCCCGCATCCTGCGGACGGAGTTCCTGCAACTGAAGTCGAAGCTCCCACTCCTGTGGTCATCCGGCCGGCACTTGGCTCCAGGGCGCGAGGGGAGGATCCGTTGTGATCTTCCTCGGCTCGTTATCCGGGGCTTTCGGCGCCGTGCAGGCGAGCAGTGAGCAGGGATTGTTCGGCGGGGTTGCTGGTGAGCCGGAGGGCCTGTGCGTCGGCCTGGCGGGCGTCGTCGGTGCGGCCCAGGGCGCGCAGGAGCGCGGCCCGTGTGGCGTGGAAGAGGTGGTAGCGGCCCAACTGGTCGGCCAGTGCGTCGACTTGGGCCAGGGCGGTGTCCGGTCCGGTGTGGCTGACGACGACGGCCCGGTTCAGGCGGACGACCGGGGACGGGTCGACCGTGAGCAGCATGTCGTACAGCTGCAGGAGCTGGGGCCAGTCGGTCGCCGGCCAGCTGGGGGCTTCGCAGTGGACGGCGGCGATGGCGGCCTCGATCTGGTACGGGCCGGGGCGGCGCAGCGCGGCGGCCCACTCGATCAGGGTGACGGCGCTGCGGATGCGGCGGGTGTTCCACCGGGAGCGGTCCTGCTCGGCGAGCGGCACGAGGCTGCCTCGGTCGTCGAGACGCGCCGGCCAGCGGGCGGCGTGCAGGCGGATCAGCGCGAGCAGACCCAGGGGTTCGGGCTCGGAGGGCAGGGACTGGGCCAGCAGGCCGGCGAGCCACTCGGCGTCGTCGACCAGTTCCCGGCGCACCCCTGTGTCGCCTGCGGTGGTGAAGCAGCCCTCGTTGAAGACGAGGTAGATCACCCGCAGCACCTGCTCCAGGCGGCTTTTGAGCTCGGCGGGCTCCGGGGCGCGGTACGGGATGCCGGCCTTGGCGATCTTCTGCTTGGCGCGGGTCAGGCGCTTGGCGAGGGTGGCCTCGGGCAGCAGGAAGGCCCGGGCGATCTCGGCGGTGGTCAGTCCCGCCACGGCGCGCAGCGTGAGGGCGACCTGGGCGTCGGCACCGAGCGCGGGGTGGCAGCAGGTGAAGATCAGCCGCAGCCGGTCGTCGGGTTCGCGCTCGGCCGAGGCGGGCAGGGCGGCGAGCTGTTCGAGCTTGTCGCGGTAGCGGCCCTCGCGGCGGATGCGGTCGAGCGCCTTGTTGCGGGCCGTGGTCAGCAGCCAGGCGCCGGGCCGCTCGGGCGGCCCGGTAGCCGGCCAGCGCTGCAGCGCCTCCACGACGGCCTCGGCGACCATCTCCTCGGCCAGGTCGAAGTCGCCCAGGAGGCGGACCAGGCTGGCGGTCAGCCGGCCCGCCTCCTCGCGGAAGACCCGCTCGAGCAGCGACCGCGCGGCGGCGCCGTGGCGCGGGTCAGCGCTCGACGACAGGGCGCACCTCCACCTTGCCGTCGGGCATCGGGAAGCTCGCGGCGAGCTCCAGGGCGGCGTCCAGGTCAGGCACGTCGACGACCGCGTAGCCGCCGATCGCCTCCTTGGCCTCCAGCAGCGGGCGGTCGATCAGGGTGGAGCGGCCGTCCTCCAGCACCACGGTGGTGGCGGTGTCCGGCTCGCGCAGCTGCTGCGCCTCCACGATGGTGCCGTCGGCGAAGTGTTTGCCGATCCACTCCCCGATACGGCCGAACACCTCACCGCGCTCCTCCTCAGGGCCGTCCTCCTGCCAGGCGCCCCGGGTCAGCAGCAACACGTACTTCATGGCTTCCTCCTTGCTCGTGATGTCTCTGTACCACCACGACGAACAAGGCGGCGCCGAAAGGACAGGTCCCTCTCCCGAATCCGGCAGCAGCGCCACGGTGACCACCGGATCCCCCAACAAACCGCCGGCGATGACAGTCCAACGCCCTGGCGCGGAAGGCGGCAGCGGCGATCGTGTGCCTGCATACGCCCCCGAGCGGACCCGCATACGACGTTCTCGTCGCGCCCGCCGGCGCGCGGGCGCCAGGTCGGGGCGCGGTCAGCTGTGCACGTCGATCCGGTAGCGGTCGGCCAGCGCGGCCACACCCAGAGCTTGGCCGGTCAGCGCCTGGCGCTCGTTGTCCGCGGTCAGGGCAACGACGGCGCGACCCACGCCCTCAGGTGACTGGGACGCACTGAGATCCAGGTGCTCCGCAAACCGCATCACGCCGCGGTGCGCCCCAGCCCGGGGTGCAGGGCCACCGAGGTGACGCCGTGCGGGCGCAGCTGCGCGGCGGCGGCCACAGCCAGCCAGCCGGTCGTCGGCGGCCTTGGCCATGCCGTAGGCGTGCTGCTCGCCCTCGGGCACGGCGAACGAGACCGTCACCACCAGACTGCCCGGCGTCTTCATCAGCAGGGGCGCGCACAGCGAGGTCGCCACGTAGTGGGCGCGTACCCCGTGCGTGAACATGGCGTCGAACAGCTCCAGCGGCTGCTGCCACAGCGGGGCGTTCCACTCCTCCCAGGCCCCCGCGTTAAGCCGCTCGTACCCGGCCCAGACGTTGTTGATCAGCAGGTCCAAGCGTCCCTGCTCGGCCGTGATGCGCTCGGCGACCGCCGCCACCGCGGCGTCGTCCCCGTGGTCGCAGACCACGGGGATCCCCTGACCGCCCGCCGCCTGCACCTCCCCGGCCGTCGCCTCCACCGTACCGGCCTCAGGTGACGCCGCCCGGCTGGTCGAACGGGCCGTCACGTAGACCGTCCAGCCCTCCTGGCCCGGCCCTGTAGTCCTAGCTCAGACACCAGGGAACAAGTAACCCGCCGGTAGGTGCGGTAAGGCTTGGGTCTGCCGTTTCCTGCTGCGGGGGCGCCTCGTTGGGCTGATCGGATGAGTGTCCGAAGGGCCGACGGCAGGGGACGGGTGTGCGACAGGAGTGGTCGCCGGAAGACGTGGTGGCGTGCTGGACGCTGGTGGATGGCGATTGGGGCCTGGTGGCCAACAAGTCCGGTCCGACCCGGCTCGGCTTCTGCCTGATGCTCAAGTTCTTCGAGATCGAGGGCCGGTTCCCGGAGTTCATCGAGGAGTTCCCGCAGCCTGCTGTCGAGTACGTCGCCGGTCTGGTCAGGGTGTCGGTGGCCGAACTCGCGAAGTACGACCTGGCGGGCGCGAAGCGGCACCGGAAGCAGATCCGCGAGGCGCTGGGTTTCCGGCCGGCGCTGTTCTGGTCGAACATCAACCCGTACGGCACATTCCGCCTCAACATGGACAAACAGCTCGAACTCCGAATGCCGGTCACGGTGCCCAGCGCACGGCGTCATACAGCCAGGGCGCAGACCATGTCTCCGCGCAGTTGAGTTTCCAGGCCAGGGCCTACGCTGTGTGGACCACCTCTGCAGTGAACATGATGCTGACAGTGGCCGGCGACGAGGTGTTGCCGGTGCCCCTGCAGGCGCCACCCGGTGGGATCAACGGTCTCACCGCGGTGAGGACCCGTGCTCCTCGAACTGGCTCACGAGCTGCTTGAGGGTGGCGATCTCGGCGGCCAGCGCCGCATCGCCAGCATCGGTGATCTCGGCCCAGGTCCGGGGCCGCCGGCCCTCGTACCCCTTGATGAGAGTGGCGAGCCCCTCGGCGGCCAGCACTTCCAGGTGCCGGCCGAGGTTGCCGTCGGTAAGCCGGAGCTGCGACTTGAGATAGGGAAATGTTGCCTTCCGTACCTGGCCGAGCACGGTCAGGATCCCGAGCCGGGCACGGTGGTGCACCACGTCGTTGAGACCGACGGAAGGATGCGGCTGCTCTGTATGCCCGTCATTCATCGACTCTGCTCCTGGCGCAACGTGAGACTGCCGGCGACGAACAGGCTCATACCCAGCAGTGCGAGGATGACGGTCGTCCCGTGCTGATCGAGCAGGTGGGCCGCCGGCATTTTCGGATACGTGTTGGTCAGACCGGTCGACAGCGCATGGAGGGGCTGTTCCAGCCCGATGACGAGGCACGATGCGGCTGCGGCAGTGGTCAGGACCCGGCTGTGCCGGACGAGTCCCACGGCGAGGAAACCCGCTGCGGTGATCGCCCCGCCGAGCGAGAGGAACGCGCCGAGGACCGCCGCGCAGCCGGCCATGACAGCGATGACGACGATGTCGCGTTCCCCAGGCCCGGCACCGTCACTCAGCCGGAACCGGCGATACCACCACGCTGTGACTGCGATGCCGATCGGCCCGGCGACTACCCAGTACAGCCAGGGAAGAACGAACAGGTCGCCGAATTGCTGCAGGTCGGCTCCCGCTCCGACCAGTTCGATCAGGCCGAGGACGATCATCGGTACTGATGCCCGGTGTAGATCCCCTGCGGAACGTCGCCGCAGATGCTCAAGGTCTGCCAGGACAGACCGCGCCTCGGCGGGGTCAATGTTCGGCCGGACCGGCACGGGCAGGGGTGTCACCGCAGGTGCGGCGCTGGTTGCCACGCGCACCACCTTGGTGGCCGCGGCCAGGTCATGTGGCAGGCGGTGGCCGGGGATGACCAGCATCAGCAGGAAGTACGCCACAACAATCGCCGGGTGGACCTCCGACAGCAGCCAGACGGCGGCGACCAGGACGAGGGAGCGGACCACGGCTCTGGCCGGGCCCGGCGGGCAGGCGCTGTCAGTGCGGCAAACTCGGAGTCCGGTCGCCCGCATGCCCAGCGTCCCACCGCCGGCCACCGTGCCGGTGAGATAGAGCCACACCGCAATCATGACCGTCGCGCTGACATAGCCCGGAACGGCCTGGTCGTACGAGGTGACCGGGGTATTCGAAACGAACATCCAGGTCCATCCGCAGACCAGCAGGATCGCGTAGGCGACCACCGCATCCAGTATGGCCGCGCCGCTTCGGGCACCGAATCCGGCTGCCTCCAGGCGGTCCGCGCCCCGTGTCAATCCTGCCTCTGGCTCCATGGATACTCCCCACCGGCGAGAACTCTATCGTGCAGAGGACTATACGGAGCAGGGTTGATGGTGGCAACGGGTTCGGCAGGCGGGTGGCAGGGTCGGCGGCAGGTCGGAGGCTCGGGCGGAACGATGGAAAGCCCGCTTGATGCCTGCGGCATGTCAAGCCAACTTTTCATCGAAAGTGGAGGCGTCGACATCCAGGGATGGTAAGCAGTGAGGAACGACGTGCGCCGTCTCAGGGTGGAGCGCGAGCTCTCCCAGAGTCAGCTCGCCCAGGCCATGGGGGTGTCGCGCCAGACCATCAATTCGGTCGAGACCGGCCGCTACACGCCCTCACTTCCGCTGGCCGGCTTCTTTTCCAGACCTGTAGAGGAGATTTTCCATGCCGATGCCGTCCGATGACGCAGGCCACCCCGACCGGGGCTTACAACTCCTGGTTCCACTCCTATCCGGCGTTGCAGCACTTGTCGCCGCCCTCGTTCCCGACCAGGCCGCCCTCGCCCAGCAGCTCTACGACGCCAGAGAAAAGACCGTCCAACAGATCGCCGACCTGTTCCAGCGCGAACTGATCGTCGCCAACACGATGGACGGCCTGGCCTCCGCACGCGCCCGCGGCCGGGTCGGCGGGCGCCGACCCAAGCTCACTCGGTGTACCCCGCTCGACGGTGTACGGACACCTCAACAAGACCAAGACCGTGCCCCGCCAACAGAAGAGGGCCTCCGCCGCGAAGCCCTGAAAGCTACCGACGGGTTACTTGCTCCCTGGTGTCTGAGCTAGGACTCCCAGGCCTGACCCAAGGCCCGCGCGATCCCCTTGCCGATTCCCCGGCTGGCGCCCGTCACCCACGCCACTCGAGACACGGCGGAGCCCATACGATCTGTCATGCCGTGCACCCTGGCCGCGCAGAGCCGTCCCCGCTCGACGTTGCCAGAGAGCGCTCTCGAGAACCTCGCTTCCGGATACGCACCTGCCCGAGGAGGGAGCGGCGCCCGGCCCCTCGAGTCGCATAGTTCTTCTGATTCGGCCAGTCCCTCCGGCCGCGACCGCAGCGAGGTCACCCCTCACCCCCAGGGGCGCGTCATAGGTCCGCGACGGCATCGAGGAAGGTGTCGGCCTGCTCCTGCAGCCAGGGGTCCAGCCCTTTGAGCCCGGAGACGATCGAGTGCAGCTCGCGCGCCGTCGCCGGCATGTCGGCCCATGGTGTCCGGCTGGTCATGACGGCGGAGAGCAGGTCCCCTTCGTAGAAGTCGTCGGCGGCCATAAGATCCGCTCGGAGTATCTCCATGGCCGCGGCAGGAGGTGGGTCAGACCGATGTTCTGCCCGATCGGCAGCCTCAGGTCCTGGACGCTCAGCGCGCCGATGGGCTTGTGGCGCAGGGCATGCACCGTGGTGACCAGGTAGGAGTCGTACGTCGCAGGCCCCCAGCGATCGTCTTCGATCCCTTCCAGGGAGAGCAATCGGTCCTCGGGTCGAGTCACTCGCCGATTGTCCTCCTCGAGATGCGAATCGGGCCCCGTGTCCCCAGACCTCACGCCCAGGATCCTGGCAGGTCTTGCGCTCCGAGGCCAATGATCTCTTGAACTCGCAGCGGCGCGAGGTGCCGTACCCGAGTTCGGCTCCTGGCGCCGCCACTCTCTCTTTCAGGCCAGGTGCAGACGGCAGCGGGATCCGGATCCGCTCCTGCCTGACAGGCCGACGGCTCGGCTGCCTGCCGAGTGCCTCGCTGGAAAGGGTAAAGGTCACGGCGCGTTGATTCGTAGGTCGCAAGGGCTGGCATGCCCCGGGCTATGGCTGCAGCCTTGATGGCGAGCGCCCGCACCTCATGGCTCAATCTATTCCGTTACGTCTTTGAGTCTTGACGGAGTCTGCACCCCTGCGGCAGTCTCCAGGGCACTGCTTGAGAGCGCTCTCAAAAGGCGCCTCGCATCCCGTCCCGAAGCCATGGGAGGCTTCCATGCTCATCTCCCGAGCCGCCAGACGTACCACCCTCAGACTCGGGGCGGTCGCACTTGCCGGTGTGCTCCTTGCTGCCTGTGGATCCGGGTCGTCCGGGTCGTCCGCGGACAACAACGGCAAGGTCACGCTCACCATCGACCTGTTCGGCACCTTCGGCTTCAAGGAAGCCGGCCTGTACAAGGAGTACGAGAAGCTCCACCCGAATGTCACGATCAAGGAGACCAGCACCGAGCAGGAGAACGACTACTGGCAGGCCCTGAACACTCACCTCGCCGGCGGTGGGGGTCTGGCTGACATCCAGGGCATCGAGGTGGGCCGCACCGCCTCGGTCACCCAGCAGATGTCCGACAAGTTCGTGGACCTGAACTCGCTGGGCGCCAAGGACCTCAAGGGTGACTACTCCAAGGCCAAGTGGGCGGCCGCCACCACGGCCGACGGCCGGACGCTGGGCCTGGGCACCGATGTCGGCCCGGAGGCGATCTGCTACCGCAGCGACCTGTTCAAGAAGGCGGGACTGCCCACCGGCCGCACCGAGCTGGCCAAGATGTGGGCCAGCTGGGACGGCTACCTGAAGTTGGGCGAGCAGTACAAGGCCAAGGCCGGCGCCAAGAGCCACTGGATCGACAGCATCGGCAGTCTCTACTCGCTGATGATCGGCCAGCAGAAGGAGCGCTACTACGACGCCTCCGGCAAGCTCGTCTACGACAAGAACGCGGCCGTGAAGAGCGCCTGGGACACCTCGGTCAAGGCCGCCAAGGACGGGCTGAGCGCCAAGCTCACCCAGTGGTCCCCGTCCTGGAACCAGGCCTTCAGCAGCGGTTCCTTCGCCACTATCGGCTGCCCCGCCTGGATGCTGGGCTACATCAAGGGCCAGGCCGGCACCGCCGGCAAGGGCACGTGGGACGTCGCCCCGCTGCCGGGCGGAGTCTCCGGCAACTGGGGCGGCTCCTACCTGTCCATCCCCAAGACCTCGCCGCACGCGAAGGAGGCGTACGCCTTCATCAAGTGGCTGACGGCGGCACCGCAGCAGGAGAAGCTCTTCAAGAAACAGGGCAGCTTCCCCTCCAACCTCGGGGCCATCGCCGGAGTCCAGGGCGTCAAGGACCCCTACTTCAGCAACGCGCCGATCGGTGAGCTGTTCGGCACGGCGGCGCAGACCTCTCCCGTGCAGGTGCTCGGCGTGCACGACAGGGACGTGGACCAGCAGATCACCAATGCCCTCGGTGAGGTCGAGCAGAAGGGCACCAGTTCCGCCACCGCCTGGAGCCACGCGCAGAAGGGCATCGACAACGCGGTCGGCTGACGCCTCCTCGGGTGTGCAGGGCACGCCCCCGACCCGCCGCCCTGCGCGCCCGGTCAGCCGGCTGTCTCCCGGGCGCGAAGGACCGCCCCCAAGCGGTCCTTCGCGCCCCACATCCGACGTGCGTGCCCCGACCCCACGATCTGCCCCCGACCGAAGGTCTGACCCATGACCCTGACCGCCGCCGCCCCGCCGCGGACCGCGCGGCCGCCGGCCACCCTGAGGCGGCGCCTGGCCAAGCTGTCGCCGTACACCTACATCGCCCCGTTCTTCGCGCTGTTCGCCGCCTTCGGGCTGTTCCCGCTGCTCTACACCGCCTACGTCTCGCTCTACCGGGTCGAACTCCAAACGCCGGGGCAGCTGGAGTGGCGCGGCCTGGGCAACTACACCGCGCTCTTCGGCGACGACTACTTCTGGACCGCGCTGCGCAACACCTTCACCATCGGAGTCATCTCCACCGTCCCGCAGCTGATGATGGCGCTGGGACTGGCCCACCTGCTCAACTACAAGCTGCGCGGCCGCACCGTCTTCCGCGTCACCATGCTGCTGCCGTATGCCACGTCGGTGGCCGCCGCCACCCTGGTCTTCGCCCAGCTCTTCGGCCGTGACTTCGGCCTGATCAATTATCTGCTCGGCCTGGTCGGCGTCCACCCGGTGGACTGGCAGTCCGGCACCCTCGCCTCGCAGATCGCCGTCTCCACGATCGTCGTCTGGCGCTGGACCGGCTACAACGCGCTGATCTACCTGGCCGGCATGCAGTCCATCCCCGCCGACCTGTACGAGGCCGCCGAGCTGGACGGCGCGTCCCGCTGGCGGCAGTTCCTGCACGTCACCCTGCCCGGGCTGCGGCCCACCATCCTGTTCACCGTCGTGGTGTCCACCATCGGCGCCACCCAACTGTTCGGTGAGCCCCTGCTGTTCGAGGGCAGCATGTCCGGCGGCATCTCGCACCAGTACCAGACCCTCGGCCTGTACATGTACCAGGAGGGCTGGGGCTTCTTCCACCTCGGCCGGGCCGCCGCCACCGCGTGGGTGATGTTCGTCCTCATCCTGCTGCTGGTGCTCATCAACACCGTGATCGCGCGCCGCCGCACCCGCAAGGAGGCCCAGCGATGACCACCCTGGCCACGCCCCGGCGCACCGAAAAGACCGCCCCTGCAGCCCGTCCGGCCCGCCGCCCGCGCGGGGGGCGGGCGGGAGGCCACCAGCACGGCGGCCGTCTCGCCTACGCGATCCTCATCGTCGCCGCGCTCATCTCCGCCTTCCCCTTCTACTGGACGATCGTCGCGGCCACCCGCTCCAACGCCGACCTGGCCAAGAGTCCGCCGGCGCTGCTGCCCGGCGGCAGCCTGATGCACAACTTCCAGCAGGTGCTCGAGCAGGCCGACATCGGCAAGGCGCTGCTCAACTCACTGATCGTCTCGGGGGCGGTGACGGTGGGCACCGTCCTGTTCTCCACCCTCGCCGGCTTCGCCTTCGCCAAGCTGCAGTTCAAAGGGCGCAACGCGCTGCTCGCCCTGACGATCGGCACGATGATGATCCCGCCACAGCTCGGCGTGATCCCGCTGTTCATGGTCATCGCGAAGCTGCACTGGGTCAACCAGCTCCAGGCGGTCATCCTGCCCGGCATCGTGTCCGCCTTCGGCGTGTTCTTCATGCGGCAGTACCTCGTGCAGACGCTGCCCGACGAGCTGATCGAGGCGGGCCGGGTCGACGGCGCCTCCACACGGCGCATCTTCTGGAGCATCGTCATCCCGATCGCGCGGCCCGGCATGGCGGTGCTCGCGATGCTCACCTTCATGGCCTCCTGGAACGACTTCTTCTGGCCGATCATCGCCCTGTCCTCACAGGAGCCGACCGTGCAGGTCGCCCTGCGCCAGCTCGGCGGGGGATACGTCCACGACCAGTCCGTCATCATGGCCGGCACCCTGCTCGGCACGCTGCCCGTGCTGCTCGTCTTCGGCCTGCTGGGCCGGCACATCGTGGGCGGCATCATGCAGGGAGCGGTGAAGGGATAGCACGCCGCCCACGCCCCCACTGCGCTGACTGGCCGGGCGCGCAGCGCCCCCTGAAGCCGGCCCCCGCTCTTCGAGCCCTTTGCCCCGACGCGCGCCATCACGCCCCGCCTCACTGCGCTCGGGCCGAACAGCCGCTGGGCGGGGGCCGATCCACTGCCCCGATGACAGGGCGCTGAACCACAACGGAAACGCCCCCACCGCACGGTGCATGACCGGGGGCGAGACCTGGCCGGCCGATGCCCGGTTCGTCTCCTGAGCGCTGCAAGGCCGTGCAGCGCCACTCCACACGACATCAACGACCCCCACGGAGCCCTGATGACCACGACTGCCCCTCACCTGGTTACCGCCTCCCCGTTGACGTTCCCGCCGACGTTCCGCTGGGGCGCCGCCACCGCCGCCTACCAGATCGAAGGGGCCGCGAACGAGGGCGGCCGGACGGCGTCGATCTGGGACACCTTCAGCAGAACACCGGGGAAGGTCCGCAACGGCGACACCGGAGACATCGCCGCCGACCACTACCACCGCATGCGTGAAGACGTCGCGCTCATGGCCGAGCTGGGCCTGACCGACTACCGCTTCTCCGTGTCCTGGCCCCGTGTCCAGCCGACGGGGCGCGGCCCCGCCGCCCAGAAGGGCCTGGACTTCTACCGCGCCCTGGTCGACGAGCTCCACGCCCACCACATCCGCCCCGTACTGACCCTTTACCACTGGGACCTCCCGCAGGAACTCGAGGACGCCGGCGGCTGGCCCGAGCGCGACACGGCCCAGCGGTTCGCGGACTACACCGCGCTCGTGGCGGGCGCGCTCGGCGACCGCGTACGGACCTGGACGACGCTCAACGAACCGTGGTGCGCGGCGTTCCTCGGCTACTCAGAGGGCGTCCACGCACCCGGCCGGACCGAGCCGGAAGCCGCACTGCGGGCCGCGCACCACCTGAATCTCGCCCACGGCCTGGCCGTCGGCGTACTGCGCGACCTGGTGCACCCGTCGTCCGAGGTGTCGCTGACCCTGAACCTCGCCGCGGTGCGCCCGCTCAGCGACAGCCCCGCCGACCAGGACGCGGCCCGCCGGATCGACGCGCTGGCCAACCGGATCTTCCTGGACCCGGTGTTCCGCGGGCACTATGCACGGGACCTGCGGGCCGACACTGGGCTACTCACCGACTGGTCCTTCGTCCGGGACGGAGATCTGGAGATCACCTCCCGGCCCATCGACGCCCTCGGCATTAACTACTACACGCCCACGGTGGTCGCCGCCGGCTCCCACCCCGCGCCCTCGCCCTGGCCCGCCGCACCGGCACACGCACGCTTCCTGCAGGCACCGGGCCCGCGCACCGCCATGGACTGGCCGGTGGACGCCGGCGGCCTGTACGAACTGCTGACCCGGCTGCGCGACGAGCTGCCGGACACGCCGCTGATCGTCACGGAGAACGGCGCCGCCTACGACGACTACACCGACCCGGAGGGCGAGGTCCACGACCCGGAACGGATCGCGTACCTGCGCTCGCATCTCGAGGCGGTGCACCGGGCCATGGCGGCCGGCGCGGACGTCCGCGGCTACTTCCTGTGGTCCCTGCTGGACAACTTCGAATGGGCCTACGGCTACAGCAAGCGTTTCGGCATGGTGCACGTCGACTTCGCCACCCAGCGCCGCACCCTCAAGGACAGCGCCCGCTGGTACGCGGACGTCGTGGCGCACGGCAGCCTGCCGCTCAGGTGAGCGGGCCGTCACAGCACCGACGTGGCCGATCCCCGTGAGCCGCCCGCGGTGGGTCCAGGGCGCGCACGGCCTACGGCCAGAGGCGCGCGGCGCCGATGTGACCGGGCCGTTTCTGTAGGGTGAAAGGGGCGAGAGCGCTCTCCCCGGTCGCTCACACTCGCCTGCCGGGAGCTACGCTGTTCCCGTCCCGAGAGGAGCGTTCCCTTGTCCGACCAGATCTCCGCGTCCCGGCCCACCCTGGAAGCCGTCGCCGAACGGGCCGGCGTCTCCCGGGCCACCGCCTCTCGTGTCGTCAACGGGGGCAGCGGGGTGCGCGAGGCTCTGGTGGAGAAGGTACGGCGGGCCGTGGAGGAGCTGGGCTACGTACCGAACCAGGCGGCCCGTGCCCTGGTCACCCGCCGCACCGGCGCGGTCGCCGTCATCGTCGCGGAGCCGGAGACCAAGGTCTTCGCCAACCCTTTCTTCGCTCAGCAACTGCTCGGCATCAGCCGGGAGCTGACCGCCCACGACACCCAGCTCGTCCTGCTGCTGGTGGAGGGCACGGCCGACTACGACCGCATCGGCCGCTACCTCGCCGGCGGCCACGTGGACGCCGCCCTGCTGTTCTCCCTGCACGCCGAGGACCCGCTGCCCGCCATCACCCGCCGGGTGGGGCTGCCCACCGTCTTCGGCGGCCGTCCCGGCTGGCCGGGCGCGGAGGGAGACCGCAGCCTCCTCTACGTCGACTCGGACAACCGTGGCGGCGCCCGCGAGGCCGTCCGCCATCTGCTGTCACTGGGGCGCGGGCACATCGCGACGATCAGCGGGCCTCTCGATCAGACGGCCTCGGTGGACCGGCTCGACGGCTACCACGACATCCTGATGGACGCCGACCCCCGGCTGGTGATCGAGGGGGACTTCACCGAGGCGGGCGGCGCCCGCGCCATGGCAGAGCTGCTGGAGCGGGCGCCTGAGCTGGACGCCGTCTTCGTCGCCTCCGACCTCATGGCCACCGGCGCGCTGCGCGTGCTGCGAGAGCACGGGCGGCGGGTGCCGGACGACGTGGCCGTCGTCGGCTTCGATGACATGGCCTCGGTGGCCGAGCTGACCGACCCGCCGCTGACGACGGTCCGTCAGGAGATCGAGGAGATGGGCCGGCTGATGGTGCGCTTGCTGCTGCGCAGCCTCGACCAGCGGACGCAGGATGGCAGCGGCGGCCGTCCGCTGTCCTCCGTGGTCACCCCGACCCGGCTGATCCGGCGGGGTACAGCCTGAGCCTGACGCCAGCCTCCGCCTCCTCTGGGGTCGGGGGAGATGCCCTGACACAGGTGATCGCAAGGGCCTGGTCGACTCGGTTGGTTCTGCCTCCCTTGGCGGCCGGCGTTGCGTCGAGTGCCTGATCAGGCAGTTCCACTGGTCAGGGAGGATGGTGGACTACCTGCCTCGGCATGCCGGTTGCCACCGCGTCGACCGATCCGGTCGAAGACCCGTCGCCACCGCAACCACCAGCCACGCCAGGGCGTCTGGGTCAGGCCGCCCGACGTCTGACACCCACCACGTGGTGACAACTCCCAGGAGCAGCGCCAGGAGGATGTGGGAGGTGGCCTCGGTCAGCTGGAAGTGCCAGTACCGGCTGCCCGGCTGACAGGAGTCCCAATCGGTGTAGTGATGTTCCGCCGGCCAGGCCTTCAGCGACTTCTGCGAGGCCGCCGCGCGTGACGGAGAGATCTCTGTCGACGCGCTTATGGCCAGGATCGGGTCTGCACGGTCAACAGTTCAGTAGCTCGGACAACTCCCCAGGGCCGAGGACAAAAGAGAGTTGACAAGTCGTCCGAGGCAGTCTTCGAGTTGCCGGCCTCGCACGATGCCCCAGGCCCGTGCGAGGGCGCCCCTGCGCTGCCGCCGGATCGGCGGTGTGCGCCTCGCCCGGGGCTGGGAAGTCGGCCTTGTGCGGCTCAGTGGGCAGGGCTGATGAAGTCCAGGGCCTCATGGGCCAGTCCGTCCCAGCTGAGCTCCGAGCCGGGGTTCAGGCTGAGCCACTCGCTCATGAGCCGCCCGTGCCCCGGGTCGAAGCGCTCGCCCTCACCGGCATCCACCAACTCGTCGACCCGGGCCCGCGGGAGCTTCACCACGAGATGGCCCTGCGCGAGCATCGCGAAAATCTTCCCGCCGACCTTGAGCGCAGCAGCGCCGAACCTTCCCTCCCGTCCCGGCTCGTCGCCAGGGATGGTTACCCCGTCCAGCTCCGCGAACTGCGCGACCAGCTGCGCGTACCGCTTCTCGGGGGAGACTGCCCGCCGTCGCTGCATCGGCTCCTCGACTCATTCCGGCCAGTGCAAGGTCTCCTGCCGACCTCCGCCATCGCGGCATCCGGCAGCTTACTGTTGTGACCAGGTCAGACCATGAAAGCTCGGGGGTGCAGCGAGAGGTTCAGTTCACACCAGACGATCTTCCCGCCCGGGGTCCGGTGGCTGCCCCATCGGTCGGAGAGGCTGTCGACCAGGACCAGCCCGCGTCCGCTTTCGCAGGTCATCGAGGGGTGGCAGAGCGCCGGCAGTTCGCTGCTGCCGTCGCTGACCGCGCAGCTGAGGACGGGGGTTGCGGCCTGCCGGTAGATGGCGCTCAGGTTCAGGGGAGGGGCGGCGTGGCGCAAGGCGTTGGTTACCAGTTCTGTGACGAGCAACTCCACTGTTTGGGTCAGGAAGTCGGGGACGCCTGTGTGGAGGAGACTGACACGTATCAGGGTCCGGGCTTTGCCGGCCGCAGTTGATGTCCATGGCAGAGCCAGGGACAGGGCCAGCGAACGTCCGTCACGCGGGGCGGGGACGCCAACGGGCGGGCCGGGGATGCCGGCTCCGGGTCCTGGAGGGTCAGAACTGTCCGCGGGGTTCGCGGCGACCTTGTAGCTCATGGGGAACTCCGGATATCGGGAGAGGCTGAGTGGCGGCGTTGCTGCCGGGATGGCCACCGTCCGGGAATGCCTTGAATCCGACCTGCCGTGCCTGCGCAGGAGGCCCTGCAGGCGCTTCCGCGCTCTGCGGGGCCGACGCGACGATCAGCGCGCCCAGCAGGCACTTCCGCGTCGCCTGTGACGAGCAGGATGACGCTGAGAAGCCCAGCGCCACCGACCGCAGCCTGCCACCCAGCGTGGCCCGGCCCGTCACCGGTGACCGCGACGCCACGGCTGCTGCCGCTTCGACGATGGTCTGCCGGGCAGGCGAGGCGTCGTTGTGCTGCTGTCCGCCGGAACCGGCGGTTGAAGCGGCAGCGGTGACGCTCACCATCGCGATGCCTCTGCGGTGGACCATGGCCAGTCCTTTGACCTGAGCTGTGGACACAGCTCTCCTTCGATGGGCCGGAAGGGGAAGGGGTGGCGACTCTCCGACCTCAGATACTGCGTCCACGTCCAGGAGGTGCACGCCTCGAAGTGCCTCAGCCTTCCTTCAGCGGCGACAATACCCAAATATGAGAGCGCTCTCAAGTGCAAGTGTTGACCATCTGCGCTGCAGGGGACAGGGCGGGCGCGGATCTCCCCCCGGATCCGCCTCCCGACCGGCTGCTCCTCGGGGGCCATCCCGTCACGCGGAAGCACACAGGCCACGCTGGCGGCGGCAGCGATCGGCACGGCGGACTGGCCTTGCGCTGCTTGCTCGGCCACTTCGGCGTCGCGGACCGAGCGGCTGCACGTCCCCGCCCCGACCGGGCGCAGCCTGCTCTGCACGCGGCCCTGATCGCCGCAGCCGCCGGGGCGGGGTCGCCCCCCCATGTCGTGCGGTGGCGCCCGTCGGCAGGCCCTATCGGCAGCTCGCCCGGGACACCCTGGTACTCGGTGACCGCATTGTCCGACGCGCGGCCGGCGGACAACTGCTGCCGTCTCTGGATGTCACGCTGGCGTACGTCGGTGCCTGTGGAGGGGATCGCGCGCAGTGGTAGCGGGACTGGCAGGCCGTCAAGGCGGAACTGACCGAGGCCAAGGCACGTACCGATGAGCGGGACCAGCCCCCGGTCAGCGCCACCATTGAGTCCGCCACCGGACGTTGGGCCGGCGACGGCACCGGCAGCGCGCGCCCCGGCCGACGTCATCTGGGGGGCTTGGCGGCGACCCTGGTGTGCGGAGTCGCCCTGGGGGTGGCGGGAACGGTGGCCATACTGCTGCCGGGGCTTCCCACGGCCAGGCAACGGGCGGTGGAGACGCTTCGGCGACGCCGTCGGCCTGGCAGAGCATCGCTGCCCGGTCGCCGGACACCGCGCACCCCGGCGACGGCATGGACCCCATCCGTACCCGATGCGGCGACGCCAAGGCGCACATCACCAACTGGACTCAGTGCCGGTCTACCTGCCAGGCGAGAAGAAGTTCGGCGACCTGGTGATGCGCAACAACCCGCGCTGCAGCGTGATGAGTTGGGGTACCGTGAACGGGCCGGCCCGGCCCAACCGCAAGGTGTACATCACCGCCTACCGGCCCGCCGACCGCGCGTCCACGCTCTCCTGGTACGGCGCACTTACACCTCTGTCCCGCTCGGTGGCCCTCCGGGCCGGCACCTGCACGCTCCAGCCGGTGCGGTGCAGCAGCAGGTCCAGCCCGGCCAGGGTGTACTCGGCCCCGAACCGGCGGCGCACGACCTCGCCGATGCGGGCCAAGGTCCAGCACTGGTCACTCCAGCCGCACGCGGCCGGACCAGCCTCCAACACCGCTTCCAGGGCACGTAGTTGGCTGGTATCGAGCTTGCAGCGGGCGCCACCGGGGCCCTTGGAGACCAGCGCCTGGCGGCCGCCCGAGGCCAGGGCCCGGCGCCGGCGGTTCGCCGGCATCCGGGTCACCCGGAACCGCCGGGCCACCTCCCGGTCACTGGCCCCCGCCTCGATCAAGTCAGCCGCCGCAAGCCGGACTTGCTCACGACGATCCCGCTCCTCGGCCGTCAGCCCACCGCCATCGGGATATCTCATCCCTCCGGAATAGTGGCGTGAGACCGCCGATGGGGCGGGCATCGCGGGCCATGCGTCGGCACCACGATCTCCAGGCCGCCGCTGACACAGGTCGCCCACCGCCGCTGGAGAGCACCGGTCGAACGTGCGGTCGCCTGGCTCGTCCAGCACGGCAACTGCCGCCTGCGCTACCGCGGCGCCATCGCCAACAACACCTGGCCCCACGCCCGGGCAGCCGCCCTCAACCTCCGCCGCCTGATCAACCTCGGACTCACCCAGACAGGCGGAACCTGGCAACTCGCCCCGGCCACCCCAGCGAAAGGGGGCTGCCCGGCCTCCAGCCGGACAACCCCTCGCCAAGATCTCTATGGATCTTGGCGCTAGACTAAGCGTCCTCGAGGACTTCCGCGAATGCGATCACTACTCCTCCGGTGGCGTGCGCTTTGGTAGCGGCGACAAGGGGACCCGCCTCTGCGGCGGCGGCGCTGGCCGCCGCGTAGTCGGCGAAGTACAGGTCCAACAGTCGGTACGCCGGGGTCGGGCTGCCGTCTTCCTTGGGCCACACCTTCGACGTCTGCAGCCGAGTCAGTCCGGGGAGCTTGCGCGCGAGCGCGAGCTGGTCGGGGTAAGCCGCCTCGAAGGTGTCCGGGTCGGTGGGGTTGGAATAGACAAAGCTGATCTTGGTCGGCTTGCCTTGCTCCGTCATGGATGGCCTCTTGATTGTTGGTCTCGGTTGATACAAGCGAGCGGGCCCAGACTCGGACGACGATGTCAGCAATTCCAGTGGCATAGGTGCTTCGCCGATGGAAGAAGTTGGCACATGACAGAGTGCCCAGAGTCATGGCCCCACTCACTGTTTGCTAAACCTAGTCAGAGGAATGGACAGCGACCATGACCGCTCCGCCGGGAAATCTTGCCGATCGTCCAGCGATGCCAGAGGGTTTACTCCGATCGCCGCAAGCGTTTGCCGATCCGCCAGCGCTTGAGGACGCCGCACTCGGCCTCAACGCAGATGGTCAAATGCACGACTTGCTCTCGGAGCTTCTCCGGAGCGCCCGTCTGAGCGGAGAACGGATCGTTGCGTACGCTCCGCCGCGGAATTTCTCGATCGGCTTCGCCGATATCGGCAGCCTGCACATCATAGAAGCAGGCGAACTCGTGCTTCGGGTCGACGGAGACCCGCACGTCCAGCACTTGAGCCGCGGCGATGTCGTCCTGCTCCCGCGCGGTGACACGCACCACATCAGCGACGCAGGCAAGCGCGCGCAAGCGATCGTGCGTACCAGCGCACCCGAGCCGGCGCGCTGGCTCTGCGGCACATTCACGATCGGCGCCCCACAGGCGAGCCACCTGCTCCGGTGCCTGCCTGCCGTGATCATACTGCGCGGTGACCGCGGTCCAGCGCTCGAAGGGCTCGAAGTCGCACACAGGATGCTCGTATTCGAGATGCAATCGCCCTCTCAAGGATCGGCGGTGATGGTCGCCCGCATCCTCGATCTGATCTTCATTCAGATTCTGCGCGCCTGGGCCGCTGGCTCGGACGCCGAACCGAACTGGCTGGCCGGTGCGTTCGACCCCCAGATCAGCCTGGCCTTGAGCGCTATCCACCGAGACATCGGCCACGACTGGACAGTCGACGAGCTGGCCCGAGCGTGCAACCTTTCACGGTCGGCGTTCGCTGCGCGGTTCGTCGCTCGCGTCGGGAAGCCGCCAGCAACCTATCTCGCGCACGTACGCCTGGGCGCCGCCACCGACCTGCTCCGTGACACCTCCCTTCCGCTCACGCTCATTGCGGAGAGCGTTGGCTACACGTCCGAGGCGGCATTCAGCCGCGCGTTCAAGAACCGCTACGGCATGCCACCGGCTCGCTGGCGAAGAGACACACGATGTCGCCCGCCCGTAAGCACTCCCTCCCCAGACCCAGAAGCAGGTGAACCGGCTCGTCAACCGCGAACGAGCCGCCAGCGAGCATGACCTCTCCGACGTGAGATGTCTGGCGCATCCTCACGGAGCTCCGCATGAGCGCTCAGCTCGCGACCTCCCTGCTTCGGGGTGTGCAACTGACGATCAGCGTCCACACCTTCTCGGGAAGCGGTGAAGGGCACAGCCGATTCCATGTGCCTCGGAAAACCTCCCCCGTGTGACCCGCGGGTTGTACCGAGCGAGTCACGTCTTCGCACCACACCCGAGTAGTGCGATTGTCCGGCTGCCGCGATCGCCGGTCGTCGGCCTAGCCTTTCCACGCCACGGCGAACAGGCAGGCGCCCGGCAGTCCGGCAGGCGCTGCGCCACGGTGACGGCTCCTCGGCGGACAGAGTCCGCCGAGTCTGGATTCGCCTCAACCCTCGTCGATCCGCTGATCTTTCCTGCAGAGGCGATGCGGCGATGCAACCCCGGAACGGGCAACGGAGTATTCGGAGTCGCACAGGCTCCGCTCCTTCCCATTCCGACCTGCCGAAGGGAGAGCTGTGTACGGGGCGCAGGTCTCTGGGAAACGGCCACCAGGTGTGGCACGGAGCCCTCTTCCACGACGCCGTGCACCGCCGCATGCGCGTCACCGCTGAACCGAGACCTGCACCTGTAAAGCAACCACCGCCCCTTGACCTGACAGGGGCCGGAACCATGGGGGAGACCCTTGAACAGAATCAGTCATGCTGCCGCCGTCGCCGCCTTGGTACTGGCTGCCGGCGCGACCACCTGCGTCACCGCGTCGGCGGCCCCGTCGCACACCGGTACGGTCGTGGCCAACGCGGCCTCACGGACCGGCTTCACGACGACAGTTGGCCGCGAGGCCGCGCTCCGGCCTTCCACGGTCGCCCCGAAGATCGTCTGGCATCCCGGCGGCTGCAACAAGGAGACAAGGGGGCCCTTCACGGCCAGCGCCTGTACCAGCGACACAGGGTTCGCTGGTGTGGACTTCAACTCCGACGCCTACATCGACGCCAAGCCCAACGGGTGTTTCTACCTGGAGATCGACCTCCGCGACGCGAACGCCAACAAGCTTGCCACCGGCGACTGGCAGCGGTTCTGCGGCACCGGCCACTTCCTCGGCCCGACCTTCAGCGGTCAGAAGTACAACCAGCCGTACTACAGCGAGCTGACCATCGCGAGCGGCAACCAGTCCTACGTCATCGACAGTCCGTACATCGGCTACACGTGGAACTGACCGTAGGGCACCATCTCAGAGAGGAAGCCACATCGTGAAGCGCACGACCACTGCTCTCCGGCTCGCCATCGCCGCCTGCACCGTCGCAGGTGCCGTACTGGCCACTGCCCCCCTCGCCACGGCCGAGAACGCCACCAAGGACGCCGCGATGTCGCCCGGCTACACGATCGAGGCGCGTGTCTACAAGGACTTCGGCGTCGCCCACCCCACGAAGTGGGTGACCTCCGCCTGGACGTACCACGGGGCCGCGTTCCAGAGTATGACCCGCATCCGTAACACGGCGACCCTGGCCAGTTCCGTGGGGACGTTCACGTGGAGCTGCAGCGTCGGCGTGAGTACGGGCGGGCCGGAGGGCAACTGCACCGGCACGCCGAACGTGTCCACCTACAGCACCAGCCAGTACTGGGAGAACGGCAACACCTACGAGGCCGACCTGAACGGGTACATGTACCCGTCCTGGAACACCACGTGGGAGCAGGTCTGCTCGATTGCCTCGGCCAGTTCCAGTTCGCTGGGCATTCACGGGCAGAGCCAGGCCTGCGTCGGCTGACCCATCCTGCGGTGCCCGCCGTTCTCGCGGCGGGCATCCGTCCGCCGACTCCGCACCCCTCTCGTCCCCCTCTCGCCCTGTGGCCCTGCCACGCCTTCGACCAGCAGGAGACCAAGGATCATGCAGGTTCGCCTCCGCGGGGCGGTGGCGGTGCTCGCCGCCGTGCTCGTGCTCCTGGGCGCCCTCGGCGGCTGTGCGGCCGGTCCCGCGACGACCTTGCAGCAGAGCCGCCTTGCGGCGGACCTCGCCCGGCTTCGCGGGGACGACGGCCTCTACTCCGCGAGCGTCCCCGACCGGCCCGGGCTGTACGACTCCGCCTACGGACTGGCCGCGCTGTCGGCCCTCGGAGAGCCCGGGCAGCTGAGCGAACCCGTGACGCGGAAGGTCTTCGCCGACCAGATCACGGGGGATCAGCTCTGGGGACGGCTGTATCTGGCGCTCCTCGAGCAGACCCTGCACCTGCGCCTGCACGACACGTCCGACGTTGCCGCGCTGCGGGCGATGCACACCCCGCGGGGCGACTTCGCCGACCCGGCGGCGCAGCACACCCGCGTACCCGACAGAGGCGCGGAACTGGCCGCCACGACAGCCGCACTGCGGGCCCTCAAGACCTTCGGCGCCCCCCTCACGGGAAACGCCGCCACCACCACCCGGCGCTGGCTCGACACCGACGGAACCCGCGCCGCGGCCACCAGCCTCACTCAGCGACTGCACCTGGTCCAGGCCCGCGCCGCCCTGGGACTGCCGGCCCCCGCCGCACTGCGTAACACCCTGCGGACCTGGTGGTCCCGCACCGGCGCGAACCAGCACGGCCCTGTGTCCGGCGACGCCTTCCTGGAGACCTGCTCCTACATCCGGTTGGCCCGGATCGCCGACGTCGAGCTGAGCGGGCGGCGCGACCAGTTGCTGGCGAACCTCGACCCCTCACCGCTGCCCGTGGGAGACCCGCAGATCGCCGATGCCCTCACGGAGTCCCTCACTGTGCTGCACGCGAAGCCGGCCCGTTCGGCGGCACTGCGCCGGTATCTGTGGACGCGCCGACTCCCCAGCGGTCTGTTCTCGGCCGTGCAGCAACGAGACGGAGACCTTGAGGCGTCGTTCCAGGTCGAGGCGTTGCGGACGCTGACCGGACTGCCCACGCAGGACCCGCAGCTCGCAGCGGCCCTGCGCGCGCACCGCGGCACCGTGCAGCGTTCTGGGCAAGGGGCACAGGCCGTCTGGCTGGCCGTGCTGGAGGCGGCGGGGGGAAGCGTCGGCACCCCGGACCGGCGGACCCTCACGGCACAGGCGGTCAAGGACGTGCCACCACTCTCCGCCGGGACCGCCCAGCAGTGGTCCGAGGTGAGCGCCGCCCTGCGCAGCTCCCATCTGCGGGTTCCACGCGTGGACATCACACCGTGGCCGGCAGACACCGCCGAGCACCGCTACGCGACCTACCTCGCCGTCAGCGGGCTCGAAAAGGACGGCCGACTCGCGGAGTTGCCCAACACACCCTCGTCCGACGCCCTTGCCCGACAGGGGATGGAGCTGCTGCGGACCGGCTCCCTGCACCAGGCCGAGGCGGCCCTCAGCGCCGCGCACGCCACGGGCTGGCACCCGACCGCGGCCCAACGCACCCTGATGGCGGACCGGCTGACTTCCCTGCAGGGCTGCCCGGGCACTCCGTCACTGTTCCGTGACTCCGCCTCCTCCCAGGCCTGTGACGTGTACGCCACGCTCTCCGCCTGGCGGATCTTCGCCCTGCTCGGCACGGTTCCTCGGCAGTGATCGCCATTGGCGAAACCGCCGTCCGGCTCCGCATCGAAGACAAGGAGATCAAAGAGTGGGATTCATCGCCTAGCTGCACGATGCGGTAGGAGGCCAGGCCCCCGGCGGGAGTCCGCATGGCGTTCCCTCGATGGTCAGCCGGACCGGCAGCGGCGTGGTGCCGATCACGTTTTCAAGGCCGGCCTCGTCCGGCTGCGGCTCCATGTCCGCAGCGCTGGCCGCCATCCCTTGTTCTTCGCAGGGAGGCTCGGCCGTCAGCGGGCGGGAGCGCGATCCTTGGCCCGGAGGGGCGAAGCGCCGCAGATCGCTGCGTCTGTGGTGACGGTCATGCCGGGCGTTTCTGGTTCTCGACGTAGCCCTTGACGATGCTCAGCGGTGCGCCGCCGCAGGAAGATCCGCAACATGAGTAAGGCCCCAGAACCCAAGCCCGGCACCGACCAGCCGGGCGGCTTCCTGCACGACGGGGCCGCCGCCAAAGCCGGGCTCAACAAGTCGATCAACGATGCCGGATGGGGGCCCTATCTCTTTCGTCAAGGGGCGGGTCGGTTGATTGGTGATGTTTCAGGCGGCTTGGGGGACGGCTTGAGGTTCGAAGAACGTGCCGTCGCGGAGCATTGCGAAGAGCACGTCGACGCGGCGGCGTGCGAGACACATCAGGGCCTGCTTGTGCCGCTTGCCCTCGGCCTTCTTCCGCTCGTAGTAGGCCCGGGAGGCCGGGTCGGACAGCGAGGCGAACGCGGCGAGGAAGAAGGCCCGTTTCAGGTGCTTGTTGCCTCTGCGGGACGGGCTCTCGCCGCGGATCGAGGACCCCGACCGCCTGGTCACCGGAGCGAGCCCGGCATAGGCGGCGAGGTGGCCCGCGGTCGGGAAGGCGGTGCCGTCACCGACGTCGATGAGGATCCTGGCTCCGGTCCTGACGCCTATCCCCGGCATCGACGTCAGGAGCTCGGAAAGAGGGTGCGACTTGAGCAACTCCTCGATGTCCGAGGCCAGTTCCTTGCGCTGGTCGAGCAGGCTGGCCAGGTTCTTCGCGAGCTTGGGCACGATCACCGCGGCCGCGTCGGTGCCCGTGACGACGACGGTCTAGAAGGTAACGGGGTTCCTGACGCACACCGCCAGGGAGAACCGACCCGCACAGGAAAAATTCCACTGCGTGGCCTGGGGCCACCACGCGCACGCCGACACCGTGGCAGCCACCCACGTGCTACGGGCCGGGCTGGTCCGTCGCGACGCCAACCCGGCATAGCGAGAAGCCCCCGGCTTCAGCTGGGGGAGGAGTCACCAAGAAACGGCGTGGCTGGCTCGGCTCGTCGATGCCCCACCCTCGCGTCACGTCATTCCGCACAGTGACGCTGTCGGAAGCGGAGTCGACGCCCGCCGCGTGGAGTAGCGGGTATGGGCATATGGGGCGTGCGGGCAGACCCCCGGCCGTCGTCCCGCACGCCGGCTGAAAGTGCCTCCGAGGAGAGTGGGAACAAGGAGTTCAATCCCACTGGGTGTTGTGGTTCAGGAGGCGGTTGTGGGCGTCGTATTCATCCACCGCGGCGATGCTCTGTCCGGAGGCGATGGGGATTGCGTAGGCGCGGTAGGCGGTGCCGGGGACGGCGGCCACCTTTGCGGTCGCGTGCCGGCCGTCGCGGAAGGTCATCGTGGCATGGGCGACGGCGGCGTCGGGATGGACCAGGAACAGCCGACTGCCGGTGTTGCCCTTGTCGGTGTTGCCCTCCAGTGAGGCGCCGGTGGTGTGGTCGGTGTCGCGGGTGCCGTCGACCACGGTGCAGCCTGCCCAGGGGTCGGTTGTATGTCCCTCCGGCGCGCCGTCGATGACGACGTTCGTGCACAGCAGGCTGTGCCCCTTGGGTGCCGGGCTGTGCAGCAAGCCGGACGGAGAGGGCGGGGTGAAGCCCTTGGGGAACGTGGCGTAGTACGTCAGCGTCACCGACCACGGCTCGCCTCCCAGCACACCCCGCCCCACCACAACACTCCGCGGCACCGCCGATGGAGAGGGCCGGGGCGAAGAAGCGGTGGTTGTCTGCTGCTGCGGGCGAATGTTCTCCGCCTCGGTGCCGGGTAGGAAAAGAGTCACGGTCAGGCAGACGGCGAGGATTGCGCCTGCGGACGCCACGGCGGCGCGGCGGTGGGCGCGGCGAGACCGGCCGGCCTTGAGGATCTGCTGCACAGGGGCGGCGGACGGCTGCCGCTGGTGGGCCGTGCGTGCCAGAGCGCGGCGCAGGGCCTGCTCATGCTGGGGGGTGCTGTCGCTGTCTGCTGGGGGGGACGGCCGGGTCACGGGGCATCTCCGAGGCTGGTGAGGGACTGGATGGCCAGTGCCGGGTGCGTTCTGAGCTTGGCCAGTGCACGCGAGGCCTGGCTCTTGACTGTCCCCTCGGAGCAGCCCAGTGCATGAGCGACTTCTTCGATGCTCAGATCCTCCCAGTAGCGCAGCACGACGACGGTGCGCTGCCGCGGGGGCAACTCGGACAGAGCCTTGAGCAGCACATCCCGCTTTTCGCTGCCCGCGGCCTCATCGGGTTCCGTGGCGTCCGGGAGGAAGGGCATGAGCAGGTGAACGACGCGGTGCTTGCGATGGCGGCTGCGATTGTTGTTGATCAGGGCGCGTCGCACGTACGCGTCAGTCTCGTCCCTGCGCAGCCGCCGCCACTGCGTGTACACCTTGATCAGCGTCGTCTGCACAAGGTCCTCGGCTTCGTGGAAGTCGCCGGTGAGCATGTAGGCGGTGCGCACCAGTTGCGACCAGCGCGTGGTGGCGAACTGGACGAATTCGGTGTCGTCGTCGCCGTTCCTGCCGAGGTACACGAAGTGCCTGTCCCTGCCGTCTGAGATCGTGGAAATGTCCTGCATCCCGTGGTCGGGGGCCGGTGGTCGGCCCGGCCCCCGACCGGACACGGGGTCAGCGCCACTGGGTGTTGTGGTTCAGGAGGCGGTTGTGGGCGTCGTATTCATCCACCGCGGCGATGCTCTGTCCGGAGGCGATGGGGATTGCGTAGGCGCGGTAGGCGGTGCCGGGGACGGCGGCCACCTTTGCGGTCGCGTGCCGGCCGTCGCGGAAGGTCATCGTGGCATGGGCGACGGCGGCGTCGGGATGGACCAGGAACAGCCGACTGCCGGTGTTGCCCTTGTCGGTGTTGCCCTCCAGTGAGGCGCCGGTGGTGTGGTCGGTGTCGCGGGTGCCGTCGACCACGGTGCAGCCTGCCCAGGGGTCGGTTGTATGTCCCTCCGGCGCGCCGTCGATGACGACGTTCGTGCACAGCAGGCTGTGCCCCTTGGGTGCCGGGCTGTGCAGCAAGCCGGACGGAGAGGGCGGGGTGAAGCCCTTGGGGAACGTGGCGTAGTACGTCAGCGTCACCGACCACGGCTTGCCTCCCAGCACACCCCGCCCCACCACAACACTCCGCGGCGCTGGGGCTCCAGACGGTGTGGGGTGGCCAACGGACTGTCGCGCAGCCGAGGCGGCGCGGTGGCTGACAGCGGGGGTGCTGGAGCGATGAGAGGCGTCGGAGGCGGCCGCAGCGGCAGCAGTGATGCCTACCGCCGCGACACCCGCAGCGACCGTGGTCGCGAGCTTCTTGATCCTTGTCGCGGACACAGTTCTCCTTCTGTAGACGGGCAGATGGGAGCGGCGCCTCTCCGCTTTGGAATACTCCGTTTGCTTCCGGGAGGTTGCATGACCCGGGACCGCCGTGCATGGGCCAAGTGCTGGGAGCGTGGGTGCACGCGCCAGAAGGCGAGAGCCTGACACCCCCCGATCGAGTTCGACGAGAGTCTTCGAACGGCAGGGCCGACAGGCAGAACATTCCTTCGTGCAGGAGGGACCAAGGCGGCGAGCCCGCGACGTCCCGCGGCGAAGCGCAGGCAGCGTTACCACCGGTACAGCGTGATCGCGGACAGAGCGGCCAGGCGGGTAAGCGGCCACATGAGGCGCTAGTCGGGCAGCACGTCGTGTCACATTGCGGTCAACGCGGCCGGTGCCTGCGGCATCCCAGAGGACGCCGCAGGCATGCGGATCAGCGGAAGTGGATGAACGACAGCCCGGCGGTGGCGATGGTATGCCGGCTGTATGAGTAGTACCGGTAACCGTCGTAGCTGTCGGCGTAGTTGTAGTCCTCCACGTCGACCGTGCCGTTGCCCACGCCCAGCACGAAGCCAACATGGCCCATGGAGCCTGCACCATCGACTCCCGCCGGCAGGACGGCGACGCTGTTCACCGCGGGCGTGCTGTTGACGACCAGGCCGAGGTTGCGCGCGTTCGCCACCCAGGTTCCGGCGTGGCCGAACCAGCCGCCGTGCCAGCCATTGCTGAAGTCTGCGATCTTGAGGTTGTGGCGTATCCGCCAGGCGACGAACGAAGTGCACTCTCTGGTCAGGAAGCCCGCTCCGTCGCTGACATCGATGCTGCTGTTGGCGTACGGGTAGTCGTTGCTGCCGCCGACAACGATGTTGGTGCCCGCGGCCCACAAGGGTTTGTTGGTGTTGCTGTAGACGACGGTATTCCCGTCACTCTGAAGGGTCAGATAAGCGCCGGCGTGAGCGTTGGTGTTCGACGCCCACAGGGCTTTGTTGGCGCTGCTGTAGACGACCAGATTCCCGTCGCCCTGCATGTCGGCGCGTGCGCCGGCGTTGCCCGCCGTGCGGCTGGACCAGAGCGGTACATTGTCGAGGGTGTACTCCACCAGGTTCCCGTCGCCCTGCATCGTCAGGCGGTATTCCCCTGAGGCGACGGTGAGTGACTGCCCCGCCGTCAACTGGTGACCGGCTGTCAGGGTCGACGTGGGCGCGGCGTGAGCGGTGGCGGAGGACCCGGTGGCCGCCAAGGCGGGAGCGCCAGCCGTCATGACCGCCGCTGTGGCGAGGAGTACCGCGGTACCCAACGCGAGAACACCGTGTCGCCGGGTGTGCTGATGCGCAACAACAGGCATTGCTGTCCCTTCCCGAGCGCGAAGTCCTCCCGCGGCACGGCCAGTGGCCAGCCACGTGAGAGGGGCGGGAGACCGGAGCCAATGCCCGGCTGGCACAGCGTGCTGCACTTCAGTGGGACGGGTCATGCCCACTGTTTGTGCCACTCCCGCGTGTAGGTGTTACGACCCACAGCACAGCCGCGGCAGCTGAGTCATCGCCATCTGGCGCCGAAGTGCGCTTGGGACGCACCGGGCTTCACAGGCCCCGGAAACCTCAACTGGTCGGCAGGCTCTGGTCGTTGCCCTGGTTCGTGATGTCCAGGGTCAGTTCCACGCTCGTTCCCGCGCCTGGGGCGGATTCCAGGTGAACGTGGCCGCCGATTTCCAGGAGCCGGCGGCGGATGGACTGGGGCAGGCCCCACCCGACGGGTTGGTGAGCGGGGTCGAAGCCGCGCCCATGGTCCACGATGCTGATGGTCACCTGCGTAGGGGTGGCGGCTGCGTGGAGTACGGCCCTGTCGACGCCGGCGTGCTTGGCGACGTTGGTCAGTGCTTCCTCGACCGCGCCGGACAGAGCGGCGACCGATGCGGCTGCCAGACCGGCGCGGACGGCATCCTGCTGCCGCAAGGAGCCGTCGACGAGCTGGACGTCGAGGCCGTGTTCAGTCTTGCGGCACACCACTGCCTGTAGAGCGGTGAGCAGGTCATGTTCGTGGTCGATCGGGTCACCGCGGACCAGGGCGCGCAGCCATGTGGCCTCGCCGGCGACCTGGGCGCGCAGCCGGTCGTCGGCGATCCAGTGACCGCGAGCCAGTGTCTCCATGGTCTGCAGCACCCGGTCGTGCAGGGCCCTGGCGTGCCGGAGGCGCTCGCGTTCGGTGGCCAACGCGGCCGCGTCGGCGACGGCTTTGGCACGCGTGGTGTCCAGTTCACCGGCGGAACGGCGCAGTTCACGCGCGACGATCCAGGTGACCGAGGTGTCGGCGAAGTAACTGATGGTGTCGGGAAGAGCGTTCCAGGGGCGCTCCAAGCCGAAGAACAAGGACGAGAGGACGTATCCGGCGGCCAGCGCGGTGGTCGCGGCGAGGACGGCAACGTACCGGAGGTAGGCGACGCCGATTCCGATGCTGGTCAGGATGGTGAAGCCGTACATGAAGTACGCCCAGGTCAGGGCATCCTGCGTATCAGTGAGTGCCGCGTTGGCGGCGAGGGCCGCGACGCACAGAGCGATGTCGGCGCTCATCGTGACCGGCGTGATCTTTCGGCGACGCAGCCAGTAGACGCTCAGCAGCACGCTTTCCAGGCAGACGGTCAGGGCGACGGTCAGGACCCACCCGGGGCGCGCGTACTGGGCGCTGTGGGACAGGACGGTGATCAGGACCTGGAGGATCCCGGTCGCGCGGAAGAGTACGGCAGTGAGCGTGAGCATGCGCTCGCTGCGCTGTGCCGCGGTCGCCTCGGGCACCTTCACGGACTGCGCTGACTGGTTGGTCCGCACGCGGGTCAGGGTCACTCCGTTCCTGCGGTCTGCTTGCCCTGGCGTTGCAGGGCGGCGCGGGTCAGCTCGGCCTTGTTGCCCAACTGCAGCTTACGGCGGATGCGTTCGACGTAGGTGTCCACGGTCGCCTTGCTGATGCCCATGCGGGTGGCGGTCTGGGCGTGCGTGAAGCCCCGGGCGATGTAGGCCAGGGCTTCCTCCTCACGCGCCGACAGCTGCGGGGCATCGGCACCGCCGTCCGACGCACCGTGACGGGAACGGGCGTCCGGGCCGGCGCCGAGCTCGCTGTGGATCACGTCGGCGAGTTCGGAGGACATCGCGAATCCGCCGGCTGCGACGGTCTCCACGGCCTGCGCGAACATCTCGATGCTGGAGTGCTTGGTCAGGTACCCCCGGGCACCGGCCTGGATGGCTCCCACGACGTCTCGCGGCCGGCCTGAGGCGGACATCACCAGAACCTTGGTCCACGCGGATAGTTCCGCCACCGCGGGCAGCGAGGGCGTGTCCACGTTCAGGTACAGGTCCAGCAGCAGTACGTCCGGCGGGGACGCGCCGGTGTCCAGCTCATCGGGTGAGCCGATCGACTGGGTGACCCGTACGTTGGGCCGGGCGGAGAGAGCGTGTTCAACGCCGCATCTGGCAATGGGATGGTCATCGATGATCGCCACATCGATCATGTCACTCCAGCATCGCCCGTAGCCCTGGGGGCTTGATTCCGACATTGTTCGATCAGCGTCCACATCTTCTCCGCAAGCGGTGACGGGCACAACTGATTCCATGTGCCTCGGTGAACGCACTGTCTGATCTTCGGGTTGCACCGAGCGAGTCACGTATTTGCACCACAGCCGAGTAGTCCCATTGTCCGGCTATCAGGGTCGTCGCCCTCGGCCTAGCGTTTCCACGCCACGCCACGCATAAGCGGCAAGCGCCCGGCACATGCGCCGGGCCTCGCGAGGGCGGCGGCGCCTCGCCGGACAGAGCCAGCGAGCGCCACCTCGATGACAAGGAGATCAAACCATGAGACCGCATCGCGCAACTGCACGTCGTGGGAAGGCGAGCGGCATCGGCCGCAACACCATACGCCGGCTGTCTTCGCTGACTGCAGCAGTCGCCGTCGTGGTCGGCGGCGTCACGCTGGCCGCAGCGGACCCCGCGACGGCGGTGGGCGCCGGTCGCGTCTGCATGTTCAACGCTACGGAAGGCGCCTGGATCGCCGGTCACGTCGGTTGGGCATTCCGGGTCGGCGGGGCCGACGACTGGATCTATGGCGCGACCGAGGACCCCAGCCACAACTGGCAGAAGGAGAGCAACTGGAAGACCATGCTGGACACCTTCAGGGCCCAGGGCGGCAAGGGGTATTACGACACCTACCGTTGCAGGAACACCGGCCACAGCTCGGTGACCGCTGCCAAGGATGAGGTCAAGTCGGCGTACTCGCGGCCTTACGACGCCGGCACCGACAACTGCCTCACCAGATCGGTGGAGTTCTTCCTGGCCTACGACTCCGACCTTTGGAACGACTTGCCGCTTTCCAGCTACACGGGCCCCAACTGGTACTACGACAACGACCTCGGTGGTTTCGAGGGCAAGGTCAACCTCTGACTCAGTGGCATGTGGGTCTCCCCGTTGCTCGTAGCGGTCGGAATCTGTCGCGGCCTCACCTGGCCTTGATCTGCAGAATGGCGGCACGCCGAGAAACGCCGTAGTTCACGGCGCTCAGCAGCGGTGAGGAGCGGCAGCGCAGCGCCTCTCGTCGGCGCCGCACCTAACCATGTCACCCCGGAGGACGGCCGGGCTTGTCGCTCGCTGCCATGTGTTTGAAGATGCTTGCCTGGCCTGCTGGGGCGAATGAGTGGTGTCACAGCCGACTGCTGGGCGATGCCTTGGACTTACCCGCCTCTCTGACGAATTCCGTTGTGGGCCTCGACTCGTCAACGGGGTTCGATTGATTGATCCGGTGGTCTGCCCGTCACCCTCGTAGGGTTCGAGTGGCAGCGGAGCTGCTGGCGGGTCGTTGCGGTGGGCGTGCCCGATCCACAGCTGCTGCCGGTGTCCGGTCAGGACAGGGCCCTGTTGTCTCGTGTCCGCTGCAGAAGCGAAGCCGTGTCCGTCGGTTGCCGTGGCCCAGGAGGCTCCGTTGGCCGGGGCGGCAAACCCGTCCCGACGTCGCACCGCTCGTGGTTCCCTCCATGGTGGACGTGTCGATGCCCTGCTCGATGACGTGCAGTCCGATCCCGCGCTCGCGCAGGTCCGCGCCGAGGGTCACCGGGTGCAGCACGGAGCGCGAAGAAGCGACAGCGGGGAGGTCGGGCGTCCGGTGCCCCAGCCCGATGCTCGACGGAACGTCTTGGCGCTGTGCTTGTTCGTCCCTTTGGGAGCGCTCTCAGCAATAATGAGGTGACGCCTCCACCGCAGGGATCGGGGTGACTGAGGCGGCGTCCGTGGATCGCCGCTGCTTCTCCCGGTTTCCTCTTGTGGAGGCGACCACCTGAAGTGCCGTGAGCCCGTGACGCTGTCAACGGTGCGGCGAAGGCCACGGTGCTCGCCCGGCGTTGTCTCTCCAGGAGTACTGCACGTGTTGCTGACCACCGAGCATCTTCCGCCCGAGGAACGTTTCGCCTACTTCCGGGAGGCCACCCGTCACGTGCCCGAGCCCATCGACGTGCGCAGCGACACCGCCGACTTCGCCGCGAGAGTGCGTATGACCTCCTTCGGCGCCATCGCCGTCACGGATTTCACCGCTCTGGGCCCGATCTCCATGGAGGTGCGACGAGGTCCCCGTCTGATTCGGCAGTCCGATCCGGAGGGCTATCGCCTGCTCCTCGGCCTGCGCGGACACACCGGAGTGCGCCAGGGCGGACGCGAAGCCACCCTGGGTTCTGGGGACATGGCCTTGTATGACACCTCTCGGCCGCTGCGAGGCTGGCGCGGCGTCGAGGCCGGTCCCGCTCGGTTGCTGATGGTGGATTTGCCGCGAAGCCTCGTTCCCGTCCCACCGGACAGGGCCGCACGTGTGACCGCGGTACGGATCACCGGAGAAGTCGGCATCCCCTCGCTGCTCAGGGCGACAGTCACCCGGATGGCCGATGACACGGAGCACTATTCCCCTGCGGAGGCGGTACAACTGTCCGGGGTCCTCACGGACCTGGTCAGTCTGCTCGTGGCCCACGTCTCGGACGCTCCGGGTGAGCCGACCCGCGACGCCGAGCGGCGCCTGCTGATGGTCCGGATCCAGGCATTCGTCGACCATCGGCTCGGCGATGCCGACCTGTCCCCGGCCACGATCGCCGCCGCCCACCACATCGGTGCCCGGACCCTGCACCGGCTGTTCGAGCAGCACGGGCTCACCGTGGCGGGCTGGATCCGGCAACGCCGCCTGGAGCGCTGCCGCCGCGATCTGACCACACCCAGCCTGGCCGGTCAGCCCATCGGCGCGATCGCCCGACGGTGGTGCTTCGCCGATGGCGCCCACCTGTCCAGGGCGTTCAAGGCGGCTTACGGCATCACACCCGGTACCTGGCGCGCACTGCACCACGTCGCTGGCCAGCCCGATGGTGTCAGCCCGGCCTGGGGAGCGGCGGCTGCCGGCCACACCTGCCAGTGCGCCGACCACGCGTGATCACCGCTTCTTGAACGGCCAGGCGCGCATGTTCAAACATCTGTCAGTAAGCGACAAAGGCAGTCGATCCCTGCCGTGACAGAGTCGGAGCGGTATCAGCGAGAGTCGCTGCACCGTTCGTCGGCCTCCGCCCTGCCGACCCTGGTGGGGATCGATTGAGCACGCTGAAAACCGAATCTCCTAAGAGTCAGCCGGCCACTGGGACGAGCCCGGATTGCTCCCTCGTCAGGGGAAGCCCGGCAGCCGCTCCGTGGGCCCTGCTCCAGGCGGACGCGGACGGAGCCCGGCCTGACTGAGGCCGCCGAACACTGGGGCCGGTTCGTCAGCTCTTCGGACATTCTCGGGCTTCCGCGGGAGGACCGCTTGGACATCACACTCGTCATTGAGCCGGATCCGCGGCGTACGCTGCGGATCTCGCGCTACCTGGTGCGGCCCTTGTTCTTGAAACTCGCCTGTGTGTCGGTTGTCGGAGACGTGCTCATCGTCTCCGTGACGGGTGGGCTGCACGGCGTCTTCTCGATCGCCTTGATGATCTCGACACCCGTGATCCTCGGGCTGGTTCTCGAATGGAGAGCAAGGCTGGGAGTGCGGTACATCCGGCGAAGCCGCATGACCGCCGAACTGACGGAGGACAGCCTCCGATTGTCACTTCCCGACCGGAGCAGCAACTGGCGGTGGGCAGCTGTCCAACGTGTTGTCGACCATCGCGACGCGTGGTTGCTGAAGCTGTCCACACATCAGGCCCTCATCCTGCCCAAGGAGGCGTTCACCGATCAGCAGAGGGCTGAGTTCCTGGCGTTCGCCGAGAGGAAGGGATTTCTGGTGGCGGCCGTCGCATCGACTCGCTCACGCCTGTAAGGATCCGCCCCTCGCCGACATAGAGAGGGTGTGGGGGCCCAGGGAAGGAGAGCTTGTGGCTACACCGGATCCGGATCAGTTCCGGGTGATGTATGCCGAGCATTATGACCGAGTGCTGCGCTACGCCTGGCGGCGAACAGGCGCCGACGCGGCAGCCGATGTCACAGCCGAGGTGTTCATGGTGGCCTGGCGGCGGATGGGAGAGGTGCCTGCGCAGCAGCCGCTTCCGTGGCTGTACGGGGTGGCCCGGAAGGTCGTGGCGAACCATCTGCGCGAGCAGAACAGGAGCGAGGAGCTGCCCGGCCCAATGGCGGATGCGGTTCTTGTGTCCCGGGATGTCGCCGAGCAGGTGACTGCCCGTCACCGGGTGCACCGGGCCTGGCAGGGACTGAGCGAGGCGGACCGGGAACTTCTCGCGTTGATCGGATGGGAGGGGCTGTCCGTGCGCGACGCCGCGAAGGTGCTCGGCTGTACGGCCGCGGCGTGCGCGGTGCGTTTGCACCGCGCACGCAGGCGACTTCAACAGGCCCTGTCTCAGCAGGACGCGGAACACACGTCTGATCTGGCCAACGCCGTAGTGAAGGGAGATGCCCGATGCGCATGACTGAGCAGGTGCGGACCCTGATGCAGGACGCCGACCCCGCCCGCAGCGTCATTTCCGATGCGGGAAGGAAGCAAACCGGCCTGGAGCACATCCTCGACAGTGCCCAGCACGCGCTCGACCGGCCGGGGGGCAAACGCAGGCGGCCGACCTGGCGGGTCGCCATCCTGGCCTCGACTCTCGCAGTCGTCGGCGGCACGGCCGCGCTTGCCGTCGTCGCCCGTAAACCCGCTCCCCCCGCGCCGGTCACCTCGATCCTGTGCGCCACCGACTTCTCGTTCTTCCATTCACCCGGGTTCGTCACCGACCTCGGCGACGCGGCCACGCCGGAAGAAGCCTGCCGTGCCCAATGGCCCAAGTCCGTCGGGCAACGGTCCACGGGCGGCATGTCGCCCCGGAGCGCCCCTGCGCATCTGGTGGCCTGCGTCGCAGAGGCCAGCAGCGGCTTGATCACCGTCTACCCGCGCCCCGCCGACATGACCGACGCACAGGCCTGCGGGGTCCTGGGCCTGGTACGACCTCCGGACGGCCCGATCTACGCGGGGGCAACCCTCCTCCAGGTCAGCCAGTTGCAGCACCGAATCGACACCCGCCTAGGCGCGGCGTCCCGCCGCAAACCGTATGCCCCCTGCGCGTCCTACGCCTCCGTGCACGCCGCGGCGCAGAGCAGCCTGCGGGAGACCGGCCTGGACCGCTGGCGAGTCGACGACCAGCGCAGCAGCCGCAGCGACACCGGCGTCTGGTACTACCTCGATGCCCGGGCCGGCACCGTGGTGCTGTTCAACCCCGGTTACTGTTCCATCCACACTTCTTACCGGTAGTTCGTTACATCTGGCAGTGGTGTGGGTTGACGGCAGGTTGGCTTGGTCGTAGATGACTGCTCGCCGTCCGTATCCGCCCGCGCTGGGGGCGTTGGAGGAGTACGCGGCCCCGTTCGACGACCTGTTCTTCAGCCCGGCACAGCGACGTGAGTATCTGACCTGCCGGCGCCACGGGAGCGGAACGAGACGATCACCTGCCTGGCCGGGGCGGAGCCGGTGACCGGCGCGGGATGTTGGGAGTGCAGCGGCTGCAGCTCTTCCTGTCCGAGTGGTGTCCGACGTTCGTTTTGATGATGACGGCGACACTGCCGATGTGGCTGGGCGCCAACTTTAGGCGGGACCACGCGCTCGCGACGGGTCTTCGTCGTCTCCGCCCTGATCCGAAGCGTCCAATGAGCCGGATCGACGTCCTCGGTCCGCAGCGAGCAGAGCTCCTCGCGGGCGCAGAGCGGCGTCGTAGGCAGGGCGAGCATCACCCGGTTCTGCACCGGCTCCTCGCGCACGACGTCCAGCAGATCAAGCCACTGCTGTTCGCTGGGGATCCACGGCAGCTTCACCAGGTGGGGCACCAGGCCCCGCTCGTGGCTACCGAACTTCCGGCCCGGCGTGTAGCGGCCGCGGCCGACCGGGTTCGACTCCCGTAGCCCCTCCTCGATCAGGTAGTCGTAGAACAACCGCACCGGCACCAGCCGCTGCTGCAGCGTCGCGTTCGCCAGACCAGCCCCAGAGTCCAGCACGACCACGTTCGCTCCCCGGCGGCTCGGACGCGTGGACAGGTCCTTCACGAACGCGGCCACGTGCAGCCTGCCCGCCGTCACCGGGTCGACGTCGTCCCGCTCGCAGATCAGCAGGTACTCGGCCAGGCCCAGCGCGTAGGCGTCGATCGTCCGCGGGGCCCTTCCCAGATCCGTCCACACCCGCAGCCACTCGGCCGCTCGCTCATGCCGGCCAAGGACCGGCCACTTCTCCTCCAGCACCACCGCGCTGCCCAACACGCCTCCTCAGCCCATGGGGAACCTCATTCCGATGTCCACCCCGGCCCAAATCTCGGCCACGGTCACCTCCGCCAGCTCTTCGTACACCGATCCCGCAGACGACCTCGCCGACGTTGTCCTACAGCAGCGATCGAGTCGCGTCTCCCAATTGTCGGTCGAGTCGTCGCGGGGCCCCGGGCGGCCAAGTCCCGTAAGCCATCCAGCGGCTCAGCCTTTACAGCCGTACCCGGAGCCCGCCGGGCCCTCCGATCCTACGAACGACCGGATCAGACCCACGCGTGAAAGGTAGGACAGCCCTTAGCGAGGTCGCCCCACGGGCCGCCGAGGGCCCGAGCTGACGAAGAGTCAGGCGGCTGCCGGCGCCGGGCGGGAGGCGGCACGCGCGACCTGCACCTTCGCCGCGCTCGCGGCTACACCACTCGGCGGGGCATCATCCGGGTTTGGAGCTGACCGACACCGGCTTCGACTTCATCGTGCTGTCCCAGTTCCGCACCCGGGTGGTTGAGCACCACCTGGAGGAGAGGGTCCTGGACCTGCTGCTGGAGGCTGACGGAGCAGTGTCTGTGGTCGCAGCGGAGGGCAGGCAGCGCACCGACTCGACCCACATCGTCTCTGCGGTGCGGGACCTGAACCGCCTGGAGCTTGCCGGGGAGAGCGTGCGTGCGGTGGTCGGTGACTCCTTGCTGGGCTGCCGCGGAGGCTGAACGGCGGACTGCCTGACGGGGTGTTCGCCGACGCGAGGGCTCTCGTGGTCATTCCGATCCGGCTGATCTGGCGGTCAACCGCCCGATCAGCCGGGGTCGTGCGAGGTTTCGGGACGCTCAGTGCCCGCGCAACGGGTTGGCGCGGACTGCGGCGAGCAGGTACCAGGCCGTGGCGCCGGTGTGCCGGTAGGGGTAGTAGCCGAAGCCGAAACCTGTGTCCAGGGGACTGCTGGCGGACACCACACCCGACCGCTCGGGAAGGGCCTTGCTGCCCACGGTCTGACCCGCGCCGAGCCGGTCCTGGGCCCGCTCGATGGAGGCGATGAGGCGAGCGGCGCGCCGTTCGTCGCCGGCCGCGCCGCGCTCGCGCAGGGCCAGGGCGAGGTGGGCGGTGCCCTCGAACCACACACCGCTGCGGTCGGGTTTGGGCTGGAACGGTGCGATCGGTGCGTCCTCGTTCGCCACGAGGGAGGCTGAACTGAAGGTGACGCCTTCGTACGACTCGCGGGCGGGAACCGTGCTATTGGGCCGGTCGACGGTGTCCAGCACCGCGAGATTGCCCGCCGCCCAGTCCACCGACCTGGCGCGGCGGCGGTCGTGGAGCGAGAGATAGCTCCAGGTCTGGGTGTCCTCGGGGATCGGGGAGGTGTTGATGGTGACGCCGTCGTTGGTGCCGGTGTAGAAGAACCCGCCGGACGCGTCCCACATCTTGGCGAGGAACGCCTCTGCGCGGGCCCGTCGCTCCAGCCAGACGCCGTTGCCGGTGAGCCGGGCGAGACGCCCGAAGAGGCAGGTCAGGTCGATGTTGTGTTCGGTGGAGGTGAAGGGCAGCTTCTTGTCGGCGCCGTCGACCCCGAACTTGTAGCCGCCGAGCGGCTCATCGGTGCGGGTGTGCGCCTCGACCCATTCGCCGATCCGTACGGCACCTGCGAGGAAGCGGCCCGCCTTCGTACAGCCGGCCAGCGCGGCCAGCGCGATACCCGCCCACGCCATGTCACCAACAGCCGTACCGGTGAAGCCGAACTGAGTGCCGACGTTCACGGTGCCGTCCGTGCGGACAAACCCGTCAGGCTGCGCTGAACCGTCGTAGAAGACGTACGGCCCCACGTTGTACGCCTGCCGAAGCCTGCCGTCCGCGTACTGCGGGTCGTGGGCCTGTGCGTACAGCAGCGCGTCACCGAGGGCTACGGCTCTGGCCCGGGCGCCGGCGCCCGGGCAAGCGAGGTAGGCCAGGATCGTGAGGGCGTTGTCGTAGGTGAACGCGGTGCTGAAGAGTCCGGCCTGATCGGTGTAGCTCTGGGCCAGGCGGATGCTGCCGTGGTCGGGGTAGCCGTCCATGGCGGCGTCGAGGAAGGCGTAGCCGCGCATCCGGGCATCTCCCGTCTCAGCGGCGGGAGTTGGGCCGGTTGCGGCGCGAGCCATGCCACTGCCGAACACGGTCAGGGCGGCTGCGGCGGTGCTGGCACCGATGAGCGCCCGACGGGTGATGGCCCGGGCTCGTCTCTCTGCAGGAATGCCGTGCTCCTCGCGTTGATGTGCCACACCAGCCATGGGGACTCCTCGGGATCCGTGTCGTACCTACTTGAGAACGCTCTCAAGAGTGGGCACATTGTGCTGTCCTGGGCAGGTCCGGTCAAGGAGTGCCTTGTCAATCCCGTCGAGTCGTGGAGACCTTCCTATGCAGCCAACCCCTTGCCGGGTCGGCCCAGCGTCGTGTTCGTAGTCGATCGGGCTCTCGAAGCCACACATCGTGTGCAGGCGGCGTGTGTCGTAGAAGTCGGTGATCCAGGTCGCGATCCGGGGTGACGGTGGTGCCGGTGAAGTGCGGCAGTAACTCCGGCATCCGCCATGCCGGCCTTGCCGCGTTGGGTGTGGGCCTTGTACCAGGTCAGGTGGGTGGTGCAGGCGACGTGCACCCAGTGGAGCGAGGAGCTGACGCGGATGCCGGACCCGTCGAAGTGCTCCACATCGTCGCGGTGGCCGTTGCGGTAGCTGGTGCGGGTGGCGGTGTGCTCGTTCCACTCAGCCCCGATCCCGGCTGCTGAGCTCCACCTCGATCAGCTCCTGCCAGCATGTGCTCGGCCGCCTGACGCACGAGCTCGATTCCGTGATCGCTTATCTCATCCGGCGGGACGCCATTCAAGCGGCCGAGCAAAGAGGAGAGCGCTCTCACCGATGCAGGCGACGGCCTTTTCGAATCTGCCCGTGCCCACCCGGGACTTCCACCGCATCGCACAGCACGAGGGGTGGCACGAGGTTACGGCCGCCCCCTGCCTCCGATGAGCGGTCGGCAGCGTGAAGGGGCGCCTCGCCATGGGGAGATGGTTGCCGAGGCGCCACGAGCGCCGCGCTGCGCCGTCCCCCGTCGCGGGCCCTGCGCGGCGCGAGAAGCCAGTACCGGACGGCTCCCTGGGTCGCGCCGGCACTGCCGCCCGGCGGCGGCCGGGTTGGCCGCGCTCGGTGCCGTCACACCGTCATCGCCGCTCAGCTCTGACAGGCGTGACCGTCGACGGTGATGTACTCGGGCGCCGAGTTGTAGGAGTTCGAGGTGCCTTGGTAGCCCAGCGGGAGGGTGTTGCCGGCCGCGACGGTGCCGTCGTACTCGGCGGGGGTGATCAGGACCATATAGCCGTTTTGCGTGAATTCTCCGTTCCACATCTGCGTCACGCGCTGGCCGTCCCCATACGTCCACTGGACCCTCCAGTCGGTCATCGTTGCCCGCGGCGTGATCCGGACTTCGGCCTGGAAGCCGCCGGGCCACTGTTTCACCAACGTGTAGCTCGCCGTGCAGTAGGCGTCCGGTTCCATCGTCGAGCCGGCCGAAAGTGACGGCGACACGCCGCTCGTGACGGGCATGGGAGCGGCTGAAGCGGTGTACGACGCGGAAGTGCCGGCGTGTGTCGCCGACGCAGTCGGGCGTCCGATGGGGGGTGCCTGTGGTGCGACGGCGCTGGTGGCCGGGCCCGCCCCGCGGTCCCCTGCCGCCCCCTGGTCCGACCCGGGCGTCGATTCCCACGGCAGGCTGCTGAGGACGCTGACCATCCCGATCGCGGCCAGCAGGACTGCGGCGCCCGCCCAGGCCGGCCGTCCCCGCAGGGAGGCCTGCCACCCCGCTGCCCTGCGCCGCCGCTCCATGGCCGCCCGCCCGCCCCGCTGCCGCCTCGCCGCGATCTTGCGTCGGTCCAGGTACGCTTCCCCGCCCCAGCCCAGGACAGCCGTGACCAGCACGCCGGGCAGGTCGTCGGACACCCGCAGGCACACAGCGGTCTCGGCGCACCGCGCGCAACCTGCCAGATGCTGCTGCAGGTCGCCCGGAGACCGCTCGTGCGGCGACCGCGTCACCGCCTCCAGCAGTCCCACGTAGCCACGGCACTGGCCGTCCGAGTCCACCACCTCCACCGCACGCACCCACAGGCAGCGCTGACGGAATGCGGCTTTGACCCGGGCGACCTCCCGCTCCCTGTTCGGCGCCCACGTGCCGGCTCTGGCGTCACTGCGGACATTCAGGCCCTCGACCAGCGCCACCCAGAGCAGCTCCGCGTCCGCCGGCGCCATCCGCTGCAACGCCTGCAGCGCCAGCGGCTGTTCCGGGGCGCGGGACTGCTGTGCCGACCGCTCGCACAGCCAGCCGCTCAGCTCCGTGCTGAGCCACTCGATCCGCCCCTGCGTCAGCCACCCGTCCGCCGTCTCGAGCACCGCCATGAGCAGCAGGGGCAGCCACGGCAGTTGCTCGCCCTGGCGCCGCCATTCGGCAGCCAGCGAGAACGCCTCGTCCGCCAGTTGCTCGGCCTCCGCGAGACCGGTCGTGCACAGGCGGGCGTAGCAGAGGACCGCTTCCCGGTAATCCTCCAGCAGTGCTCCTTCAATCTTCGCCTCGGGTGCGGACATCTGCGGCGGCGTCGGATGCAACGACTGGTCGGCCATGAAAGTGCTCATTCCGAAATCTCCCCACGGTGTTACGGGGATGTCGCTCGTACGGGTGAGGTATGCCCCTCGAGGGGAACAGGCCTCAACGGCTGCGGGCCGGGGGGACCTGGCCAGGCGGCTGCCTGCGAGGTGGCGCAGCCGGTGTCAGCCGGTGGCGCTGGAGACAGACACGTAGTCCACCTTCATGGGGGTGCCTGAGACGGTGCCGGAGGTGGGGGTGGCCGCGCCGCCGGAAAGCTGGTTGGGGAAGCTGCCGCCCATGGCGAGGTTCAGCAGGATGAAGTCGCCGTGGTTGGTCGCCGCGTTCCAGGTGGCGGCATCCATCTGGTCGGAGGTCACGACGTGGTAGAGCACGCCGTCGAGGTACCAGCGCAGCTGCTGGGGGCTGGTGGCGCGGTCCCACTCGAAGCTGTAGGTGTGGAAGTTGCCGGCGCAGGCCGTGTTCGGGCAGGCGTGGCCCGCGCCGAGGCCGCTGGTCTCGTTGCACGGGCCGCCGGGATCGATGCCGCAGTGGAGGGTGCCGAACACCTTGTTCAGGCCGTTGACGTTCTCCATCACGTCGAACTCACCCCCGCTCGGCCAGTTGTGGGGGTTGTCGCGCACGGAGGCGCCCAGAGCCCAGAAGGCGGGCCAGTAGCCCTGGGCGGCCTCGCCCGTGACGTTCGGCAGCTGGATGCGGGCCTCGATGCGCAGCTTGCCCCCGAGCGGCGGCTGGAAGTCGCTGCGGCGGGTCTCTATGCGGGCTGATGTCCACCGGCCGTCCCAGAGCTTGATCGGGGTGATCACCAGATTGCCCTGGCCGTCCTCCTGGAGGTTGCCCGTGTTCCATGTGTATGTCTCGACCTCGTCGGTGCCCCAGTTGGCAGGGCCGCCGGGGTAGCTGGTGCCGCTGTCGATGATCCAGTCGCTGCTGGAAGGCAGAGCTCCCGCCGGACCGGAGAAGTCGTCGCTCCACACCCGGTGCCAGCCGCTGGGCGGATTCGGCTCGGAGGCGTTGGCGGAGCCGTACAGTCCGAAGCCGAGCAGGGCCAGACCGGCCAGAGATCCGATCACGGCCACGCATCGGCCACGAGACTTCCTGATGTGCTTGTTGGGCATGGACGGGTGGCCTCCGCGCGGAAGGAACGTGGGAATGCGGCGAGATCCGGCCACCAACGGGTTGGCGGAAATTCGTCCCCGCCACTCTGGCGTTCGCCGACCCGGACGGTCAAGGCCTGTGCTTGAAAACGCTCTCAAGCTGACTCCGGCCAGGATCCGAACGCAGGCCAGAGGTATACGAAGAGGGAGGCAGGTGTCTTCCGGTGCTGCCGCAAGGGCCTCCCCCCGGCCGACGTCGTCCCTGCTGATGGCACGCCGACACCTTTGGCTACGCCCCTCCCGGGGCGCCAACTGCCACCCCCTGGCGGCCGGGTGAAGGTCCGCCGCCCCTTCACGACCAGCACGCACGGCTGAAGGAGCACAGGCGATGAGAAGCGTCTACCTTGGCACATGGTCGATCGGGCAGGCGCTGACAGGTAGGTACGGCCGGGGACGCATTCCGTTGATCTCGGGCAGGGTCCGCGCGTCCGCGTGCCTCGGCCCTGCTTCGCCGCCTTGTTCGGCGCACGGCACCGGCGCGCCGGCATCCGGAGTGAAAGTGAAGCGGTGGCCGCCGGAGAAGTGGGTGGGTTCCCCGTCCAGGGCAAGTGCGTACGGCTCGCCACCGTGGGGGACGAATACTTGGCACTCCAGCTCAGTGACTGTGCCCCGGTTGGACCGCAGGCGCACGACGATGCGGGGCGGGAGCCTCCGCAAGCGGTGCCGCACGGCTCCCGCCCCGCGGCACTCGGCCGACTGCCTTCAGCGCAGCCGTTTTCTCCGCCGTGGCCGACATCCTCCGCAAGGGTGTGCAGGCTGGCGAATTCGTCAACCTCCCGGATATACAGGCCACTTGGGCCGAGATCCAGCGCCTTCCAAAGAGGCACCCTCATCCTCTGGCGCCTGGCCCGAGAGCACGGTTATCCAGGCGCAATACGCAACGCACCTACGTCATCGGAACCGCTCCGGGAGCTGTGGAGCCAGACCCGGAGCGACTCACATCGTCCGGCCGAGTCGGTTGCGAAAAGGCCCTTGGACCTGACAGCTGTTCAACTTAGCTTCACGAACTGAACACATTGTGTTTTTGGGAGCGCTCTCATCCATAAGTGTTGACGTCGTCGTAACAAGAGGCCACAGTGACGGACACGGACTTCTGTTGAATCCGCTACCACCTCCTGTTCCCTTCTTGTGGAGGTCATCTCCTGATGCACCGCAAGCACGCACGAACTTCCCATCGACTGCTCAAGACGGCGCTGGGTGCCCTGAGCGGTCTGGCCCTCCTCGGCGGCGGTCTGTACGGCCTCGCCAGCGCCGACGAGCCGTCAACGCCAGGCGGCATGAGCCTCATCTGGAGCGACGGCTTCTCCGGCGCAGCCGGGACCCTCCCCTCCAGTAACAACTGGATCATCGACACCGGGACCAGTTACCCCGGCGGCGCGGCCAACTGGGGCACCGGCGAGACCCAGACCTACACCTCCGACCCGGCCAACCTGCAGCAGGACGGCGACGGCAACCTGAAGATCACCCCGATCAAGGACGATGCCGGCAACTGGACCTCGGCCCGGATCGAGACCCAGCGGAGCGACTTCGAACCGCCGGCCGGCGGCAAACTCCGCATCGAGGCCCGCATCCAGGTCCCCGACGTCACCGGCGACGCGGCACAGGGCTACTGGCCCGCCTTCTGGACCCTGGGCGCTCCCTTCCGCGGGACCTACACGAACTGGCCGGGCATCGGCGAGTTCGACATCATGGAGAACGCCAACGGCGCCAACAAGGTCTCCGGCACCCTCCACTGCGGCACCAGCCCCGGCGGCCCCTGCAACGAGAACACCGGCATCGGCGCCAGCCGCGACTGCCCCGACACGGCCTGCGCGGGCAACTTCCACACCTACGCCCTCGAGTGGGACCGCAGCACCTCCCCGCAGGAACTACGCTGGTACGTCGACGGCGTGCAGTACCACTCCGTCAACTCCTCCCAAGTGGACGCGAACACCTGGGACGCCGCCACGGGACATGCGCATTTCCTGCTGCTGAACCTGGCCATGGGCGGCGCCTTCCCCGACGCGGCCGCCGCAGCCACCACGCCCACCTCCACCACCGAGTCCGGCAAGTCCATGCTCGTGGACTACGTCGCCGTATACAGCTCGGACAGCACCGCCGGCACCGCCGCCAAGTAACAGCCAGACGAACTGATCACCCCGCGCCCGCGGGGCCGTTTCACCTCGGGATTTTCCTGCGCATGAAGCGCACGCACGACAACCAAGCGCGGCAATTGCCTCTTGATAATCGTCGACCCGATTAACCCTCAGCGTTGTTCGCCCCTCACGGTCCGATGTTTCCACCGGCCCGACACTGCGGCTGACCGTTTAGTGAACCCTCCCATTCCTGGGCGTGGCTGCAACCGCCAGGAACTTGGCCGGAGCATGGCAGGAATACGAGCCATCCACGCTCCTCGCGGACGCAACGGCCACTTTCTGGAAGGTCGTGCAGCAGCCGGCACCGACAGGAACGCACGGCAACGTCCGCGTCGTGGACACCGCGCGTGACAAAACGGGGAAAGGAAACGCTCGGTATGGATGCACCCCATCCGAAGTCTTCCCACGCTGGTCATCAGCGCGACCTTTCGGACGAGGAGCTGACGAGGGAGGTGAGAAAACCTTCGGGAAACCAGCCGGCACACTGGTCCTTCGAGGAGCTGCTGGCTCGTCACTGGCAACCAGTCGTCGAATACGCCGAGTTGTGCACGGTGTCCGATCAGGCCGCGGGCATCCTCTCGGCGGCTGCGTTCACCCGGCTCTTCGTCGGCGCGCTTCGGTGGCGTGGGCCCATGGCCGTCTGGCGTCCCGAACTGCTCGTCACCGTCGACCGCATTGCTGCGGAGTGGGCCGACGACGCAAGGCGCCAGACGTCACTGCATCCAGCACTCCGTGGTCGTGACGAGCCATCCGTGGCCCGCCCGTCCACGCCGGAAAACCGCCGCCTGGTCCACCAGGCCTTCCAGCGCCTGCCTGAACCGGCGCGCTGCCTTCTGTGGCACGCCGAGGTCGAGGCGGAGGGGCCCGCGGTCCCGGCCACCCTCCTCGGTCTCACCCCGATGACGGCCGCGGCTCAACTCGAGTCCTCCCGGGTGCGCTTCCGTGCGGCGTGCGTTGCCGCGCACCGCGACCTCGCCGCCTACGAGAGCTGTCTGCGCTTCAGCCGGCTGCTGGACGTGTCCGTCCAGCGCGGTGGCACCCACCTGGTGCCCGATCTCCAGCGCCACATCGCCGGCTGCTTGCACTGCCGGTACGCGGCCGAGCAACTCGACCATTCCGAGGACCGCGTTGGCGTACTGATCGCCGAGGCGGTCCTCGGCCGGGCTGCCCGGGCCTACCTCGACTCCCGCCCTGCCCGACGACGGGCGCGTGAGGGCCCTGCCATGAGCGGCCCTTACAGTTCCTCGAGCCTGCGGCATGGCGCTCGCCCTCGGCCATCCCGCGGGTCCTGGCCGGACACCGTCGACTCGGCGCCGCCCTTATCGGCGATCGGCATGATCTCCAGCCCCACCTTTTCTGTGCGGGTGCAGGGGATGGTTGCGCAGGCCGGTGGCACGGGCGGCTGCGGATCCAGTCCTCCGTGCGGGCCCGCGCACGGTGACGGCGCTCGAGCTCGGCGGCAGCTGTGTCTTCGTCCTGTCTGCCGTCCGTCACGGCGACGGCATCACCCTGGCCAGCCGTGAAATCGGCGCGAAGACCAACGAAATTCCGGAGTTCGCCCCGCTCCTGGACCAGATCGACGACACCGACCTGACCGGGGCCGTGATCACTGTGGACGCCCTGCACGCACAACGCGCCCACGCCCACTACCTGGTCGAACAACGCGGCGCTCGCTATCTGTTCACGATCAAGGCCAACCAGCGGAAGCTCGCCGCGCAGTTGGCCGGCTTGCCCTGGAAGGACATCCCGGTCATCCACCGCGACGACCACGACTCGCAGGACGCGCACGGACGCCACGAACAACGCCACGTCCAGATCGTCACCGTCAACGGCCTGCTGTTCCCGCACGCCCGCCAGGTCCTGCGGATCACGCGCAAGCGCCGCAAGGCCGGAGTGAAACGGTGGTCCACCGAGACCGTCTACGCGATCACCGACCTGCCCGCCGAGCAGGCCACCGCCGCCGAGATCGCTTCCTGGGCTCGCGGGCACTGGACCGTGGAAAATACCGTCCACTGGTGCCGGGATGTCACCTTCAACGAGGACAAGTCCCAGGTCAGGGCCCACAACACCCCCGCTGTCCTGGCCGCCGTCCGCGACCTGATCCGAGGCGCCCTCAAACTGGCCGGGCACGTCAACATCGCCGCCGCACGACGCACCCACACCGACCGGCAACGAGTCCTCACCCTCTACGGCATCACAAGATCACCATGAACCGGACATCCAGGGGAGAACGCCGGGCCCCTGGGGTTGTCGTAGGCCGGTAGTAGGAGTCAAGCGCCGTGCTTCGGGTTGAAGATGACCGCTCGCCGTCCGAATCCGCCGGCACCGGACGTGACGGGAGGAGTACGCAGCATCTTCGTATGCAGGTCGATCTCCCAGCCCGTGCCACAGGTTGGGCGCAGCTGCCGCGTGCAATCGCGGGCTGGTTGGAGAACCGATTCAGTTGGCAGTCGCTTGGTGGGGCGACCGGGACGGGCGGCACGGGGCACGTGACGATGGCCGACACATGGCGCGCATCGCCAAGGGCGTGGCGCCCGCATACAAGGTAAGCGTGGCCAGCTTCTGCAAGAATTGCAGCGCTCGGCCCGATGGACGCAATATGGCGAAACTGATCGCGCCCCTCTGGCTGACGTACGAGCCAATTCCGGCCGACTTCGGCAAGCGGTTCCATCTGCGGCAACACCGCCTTCTCGTTCGCCGTAATGGGGTGGCACTTGAACTTTCGGCCTGGTAGCGGCGTGAGTTTGCGCCACACGGTGGAATAGGAGCGATGCAGTGAGCGCGGCGCATACCGGAGGTGAACAGATGCCAAAACAGTCGCAGGTTGCAATTTCGCAGGCGGCGACCGAGCAAGATTTCCGGGATCCTGCCCCCGCAACAGGAATGCGCTCAACAGCTCGGCTGCTGAGTGAGTCGGCAGCTCAGGTATTCCTGGGGAGTCGCGCCGAGACAGTTGCATTTCTCGATTCCGCTGAAGGGGCAGCCGCTGAGCTGGCACGACTGATCGGAAAGCATGCGATTCCATATTCTCTGCCCATGGGGAGAGGCCGCATTGCCGAGGGCTTGCGTGCCGACACTGCGACCATCGAGCGACTCGTCGACGCTTACTCGGGAGCGGTGCGGTTGACGGCCTGGCAGCGGTTGAGGCTCAGAAAGGCATCCCTTGCTGTGCTGCTGGGGCGAGTGTCCGCACGGATCGGAGCCCTGCGTGCCGCATGCGCGTCCGGGCAGGGTGGCCTTGGCCACGCAGAAGTTTCGCTCAAGGTAGGCGGTGGTGTGGACTGCGGCGACTGGTCTCCGGTGTCTGGCGAACAAGCTGAAGCCTTTGGCCGCGTACTGGGGCGAACGCAGTGCGTCTTTGCCCGGCGCTCCGTCATCTGGATGGCCTCGTGGACCGGACGCTGTATCGACGACGCTGTCCGTGCGTGGGCGCCCCTGGTGCGCGGATTCGCTGAGGCTGCCCGCCGGGATCCGGTGGATGGGCTCGTCCTGGCCCTGCCAGGTTCCTTCGGGGATTCGGTGGATCGGTTGGCGGCTACGACGCGCCAAGTGCTGGATGGGCTCGCTGCCGAGGACGGCCGCGGCCGTCGCGGCTTGCGGTCCCCCGAGCGTCAGGGGTGGTACTTCACTTTCGCCGGCGAGCGGATGTTTCTCGTGACGATGGCGCCCTGTTATCCGGCGGATCATGCCCGGCACAGCTTCGGCGAGCCCTACACCTTCCTGCTCCTGCAAGCCGACCATGCCTTCGACCGGGCGGTGAGCCCCGGCAGCGGTGGGATCATCTCGTCCGCGGTGCGCTCACGGATTCGGGAGTTGTACGACCAGCACGGCCGCCCCTACGACCTGGCGATCACACTGTCGCCCTTCGAGGCATACCGATTTGTCAAGCCTCTTGGTCTCGGCGAGCCTCCCGTGCGGTGGTGGGAAGCCCGCGTGGACCAGGACGATCGCTGGAGTTCCCGGTGAGACTTCCCCCGACTCTCGCTCCGTTGCGCCACCCGGACTTCCGCCGTCTGCTGGCCGCGCACGCTCTCTCCCGGTTCGGCACCGAACTCGCCCTGGTAGCAGTCGCCTTTGCGGTGCTTCAGTCCGTGCCGTCCGCTGGTGCGTTGGGCCTCGTGCTGGCCGCCCGAACGCTCCCCAATGTCGTCTTCCTGGTGTTCGGCGGAGTTTGGGCCGACCGTCTGCCCCGAGCGCGTGTCATGGTCTCCAGCGACCTGGTCTGCGCGATCGTTCAGGGCACCCTGGCGACGGCGGTCCTCAGCGGCCACGCAACGGTCTGGCTCATCGTGGTGCTGCAGGCCATGCTGGGGGCTGCCAGCGCGTTCTTCCCCCCGGCAGCCACCGGCCTGACCCCAGTGACCGTGCCGGGCAGCGAACTGCAGCGCGCCAACGGCCTGCTCGGCCTGGTCAGCAACGCGGCCGGCATGCTGGGCCCCGCGGTCTCCGGTGTTCTCGTGGCCGCCGCAGCACCTGGTTGGGCGCTACTGACGGACGCGGCGACATTTCTGCTGTCCGCGTCCCTGCTCCTGGCGCTCCGCCACCGGAGCCAGGTCGAGCCCAAGGTCGGCGGACTGCCACGTAGGGTCGGACGGGAACTCGCCGAAGGCTGGCACGAGGTGAGCTCACGTCCTTGGTTGGTGGCAGGCATCGCCCAGGGGCTGCTCTTCCAAGCGTGTTTCGCCGGGTTCTTCACGTTGGGTCCCGTCATCGCTCGCTCCTCGCTGGGGGGTGCCGACGCGTGGGGAGTCCTCGTGACCGGTTTCGGCGCCGGTTCGCTGATCGGGAGCATGCTGTCCCTACGGCTCAGACCGGCTCGACCGCTCGTCGCCATGCAGGTGGCTCTGCTCGTCTGCACGCCGGCGATGGCGGCGCTCTCAGGGATCGGTTGGCTCCCCGCGCTGATGGCAGCCACGGCTCTGGCAGGCGCCGGGTTCGCGGCTGCCGACGCCTTCTGGGAGACAACGTTGCAGCGAGAGACACCGCAGGACCGGCTAGGTCGGGTGGCGGCGTTCGACCGGATCGGGTCCTCGTGCCTCCGCCCCTTCGGCTACCTGATTGCGGGCAGCGCCGCCGCGGCCGCCGGCCAGCATGCGACCCTGCGCGGCGCGAGCCTGCTGCTCGCCCTGTCGGTGCCCGTTGTGGTGCTGCTCGTGCCGCAGGTTCGTCGGCTCAGGAGCCGCCCCGATCCACCGTCGACGCTTCGGAGCCGCTGGAGACAGCGGCCACCGGGAGCTGAGTCACTGTGCCCGGAGAGGAAGTAGGCACCATGTCCCGTCCGCGAAGGATTGTGCTGCTAGGCGGTGGGTTCTCCGACGACCCCGACCCCCTGCTCGACGATTTCGTCCTCGACGTCGTGAGTAAGGAACGGCCGAAGGTCTGCTTCATCCCTACCGCAAGTGGAGACTCGACGGGCTACATCGACCGATTCCACGCCGCCTTCGGCCGGCGGGACTGCGAGCCGACCCACCTTACGCTGTTTCGCCGCGCTCACCTGGACCTCCGCAGCTGCCTCCTGGGGCAGGACGTGGTGTACGTGGGCGGTGGCAACACGGCGAATCTGCTTGCGGTGTGGCGACTGCACGGCCTGTACGAAATCCTTCACGGGGCCTACCAGGCAGGGGTGCTGCTGTGCGGCATCAGCGCCGGTGCCGCCTGTTGGATGGATGCCTGCCTCACCGACTCTTTCGGTCCGGTGGCCCCCCTGCGGGATGGCCTCGGGCTGCTGCCCGGCAGCCTGTGCCCGCACTACGACAGCGAGGCCGAACGCCTCCCCGCCTACCTGGACGCGGTCGCCTCCGGCACACTCCCGGCGGGATGGGCCCTCGACGACGCAGCGGCAGCCCTGTTCACCGATGGCCTCCCCACCGAGGTAGTGGCCAGGAAGGCCGGAGCAACGCTCCACCGAGTCACCTGCGGCACCGACGGCAAGGTGACCGAGACAGCGCTTCCGTCCCGCCTCCTGACGTTCTAAGACCCGAAAGTTGGACCTGCCATGAACACGCTGCAGATCAAGCCCTATCTGGAAGTGCGCAAGCTCGGAACGACACTCCGGATCGGCCACCTGCCACCCAACGGTACCGAGATCCTGGACGCCCCCGACTTCCTCACCGATCTGGTCGCCCTGCTTTCCGCCCCAACCGACCGCGGCGCGGCGGTCGCGCACCTAGTTGACGCAGGGTTCAGCCCTGAGGGGGCCGAGGACATGCTCGCTCAGCTCGCGGACGCCCGTGTGATCGGTGCCCCGATACCGGACAGCACGCGGTACGCCCGTCACCTGCTGTATTTCGACATGATGGGCCTGGACCCGGCCGACGCCCAGCAGGTCCTGTCGAATGCGACCGTCGCTGTGGTCGGAACCGGCGGCATCGGCAGCAACGTGGCCACCCTGCTTGCCACCGCCGGGGTTGGGCAACTGATACTCACGGACGGCGACCACGTTGAACTGAGCAACCTGACCCGCCAGTTCCTCTACGACGAGAACAGCGTGGGCCGACCCAAGGTCGAGGTGGCGGCAGAGCGGTTGAACCGACTCAACTCCACGGTCGAGATCACTACGGTCCGCGCCCCGGCCGGCCCCGAGCTGTTCGACGAGCACCTGGCGCAATGCGACCTCGCCGTGCTCTCCGCCGACAGCCCCGACGAACTGCATGAGTGGATCGATGACGCCGCGCGCAGGCATTCCTTCGGCTACCTGGCCGCGGGGTACCTGGAGTCCTTCGGCGCTGTTGGACCGTTGGTGCTCCCCGGAACCACGGCCTGTTACGAGTGCTTTCGGGACATCGGCGAACTCGAGCAGTACCTCGAACCCGGTGAGAAGCCCGGTCCCAACCTCAACCTAGGGCTGCAGGCAGGCAGCTACGGCCCGCTCAACCTCATAGTGGCAGCCATGGCAGCCAACGAGGTACTGCGCTGCCTCCTCGGCGGTGACTGCCGTTCCGCCGGAACCAGGCTCATGCTCGACTCCCGTTCCTACAGGCTGCACAGCGAACACTTCCCGCGACGCTCCGACTGCACCTCCTGCGGACCTGTCATTCCCGACCCACGCTGGTCGACGGCAGTCCAGAGCGTGGCGCTAGAGGATCTGTACGAGTCCGACCGCGCAGACGCGTCGCTCAACTCGGTGGTCCTGGATCCGTTGATGGAACAACTCACCGCTGTGAAGCCTGGCGCCAAGGCCCTCGACTATGGATGCGGCACCGGTGAGCAGGTACGGATGCTCGCGAGCCTAGGCGCCCAAGTCGTGGGCTTCGACCGGTCAACCCGGATGCTCGACATGCTGCGGCAGAACATCCCCGACGAGCTCGTCAGCCGGGTGAGCACCGTAGCAGGCGATCGGCTGCCCCCCTACGAGGCCGAGTTCGATCTGGTCGTGTGTAACAACGTCCTCGACCATGTTGCTGACCTCGCACCTGTACTGGCCGACCTGCGCCGCGCCGTCCGTCAGGACGGGACAGTCGTCGTCACCGTGCCCCACCCGATAAAGGACGGCGCCAGCTGGAACCGCAGGAACGACCGCGGCCAGTGGCAGTACGAGGATCTTCGGCTGGAGCACTACTTCACGGAAGGCCCGGTCACCAAGCACCGCGAAGGATCGCAAGGCGACATCGTCATGGACGCCATAACCACCCACCATCGGACTGTCCAGACCTACTTCGCCGCATTCCGCCAAGCCGGCTTCCAGATCACCGAGCTCTACGAACCGCAGCCTCAGGACGAAGTCGCTTCTTCGCATCCCGAGATCTGGGCGAAGGCATCCAGAATCCCGTACTTCCTGGCCTTCGTTCTTCGCCCCGAGAGCACCGGTGCCCAGAGTTCGCCCCGGGCGAACTTCTGATCGGCATCGGTTCCCAGGCCCAACGAATCCACGGAAGGGAGGTGGCACCCACCATGAGCATCGTTCTGAAGATCCGCCGGATCATCCGCATCAAGGGCAACCAGCGCAGCTGGATGAACTAGTCACTGGCTGCGGGGTGCCGGGCCCCGAGCCCGGCACCCCGCAGCGACAAAGGAGATCAAGAGTGTTTGTTCGCACCCCGGGGCGGTTGGACCTCCGCCAGCCCGGTGTCAGTGCCGTATTCGACAAGAGTTACCCCGACTTCGTCGCCTTCCTCGGCCAGCACAACACCCCGCCTGGCGCGTTCCGGACGGTCGACGAGTGGGTCTCCATGGCATCGATCGACAGCAACTCCCACCTGCTGGACCTGGCTTGTTCAACAGGCTGGTCGGGCCGCACCACTCATGGGCTCACCGGGGCATCCGTTCACGGCATCGACATTTCCGAAGACTCCGTCAGGCAGGCGCGTGGGTACGCCAACCACAACCCTGCCTTCTCGTACCAGGTCGCCGACGCCGCGGACCTGCCGCTGGCTGACAACTCGTTCACACACGTCCTGGGGGGCTGCAATTTCGGCTTCATAGAACAGCGCGAGCGGGCCCTCGACGAGGTGCACCGCGTCCTTCGCCCCGGCGGGCTGCTGTGCGTCTCCGCCTTCTACTACCGGAAGCGCCCGCCCGCTCACCTGCTGGACCAGGTGGCCGACGCCATCGGGTTCCGCACCGACGCCGGGCGTGACCGCAGCTTCTGGGTTGACTTTTTCTCCCAGAAGTTCGAACTGGTGGACGAGGTGCTGCGCGACACCCCGTCGTTGGGCCCGCGTCGTGTCACCCGGACGGTCCGGAAGTCCGTCTACGGTCGGGTGCCGGCCCTGGCGGGCGTCTCGCGGCCGGTGCGCGACGCCTGCTTCCACCGCCTGCGGGAGACTCGGCTAGTGCTGGACGAGCACCGCTCTTTCCAGGGGCTCATGGTCGGTGTTTGGCGGGCCAAGCGTTGATCTCCGAGCGCCTGAGGTCCGGCGTGCACGCGGCCGTCGAGCTTTCCACGCCGTTTTACCTGTTCGACCTGGAAGCGATCAAGCAGACCGCGTTCGCGATGGCCAAGGCCTGGCGCCAGGAGTTCCCCCGCTTCACGATGGCGTATTCGTACAAGACAAACGCTCTGCCCGGCGTCACCACGCTCTTGAGGGAGTGCGGTGCCGCAGCCGAAGTCGTATCGGGAGCCGAGTTGGCGGCGGCTCTGGCCGACGGCTTCGCTCCGTCCCAGGTGTACTTCGATGGGCCGGTGAAGCTCCCCTCCGAGCTTGACCAGGCTGTGGCCTTGGGTGTCCTCATCCAAGCCGACAGCATTGCGGAGGTGCAGGCGCTCGCCGACCGGGCGGTCGGGGGCGCATGCCCGCGGGTGTCGTTGCGGCTTGCGGTGCCCCGGGGACGACGGCGCTGGTCCCGGTTCGGGCTGCTGCCCAGCGAGGTCGAACAGGCGCGTCGCATCCTGACCGCCGCAGACATTCCTGTGCGTGGCATCCATTTCAACACCGGACTCCACCCGCTGGAGGCAGAGCCCTATCGCGCTGTTCTCCGTCACTGGCGAGAGCAACTCAGCGATCTGCTCGCTCAGTCCGCCGAACCACTGACCGTGGACATCGGCGGTGGGTTCCCCGCCGCTAGTTGTGCCCCCGGAGTGCCGCTGCCCCCGTGGTCGGTGTACGCCAAGGAGGTTGCCGCCGAGTGCCGTGCGCTCGGGCTCCCCCTTGAGGCCTTGCACTTGGTGATCGAGCCCGGCCGCAGTCTGGTCGAGGACCACGCGGTGCTGGTGGCCTCGGTCGCCGTCCGCAAACCGCGTCACCGCCGGGATGTGGTCGTGCTGGACGCAGGCACGAACCTGGTCCGCTCAATCAACGGATGGCACCACCCGGTGGAGTTCCTCCAGCCAGGCAATCAAGGCAGCCTCCGCTATGACCTCTACGGCGCCATGTGCTACGAGTCGGACCTCTTCGCTGCGCGGATCGTCGGCCCTGCTGGTCTCCGCCCCGGGGACCGCGTCATCATCGGCGCCGCCGGCGGCTATGACATCCCCAGCGCCAACGTCTGGGTTCGCCCTCGCCCGGCAGTGTATGCGCTCCCGGAGTTCGGCACCGAATTCGCGCGTCTGCGTGAGCCGGGAACAGATATCCGCTGATCATCTCGCTCATCACATTGAAGGAGTCTGCCGTGGCGTTTCCCGCCCCCCACCGTCAGGACGTCTGGCCCACGGCCGGCGAGGTCGACCGCGTTGTCCCACAGGGCCGCTGGACCTTCGACCCGGAGGTCACGCGTGTTTTTGACAACATGCTGGCCCGCAGTATCCCGCAGTACGAGGTCATGCGGAACACTGTCTTCGCCTGCGGCTCGGAATTCGTCCGACGGGGATCCACGATCGTCGACTGCGGAGCTTCCCGAGGAGAAGCGATCGCCCCTTTCGTCGCAGCGCTCCAAGGCGATGGGCGGTTCGTCTGCCTTGAGGCGTCAGAGCCGATGGCCAAGGCCCTGCGGCAGCGGTTCGCGGTCGGCTGTGTGGAGGGCTCCGTCGAGGTGCACCAGCGGGACATGCGCGACTTCTACCCTGACGTGCAGGCCGACTTGACCTTGGCTGTGCTCACTCTCCAGTTCATCCCTATCGAGCACAGGCAACGCATCATGCGGCAGATCTACGACCATACGGCACCCGGTGGGGCCCTTGTTCTGGTGGAGAAGGTGCTGGGTTCCGACTCCGATATGAACAATCTGATGGTCAAGCTCTACCATCAGCTTAAAATGCAGAACGGTTATAGTCCTGAAGATATCGATCGCAAGGCTCTGTCCCTTGAAGGCGTTTTGGTGCCTGTGACCGCCAAATGGAATGTCGAGCTCCTGCGACAGGCGGGGTTCCACCGCATCGATTGTTTCTGGAGATGGATGAACTTCGGCGGCTGGATCGCCGTCAAGTCCGCCTGAATCACTGCTCGATGGCGCCACAGGCTGCGCCACGGCCCCGGCGTTCTCCCCTGGATGTCCGGTTCGCGATGATCTCGTGTTGATGCGCCCCGAACGCAGACGGACACGGCCCTTGTCGATCATGAAGGTGTCTACGCCTCAAGATCCGCAAGGAAGCCAGCCGTCAGTCTGCCAGCGTCTGCCTGATCAAGTCGCCCTCGCGTCAGCACCGCGCGCTCCCGCATCTGCCGCAGCGACTGGCCACGCTGGCCGATCCGCGCCACCGGCGCGGGAGGCGTTACTCGTTCGTGAGCGTGCTGCTGATCGCCTGCTCCGCCGTACTGGCCGGGGCCCGCTCGTTCACGTCGATCGGCCAGTGGGCCAAGTCGGCCCCGCAGGCGGCCCTCGCCCGGCTCGGCGCCCGCGTGGCCACGGTGTTCAGCGTCCGCGTAGCGCCGAGCGCAGCGACCGTGCGCCGCGTCCTGAATGCGGTCTGCCCGGGCGGGCTCGCCGACCTGCTCGGCACCGATCCGGCCGGGGCCGGCACCCTCGCGGTGGACGGCAAGAGTGCCCGGGGCTCGCGCACCGTCACCGGCCCGGCCGCGCACCTGCTGGCCGCGATGACCGGCGCCGGGCAGACAGTCGCCCAGCTGCGGGTGCCGGACAAGACCGACGAGATCACCTGCCGCTGCCCTGCTGGAGCCGTTCGACCTGGCGGGCGTGACGGTGACCGCCGACGCGCTGCACACTCAGCGCGCCCACGCCCGGTTCCTGGTGGAGGAGAAGCAGGCGCACTATCTGCTGGTGGTCAAGGCCAACCAGCCCGGGTTGTTGCGGCAGTTGAGGGCACTGCCGTGGAAGCATGCCACCGCCCGGCGCTACGACCGCGAGACGGGGCACGGCCGCAAGGAGACGAGGGCGACCAGGGCCTTGACGGTCACCGAGCTCGGCCTGGACTTTCCCCACGCGGTCCAGGCCGTGAAAATCCTGCGCCACCGCACCGACATCAGGACCTGCAAGGTCACCCGGCAGACCGTCTACGCGCTCACCGACCTGACAGCCCGCCAGGCATCCCCCCAGCGGCTCGGACAGCTGGCCCGTTCCCAGTGGGTGATCGAGAACAGGCTCCACTTCGTCCGCGACACCACCTTCGCCGAAGACGCCTCGAAGATCCGCACCGGGTACGGGCCGCAGAACATGGCCACGCTCCGCAGCTTTGCGATCAACGTCCTGCGAGCGGCAGGCCACGCCAACATCGCCGCCGGGATCCGCGAGATGTCCTACGAGCCCTTCCGTCGTCCACTCGATCTCCTCGGATTGACCTGACCAGCAAGGATTCAAGTTCGTCAGACTTTGCAACGGCCCTGGGATGTCACCTTCAACGAGGACAAGTCCCAGGTCAGGGCCCACAACACCCCCGCTGTCCTGGCCGCCTCCGCGACCTGATCCGAGGCGCCCTCAAACTGGCCGGGCACGTCAACATCGCCGCCGCACGACGCACCCACACCGACCGGCAACTGCGGCGGACTTGGGCGCCTGGCTCTGCTTCGAGGACGAAGCCGGCCAGGGCCTGAGGCCGCCCAAGGGCCGCACCTGGGGCCGACGGGGCCACACCCCGGTGGTGCACGTCACCGCCGCAGGCACCAAACGCGTCTCGATGGCGGCGCTGATCTGCGCCAAAGACGGTCATCGGCCTCGGCTGATCTACCGCATCCACTTCGAGCGTGGTCCCGCCAAGGGCCGCCGCAAGGGCTTCACCGAGACCGACTACGCCCGCCTGCTGGATGCCGCGCACCAGCAGCTCGACGGCCCCATCGTCTTGGTGTGGGATAACTTGAACACGCACGTCAGCCGCGCCATGCACGAGCTGATCGACGCTCGATTATGGCTGACCGTTTACCAGCTGCCCCCGTACCCTCCCGAACTCAACCCGGTCGAGGGCGTGTGGTCACACCTGAAGAGGTCGCTGGCCAACCTCACCAAACACAGCCTCGACCAGCTCACCGCGTTGGTGAAGACGCGGCTGAAGCGGATGCAGTACCGCCCCCGCCTCATCGAGGGACTCATCGCCAAAACCGCGCTCGACCTCCAACCTCCGTAACGGAAAGGTCTCCTAGAAGTAGGAGACCACCAGGTCGCGGTCCACCGTGATGGTGTCACGATCCAGTGCGGGCAGCCCCAGGTGGTCACAGATCAGCTGGGTCAGCTGCTCCTCGTAGGTCTCGTTCTCGTGGTCCAGTCCGGCCGCCGTGATGAGGGAGGCCAGCTTGTTGGGCCAGTAGTCTCCGACGTAGTCGGGGCCTTCGTAGTCGATGCAGGACGATATCTGGCCGTCCTTGTAGTGGTACGCCTTGGGCCGGTGGGCCTGGGCAATGGACGGGTTGGGAACGAACACCATCAGCTCAGCGCCCTGGGGGCACAGTTCGCGGTAGTCGATCTCGTCGAAGTCGCCACGGGACGGGTTGAACATGTGGTGAACGATCACGCCCCAGTCACCGGGTGCCGTGCCGTTGCCGTAGGCGAACGGCGGCCGGTCGTGCGCGGACAAGCCATCGGCCATGGTGGCCAGGCCGGTCCCCTTGAAGTAGACCAGGACACTTTCGTCGTCCACGCACCACTCTTCTTCCAGCCACGCTATGACGCCGCAGTTGATCCAACTTGTCATGCCCAGCAACATAACCGGCGCCACTGACATACCAGCGCACAGAGCCGCCACTCGACGCCAAGACCAACCGCCTCACCCGCGCCGTCGAGGCGCTCAGGCACATCCAACCGCCGTAACCCGCACCGTTAAAGATCTCTAGGAGAGCCCAATGCCGCTGACCGGCCGCACCTTGGCCTACCAGGACGCAGAGATTTACCTGACGGGAGTGCTGTATCCGCGATGAGGCATGGGAGAAGCCGCGACCTGGCATCCTGCTCATCCACGGCGGCGCGGGTCTGGACGACCACGCACGCGACCAGGCGCAACGCTGGGCGACACTCGGCTACGTTGTGCTGGCCTGCGATATGTACGGCGACGGCGTGGCCGGTGACCGCCAGCGGATCATGAACTGTGTGACAGCCCTGCGCGACAACCCCGCCACGTTGGCCGGGCGCGCCAGGGCTGGGCTGGACGCGCTCAGGGACTGCCCGGACACCGACGGACGCTTCGCCGCAGTCGGTCTGCTTCGGAGGAATGGCCGCTTTGACGCTGGCCCGGTCCGGGGAGGAGATCGCAGGCGCCGTCAGCATCCACGGCAGCCTCGCGACACCGGCTCCGGCACAGCCGCACATCGTCCGCGCCAAGATCCTTGCCTGCCACGGCGCTTCAGATCCCCACGTGCCACAAGCGGACGTTGCGGCGTTCATTCAGGAGATGGAGGAGGCGCACGCGGACTGGCAGCTCATCATGTACGGCGGCGCCCTGCACGGCTTCACCCACCGGCACGCCCAGCCCGGCGCAACGCCCGGCGTGGCCCACGACGAACGCGCCGACCACCGCTCGTTCGCGACCGCGAGCCAGTTCCTTGCCGAAGCGTTCGCCGAGCAAACAGCATGAACTGCCTCGGTGATCGGTTCCGGCGGTCCGTCGACGACCCTGCGGTGTCGCCCATGGCCTGTCTTCGGGGGACCAGCACGACCGTGGGCTTTGACACGTCAGCGGGCCGCAGACTGGTGCTGGTTGAAGCGGTGGCTGGGGGGAGCGGAAACAGGCCAGCGATCCCGTGTGGACCGCGGCACCCCAGCGCTGGGGCGGGTTGTCTGCAGCCGCTCCGTCCCAGATGGGACGGAGCCGAGGTGTTGCCCGAGCCGAGTAGGGGACGGTTGTGCAGACTGTCTCCACCAGTGGCACGGCCCCGGCCTGCGAGACCACTCGGCGACTGTCGCCGGGCCTTGACCTGGTCAGGCCTCGGCGGTCTCGTACATGGGCCAGCCTAAATGGGCGCTCCCCGTCCGGCGGATGATGCCGGGTGTGCAGCACTCCAGCGGGACACATCCAGGACGGAAGGTCGCAGGTGCGGAGCCGGCGTCGCAGAGCCTCCGCTGTGACGTGCATCAAACTGGTGGGGCGCCCGTCCGGTTGGAGAAGTCGGCGCAAGCGCGGGGAGTGGGCAAGCCCCGCAGTTTGGCTCTGTGGGTTTCATTTCCAGTGTTCTTCGATCGCGGGCAGGGCGGCCCAGCGTGGGATTGGCCAGACCACCGCGAAGGCGCGGCCGATCACGTGGTCCACGGGGACGAAGCCGCCCTCGGGTTCGTGGACGTGGGCGCGGGAGTCCCAGGAGTCGTTGCGGTGGTCGCCCATGACCCACAGGTGGTCCGGGGGCACCTTGACGGTGCCTGCCGGAAGGTCGTCGCACGGGGTCGCGCCCCGGAAGATGTATGGCTCCTTCAGCGGGATGCCGTTCACCTTCACTGGGCTTCCGCGACGGCACTCCACGGTGTCCCCGCCGACCGCGATCACCCGCTTGATGAGGTCTTTTTCATTCGCAGAAGGCATCAGGCCAACGAAGCTGAGCGTGCTGTTCAGGAAGCGCAGGGCAGGGTTGCGCGTCTGGTGTGTCGGCTCGGTCAACCAGCCCCCGGGGTCTCGGAAGACGACGACCTCACCGCGTTTCGGGGTGGCTCCGAACCAGGGGGTGAGCTTGTCCACCAGGACCCGGTCGCCCGGCTGCAGAGTGTTCTGCATCGAGGACGAGGGGATGGAGAACGCCTGCACGAAGAAGGTCTTGATCCCCAGCGCAAGGATCAACACCATGCCGCACAGCACCAGCACCTCCTGCCACCGGCGTCGACTGCGCCGTGCGCCCGAAGACCCGGCCGGGGACGGTGGACTGTCCACCACCGCGCCGTCCTGCGGTTGCGCATCGGCCGCCTGGGACGGGGAAGCCCGCACTGTCCGTGGTCCCGCAGGGCGGGAGCGCGCAGATGGAACAGTGGGTTCGGACGGGGTGATCGCTCTCCGTGAGCTCATTGGCGCCTCCTGTGTGCGCTGGTGGTGGGACTCCGGCGTCTTGACGCCCGCTTCTGATTGCATGCATGCCGAACGGCGGCACGGAGGCACCGGTGATGGGTCACGGGTGGGTGCGGTGCAGATGCAGTGTTGATCAGCACCACGGTGCCGGCACGCGCGTCGAGGTAGTACCGGGCGCCTGTGTCGTGCGGGCGCTGCGCTGATCGTCGATGCGTCAGTTCAGTAGCGCCGGGTGAAGGCGGGCTCGGTCAGCGCCTGCCGTGACCAGCGGACGTTCACTGGGTGGAGACTGTGGCAACCGGTGCAAGGCTCAACGGCCCGCAGGTTCCCGCCAGGGTGAGCAGGTGGGCGGCTGCCTCGAACGGGTCGATCTGCCAGCCTCGCACGATCGCCCCGGCGGGGCATGCGTCTCATCGGATGCCGACCGGGATGTCGGAAGGCGGCCCGGATGTATACCGGGCGCCGGTCAGTATTCCTTGGTACGGCAGGACGAACATCCCATCTGGATAGGGTCCTTGCCGGAACGCCCAGGCGCTGGAGCGCGACGCCGTAGAGATCGGGGAAGGGCTTGCCCCGGGGGCGTCCTCGCGGGTGACCAGGGTGGTGAAGAGCTCTTGCATGCCGAGGTGTCCGATGGTGGGCAGCACAGTGGCCCGCCCTCCTCCGGTGACCAGGGCCAGGCGCCTGACCCCCTGCTGGGCCCTCGCCAGAGCGAGAACGTCGGGCACCGGGCGGACCCGGGCGACATGCGTCAGGTAGTACGCATCCCGTTCGCTGACCACGGCCATCACATCGATGGGCCAACGGGTCTCCTCAGCCACGTGCGCCACCATCTCCACTGCCGACATCCCGGTCCGCGCCAGAAACCACTCCCGCGACAGATTGCTGCCATGTGCGCGCAACGCGCGTCTGAGTGCTCCGAAGTTCACCCGGTGCTGCCCGCGAGGGTGCCGTACCAATCGAAGAGCAGCACCTGGGACTCGAGCGGGGATCTCGCACAGGGCGCCCGGGTGGCTGGCCAGGGTCATGCTCGGGCGAGCGCAGCCGGGCCCCTGGGCACCCGATGGCATGTCAGGCGGCGGCATGCGCACCGTCTCCTTTCGCTGATCTGGTGAGGTGCCGGGGCGGCGAGGGAAAGCCACGGACGCGACCACAGCGCAGACAGTTACCTCCGGCCGGCCGTTCCTTCCTCGCCTCCCCGGAGAGCGCCCGCACGCCTGGACATCGGTTCTGCGCGGTCCGGGCCGAGGACGCTTTCGTACCGCCGCCCGGCTGCGCGAAGTCGGCGGCAGGGTCACTGCCGCCGGGCACCGACGGTCAGGCGGCCGAGACATTCTCATCGTCACGGAATCCTGGCTTCTACGTGCCCTGCCTCGGCCTACGAGTTACCCGGGCTGGGAGCGCTGGAGGCAGAGCCGCGGGAGCTGTAGACGGCGACGTAGTCCACCTTCATGGGGACGCCGGGGCGGGTGGTGGAGCTGGGTGTCGCGTGTCCGGCGACCGGGTCTGGGAAAGCGCCGCCCATGGCGACGTTGAGCAGGATGAAGTGCCCGTGGCCGGTGGCCGCGTCCCAGGTGGCCGCGTCGACCTGGTCGGAGGAGACGGTGTGGTATCGCACGCCGTCGACGTACCAGCGCAGCTGCTGGGGGCTGCTGCTGCGGTCCCATTCGAAGGTGTAGGTGTGGAAGTGGCCGGCGCAGGCGGTCGTCGGGCAGGCACGGCTGTCACCCAAGCCCTGCGTCTCGTTGCAGGGCCCGCCGGGGTCGGTGCCGCAGTGCAGTGTTCCTGACACCTTGTTCTGGCCGGCGGCGTTCTCCATCACGTCGAACTCGCCAATGCCCGGCCAGTTCTTGTAGTTGCCCCGGAAAGGGGCGCCCAGTGTCCAGAAGGCGGGCCAATATCCATCCGCGGCCGCTCCGGTGACGTTCGGCAGCTGGATGCGGGCCTGGATGCGCAGATTGCCGTGGGCCGGTGGTTCGAAGTTGCTGCGCTTGGTCTCGATGCGGGCCGAGGTCCACTTGCCCGTGGCGTTGCGGAGCGGGGTGATCTTCAGGTGGCCAGAGCCGTCCTGCTGCAGGTTGGCGGTGTCCTTTGTGTACGTCTGGACCTCGCCGGTACCAAAGTTGGCGGCGCCGCCGGGGTAGCTGGTGCCGGTATCCATGATCCAGTTCTTGCTGGAGGGGAGCGTGCCGGCTGCGCCGGAAAAGTCGTCGCTCCATACCTTGTGCCAACCGCCGGACGGCTTGGCCACCGAGGCGTCGGCGAGTCCGTACAGGCCGAAGCCGAGCAGGGCGAGGCCGGCCAGCGAGCCGATCACGGCCACAGAGCGATGGCGGGGCTTCCTGATGTGTTTCTTGGGCATGCCGAAGTGGCCTCCAAACAAGAGGGGTTGGTGAGGAAGCGGATTCGGCGGCATCCGCGAGCCACACTGTCCTCCTGAGTCCCACAAGTGGTCAACACTTGAAGCTGAGAACGCTCTCAAATTCACACTGTGACCATTCCGTGAAGGCAAAATTGCGGGGGGCTTGCCTCTAGCTCCTCCGCGGTCTGTATCGAGCGCTGGAGAAGTGTCTATTTTTAGTGGGTATTGCCCCGGTGGCCCGCTTAAGGATGTGCGAGGAGCGGTCGGGGATCCATTCGTTGGTTGATCGGTTCCCATTGATGCGCAAGGTCGTTGAGAGCGCTCTCTCCGGTCGGGTGGCGATATGAGGACCGATGCGTTGCCAGCACAGCACTGTGCAGGGAACGAGCTGAGGTGGCCTTGGTGGTGACGACGAACGCAGAGGAAAACTGCCTGTTTGTCTGATCAACCGGCGACTTGGCGTCGTACCAACGGAGTTCGGTTGTGCGGTATGGATCGTGACGCAGGTCCGTCGTGTGCCACAGTGGCGTCACGAAGGCGTATGGCCAACCCTGGGGGTGTCGCTGCCCGCTCCACCCCCAGGGCGGCCTGTCAGCAGCTTCTTCTACCTGGCCCGGTCATCCGCGAGGGTGGCGGGGCCAGTTGCTGGTCAGCTCCTGACCAGCGGAAACCTGAAGTCAGCGGCTTCGACCGGTCGGGGGTGCCTATCGCCCGAGCCAGGTCAGGAACCTCGTGCGCTCTTCACCGCAAGGACCATCGCCGGATGCGTGGGCGTTGTTTGGGGTGAAGGTGGAGCCATAGGGGCCGGAGTTGAGCGCACAAGCTTCTCGGACGGGCTGCAGGGCGTAGTAGCCGAATGCGGCCAGTGCTACGACCAGCAGGGTAGACAGCAGGTGGCGGCGGGCTGTCGGGGAGGGCATGACGTGATCCTACTGACGCTTCACAAACACTGATTGGGTGGCGTGGACAGTGATCCTTCTCCAATGTCACCGGAGAGGCCGTCAGTTGGGCTGGAGGGGTGGTGTGTGGACGTGAAGAAGCCGCTGATAGACGGGTTCACGACCGAGATCACGTGCCCATCAGGAGCTTCCGCGTGCTTGTCTACCCGTCAGGCCTCGATGTGTCCGCCTCGACTCTGCGCTACCTGTCCGCCCGCCTACGGGCCCGCGGCCAGGAAGGCGGAACATGATGGCGCCGTGGGAGCGCGGGCCGCCAGGCCCTCTCGTTCTGGTACACCTGCGCTCCGGCCGTACTTACGTCCAACTCGCCGCAGGCTTCGGCATCGGCACCACTACCGCCTACGGTACTTCGAGGAGGCCATCGACGTCCTCGCTAGGTCAGCAGGTGGTCAACTGGCCTACACCCCCGTCGACGATGCGTAACTCCGCGCCGGAGACATCCCCGGAGCGGACTCCCTGGCGGACCGGGCCACACCCCAGGCCAGCCCCTACGCCCGGCGTGAGTTCACCCTCAAGCACCTCAGGCCCCGGACTGCACACCCATCGCGTTCCCGGCTTGCCGGACGCGGGGTGAGCGGCGCCGGTAGCCTGCGGGGTGAGTAAGCAGATGGGGCGGGACGAGGCTCTGGACCCTCTACCGCCTGTTCGGCAGCCGCCAGGCGCTGCTGCGCGAGGCCGGCTGCGCAGCGGCACCTGCGCCACGGCAGCTGATCCTGGATGCGGCACTGGAGCAGGTGGGCCGGCACGGACTGGCAGAGCTGTCGATGGACGATCTGGCCACCGCCGCCGGGGTCTCCCGGGCCACGGTTTACCGGTTGTTCCCGGGGAAGGCGGCACTGTTCGACGAGTTGATCAAGGCTTACTCGCCGTGGGCGGTCGTGTCGGACGTCATCGACGCGATGCCCGAGGCGGACCCCGGCGATGTGATCCCCGCAGTGGTCCACGCCATGGCACACGCCATGGAAGGACGTGGCGGCCTGCTGCTGCACATCGTGTTCGAGTTGGTCAAGCAAGGCCCGGATGTCGGTGAGGGCGTGAGGCACGGGATGGCTCGGGGCTTTCCCGACCTCGCCCGGTACCTGAACAGCCAAATGCAGGCCGGACGGCTGCGACGGATTGAGCCGATCCTGGCCTTCCAGCTTCTGGCCGGGCCCGTCCTCGTTCATCTCCTGACACGGCCGCTGGCCATGCAGGCTGGCTTCAGCATGCCGCCGGAAGAGGTGATCGAGGAGATCTCCGGCGCCTGGCTGCGCGCCATGGCGCCGGAGGGAGACGAACCAGTGGGCAAGCAATCCAGTTGACCGGCTCAGGGCGCGAACGAACCGAAGCAGGGCAGAGGGTGAGGCGTTGAACACCCCCGCCGCCCTCCTCCGGCCCGAGTACGACCGCCTCGTCTGATCCGCGGATGATCACGCAGCGCAACCCGGGGTTACCGGACGTCCTCCGCCGGCTGGCGGCATCGCCGCGTTCCCGACCCGGAGCCCGGCCAAGCTCGCCGCACCTTGTCGCCCGGAGGGCAGTCGCGGCACATCAGCCGGGAGACTCTGCGCCGCATCCTTCTCGAGCTCAAAAGTGCCCTGTCAGATGGCCACGACGTGGAAGGCTCCACCGAGCCCGGACTACCTGGCCAAGATGCAGCGGGTCCTGGAAGTTCTACGACGCCCCGCCCACGGATGGTTGGTACCCCGCCGACCCGGCCGGCCCGCAGCCGGCGGCACCGCCCCCAGCACCACTCGCGCAGGACTGCGCTGCACTTCGGGCAGGTCGACTCGCCTGCTGCAAGGCGCCGTTCGACAGCCGCGGTGTCCGCCTTCACGGTGGCCAAGAGCGCCTCCGAGCGCACCAGAGCGGCCCTCCCGACCTCGCTGTCAATCGAGACGGGAGGGCCTGTGCACCACAGATTCCACGCCCTTGTCCGGCACCGCACCGCGGGGGCATGCCGCCTTGGCGGCTATGCGGCTGCTTCCTGGGCGAACGCGTCGAGGAGACGCGGCCAGCCGCCCGGCGATTCGAACGCGGCACGGGCCTGGTCCTGGGCTTCGCCGAAGCGGTCCAGGTCACGGTGTTCGAGCTCCACGCGGGTGCGATCCGGCCCTTCGGAGAAGAAGCGGATCTCCACCTCGGTGCTCAGCTGCGGGTCGAAGCGCCAGGTGGCGTCGATCTGCCAGGCCAGCACCAGGAGGGTGGGCGGCTTCCACGTCAGCACCCGGCCCCACTCGCACTCGCTGCCGTCGGTGTCGATCTCGTACCAGCGGCCGCCTTCCCTGCCTTCGAGGACCGCCTGCTTCAGCTCCCCCTCACCGGTCTTGTGGCTGCGGGGCCACCAGTTGTCCATGCCCTGCGTGAAGACGGTGAATGCCTTCTCGATCGGTGCCTGGACGGTCACGCTCTTGCGGACGGGGCCATCAGTCATATTCGTGCTGTCCTTCGCTCTCGGCGGCCGCGGTGAAAGCGGCCAGTGCCTGATCCCAGAACAGGTCGAGCCAGGCGCGCAGAGCACCCAGCCCGGCCGGGTTGAGCTGGTACACGCGTCGCGTACCGACCGCTTGGTCCACGACCAGCCCGGCCTCCCTGAGCACCTTCAAGTGCTGGGAGACCGCGGGACGGCTCACGGGCAGGCCCTCAGCCAGCTGCCCCACTGCCTTGGGACCGTCGACGAGACGCTCGAAGATGGCCCGCCGGGTCGGGTCGGCCAGCGCGGACAAGGCATCCTCGTAAGTCACCACTTACGTAAGTTACGACTTACGGATGGCCCGGGTCAAGCAGGACGACGAGACACAGCGACACGAGCGACCAAGCCCCGGCGGGAAGCTGCACGGCCGCCGACGCGGGCGATGCGCAGGGCCTGGGTGAAGTGGCGCTGGGCGACGTCGTGTTCGCCGACGTCGAAGGCTGTCCAGCCCACGCTGGACAGTTCAACGGTGATGAAGAACAGCTTGCGTCCGACCTGGTCAGTGGAGGAGTCCTGAAGCAGCGGGGCTGCCTCTTTCTCCAGGCAGCTGGTGACGGAGCTGGCCCTCCAGTTCCCGCCGCCGTACTTGGAGTCCCAGCGGCGGGCGTCGTCGGCGGCCTCTGACGGGGGTGGTGGAGGCGGAGGCGGGCTGGGCTTGTACTGAAGCGGCCCAGACCGCAGGGAGAGACGCTTGCGGGCGCCGGGTCAACGCAACGGGATGCTGCCCCAGAGGGAGGCAAGCTGTTCCTGCAACCGCGCGGCGGGAATTCTGTCAGGCAAGTCACCAGCACGCCATGCGCCGGTCCCTCACCCCCACTTCATCCCGACGGCACTGAGCTCCCGTACTCGCTCAGAGGCCAGGCGTTGCTTGCGGGCCCGGCAGTTAGCGATGAACACGCCCAGCGCACGGTCGTCGCCGTCCACGGTTTCCACGTGCTGGCGAGGGACGTTCAGATGTCCTTCCCGCTGGTGGTACTGGCGGGCGGCGGCGAGGTTGGCAGCCCACATCTGCGCCCGCGTCTTGCTCGGGGCAGGGCCTGGCTGAGGCTGATCGTCGTCCGGCGTCAGGTGCAGCACCTGCGTGAGCAGCCACTGCTGCGCTGGCAGCAAGCCGTCCCATACGGCAACTGTGCGCTGGGTGCCGGCCCACCGCCCGAGGTCCTCGCCCTGGACGACGAGCTCCCCGGGCCCAGCGGGCAGTTCTCCACCGCCGTTGACGTGGGTGCGGGCAAGGTGGAAGCACCGCTGCCAGGCGATGTCCCAGGCGGGGCACCAGGCAGGGTCGATCTTCTCCAGTTCCCCCCACCGCCGCGCGCTGTCGGCCTTCCCCGATGCCCGACCCCCGTCAGGCCCGTTCTGTGCCGCTCGTTCTCGTCGCGCGGCGGCACGCTGGTCTCGCAGCCAGATCCCCACGGGGTAGCCCTGCCAGGTTGCCTCGGTGGGGGCGAGGAGGTGCCCGTGTTCCCCTGCCCAGCCGCGTGCCGCGGCTAGGCCCTCGGAGAAGGCCACCTCGAGATGGGACCACACCATCCCGGCCGCATCCAGCTCCTTCACCCGCTCTTCGGCCAGGGTTCCCTGGCGGTAGGCGACGCGCTGCTTGGCGATCCACACCCCCAGCGCGAAACCATCGGGAGCGGTAGACCCGTAGGGGACCCGCAGGTGCCCGTGATCGGCAGCGTAAGCCATCGCGGCCTGCAGCCCCCGCCGCCAGTACTCGCCCTCGGGCCGCAGCACACGCGCCCTGATGAACGCCGCCAACTGCACCGGATCCCGGGCCGTGGAGAACCGCAGCAGTCCCTGCGCCGCCCCACTGACCACCCCACCTGCCGTCCCGCCCGCGGCAGCCTGCCGGCTGGGAGATTGGGAGACGGCGAGTTGCTCGACGGCCTCGGCATCATGCGCACGCAGCGCGGTCAGCACCTTCACCAGATGCGTATACGACCGCGAGGCCAGCATCTCGTCCGGTTCCTCACCCAGCTCCAGGAACACCGGCACCACCAGCGAGGCCACCTTGCCCTCTCCGGGCTGCATCCGCAGCGCCCGGCCCACCGCCTGCACCACATCGGGCGTCGAGCCCCGCGCATCCACGAACACCACCGCATCACACGCCGCGGTATCGACCCCCTCGCCGAGCACACGCGCCGACGACAGCACGCACAGCTCCATCACGGCATCCTCGACCAGCCCCGCGGAAAAGGTCTCCAGCACCTGCCGCCGGTGTACCGCCCGATGCTCCCCGCACAGCCAGTCGGCCCACACCGCATCCGGCTCCGCGAACGATCCCGCATCGGCCTCCCACAACGCCGCGGCCACCCGCCCCAGCCCGCCGGCGAAAGCCTCCGCCTCATTCGTACGGTGATGAAACGTCAGCACCCGCCGCAGCCGGTGCTCCGCAGCAGTCTTCAAAACCGCCGTCTGCAAGGCCGCCAACCGCACCCCCCGCACCTCATCCGTGAACGCCTCCGCGCCCACCAACCGCACCGCCGACAGCTGCGGATCAGCAATATCCACGCAGACCACCTGGTACTGCGCGATCAACCCCCGCTCGATCGCCTCCGACATCGTCAACCGGTACACCACCGGCCCGAAGATCTCCTCATCGTCCATCGACGCCACCAGCTGCCCCGCCCCACCGGTTGCCCCCTCCAGCCCGGGCAACTCCCACAACCGCGGAGTCGCCGTCATGTACAACCGCCGCACCGCCGGCAGCCGCCGATCGTCATGCACCACCGCCCACGGCTTCCCCAACCCCCCCGCCGTCCGGTGCGCCTCATCCACCACCATCAGATCCCAACGCCCGGCACCGGCCGCATGTGCACGCTCCAGCACACCCAGGCCCGCCGCCGCATACGTGGCGAACACCGTCACCCGGCCCTCACCCGCGAGCCACCCCGCCAACTCACCCGCATCCGTGGTGCACCGCACCCCCACAGCGGCCTTCTCGCGCTCAGAGCACACCCCGAATAACCGGCCGCCACGCCCGCCGGCACGCCATACACCCACCATCTGACCCAGCAGGTCGAGCGTGGGCACCAGAACCAACACCCGTTCGGCACGCAGCCCCTGCGCCGCATAGACTGCGATCAGGCTCTTGCCAGCCCCCGGAGGTGCAATGACCTGCGCACGCACCGCCGTGTCTGCGAGCTCTCCGCTCGCCGGAGACCCGAGCGCGCGGACCACCGCGTCAACTGCCTCGACCTGATGAGGACGGAGCCGCTGCTTCCTCGGCATGAGATCCCGCCTTTCGATCTACGGGGGCAGTGAGCCCTCAGGGTAGAGTCTCTACAGAGAAATTATGATGCAAGGCCTCAAGTTGCGAGTTGCGAGGCCATCACACGCTACAACCGAGCGTGCCGCATACATGACGGCCTCTGCACATGAACCCCGAAGACCCCCATCGCGCCACCAGCAGTATGGGACAATAGGCCCTCAAAAATTACGGGCCGTCAGGAATTCGTGATGATATGTCAAGTACCCGGGAAAGAAAGGAAGTCAGGCACCGCACACCTCACCTTTGCAGCCAGCTAGGCTCGCGTTAGCGAGCCTTTCAGCAGGGGAGCGAAGCGGACCTGTGTCGAGGCGCGAAGCGGCTCGACCGGCGGCTTGCCGCCGGAACAGGACCGCAACGCGGGCCTATTGCATGTCAGTTGGAGCGAAGCGGAAACTGACATGGCGTGGCTTGCCACGCCTGCGCCCGCGGAGCGGGCGGCACAGCCGGCGCAACGCGCCGGCTTTTTCGTTGGCCCAGCGCGC